>DASYJX010000069.1:0-1593 GCA_035996065.1 Steroidobacteraceae bacterium | reverse complement strand
GGTCGAGCGGACAGACTTTGAAGCCGTCGTGGCCGACCTCATGTCGGGGCAATTCAACGATCCCGTACGCGTCGTTGCATTCAACACGCTTGAGCATTGGTCACGAGACGTGTCGCAAGATGCCGCGGTCGAAATCCAGATCCGCTGCGATATCGAGGGTCTCGCTATCCCCGAATATATCCAGGACTTTGTTGCCACTCACACCAGTGCGCCGCCTCAACTCACCCTACGGCTCGCCTGAGTAACCGAGCGCCCTTTATTGCATCGCAGCGAGAAGCGCCGCGGCGAAAAGATTTTGAGTTTGTTCGGTAGCGAACAGACGAGCGCCAAATTGTTGCCTCAAGATAAAAGGGGGCGTAGCGATCAAGGAGGCGGCGATGGGCGCCACGGGAGCGGCTTTTCAGCCGGAGTTAATCGAATTGATGCGGGCAGTCCTTGACGATACGACGGCAGCCCTGCCGGAAGCAAAGCGCACGTCGACGATGAAAGCCGACATAGCCTCGCAAATTCTTGCATGTGCCGCCAAAGGCGAGCGGGACCCGGCAGCGCTCAAGATAGCCGCCCTGTCTGCCGTCGTGGAGCGCACCCACTATTCACACGACATTTCGCCGGAGCGCCGGGCAGTCTGAACAAAATGTTCGGTGGGATCAGCAGGACAGAGGCCGCCAACCGGGGCGGCCTCCATCGAGCTTGATCTCAGTGGTGGCGACGGTGCCGCCAGCCGTAATGATGTCCCCGGCCGCGATGCCATCCATAATGATGACCGCGCCCGCCGCGGCCCCAGTGGTGACCATGGCCGTGACCATGTCCGTGGCCGCCCTTGACCTGGATGACCCCTGCATCGGAGGCGCCGAGAGCATCCGGAGTCGCAACGGGCATTGCCGAAGCAGACAGCCCTGGAGCCAACGCCAAAGTGCAGGCTGCAAGTCCGGTTAAGAAAAGCCGTTTCATCAATCATCCTCCTTGGATCCGCGTTATCGCGTAAGGAGAGAAATGTTCATCGAGCTTTTCAGTTCCGCTTTTTGACGGATCGCCTCCAGGTCAAAGAAGTTTGAATCTTAATATCTGTTCATCGCCTTCAGGACGCTTGCGGCGGCCGCAAACTCGACGAAGCGCGCTGCGCGGCGCGCCGCAACCTCTTCATCGACACCCCATTTTTCGGCGTTCCAATCCTCGTCGACATGCGCCGCGGCCCAGACCTGATCCTGATCGAGCACGCCGCGCAGTAGCGCCAATGCAAGCAGCGCCGAGCCCGTCAATGTGGTGATCACGTGCAGCGCCGCGATCGACCAGGGATCGGTTGGCAGCGCCGCGCGTGCCGCCGCCACGGCGGACTCGGGCTGGCGCACATGCACGATGCCCTCGGCGAGAATAAAATGCGCGCCGAGCGCATCCGCCGCCCAAAACAAGGGAGTATCCCAATGCGCGGCTTCCCGCGCAACCAGCGCGTCGGGGTGACCGGCGCGATAGAACAGCAAATCGGATTGAAAATATTTTGCGACGTCGTCAGTGACGGCGTCGAGGCGATCGACCACGGCCTCGACCACGCTGTTGGCAAGGCGGGTCAGCGGCATGGTGAGGGGATCGATGGTC
>DASYJX010000068.1:0-2037 GCA_035996065.1 Steroidobacteraceae bacterium | reverse complement strand
ACCGGCTTTTCCATCAGCAGCGCCGCCTTCTGGGTGCCGACGCGGCAAGGTGTGCACTGGCCGCAGCTTTCGTCCTCGAAGAAACGCATCAAATTGAGTGCCGCACCCTTCACGCTGTCCTGTTCGGACAGGATGATAATCGCGGCCGAACCGATGAAGCAGCCGTATTTTTCCAGCGTGCCGAAATCGAGCGGAATATTGTCCATCGCCGCCGGCAGGATGCCGCCGGATGCGCCGCCCGGCAGGTAGGCATGGAAGGTGTGCCCATCGGCCATGCCGCCGCAGAACTCGTCGATCAATTCACGCACCGTGACGCCGGCAGGTGCCAGTTTCATGCCGGGGTTCTTGACCCGCCCCGAAACCGAATAGCTTCGCAGGCCGTGGCGGTCGTTGCGGCCATGGCTCTTCCACCAGTCCGCACCCTTTTCGACGATGTCGCGCACCCACCACAACGTTTCGATGTTGTTGATCAGCGTCGGCAGACCGAACAGCCCGACCTGGAACGGGTATGGCGGCTTGTGCCGCGGCAGACCGCGTTTGCCTTCGATGCTTTCCAGCAGCGAGGATTCCTCGCCGCAGATGTAAGCGCCGGCACCGCGCCGCATATGCAGCACGGGACCATCAGGCGGCAGTTTGGCAATCTCGCGCTCCAGAATTTCACGCGAGGCCGGATATTCGTCGCGGATGTAGATGTAGATTTCGGGTGCTTCCACGACATGCGCACCGATCAACATGCCCTCGATAAAGCGATGCGGATCGGTTTCGAGGTACCAGCGGTCCTTGAACGTTCCGGGCTCGCCCTCGTCGCCGTTGATCGCCATCAGCCGCGGCCCGGGCTCGCCCAATACCGCCCGCCACTTTCGCCCCGTCGGAAAGCCGGCGCCGCCGAGACCGCGCAAGGACGCATCGTCAAGCGCCTTCAGTAAATCTTCCTTGGCTAGTTCTCCGGAACGCAACCGCTTGAGCAGCGCGTAGCCGCCGCCGGCGACATAGGCGTCGTAATCGACATAGCCGGGCAGATGCGCGTGGGTATCGCCGCCCTTCGCCGCCGCGAATACGCCGGCAACGCTGGCATGATCGACAAAGTGATGCCCGACCTCGGCTGCCGGCGCGGTGTCGCAGCGGCCGACACAGGGCGCGCGCACCACGCGAATGCCGGGACCGGCGCTGGCCTGCAACTCCGGAAGCAGTTTTTCCGCACCCAGCATCGCGCAGGTCAGCGAATCGCAGACGCGAATGGTGAGCGGAGGGATATCAGGTTCACCTTCCTTCACCACGTCGAAATGCGCGTAGAAGGTCGCGGTCTCGAACACTTCGGCGAATGCCAGCTTCATCTCGTCGGCAAGGGCTGCAAGGTGGGCCGCGGAAATCTGGTTATATTTATCCTGGATGAGATGCAGATATTCGATCAGGAGATCGCGGCGTCGCGGCCGGTCGCCGAGCAGTAATTCGATTTCATGTGCGGCTTGGGGTTCGACCTGACGCCCCTTGGGCGTCGATTTGGCCCGCCGGCGTCCCTCGCCCGGATGTTCGAACGAGCGGACCTGTTGCACATCATGACTCATTGGAACGTCTCATTCTTGCGCTCAGCCAATCGACTCTAGTTCGTGGCATGCCAGATGCCAATAGGAATTATGTCGCTCCGACAAGCATTTGAGGGGCCTGACGGCTCTCCGCCATCACACCCCCCCATTAGCCAGGCGGTTCACCCGCCGATGATGGATGCCTCAGGTCTTGCCCATGCAGTCTTCGATGTAGAACCAGCGGTCGTCGCCGGCCAGCCCCTTCGACTTCACCTCGGCGCGGCAAGCCTTCAGCCTGGGTTTGTTCAGCGCCCACTTGGCGCGCATCTCCTTGAGGCGTTCGATGCTCAATTTGATCCTTGAAGGTTTGGCGGCGGCCGGAGCCGTAGTGACCGCCGGAGCCGTCGCCGGCGCGGCAGTCTGGGCCGTCGCGGTGGAAAGCGTTCCTGCGACGAGAAGCGCGGCAACAAGGCAAACGCTGGTACGAAACATGGAGATTTCTCCTGATCTTGTT
>DASYJX010000067.1:0-1574 GCA_035996065.1 Steroidobacteraceae bacterium | reverse complement strand
GACGTCGTCGGGAAGATCGGTCGTGGCATTGAGGTCGCGCCGGTAATAGCGGTTGGTCAAAAGATAATCCTCAGCGATCACTTCGTCCGGCGCGCCGAGCGCGTGCAGGATCAGCGCACAGGCGAACCCGGTGCGATCCTTGCCGGCGGTGCAATGGATCACCAGCGGCGCGCGGTTCTCCAGCATGTGGGCGAACAGCGCGCGGTAGCGCTGTGTGTTGTGAAGCACATAATTGCGGTAGGAATCGCGCATCACATCCAGCGCCGCGTCCGGCGACAGCGGCGCCCCGCTGGCACGAATTGCGCGCAGCGTCGCGGCAACGGTCGGCTCGATCGGTAGCGAGTGAACGGCGATCTCCTCGAGCCGGCAGGTGGCTGCCGTGCGCTCCTCGGTACCGCGAAAATCGAACGCGCTCTTCAAGCCGAGGCCGCGCAGCACCTCGATATCGGCTTCGGTAACGTGGCCGAGATGGTTGGACCGGAAGATCCGCCGCCAGCGGACGATGCGGCCGTCTCTGCCGGGATAGCCCCCAAGGTCGCGGAAATTGCTGGCGCCGGCGAGATTGAAGTGACGGGCAGGGGTATCTGACATGAGGTCAGCTTAAGCTTTCTTCTGCGGCGTGGAAATGACGGGGAGGGGTGTGTCGCTCGCTTCGGTCTCGTCTATACTCACGTCCTCTAGGGTATCACCGGAAATCAGCCAACAACCGTCATGCGAGCGCAGCGAAGCAATCCAGAGCTCTGGATGCAATAGTATTGGATTGCTTCGCCGCTTCCGCTCCTCGCAATGACGACAAAAAAGAGGGACGAACATGAATCGGCGCACGACCAGACTTATTTTCGGAGCGGCACTGTGTGTTGCGGGAATTGCGGCCGGCTTATCGCCCGCCTCGGCGCAGACGTTCCAGAACTATCGCTGTGCCGACCGCTCGCAGTTCATTGTCGGATTTTTCGAATACGACACGCGCGCGCATCTGCAGATCGATGGACGGGCGGTAACGCTGGCCAGGCGCTTTGCATTTTCCGGCGCGCGCTATTCGGGCGGTGGCGTCACGCTGAAGATCACCAGGGAGGGCACCACGCTTAAGCACGCCAGGCGGCCGGTTACGAGCTGCGAGGTGACATGAAAAAGGGCCGAAACATTTTTGTTTCGACCCTCTTTACGCTTTTGATATCGCACCAAAGTCCGGCAACACATCGGCACCGAGTGCGGTCGGCATCAGCGCTCACGCACCGGCTTGGACTCCTGGATTGCCGCGTCGTGGTACCAGGCGCCGCCGACGGTAGCTTGGCTCACGCTTGACGCAGTCAGATCGGCGGAGGTCTTGATCTCGTCGTGGCGTTGTCCACCAAGGCCGGATCGACCCCCGACGGGGAATTGGTAGATCCGTGCGGACCCCTGGTTGAAACTCGTATTCATGGCAGTCTCTCCTTATGTCGCTGCGCAGTACTCATGGTGCGCCCGACTCGTTCTTGAGTGGTTACTAAAACCGATATCGTCCCTGCACTCGGCTGGTGCAACATGATCAAAACAAAATCATTGGATGTATAAATTGTAGGCATTTCAGTTTTTGC
>DASYJX010000066.1:0-1529 GCA_035996065.1 Steroidobacteraceae bacterium | reverse complement strand
CGGCCGCGCGCTCATCAACGGCAATGAGGCTGGGCAGGGCACCGGCGCCGACGTGCTCGGCCATCCCCATAACGCGCTGGCGTGGCTCGCCAATCATCTCGCTGATGAAGGCAGAGCCCTGCGCGCGGGGCAGATCGTGCTCACCGGCAGCCTGGTGAAGACGGTGTGGCTGAAGGCCGGCGATCGCGTCGAGATGCAGTTGGCCGGGTTGGGGACAGTGCAAGTCGCGTTCTCCTGATGGATTATCGTCGCCCCGGCGAACGCCGGGCCCCCATAGGCCGTGCCGCTTGTTTTGAGAGACGCTGTTCGACGCCTTTCGCGCAACTGCCCACACCTGTGGCTATGGGTGCCGGATCGCGTTCGCTTCGCTCGCTTGTGCGGGACGACGTAATCTTTTCCCGCGGCGCGCGAATATGCCTGCACGCAACTTTTCCGACACGCCGAGGCGAACTGCAATCAACTCCAATAAAAATGATAATTCCGCGTGAAGCCTGGAACGAATGGTTGGTCCGCCATCTTGGTCCCGCAGCACGGCCGCGGGCGGTGTCGCTCCATTGGGAGGACCAAATGCCGCGATACTTTTTCCATCAGCACTTGAACGGAACGGTCGCGAAAGACCGGCGCGGCGTTCAACTCGCCAATTCGAGAGAGGCGTGCGAACTCGCCGTGCAACGGATACCTGCCGTTCTCGGCAGAAACCTTCGCTCCACCTGCAACACTCATCTTGCCACCGAGGTATCCGACGGCAAGCGCACGCTGCTTGTGGTGAGAGGCAAGGTGCTGATCGAGAAGCGCTAAGCTCTTCAAAAAAATTGCTTCCCATCAATGTGCTGGATGACTTTTCGATTATCCTCATCCGAGCATCTACCGAGCGGCGAACCGGAAGGGGCATCGTTTCGGTTCTTGTCAGGGGTCCGGCCTCCTCTCCCGGACCCCGCCTGTTACGCGCGCTTTCGGTCCGGCTCCGATGTTTTCCGATAACAAGGCGTATCCCATCCTGTTCATCGTTGCCTGTGTTGGCATCGCCATCGTGCTGATGCTGTGGGCTTTGTACGGGACCAATGGACCGACCAGCCTCGACGCCTCGAAGAAGCCGCCGCAAACCACCGGTAGCACGTCGCGCTAAAGTCCTTGGCAGTTCTTCGGCAATGCACATCAAGCAGCGATGATGGCGGCATGATTGGAGATCGCGCTATGTGCGATAGCCGACATGCGCTGCGATTGCGAAGATCACATCGCCTCAGGAACCTTGCGGCATCGATCCGATTATAGCTGCGCAGGAACATGGAGGGTGCAATGAACGGTTTGATTTATCTGATCGGTCTGGTCGTGGTCATCATGGCGATCCTGTCGCTGTTCGGGTTACGGTGAAGGTCCAGGGCGATGGCATTTGAAACCCTCACTGCGGAGCCACTCGACACAGATCCATTCGTCGAGGAGCCCGGATATTTGCAGTGGACGCCGGTCGTCGCCGGTGCACTGGCTGCGACGGCGCTGTCCTTTATCATGGTGACGTTCGCGGCGGCGGT
>DASYJX010000065.1:0-1524 GCA_035996065.1 Steroidobacteraceae bacterium | reverse complement strand
CGTTCGGTGACCCGCTCGAGCTCCTCCACCGATCCCGACAGCATCGGGTCGGTCGAGGCACGCGTGGTGAGCGTGCCGAGAACCGCTTCGCGCAACAGCAGGATCTCGGCGAATAATTCGGGGCTCGGCTGGTTGATGTAGCGATGGATCAGGTTCTGCAGGCGCCCGGTTTCGCTTTCCAGCAGGGCCAGAATCTTGTCCGACTCCCGCACCTGCCGGACGTCCTCCCACGCCGATCCCAGCACCTGGGCGCCGTTCCAGATCATGCCGGCGAGCACGACGACGACAGCCGAATTCAGCGCGGCGATTGAAAGGATGCGCCAGCGGATCGGCACCGCGCGGACCAGCCCGACGATGCGGGAACGGACCCGCGCGGCGAGGCTTGCCGGCCGTTCGGCAACCTCGTCTTGCCTGGGGGACGCCAAGACCAACTCACTTCACCTTGCGAAGGCGTTTGGCCAGTTCTGCGCCCGCCTGCGGCGCTCGAAGGGCCGGATATTTGCCGTTCGGGGGATCGCCGGCGCGAAATTCCCGTGCGGCCACGTTCGTCGGGATCGCGGTTAAAAACAGCGCAACGACGTCTACATTCCGCGAAAGGTCGGCGCGGTTGTGCACAGGCAAATATCCCCTTGTGATGGTGTCTGGCGCGGGCAAGAAAGGTTCAATGCTTTTTAGCTGAATTCGGCGGGAGATGGCTATTTTGCCTGCGCCGCTGATATCGTCAATTGTCCTCTGTAATTGTCCTCTGCGGATTGAAACGGCCGGCGCGAGGTTCTATGAGGGCATGCGTCACCCGGGGATCGCGGTGGGATTGCGGCAGAATGGTTTTATCCCTGAAGGCAGCTTTGAGATTCCTGCGGCTTGCTGTCGCCGCGGTAGTCGTCATCTTGGCATCTCCCGCGCTCGCTGCCACCGATATCATGTGGTGGCATGCGATGTCGGGCGAACTCGGACGCCAGCTCGAGAAGCTGGCTGCGGATTTCAACGCTTCGCAATCCGAATACCGGATCGTGCCGAGCTACAAGGGGAATTACACCGAAACGGTCACCTCGGCGATCTTCGCGTTTCGTTCGCGCAGTCAGCCGGCCATCGTTCAGGTCAACGAAATTGCGACCGCGACGCTGATGGCGGCGAAGGGCGCGATCTATCCGGTGTTCGAGTTGATGCGGGACGAGCAGGAGGCTTTTTCTCCGGCGGCGTACCTTCCGGCCGTGACCGGCTATTACAGCGACGTCGCCGGCAACATGCTGTCATTCCCGTTCAACGCTTCAACCCCGATCCTGTATTACAACAAGGATATGTTTCGCGCCGCGGGGCTTGATCCCGAAATCGCACCGAAGACCTGGCCGGAGGTCGGCGCGGCGGCGAAGCGGTTGCGTGCCCTGCGGGCGGCCTGCGGGTTCACCACGTCGTGGCCGTCATGGATCAATGTCGAGAATTTTTCCGCGTTTCATAACCTGCCGATTTCGACCAGGGCCAACGGCTTCGACGGTCTCGACGCGGTGCTGAATTTCAACAGCCCGG
>DASYJX010000064.1:0-7082 GCA_035996065.1 Steroidobacteraceae bacterium | reverse complement strand
GGCGCCCGAGCAGGCCGCTGGGGATCCGGACATCGACGGCCGAGCGGATATCTATGCGCTGGGCGTGACCGCTTACGAGATGTTGTCGGGTGCAGCGCCGTTCGCAAGCCTGAATCCGCGCGAGATGCTGACGGCGAGACTGACGCTGCCGCCCAAGCCACTGTCGAGTGTGCGCAAGGACGTGCCGGCGGGGCTCGAGCGATTGATCGCCCGCTGTCTGGCGATCGATCCTGCCGATCGCCCGCAGACCGCCGCGGCGCTGGTAGAAGCTCTGGAGGATCCGGAGACGCTGAGCGGATCGTTAGCGTCGGCACCGACGCAGATTCGGCGCGGCAGTCGTGCGCTCACGAGAGCTGTCGTCGGAGCGCTGGCACTGGTGGGAGCGGTGGCAGTGAGCGCCGGCATCTACACTCGCACGCATCCGAACACAGCTTCGGGAATGGCGGAATCGAGCGCGGAGTGGTCGACCGCGAATCTCGGCGTCATCGCCGTTCTTCCATTCGTCAGTCTCGGCGCCGATTCCGCAAACGCGTATCTCGCGACCGGTGTGACGAACGCCGTAGCGGGAAAGTTGTTGAGAGCGCACGGGATGAGAGTGCTGGCGCCGGGTCGTCCGCGCTCCGTGAAACGCTGGGGCGACACGGCGAGCACCGCGAGCTTCGAGGCTCGTCTCGTTCTCGAAGGAACCGTCGAGCGCGTGGGGGATCGCCTGCGTGTAACGGCGCGGTTGAGCAGCACAGCCGACGACGTGATGCAGTGGGCGGACGTGTACGACCGCGACGTGAAAGATATTTTCTCGGTCGAAGATGAGATCGCAGAGGCGATTGTGGTGGCGGTGACACCGATGGCGGGACAGCCCAGGGCGTAGCTGTTCCCCGTAGTGGTGCCGCGGCCGAGTGCGGCTCGCGTCGCCGAGCCTGCGGCAATCGGGTAAATCCGGCGTGGCATCGATGCGCTCCGATCAGGACCAGGCGCAACCGTTGTATGGTGTCGACTTCGTCAGCCGGGTCCGCCGGGCCGAGTCCCTTGCTTGCGGCGGTGCGCCAACAGCTGCGCCTGGTCCACTACAGTGAGAGGACCGCACAGTCCTACATCGCGTGGATCGTGCGCTATATCCGGTTTCACGGGACACGTCATCCGGCCGAGCTAGGCCGAGAGCACGTGGTGGAATTTCTCTCTGCTTTGGCGATCCGGTCGAACGTGAGCGCGTCGACGCAGAATCAGGCACTGGCCGGGATTTCGTTTCTGTACCGCGATGTGCTCAGGATTCCACTGGAGGATGTAGAAGAGATCGTGCGGGCGAAAAGGCCCGTGCGACTCCCGGTGGTACTGACGAGAGAGGAGGTGAAGCGCGTCATGGGAGAGCTGGAGGAGACGCCGAGGCTGGTGGCGATGCTGCTCTATGGCTCTGGTCTGCGTGTGCTCGAGTGTCTGCAGCTGAGAGTGAAGGACGTCGATTTCGCCTCTCACGAAATCGTGGTGAGGGGCGGGAAGGGAGACAAGGACAGGATCACGATGCTGCCGGCGGCGGTCGAGCCGCCGTTGCGGGATCATCTTGAGACAGCGCGTGGCATACACGCGCGCGATCTGAGACGGGGCGGTGGGCGGGTCGAGATTCCGAACGCACTTGCCCGGAAGTACCCGAGCGCGTCGACGGAGTGGCGCTGGCAGTACGTCTTCCCCGCGACGCGAACGTATATCGATGTGGAGACGCGGGAGCTGAGGCGGCATCATCTGCATGTGACGTCGATCCAGCGGGCGGTGGCGGAGGCCGTGCGATCGTCGGCAATCACGAAGAGGGCGACCTGCCACACATTTCGGCACTCATTCGCGACGCACCTGATCGAGGACGGCTACGATATCCGGACGGTTCAGGAACTACTGGGGCACAGCGATGTGAGGACGACGATGGTATATACGCACGTGCTGAATCGTGGCGGTCGCGGAGTGAGGAGTCCTATCGATGCGTTTTCGCAGTAAAGCGTGCGAGCGCACACAATGCAGCGCTCCTTGCAGCCTATCATGCAGTCAGAAAGTGTGATCGGTTGGCCTAAGCCCCAGCAAGGCTTGGGTCTTTCGCGATTTGCGGATTGGGAGTAGGCTATCAATAGGCGGCGAAGTCCGCTGCCTTTTCAGTTTCTACTAAGACCTAATAGGCGTTAGGCCGACGACATAGAGAATATGGAATCCATGCCAGATGACGTGTTTCGGTCACTCGCAAACGCTTTTCTCCTCGACCACCCACAGGTTTCGCACGAATGGCGAACCGTAAAGAGTCGGCTGTCGGCAGATCGCGTCGACCTCGTCTGCGCGCCGGGCGCTGAAGACGAAGTGTATGCGAGTTTGCTGGGTGGTCGGATTGCAGTCGGCGATAGAGTCGAACACAGCGACTTTGCGGATTACGGCCACGGTTTGTCGGCCGAGGAAATCGCACGCGATGCCTTCAATGATCTCGTCGACCTGTTGCGCCGCCACGGGCATCTCGCGCCCGCGACCTAACGAACGTTGCAGCAGACAAGCACTTTTCGGATGCGGCTTCGCCGCAATGGTGATAGTGTGCTTGCAGCTGAACTAGGGCGTTAGGCCGCAAAACTGCAACTTCAACTCGAGACGCCCCTCCTCGTGAATAAGTTGATCGGCGGGTTGACACTATGCTGCGTGTTCGCCTGTTCTGCCTCACCGGACAGACGATCGAGTAACAAGCTCCGCCTAGTATTAGCCGCTCCGGACTCTGCCACCTGTGTGGTGCTTAGGGCCCGGACGCTCGACTTGGATCGCGACCAGAATGGCTACCGGCTAAATGCCCAACGTAAAGACAGCGCAGAGTTAGTCGGATGGATGCGTGGGCCGTTGGCGTCGTTTCCGACGTCGGTACGAGTATTAAGCGTGCGAGCGTCACTTGGCCAGGATACAACATTTCTTGAATGGCTACTTCCTCTATTAGCAAGTGTTGGGGCTCGCGCCGTAGCGGATACGCCTGGCTGTCACCCGCCTCCGATTCCAGCTGCGCAACGACTAGAATGAATTCAGCAAGTCCAACGCGCCTGCGGTCTAACGAACGTTGCAGCAGACAAGCACTTTTCGGATGCGGCTTCGCCGCGATGGTGGTAGTGTGCTTGCAGCTGAACTAAGGCGTTAGGTAGCAACCAATCATCTCCGAGATGCAGTCTCGCGCGAGCGCTATTGATAGCATCAGATCCGCAGTCGACCATCGCATCTCGGCACGTCGCGAGATGGCGCTGGGAGTCATCGTTGCAGGAGTGAGCGGGCTAGTCACTTCGTTCGTCACTCTGCACCTTGGCCTCACGCGCATGGCCATTCGGTATCCCCTCGCAGTTGCTGCGGCCTACGCGGTGTTCCTGGGGTATCTCTGGGTCTGGCTCCGCATGCACGGCCTTCGAATCCGTTCCGAAGCACGGAATCGGACGATCGAAATATCTCCATCCGACCTCGACGTAGTAGCATTCCCATTCCGCTCTGACTCCTATGGCCCATTTGAGTTTGGACAGGGCGGAGGTTTCGCGGGTGGCGGCGGCGGAGCGGAATGGGGCGAGGCAGCAGGTCCGGAAGCGCCGGCTCACGCGGTTGCGGCTGCTCATGTTGCCAACAAAGGTGGCGCGAGCGGTGGCATAGACCTGGATGATGGCGCGTGGGTCTTGCTCGTCGCCGGAATCGCCGCAGCGGCAGTGTTGGGAGCGGCGATCTACGTCATCTACATCGCGCCGGTTCTCTTCGCCGAAATACTATTGGATGCCGCCCTCGCGGCTGGCCTCTATCATCGGTTGCGCGACGTTGACACGCGCAGTTGGTGGCGCACTGCAATTCGACGCACGATCGTTCCTGCTGCTGCGTCAGCGCTAATCATTTCTGTCGCAGGCGCGGTTATGCAGTCGGTTTATCCGCAGGCTTCCTCGATCGGAATGGTATGGCACGCTGCGACAAATCCACCTCATTCGAGTCATTAGCCCATTGCTACCTAACGAACGTTGCAGCTGACAAGCACTTTTCGGATGCGGCTTCGCCGCAATGGTGATAGTGTGCTTGCAGCTGAACTAAGGCGTTAGCTAGCACAAAGGAGTTCATGATCAGAAATACTCTGTTCGTCGGACTCTGTTGGGTCACTCTTGGATGTAGTCGGAAAGACTACCCCCCGCGTTGATCGCACGGTTAGCTCTCGGCCGACTCAGAGTACTTGCCACGGACCTGATGAAGAAAGCGCGCATTTCCTACGCGTGATTCGCCAAACGCTCGCGCATGATGGCCTCCGCGCTACTTTTCATTTACCTGCAGTGAAACCCGAGGATGTGCGCTTGATTACGGATCCTGCGGTGTGTGCACGAGCGGGACGCGCGTTTGACTCTCTCGCGCGCGCTTGGGTTCCCAAGAAGCCTCCGGCAAGCGAATCCCATTATCGGCCACTCTACATCTTCCAGGTCGGCAAGTCCTACGGCGTTGTCGACCTAAATTCGCCGAATGAAAGTGATTGCGATTTCATCTCGTTCTTCGAGTCCGGATGGAAGTACTCGGGTGTCGCCTGCTCACAATGAGCCTTGGCATCTTCTTCGCGTGCTAGCTAACAAACGTTGCAGCAGACAAGCACTTTTCGGATGCGGCTTCGCCGCAATGGTGATACTGTGCTTGCAGCTGAACTAAGGCGTTGGATAGCCGCAACTGTATAGTCACCAGAGTAAGAGTTCATGGATTGGTTCGTTAGTTGGATCCTGACTCCCGCAATCTTCCTAAGCATGCCGCTCCTATCGTTTAAGATGGGGCACGCTCGTTTTATGAATGCCTTTCGACGATTCGCTGCCTATTGGTTTGTTTGCCTTGGCACGATTGCGGTAGTCGGGACAATTGCGGTTATCGTGTGGCCGAGTTCAGTTGAGGAGTCCGAGGCATCTATCGGAAGTCTACTCTCAATAATCATCGTTTTCGGCCTTGTCGTGGTTGTCGGCCTGCTGATGCTACGCATGCCGACCTACAGGCCCGATCTAGGAGATACGATGCGCTTCATGAGCACCGAACCGTGGCCCGAGGAACTCGCAAGGAGACGAGGCAGAAGTCCATGGACGGGCGACCCAAGGCCCATATCTACTGGAGTGCCCCCATCCCAACCTCGCGCAATCTAACGAACGTTGCAGCTGACGGTCGCGGCCAAGTCTTTAGGTATTTTATGATGAGAGTACAATCGCCCGCAGCTGAACTCTAGGCGTTAGATCGCTGACACAATGAAAGACGTCGAAACTGCTTACGCCGTGGCGATCGTGGTCGATCCCGAGTTCGGTGACCGCCTGACGACGCTTGCGGCGAAACAACACGTCTAGGGCGTTAGGTAGCACGTCTCGACCTGTAAGACCGCGTTATGTGCGGCTCATGCGCTCATTCGTTAGAGGGGATAGTGATCGCGAGACTAACCGTAGCCATTCCGTTCCCGATTGTCGTTGCAGACGGTGCGACCTTTCCCATCTACACGTACGAGGATCAGGGATACGCGATTTCCGCTCGGCCGCCAGTTAAGACCGAGCAGCCCCTGCATGTTGAGCTGCCTAGCGACATACGTCTAGACGGAATGGTTGCATTCGCCGCGAACGGTTTGCAGTTCGACTTTCACAAACCGGAATTCGACCGCCGAAGCAAGAAGGATTTTTTTGATCCACCCGTCGAGTTGATGCAGCGCACAGTTAAAGGCTTCATCGCGCGATTGCGTTACGTGGCTCGATCAGCTCACGTGCTGCCAGTCGATCTCACTCGCGGCGCAACGTGGAGGCTCCAGTACTTGAACGACGATGGCTCAGAACTCTCTCCAACGCCGGAACTAGTTCGCGGTCTTGGCGGTAAGGCTTGGAGTATTTCGTTGACAAGTATCCCCTTGGATGTTTGGGAAAGCGTGCACGAGCTTGAGCCTAACTGGGAGCCGCCAGTGTGGGACGACATACTTCTCGACGCAACGAACGCTCTGCCAAGAATCGGCACTGCAGTTGTGCTCGCCGCGACGGCGCTCGAGGTTTTTATCGCGGACGTACTCGAGCGTCTAGCCAACAACGGCGATGTTCCAACTGACGTATGGCGCTGGATGAACGAGAGACGCGATACCGACAGAAATCCGTCGACAGAAGAGCAATTTGATGCGCTACTAAAGCACTTCGTGGGGCACTCGTTAAAGGACGAGACAAAGTTGTGGCAGGCATTTACTGAGCTCCGCACAGCGCGGAACAAATTCGTCCATGAAGGCACCGCTCGGGTTGGCGGCAAACCGATAACTATTGAACGGGCAAGCCAACTCGTAGCCTCCGGCGCTGAAATAATTGGAATTATTCGTGGATGGCTTCCGGCAGAGCATCAATGGACACAGTTCCAGTCAAAGAGCCAACTAAGCTTTACACTTCCACTTACCTAACCGCCTAGCTCGCACGGTGATACCTAACAAACGTTGCAGCTGACAGGCGCGTTTCGGATGCGGCTTCGCCGCAATGGTGGTAGTGTGCTTGCAGCTGAACTAGGGCGTTAGGCCGCTCCAACCCACGAATCTGAAACAGCATGCTGCGTGTTGCGATTGGGATCGGGATCGCTCTAAGCACCGGGTGCCGGTCCCACTCCGGCGCTCTGGCCAGGGATCGCACGTTGGCGCTGACTGCGGCCCAGGACACGGCGAGGCGCCAGTGGAAACATGAGGTAGGAGTCGATAGTGTACAGGTGCGCGCCGAAACGACGGTGGTGTGGGTAAGCCCGAGAAACTGGATGGCGACCGATGCCCCTCAGGCGGCCGTGCGGGTACTTCCGCGAGGTCGGGTCGTTGGCGTTCAGTGGATCATGGGTGGATGACGCACCAGCGGCCTAGCGATGGCTGAAGCTGACAAAGCTTCTTTACGGAAGCGCGCTGCGCGCGCATTGATGAGGCAAGCTTTGCAGCTTAGCTCTAGGCGTTAGGCCGAGGAGACCGTGGCTCAACAGATTGCCGAGCGCGACCGGGTCCGGGTTACGTCGCTGACGGGAGCAGCCGCCGACCACTTGATCATCGCGACGGCCGAACGGCCGCCGCGGATCGGGGATATCGGCAGGGTGGTCGATATCGCGGACCGACT
>DASYJX010000063.1:0-170746 GCA_035996065.1 Steroidobacteraceae bacterium | reverse complement strand
GAGATGGTGATGCCCGGGGACAACATCAAGATCGTGGTGGAGCTGATTGCCCCGATCGCGATGGAACAGGGCTTGCGATTTGCCATCCGCGAGGGCGGCAAAACCGTCGGTGCCGGCGTCGTCGCTAAAGTGATTGCGTAAGGTTTTATTTTTATCGGACGGGACCGCTGCGGCCCCGTTAAATTTGAGCGCGTAGCGCTTGGGAACAGTATATGACCAATCAAAACATCAGAATTCGCTTGAAGGCGTTCGATCACCGTCTGATCGACAAGTCGGCACGCGAAATCGTCGACACCGCAAAGCGTACCGGCGCGACCGTCAAGGGTCCCGTGCCGCTCCCCATCAAAATGGAGCGCTTCACGGTGTTGACTGCGCCTCACGGCGACAAGGACGCGCGTGACCAATTTGAAATACGTACCCACAAGCGTCTGATGGACATATTGAACCCCACGGACAAGACCGTGGACGCGCTGATGAAGCTGGAGCTGCCGGCCGGGGTCGACGTCCAGATCAAGCTCAACTGACGATTAGTTGATCTACCGACGGATTCATATATAATCCGCCGTCCATTTTAAAGGTCGGAGCGCGTGGGCGCAGACGCCAGCTATCCAAGGGTAGCCGGGGTCCTTTGCCCAAACCGCTGATCTTCAGCAACGAATGCGGTGACAACCCTAGGGTTCCCGCTGTAAAGGATCGACAATGACCATTGGTCTGGTTGGCCGCAAGTGCGGCATGACCCGCGTATTCACCGACGCCGGTGTAACCGTCCCCGTGACGGTCGTCGAAGCGTTGCCGAATCGCATCTCTCAAGTCAAAAGCGACAAGACAGACGGCTACCGTGCGGTGCAGGTGACCATTGGGGGCCGCCGCCCGTCACGGGTTTCCAAGGCGCTGGCGGGCCATTTCGCCAAGGCAAACGTCGCCGCCGGCTATACCTCCCAGGAATTCCGCTTGGGCAAGGGCGAAGGGGAAGCGCTGGCTGCCGGTGCCGAACTGAAGGTCGATATGTTCACCCCCGGTCAAATCGTCGATGTCACAGGCACCACGGTGGGCAAGGGCTTTGCCGGCACCATGAAGCGTCATAATTTTGCCGGCGGCATGAAAACCCACGGCAACTCCCTGTCGCACCGTGCGCCCGGTTCCATCGGGCAGCGCCAGACCCCGGGACGGGTGTTCAAGGGCAAGCGCATGTCCGGCCACATGGGCGTCAAGAACCGCACCATCGAGAATTTACGCATCATCGAGGTGGACGTGCAGCGGAACCTTCTGCTGATCCGCGGCGCGATCCCCGGTTCCGAGGGCGGCCGCGTCATCGTCAAGCCTTCGATCAAAGCCGCGGGTCAGGCGCGCCGCAGGAAATTGATGCCGAACAAGGCCCCGGTGGCCGCCAAGGGCGCCGCGACCAAGTCCGCACCTGCCGCGAAGGGCGCTGCCAAAGCCGATAAAAAGTAGACCCTCATGAAGCTCCAGTTAAAGAACGCAACTCCCGCCAGCGACATTCAATTGTCGGATGTGGCTTTTGGTCGCGCCTACAACGAGGCGCTGGTTCACCAGGTCGTCACCGCCTACATGGCGGCCGGCCGCGCCGGCACCAAGGCGCAGAAAACACGTGCTGAAGTGCGGGGCGGCGGTAAGAAGCCCTGGAGTCAGAAAGGTACGGGGCAGGCGCGTGTCGGTTCCATTCGCAGCCCCATATGGGTGGGCGGCGGCCGGGCCTTCGCCGCTCGGCCGCGGGATTTCTCGCAGAAGGTCAATCGCAAGATGTACCGCGCCGCCATGCAATCCATGGTGTCCGAGCTGGTCCGGCAAGATCGCCTGGTCGCGGTCGAATCCTTGGAATTGGCCGCACCCAGAACCAAGTTGCTCATCAGCAAGCTGGCCGAGTTCGGTCTGACGCGCGCCTTGATCTTGGTCGAGGCCTACGAGGAGAAATTGTTTCTGGCGGCCCGCAACGTGCCCTACGTGGACGTGATGCCGGTGGCCTCTCTCGATCCCTTGAGCTTGATCAAGCACGACAAGGTGATCGCCACGGTGGGCGCCTTGAAGCTGCTTGAACAGCGTCTCGGAGGCGCGCATGAATAAGGAACGCTTGATGACCGTGCTGATCCAACCGCACGTGTCCGAAAAGGCGGCGAACGTCACCGAGAAGGCGAACCAATATGTGTTTCGCGTACGTGACGATGCGTCAAAGGACGAAGTGAGGCAGGCCGTTGAATTGATGTTCGAGGTCAAGGTCGAAGGCGTCAATTTACTCAACAAGCCGGGCAAGACCCGACGCTTCAAGAATGTGGCCGGCAAACGCAACGGCTACAAGAAGGCATACGTGCGTTTGGAAACCGGGCAGTCCATCGACTTCACCGGCGGCGCGAAGTAAGGACTAACGGCAATGGCACTCATTAAAATGAAGCCGACCTCCCCCGGGACGCGCTTCGTGGTGAAAGTCGACCGCTCGCACCTGCACAAGGGCGGCCCGCTCGAATCTTTGACCACGAAGAAGAATCGCACGGGAGCCCGCAACCACTCGGGCCGGCAAACCACGCGCCATATCGGCGGCGGACACAAGCAGCGTTACCGGCTGGTCGATTTCAAGCGCGACAAGGACGGCATTCCCGGCGTCGTCGAGCGTCTCGAGTACGATCCGAACCGCACCTCGCATCTGGCGTTGGTGCTCTACAAGGACGGCGAGCGCCGTTACATTCTGGCGCCGAAGGGCGTGAAGGCCGGCGATGAAATCCGCTCGGGCGCGGATGCGCCGATCAAGCCGGGTAACGCGCTTCCTCTGCGCCATATCCCGGTGGGCAGCACCGTGCACAACATCGAGCTCAAAGTAGGCAAGGGCGGCCAGCTCGCGCGCAGCGCCGGCGGCTCCGCTCAGTTTGCGGCGCGCGAAGGCGTGTACGCGAGCGTGCGCCTGAAATCGGGCGAAATGCGCAAGATTCACGTCGATTGCCGCGCCACCATCGGCGAGGTGGGCAACGACGAGCACAACCTGCGCGTTTTCGGCAAAGCCGGAGCGGTGCGCTGGCTCGGCGTGCGTCCGACGGTCCGCGGTGTCGTGATGAACCCGGTCGACCACCCGCACGGCGGCGGCGAGGGCAAGTCCGGGCAAGGCAACCCCCACCCTGTGAGTCCCTGGGGCTTGCAGACCAAGGGAAAGAAGACGCGCCGCAATAAGCGCACTGACGGCATGATCGTTCAGCGCCGCAAGAACAAACGACTCTAAGAGACTGGAGATATCACTGTGCCTCGTTCGCTCAAGAAAGGCCCGTTCGTGGACTTGCATCTGGCAAAGAAGGTGCAAACGGCCAGTCAAAAGAATGACCGCCGTCCGATCAAGACCTGGTCGCGGCGTTCGATGGTCATTCCCGATATGGTCGGATTGACCATCGCCGTCCACAACGGCCGTTTGCATGTGCCCGTGCTGGTGTCCGAGAACATGGTCGGCCACAAACTCGGCGAGTTTGCGCCCACGCGCACGTTCAAGGCGCATTCCGGTGACAAGAAAGTGTCGGCGGCGGAGTAGGCATGGAAACCAAAGCTATTTTACGGTACGCGCGCATTTCTCCGCAGAAATGCCGCCTGGTGGTGGACACGATCCGCGGCAAGTCCGCGACGCTGGCCGTCAATACCCTGAAGTTCATGCCGAAGAAGGGCGCGAAAATCGTCCTCAAGGTATTGGACTCGGCGATTGCCAACGCCTACAACAATTTCAACGCCGATGTCGATGATCTGAAGGTCACGCGGGTCGAGGTCGACCCGGCGCCGATGCTCAAGCGGTTTCATGCGCGCGCGAAGGGGCGCGGGGTGCGAATCGCGAAGCGCAACAGTCATATCCTGGTTCAAGTGTCCGACGGCAAGCGAGAGGCCTAATGGGTCAGAAAGTAAATCCGATTGGTATTCGTCTTGGCATCACGCGCGACTGGACATCGAAGTGGTATGCCGGATCCAAGACGTTCGCCTCGAACATCCACACCGATTTCTTGGTAAGGCAATACCTGAACAAGAAGCTTTCGGATGCGTCGGTGAGCCGAATTCACATCGAACGCGCCGCACGGCGCGCCAACATCACGATCCATACGGCGCGCCCCGGGATCGTGATCGGCAAGAAGGGCGAGGACATCGAAAAACTCCGCACCGCGGTAGCGAAGATCCTCGGCATGACGATGAACGATGTGCGGCTCAATATCGCGGAAATTCGCAAACCCGAACTGGACGCGAAACTGGTGGCGGAAGGCATCTCGCAGCAGCTGGAAAAGCGGGTAATGTTCCGCCGCGCCATGAAACGCGCGGTGACGAACACGATGCGCTCGGGTGCGCTGGGCATCAAAGTGCGCATCTCCGGCCGCCTCAATGGTTCGGAAATCGCGCGCACGGAAACCAATCGCGAGGGGCGCGTTCCGCTGCACACGTTCCGCGCGGATATCGACTACGGCATTGCCGAAGCGCAGACAACGTACGGCGTCATCGGCATCAAGGTTTGGATATTCAAGGGCGAAATATTTGATCAGCCGGAAGTGGAGTCCGTCGAGGCTGATGCGGAGGGTGCTGCCAAGGCCGCCGAAGCCCCGGCACCATCTTTAAGCTGAATTAGGTAACAGAGCATGATGCAGCCGAAGCGGACCAAGTTCCGCAAACAATTCAAGGGCAAGATTTCGGGCAGCGCGCAACGCGGCAACTTCGTTGCGTTCGGCGAATACGGCCTGAAAGCGACCGATCGATGCCGCATGACGGCTCGCGAGATCGAGGCGGCGCGGCGCGCAATTTCCCGCTACGTAAAGCGCGGCGGCCGTATTTGGATTCGCGTATTTCCGGATGTGCCGATCACGCAGAAGCCGCTCGAAGTGCGCATGGGTTCAGGCAAGGGCAACGTCGAGTATTGGGTGGCGAGAGTGCTTCCCGGCAAGGTATTGTTCGAAATCGAAGGCATGAGCGAGGAGATCGCCCGCGAGGCATTCCGTTTGGCTTCCGCCAAGCTGTCGGTATCGACGGCGTTCGTCAAACGGCAGGTGCGTACATGAAAGCCAAGGATTTGCGCGCGAAGGCCTCCAAGGATCTCGGTGAGGAGCTTCTTAAGCTTCGCCGCGAACAGTTCAATTTGCGCATGGCGCGCGCCACGGGACAAGCGGCGAAACCGGATCAATTTGCGAAGGTGCGTAAGAACATTGCGCGTGTGAAGACGGTGCTTGCCCAAACCAGGCAAAGCGGAGGTAAGGCGTAATGTCGACCGAAGAACAAACAACCGAAGCGGCGGCGAGCCAACCCGCGGCCGCACCCGGGGCGGCTCCCGTCCACGGGCAGCGACTGCTCACGGGCCGGGTCGTCAGCAACAAGATGGATAAAACCATTGCGGTGTCAGTGGAGCGTCTGGTGAAACATCCGACCTACGGCAAATATATCCGCCGCACCACCAAGCTCCTCGCGCATGACGAGGGCAACGAGTGCAAGGAAGGCGACACGGTGTCCATCAAACCGTGCCGGCCGATGTCGCGCCGCAAATCATGGGTGCTGGTGCGCGTCGTCGATCGCGCCCGCGCCGAATAAGGGGCCCGACATGATCCAGATGCGAACCATTTTGAATGTAGCCGACAACAGCGGCGCCAAGCGGCTGATGTGCATCAAGGTGCTCGGCGGCTCGAAGCGCCGCTACGCCGCCGTGGGCGATGTCATCAAGGTCAGCGTCAAGGACGCGATCCCGCGCGGCAAGGTGAAGAAAGGCGAGGTGTATGACGCCGTCGTCGTGCGCACCCGCGCCGGCGTGCGCCGCGCCGACGGATCGCTGATCCGTTTCGATACCAACGCGGCGGTCCTGTTGACCAACAAGCTCGAGCCGATCGGTACGCGTATCTTTGGACCGGTGACGCGCGAGCTACGCAACGTGCAGTTCATGAAGATCATCTCGCTCGCACCCGAGGTGTTGTGATGAAAAAGATTCGCAAAGGCGACCTGGTGGTTCTGATCACCGGCCGCGACAAGGGACGCAAGGGCGCCGTGATCGAAGTGCTGGCGGACGATCGCGTGCGCGTCGAGGGGCTCAACATGTCCAAGAAACACCAGCGGCCCAATCCGCAGATGGGTGTTCAGGGCGGCATCATCGAGCGCGAAGCACCCTTGCACGTGTCCAATGTATTGGTTTTCAACCCGGCTACGCAGAAGGGCGACCGCATTGGCTTCAAGGCGCTCGAGAACGGCCGCAAGGTGCGGGTGTTCAAATCGAACAAAGAAATGGTCGACGCCAAGTAAGTGCGACCAGCGAGTGAAATGACATGGCAGCAAGATTGAAGCAGATTTACCACGACAAGCTCGTGCCGGAGCTCAAAGCGAAGCTCGGGCTCAAGAACACAATGCAGGTTCCGCGCATCCTCAAGATCACGGTCAACATGGGTGTTGGCGAGGCCGTGGCCGACAAGAAGGTCATGGACGCCGCCACTGCCGACATGGCCAAGATTACGGGGCAGAAGCCCGCGGTTACCAAGGCAAAGAAGTCGGTCGCCACGTTCAAGGTGCGCGACGGCCAGGCGATCGGCTGCAAGGTGACGCTGCGCGGCGACCGCATGTACGAGTTCCTGGATCGTCTCGTGAGCATTGCGATTCCGCGCATCAGAGATTTCCGCGGCATCAGCACGCGTTCCTTCGACGGCCGCGGCAACTACAGCCTGGGCGTCAAGGAGCAAATCATTTTTCCCGAGATTCAATACGACCAAATCGATCAAATTCGCGGAATGGATATCACCATTTCCACGTCGGCGCACGATGACAAACACGGGCGCGCGCTCCTAGAAGCTTTCAACTTTCCGTTCCGTAAGTAGGGTAATAGCCCATGGCCAAGACGAACATGCTCATGCGCGAGATAAAGCGGCGCAAGATAGCGAAGAAATACGCTACCCGGCGTGCTGAGCTCAAAGAGCTGATCCGCGACCCGAAAACCGGGGCCGAAGCGCGCGAAGCGGCACAGACCAAACTGCAGCGGCAGCCGCGCGATGCAGCCCAGACGCGGCAGCGCAATCGCTGCTCGATTACCGGCCGTTCGCGCGGCGTATACCGCAAGTTCGGGTTGGCGCGCACGAAGCTGCGCGAGGCCGCCAATCGCGGCGAGATTCCGGGCCTGTCGAAGGCGAGCTGGTGAGGCACGCACAATGAGCATGACTGATCCGATTGCCGATCTTCTGACGCGAATCCGCAACGCGCAATCCGCGGGCAAACCGACGGTGGGCATGGGCGCCTCGAAGCTCAAGCTTGCCATACTCAAAGTCCTGAAGGACGAAGGGTACATCGCCGGTTTCGGCGTCGATGCCGCGGGTGCGAAGAGCACCTTGTCCATCGAACTCAAGTATCACGACGGCCGTCCCGTCATCGACCGTATCGAGCGCATCAGCCGCCCTGGGCTGCGCATCTACCGCGGCAAGGACGAATTGCCCAAGGTGCTGGGCGGCCTGGGCGTGGCGGTCATTTCGACGCCCAAGGGCATCATGTCCGATGCCCAGGCCCGCGCGGCGGGCACCGGCGGCGAAGTGCTCTTCGTCGTGCAATAAGGGGTTGAATTAATCATGTCTCGAGTCGGAAAAATGCCGGTAGATCTGCCACAGGGTGTCAGCGCCACGATCGGCGCGGATAGCGTGACGGTGAAGGGCGCGAAAGGCACCCTGACGCTGTCGATCAAGAGCGGCATCAAAGTCGTGCAGCAAGACAAGCACCTCGAGGTGCAAGCCACGACGGAAGCGGAGGGCCTGAATGCCATCGCGGGCGCCACGCGCGCCCATCTGGCGAACATGGTCATGGGCGTCACCAAGGGTTACGAGAAGAAGCTCGAGCTGGTCGGCGTGGGCTACCGCGCCGCCATTCAAGCGAAGAACCTGACATTGACGCTCGGATACTCCCACTTGATCAACTACGCGGTCCCGGACGGTGTCACCATCGAAACGCCGAGCCAGACCGAGATCATCGTCAAGGGCATCGACCGCCAGCGGGTCGGCCAGACCGCGGCGGAGATTCGCGGCTTCAGGCCGCCGGAGCCTTACAAGGGGAAGGGCGTGAAATACTCCGATGAAAAGATTTCGCTGAAAGAGGCGAAGAAGAAGTAAGCACATGAAATTGACCAAGCAAGACACCCGTTTGCGCCGGGCGCGCCGGGGCCGCGTAAAGATCAAGGAACTCGCAGCGCTGCGGCTGTCGGTGCACCGCACGCCCCAGCATATCTATGCGCAGATATTCGCCCCCGAGGGCGACAAGGTTCTGGTTGCCGCGTCGACCTTGCAAAAGGATGTGCGCGGAGCGCTGAAAACCACCGGGAACATCGAGGCTGCCAAGGCCGTCGGCCGCGCGATCGCCGAGCGCGCCAAAGCCGCCGGAATTGCAAAGGTCGCTTTCGACCGTTCCGGTTTCAAGTATCACGGGCGCGTCAAAGCGCTGGCAGAGGCCGCCCGCGAGGCGGGTCTCGAGTTCTAACCGAAGAGGTCTCAGGGGCGCTATGGCGAGAGTAGAAAAACCAATGTCCGGCGATGACCTGCTTGAAAAGCTGGTCGCGGTGAACCGCGTCGCCAAGGTAGTCAAGGGCGGCAAGCAATTCGGCTTCACCGCGCTCACCGTGGTGGGCGACGGCGCCGGCCGCGTGGGCTTCGGTTACGGCAAGGCGCGTGAAGTGCCGGTCGCGATTTCGAAGGCAATGATGCAAGCGCGCAAGAGCCTGGTCACGGTTTCGCTGAAGAACGATACCCTGTTCTATGCGGTCAAAGGCCGGCATGGAACCACGCGGGTGTACATGCAGCCGGCCGCCGACGGCACCGGCGTCATCGCGGGCGGCGGCATGCGCGCGGTATTCGAGTGCGCAGGCGTGCGCAATGTGCTCGCGAAGAGCTATGGCTCGCGCAATCCGATCAACGTGGTGCGCGCCACCATGGATGCGCTCGCGAAGCTGCGCACGCCGGACGACATTGCGGCCAAGCGCGGCAAGAGCGTCGCGGAAATCACGGGTTAACGTTATGAGCGACAAGTCAATCAGGGTCACCTTGGTCAAGAGCATGTACGGTCAGTTGGCCAGCATCCGCAACTCGGCGAGAGGCTTGGGATTGCGGCGGATCGGCCACAGCGTCGTGGTTGCCGACACGCCCTCGAATCGCGGCATGATCAATGCGGCGAGCCACATGCTGAAAGTCGAGACCGCATTGGGTTCGGGGAAGGTTTAAATGATGAAATTAAATACCATCAAGCCCGGCGCAGGATCCAAGCGAGCGCGCTTGCGTGTGGGCCGGGGCGCATCCGCCGGGCAAGGCAAGACTTGCGGCCGCGGCGTCAAGGGGCAGCGCGCCCGCAAGGGCGGGTACCACAAGGTTGGTTTCGAGGGCGGCCAAATGCCTTTGCAGCGGCGTTTGCCCAAAATCGGCTTTCGTTCGGCGATGAAGGCTTCACGCTCGGAGTTGACGCTCTCCGATTTGATGCGCGTGGCCGGCGCCGAAGTGACATTGGCCGGGCTGATCGAGGCAAATCTGGTCCCGGAAAGCACCAAGCGCGTGAAGATCATCTTGTCGGGCAGCGTCACAAAGGCCTACATCGTCAAGGACAAGGCGATTGCGGCCACCAAGGGCGCCAAGAGCGCGGTCGAATCGGCCGGCGGGCGTTTCGAGGCGTAAGTCACGTGGCAACCACCAACCCGACCGCCGCTCTAGGAGACATGACTCGCTTCGCCGAAATGCGCAAGCGTCTATGGTTCCTGCTGGGTGCGCTGGTGGTATACCGAATGGGCACCTTCATTCCGGTGCCGGGGATCGATGCGGCTCGATTTGCCGCGTTCTTCTCGACGCAGAACGGCACGCTGCTCGGCATGTTCAACATGTTTTCGGGCGGCGCCTTGCAGCGCTTCAGCATTTTCGCGCTGAATGTGATGCCCTACATCACCGCGTCCATCATCATCCAGATGGCATCGATGGTATATCCGCCGTGGTCGCAGATCCGCAAGGACGGCGAATCCGGACGGCGCAAGCTCATGCAGTACACGCGCTATGGCACGGTGCTGCTCGCGGCATTTCAAGGATTCGGCGCGGCGCTGGCGATTCAGAATTCGGGCGGTAATCTGGTGCCGAATCCGGGTCCGCAGTTCCTTTTCGTCGCGACGGTGTCTATCACCACGGGCACGCTGTTCGTGATGTGGCTGGGCGAGCAAATAACGGAGCGCGGCATCGGCAACGGCATCACCATGATCATCGTGGCAGGCATCATCGCCGGCCTGCCGCGGGCGATCGGCAATACGCTGGAAATGGTCCGGTCGGGTGAAATGAACCCCCTGATCGTGCTGCTGATCCTGGTGGTCGTGATATTGGTGACCTTGTTCTGCGTATTCGTGGAGCGGGCGCAGCGCAAGATCCAGGTGAACTACGCCAAGCGCCAAGTGGGCCGGCGCATGATGCAGGGGCAGAGCACGCATTTGCCCTTCAAGCTCAACATGGCCGGCGTCATTCCGCCGATTTTCGCCTCGAGCCTGCTGGTATTCCCCGCCACGATCGCCCAATTCTTCGGCAATAGCCCGAACCCGAATGCCATCCAGAGGACCCTGCAGAAGGTGGCGGCGGTCTTGGGTTACGGTCAGCCGCTGCATGTGTTGCTATTCGCGCTGCTGATCGTCGGTTTTGCATTTTTCTACGTGGCCTTGGTCTACGACGCTCGCGATACCGCGGATAATCTGAAGAAGGCTGGGGCCTTCATTCCCGGGATTCGCCCGGGGCAACAGACCGCCGAGTATCTGGATAAGGTGCTTACCCGGCTGACCCTGTGGGGTGGTCTCTACATCATGGCGGTGTGTTTGCTGCCTGAAATTATTCGAATGGTGAATCCGAGCGTTCCTTTCCAGTTCGGCGGCACTTCGTTGTTGATCATCGTCGTCGGTGTCATGGATTTCGTGGCGCAGACGCAATCGCATTTGATGTCGCACCAATATGAGGGCCTGATGAAAAAGGCCAGCCTGCGCGGCATCGGGAGTAAGAAATGAAAGTTCGTCCATCGGTCAAGAAGATCTGCAAGAACTGCAAAGTCGTGCGGCGCCGCGGCATCGTTTACATCATTTGCTCGTCCGACGCCCGGCACAAGCAGCGCCAAGGTTGACGCCTTGAGGGGAGCTAGTTTCTTGATCTGTAGAGGGTTTTCTTATATACTTGCGCGCTTTTTCGCGTGCGCTATGGTGGAGAAGTAGATGGCGCGTATCGCCGGCATCAACATACCGATGAACAAGCATGTCGTCATCGGATTAACCCACATTTTTGGCATTGGAAACAGCCGCGCGGCACGCATCTGCGACGCAGCCGGGGTGAAGTACAGCGTCAAGGTGAAGGATCTCACGGACGCGGAAGTCGCTTCGCTGCGATCTCAGGTCGCGAAATTCGCGGTCGAGGGCGATCTTCGGCGCGAAGTGTCGATGAACATCAAACGGCTCATGGATTTGGGCTGTTATCGAGGCATCCGGCATCGCAAGGGCTTGCCGATGCGCGGGCAACGAACGCGCACCAATGCCCGTACCCGTAAGGGGCCGCGCAAGCAGGCGGTGAAGATGAACGCGCCGCCGGGCAAGGTTTAAGAGAAACATTATGGCCGATCAGAAGCAGAACGCGGGTCAAGGCGGCGGCGGTGCACAAAGTGGCAAGCCGGTCCGGAAGAAGGTTCGCAAGAACGTGCTGGATGCGATTGCGCACGTGCACGCATCGTTCAACAACACGATCATCACGATCACCGACCGGCAGGGCAACACGCTGTCGTGGGCGACCTCGGGCGGCTGCGGTTTTCGCGGTTCGCGCAAGTCGACGCCGTTCGCGGCGCAGGTTGCCGCCGAACGTGCGGGCACTGCCGCGCAAGAGCATGGCGTCAAGAACGTCGAGGTGCGGGTCATGGGCCCCGGCCCGGGGCGCGAATCCGCGGTTCGCGCATTGAACGGGTGCGGGCTCAAGATCACCAACATTGAAGACGTGACTCCGATCCCCCATAACGGATGTCGTCCGCCGAAGAAGCGTCGCGTCTAGTTCGTTCAAGCGTAGGCTCAAGGGTTTGTAATGGCAAAATATACCGGTCCGAAGTGCAAGCTGTCTCGTCGCGAGGGAACCGATCTGTTCCTGAAAAGCGGTGTGAAGCCTCTCGAGTCCAAGTGCAAGCTTGAAGTGCCCCCGGGCGGCGTCAAGAGCGAGCGCAAGCAGCGTCTGTCGGAGTACGGTTTGCAGCTGCGCGAGAAGCAGAAGTTGCGGCGCATGTACGGGGTGTTGGAGCGCCAGTTCCGCAACTACTACCAGAAGGCTGCCGGCCGTCCCGGTGCGACGGGCGAAACCTTGCTGCAATTTTTGGAATGCCGGCTGGATAATGTGGTCTACCGTATGGGCTTCGCCTCGACACGGGCCGAGGCGCGCCAGCTGGTGAGCCATAAGGCCGTCTCCGTGAACGAGAAGTTGGTCAACATCGCCTCCTATCAATGCAAAGCGGGCGACGTCGTCAGCTTGCGCGAGAAGGCGAAGAAGCAGACTCGTATTCAAGCCGCCCTGACGATTGCCGCACAAGTCGGCTTTCCGGATTGGGTGGAAGTGGACGACAAGAAGTTCTCGGGAATCCTCAAGTCGGTTCCCGATCGGCAGGAGATCCTGCCGGACATCAACGAGAGCCTGGTCGTCGAGTTGTATTCCAAGTAGGACTTGTCACGTATTTCATCGCAGCCGCCGCTGCGTTGTCCCCGATTAGTTAACGAGGGTGTTCCATGCAGGGTTCGATCAATGAGTTTCTGAAGCCCCGAGTCGTCAAAGTACAGCCCGTGTCGCCGCGCCATGCGCGTATCGTGATCGAGCCGTTCGAACGCGGTTTCGGGCACACACTGGGCAATGCGTTGCGCCGGGTGCTGTTGTCCTCGCTGCCGGGCGCCGCCATCACTGAAATTGAAATCGAAGGCGTGCTGCACGAGTACACCGCCATCGAGGGTGTCCAAGAGGACGTCGTGGATATTCTGTTGAATCTCAAGGCGGTGGCAATTCGCATGCACACCCGCGATGTCGCCGAGGTGCGCCTGCACAAGAAGGGGCCTGGCCCCGTGACGGCAGGCGACATTGCCGGCGACCACGACCTCGAGATTTTGAATCCGGAACTCGTGATCGCAAATCTGACGAAGGCCGGCGAATTGTCCATGTCCCTCAAAGTCGAGCGCGGACGAGGTTATCGTCCTGCCGCGCAGCGTATGGCTTTCGAAGAGCAGACGCGCGCCATCGGCCGCCTGCAACTGGACGCCTCTTTCAGCCCGGTGCGCAAAGTCACGTATAACGTCGAAAGCGCGCGAGTCGAGCAGCGCACCGACCTCGACAAGCTCATTCTCGATATCGAAACCAACGGCACCATCGACCCGGAAGAGGCGATTCGCCGCGCCGGCGGAATCCTCAAGGACCAGCTGTCGGTATTCGTGGATTTGCAAGGCCAGGATGAATCGACCACCAAGGCCACCGAAACGCAGTTCGATCCGATCTTGCTGCGTCCGGTCGATGAGCTGGAGCTCACGGTCCGCAGCGCGAACTGCCTCAAGGCCGAGAACATCCATTACATCGGCGATCTCGTGCAGCGCACCGAAGTGGAATTACTGCGCACGCCCAATCTGGGCAAGAAGTCGCTCACCGAAATCAAGGAAGTGCTCGAGAGCCATGGTCTCACGCTCGGTATGCGCATCGACAATTGGCCGCCGCCGGGACTCAAGCGCGACGACGAGCGCGACGGAATTTGAACGCACGGGATTTTCGACAAGGGTTAGAACATGCGGCATAGAAACAGCGGGCGCCAGCTCTCGCGTAACTCATCACATCGTCATGCGTTGCTGCGCAACATGGCGACCTCTCTGCTGCGTCATGAGACCATCCGCACGACCGTGCCCAAGGCCAAAGAACTGCGTCGCGTGGTCGAACCGCTCATCACCCTGGCGAAGATTGACTCCCTGGCCAAGCGGCGCGTTGCCTTCTCGCGGTTGCGCGACGTGAGTGTCGTCGAAAAACTCTTCGTGGATTTGGGCCCTCGCTTCAAGGCGCGGGCGGGCGGGTACACGCGAATCCTCAAAATGGAGCCGCGTCCCGGCGACTCGGCGGATATGGCGTTGATGCAGCTGGTCGACGCTGCAGTAGTCCCCGCCGAAAAGACGGAGAATACGAAGGCGGCCAAGCCGCCGAAGAAGCGCAAGAAAGCCGAGTCCGGCGGCGAGGAAGCGGCCGCCGCGGCCGCTCCTGCGAAGGCAACCAAACGCCGCAAGGCCAAAGCGGCTGCCTAGACCGGCGCGCGATCTCGGTCAGCGAGAATATGCCGGCGGCGCTAGGGCAGCACCCTAGCAAAAGCGTCTCGAGTCATGTTTTCGGGTTTTGCCGCGGTGGCTACGACATTGTCCTCGATTCGAATGCCGCCATAGGGCCTGAGCTCGTCGACCACAGCCCAGTCGATATGCGCACGTCGCGCATCGGCGTGCGCGCGGGCAAGCAAGGAATCAATCAGGTAAATCCCCGGCTCGACCGTCACCACCACTCCCGGTTCGAGCATACGGGTGAGACGCAGGTAGGGATGACCTTCGGGCCGCTGTCGTTCATGACCTAAGGTGTCTCCCATCACTCCGCCGACATCATGAACTTGTAGGCCCAACAAATGACCGATGCCGTGCGGGAAGAATACGCCGGTAACCCCGAGGTCCAACGCGTCCTGCCCCGGTAATTTTGTCAGCCCAATTCGCTGCATGACGTCACCCAAGCTGCGGTGAGCGCAGAGATGCACCTCCCGATAGTCGCGCCCGGCGACAATTTCGGCGCAAAGAAGCTGCTGCGCCGAGTCCACGGCCTCGACCAGATCGGCGAAGCGGCTTGGAGCGGCCGCATAGGTGCGGGTGATATCGGATGCGTAGCCCCGATATTGCGCGCCCGCGTCGATCAGGAAGGAGCGCAGGGCAGGGGGTGGCGCGCGCTCCAAATGCTGGTAATGCAGTACCGCCGAGTGTTCGTTGTAGGCCACGATGTTGTTGTAAGGCAACTCCTCTTCTCTTTGCGCGCAGGCTTCGAGGTAGCGCATGTGTGCTTCATATTCGGAGCCTCCGCGACGAAATGCGGCGAGCGCGGCCCGGTGTCCGCGAGCGCCGAGTTCGCTTGCGCGGCGCATGCATTCGAGTTCGTAGGGCGTCTTGACGGCGCGGTCGAAGTGAAGCCGCGTCAGCAGATCCGGCGGATTGACGCTGGCAGGATCGGCGGTTGGCGCGAATACTTCCGGACCGATATAAGCCACGCGCCCGAGATTGGCCCAGTGCTCGCTTGCCTCCCAGGGCTTCTCCTTGGCGATCAAGTCTACCTCTGCCGTCCATGGGGCATCCGGGAGCTCTGCGGGTTTGTGCCAATAATCGTCGGGCCGATGGAATAGAACCTTGATCCGCGCGCCGGGTGCGACTACCAGAACACAGCGCGGGTTATCAACGATCGGCACCCACGCCTTGAAATGTGGGTTGACTTTGTACGGGTAGTCCTGATCGTCCAGGAATTGGGTAGGCGGAGAACCTGCGTGGATGACCAGCGCGTCGAAACCGCTCGCCGCCAGCGATTGTTCCGTGCGCCGCATGAGAGTCTGCAGATGCGGCTTGTATAGTTGATCAAGACTGGATTCGCTCACCTCTCCCCCCAGCTTGTGCAAAGAAGTCTAAAGTACGCTCCAGCCGCTGTTGCGGCCACAGCCATTTAACCCCACTCCCGATTACAAAGCGTTAAAGGCGCTGCAGAGGCGGCGAAAGTGATATGAAATTGGGGTGAAACACTCTAAAATCGCAGCGGACATTTGGGTGAAGGCCCAACAACACGCTCGGCCTTAAAATTTTATTCTTAATATCTCTGGGGTATCGATAGATGAAGACCAAACTTGCTTTAAGCGCTTTTGTCGCTGCATTGGTGCTGAGTGCCTGCGGCAGCAAGACCGAGGCTCCCGCCCCGGCTGCTGATACGACTCCTCCTCCGGCTAGCGCGCCGGCTGCGGACTCCGCCGCTTCTGCCGCCCAGGATGCCGCTGCAGCTGCGAGCGCAGCCGCCGACGCAGCCTCCAGCGCAGCATCTGCTGCGAAGCAGTAATTCTGTAAGCTGATCCCACATGCCCGGACGGGCGGCCATCAGGTACGTTCGTCCGGGCTGTGTCTTTTCAAAGATTGGGGAAGCGGACTCGTTGCTAGTTAGCATTCGCGACTGCCGACAATCGAAGAAGGATCGCCAGTGGATCCAAAGTGTCTACGGCGAATACATCGATTCGTTGGCTGATTTGAACACGGGTCTTTACTCCGTCATTGGCGCCGATAATCCGCGCGAAGACGAAATCTTCGCCAACTGGTTTTCCAACGATCACTCGCACCCCCTTCTGATTCTCAAAGGGCCCGAGCCGGTGGGCTTTGCGCTCGTGACGCGGCCGCGCATTCCGGCCGCCGGCGAACCCGCTGCCGATTACCGGATGTCCGAATTCTTTGTTCGTAAGCAGCATCGACGCGTGGGCATGGGCCGGGATGCGGCGACGTTGATTTTCGACCGGTTTGCCGGAGATTGGGAAATTTTCGAATACTTGCGCAATCCGGGCGCCGTAGCCTTCTGGAGGCGGGTCGTTGCGGTCTACAGCGGCGGCAGTTACAGCGAGCGTTCGCGCCATGGCGAAGTGCAACAGCGCTTCAAGAGCCGGCCCTCAGTGCCGCGTTGAGTCTGCACTTCCGCGTGTCCGTTCGGCATTCGTCATTGGTTTGGTGTGCGCTGGCCGTAAGCGGCGCGGGGGGCGCCTGGTCGCAAGATCTGACGGCGGCGCAAGCTTGCGCGAGAATTACCGCCGCCGCCGCCCGTCTGGCGTGCTATGACGCCGCATTCGCAGCGTCGCCCACCCCTGCAGCGGCGCCTGCGGCCGCCGCGCCTGACGCCGCCCAGTTCGGGGATAAGGGCCAGCTACAGCCGGAACGCAAGCTCAAGGCCGCCCTGCCGAAAACGCTGACTGCCAAAGTGCGGAGCGCTGCACCGATGGGCGGCGGCTTATATCGGCTTACGCTGGAGAACGGCCAAATCTGGGAAACCCGGCAAGCGGACTGGGCGTTGGAATTCAAGCCGAGCGACACGGTGACCATTTCGCGAATGGTGTTGGGTAGCTATGAAATTTCGCTGGAGGGGCAGGGCCGCAGCATCGGTGTTCGACGAATTCAATGAGATTGCGCGAGCAGGAGCCTAAGCGCTGAGTTCCGCTGCGATTGATTCGGCGACATAACCCGCGTTGTGGGGCATGATGCCGGCGAGATTCATGCGGCTGTCAGGCGTCATGTAAATATGGTGCTTGTCGCGCAAGCGGTCTACCGCTTGAACTGAAACGCCGAGCAGCGAAAACATCCCGCGCTGCGTGCGGACGAAATCGAAAGACGCGTCGCCCGTGGCCTTGCACAGCTCTCGGCCGAGCAACTCGCGCATATCGGCGATCCGACCACGCATGCCCGCGAGTTCCAAAATCCATTCTCGATTGAGCGCGGGATCGGCAAAAATGTGCGCGGCTATCGCGGCGCCATGGTCGGGCGGCATCGAATAGATGCTGCGCGCGATTTGCAGCACATGACTCAGCATCGCGTCGGCCCGGGCCGCATCCTCGCCGATCGCGATCAGCGCGCCGACGCGCTCCCTATAGAGTCCCAGATTCTTCGAAAATGATGTCGCGATCAGCGCTTCCGGAACCTGTTCGGCGACCAGGCGCACTCCGGCGGCGTCGGTATCCAGATCGACCGCGAATCCCTGATACGCGAGATCCAGAAAAGGAACGAGACGACGGCGCGTCAACAATTGAGCCAACGTCTGCCACTGCGACGGATCGAGATCGGCGCCGGTGGGATTGTGACAACAGGCATGGATCAGGACCACATCGCCTGCTGCGGCGTGATCGAGGCGCTCGAGCATTGCGCTGAAGCAAAGCTTGTGGGCGGCCGCATCGTAGTAAGGATAGCGTTCGAGCCGAAGGCCGGACCCCCCGAGCAAGGGGGTGTGGTTGCCCCAGGTTGGATCGCTGATGTGGACGGTCACGTCTCGAGCCGCCGCCCGAATCAATTCTGCGCCGACCCGCAGGGCGCCGCAGCCTCCGGGTGTCTGCACGGTTCGCGCACGGCCGTCCCGGCGCGCGGCATGCGTTGACCCAAGGACCATTTCCTCCACGGCGCTGTTGAATTCCTCCCGACCGGCAGCGGCCACATAGGATTTGGTGGTTTGCGCGGCCAAGACGGCCTGCTCCGCCCGGTGCACGCAGTCCAGAATCGGTGTGTTGCCGCTGAGGTCGCGGTACACGCCCACCCCCAGGTCGACCTTCAACGGCGAGGAGTCCGCTCGATATTTCGCCATCACGCCGAGAATTGAATCCAAGCCCAACCGCTGAAGATGCTCAAACACGAGTTAGCGCCCCATTTTTTGTGCCGCCACATTATAGTCCAGGCCGACATGCCCCTCCGACGCACTTTCATATTGAGCTTGACGCTGACCCTCGGCGGCGGCGCCGTTTGGGCCCGCGGCCCACAGGCGGCCCCAGCGGTTGAATCACCGCCGCGGATCGTCAGCTTGAGCCCGCACATCACAGAGCTATTGTTTGCTGCGGGTGCCGGCGACCGAATCGTCGGTGTAGACGATTCCAGCGACTATCCGGCGGCGGTTGCCGGAATTGCACGCATCGGCGAGCCGGCGGCGCTCGATGTCGAGGGATTGCTCAAACTCAAGCCCACCGTGATCGTGCTATGGGAGTCGGGCACACCCGCCCGAAGCATCGCCGAACTCAAGCGCTTGAAACTGCGGTTGTACGTTACCGATCAACACCGTCTTGACGACATTGGCGCGACACTGATTCAGTTCGGCCGGCTTGCCGGTACCGAACCGGCGGCAACCGAGGCCGCGCGCCGCTATCAGACCGAACTCGCGCAGCTGCGTGCGCGGTTCGAAGCGCGTCATTCCCTCAAGGTTTTTTATCAAGTGTGGGACCGGCCGATGTACACATTGTCGGGCAAGCATATGGTCAGCGAAGTGCTGTCGCTTTGCGGCGGCGAGAATATTTTCGCCGAGCTTTCCACGCTGGCACCGGCAATCGACAAGGAAGCGGTGCTGGCGCGCAATCCCGATGTAATACTCATCGCGGCCGCCGGTGCCGAGGGAAAGCGGCAGACGCTCGAATGGAGCCGATTTCCGGATCTGCAAGCGGTGCGTACGCATCATGTGTTTACGGTGGACCCCACGTTGCTCGGCCGAATGGGACCCCGCATCCTGACGGGAGTGCGCGAGGTATGCAGTTTGCTCGATGCGGCCCGGGGCGGGCCGCGGCTGTAGGGGTCCCCCGCATGGCGGAGCCCACCGTCTCCAATTGTAGACAGTGTCACATGACATTCCTCGGCGTTAGCGTGTACGCTTTAGTCACCATATCAATGGGAGTTAACTCATGGCGCTTTGGAACGAAAAACCCACCCCCGGCAACCCGGGTCCCGCTGCCGTCCCCCAGTCGGCGCCGCCGGCGGAGCGAAATGTGACGGAGCGCACCGCCAGTGATCCGGCGCTGGCCGTGTCGCCGCGCCGGCCCACGCCCAAGACTTCATCTGAGGGCGGGGAATCCGTCATCGCCGCGAATCTGACCATCGAGGGCAAGATCGAGGGCTCGGGCAACGTGCGAATGGGGGGCCGCTTCAAGGGAGACGTCCGCATCGACGGTAATTTCACCATCGAACACGGTGCCCATCTGACCGGTCAAGTCCTGGCCGGCATCGTAGTGGTCGGCGGCGAGCTTCAGGGAAATATCGAGTCTGCCAAACGGGTCGACGTGCAGGAAGGCGGCGTCATCGTCGGCGACGTCAAGGCGGGATCGATTACGGTCGCGGCCGGCTCGCGCATGCGCGGGCACGTCGAATTCGGTTGGGAGGACGAGAAGGTAAAGGTTAAACCTGGCCTGGTGGGCAGCGGCAGCTAGCATGAGCGTCGCCCGGGCCGGCACCTTAGGCGCGACAAGAATATGTCCGCACTGCAAGGCGGTCGTTCTTCAGAGTGCGAACATCTGTCCAGGGTGCCAGCACCATCTGCGCTTCAATTCCGCCGCCAATGCGGAGCCGCAAGCCGAGTCCGTTTCGGCGCTGCGCATCGAGGGGTCGATTCGTCACACCGCGCGGGACGAGAGCTGCGAGTACGTCGTGGTGATCTCGATCACGAACGAGCGCGGCGAGAAGATCGCGCGCCAGGTGGTCGGCGTCGGTGCCCTGCAGCCCGGCGAGAAGCACAAATATAGTTTTTCGGTCGACTTGATGCCGGTACGCGCCAAGCGAAACTGATCAGCGTTGAGCGCGCCCCTCGATGTCTATGAACCGCAAAAATTCTGCGCGCGTGCTGGCATTCGCGCGGAAGGAGCCGAGCATCGTGCTGGTGATCATCGATACGCCGCGCTTGTGAACGCCGCGTGTCGTCATGCATTGATGGACCGCATCGATTACGACTCCCACGCCGCGCGGTTTGAGAACTTCGTTGATGCAAGTTGCGATCTGCGAGGTGAGCTTTTCCTGCACCTGAAACCGCCGTGCATAGCCATCGACCACCCGCGCGAGCTTGCTGATGCCGACTACCCGGTCGGTCGGCAGGTAGCCTACATGCGCTCTGCCGATAATCGGCGCCATGTGATGCTCGCAAAAAGACTCGAAGCCGATATCGCGCAGCACCACCATTTCATCGTAGCCCTCGACCTCCTCGAAGGTGCGGCGTAGGTAAGCTCCCGGATCGATGGTATATCCCGAGAACCAGTCCCCGTAGGCGCTGACGACGCGTTTCGGGGTATCGCGCAGCCCCTCTCGCATCGGGTCATCGCCGGCCCAGCGCAGCAGGGTGCGCACGGCGGCTTCGGCCGTCTCACGGGTCACAGGCCGGTTCTTTTTCTTGACCATTTCAATTCTCCCCGTCGAATACCACTTGGCCGTGCAAAAGAGTCATCGTACATTTGAGATTGTGCAGGTCCCGTGCCGGTATTGCGTACATATCGGACTTCCAGACCGCGACATCGGCTTCTTTTCCGATCTCGAGCGAACCTATGCGGTCCTCGAGAAACAGCTGTCTCGCAGCCCAAATGGTGTACGAGCGCAGGGCCGCGCGAACATCGACCGCTTCGGCCGTGCCGAAGGGATGCGTTCCGTACGTGCCTTTCAAGGTTTCCCGCTCCACCGAGGCCCAGAGTCCATAGCGCGCAGCGACCGGCGTCACCGGATAGTCTGAGCCGCCGCCCCAGCGGATACCGCCGGCTAGGAAACTATGGAGCGGCACCAGGCGCTGCGAACGTTCGGGTCCGAAGTTGCCCGCGTAGGTATCGCCGATCCACCACATGAACGGGGCTTGGGCTTCAGGGTACGCGGCGTCGTACCGCTTTTCGAGCGCGGCCATGGTCTCGATGGCATGGGCGCTCGGGATGTTGGCGTGAATGATGCTATGTCTAAGGCCCAAGGTCGGCGTCTCGCCAAGGACCTGCGCGTACGTGTCCACCACCCAATCGATGGCGCGGTCGCCGATTGCGTGAGTGCCGACGTGTACGCCGGCTTGGTGAAACAGGCGGACCATTTTTCGATAAATCTCGGGATCCGTCGATGGGTACCCGAAATTGCCGTGGTCGATTTCGGAGAAGTTTTTGTGCCATTCTTGCGTCAACCACGCGGTACGCGCGCCGCCGCTGCCGTCCATGAATATCTTCGCGCCGCAGGACAATAGAAGACCATCGCCGAGCGATTGCGGGGGCCTCGGCAGGCCCGAGATGATGCCGAGCGCCGCCTGCGCGGAAGCAAGCGTCGTGCCCGCGTACCACAATACGCAGACATGCTCCGATAATTTATGATCGCGCAGCAGCTCACGATACGCGTCCCAGACGGGCTGGCCGATTTCCGGATCCTTGACCGCGGTGATGCCTTCGCGATGCAGGTCGTCGATGCTCTTCAATATGCCGGCGCGCCGTTGCTGCGCCGTCGGCGGCGGTATCAGCCCCACGACCGCATTCATGGCCGCCTCCTTCAAGACTCCGCTGGGGAGGCCTCGGCTGTCGCGATCGATCGTGCCGGCCGGCGGATTCTCGGAGGCGGCGGAAATCTTCGCCTGCGCGAGCGCCACCGAATTCGCCACGCCGTAATGCCCCGTCGTGTGCGCCAACCACACCGGATTGTGCGCCGAGATCGGATCGAGATCGGCGGCGGTGATATAGCGTCGTTCGGCTAGCTTTCCCTCGTCCCAGCCGTCGCCCTGCAGCCATTCGCCGGGCTTGAGATCTGCAATCCGTGCCTGTAGGCGCCTGACCACCTCGGCGATGCTCGAGGCGTCGCTGAGCTCCACGTGGTACAGGGCAATAACTCCGGCGTCGGCGATGTGCGCGTGGCTATCGATGAGACCCGGCGTCGCGGTTTGTCCGTGCAGATCGATGCGCCGCGTGGCAGCGCCGGCGAGGCGAAGAATATCCCGATCGGCGCCGATTGCGATGATCTTCCCGCCGCGAATCGCCAGGGCTTCCGCGATCGAGTCGTGCGAATCCACCGTAAGCACGCGTCCGTGGAACAGGATCATCTCGGCCGGGAGCGCCGCGCGGGCGATGGTGCCACTCCCCAGCAATAGAGCGGCGAGCAACAAACTCGCGCGCCGGGGGCGCGCGCATCGGTTGACTTGGACTGGCATAAACTACATCCTAATTTGTGTTCTTCTTAAGGATCATTTCTTGAAATATCGCGTTGACCTGAATTCTATCATCGTCCTCGTCTGCGCCCTGAGCGGGCCCGTCGTGTCGCCCGCCGCTCCGCAAAACGACTCCTCCGTCAACCGCGAGATGGCGCACGACATCTTCAAGCAACTGATCGAAATCAATACCACCGATTCTATCGGAAGCACCACGGTCGCCGCCGACGCGATGGCCAAGCGCTTGCTCGACGCAGGATTTCCCAAGGCCGATGTAGTGGTCATGGGTCCGAACGACCGCAAGGGCAACATGATCGCCCGCTACCGGGGCAGATCAAATTCGAAATTGCGGCCGATATTGATCATCGGGCACCTGGACGTCGTCGAAGCACGGCGTGAGGATTGGACCACCGATCCGTTCAAATTCGTCGAGCAAGACGGGTACTACTACGGGCGCGGCACGCAAGACATGAAGGAGGCCGATGCGATCGCCGTCACCGATTTCATCCGTTTGAGGAAGGAAGGATTTCTACCGAACCGCGACATCATCCTGGCGCTCACGGCAGATGAAGAAGGCGGAAAGTCGAACGGCGTCGACTGGCTGCTGCAAAATCATCGGGATCTGATCGATGCGGAGTTCGCGCTCAATCCGGACTCGGGCGGCATTCGCACGGATCGCGGCAAAGCGCTAACCGTGGAATTCGAAGCCACCGAGAAGCTCTACGCCGACTATCAGGTGCTCGCCACCAATCCCGGCGGGCACAGCTCGCTGCCAAAACCGGACAATGCGATCTATCACGTTGCGGATGCTCTCGGAATACTCGAGAAATCGCCGTTTCCTTTCGAATTGAATGCGGTGACACGCGAGTATTTCGGCCAGATGGCGAAGATCGAAACCGGCCAAACCGCCGCGGATATGCGCGCCATCCTGGCATCGCCGCCGGACCCGGCGGCAATTGAGCGGCTCTCGAAGGACGCGCGCTACAACTCCACGATGCGCACCACGTGCGTGGCGACCATGTTGAGCGCAGGACACGCGCCGAACGCCCTGCCGCAGCGCGCGGAAGCGAACGTCAACTGCCGCATCTTTCCCGGACATTCGCAAGAGGACATCCGCTTGCAGTTGGTCCGGATGTTCAACGATCCAAAGCTCGCCGTTCGTTACCGCAGCGACGCGGGCGAACTCGCCGATCACGGCTCGGATCGCAAGGCGATGGTGCCGCCGCCGCTGCGCACCGACGTCATGGATTCGCTGCGTGTCGTCGCCGGAAAGCTGTGGCCCGGCGTTCCCGTGGTACCGACGATGGTAACCGGATCTTCCGACAGCATCTACACGATGTACGCCGGCATACCCAGCTACGGAATCAACGGCATTGCGATTGATCGGGACGACGTCCGCATGCACGGCAAGGATGAGCGGGTGAAGGTCGATTCTTACTTCACGGGCGTCGAGTTTTATTATCAATTCCTCAAGGCACTGACGACGAGTAAGCGCTAGCCGCACGGTCTCAAGTGCCATAATGGCCGCCGAGCAATAGCCCGCAGGCAACCCATGACTATCCTACAGGTGATTGATTCGCGCGAACGGGACCTCGGCGGCTTCGTGGTACGGCGCGTGCTGCCTGCCGGACAGCAGCAGATGGTCGGGCCGTTCATTTTTTTCGACCATATGGGTCCGACGCAATTCGCGCCGGGCTATGGCATAGACGTCAGGCCGCACCCGCATATCGCTCTCGCCACGGTGACCTACCTTTTCGCCGGCTCGCTGGAGCACCGCGACAGTCTCGGATCGGTGCGAGAAATCCGTCCAGGGGATGTGAACTGGATGTCGGCCGGACGCGGCATTGCGCATTCCGAACGGACGCCGCACGCAGCGCGCGTATCGGGCGAGCATGTTCACGGCATTCAGAGCTGGGTGGCCTTGCCCGACGGGCAAGAGGATGGCGAGCCGACTTTCGTTCACTACCCTGCGGCGGATTTGCCGACGCGGGCGGCCGACGGCATCGATCTGACCATCATTGCCGGGGACGCCTTCGGACTGCGCTCTCCGGTCGTCACGCTGTGGCCCACGCTCTACGCTCACGCTCGATTCGCGAGCGGCGCAGCACTCGAGATGCCGTCCGATCACGGCGAGCGCGCAGTGTACGTGGTGCAGGGTGAGGTCGCCGTCGGGGAGCTCTCGGCGGCGGCGGGCCAACTTGTCGTGCTCGAGCCAGGCGTGAAGATCACGTTGCGCGCGCGAGGCGACGCTCGAGCAATGCTGCTCGGCGGCGAGCGCTTCCCGACGCCGCGGTATATCTGGTGGAATTTCGTGGCATCCTCGCAGGAGCGGATCGAGCGCGCGAAAGAGCGTTGGGAACGGCAGCAATTCCCCGTTGTACCCGGAGAAACCGAATTCATCCCGCTACCGAATTATTGACTATTGCCGAATCACCGCCATCCAAGGAGCGTTTATGACCGACAAGACCGCGACCGTGCATTGGGAAGGGCAGGGAAAAAAGGGCGTCGGTAGGATCAGCACGCAGACCGACGCCCTGAAGTCGTATCCCTATGGGTTTGCCAGCCGCTTCGAGGACGATCGTCGCGGCACGAATCCCGAGGAATTGCTGGCGGCCGCTCACGCCGCCTGTTTCACGATGGCATTCTCGTTTGCCTGCGATTCAGCGGGATTCGCAACGGCCGCCGTCGATACACAGGCGGCTGTGCGATTGGTGATGAAGGGAGCGGGGTTCCAGATCGATCGCATCAGTTTGCGCCTGGAGGCGAATGTGCCGGGCATCGATGAGGCTACATTCCAGAAATTGGCGGCCGGCGCGAAACAGGATTGCCCGCTGTCGAAGGCTTTGGCAAGCGTTCCGGAAATTACGCTCACGGCGGTTTTGCGAAAATAAGGTCCGGCGCTATCGATGCGGATATCCTTCGGGCCGAAGGGGGCTTCAGGGTGCCCGCCAAACTTCCGGGAACAGAGGGTGCTTCATGGGCGATCCTGCGGGCAGGTCCTCGCTCAGACCCGGAAACTCCGGCGACGTCCGCCAGCGACGCGGTGCGTGCGTCATGTCATCGCCGAGAAAGCGCACGGAGAACACCCGACGCCGATGGATGCCCGGGACGCCACGGGACCCATGCAAAGTGAGCATGTGAAAACACACGGCGTCGCCCGGCTGCAACTCCCAGCCGAGGATGGGGAAGCTGTCGCGGGCGGCGTCGATATTCGGCAGATCCGCCAGAGTGCCCTCGGGAAACCACTTGGCTTGCGCGTCCATGAAGGAGCGTGGCATCAACCAGGGACCGAGGTGCGAGCCAGCCACGAGCTCCAGTGTCGATTCCCGACTCACCGGATCAACCGGGATCCAGAAGCTGGCATTTTGCCGTCCTTCGACGTTGTAGTAGGGCTGGTCCTGATGCCACGGCGTCGGCTGGCGGGTGCCCGGCTCCTTGGTCAACATGTGATCGTGGTATAGCCGGGCTGTGGTGCTGCGCATCAGCCGACCTGCCGTTTCGGGCAGTGCCGAATCGAAAATGAAACGCCGATAGTGCGGGTTGTCCTGCCAATTGCAGAAGTCTTCGACGAAGCGGCCCGGATCATCGGCGCCGCTCGCGACTTTGGCGCGAGGGCTCAATTGAGCGAGATTCTCGTCGATACCGACGCGAAGCAGCGCCATTTCCTGGGGCCGAAACAGCTGGCGTATGCACACGGCCCCATCGCGTTGAAAGCGCTCGATGGTTGCGTCGTCAATCATGCGGATAACGCATTGAGGATTTCTTCAAGCAGCGCGGCTCCTCGGTAAGCGAAGCCCGTGTAGATCTGTATGAGGTTCGCACCTGCATGCAGCGTCGCCAGGGCATGATCGGCGCTTACGATACCGCCGACGCCGATAATGGGGAAGTTGGCGCCCAGTTCCGCGCGCAGATGGGCGATCACTTTCACCGCCAGGGGGTGCAGCGGCGCACCGCTGAGGCCTCCCGATTCGGCGGCGGCCGCCGAATCGGCTAGCGCGCTGCGATCGATCGAGGTATTGGTGGCGATCACCCCGTCGACGCCGAGCGAGAGCAAATCCCGCGCCAACGCCGAAATCTGCTCCGGAGTCAGATCCGGAGCAACTTTGACCAGCAGCGGCACGCGGTTTCCGTACCGCTCCTGCAGTACCCGGCGTTCTTCGAACAGCGCTCCGAGAATCCTTTCCAAGCCATATCCGGCTTGCAGCTCGCGCAGACGGGCGGTGTTGGGGGAGGAGAGGTTCACAGCGACGTAATCCGCGACGGGGTATACCTTGCGCAGACAAGTCACATAATCATCCTGCGCATTTTCGAGCGGTGTGTCGAAGTTCTTGCCGATGCTGATGCCGCGAATCCCGGAATAACGGCTACCCGATATCCGCGCGACCAGATGATCGACACCCTTGTTGTTGAATCCCATGCGGTTGATGAGCGCGCTCGCCGAGGGGATTCTGAACATGCGCGGCTTGGGATTGCCGGGTTGCGGCCGTGGCGTCACGGTACCGAGTTCCACGTGACTGAAGCCCATCGCACCGAGCGCATCCAGGCAATCTCCGTTCTTGTCGAAGCCCGCCGCGAGACCGAGGGCATGGGCGAACTCAAGTCCCAGACAGTGCACCGACAGGGCGGCCGGAAACTCAAGCGTCGGCCAGAGAGGCTGCAGCCAGCGTAATCCGGCCAGCCCGATATCGTGGGCCAGTTCCGGATCCAAGCGCGTGAGAATCGGCAGCGACGCGCGAGCGATGACCGACGCCGGGCTGTGCCTCATTCGAGCGCGCGAGGCTAAGCGGACCCGGCGCTATTTATGTGCAGGCGGCTGGGCATAATGTACATGCGCGATTTTCCACCCACCCGCCGCTTTGAACCACACATCGGTTTCCTGGAAAACCTCATCAAGCACCTTCTTGTCGACCTGCTGCGTTTTCACGTGCAAAAGATAGCTGGCAATCGCCGCATCGCCCTGCGGGCTGAGTCGGACTTGCACGTCGGTCAGTTTGGCATCCTTGATCGCCCCGCCGGATTTGACGAATTCGGTCCATTCCTTCTTGTAGCTTGGAATATCGGTGCGGCCTTCCGGAAACCAGAGCACTGCGTCGTCCGAGTAGTAACCGAAGTACTTGACGAGATCATTGGTGGCATAGGCCGCATTGAACTCCGTTTCCAGTTGGCGGATATCCGCTTTGGGGTCGGCATTGGCAAGCATCGGCAATCCGCAGACGAGTAGGGCACACGACAATAGGGTGGATAACTTCATGGTTGCTCTTATTGATTTGGTTGTGACGCTGCCGGCACCGCGATCCCGGACCGGCGAGGGCGCATTATAAACGACTACCGGCACGTGCGATTCGTTCGTCAGACCGTAAGCCCTATTCTCAAATGTACGACCAGCTTCCGAGCGCGCCCAAGTAAAAGCAGATCTCCGTCTGTTGTTGGATCATGCCGAGCCCCGCCGCGGCGACGGATGGCCGGCGGCGCCTGATGCAAGCGGCAAGAGCGGCCCGCGCGACAATGGCTGCAACCAAACCGATGAGGCCGGGGATTCCGATGAGCGCTGCCGGCGCAAAGCCTATCGCCAGTGCAATGGCTACGTCACCATGGGAAGCCGGCGCCCCTGCGCCGCGGGCCGGCGGTGCGATGACCGATACGCCCAGGGCGCGGCTCGCGGCCTGACCGGCGATCATGATCAAGCCCAACGCAAGGTTTGGAGGCAGGGCGACGGGTAGGCTGGCGGCCGTCAGCGCCATCAGCGCGTTGTACTTCACGAGGACGGCAAACACAAAGCCCACCGACCCAAATCGCCCGCCCACGGCCGCGCGCGCGCCTCTTTCCGCGGGCGAGTCGATCCCTGCGGACAGAAGTACGGTCGCCAGCATCGAGAGTACGACTGCAATGCTGGCCGGCCAGATTTGCACGCCGAGCCAATAGACCACACCGCCCAGTGCGCCGATTACGGCGCCCAAGAGGGGCGCAAATCGCGGCGCCGTCAGTCCATGGCGCCAGTGCGTGCTCATGCGCGCTTACGTATGGCCGGTTGAGTCAATTTGGATCGTAAGTAATGCCCGGTGTACGAGGCCTTGTTCGCCGCGATTTGTTCGGGCGTTCCGACGGCGACAATGCGGCCGCCGCCGTCGCCGCCTTCGGGTCCTAAATCCACCACCCAATCCGCCGTCTTGATCACATCGAGGTTGTGTTCGATCACGATGACCGTATTGCCTTCGTCGCGCAGGCGCTGCAGCACGGCGAGCAGCTGTGCGATGTCGGCGAAATGCAAGCCGGTGGTCGGCTCATCGAGGATGTACAGCGTGCGTCCGGTGGCCCGTTTCGACAACTCCTTGGCGAGCTTGACGCGCTGCGCCTCACCGCCGGAGAGGGTCGTGGCGCTTTGGCCTAAGCGAACGTAAGACAGGCCCACGTCGAGGAGCGTTTGCAGCTTCGGCTGCACGGTCGGTACCGCCGAAAAAAACGGCAGCGCATCTTCAACGGTAAGGTCGAGAATTTCCTGAATATTTTTGCCCTTGAAGCGGATCTCCAAGGTCTCGCGGTTGTAGCGCTTGCCCTTGCACACATCGCACGGCACGTAGACGTCGGCGAGAAAATGCATCTCGACCTTGATCACGCCGTCGCCCTGGCAGGCCTCGCAGCGTCCGCCTTTGACATTGAAGCTGAATCGCCCGGCTTGGTATCCCCGCGCCCGCGATTCCGGGACGGCGGCAAAAATCTCCCGGATCGGCGCGAACAATCCCGTATAGGTCGCCGGATTGGAACGAGGCGTGCGTCCGATCGGGCTTTGGTCGATTTCGATCACTCGGTCGATATAGTCCAGGCCCTCAATGCGATCGAAGTGGGCGGTTCCCGCCGAGGCATGGTTGAGCTGGGTCGCGACCGCGCGAAACAAGGTGTCGTTGATCAGGGTCGATTTGCCTGAACCCGAAACGCCTGTGACGCAGGTGAGCAGCCCCAGTGGAAATTCCGCGGTGACATTCTTCAGATTGTTGGCGGTCGCACCCAGGACCCGGAGCATCCGCGCCGTGTTCGGCGCACGCCGATTCGCCGGAATCTCGATGCGGCGCCGCCCGCTCAAATATTGTCCGGTAATCGAATCGGGATGCGCCGCGACCTCGGCCGCCGTGCCCTGCGCCACGATTTCCCCGCCGTGGACGCCGGCCCCGGGACCCAGGTCCACGACGTGATCGGCTTGGCGGATGGCGTCCTCATCGTGTTCGACCACGATGACCGTGTTGCCGAGATCGCGCAAATTGACCAGCGTGTCGAGCAGACGCTGATTGTCGCGCTGGTGGAGACCGATCGACGGTTCATCGAGAATGTACATCACGCCAACCAGACCCGAGCCGATTTGACTTGCGAGGCGAATGCGCTGCGCCTCGCCCCCGGAGAGAGTGTCGGCGCTGCGATTCAAGGTGAGATACCCAAGTCCGACGTTGGCGAGAAAGCCCAGCCGATCGCCGATCTCTTTGACGATCTTGACGGCGATCTCGCCGCGCCAGCCGAGCAGTTTGAGCTTGCCGAAGAATACCAGGGCGCGGTCCACCGACAAAGATGACAATTCCGGGACGCTTTTGCCGTCGACGAAAACGTTTCTGGCGGCGCGATTGAGCCGGGTGCCCTGGCATTCGGGACACGGGCGCGAGGAGCGATATTTTGCCAACTCTTCGCGCACCGTCGCCGATTCCGTTTCCTTGTAGCGGCGCTCGAGATTCCTGACGATTCCTTCGAAAGTGTGCTTGCGCTTGAGCGTGCCGCCCTTGCCGTCGAGGTATTTGAATTCGATCTCAACGTCATCGCTGCCGAAGAGCACGAGATCCTTGATCTTCCGCGGCAGGCTTTCGAACGGCGCCTCGATGTCAAACTTGGTATGTCTCGCGAGCGATTGAATCAGCTGGAAATAATAAGCATTACGCCGGTCCCAGCCGCGCACGGCACCGCCGGCAAGCGACAAATGCGGATTCGCCACTATCTTTTCGGGATCAAAAAAGTCCTGGGTGCCGAGGCCGTCGCACGCCGGACAGGCGCCGATCGGGCTGTTGAACGAGAACAAGCGCGGCTCGAGTTCGCTGAGGGAATAGTTGCAAATGGGGCAAGCAAATTTGTCCGAAAAGACGAGTTCGGCGCGGTGCGGGTCATCCATGTACGCAATACGCGCCACCCCCTGACCCAACCGTAATGCCGTTTCAAACGATTCGGCGAGACGCTGGCTCAAGTCGGGTCGCACCTTGAAGCGGTCGACGATCGCTTCAACCGTGTGCTTGCGTCGCACATCGAGCTTTGGTGCTTCATCGAGTTCCACCACATTGCCATCGATGCGCGCGCGCACGAAGCCGCCGGCCTGCAATTCTTCGATCAGTTCGGCGTGCTCGCCCTTGCGTTCTGCAATGGCAGGCGCGAGCAACATGAGGGCCGTGCCCTCCGGATGCTGCAGGACTGCATCCACCATTTGGCTTACGGTTTGGGCGGCGAGGTCGATGTGGTGATCGGGGCAGCGCGGAGTGCCGGCTCGGGCGTACAACAAGCGCAGGTAATCGTAGATTTCCGTGACCGTGCCGACCGTGGAGCGCGGATTATGCGAGGTCGACTTTTGCTCGATCGAGATCGCCGGCGACAAGCCCTCGATGGTATCTATGTCGGGCTTCTCCATCATCGAGAGGAATTGCCGGGCATAAGTCGAGAGGGATTCGACGTAGCGTCTCTGGCCCTCCGCATAGATGGTGTCGAAGGCGAGCGAGGATTTACCGGACCCCGACAGGCCGGTCAACACGATCAGCCGATCGCGGGGCAAGTCGAGATCGATATTCTTGAGGTTGTGGGTCCGGGCGCCCCGGATTCGGATATTTTGCATGTAACCAACTACTATACCCGTGGCGTCAAGTGCGGGTAAAACGGCCCCTGAATGTGGGTTTGGGGCGCGAATATCTGCACGAGCGCGCCGCTCAACCAGGTATTGGGGTGGGCTGCCGCGTGTACAATACCGGCCATCCAATTGTTTCCGGGGGTATGTATGGCGCGCGGCGTAAACAAGGTCATTTTGGTCGGTAATCTCGGCGCTGACCCGGAAACTCGTTCGATGCCGAGTGGAATGACGGTCACCAACATCCGAATCGCCACCAGCGAGTCGTGGAAGGACAAGGCTTCCGGAGCGCAACAAGAACGCACCGAATGGCACAGCATCGCCCTGTTCGGCCGTTTGGGCGAAATCGCCGCGGAATACCTGCGAAAGGGGTCTCAGGTGTTCGTCGAGGGAAAGCTGCGAACCCGAAAATGGCAGGATAAGCAGGGGAATGATCGGTTTACCACCGAGATCATCGCCGACAATATGCAAATGCTGGGCGGCCGCGCCGGGGGCGCGGGGGGCAGCGGCGCGATGAGCGGCGGCGCGGAGCGCGGCGCCGGAAGCGGCGGTGCCGGAAGCGGCGGCGCACCGCCTCGGGACGATTACGATCAGTCGCCGGCTCCTGCAGGCGGCAAAGAGGATTTCGACGACGACATTCCTTTCTAAGCGACATCCCTTCTGATCCTTGGTGAAGGCGGTCGCCCGGGCGACATGCTCCGCGCGCCAACGCGTGCCCGGCGGCCGCTGCGACAAAACCCCTCGATGTCATAACGGCGCAATAGTTGATCCTGAAGCTTGCTGCTCTTGATCTGTGGGCAACTAATGGGAACAACATGAAGATGCAGCTGCTTGCTGCGCGCACCTCTGTACTTCGATGCCGCGCGGACACGCTTGGTGTTCGACAGTGACGCCATCGAGCGTACTCCCGACGCGGCAACCCGGAATTGGCGCGGCAAACGATGCTATTGCGTTCCAATACCTGTCGCAGCTCGAGCGCGACAACATTCGAGGGCGTGTCCGCGAGGTTTTGACGCAGCGGCTGGCGCGCGGCGAGCCCTCTCACGCGCTAGTGGCGGAGATCCTCAACACGAGCGCCCGCACCCTGCAGGTTCTCTGCCGCCAGTACCTAAGGAGGTTTCCAATTCGTCGGCGAGCGCAATAAGCCGCGGGCGCACCTTCTCCAACAGGAATTCTTTCGACACCATATACGCCGGTGCGCCGCAGTTGATCGCCATCGGCGGCAATCCTCCGCCCGGTCTCACGGGCACCGCGATGGCATTGACATCCTTCTGCCATTCCCCAAAGGAGCAGCACACTCCGAGCTCGCGTATGTCGCACAGGGCCTTGGCAACCCCCTGTTGCAACTCCGGCCAGCGGTTGACGTCGGCCAGCTCGCGCACGCGCCCCATGATGTCGTCGCGTTCGTTCTCCGGTATGGCTGTGAGGTAGGCGCGGCCCATCGCCGAGGTGGCGATCTGAATTCGGGCTCCGCTGTCCAAGCTCAGAGTGACTGCGGCCGAGCCGCGGACCGCGTCGATATACAGCATCGAAAGCCGATCGCGGCTGCCGAGGCTTACCATGCATTGACCGAATTCAGCCAACTGCTGCATTAAGGGATGGGCCAGTTTGCGAATGTCCAGCCGCGCCAGCATGGCGCTGCCCAAGCTCAAGGTGGCTGTACCGAGACTGTACTTGGCGCTGTCCTCGACGTAGATCAGATACCCGAGCTTGGTGAGCGTATGGGTGAGCCGCGACACCGTGGATTTGGCCAGACCGCAGCGGCGCGCGAGTTCCTGATTGCCGAGCATGCGATCGCCGTGGCGATAGCAGGCCAGCACCTCCAGCCCGCGCGCCAGGGCCGTCACGAAATGGCGGTCGGATTTGGCCACGCCGGCATCGTTGGCGGCCGCGGGCACTTTGGCGGGTTTATTCATTGACAAGCTCGGACACCGTTACGCATAATTTTGCACTAATTCGGAATTAAATTCTGTAGTGCAGAACACGAGATGCTCATGCCTTTGACCCGCGGCGGCGGCCATGCGCCTTGAATTTACGGACGAAGAACAGGCGTTTCGGGAGGAAGTCCGGCGTTTCCTGCGCGAGCAACTATCCTCCGACATCAGCGATAAGGTGCTGAATGGGTACGAACTCGGCCGTGAGGACCATGTCGTGTGGCAGCGCCGCCTGCATGAACGCGGCTGGGGCGGCGTGGGGTGGCCGGTTGAATTCGGCGGCCCGGGCTGGAACTCGGTGCAGCAATATATCTTCGAGGAAGAATCGGCGCTCGCCGGTGCTCCGCGCCTGATCCCATTCGGTACCAAGATGGTGGGGCCCGTCATCATGGCGTTTGGAAGTCCTGCCCAACAGCAGCGTTTCTTGCCGAAAATAAGTTCCGGGGCAGAATGGTGGTGCCAGGGGTATTCGGAACCCGGCGCAGGTTCCGATTTGGCGTCGCTGAAGACCCGCGCAGTGTGCGACGGGGATCACTACGTGGTCGACGGCCAGAAGACCTGGAATACGCTCGGTCAATACGCCGACTGGATCTTCTGTCTGGTGCGCACCGATTCCCACGCAAAGCAGCAGTCCGGCATCACCTTCTTGCTGATCGATATGAAAAGTCCGGGCATCACGGTCCGCCCCATCATGCTGCTCGACGGCGGCCATGAGGTCAACGAGATCTGGTTCGAGAACGTGCGCGTGCCCGTTGAAAACCGCATCGGCGAGGAGAACCGCGGCTGGACCTATGCCAAGTTTCTGCTGGGTCACGAGCGCAACAATATCGCGGGGATCGGCATTGCAAAACGCGAACTTGCACGACTGAAACGCATTGCGGCGCGCGAGCATCAGCGCGGACGGCCGCTGCTCGAAGATCCCTTGTTCGCGGCACAGATTGCACAGGTCGAAGTCGACCTATGGGCGCTGGAGATCACCAATCTGCGCGTGTTGTCCGCGGAGCGGCAATCGCCCGCGACGGGTCCCGAGGCTTCAATCCTCAAGGTCAGAGGTACAGAGATTCATCAGAGCATTTCCGAACTTCTGATGCGCGCCGTCGGCCCGTATGCTCTGCCGTTGCGCCGGGAGGCGATGGAAGCCGGCTGGCAGTTCGATCCCACACGCGAATCGCCGGGGCCGCGGTACGCATCGACTCTTGCGGCTTCGTACTTCAATCAGCGCAAGCTGTCGATTTTCGGCGGCACCAACGAAATTCAGAAAAACATCATTTCCAAAATGATCGTTGGTCTCTAGGAGTCCTCCTTGAACTTCGAATTCAGCGACGAACAGCGGCAGCTGCACGACGTCGTCGAACGCTATCTTGGCGAGCGATACGGTTTTGATCGCTACAAGAGCATCAAAGAATCCGCCGAGGGATGGGACCCATCGGTCTGGCGCGGCCTGGCGGATCTAGGAATGCTCGCTATCACGGTGCCCGTGGCACAAGGCGGGCTGGGCTTCGGACCCCTCGAAACGCTGGCCATGATGGGCGACTGCGGCCGTAGTCTGCTGCTCGAGCCCGTGCTGAGCAGCGCCGTCATTGCCACGGCGGCGTTGCGCGCATTTGCCGAGGAGCCGCAAGTCGGGGCGCTGCTGATGCGAATGGCTATTGGCGAGGAGATAGCCGTGCTGGCGCATTTCGAAAGCGGTGCTCGCTACGAATGCCAATGGGTGACCACCCGCGCGCGGCGCATCGGCGCTAGGTACGTGCTCGATGGACACAAGGGAGTTGTGATGCATGCCGCTGCAGCCGGCACTCTGCTTGTCTCGGCGCGCACGGCGGGAGAGGCGGCCGATGGGCGAGGCGTCTCATTGTTTGTCGTGCCGCGCGCGGCTCCCGGACTGGTGATGGACTCCTATCCGACCGTCGACGGCCAGAGGGCTGCCGATGTGTACCTTGACGCAGTGGAGTTGCCGGAAAGCAGCCGGCTGGGAGCAGAAGGCGAGGCGCTCGGCGCGGTCGAAGCGGCTCTCGACATCGGTCTCGCTGCGCTGTGCGCCGATGCCGTCGGCGTCATGCAGGCGATGGTCGGTGCGACGGTCGACTATGTGCGCGTGCGTCAGCAATTCGGCCAGCCCATCGGCCGGTTCCAGGCGCTTCAGCACCGCATCGCCGACATGCAGATACATCTCGAACAGGCGCGTTCGATGAGCTACCTAGCCGCGCTGCGATGTACGGCAGAAGATGTCCGCGAACGCCGGCGGGCATTATCGGCGGCCAAGGCGGTGGTTGGTCAGGCCGCACGATTCGTCGGCCAGCAGTCAGTGCAGTTGCACGGCGGCATGGGCATGACCGACGAATTAAAGATCAGCCACTGGTTCAAACGGCTCACCGCCGCGCAAGTGATGTTCGGCGACAGCGACACTCATCTGCAGCGTTACGCAGCCCTGACGCGCGCATGAGGCATCCGAGCATCAGGTGGCGCGCGATGTAGAGAACGGCAGCACATGGATGCGCTTGCCCGTTGCGGCGAATATGGCATTGGCGACGGCGGGCCCAATGGGCGCTACGCCCGGCTCGCCCACGCCGGTGGGAGGTTCCGCGGACGGCATGATGTGCACTTCCACCTTCGGCATTTCGTTGATGCGCAGCACTCGATAACCATTGAAGTTATCCTGCTCGACGCGGCCATCCTTCAAAGTGATGGCTCCGTAGAGCACCGCGCCCAGGCCGAAGCCGATGCCGCCTTCCATCTGGGCCGCAATGATGTCGGGATTGATCGGCGTGCCGCAATCGACCGCGCACACAACCCGCTCGACCTTGACCTGCCCGTTCTTGTCCACGGCGACCTCGGCGACCTGAGCGACAAAGGTCTTGAAGGCTTCCGCAACCGCGATTCCGCGCCCCTTACCCGGCGCCAGGGGAGCGCCCCAGCCGGCCTTCTCGGCGGCGAGTTCAAGCACGGCCTTCATGCGCGGCTGCTGCTCGAGCAGCGTGCGCCGGAACGCAAGCCCGTCCTGTCCCGCTGCATGCGCCACCTCATCGATGAAGGCTTCAACGGCAAACGCGGTGTGCGAACTGCCGACGACGCGCCACCAGAGAACCGGAACGCCAACGGTAGTCGTCGACAACTCAACCGAGACGTTCGGTATCGCGTAAGGGATGTTCGCGGCGCCTTCGACCGATGTCCCGTCGATGCCGTCCTTGATGAGTGCAGGGGCAAACGGCGTGCCTGCGATGATCGACTGGCCGACGATCACATGCCGCCAGGCGGTGAGCCGGCCTTGGGCATTTAGGCCCGCTTCGAGCTTATGAAAGTACATCGGACGATAGAGGCCGCCATGGACGTCGTCTTCCCGGGTCCACTGCAGTTTAATCGGCGTGCCATCCGCGCCGTATGCCTTCGCAATCGACACCGCTTCGACGATGTAATCCGAACCCGCGTTTGCACGCCGACCGAAGCTGCCGCCGGCATACAGGGTATGGATGCTCACTTGCTGCGGCTCCAAACCGGCCGTTCGAGCCGCGTTCGCCTGATCAACGGTCTGGAATTGGTCTCCCGCCCAGATCTCGCAACTAGTGGCACCGAGCTTGACCACCGCGTCGAGCGGCTCCATCGGCGCATGAGCGAGGTAGGGGAACTCGTAGGCAGCCGATACCTTGCGAGCCGCGTCCTTGATGGCTTGCACGGCATCGCCGTCTTTGCGCGCGGGAAGGCTCGGCTGGTCGGCAAGGCGCCGATACTCTTCCATTAGCGCCGCGGAGCTGCGCTTCTCAGCCTTGGAATCATCCCACTCGACCTGCAGCGCCTCTCGTCCTTGCTTGGCCGCCCAGAAGCTTTTCGCGATCACGGCGACGCCGCCCGGCACCTGAACCACCTTGACGACGCCCGGGACTGCGCTGGCCGCCGCGGCATCGAAGGACTTCATGGTCCCGCCGAACAGGGGCGGCCGCTTCAACAGCGCCACGAGCATGCCGGGCAATGCAACGTCGATCGTGAACTGCGCGGTGCCGTCGGACTTCGCGGGGGCATCGACGCGCGGGGCGTGATGACCGATCAGCTTGAAGTCTTTCGGGTCCTTGAGTTGAACCTTATCGGGGACGGGCAGGGTAGCGGCGGTCGGAACCAACGCACCGAAGGTGGCTTGGCGTTTTTTGCCGGCGTGGTACACGATGCCTTGCTCTACCCTCAGCTCCGCAACGGGGACTTTCCATTCCTTGGCGGCCGCGGCAAGCAGCATCGCGCGTGCCTTGCCGCCGGCTTCGCGAAGCTGAGTCCAGGAATTCGCCATGGCCGAACTACCGCCGGTTCCCTGCATTCCGAAAGCGAAATTGGCATAACGCTTCGCATCGGCGGGTGCGCTTTCAACGCGTACCACGGCCCAATCGGCATCGAGTTCCTCGGCGACGATGGTGGCAATTCCGGTGTATGCCCCCTGACCCAACTCGACGTGCTTGGCGATCACGGTCACGCTGTTGTCGGAGCCGATGCGCAGGAATGCGTTGGGCGCAAAGGTCGTGCCGGCGGACGGAGCGGGGACGGCAATCGCACGCCGGGTCGAGCCGGCCCATTCGAATCCGATGGTGAGGGCGATTGCACCGACGGCGCCGGCGCTCTTGAGAAATTCGCGTCGCGTAGGGGAGGAAGCGGAGTTCTTGGCGGGCATGGTTTATCCCTTGATGGATTCGGCAGCCGCATGGATGGCCGCGCGAATGCGAGAATAGGTGGAGCAGCGGCAAATGTTGCCGCTCATGGCGCTGTCGATGTCGGCATCGGTAGGTGTGGCATTGGTTTCCAGGAGCGCCGTCGCGGACATGATCTGCCCTGACTGGCAATAGCCGCACTGGGGAACTTGAAGCTTGATCCAGGCCGCCTGTACGGCCTTCGCCTGCGTGCTCGCCAGGCCTTCGATAGTCGTGACATGCCGACCGGACACGGTCGATAGCGGCGTGACGCAGGAGCGGACCGCTTTGCCGTCCAAATGAACGGTGCATGCGCCGCAAAGCGCCATGCCGCAGCCGAATTTGGTTCCGGGGAGACCTGCGACTTCGCGGACGGCCCACAGTAAGGGCATGGTGGGATCGGCGTCCAGGGTGGCGGCCTTGCCATTGAGTACGAACGATGTCGACATGTTATCTCCAGCGGGGGTCGGGATCCGGCGCCGCGACCGCCTCAATCGTCGTTGATATTCTCGCCGGGAAACAGGGCATCGTTGAAGCCGAATTGCGTCAGGTCCCGAATGCGGCGGGGATACAAAATCCCATCCAGATGGTCCACTTCGTGCTGCACTACTCTCGCATGAAAATCCTTGACGGTGCGATCAATGAGGGAACCCGCTGCATCATAGCCGGTGTAACGCAAATCCCGATATCGCGGCACGAGGCCGCGCATGCCGGGGACCGATAGGCATCCTTCCCATCCCTCGTCTTGCTGCGGACCCAGGGGCGCCAAAACGGGGTTAATCAGCACCGTGAAGGGCACAGGATCCGCCTCAGGATAGCGCGGGTTGACTTCGAGGCCGAAGATCACAATGCGGAGGCCTACCCCGATTTGCGGTGCAGCGAGCCCGGCCCCATTGAGATCACGCATGGTGTCCCGCATATCGGCAAGCAGGCTTTCCAGCTCGGGAGTGCCAAACCGGAGCACCGGCTCGGCTACTTCCAGCAGGCGCGGATCGCCCATTTTGAGAACTTCGCGTATAGCCATGGTTCCTAGTATCTTAGCGGCCTTTTTCGTGCGAGCCTATTGCGAGCGTATGCCCGGTCTTTTATACATAAAAACATTCGGCTGTCAGATGAATGAGTACGATTCCGGCAAAATGCGGGACGTCCTCGAGAACGCCCATGGCATGAGCCGTACCGACAATCCGGCGGAAGCCGACGTCTTGCTGGTCAATACCTGCTCGGTTCGGGAAAAGGCACAGGAAAAGGTGTTCTCCTTACTCGGAGAGTGGCGCCTGTTCAAGCAGCAGCGCCCGCATGTCGTCATCGGCGTCGGCGGCTGCGTCGCGAGCCAGGAGGGTGCGGGCATCACCTCGCGGGCGCCATTCGTCGACCTGGTATTTGGCCCGCAGACTCTGCACCGCTTGCCGGCGATGCTTGACGGATTGAAGGAAACCGGCCGGTCCCAAATCGACATCAGTTTTCCGGAAATAGAAAAGTTCGACCGGCTGCCCGCGGCGCGGGCATCGGGCGCAACCGCCTTCGTGTCGATCATGGAAGGCTGCAGCAAATACTGCAGCTTCTGCGTCGTGCCTTATACCCGCGGCGAAGAAATCAGCCGTCCCTTCGAGCAAGTGCTCGAGGAAGTGAAACATTTGGGAAAGCAAGGGGTGAGTGAGATCACCCTGCTCGGCCAAAACGTGAATGCCTACGCCGGGCCGATGGCGGACGGCACGCTTGCGGATCTGGCGACGCTGATTCATTACGTGGCCGCGGTGGACGGCGTCGAGCGAATTCGCTTTACGACATCGCACCCGCTCGACTTCAACGACAGCCTGATCGAGGCATATGCCAATGTCCCGAAGCTCAATAACTTCCTGCACCTCCCCGTGCAGAGCGGCTCGGATCGTATTCTGGCAGCAATGAAGCGCGGCCATACCGTGGTGGAGTACAAACACAAACTGCGCAAGTTGCGGGAGATCCGACCCCATATTTGTATTTCAACGGATCTCATCATCGGATTTCCCGGCGAGACGGACGAGGATTTCATCGCGACCATGAATCTAGTCGCAGAGGTGGGTTTCGATCAGTCGTTCAGCTTTATCTACAGCCGCCGACCCGGCACCCCGGCCGCATCGCTGCCGGATGAGGTGCCGCACGAGGTCAAACGGCAACGGCTCGAACTCTTGCAGCAGCGGTTGAATGGTCAGGCGCGCGCCATTTCCGAGCGCATGGTCGGCTCCCGGCAACGCGTGCTCATCGAACGCCCCGCAAAGCGCAATCCTCGGCAGCTCGCCGGCCGCACGGACAACAATCGCTGGGTCAATTTCGACGGCCCGGCGGACAACCCCATGGCTCTCATCAACCGCTTTGCAGACGTCGTGATTACCGAAGCGATGCCCAATTCCCTGCGCGGGCGTCTCATTGCCGATGGGGCGTCGTGAGTTCGATTCCGATGACGCGTGACGTGCTGCTCGCTCCGGCGGACAACATCCGGCTGGTGGAACTGTGCGGACCACTCGACCAGCATTTGCATCAAATCGAGTCCAGGCTGGGGGTGGAAGTCAGGCGGCGCGGCAACCGTTTTCAGATCATCGGTTTGCCCGCCGCGATCAAGCGCGCGGAATCAGTTCTGCTCGGGCTTTACGCGCGGGCACAGCGCGAGCCGGTGGATTCCGAACGCGTACATATTGCGCTGCAGGAACTGGATATGGATAGCAACGATAACGCAACGAATACCGAATCCGACGAACTCAAGGTGCATACCGCGCGGGGCACGGTGCGCGCCCGCGGCGCGAATCAGACCGAGTACCTGAACAACGTCCGCACTCACGACCTCACCTTCGGCATAGGCCCTGCGGGCACGGGCAAGACGTATCTCGCCGTCGCCTGCGCGGTTGAAGCGCTGCAATCGGAAAAAGTCCGGCGGATCGTATTGGTGCGCCCGGCGGTGGAAGCGGGCGAGCGGTTGGGATTTCTTCCCGGCGATTTGTCGCAAAAGGTCGATCCGTACCTGCGTCCCATGTATGACGCATTGTACGAAATGATGGGCTTCGAGCGAGTAGCCAAACTCATCGAACGCAATGTAATCGAGGTGGCGCCCCTGGCGTTCATGCGCGGCCGCTCGCTGAATGACTCGTTCGTGATTCTGGACGAGGCGCAGAATACGACCAATGAACAGATGAAAATGTTTCTGACCCGCATCGGCTTCGGCTCCAAGGCCGTGGTCACCGGCGACATCACTCAAGTCGACCTGCCGCATTCCAAACAATCCGGCTTGCGAACGGTAATCGAAATATTGCGCGGCGTGCGCGGTATCGCATTCACCATGTTCAGCTCGCGGGATGTCGTCCGCCACCCGCTGGTGCAGAGAATCGTTCAAGCCTATGAGGCAAGCGCTCCCGACGACGGCCCCTAGAACGTGGTGCGCCGGCTCGAACTCGATGTGAGTTACGCCGCACGGCGGCCGTGGGCGCCGGGCCCGCGGCAGCTCGCCCGCTGGGCGAAAGCAGCGCTCGCACCCATGCGTCGGCCCGCCGTGCTTTCCGTCCGTGTGGTAGGGCAAGCTCGCAGCCTCAGCCTCAATGCCCATTACAGACACAAAGACCAACCGACCAATGTGCTGTCGTTCGAAGGTGCCGGGAGCGCTCCGGATGGGCGGTATTTTCTGGGCGAACTCGTGATCTGCGCCCCCGTCGTCGCCCGCGAAGCGCTGGCGTATGGAAAGACTCTCGAGTCGCATTGGGCGCACATGACGATTCATGGGGTGCTGCACCTGCTTGGTTTCGACCACGAGGAGCGTCTCGAAGCCGTGAAAATGACCGCAAGGGAGATTCAAATCCTTGATCGGCTTGGCTTTTCGAACCCGTATGGCTGATCGAGTATCCTTAAGCCCCCATGTCAGAACAACCTCAAGGCGGCACCACCGGCCGCTGGTTAAAACGAATTACTCAGTCGATGTCGGGCGAGCCGCGCGATCTCGCAGAACTCATCGAGGATCTGCGCGAAGCCAGTGAGCGCGGGCTGTTCGATGGCGACGCACTGGTCATGCTCGAGGGCGTGCTCGCGGTAGCCGACATGCAAGTGCGCGACATCATGGTGCCGCGCTCGCAGATGGTATTCGTCGAGCGTGACGAGTCTCCCGACAAACTGGTCGCGATGGTGGTCGAATCCGGTCATTCGCGGTTCCCCGTGATCGGCGAAGACCGAGATCAAATCCTGGGCATCTTGTTGGCGAAGGATTTATTGCGTCTGCAAGCCGCGGGCGATGAGAGCTTCGAGATTCGCGAGTATATGCGTCCCGTGGTGTTCGTCCCCGAGAGCAAACGGCTCAACGTGTTGCTCAAAGAATTTCGCCGCAGCCACAATCACATCGCCATGGTCGTCGATGAATACGGCGGAGTGTGCGGATTGGTTACCATCGAAGATGTCATAGAACAAATCGTCGGCGAGATCGACGATGAACACGACGTCGAGGATGCTCAAGCCGTTCGCAAGGAGGGTGCGCGAGAATTCACGGTGCGCGCGCTAACGCCGATCGCCGATTTCAATCACTACTTTGGGACTGCGTTTTCCGACGAGGAATACGACACGATCGGCGGGTTGTTGATGCAAGAGTTCGGACGCTTGCCGCGCCGGGGAGAAACCATTTACGCCGGCAATTTGGAATTTCGCGTGTTGCGCGCCGATCGACGGCGCATCGATCTTCTGCGTGTGATCACGCCAACCGATATCGAGCCGCCCCCCGCCGACGAGCCGATTCCTTGACTGTCGGTACCCGCGGCTCTTGCGCCGCGCTGCCGATACAGACCTGGTGGCGGTTAGCGGGCGCGTTCGGGGCCGGTGCATTACTCAATCTCGCATTCGCTCCTTTCGGCTGGTGGCCGATCGGCGTCCTCGCGCCCGCGGCCCTGTTTGCACTGATCCGAGGCTTGCCGGCGCGGCGCGCCGGTTGGACGGGCGCGGCGTTCGGCAGCGGACTATTCGCATTCGGCACTTACTGGCTCTATACCTGTCTCCACGTGTTCGGCTTGGTGCCCGTTTGGCTGACGATCGTGCTGCAGGCAGTTTTGATCGGGGCGATGGCGGTTTATTTCGCCGGATTGAGCTACCTCGCGAATCGATTTTGGCTCAACGCGGGTGCGACGCGAGCCTGGCTGGTGCTGCCGGTCCTCTGGGTATTGCTCGAATGGCTGCGTGGCTGGGTTCTGAGCGGCTTCCCATGGCTGTCGCTCGGCTATGCCATGATCGATTCTCCGCTTAGCGGCTGGGCACCGCTGTTGGGCGTCTACGGCGTGACTTGGGCTGCCGCCACGACGGCGGTTGCATTCAACGACCTGCTCATTCGCGCCGGCGGAGCATCACGCCGGCTGATCGCGATCGGCATCATCGGGGTCCTGTTCTCGGTTCCGGCGGTATTTGGCCGCCACAATTGGACGGTTACCGCCGGTCCCGCCATCCCCATCGCCGCCGTGCAAGGGGCCGTGCCGCAAGATCAGAAATGGCAGGCCAAAAATCTCCAGGAGACCCTGGACAGGTACTCCAGACTCACCGCACAGGCGTGGGGTGCTCGCCTCATCGTGTGGCCGGAAGCTTCGCTGCCGGTCCTCGCGAACGAGATACAGGACTATTTGGAGCGCCTGCACGCGCAGGGACGCGCGCACGGCGCCGATTTTGCGATCGGGCTCGTGAACTATGAGCCGCAAACCAAACACTATTACAACGGGCTATCGGTTCTAACCGGTTCCGGAGGCGGCTGGTACTACAAACGTCACCTGGTCCCGTTCGGCGAATATTTCCCGGTGCCCGCTTTCGTGCGCTCCTGGATGCGGCTCATGAGCTTGCCGTATGACGACATCACGCCCGGCAGCAAGCAGCAGCGGCGCTTGAGCGCCGCCGGACAGACACTCGGCCTCACGATCTGCTACGAGGATGCCTTCGGCAGTGAGCAGCTGGAGGTGTTGCGCGACGCGACTCTGTTGATCAACGTCACCAACAATGCCTGGTACGGCGATTCCACAGCACCGCATCAGCACCTGCAGATAGCGCGCATGCGTGCACTCGAGGCCGGTCGCTACCTGGTGCGCGCCGCGAATGACGGCATCACCGCCGTGATCGGGCCGCACGGTGAAATGGTTGCGCGTCTGCCGCAGTTTCGCGAAGCAGTGCTGCGCGCAGAGGTGCGGCCGATGACGGGCCTTACTCCCTATGCAAGGGTCGGCAATTTCCCAGTCGTCGCCGGCTCGGTTGTCCTGTTGGCGCTGGCGGTCTGGCGGCGGCGGCGGAGCGCATAACCTCGGCTCACGACGACAACTCCTCGAGGTACCAATTCACGAAACGCGCGGCGTACGTTTCCTGCAGCGAATAGGGACCCGGCACGAAGAATCGGGAGTTGACACCGGCCTGATTCATCTCGACGATTTTCTTGTCTTCCGCGCTGGTAGTCTTCCACAGCCAAGTCAGACGCCCGACGTCATAGTCGACGCCTTCGACGGCATCCTGATGAACCAGCCAGATCACCTCCATCTCGGTGTGGTCCACGGTTTTGGGGACAAATCGATAGATGACGCCATGATCCGGATACGCGAGAAAGTCGCTGATGGGGCCGATATCGAAGTAAGTCGAGTTGCCGTCGGACGCCGAAAACGAGCCCATCGGCCGCCCGACCGAGCCGCCGTCGTACGTGGCGCTGGCGTTGCCGTCGTGAAGCGCACTGCGCATGACTGCGACCGACTCCACGCCCTTTCCCGCCGCGCACCCGTATCGATCGACATCGGGTACGACGATACCGAGCGCTTCGGCGCGGGTACGCCCGGCGCGCTCCAGATCCACGTTGAGTTCCGCCGGGCGCGCATAGACATGACGTTTGGCGAATTCCGGATGGGCGGGAGCGCAGTGGTAGCACTCCATATAATTCTCGATGGCGAGTTTCCAGTTGGATTTTATCGAATACAGCTCTTGGTGAGCGACCTTCGCGGCGGCCCACCCGTGCACTCCGGCCGACCGGGCCAGTGCATCCGCAGCGGTCCCAAGGTCGAGAGGATCGCCGGCAAAGGTTGTAAAGATCAATCCTTCCATGATCCGCACCGGGAGGGTCTTCAGGGCGACCTGGCTGCGGCGAAACGATTCGGGCATCTGCCGGGCAACCAATAAGTTGCCGTCGAGATCATAGGTCCATGCGTGATAGGGACAGGTGAGCCGCCCGGATTGGGCCTTTCCGGAGCGCCCGGCACAGAGGCGCGAACCGCGGTGCCGGCAGACGTTGAGCAAAGCTCGTATTTCACCGCCCGAATTGCGCACGATGATGACCGACTCGGATCCGAGCTCGACCGCCAAGTAATCGCCGGCTCGGGGGATGCTGCTCACGTGGCCTGCGCAGAACCAATGCTTGAGCAGCATGCGCTCCATGTCGCGTTCGAAGATGGCCGCGTCGGTGTAAAACTCCCGCGCCAGCGCATGGCCTGGGCGGTGACCTCGGATGCGTGCATCTACGTCGATCGATTCCACGTCGGAATTGTATGCGCCGCGGAGCGGCGGCACCAGGAGCGTCGGTGCTAGCTAGTCTTTCCGCTGATGCCGCCGAAGCGCCGTTGTCGGCCGCTGTAGTCCTCGAGCGCGCAGCGAAAGCGCTGCTCATCGAAGTCCGGCCATAGGCAATCGCTGAAATGCAGTTCCGCAAACGCCGATTCCCACAGGAGAAAATCGCTGAGGCGCCGCTCGCTTCCGGTGCGAATCAAGAGGTCAACCTCGCCTACCGGGTAAGCGCAATGATCCACTTGGTGCAGCAAGCGGTGAAAATCCTCCGCGGTCAGGTCCTTACCGCGCTCGGCGCGCCGAGCGGCTTCCACGACACTGTGTTGAGACGAGTAATCAACCGCAATGCGCAGGAGCATCCCTGAGCCTGCCGCGCTCGATCGCTCGCTTTGCTCGATGGAGCGAAGCAGATTTTCGCTGAGCCGGTCGCGCCTGCCGATTATGTTGATCCGGATGGATTGCTCCACGCAGCGGCGTGTCTCGGTGAACAGATACTGGCCGAACAGGCGCATCAATGCCGCGATCTCCGCCGGCGGGCGCGTCCAGTTCGCGGATGAAAACGCGTACAGCGTCAGCGTCTTGACGTCGGACCGCGCAGCCACTTCGACGGTCGCGCGCACCGCCTTTGCGCCCTCAACGTGGCCCGCAGTTCGCGGCAGCCCGCGCTGCGTGGCCCAACGGCCGTTTCCGTCCATGATGATTGCAACGTGCACCGGTTCTAAGCTCGCCTGGTTGCCTTGATCACCGCCTCGATATGTTCGAGGTAACGCAGCAACGCCTTTTTGCCCACGTGCGTAATACGGTATTCGGATTTCGGTCGGCGGCTCTCGAAGGACTTCGTGCATACGACGTAGCCCGCCTCCTCGAGTTTGCGCGCATGCGCGCTCAAGTTGCCGTCGCTCACATCGAATAATGACTTCAGTTCGTTGAAGCTGAGCTGATCGTTCATGGCAAGCGCGCTCATGATGCCGAGGCGCACCCGCTCGTAAATCAAGCGATCGAAGCCCGCGTCTTCGTTCACGTGCGGCGAACGAGGCACCGGCAGCGGTTTTGACGGCGTTTTGCCGGAGGTGGGCGCAGCCGGCTCGCTGCGCCTTATGGCGCCGGATTTATTCGGCATGAGTCAGGCGCCCGATGAGTACGCCGAAGACGATATGCAGGACGCCGAATCCCAGGCCGAGCAGTGCGGTATGCGCCGACGACGGCAGCGCAAAGGCCATCGATCCGAGGGCGACGAACATTGCTCCCATGATGCAGATCAGGCGCGCGATTCCGGGAGTCGTCACCGTGCTCGCCGAAAGCACCGCACAGCCGTACAGAAGGAGCCACGTGCCGGGTATGAAGCCGGCCGCGCCGACGGTCCCAAAGACCAAGGTCAGCACGGCGCCGGCGAGAAGAGAGGGACAAAGGCAGAGGAGGAATTTTCTGGCCGGTCCCAAATAACGAGAGTGTCCGCGTCGCACGACCTGGCGCGCCACCAGAGCGCCGCCGAGCGTCAGAGCAAGCGCCGCCGCGGCCAGCCAAATTGCGAGCCAATGAGATGCCAAACTCGGCAGCGACACCACCAAGGCAGTGAGGACCCCGATTATGCCCATGACGATGCCTGCCATCCCGGGGACATCCATCGAACTCGACGATTCGATCGATGCACGGATGTAGGCGAGGGTGCCGAGCGCGCGGCTCTCTATCGCCGCGGGGGCGCTTGGACGTTGCATGATTTCAGCTTAGGCGACTAAACTGTGCCCCGTCAAGTACTCTAGAACGCAAAGTGAGACGCATGCGGCACTAATACGCCGCGACCCTTAAATGTTACCTTTCAACGGCTATGCGCGCCAATGCCGCCCGAGGGGAACTGTGATGCGATCCATTCTGTTGCTCTGCGTGTGCGCTTCGATGATCGGTTGCGGAAACCCTGATTCGGAGACGCGAACCGCCAGCGCGGGCCGTACGGGCGAGAAAAACGGCGACAACGTTCTCAACTTCTACAATTGGGCGGATTACACGGCTCCCGACACCGTCGCTTCTTTCGAGAAACTAACGGGCGTCAAAGTCCGCGTTACCTATTTCGAGACCAACGAGACGCTGGAAGCGCGGATGCTGACCGGAAACAGCGGCTTCGATGTCGTCGTTCCGACTGCGCCGTTCTTCCAGCGGCAAATTCGCAGCGGCGCATATCTGCCCCTCGACAAGAGAAAGCTTCCGAATATCGCCAACCTCGACCCCGCGATCATGTCTCGCGTTGCGCTCAATGATCCCGGGAACGTTCATGGAGTCGTGTACGCGTGGGGAACATACGGCCTTGGATACAACGAAAAAAGGGTGGCGGAAGCTCTCCCCAACATCGCTGTCGACAGCTGGCGCCTCGTGTTCGATCCGGAGTTTGCCTCCAAATTGGCCGCGTGCGGCATCAACTTTCTCGACGCGCCCGCCGGGGTGGTGCGGCTGGTGCTCAAATATTTGGGGAAGAATCCAAACGCCCCGACTGCTCGGGATCTTGCAGACGCCGAAAATGTACTGATCAAGATCCGCCCCTACATCCGCAACATCGACTCATCGATCGGTACCGAGGCTCTGGCCAACGGCGACATCTGTGTTGCGCTGGAATATAACGGCACTACATATCAGGCCCGCCAACGAGCGAGGGAGGCGAAGAACGGCATAAAAGTCGGCTATGCGATTCCCAAAGAGGGCTCTTTGCTCTGGTTCGACATGTTGGCCATACCGCGCGATGCGCCGCACGCCGCAAACGCGCATCTGTTCATCAACTATCTCATGAACCCGCAAGTCATCGCGCACGTTTCCAACTACATCGGGAGCGCCAACGCAAATTCTGCAGCATCGCCGCTGCTCGATGCGTCTCTCCTCGCGGATGCTACCGTCTATCCGACGGCAGACCAATTGCAACGACTATTCGTGCAATCCGAAGACTCTCCCGAACAGTCGCGCGCCATCACCCGAATTTGGCAGAGGTTCAAGACTGCTCAGTAGCCGTTTGAAGAGACCATGGGGCTTCAAGAAACCAATCGGCTTCAAGAAACCAGCGATTCGATGAGCACGCGGTAATCGCCGAGGCCGGGAGTCTTCAAGCCGCCAACCTTGCCTTGATCGTCCCATTGCCGAACCCGCACCGCATCCTTGTAAAAGCGCTCGGTCTCGAACCGGGCGACTTCATTCGGCGCCATGGGGCCGCCCTGCAGTTTCAGGGTGATCACCGATGCAGGACTCAACCTGGCGAAATACCGGGCATCAGTCGCCAATAAATAGCGCTTCGCGGGCACGTGCAGGCGCACGGGCTCGGATACTTCGGCGCCGAATCGCTCAGCGAGCCAACGGCCGCCGATCTGTTCATGATGCGCGTCCGCGGTCCAGTCGGCGATGTCGCTCGGAACATCCTCGATGAGATGCCCGACGTCGTGAAGAAGCGCGGCAATGACGAGCGCGGGGGGCGCCGCGGCGATCTTGGCAAAATACGCAGCCTGCAGCGCATGCTCGGTCATGGACACGCTCTCGCCGAAATAAGCATCCGAGCCGCGCTTTTGGAAGAGAGAGAGAATTTCCTCGGTGACGTTCATCGGTTTGTGTCCGGGTGGAACTCGCGTCGCAGGAGTGCGGCCTCGGAGTACACGCTGTCGCGAGTAAGATAGCAGCCGCGCAAGTGTCGCGGGTACCGAGCCGATGAAAATGCAGTGCGTCCATGCAACGTGCGTTGATTGTCGAATACCACCAGGTCGCCATCGCGCAACCTGAGCTGCAAATGAAACCGCGCGTCGCGCAGCAGGGCGGCGAAACGCCTATATGCGGAGTAGAACGGGCCCGCATCCCGGGCGGCGAGCCTCAGCGGCGCTATCGATCGGCTGTTGTAATGCACTGCGCTCACTTCCCCGGTGCAGTTCAACCGGATCAACGGTCTTTCGGCGTATAGGTCGGCGTCTTTGGAGCGGTACGAAAAAGGAACAGCGGTCCGCGTCAAGGCGTCGAAAGCGCCGGGAAGGGTCGCTCGCAGGTGCTCGGCAATGGCGAAGCCGTCGCCGAACAGGCTCTCGCCGCCGTCCGGAGATGCCACCACAGCATGCAGCACCTGAAACCCCGGCACCGGATCGCGGTACGGGTTATCCGTGTGCAACCCAAGGCCCAAGTCGGAATAGGCCAGATTTTCCGGCTGCGGCACCGAGCGAACGTCATAGACCCGGCCATAGTTGGTTTCCAATACTCGTCCCACGAGCGTTGAGGCCTCGAGGATCCCCGCATCGTCCGACGGTACCCCGCGTAGGAAGGCGATACCGTCCTGCAATAGCCCAGTCAGCCATTGGGCTCGCAGCGCTCTATTGTTCTGCGCTTCGCAGAACGTCGCCCATGCGAAGTCGCGCGCCGCATCCAGCGTTGCTCCCTCCAGCCAGCGTTTTACTTTCGGCGCCCGTAGCGGCCCGGCGTGGTTCGCTGCTTGCGCAAGCAACCACTGAAGCTCGAAGGCCGCGGAGCGCGATTCGGCTTCCCATTCCACGTTCAGGGTCCCGTCGTGGGCGACAGCGGACCGAATCCTGGGATCCTCGGGCAAATCCGCGATATCGACGAGACGTTGTCCACTGTGGGGATCGCGGTCCTCACGCAGATTGTCGCGAAGCCAGAGGCTCGCGAACTCGCTTAAACTCCCATCGTCCCATTCGATGCTGAGCATATCGGGGCGCCACCAGAGGCGCTTTACGGCGGTAGGTCCGCTCACGGGAGATGCGTCCCCCGCGCGGCTGCCCTCGCGCCCAAGAAATAGAGACAGCCGGCACCGAGCGCCGCCAGTGCGCTGACGCCCGCCAAACCCACGAAGACGCCTTGCCAGCCGAAGGCGACCGAGACTCGAGCGACGATATAACCCGCGGCCGCCCCACCCAAATATCCGACCCCGTCGATGATGCCCGAGGAGGCTGCGCCTGCCTGCTTGCCGCCGAAATCGAGCGCGAAAGCGCCGCCAAGATACGAATAAGGGCCGAGCAGGCAGAAGGCGATGGTGCCGATCGCGATCAGCGGCAGGAGAGGTCCGGTCGTGCTGGAGCGCATGGTCATCAACACAAGAAGCGCCGCGACCGTGGCGCTCAACCCCACGAACATGATCAGTGCGCGGCCGTTCACGCCGAGGCGATCGCTGAGCCAGCCGGTCGCCAACACCGACACGGCGCCGACACCCGGAAAAATCGCACTCATGCGGGCTGCGTTGCCCTTGCTATAACCCAGATAGTCGCTCAGATATTGCGGTGTCCATGCGTTGAAGGTCTCGCGGATTATCGTACAGCCCAAGGATAGCAAGCAAACCAATAGGAACGCGCGGCTGCGGACCAGCGGCAGCAACAACTGGCGGATGCTTTTGGGCCGCGATTCGGAACTCGCAAACAGATTGAGCGGATTGGGTTTTGCCTCGACATAGCCCGCATCGATCCGCGACTCGCGTAAAAACAGAAAATTGATGGCCAAGAAAGCTCCGCTGACCGCAGCGGCGAAGTAAAACAATGCACGCCAACCGAAGCCGTGTTCGATCAACATGCCCATCCATTGCCTCGCCGCCGCGTCTCCAACCAGGTAACTGATGCTCAAAATGCCGATAATCATCCCGTAAGACGAGTAGTCGAACCATTTCGAAGAAACTTTGATCAGCCCCGCCCAGGCGATCGATTGCGTCATGCGATTGCCGATCCAGGCGATCGTGAACAACGGCAAGCTCAATCCGGATGCAAACATCAGGGTAAATGCGGTTGCCCCGCCTAGACCGATGAGAAAACTGATCCGGCCGCCCCAGAAATCGCCCAACCCGGTCAAGAAGAGCTTGCCGAGCGCGTAGGCCAGCACACCGAAGGTGGTAATCTCGCCCATGCGAATGATGGCGTCGGCATGACTGATGCCGTGCCGTGCCAGTTCTTCGACAAGAAGCGGTGTCGCAACCGACAGATCAGCCCGGCAGAAATAGAGCGAGCCATAACCGCCGAACATCAATAGGACGACAATCGTCTGCCGCAACCGCAGCGACCGCTTTGGGGCGCCCGTCGCGGACGCATCCGGACCTCGCTTAAGTTCCGGCGCGGCTGCCATAGGAAATCCCAGCTCAATAGGAGGTAAAAGTTCTTCCGCTATCATCTCATTTGAGCGGCGCGGGAACTACCACTGCAATTAAATCCATACGCAAGTGCGCTGGGCTGGCACAGAACCTGCTTTATCAGCGGGAGACAGCGGCGTGTTTGCCCCGCGGCAGCAGATTCCGACCAATCGGGGCGGCGGGCGGCAAGGCTTGGCCGCTGCTGCGGCGGCGCGCGGCAAATGCTTGCCGTCCGATCTGATTTCCAAACGATCCATCAAGGAAACGCATATGTTACCAATCGCAAGTGTGAGTTCCGCGCCATCGGCGCTGTCCTCGATCAATACCCATCCGCACCATCGGAAAGGCTCGCGTGTGGAATCGGCCGCCGGGTTCGGCAGCAGCTCTGATCCGTCGGCGCAAGTTCCCGCCGGGACCGCACAGAGTCTGTTCGGTAGCTTGCTGAGCTCGCTCGAGCAGGTGATCGGCGTGAAATCGAGCGCAGCGACGCCGAAGACGGCGCCCGCCGCTACTGCGGCGCAGACCGACCCAACGCTTGCCGCAAATACCGCGCGATCCAGGGTGAACGTCAACGCATAACGCCACAGCGGCGCTCAATTGACGTTCACAGGTCACCCGGCTAGGCTCGGCGGCCGGAAAACCTCTTCTCTGTGGACGCCATGAAACGACTGCCGACTTTGTTCATCCCGCATGGCGGCGGTCCGTGTTTTTTCATGGATCCGCCGCCCGCGCATCCGCATATGTGGGACGGATTGGCCGCATACCTGAGAGGCATCGATGCCTCGATGGGCGTGAGACCCAAGGCCGCGCTGGTCATTTCGGGCCACTGGGAAAATCCGTTGCCTACTCTGAATGTCGCGGCTAAACCCGGGCTACTGTTCGACTACTATGGGTTTCCCGAACATACCTATCGGTTGAAGTATCCGGCGGCGGGCGCGCCTGATCTCGCCGAACGCGTGCGCAAATTGCTGGGCGATGAAGGGTTCAAAACCGACGTGGAGTCCAAGCGAGGCCTGGATCACGGTGTGTTCGTGCCCTTTTTACTCATTTATCCGAATGCCGACGTGCCCATCCTGCAGCTCTCGTTGCAGGCGAGTCTTGATCCGGCGCTGCATTTGGCCATTGGGCGCGCCTTGGCGCCGTTGCGCGATCAGGGTGTCCTGATCGTGGGAAGCGGCATGAGCTATCACAATTTGGCCGATATGTTTTCGGGACGAGGGGAGGCCGCCGCCGCGGCTTTCGACGCTTGGCTGGGCGGTGCGTTGGAAGATCCTGCGACCCGCGATCAATTGCTTGAAAAATGGCGCGAGGCGCCCGGAGGCGCGGCGTCGCACCCGCGCGAGGAACATCTTATCCCTCTCATGGTTGCTGCCGGCGCCGCCCAGGGCGACCGCGGCGTGCGCAGCTTCGGCGAGTCGATCGGCGGCAAACAGATCTCGGGCTTTCAGTTTGGTTGAGGACGTCATGAATCGCACTTTTTTCCTTGCCTTGGCACTCCTGGCCGCTTCGCCTGCGGGAGCGACGAACGCACCGGACGCAGGATTGTTCGTCGTTCGCGCGCAGTGGCTCATCGACGGCATCAACGAGAAGCGCCGGCACAATGTCCAAATCCTGATTCGCGGCAACCGCATCGTCGATGTTATTCCGGCCAACTCCCCGTCGCTGCCCGAAGAGGCACGAGTGATCGATCTGGGCAATGCGACCGTGTTGCCGGGACTCATCGACACGCACACGCATATTTTTCTGCAGGGCGAGGATCCGGCCGCCGGCGGCTACGATGTGCAATTGCTGAAATTTCCCGCCTCTTACCGGGTCGCACGCGCAGTGCTATCGGCGCGCCGCGCGCTCGAACAGGGTTTCACGAGCATTCGCGACATGGAGACCGAGGGCGCGGGATATGGCGATGTGGGTATCAAGCAAGCAATCAACGAAGGACTCATACCGGGCCCGCGAATGTGGGTGTCGACATTGTCGATTTCATCGACCGGCGGCTATCCGCTCGAGGGTTATGCGCCCGAAATCACGGTGCCCAAGGGTTCACAGCTGATCGACGGGCCCATCGAGGCACGCAAGGCGGCGCGTGAACAATTGGATAAGGGAGCGGACTGGATCAAGGTGTACATGACCCATCGCTCCTGGCTCGACTCTCAGGGCGCCCTGGTATCGCAGCCGACGCTCACCGTTGAAGAACTCAAGGCCATCGTGGACGAGGCGCATGGCTGGGGCAAAAAAGTGGCCTGCCACGCCTACGGCGGACCGGGTCTACAGCGCGCGCTCGACGGCGGCTGCGATTCGATCGAGCACGGCCTGGAGATTACGGACGCGCAGATCGCGCAAATGCTCCGGCAGGGCACGTGGTACGTCCCGACACTCCAGGTGTACTACACCGACTGGGATCCCGCGGATACCGATTCAGGGAAGCGCGATCGCAAACGCGTGGCGCTGCACGGAGTATCCTTCAGCAAGGCGCTGCACGCCGGCGTCAAGATCGCATTCGGCACCGACGTCGGCGGATTCAAGTGGTCCGAACCCATTGCCGAAGAATTTTCGCGGGAGGTGGAATTCGGCATGACGCCCATGCAGGCCATTCAATCGGCCACGTCGCGGGCGGCCGAGCTGCTCGGCAAGCGCGGCGAGATCGGAGTGATCGCACCCGGAGCGTATGCGGACATGATCGCCGTGGCGAGCGATCCGCTCGCGGATGTCAATGTTCTCAAGACCGTGCAGTTCGTGATGAAGGACGGTTTGGTGTTCAAAAAGTCGAAGAACGAGCCGGCTCCATGAACGCAGGCCTCTAGTCCTGGGACCGAAGTTTTGCGATGGTATTCGGCGTGACCGACGACGGGTGCGCGCCAAATCGGGCGGTGACGTAATTCGCGAGGCCTGCAATTTCCTCGTCCGAGTAGGAGCTTCCAAAGGGCGGCATGGTCCGCCCATCGGAACTGCGGCGATGCGCCCCGGTCAAAATGACCTGCACCACGTTGGTCGCGGTCGGATCATTCACCGATCGAACGCCCGTTAGGGTCGCCTCGGGGATTACGGGACTGACTCCGGTCCAATCATGGCAACCTGCGCAGGCTCCGGCGTACACGGCCTTGCCGCGCGAATCGACATTGGCGGCGACGCCTTCCGCGTACGACGAGGGCGCCGGATTTGTCCTGATCTCGCCAAGATCGGAACTCGCCGCTCCCGGCACCGAACGCAGGTACGTCACGATGGCGCCGATATCGCCCTGCGTCAGGTATTGAAGACTGTTGTCGACGGCTTCACCCATGGGGCCCGTCGCCGTGCCCCGACCATCCGCGTGGCCCACAGCGAGATAGTGCGCCAGATCGGCTTCGCTCCAGGCGCCGACGCCGCTTTTTGGATCCGGTGTGATGTTGTAGGCACGCCAGCCGGCCTGCACCGAGCCTGCGAATTTTTCCCGGTTGTTCAGGGCTTGCATCAGATTCCGCGGCGTATGGCATTCGCCGCAGTGAGCCATGGCTTCCACGAGGTAGGCGCCGCGGTTCCACTGCGGATCGCGTTGAGGACGCGGCTCAAAGCGCTTGTCCGGATTGAACAGCAGGGCCCACACGCTCATGAGCTCGCGCTGGTTGAAGGGGAAACTCAAGGTGTTCGCCGGCGCCGGCGCGTGCACGGGCTTGAGGCTGAAAAGGTAGGCTTTGATCGCAAGCGCATCCGCATCGGTCATGTAGGTGTAGCTGGCGAACGGCATCGCGGGATAGAGTTTGGCGTTGCCGCGCCCGATGCCCTTGTGAATCGCATTGAGGAAATTCGCGTCGCTGTAATCGCCGATTCCTGTTTCCTTATCGGGAGTGATATTGGTCGAATACAAGGTGCCGATCGGCAACACGAAGGCGCGCCCTCCCGCGTAGGGCGCCCCGCCTTCGGCGGTGTGGCAGGCCAGACAATCCGCAGCGCGGGTAAGGTACTCGCCCTGCTCGATGAGGCTCGCTTGCTTGAGTTCTGCCGGAACGCCCGTCGGGTTCTGCCCTTGGTATTGAGTCAATGCGACCTGGGAGCCGCCCGCAAAGTCCGTCGGATGAGGTGCCAGCACCACCATCCACAAAAAGCCGAGGAGGACAACTGCGAGAATTGCGGCGATGCCGATCAGCGCGTAGCGACCGGCGCGGCTGGGATGTGAGGAGTCGTTCATGATGATTTTCTTCCCGACAGGAGATCTCGATCTATGGGCAGTCGACGCAGACGAACGCCGGTGGCAGCGAATAAAGCGTTGGCGAGAGCCGGCGGCGCGGCGGTCACGCCGGTCTCGCCGATGCCGCCCGGGGCTTCGCCGCTCTCGATCAAGTGCACCTCGATCTCCGGAGCTTCGCTGATTCGCAGCATGCGGTAATCGTTGAAATTGCTTTGCTGAACTCGACCCTTGGCGATGGTGATGTTGCCGTAGAGGGCGGCGGTCAGTCCGAATATCAGGCCGCCTTGCAATTGCGCCACCACCGAATCCGGGTTGACGACGATGCCGGTGTCCACCGCCGAGATCAGACGGCGCACACGCACCTCGCCATTGGCATCGACTTCGGCTTCCGCAACGGTCGCAATGAAGCTGCCGAATGAGACCTGCACCGCGATGCCGCGGCCGGTGCGTGCGGGCAGAGGGTCTCCCCACCGGGACTTGGTCGCCGCGAGCTCGAGCGCCGCCTTGAGGCGTGGCGACTTATCGAGATGATCGCGGCGAAAGTTCACGGGATCCTTTTTGGATTTCTGCGCCAGCTCGTCCATGAAGCTTTCGATGGCGAATACATTGTTGTTGGGTCCCACGCCGCGCCAGAAACCCGTGGGCACGGCAGGCGGCTCGTCCCGCACGTATTCCACGCGCAGATTGGGGATGTCGTAAGGCATGTCGACGGCACTGTCGACGGCATCGATATCGATCCCCTTTTGAAAGGCCGGGGGCAGCCAGCGCGCAATGACCGAGGAACCCGCGATGCGGTGCTTCCAGCCGACGATGCGTCCATTGGAAACCGCAGCCGACATGGTGTTCCGGTACACAGGACGGTAGACATCGTGCTGGATGTCCTCCTCTCGAGTCCAAACCACTTTGACCGGACCCTCCACTTGCTTGGCGATTTGCACGGCCATGTCGATCATGTCCACCTCGAGCCGGCGGCCGAAGCCGCCCCCAAGGAGTTGGTTGTGCACCGTGACCTTGTCGGGCGGCAGCCCCGTGACCTTGGCGGCCACGGCCTGGGCCCTGCTGAGCACTTGAATTCCGATCCATACCTCGCAGCTTGACGGAGTCACATGCACGGTACAGTTCAGCGGCTCCATGTTGGCGTGGGCGAGGAAGGGCAACTCGTAGGCCGCGTCAGACCTATCGCCCTCGGTCAGTCCCTTGGCGAAATCTCCCACCGATTTGGCAACGGCACCCTCCTTCTCACTGGCGGCGCGAAGCTGCTTCCAGATGTCCTCGGAGGAAACCGCCGAGTTCGAGCCCTCGTTCCAGGTGATGTCGAGCCGATCCAAGCCTTGCTTGGCTGCCCACATGTGATCGCCCACGACGGCGACAAAATCCTTGAGCACGATGACCTGACGAACGCCGGGGACGCTTTTGGCCTTGGCGTCATCGACGTGCAGGACGGTGCCGCCGAATACCGGACAGGCTGCGAGCGTGGCGAACTTCACGCCGGGCGGCATCGCGTCGATCCCGTAGATCACCCTGCCGTTGACCTTGTCGGGTGTGTCGAGCCGTTTGAGGGGTTTGCCGATCAATTTGAAGTTCTTCACATCTTTGAGCGGCGGGTCCTGCGGCGGCTCCAAGCTCTTGGCGCGATCGATCAGTGCCGAATACGCAGCGCGGCGGCCGCTCGCGTCATGGATCGCCTCGCTATTCTCGGTGCGGATCTCGGCAGGCTCGACTTTCCACTGCTGCGACGCGGCCTGAACCAACACTGCGCGCGTGCCCGCGGCCGCCTTGCGCAAGGGCATCCAAAACGCGCGCACCGAATTCGAATTGCCGGTAACTTGAAGGCCAAAGACGGGATTACCGTAAAGCTTGTCATTGGGCGGCGCAGCCTCGAGCGTTACGTGATCGAAGTCCGCGTCGAGTTCTTCGGCCAGAATCATGGCGATACCGGTGTAAATGCCCTGACCCATCTCGACCTGCGGCATGATGAGGGTGATTTTGCCGTGGGCGTCGATGCGAATGAACGCGTTCGGCGCGAAAGGCGATTTTTCGGCCGGCGCGCCACGGGCAAAAGGAACGCTGAAGCCGACCACGAGGGCTCCTCCCACGGCCAACCCAGCCTGGAGAAAACCGCGCCTGGTCAGTGCTCCGTCCACCGGAGAATCGCGCAGCAAAGGATCAGGTTTGTGCAGCATGCTTGATCGCCGCGCGGATGCGCACGTAAGTGCCGCACCGGCAAATGTTTCCCGCCATGGCCGCATCGATGTCCGAATTCTCGGGATGCGGCGTCGAATTGAGCAGAGCCGTCGCCGACATGATCTGCCCCGATTGGCAATAGCCACATTGGACCACTTCCAGATCAAGCCATGCCTTCTGCACTTTGGCCCCGACCGCCGAGGCGCCCACGCCTTCGATGGTCGTGATCGCGCGCTGGCCGATCGAGCCCACGGGCAGGAGGCAGGAGCGTACCGGCGCACCATCCACATGCACCGTGCAGGCACCGCATTGTGCTATGCCGCACCCGAACTTCGTCCCGGTAAGTCCCAAGATGTCGCGCAGCACCCAGAGCAGCGGCATGTCGGGCGGCGCATCGATATTTCTCACTTCGTCGTTTATCCGCAGACTAACCATGAGGTACCTCATTCTTATTAGGGCACGGTGCTGGTAGTTACTCGCGACTATAAAACTACTGAACAAAACCTGCCATTGGGAAATTGTTGAATTGCGGGCGCAGAGCAGCGAGCACCGCAAGGATCAGAGTGACAGCAATGCAGAGGAAGGCGAACAGATTGCCTACGGCCACATATACGGTGTGGCCGCCCTCCACCAGGGGCGCCGAGACCAAGATACCGTCCGCGGCACGAGGATTTCGATAGGGATCGTCGGCGTAGGTTTTCTGCAGCACGCGGCCGTTCGGGTCGATGAGTGCGGAAACACCCGAATTGACGGCGCGCACCATGCTCACGCGCAGCTCGATACTGCCAAATACCGCCAATGCCAGATGTTCCCACGGCTCGGTTTCGGCACCGAACCACGAGTCGCTGGTCAGATTGACAAGAAGGTTGGGATGCAGTTGTCCAACGCCGCGCAAGAATCCTTGCAGGATATCTTCGTAGCAGATGACCGGACCGAATTTCCACGCTTCATGTCCGGCTTCTTGCAGGGTAAGCACGCCCGGCCCCTTTCCCGCGGTGAATCGGCCGATGCCGGCAGGCAAAAACTGCCGCAACCAGGGGAGGGCATCAATGCCGGGAATGTACTCGCCGAATGCCAGCAGCCGTACCTTATCGTAGCGGCCCACCGCTCGGCCCTCGCCGTCGAGAAGAATGGCCGAGTTGTACGCGTCCTGGAACGCCGGGTCGTACATGTCGGCGCCGATGATGACCGGCAGATCCAAGCCGCGTCGAATCATCGCCAAGGAATCGGGTGCGAAATCGGCGCTGAAATCCCGAGGCAAGGTCACGGGATAGCTGCCCTCGCTCCAGACGACGAGTTGCGCGCCGGCCTGTTGGAGCCGGCGAGATTCCGTCTGCAAAGCGGCCAGCTGGCGCAGCGCCTCATCTCGGGAGAACTCACCGTTCGTGTAGGCAAAATTAGGCTGCACCAGTCCGATATTGAGGCGCGTTGCCCGGGCGACCATGTCATCCACTTGGCGAATGCGCACCGCGCCGAATACGAGGGCGGCCGCCACTAGCCCCGCCGCCGCCAATGCGGGATAGCGAGCGGCGCGGCCGTCCACGCAAAGATCGTACAGTGCGCCGTTCACCATCATCAGCAGGGCGGTGACACCGAACGGTCCGGTGAGTTCGGCGATCTGGATGATGAGAGGATGCCAGGCCTGGGAAATCCACTGACCGCAGGGAAACAACTGCGGAATCGCGAGTTCGCAGCCGACCATCACGAGCGGGGCGAGCATCGTCATGGAGATGCGCAGCCGCCGTCGAATGCCCCACACGATGCCGCTGAACAGCAGAAAGATAATGGCGCGCGCCGCGCAGAAAAGCAGCAGGACGAGCACCGCGGCCCACCACGGGAAGTCCGCGAAGCGCCGCGTCACATCGATCAGCCAGTAAAAGCCGCCCGCCGTCTCGACGATTCCGGACCACCACCCGAGGACGAGCGCCTGTTTGAGCGTGGGGGCCCGGTCCACGGCGAGCAACATCGGTACGGCCGCTATCCAGGCCAGCGCAGATAGATCGAACGGCGTCACCGCCAGAAACCACAGACATCCGCTCAAGGTAGCGAGGCCAAACGCGCCGTAGAAATTGAGCTTAAGCATCCTTAATCCAAGGTCAATTGAGTTCACGGCCACGGGACGGTCGGGTATTCTGAGGCCCAACCATGCACGAAAGATACGAACCCGCCGCTGTCGAGGCGGAAGCACAGGATTTTTGGAACGATAAGCGCGCCTTTGAAGCCAAGGAGGACCGCACCCGCGAGAAATATTACTGCTTGTCCATGTTCCCGTATCCGAGCGGCCGCTTGCACATGGGACATGTGCGCAACTACACGATCGGCGATGTCGTGTCGCGATTCATGCGTATGCACGGCAAAAACGTTCTGCAGCCCATGGGTTGGGACGCCTTCGGCTTACCCGCCGAGAACGCCGCCATGGCAAACGGCGTGCCGCCGGCGCAGTGGACCTTCGATAACATTGCCCATATGAGGCGTCAGCTCAAATCCTTGGGGTTTGCCCTGGATTGGAGCCGCGAGCTCGCCACTTGCCGCCCCGAATACTATCGTTGGAACCAATGGTTATTCCTCCGGATGCTGGAAAAAGGCATTGCATACCAGAAGACCGGAGTGGTGAATTGGGACCCCGTCGATAAAACCGTGCTCGCCAACGAGCAAGTGATCGACGGCCGCGGCTGGCGCACCGGAGCGCCGGTCGAGAAACGTGAAATTCCGATGTATTACTTGAAGATCACGGCGTTTGCAGAGGATTTGCTCGATTCCTTGGACGAGATGCCCGGCTGGCCGGAACGCGTGCGCGCCATGCAGGCCAATTGGATCGGCAAGAGCGTCGGCGTCAGGCTCGGATTTCCGCAAGAAATCAGCGGGGCGAGCGCGGATGGCACGGAGGTGCTTTGGGTGTTCACGACGCGCGCGGATACGCTCATGGGTGTGACATTTTGCGCGGTGGCGCCGGAACACCGGCTGGCGCGTCATGCGGCACGCCACGATCCCAAAGTCGCGGCGTTCATCGAGGATTGCAAGCAAGCCCCGGCCACCGAATCGGAACTCGCGACGCAAGAAAAGAGAGGGATGCCGACGGGGCTCACGGTACGCCATCCCATCAGCGGCGAGGCCATACCGGTTTGGGTAGCCAACTATGTGCTCATGAGTTACGGCGACGGCGCTGTCATGGGTGTTCCCGCGCATGATGAGCGAGATTTCGAATTCGCAAAACACTATGGTCTGCCGATAAAACCCGTAATCGATGTCGCGGGCCGCGAATATTCCGTTGACAAGTGGGAGCCCTGGTATGCCGCGCATGGCCGCTGCATCAATTCGGGGGCGTATGACGGCTTGCAGTTTCAAGCCGCGGCCGATGCCATCGCTGCCGATTTGAGCCGCTTGGGTCTTGGTGAAAAGCAAACTACCTGGCGCCTTCGCGATTGGGGCATTTCCAGGCAGCGCTATTGGGGCTGCCCGATACCGATCATTCACTGCGGCCTGTGCGGCACCGTGCCGGTGCCCGATGAGCAGCTGCCGGTGGTATTACCGGTGGATCTCGTGCCCGACGGCAGCGGCAATCCGCTGCTCAAGGACGAAGCCTTCCTGGCGGTTCCCTGCCCGCGATGCGGCGGCGAGGCGCGGCGCGAGACCGATACCATGGATACCTTCGTGGATTCCTCATGGTATTTTCTGCGTTTTGCCTGCCCCGACAACTCCGAGGCCATGCTCGACTCCCGTGTGGGTTACTGGCTGCCGGTCGATCAATACATCGGCGGCATCGAGCACGCGATTCTGCACCTGTTGTACTCGCGCTTTTGGACCCGCGTCATGCACGAGCTGGGATTGGTGGCCTTCAGGGAGCCTTTCGAAAATCTATTCACTCAGGGAATGGTGTTGAACGAGATGTTTTTCCGCAAACCGGACGCGGGCCGGGTGGAGTACTACAATCCTTGCGATGTCGAGATCGTGCTGGACAAGACCGCGCAGCGCCGCGTCGCCGTGCTGCGCTCCGACGGCGGAGAAGTCGAATCCGGCGGCGTCGTCACCATGTCGAAATCGAAAAATAACGGCGTCGACCCGCAAGCGCTGGTCGACGAATTCGGTGCGGATACCGCACGATTGTTCACCATGTTCGCGGCGCCCCCGGATCAAACCTTGGAGTGGTCGGACGAAGGCGTGCAAGGCGCCTATCGATTCATCAAGCGCCTATGGAAAGCCGTGTACGACCATGTCATGCACGGCGCACCCGAGCCGCTCGACAAGTCGGCCCTGAACGACGCGCAGCGAACAATGCGGCGGCAGGCGCATCATACCTTGGCGAAGATCACCGACGATATCGGGCGCCGACGGACCTTTAATACGGCCATTGCGGCGGCGATGGAGCTGCTGAATGCGCTGGCGAAGTTTCCCTCGAGTTCCCCACAAGATCGCAGCGTGGTGCAGGAAGCCTTGGAAATCGTCGTGCTTGGGCTGTCGCCCATCATCCCGCATGTAACTCACGTGCTGTGGCGCATCTTGGGACATCGCACGGCGCTGATCGACGAACCTTGGATGTCCGTCGATGCCGCGGCCCTGCAAACCTCGTCGATTGAGATGGTCGTGCAGGTCAATGGCAAGCTGCGCAGCCACATCACCGTTGCGGTCGGCGGCGACGAGGCCGCTGTGCGTGCGGCCGCACTGGCCGATCCGAAGGTGCAGAAGTTCATTGGCGCCGCCGCCGTTCGTAAATTGATCATCGTGCCGGGTAAGCTCGTCAACATCGTGGTGTAATTGCGCCATGGCTACACCGAACGATCGCCGCAGGATGCCGCGCGCGAATGCGATGGGCGGCGAGCGCGGGGCGCTGGCCGCCTTGGCGGCTTTCGGTGCGGTGATTGCGCTGTCCGCGTGCGGCTTTCGACTCGTAGGCAGCGATTCTCTGCCCGGCATTCTGGCGCGCCCTTATCTGTCGCTCAAGGACCCCTACACCGATTTCTCGCGCGAGTTCGAGCGCCAGCTCAAGAGTTCGGGAGCCACGCTGCAGGTGGTACGCGCGAATGCTACCGCGATCATCGAGGTGACCAAGGATCTCGTCCAGCAGCGCACTCTCTCCGTATCGGCACTCAATATTCCGACCGAGTACGAACTCACGTATACGGTCACTTTCGCTGTGCAAGGTGCCGACAAGGAATTGCTCGCGCCGCAAACCATCAGTCTGTCAAAGGACTATAGCTTCGAGGAGAATGTGCTGCTCGCGAAGGAACACGAGGCCGACATATTGCGGCAGCAAATGGCGCGCGACCTCGTGACCATTGCGATGCGCCGGCTCACGCGATTGAAGTAAAGCTCGGGCGTGCCGGCATGCTTTTGGTCAACGGCGTCGATCGACTGAGCCTCGAGCTGCTCCTGGATCGCTACGGCTTGGAATTGCGCCTGGTGGCACCCGACGACATCATTCCCGGGTCCTACTGGGGCGAGCGCGAGGCGGGCCTGATCGGCGCGCAAATATTCGCACGGCTCGACACACCGCTTCACTCGGTGTTGCACGAAGGCGCGCACTTCATCTGCATGACTCCGGAACGGCGCGCCGGATTGGATACGGATGCCGGCGGAGACGACGCCGAAGAAAGCGCGGTGTGCTACCTGCAACTAGCCCTCGCGGAGAGGCTGCCGAATGTCGGCCGGGACCGCATATGCCGAGATATGGACGACTGGGGATACAGCTTCAGGCTTGGCGGTGCCGCAATCTGGTTCAGCAAGGACGCCGAGGACGCGCGTGACTGGTTGATCCGGCATGGGCTTCTCGATTTGCAGGGCGATATCACGTATGCCTGCCGATAAGCGGGTCAGCGTTTCGCGTCGTACCGCGCTCGCGGGATTGACCGCAATGGCGGCAGCCGGCTGTTCACGCGTCGCCTTTTTCGCCGCCAATGTGCCGGCGGTCTTCGGCGCTCATGTACGTCACGCGAATATCTCCTTCGGCGCCGATTCGCAGCATCGGCTGGACGTCTATGTACCGCAGCTCAAGGCTGTGGGCCCCCGACCGGTGGTCGTTTTCTGGCATGGCGGCCGCTGGAGCTTCGGCGACAAAGCCGATTATCGATTTGTCGGTGCCGCGTTGGCCGAATTAGGCTATGTCGCCGTCCTGCCGAATTATCGACACTATCCCGGCGTCAAAATGCCGGGCTTCATGGAGGATGCCGCGCGCGCAAGCCGATGGGCGTCAGAAAATGCCGCCGAGTTCGGCGCGGATGCGAACCGCCTGTATTTGATGGGACATTCGGCGGGTGCTCACATGGCCGCCCTGGTAACGCTCGACCCGCGATATTTTGCCGCCGCCGGCCAAGCCGCGCCGCCCATTGCCGGTGTAATCGGCTTGTCGGGACCGTACGATTTTTTGCCTTTGCTGGAACCGGACGTGCAGGATATGTTCGGGCCGGCGGTGCGTTATCCGGACTCCCAGCCCATCAATTTCGTGCGCGAGGATGCGCCGCCCATGCTGCTGGTGCACGGCTTGAAGGACGAAACGGTGTGGCCGAAGAACTCGCGCAATCTGGCGACCGCGCTGCACTCCCGGGGCGTGTCAGTGACGCTCAAGCTATATTCGAATGTGCTTCACGCCGACACCGTCGCCGCCCTGAGCCTGCCGGCGCGCGGCCGAGCGCCCACGCTCGCCGACATAGCGGCGTTCGTCGGATTCGGGGATCAGGCGGCGTTGGCGGCCGCCGGCGCCGCTGTCTCGTAGCAGCGCCCGAAGCGATTGGCGAGGAATGCCGGCAGCGTGATGTCCTCTTGGCGGATGAGTCCGGACTGCGGCAGCTTGCCCGTGCTCAACATGTCGAGCACAGCGCAAATTCCGCCCGCAGTGGTGATCTGAATGGCGCTGCGGACCCGGCCGCCCAACGGCGCCGCATAGATTTTATTGGCGTAAGTCTCCTGCATGAGTTGCCCGCCGCGCAAGCCGCTCACGGTGACGAAGACGATGACGACATCCTGCAGAGTGATGGGCACTGCATTCTCCAGAATATCCTTCAGGAGTTCGCGGCGATCGCGTAGCCTCAGGTCGTTGAGCAGCGCCTTCATGATCGCCGCGTGGCCGGGGTAACGGATGGTGCGGTAATTGAGGTTGCGCACCTTGCCGGCGAGCGTTTCGCAAAGAGTGCCGAGGCCGCCCGAGGTGTTGAACGCTTCGTACAGAATGCCGTCGAGGGAGAACTCTTCCAGTTCCTCGAGAGGCTGCGTTTCGCGCAATTGTCCGTTGACGATGGCTTCGCAGGGTTCGCAGTATTCGTTGATGACGCCGTCCGTGCTCCAGGTCAGATTATAGTTGAGCGCATTGGAGGGAAACTTGGGCAACGCGCCCACCCGCATGCGCACATCCTGCAGCTCATCGAATCGCGACGCCAAGTCGCTCGCCACTATGGTGATGAATCCCGGCGCCAGGCCGCATTGCGGAATGAAGGCCGTGCGGGCGCCTTCGGCCAGTTGCTTCACCGCTCGGGTGCTCGCGACATCCTCGGTTAAATCCAAATAGTGCGCGCCGGCCGCTTTGGCCGCCTCGGCGATCAGCCGCGTCGCATGATAAGGCGCAGCGCTCAGCACCGCGAACTTACCCGCCAGTATCTTACGCAAGGCGTCGACTTGGTTGATGTCGGCGGCGATCTTACGGATGGCGACCGCGGTCTCCAGGCGGTCCAATTGGCGCTGGGAGCGATCGACGACGGTCACGGAGTAATCGCCTGACCCGCCAAGCAATTCGGCGATCATCGATCCAATCTTCCCCGCGCCCACTATAACGATGTCTTTCATTGTCGGAGTCCTATGTGTTAGGCGCTATTTTTGCCCCATTACCCTGCAAATGGTAGGGTCGTTTTAGACGTTTTTAAGGTACAATCCCTGCATTACGCAGGGTAGGGGCGGCGAACTGATGGATGGGATCGACGAAAGGCTGCTATCGGCACTGCGCGAAAACGGCCGTGCTTCTACCGCGCAGTTGGCGCGGCTGGTGGGTCGATCGCGCACCAGCGTGCAGAGCCGCATCGAACGATTGGAAAAGCAGGGCATCATCGTCGGCTATGGCGTTCTGCTGGCGCCGGAACATGGCCTGGGTGCAGTTCGTGCGCACGTCATGATCAAAGTTGGGCCCAAGGAAGCGCGCGCAGTGAGCGCGGCTCTGCGCGCCATTGCCCACGTGCGCGTGCTGCACTCGGTGAGCGGCGACGTGGATTTGATCGCCGTTGCGGCCACGGCATCCGTCGCCGAAATGGATCAAGTCATCGATCGCATCGGCGCGTTGGATGGCGTGGAGCGCACAACCTCGTCGATCATTCTGTCGACAAAATTCGAGCGCTGAATATCTGCGGCCCTGCCTGAGGGCGCGGAGGAATCGACTAGCCGCCCGAGCGGGTCGCGCACTGATGGGGGTGCACAGCCGGCAACAGACGCCGCACGACGTCGAATTCGATGGACGCCTCATTCAAAATGTGCCAAGCCGTGGATACCACGATCAACTGCTCTTCAGGGAATACGATGAGCCGTTGACCCCCCATGCCGCGCGCAACCCATGCGAGGCGCGCGGGTTCCCCGTGCGGCAGTAGCCACCACTGATAGCCGTACTGGAACCCTTCGCCCGCGTCGATTCTCGGCGTCAACGAGTCCTTGATCCAATCCGCGGCCACGAGCTGCCGCCCGTTCCAGCGCCCGTCGTGTAGGTACAGCAGACCGATCTTGGCCAGGTCCTCGGCGCGTAGGTACAAGCCGCCTTCGGTATCGACCACGCCGAGCGGTGTTCGCTTCCAGAAGTACTGATGGATGCCGAGCGGTGCGAACAGCCGGCTATGAGCGTAGCGCTCGATGTCGATGCCGGTTTCGCGCTTGAATATGTACGCCAGCAACTCGGTGGCGCCGCTCGAATAGGCGAACACTGTCCCCGGCTCATCTTTCATCGGCCGGTCGATGACGAATTGCACCCAGTCATCGGCGGCTTCCATCAGGTCGGATGGGTTGGAGGGGTCGTCGTACGGCAAGTTCTCGTTCCAGTCCAATCCGCTGGTCATTGTCAGCAAGTCGCGCAAGGTCATCCGGCGCTTGCGCGCATCGAGGTTTTTGACCTTGCTTTCATCGAAAAAATGCAGCACCGGCGTCGACAGAGGCGCTTTGAAGTCACCGCGCGTCATCGCTACACCAATGATCGCGGAAGTGACCGTCTTGGACACCGACTGCATGGTGTGCTCATCCGTGCCGTGGTAATAGGGATGCCACGTGGGGTCGAAATAGTTGTAGCGGCCCGTCAGCCGCGCGTTCAGCGGACCTTTGGTGTGCGCTTCCTTGTCGTAGGTTGCCCCATAGTCATGCGGATAGCGGCGCTTGAAGAGCACCTTATCGCATCGCATGACCAGCAAGCTGTCGACCAGCGGAAATTTCGCCGTCGCAATGTCAGCGTCTAGAGCCGCCAACGGTTCCGCGTCGACGCCGACGGACGCGGGCGCAATTTGCACGGGTGCGGCGCCGTTGAGCGGAACAGCCGCGGCAACACCCAAGCCGGCCAGCGTCGCCAGGAGCACGATGTGCCGAACGGCTGCGACGCGCGCCGGCAATCGAAGAATGCGCTTTTGCATCAATTGATCCTCGAAATGGGCCTACGGCAGAACGATCGCCTGCAGTTGTTTTGCACGCTCCAGCGCGTGTTCGAGCGTATCGATCACATTATCTTGTCCGACGTGCGCAATCACGCCGCCACGCTCCAACTTGTAGCGCACATTGGGCCGCACCTCAACCAGCAGCACGGCGGCGCCGTGGCGCCTGAAATCCGTGATGATTTCCTCGATCGCGAAGATGCCGGTCGCGTCGACGAAGGGTACGTTCCCCATGCGCAATATGAGCGTTGTAGCCGGCCGCTGGATATGCTCCAGGGTGCGCTCGAGCTTCTCGGCCGCGCCGAAGAAAACGGGTCCGTCGATGTTGAAGATGACTATGCCATTATTTGGCGGCAGCGGCAGCGGCAGCGCGGCCGGCAGGCCGTCATCGGGTTGCGCATCGAGTTGTCGTTCGACACTCACTGAATCGGCCATCCGTCGCATGAAAAACAGCGCCGCGAGAATCACGCCGACATTCACGGCGACGACGAGATCGACGAAGACGGTCAAAAAGAAGGTCAGCAGAAGAATTCCGACATCGACTTTCGGCGCACCGCGTATGAGCCGCACGACATGCGGCAGTTCGCTCATGTTCCAGGCCACGACGAATAGCACGGCCGAAAGGCAGCACAGGGGAATCGCAGAGGCTAGCGGGGCGAACAGCAGCATCACCAAAATCAGAAATACGGAGTGGACTATTCCGGCGAGCGGGCTGGTGGCGCCGTTGCGTATGTTGGTCGCCGTGCGCGCAATCGCGCCGGTGGCGGCGAAGCCGCCGAACAGGGGGGCGACCAAGTTGGCGATACCCTGGCCGATGAGTTCCTGATTGGAGTCATGGCGCGTGCCGGCCATTCCGTCCGCAACGACGGCTGACAGCAGAGATTCGATCGCGCCCAACAATGCGATCGTGAAAGCCGGTCCCACCAAAGACAGCACCCGCGCCAGATCCAAGGAAGGAATCGAAAATGCGGGCAGGGTGCGGGGAATTGCGCCGAAGGCGGAACCGATCGTGGCGACCCCCTTGAACTGGAATATCGATTGCACGACGGTGACCACGATCAGGGCCACCAGGGGTGCCGGTATGCGCTTCAAGTAGCGTGCGCCAAAGGTCAGGAGTGCGAGCGCGAGCAGCGCCAGTCCGGCGGTTGCCGGGTTGACGGTCGGGAATGCTTCGATGAGCGACCAAAGCTTCTCGTGGAAGCGCAACCCGGAGGGGGCGGGGGCGAGGCCGAGAAAGTCTTTCCATTGGCCGACGAAAATGATGACCCCAATCCCGGCCGTGAAGCCGACGATGACTGGATCGGGTATGTATTTGATTACGGACCCCAGGCCCGCAAAACCGAATACCAGCAAGATCAGGCCCGCCATGAGCGTGGCGATTTGCAAGCCGGCAATGCCGTGTTGTGCGGTGATGATCGCGAGGACGGCGATGAATGCGCCGGTGGGGCCTGAAATTTGGACGCGGGTACCGCCGAAAATGGAGGTCAACAACCCCGCGACAATGGCCGTGTAAAGCCCTTGCTCCGGCCGCGCACCGGATGCGATCGCGAACGCCATCGCGAGGGGCAGAGCAACGATGCCCACCACGAGTCCGGCCAGCACATTGTTGCGGATATGGGATCGCGACCACAATCCGGCGGCTTTGGCTTGGAGCAGAGCAATCATTTCAAGGGCCGCCAGACACCGATTCGGTCAAGAGCGGGTCGACGGACATCTCCAAGGTTCGTGCTCCCCAAAACCGGACAGGTTACTCTTGCGAGGAATCGGCAAGAGGTGGTTTATACCGATTCGGATCGGTTTGATCCGTGCGGTAGGCAGCACGGATTTAGTTTAACGGTTTCCGCTGAGACCGATCGAATTCACGACGTTGGTGACCCCGGGGGCTTCGCGGGCGACCGATTCCGCCATCTGCCGCTCCAAATCGGTATCCACCAGACCGCCCAAATACACGACATGATCCAGGGTCTGCACGTGGATTAAGTTCGGCGGCTCGAGAGCCGGATGCCGGTGGAACAGCGCCTCGACTGCCGCGGTGATTTGGGCGTCGCCGGGGCAACCGCCCAGCCCGCATTTTTTGTAGGCTGCGCAAGCCGGAAGAGCGCCGGCCACCATGACGAGCGCCAAGGCGCATAGCTGTCTTGACCGCCCCCTCATGGGAGGGATTGGACGCTCGTTGGGAGGTAACGTTCCCCGGCAGGCTTAGCGGAAGTAGGACACATCCCGACAGGGAGACGGGTCTTTAGTGCCTTATCTCCCATCGGGGAGCAAGGCGATGATGGCTGGTGCCAAGCAAATGGCATCGCCGCATGGGCCGTGCAAACGCACCGGGCTATGCCAAGGAGGGACCGTGAAATTAGTGATTGGCCTTCTCATTGCCGCGTACGTAGCAACGGGTTGCGTCGCAGGCAGCAATATTTCGCATGAGGATAGCCCCGGCGCCACAAAGCGCGATGCAGGCCCGGCGCTATGCCGCGACGGCTCCACCCCGCCCTGCAACGATCGAAGCTGAAGTCCTCGGGAATAAAAAACGGCGTGGGCCTTATCAGGTACCCACGCCGCCGGGATATCGCACCAGCGGGGGAGTTGGCTGGCTTGCCGGTGCGAGATTCTCCAAACCGTGCTTCGTGCTGGGTAGCTCGAAGCCGAGTTCATGCTGCCAAAAATACTGTGCCGCAGGGCGTACGCTTTATATCTGCCGGTGAAATTTTTTTCGCTTGACAGATCCCGAAGGCGCGCGAGCTATGTTGGCAACGGCGCGGCCCGCGGCTGCCGCACCCGATTCACGATGAGATAGACAGCCACCGCTATCACCAGGGTGATGCAGCTCACGTAGAAATCTCTTTGCAGCGCGGGCGTAAACGCCATTGCAATCAAGACGGCACCCATGGCGGCGATTGCCGCGAGGCTCAAATAGGGGAACAGCCACATTCGTACCGGAGGTTCAGGGAGCCCTTCGCTTTCGCGGCGCCTCCGCAGCCTGATTTGCGCAACGCAGATGGTCATGTAGACGAAGACAATGACGGCGCCGGAGGAACTGACCAGGAAATCGAACACGACCTGGGGAGCCTGAGTGGCGGCGATAATTCCGAGAAATCCCGCGACCGCGCCCATCAGCACCGAGCCTACCGGCACGCGCCGCGCATTCAGTTTCACCAGGGCCTGAGGCGCATCGCCGCGGTCGGCCAGGATGAACATCACGCGCGAACTCACATAGAACGCAGAATTCAAGCAGGACAACACCGCGGTCAGAATGATCACGCTCATGATCGTTCCAGCCCAAGGCACGTGCATGGTGTTCAACGCCAAGGTGAAAGGCGATTCGCCGGAGCGCACCGTATTCCATGGCGTTACAGAGACGATGAGGAAGAGCGATATCACGTAGAAAAACAGGATGCGCAATATCACGGTGGTGCTCATTCTTGCAACGGCGCGGCCGGGCTGAGCCGACTCCGCCGCCGCAATGGTGGTGATTTCAGCACCGGTCATCGCGAAGAAGACCGTGGGTACGGCTGCCAGCACGGCAATCCATCCATGCGGCGTAAAGCCGCCATAGTCGACGAGATTGCCGAAAGTCGCGCCGTGCGGTGACGTCCAGCCGAATGCATAAGAGGCGGCAATGACGATGAATACAATAATGGCGGCGACCTTGATCGATGCAAACCAGAACTCGAATTCGGCATAAGAACGCGCCGACATTAGGTTGACGCAGGTCATCACGGACATGAGGCCGATGCCTATCTGGAGCGGCGAGAAGGACGGAAGCCAGTTGTGCAGAATCTTCGCGCCCGCAATGGCTTCCACGGGCACCACCAACACCCAGAAGTACCAATACAGCCAGCCGATCACGAACCCCGCTCCCTCGCCCAAGCCCGCCCGCGCAAACTCGGTGAACGAGCGGACGTGGGGCAGGGCGGTCGTCATTTCTCCCACCATGCGCATCACCAGGAGTATGAGCAAGCCGCAGATCGCGTAGCTGATGAAGCTTGCCGGCCCCGCGGCAATGATGGAGGTGCTGCTGCTGACGAACAGGCCCGCGCCGATGATTCCGCCGATGGATATCATCGTCAGGTGCCGGCCTTTGAGCGAACGGCTGAGTTCGTATTTCGGAGTGGGCTGCGCGTGCGGGTTGCTCATCTGCATCCTTTGGTTGCCGATTGCATCTTACCTGCTTCGACGTCCACTCGCGGATCGCCGAGTTTCGGGACCGTGGGGGTACCCCACAGCTGCCGTTCGCGAATCCAGGGCAGCGGATACGCAGGGTGCGGACTGTCGAATTCGCGGGCCAGCCGGTGCGCGTCCCACAGAGCTTGGTTGAGCTGTGCGGGCGCCTTGCAATCGCCCGTTCGAAATATGTCCTGGATCTCATTCGCTGCCCATTCGTCCCTGCGCGCCTTCAATTCGCGCCAGAGCCCATCATCCGACCGGCGCGAGGTCACGAGGACGACGGCATCGACGTTCAGGTCGAACTCACCGCCGTTGTCCTTGCGCGGAATCGCGCCGGAATTGGGTGCCGTGAGATCGGGACCGTACTTATAGAGGTAGCTCAGGCGCACCTTGCCCGGCTCGATACTGTCCACCCAATGACTGCAGTAAACCTTGACTCGCTTTTCGAACAGCATGCGCTTGTTGTTGAAGGACTCCATCGTGAAGACGCCGTACTCGGCCACATCGGGGGCATCGCAGACATAGGTCACTTCTTTACCTTGATTCGCCATATGCTCCGCGAGCGTGATGCCCATGAAATGCCCGTCACCGTCGAGGATCAGCACGCGTTTGCCCGGCACGGGCTTGCCCGCCGTGATCTGGAAGGGCGTCAGCACATGCGGCAGGGAGTCGTCCGCACCGGGTATCGGCCCGAAATTAGCGCTCCGGCCATCGCCGCTCCACCGTGCGCCCGTGGCGATCACGACGCGATCGGCGCCGTAGCTCAGGACATCGTCGGCCGTCATCTTGCCGACGCCGAGGTGGACTTGGACGCTTTTGTTGAGCTTGGCGAGTTGAATCTGCCGGTACGTGATGACGCGGCCCCATTCGTTCAATCGCGGCAGCGTCGCCACGGCATTCCAATGACCCCCCAGTGCTTTCTCCGCGTCGCGAAGATGAACCACGTAGCCGCGCTCGCCCAAGATGCGCGCGCATTCCATGCCGGCGGGTCCGCCGCCCACCACCAGCACGGAGCAGGGTTGCGTTGTCTTGGTGAATTTCTCCGGATGCCAGCCGCGCCGATACTCCTCGCCGATGGTCACGTTCTGAGTGCACATGATCTGGCCGCCCTGCTGGAACTTGGAGACACAGATGTTGCAGCCGATGCATTCCCGGATGTCTTCCACTCTTCCTTCGGAGATTTTCGTGGGCAGGAAAGGGTCTGCGATCGAGGGTCGGGCAGCGCCGATGATGTCCAGGACACCGGCGCGGATCAATGCGACCATGTCGTCGGGGCTGGTGAGCCGGCCATTTCCGACCACGGGTATGGCGGGTCCCAAGATCGACTTGCCTTGCTTGATGAAGGGTGTCATCCAGCCGGATTTGCGAAAACGCGAGGCGCCCGCGTCCTCGCCCCATTCCGCATAGTCGCCGATCTTCAATGCGACCGCGTCCACCACGCCTTCGTTGCGGAGCAACTCCAGCATTCGTACGCCGTCTTCGCGAGCCTCGACGCCCTCGGGACCGTGCAGCGTGTCGATCTCAAAGCGTGTCGTGATGGCGCACGTAGCCCCAAGAGCGCGCTTGAGGGCATGCAGCAGTTCGATATAGAAGCGCGACCGGTTGGCAAAGCTGCCGCCGTAGCCGTCCGTGCGCCGATTGAAGCGCGGTTCGAGAAACTGGCTCGGCAGTGTGTCGTCGCCCGCGGATACCTCCAAGAGATCGAATCCCGCTTGTTCGGCGCGTTTTCCGGCCTCGACATACATATTGATCACGGTGCGGATGTCGAACTCATCCATTTCGCAGCCGTAGACCGAACGGGTGGCAAATATCGGCGACAGCCATTGGCTCGGGGCGCGGCCGAATTCGCGCGACTCGAGCGAGGGTGCATTGCCACCGCTATACCACAGCTGAACGCCGGCAAGGCTCCCATACTTGTGCGCCACTTCGCACATGTAGCCCAAATTGACGACGTCGCCCTGATCCCAAATGCGGGCGGAAGTGTACGGATACTCGTCGGATTCGGGATGAATGGAGCAGAATTCCGTGAACACGGCGCCCCAACCGCCTTCGGCCTTCATGCCCCGCAGATGGGCCTGCGCGCCGGGCCGCTCGGCGCCGGGACCGGCACAGTGCGAGGTTTGCCAAAAACGATTGCGAAGTTGTTTTGGGCCGATCTTTATCGGCTCGAACAATACGTCGTGTTTGGGATCTCTGGACATGGCGTTTCCTCCAGGCGCGTTCGTTATACGTGCCTGCTTATAATGTCCCTGCGGCGGCGACGCCGCAGGCCGGAGAAATATGATGATCTTTGCGGGAAAAGTCGTTTTGGTCACGGGATCGACCACCGGCATCGGCGAGGCCTGCGCCCAGGTCTTCGCGGAATCGGGAGCCATCATCATGGTGTCGGGGCGACATGCCGAGCGCGGCCGCGCCGTGGTCGGGGCCATCCGGGCAGCCGGCGGCAGCGCGCACTTTGCTGCGGCGGATTTGCGAGTTGCGGGCGCCTGCGAGCGATTGGTCGGCGATACCGTCGAGCGCCTGGGCGGTCTGGACGTTCTGGTCAACAATGCAGGCATTCTCTACACCGCCAACGCGCTCGACACCAGCGACGAGCAATGGCTCGATACCATGGCGGTGAACGTCAATGCGCTGTTCTACGTGAGCCGCGCCGCGGTCAAGCACATGAAAGCTGCCGGCAAAGGCGTGATCGTGAATATCGCATCGGAATGGGGCCTCAATGGCGAAGCCAATCATGTGGCGTACTGCGCCAGCAAGGGCGCCGTGATTCAAATCACCCGTTGCATGGCCCTGGATCATGCGCGCGACAATATCCGCGTGAACTCGGTATGTCCCGGCGAAATTCATACACGCATGGTCGATGACATCCTGGCGAAGCGCGGCGGCGATCCGGCAACGAATCTGCGCGAGCTTGCCGCCGGTATTCCCATGCGGCGATTGGCACATCCGACCGAGGTCGCGCGATGCGTGCATTTCCTGGCATCCGATCTCGCGAGCTATGTGACCGGCACCAATTTAAGCGTCGACGGGGGCAACGATGCCACTGCCGGCCCCTATCCCTAAACGGTGAGCATCGCCCGCCGGCGCCTCGCCATGCTCGTAGGGCCTGGCAAGGGTCATGTAGATCGCGCCCAGCAACACCACGCCGGCAGTCGTGACCAGCATTCCATAAACCACGTACCACAGATCGTCCGGAGTCTGCGGCCGCGGCCAGAGAATGTTGATGATGGCGCCGACGCCATAGGCGAGGGCGAGCAGATTCACCAGCCAACCCCACCCGCCGAGAGTAAAGGGGCCGGACGGCCGCCACCCCTTGGCGCGCGCGATCAACGCGCCCAGCACGATCATTTGAAAGGCGATATAGATGCCGATCGCCGCAAAGCTGATGATGGTGGCGATGGCGTCCTGCAGCCACAGTGCCGAAAGGGCGATTGCCGCCGGTATGGCACCCATCACGATCAGCGCCGTGGAGGGGACGTGATGGCCCGGAGACATGCGGCTCAAGTATTTGCTGCCGAAGATCATCTGATCGCGTGCATAAGCAAACACCAGGCGGCTGGCGGCGGCCTGTAAACTCAGCAGGCAGGAAATGAACGACACGAGCACGACGACGATGACGGCGCGGAAACCCACCTCGCCCATCGCATCGCGCAGCAAGGTGACGATGGGGTCCTTATCCGCACCAGAGATCGCGGCATTCATGTCCTTGATCGACAGCACGAACGCCAGGCACACCCACAAAGCCGCGGCACCCCCGATGTAGATGGTCATGCGCATGGCTTTCGGAATCTGCCGGCTCGCATCGGGCGTCTCCTCGGCCACGTCGCCGCAGGCCTCGAAGCCGTAGTAGCAGAACATCGCCGCGAGCGAGGAGGCGAGAAATACCGGCAGGTAGCTGCCGTCCGGGTGAACGATCGTGGTGTCGATCAGCACCTCGAGCGGCTGGTGGCGCGCGTACAGCAGCAAGTAGCCGCCGACGATGATCGCACCGACCAGCTCGCAAATGAAACCGAACATCGCGACTCGGGCAAGCAGGCGCGTACCGCTCAAATTCAGCAGTGTCGTACCGGCGATGAGCACCAGGGCGATCGTGGTCGTTGCGAGCGGAGTGCTGTCGACGCCAAAGAGCTGTGCGAGAAACGGCGCTACTCCGGTTGCGACTCCCGCCATCGTGCAGCACAGCGCCCAGCCATACACCCACCCCGCCATCCATGCCCAGCGCTTACCGACGAGACGGCGCGCCCAGGGATAGATTCCACCGGAAATCGGAAATTGCGAGACGATTTCGCCGAACACGAGGCAAACCATGAGCTGACCCAGGCCGACGCCGATATAGGTCCACCACATCGGCGGGCCGCCAACCATGAACGAAGTCGCGAACAGCGTGTAGACGCCGACCACCGGCGACAAGTACGTGAAGCCCAGCGAGAAATTCTCCCACTTCGACATCGTCCGGTCGAAGTGGGAGACATACCCCAACGCTTTCAACTGCTCGGCGTCTTGATCGATCGGTTTTCCGGAATTGACGGTCATTTGGCTTGCCTGCGCAGCCTTCAGAACTTCGTTTCGAACGCTATGCCAATCGTGCGCGGCTGATTGGTCGAAACGCGCGTGATTGTCGGTTGCTGCCAGGCGAAGACCGTATTGTCGATGGTCATTGCAGCGTGTTTGTTGGTCAAATTCGTGCCGAATAGCGACGCCGTCCAAACGTCCTTGCCGACACCCATTCTGAAGTCCATCAAGCCATACGATCCCAAGGTCTGGCGAAAATACGCCGTGTCCTCGACCGGCCCGACATAGGACTCGGCGACCCGAAACATGAATTTATAGTCCTGGTTAAGCATTGACTCGTAGGCCACGGACACATTGCCCGTGTACTTCGGAATGTTGGTGACACGTGTTCCGTTGGAAACCGGCAGTCCTGGGGTGGCCTTCGCGTCGTAGATGTAGGACTGCGTATACGCACCGGACAGCTCAGCCGTGATCGCATCGGTAAGCTTGGCCGCCATTTCGAGTTCCGGTCCGTACGCCTTGGCCTGGCCGACATTGGTATTGTAGGGATAGCCGCAACTCAGCACGATCAACTGCTGGATGTTGTGCCATTTTACGTAGAAGACGTCCGCGTTGATCGTAAAGCGCCGATCGTTGAACTTCGCCTTTTCGCCCACTTCGACGCTCCAAAGGTCGTCCGGGGAATAGTAAGCCGGCTGACTGGTGAGGTAGCTCGGTCCTGTGCCCGGGCCACAGTAATAAAAGGCTCCCTGACTGAACGGCGTCAGCGGTATCGGCAGATTCACGCCGCCGGGGCGGGAGCCCTTGGAGAGCGTGCTGTACACCGTGAGATCCGAAGTGGGTTCGTACGAGACATTGACCTTCGGCAAGAGGCTCGTATTGCTCCCCGATGCACTGGAAATGGTCGGCGTGGCATCCCCCGATGCCGTACCGAGGCCGCGCTGGTTGGCTTGATTGCTGATGTCGAATTTATAGAACCGCAAACCCGCCGTGATCTTGAGACTGGGGGTGAGTTTGTAGCTCGCCTCGCCGAAGATCGCTTCCTGCTTGAGCACGTTCGGGTTGTTGTCGTTGAACATGATGCCCTGGGGGTTTGGCCCCGTCACAGGTGGTGCGTAAAGAAACGTCGTGCCCGGTGCGCAATGGCCGCCCAGTGCAGGATCGCCCCCTAACCCCGGCAATGAACAAACCGGCGTCGTCACGAACCCAACGGTCTGATTCCTTGTGACGTAGCCCGAGTGCAGATTCGAAAAGTACAGTCCTCCGACCCACTGGAAATCCCCTTCACTCCTCGACGTCAGGCGCAGTTCTTGGGCGAATTGCCACGTGAGATCGTTCTCCGAATAGAGATTCGGGACAAATGCCGTGTAATTAAAGATGTTCTGCAAGGCTTCCGTCGAATCCGTCGATTGGTAGACATCGCGCTTCCAATAGGATGATGCCGACGTGAGATTGGCGAAAGGCATGTCGTAGCTGACCTTCAGGCTGAACATGTGAAAAGAATCATAGTAGGGCTCTTTGATATCGAAAGGCTGATAGATGGCGCAGCAGCCGGGCGGGGACTGATAGTTGTTGTACCCATCGGCATCGATGCGTTGATACATGAAGTTTCCAGTGATCGACAAGTTATCGGCCGGCTGGATCAACAAAGCCGCTCGCGACGAAATGAAGCGTTCGAGATTGGAGTTCTTGTGCTCTGCGGCGACGGGCGCATCTTGGACGTCGCCCCGATTACAGTAATAAACCCCGCAATTGCCGAAATTCGTCGGAAACGGAAATTTGCCGGCCGCGATCACCTTGCGGTCGATCCAGCCGCTGATGTACTTACCTGTCGTAACGACGCGCAGCGCCGCTATTTCGCCGATCGGAAGGTTCAGCATCAAACTGCCTCTGCCATTGGTGCTGCCGCCCGTGGTTTGAGAGGCGTCCACCGCAGCCGCCCCTTCGAAGGAGTGGAGTTTGGGCGCATTGGTGACCAATTTGATGGTACCGCCCATGGATCCGGCACCGTACAGAGTACCCTGGGGCCCGCGCAGTATCTCGGTTCGATTGAGATCAAAAAGGTCGGCATCGATGACCGTTCGGCCGTTAAGTGCCACTGCGGACGCCGATAAAGGCGTCTCATCGATGTAGAAGCCCACCGTTGCCACGGAGCCGCCGGCGGAGCCCAAGCCGCGCATTTCGTACTCGGTTTGACCCGGACCAGCCGTGCGCAGCGATATACCGGGGATCGCGCCGACGAGGTCCTGGATCGATCCAACGTTTTGCTCGGCGAGATCGCCCGCGCTCAAGGCGGTCATCGCGATCGGTGTCGCCTGCACGGTCGATTCGCGCTTCTCGGCGGTGACGATGATCTCTTCCAATCCGGTTTCTTTCTCGCCGGCTGCAGCTGCCCGTCCGCTGAACGCCGCGGCAACTAGCATTGTCATGAGTACCGAGACTTGGAATCCGACGCGTGCGTCTGGTGCACACAACATTTTTTTCATTGCGAATCTCCCTGAAAAAAACAAAAAACGTCCGCGCGACGCACATTGCGACGGATCGAGTCGCCCGACTTTTTCATCCCTTTCGCGCTTATATGGCACTTCCATCGAGATTATACTTAATTCGTAACATAGGGTTTACTCACACGCAAGTTTATTGCACAACAGGCATGAGCACGCTAGCCTCATATGTTGCTGATATGTTGCAATCGGCGACCCTATAGGGACGGTGACTTGATGAGCGTGGTTAGCCGCACGGTTACGGGGTGAGCATGCAACCCCCATCGCGCCGCTTGGCGCTCGCGGCGGTATTCTCCAGCTGTTTGGGGGTTGGCCTAATTTTCGGCTTTCAACCGCCCCTGATGGCCTTCATCTTGAGTCGGCTGGGTTATTCGAGCTTTGCCATCGGCTCGGTGACGGCCGTGAGCCTGATCGCCGTGATTCTCTGCGGACCGTTTTATCCGCGCGCAATCATCCGCCTCGGCCTCAAGCGCTGCATCGTCGGTGGGATCGTCTTTGCCGCGGGCATTTTGCTGGTGATGCCGCTTTGGCCGAGTATCCCGTTTTGGTTGGTGCTGCGCTTCGTCGCCGGTTGCGCGCTCGGGCTGGTGTGGATCGCGAGCGAGATCTGGATGAACAGCGTCAGCGGCATCGAGTCTCGCGGCACAGTCATGGGAATCTATGGGACCGTTTTTTCGATAGGGATTGTCGCGGGGCCAATTCTTCTGGAATTTACCGGGACGCAAGGGGCGAAACCCTTCGCGATCGGCGCGGCTTGCTTGATCCTGACTCTTCTGCCGCTGGTGGTGCTGCGGCAAGTCACGAGCTCGGCGCAGGAATTCACACCGCTGCGAGGCTTGTCAGGCGCGTTCAAGACTGCGCCGATCGTCATGCTGGCGGCTCTCGTCGCCGGTTTGGTCGAGTCCGCGGATCTGACGTTGTTGCCGTTATTCGGCGTGCGCGCCGGGCTTGACGAGCGGGCGGCGCTGCTGCTGGTCGCCGTGTTCATGGTGGGCAATGTGGTACTGCAGGTGCCCATCGGTCTGCTCGCCGATCGATACGGACGCAAGACTCTGTTGGGAATCTGCGCTCTCGCCAGCTGCATCGGCCCGCTGCTGCTGCAAGCGAGCCTGGCCACGCCGCTCCTTCTTTGGCCGCTTCTATTTCTGTGGGGCGGTACCTTGTACGCGTTCTATAGCCAAGGGGTGGCACTGCTCGGCGAAGAATTTGCGATGGAGAATTTGCCGAGCGCCAATACGCTGTTCGTCATGGTGTATTGCCTGGGGGGTGTGATCGGGCCGAGCTTGGGCGGCATCGCCATGGACCTCTGGCCGAGCCGGGGCCTGCCTGTTCTGCTCAGCGGTGCTGCACTGCTGATGCTGGGAGGATTGGCGTTCAATGCGGCGCGCAACCGAGCGCATCTTGCGCGCGTCACTTCCCGGCAACAGCCGCCGCTGCCTTGAAGGCCTTCACATGATCGAATTCCGGCCGCGCGGAATGCGCGCCGCCGTCCGTCGATTCGAGCAGCGCTGCGTAGTATCCGTTCGCCAGCGACGTGTCTCCCGCGGCCTCGGCCGCCAGGCCGGCATTGTAGAGTGCGTTGAAGCGATTCGGGCTCGATATCAGGGCTTGCTTATATTCCACCAGCGCCTCCTGCGGCCGCTGCAATTCGAGCAGCATGTCCGCGAGCATTTCGCGTGCCGGGATGTCGACTTCGCCCTGGCCGACCTTGTCCTGCAGATCCGCGCATTCGCGCATGTGTGCCAGCGCGTCCACGTAAGCGCCTTCGGCGAACGCGATCCAGCCGAGCATCTCGCCGCGCTCGATGCGCGATGCGGTCGAGTCTGCGAAGTACGCGTGTCTTCCCTGGCGTACCTTCTCCACCAGCGAATCGTAGTCGGCAAGATCGGCGCGCGCTCGTTGCGGCCGGCGCAAGTGTCCCGCAGCCACCGTCCTGGCCCAGTAAGTCATCGTCTGCGTCTCGGGCAGCGCACCGGCCACCGGCTCGAGCGCAGCCGCTGACTCCCAATTCCGAAGCTCCAAATCGAAGAAAACAGACAACTTGGTGCGGTAGTACGGGAACATTCCATCCATGTAGCGTTCCCCCATGTCCCCCATCGATTCGAAGGCGGTGAGCGATGCTGCGGAATCGCCGAGCACGTCTTTGGCGCGCGACTCTTGGCCGCTCTGCAGGAAAGCGTATAAAAGAAAATCATCCGAATGGAACTGGTCCATGGCGCCGCTCTGCTGCCGCTCCTCGGCGGCCTTCGATGCGGCCACCGAGCCAAGGTTCGAGTCGATGTCCGCCTGCCACATGCCGAGCCGAGCGAAAATATGTCCCGGCATGTGCACGGCATGAGGTGCCGTCGCTGCGATCTCACCATAGTGCTTGGCGGCGGCCAGGCCGTCCGGCGCCAGCAGCGGCGTGTCACACGCATGGATGATGTAATGCACGACTCCCGGATGATCGGGATATTTGGCGAACAAGGGATTCAGCACCGCCATCGCCCTGCGTTCCTGGGTCACGCTGGCGTCGTCCGGCGCTTTCGCGGCCAACAACGACAGGGCATAGAACGCTCCCGCATCGGTATCGGCCGGATAATCGGCGTAGAGTCTGGCCATGGCGGCGGAATAGGCCTCGATGCGCGGCTGATATTCGCGCTTGTCGGACTTATAGAAGCCGCTCATCGCGGCGATGTACCCGCGTTCGCGCGCCGTCGCCGCCGCTTGCGAACGTGCGGCTTTCATTTCCAACCGTCCGCGAGCGACCGCATTGTCGTCAGGCCGGTCCCAGATTTGATGGAACACGCTCATTGCGATTCCCCAGTGCGCCATCGGGCACTTTGGGTCGGCCTTGACGATCTGCTCGAATTGCCACTGGGCTTCTTCGTACCAGAAGTCGTGCAGCAGCGCGACGCCCCGAGTGAAGGGAACGCGCACCTTCGTGGAACAGGAAACGGCGAAGGAAACCTTTCCCAGCCGTTCGCCGGAGAACGATTGCGCGCGTCCCGTTGAATCATGAGGTGCATGATGGACGGCGGGTCGTGCGGCAATGGGCAGGGCGGTAAGCGCCAACAAGAAGCAGGTCCGCACTTTCATGGCGCAAGAGTATAAGACCGTTCGCTCACAGTGTCGTCGGCTCCTTGCGGAGACCCTGACGCGGGGGCATGATCGGGCTCATGCTGGCTGTTCAATTGCAAGGGGGCGGCAATCGTGGCAAAGAAAAGAATCGCAATGGTGACCGGCGGAATGGGTGGATTGGGCGAAGCGATCTGCGTCAAGCTGGCAGCGTTGGGCGACACGGTCGTGTCAACCTATTCGCCGGCAAACACGCGCGCTGCAGAGTGGCTCTCGGCTATGAAGGCGCAGGGCTACGAATTTCATGCCTACCCGTGCAACGTGACGGATTGGAATTCATGTCATGCATGCGTGAAAATAGTCACGGCTGAAATCGGACCGGTGGACGTGCTGGTCAACAATGCCGGCATTACGCGCGACATGACGTTCAAGAAAATGGATTCCGTGAATTGGGATGCCGTCATGCATTCCAATCTCGACTCCGTTTTCAACATGACCAAGCAGGTATGCGATGACATGGTCGATCGCGGGTGGGGCCGCATCATCAACATCTCGTCCGTGAACGGCCAGAAAGGCGCGTTTGGCCAGACCAATTACTCGGCCGCGAAGGCCGGCATGCATGGCTTCACCAAGGCACTTTCACTCGAGGTGGCGCGCAAGGGCGTCACGGTGAACACCATATCTCCCGGATATATCGGCACAAAGATGGTCATGGCAATCCCGAAGGACGTATTGGATTCCAAGATCATTCCGCAGATTCCGATGGGCCGGTTGGGCAAACCGGAGGAAGTGGCCGGACTGGTCGCCTATCTGGCCAGCGAAGAGGCGGCGTTCGTGACGGGCGCCAATATTGCAATCAACGGCGGCCAACACATGCAATAACGGCCGCCGCGCAGAGTTCGGGATTCGGGCGCTCCCGTGCTAGCGGGCCAGAACGTAGTCTCCCGGTGCGTCGCCCCGGATCCCGTAGCCCGCGGATTCATTGCCGAGGTTCGGCACCGGCGCGTCGGATGCTCCCGAACGCGCGGCCAGCCACGCCTGCCACGCGGGCCACCACGAGCCCTGGTGCAAGCTCGCCTGTTGCATCCATTGGATAGGATCCAGTGAGCTTTCCGCATTTTTCCACGTCAACTCGCGATAGCGGCGCTTAGGGTTCACTGGCCCGCACACGATGCCGCCATTGTGACCACCGCTGGTCAACACGAATGTGTAGTCTGTCGATCGGGTCAAGGCGCGCGCCTTGTACGCCGACTGCCATGGGGCGACGTGATCCGTCTCGGTGCCGAGCACGAACATGGGCACCGTGATTGCCGCGAGATCGACCGGCTCGCCGTTGACCCGGAAGCGCCCGCCCGCAAGATCGTTTTGCAAATACAATTGATTCAGGTATTCGGTATGCATCCGCCATGGCATGCGCGTGCCGTCGCTATTCCACGCCATGAGGTCATTGAGCTTGGCGCGATTGCCTTTTACATAGTTATTGATGGCCGGGGTCCAGAGGAGATCTCTCGCACGAAGCAGGGCGAACGAAGCACCCATTTTGTCGCTGCTCAGAACGCCCGCCTTGTTCATCACCGCCTCGAGCATCGAAAGCTGGCTGGGGCTGATGAATAGCGACAGTTCGCCGGGCTCGCTGAAATCCGTTTGAGCCGCAAACAAAGTCATCGACGCCAATCGCTGATCGCCTTCGCGCGCGAGTGCGGCGGCGGCGATCGACAACAGGGTTCCGCCGATGCAGTAGCCCACCGCATGAATTTTGACGTTCGGAACGATCGCCTCGACGGCATTCAAGGCATCCCGTATGCCTTTATCCAAGTAGTCATCCATGCCGAGATTGCGATCGGCCTGGTTCGGATTTTTCCACGAGATCATGAAGACGGTGTGACCCTTGTCGACCAGATAACGCACCAGGGAATTACGGGGCGATAGGTCGAGGATGTAGTACTTCATGATCCACGCCGGCACGATCAGTATCGGTTCAGGGTGGACACCCGGGGTGGTTGCGCCATATTGGATGAGTTCGATCAATTCGTTCCGGTACACGACCTTGCCGGGCGTGACCGCGACATTTTCTCCCACCTTGAACTCTTCGCTGCCTGCGGGCCGCTTTTGCTTGAGCGTGGCGTCGATGTCTTCGAGCCAGTTCTTGAATCCAGCAACAAGATTTTGCCCGGATTGCGCGCGGGTGAATTCCAGCAGTTCCGGATTGGCCAACAGGTGATTGGCGGGCGAAGCGGCCTCGAGCGCCTGCCGCGACGCGAATGCCACCAGATCGGCGTTGCGGGCCGACAGCCCGGGAACACCGGAAGTGGCCTGTTTGACGACCTGCTCCCAATTGAGGTAACCGCGCGCCATGATATTGAAGGGCCACTGATTCCAGGCGTCGGCTGCGAATCGCTGGTCATCGCTCGCCGGGGCAATGGGCTTGCCGGTCGATGCCTTGATGGCGAATGAAAAATGATCTGCGACGGCCTGGAATGCCGTTTGCGCGATTTCGGTTTGCTTGCCCGGCGTCTGAGCAAGATTTAGGTACCAATCCCACCATGCCTGGGCGTAGTCGTCCGGTGCAAGGCCGCCGGTGACCGCCGCCAACTGCGCGCGCATCTCTCGCGCGAGATCTTCCTGTACCTTCGAACTGCCGATGGATTCCGTCATACGATCAATTCCCCCGCCTTCCGATGATAGTCTGACTCGCATTTTCCGGCCGAAAAAAAAGGGCGACCAGGGTCGCCCTTTTGTATCGAGCTTACGCGTAGCGTTAGGCGGCTTTTTTGGCAGACTCGGCGGTTTTCTTTACCGTCTCGGCCACTTTCGCGTTGGTTTCGTCGACCCATCGGCTCACCGCACCCTGCGTGTCGGAGGCGATCTGGGTGAACTCTTCCGCCCGGGCGCGCAGCTTGTCGCTGAACGAGGTGTTCAATGCGGTCTGCTGACCGACGAGGTCGGCAACCGATTTCGGCTCGACGCTGACCTTGGCGTGCGACAGGGACCAATCCAAATAGTCGCCGGCAATTGCGAACTGATACCGCGCGAGACGCTCCAGCGTCTTCAAGCTGTTCTGCTGGGCGGTGAAAACCGGGGCAAACGCCTGGCGATAGGTGTCGAACAAGGCTGTGAAATCGAATGTGGGTTGGGTCATGGCGGCTCCTTGAGGATGGACGATAATTGGCTGGGTGGCGCCATTATACACAGAAAAGTATGCACTGCAAAAGGTTTTGTACTGGACCGCGCCCGATCGCTTTGTTTTCTGTAAGTTTTTGATAAAAAAATATATTTATCGAAAAGCAGTCGCAAAAAATTGATATTTAGAGCTCTGAATTAGTGCGCTGCGGAAGGAATCGTGGGGGCCGCGACCCAATTACAGACGCAGCCCGCCATCGAGGTCCAGGCAACGCCCGGTGAAGAAATCATTTTCAACGATGAATTGCGCGGCGTGCGCAATTTCATCCGGCTGACCGAGGCGTTTGAGCGGAACCGGCGTGATGACTTTTTCGAGCACTTCCGGCTTCATCGACGCCAAAATATCCGTCTGGGTAAACCCGGGCGCCACGCAGCCGACGCGAATACCATAGCGCGCGAGTTCCTTGGCCCATACGACCGTCATCGAAGCCACACCCGATTTAGCGGCGGTATAGTTCGTTTGCCCGGCATTTCCGCGCCGCGATATGCTGGAGATATTCACGATGACGCCGCCTTTGGCGAGCTTGATCATCCTTTCGGCTGCTTCGCGGGCACACAAAAACACTCCGGTCAGGTTCACATCGATTACCGCCTGCCATTGCTGCAGCGTCATTTTGCCGACGATTTCGCCGTCTTTGACCTTGATCAACAGCGCATCCTTAACGATGCCCGCATTGTTGACAATCACGTCGAGCGCTCCGAAATCGCGCACGACGCAATCGAGAGCAGCCGACACCTGGGCTTCCGAAGATACGTCGGCCGTGTACGCCATCGCGCGGACGCCCAGCGCCGTGCATTGCTCGACCGCGGATTCGAGATCCGCCGCATTGAGATCCAAGAGAGCGATGTTCGCTCCTTGACCTGCGAATCGCAGGGCAAGTGCCCTGCCGATACCGCGGGCGGCGCCGGTAATGACAATGGTTTTTTTTTCGATCTGCATATGTATCTATCGTGATCGCCTAAAGCGGATTTTCATGGCCTATTTCTTATCCGGCTGCGCGGGTTTCTCGTCATCGTCTGGTGCGGGCGGGTTCGGTTTCGAGGGCGTGAATGCGGACATCATCGATGCCTGGATCTTCGACCACTGCTCCATGTTCTGGCGGGCGAATTCTGCGATTGGGGCCATGGGACCTTCGAGGACCTTGGCCATTTCCGCCCGCATGGCTTGCTGTTGGCGCACGAGTGACCCGACGCTCTGCTCCATGTACCGCGTCAGCATTTCCTGCACTGGGTTGCCATAGAACCGGATGATCGATTCGAGCAGCTCTATGCTCAAAACGGGCGTACCGAATTGTTCCTGTTCGGAAATCACCTGCAATAACACGGCGCGGGTCAAATCTTCCCCGGACTTATCGTCGATGACCTTTACTTTGTCGCCCGAGACGATCATTTTGCGCAGGTCGTCCAAAGTTACGTGTCGGCTCCCGGTTGAATCGTAAAGCCGCCGGTTAGCGTATTTCTTGATGACTCGTTCATTCGACATAATGCGTCACCATCACTGGTTGCCAGCGCTGTCCCCTGGGGTTCAGCATAGCTTGTTAGTATGCGGCGCACAATCGATCGGATGTGGGTGTTCACGCACAAATTTGGCTTTATTAATGCGCCGCAAAGACTGTAGCAATGGATGATTCCGCCACGACGCCTGCTCAAGCGCCGCCCTATCTCAAGGCGTGGGAGGACTATGTGGCAGCCTGCCAGGTGTTGTTCGAACGGCTGACCGACCCGGCTGCGGCCGATGTCGGCGGGCCAACACCACTCGCATTTCTCGGATCCTGGAAAGACTTTGCAACAAATCTCGGGATGCGCCCGGATTCTGCGGCCGTAGATGGCCTCAATCCGCAGGGCATGTTCGCGAGTTTGCTTCCTGCGCTTGGATACTCGCGCGAGCACCAGGAAATCGGACGACGCATGCTCGAGCTGACCGGGAAATTTCAGCGCAGATATGCAGACTTCGTGCAGCAAAGTACCGAAATCGGCCGGAGCGCCTTGCAAGCGACCCATAGGCAAGCTTCAAACGATGAGACGCTGCTTGCTACGCCGGCTGCGATCTACGATGCCTGGATCGACAGTGCCGAAGGGGCCTATGCACAGGCCGCGCATGGCGAGCCGTTCGCGCGATTGATGGCTGATCTATGCAATATCTTGAGCGGGTTCAAAATTGAACGGGGCAAATTGCTCGAAGCACTCGCGCGGCAATTTGATTGGCCGAGCAGGGCGGAGGTCGACAGTTTGCATCGCCAGGTACGAACGCTAAGATCCGCGGCAGCCAAGGCGAAGGGTGCGGCCAAGGCGAAGGGTGCGGCCAAGCCAACCACGGGTCTCACGCGGCGTGGCAAGCGCAAAACCCGCAAGGCTACTCGGCGGGCCGATCGGTGACGGCAAACGAATCGTTCGCTCGACTGCTGCAAGATGCCGCGGCAATGCAAGAGCGGGCGCAGTCGGCCCTGCGCGCGATGCGAGACATCGGCGAGGTGCAGGTCGGCCTGTCCGAAAAGAGTTGTGTATACGCCGAAGACAGGATTCAGCTGCACCGCTATGCACCGCTTGCCCGGTCGGCGAAACTTCCGCCGCTGCTCATTTGCTATGCAATGGTCAATCGGCCGTACATGCTCGATTTGCAGCCCGACAGATCCCTTATTCGTGAGCTTCTGTCGCTGGGAGTCGATGTTTATCTTCTCGACTGGGGGTATCCGGACGGCTCGGACAGGTTTACTCCGTTGACCGAGTACGTCTGCGGCTATCTCGGGCGGTGCGTTGATTTCATCCTCGAACAAAACGCAGTCGATGCGCTCAATTTGCTGGGCGTGTGTCAGGGCGGAACAATGAGCCTGTGCTATGCCGCACTCGAGCGGCAGCACATCGCCAACTTGATCACGATGGTATCGCCGGTGGATTTCAAGACGCCGGAAAACTTGCTGTCGAAATGGGCGCAACACATCGATGTCGGCCTATTGACGCAGTCCGGGAATGTCCCGGGCGAGTTCCTGAACCTCGTCTATCTTGCCTTAATGCCGTTCAGGTTGACGCAGCAGAAGTATGTCAACCTGCTGCAGATGGAAAGCGACCGCGGGCAATTGGAGAATTTCTTGCGGATGGAGAAATGGATTTTCGACAGCCCCGATCAACCCGCAACGGCATTTCGCGAATTCATCCAGTGGTTCTACCAGGAAAATCGCCTGATCCGCGGTGAATTGGCACTCGACGGCCGTCAGGTCCTGCTCAAGAACATCCAGTGTCCCGTGCTGAACATCTATGCCGCGAATGATCACCTCGTCCCGCCGAGTGCCAGCATCCCGCTGGGGGCGCATGTCGGCAGTGAAGACTATGAAGCGCTCCAGGTCGACGTGGGACATATCGGCATGTACGTGAGCGGGAAAGCCCGCAAGAATGTTCCTGCGGCCATTGTGCGTTGGCTGCTGGAGCGCAAGCCATAGCGGCATGGACAAGGCGGCTGGAAGGCTTAGCTACATTTGACCATCACGTGCCGGGGCACGGTGTAGTCCTCGAGCGCGTATGCCGACAGATCCTTGCCGTATCCGGAACGTTTGAAGCCGCCGTGCGGCATTTCACTGACAATCATGAAATGGGTATTGATCCAGGTACAGCCGTATTGCAACCGGGCAGCCACGCTCATGGCCTTGCCGACATCCTTGGTCCACACCGAGGAGGCGAGGCCATATTCGGAGTCGTTCGCCCATGCTACCGCGTCGTCGGTATCCGTGAAACGGGTGACCGATACCACGGGTCCGAAGACCTCGCGCTGCACGATTTCGTCCGATTGCTTGGTGCCGGCCACCACGGTGGGTTCGAAGAAGAACCCGCTGCCGGCCCGCACTTTACCGCCGGTGGTAATTTCTGCGTGCCGGGTAGCGGCCGCGCGCTCGACAAATCCCGCCACGCGGCCGCGCTGCTCCTCGGAGATCAGCGGGCCCATCTCCACTCCCGGCTCGGATTGCAGCCCTACCTTGAGTGAGCGCACCGCATCGCTCAGGTCGGCAACCAATCGATCGTAAATCTTCGCCCCGGCATACAGCCGGCAAGCCGCCGTGCAGTCTTGTCCGGCGTTGTAGAACCCGAAAGTACGCACGCCGGCAACTACGGCATCGAGATCGGCGTCATCGAACACGATGACCGGAGCTTTACCGCCGAGCTCGAGATGGGTGCGTTTGAGATTACCGGCGGCCGCCTGAAGGATCTTTTGCCCGGTCGACACATCGCCGGTGAGCGATATCATGCGCACGCGCGGATGCGCGACCAGCGTTGCGCCGACGCTTTCGCCGCGGCCGCAGATGATATTGACGACGCCCTTGGGAAAGATTTCGCTGAGTACTTCCGCCAATTTCAGCGCCGTCAACGGCGTCTGCTCGGACGGTTTCAAGACTACCGTATTGCCGGCGGCGAGAGCGGGGCCGAGCTTCCACGCGGCCATCATCAAGGGATAATTCCAAGGCGCGATCGAGGCAACGACTCCGACCGGATCACGACGGATGATGCTCGTATAACCAGGGAGGTATTCGCCGGCCAAGGCGCCGTGCTGGACGCGGGCGGCCCCGGCAAAAAAGCGAAACACATCGGCGATCGCCGGGATTTCATCGTTGAGAGCCGCGGCGAGCGGCTTGCCCGTATTGTCGGATTCCAGCTTGGCAAAGGCGGCGCCGTCGCCTTCGATCCGATCGGCGAGGCGCAGCAGCAGCGTGGCGCGGTCCTTCGGCACAGTTTGCGCCCATGCCGCCGCCGCCGTTTCGGCCGCGGCAACGGCCGCATTCACCTGAGCAGAGCTTGCCGCCGGGACCTCGGCGATGCGCTGACCGGTCGCCGGATCGAGTATCCGCTCGACCTCGCCTTCCCCTACGACCAGCGTTCCGTCGATCAACAACTTGGTTTGCATTTTAGCCTACCGCAGTGCGCTTTTTCTTTTCCACATCGTCGAAGGGTAGGGTATGCGCGGTCGCCGCCCCTTTGACATTCTTTCCGCGAATCGACAGCTTCGTCCCGTGAACAGCGGCCGGGACATCGAGGCGCGCGATGGCCATCGACTTGCCTGTCAATGTCGATACCATGGCGCAGGTGACTACGCCCACCTTCTTGTCGCCGGAACACACGTGATCGCCCATATCGGCGGGTAGCTTGCCTTCCAGCAGCAACCCGAAGATCCTGAACCGTTCCTTTCCCTTCAAGCGGAAATGCGCGTCCGCGCCATTGAAGTCATTTTTGCCCGGACTCACGGTGAAGTCGAGCCCGAGTTCCCATAGGCTGTCCCCGGGCGGGTCCTTATCGAAGGGATACATCTGCGACATGTCGTAGGGATAGAAAAGCAGATAACTTTCGACCCTCAAGTAATCCAGAGTCGTGAAACACGTCGGAATGATGCCGAGCGGTTTGCCCTCGCTCAGGATCGTATCCCAGATGTGTCCGGCGTCCTCGCCCTTGCAAAAGATCTCGTAGCCGCGCTCGCCGGTGTAGCCGGTGCGTGAAATCGTGACAGGATGCCCGAACAATGTCGTCGGGAGATGATGAAAATACTTGAGGTCGCGAACGCCTGGAACATGCTTGGCGAGAAAGTCGACAGCCACCGGACCCTGCAGGGACAGATCATGCAGATCGTCGTCGACGATGAGCGCGGCGTTGCGGCCAACCGCATACTTTGTCAGCGTCTCATGGCCCGCGCCGCTACCGTGTACCACCATCCAGGAGTTGGGTCCCATGCGGTACAAGATGCAGTCTTCGATGAAATGGCCGGCCTCGTTCAGCATGCAGGCGTAAGCGGATTTTCCCGGATAAATTTTGGTAACGTCGCGCGTCGTCGCATAGTTCAAGACGGCCGAGGCATGCGGCCCGACAAGATGAAGTTTTTTCAGGCCCGACACATCCATCAGGCCCGCCTTCGTCCGAATGGCCACATGATCCTGGGCTACGTCCTTCGCATAGGTCCAAGCCGTACCCATTCCGTTCCAATCCTCGAGCTTCGATCCGAGTGCTCGATGCCGATCGGCCAGGACCGAAGTACGCCAGCTAAGTGCCATAAATGCCTCCAGAGTGAACCAAATGTATCGGCGCGTCGACTATTCCGGTGCGGTGCCCGGGGTGGTGGGCGAACCGTCGTCGAAAGGCGCCAGCCACTGCATTGCAGCGTCTCGATAACGAGTCAGTCCCTTGTAGTCGATCAGCGCCGGGTGCAAGTCTCGTAACACACGGTGCACGCGCCGCGCCCATTTCGGCGCCGTTGCCAATTCCCGCAGGCTTATCAAGTAGCACCGAATGCCGAACACGATGGCATTGCTGCGCGGCAGGCGCCACAGCCCCTGCAACTCCACGCGCAAATGCACGAGGTCGCCGGCATTCTGCGCCGTAACCGTGGCGCGGTCCGGTCCCCACTTGTGATAGTTCTCCGGCGAAGTATCCAGGCGGGGGTTGATGGTCATCGTCCAATTCAGGCGCCGCACCGGTTGGCCCAAACGGAGATTGAGGAGGAATTTCAGCGCGCGATCGAAAACCTGGAGCTCGTGGGCGAGCGGTACGGGACCGTGCCATTCCTTGAAGGTCATGCCGAGATCGAAGTCCAAGGACCAGTCAGCCTGAGTCGTCACCATCCCGGCCTCCGTCCACAAATCTCCCTCGCGCTGGTCCATCACCACGAAGTCCCCTTGGGCTTGACGTGTGATGTAATCGAGCGGTTCGCGGGGCAGCGTGTCGGTATCGCCGAATGTGAACTGCTGGTCGATCTCCAACGGCCGATTGATCCAATGCCAGCGATTGCCTTTCTTGGAAAGCGAGAAATGCGCGGGATAGTCCCTCGCGAGGGACTCCATGATCAGTTCCAAACAGTCCCACTGCGAACTCATCATGTGAGGCAGGGCCTGATAGCGAAGCGGTTCTGCCGCAAGCACAATGGCGCGCTCGCGGCACTCGGAGACGTAGTGCTCGTCGACATCGAAGGCGCACTCGGTGACCGAGCCGGGCGGCCCCGGCAGGTGCGGCTCTATATTCACCGAATACATGTAGGTATCCTCGGCAAACGGCAGAGGGAATCGCCGAATCGCCTGCGGACTATTGCGATAGGTGAAGTCGTCGCGGAAGGTGTGGGATTTGAATACGGCGCTCATGCGATCTCTCCTCAAGCATTCTCAGAGGTCAAGCACCAAACGTTGGCACCTTGCACGCGACACGCAGGGCATAATGCTCTTGCCCTTGGCCTTCTCTGCGTCCGACAGAAAATGGTCGTTGTGCACCAATTCGCCGTCGAGCTCCAGAACCCGCGTGTGGCAAAAGCCGCAGACCCCACCCCGGCAAAGATAAGGCACTTCCACTCCGGCGGCCTCGATGCTCTCGAGCAGACTTTGATCGGGCGGCACATGCACGCTGATATTGGCGCGAGCGAGGAATGCCTCGAAGGCGTCGCCGACCGGCGGAGCGCTGAATTGCTCCCAATGAATATGGCTGTCCGCCCAGCCGCAGGATTGCGCGGTGCCGATGACGTGCTTGATCATGCCGGCCGGGCCGCACACGTACACATGAGTGCCCAGGGGTTGAGACGCCAGCAGCGTCTCGAATGGGATGATCTGCCCTTGACTGTCATAGTACAGATGAAGTCTGCCGCCCGCGCGGCTGCGCAACCGCTCCAAAAACGCGGCGTGCTCCGGCGAGCGAACCGAGTAATGCAGCTCATACGGAACGCCGCCGTCGCGCAAGTCCTCGAGCTGTGCGAGAAAGGGCGTGATACCGATGCCGCCCGCGATCAATACGTGCTTGCGGGCGATCTTATCGAGGCCGAATAAGTTCACCGGGTGAGCGATTTCCAGCCGGCTGCCGATTTTCACCGTGTCATGCATGAAATGCGAACCGCCGCGGCTCTCTTCCATACGGCGGACGCCGATTTCGTAGGTATCGAGGTCCTGTGGCGAGCCCAGCAAGGAATAAGGGTTCTTATGGACCCGCTCGGCACCTTGCATCACGACGATGATGTGCGAGCCGCCCGAAAACACAGGCAAGCTGCCGCCGCTGACCGGCGCCAGCTTGAAATGCTTGATCAGCGGACTTACCTGCTCGATGCCGATGACTTCGACGGCAATGGTCTGCGCATCGCTCAAAGAAACACCTCCTTGAGCGGCGGCAATTCGCCCGGTGCTTCGGCGTCCGCCATGACTCCCATGTAGGCAGCCAGACGGCGCGAGTAGTGATCGCGCACCAGCAGCCATCGATCGCACCCAATGCACCGCACGATGTTGGTGTGCACGTTCTCCGTGGTGGCCCTGCAGTGGATGCAGTAGACGCGCCTCGCAAGGGTGCCGCATTCTTCCGCGCGAATCTCATCTTTGTTGAGATTGAACTCGAGCGCGATTTTCATCGCGAGGCCAATGAAGCTCTCGGGCCCTGCGACATACAGGCGAGTGCCCATCAAGGATTGCCCGAGTAGGGCTCTGAATTGTTCGAGGAGCGCAGGTATGCCGGCAAACGACTGCACCTCGCCAACCGCAGCGGCTTTGAATTGTTCAAGCTCCAGACCCGTGCCGGCGCCCGTGCCGGCGCCCGTATCCGGCACGAACAGCACTCGCGTGTTCTTAAGGGATTGCGCCGCGGCGACGCGCATCTCGGCAATTACCCGAAGCAGTGGGGCGGCGCCGACGCCCGTCCCCAGCATCAAGTGGTAGCGGCCGCGGGCATCGGCTTGCAGCGGCGCGTAGATGGGCTTGCTCTTGATGCCGGTGATCAGCATGGTCAATAGACCGCGAGCCGATGCGTCACGGCGACGACGGCGATTCCCGACAGCAATACCACATACGGCCAGATGCCTGCCCGCTTGATGATCCGTTCGCCATCTACCATTTCCAAGTCGTCCGCCATGTCGCGCGGAAAAGCTCCCTTATCCTGAATATAGTGGCGGTAGATGAACACCGGCACGATGAGCGCCGCAAAAATAAGGCCGGTCTTGAGAGTCCCGGCGCCGTATACATCCGCACCGAACCCCATGAAGGCCAGATTCACGAAGGACAACACAACTCCGGCGGCAATGATCCAGGTCGGAGCGCGCCACGGCCTTTCCTGCCGCGGGCGGTCCAGCCGATGAATCCACCCGGCGTTCAAATTCAAGAAATTGAAGATCAGATAGCCGATGTTCGCGGCGCCGATGATGAATACCGAATCGGACAGCAGCAGCAGTACGAGGTTGAATCCTAGATTGGTGAGCATGGCATTTGTCGGTGCGCCGTGGGAGTTCACCTTGGCGAGGTATTTCGGCAGCCAGCCGTCAAGCGACGCTTGATAGAGCGTGCGTGAAGAGCCCGCCATTGAAGTCATGAGCGAGAGAACAAGCGCAAGGATCAACATGATCACCACGATCACGCCTACCGTCTGCCCGGCATGCACCATCCGGGACATCACGGCCGCGACACCCATGCCGCTGTAGATATCCGGGGCCAGCATGCCGCCGTACTCTGCAGGAGTGATCACGTTGCCGGCGGCGTCGACCACCGCCGGGTGCAGCAACGCGCCCAAACCAAGAAAACCTTGGAAAGCGAACGGCACCAAGGTATACACGACCACGCACAGCAATCCGGAATAGAAAATCGCCTTGAAAGTGTCGGTCTTCGGATTCTTGAATTCTCCGGTGTAGCACACCGCCGTTTCGAAACCATAAGTGGACCAGGCGGCGAGGAACATCCCCGCGGCAAACACCGTGATGCCGGCCATATTCCAAGTGCCGTCGGCGATCCGCCCCATGGCGTCATGAGCCAACGGTGCAAGCGGGAAAAAGTTGGTCTTGACAATGTCGCCCGTCAATATCGGTACGATGCCGATCAAAAGCAGGGGAATCATTGCCGAGATTCCCAGGATCTTCGTGGTATTCGCCGATCGCAGGATACCCCCGTCCTGTATGAACTTTACCGCCAGCAATATGACCGCGCCCAGTACGAAGACGGCGTTGATGCGCAGGCTGAGTCCAGTCTTGAGAGAGCCGAGGTCGAGAAGCGTGAGCTGCCAGGTATTGATTACCGAGTCCGGTGCAAACAGCCCGCTCAATATATAGCCGGCTGCGAGCGCGGAGCCAGTCGCCTGCACCGGCGACCAAGCAAACCAGTTACACCACACGGAGATGGGCGCGACGAGCTTGCCGTAGCGGACCCATGCCATTGCCCCGTATATCGATGTCCCGCCCGCTTTGTTGGGAAACAGCCCGGCGATTTCGGCGTATGTGAAGGATTGGATAAAGCCCATTGCGATCGATGCGGTCCAGATGACCCATGACAGCTTGCCAACGGTCGCCGCGACCGCGCCGATCGAGAACAGCACCAAGGGCGGGACGCCGCTGGCCACCCAAAAGGCACCCGTCCAGTCGATACCGCGCTCCAGTCCCGCGCTCTGGGAGCCGGCATCGGCCGCCGCAACTTCAGCAATCGAACTCATGCGTACCCCTCTAAAACAGTCGGCGTAATTCCTCGGCGATCTCGAAGATGTCCCCCACGATGCCATATTTGGCGACGCCAAAAATCGATGCTTCGGCGTCGCTGTTCACGGCAACGATGGTAGCGACGTGCTTCATGCCCGCCAGGTGCTGGATTGCCCCGGAGACGCCCATGGCGATGTAGAGCTTGCAGGCGCTGGCCGTCTTCCCGGATTGACCAACCTGGCGGCTCTTCGGCAGCCAGCCCGCATCCGCAATGGGCCGCGAACATCCCAGCGTCGCACCCACGGCATCCGCCAACTCGCGAAATTGCGGAACCTTGGCCTCTTCGCCAATGCCGCGACCGATGGTCAGAATAAACTCGGCCGCCGACATGTCAACATCGTCGCCGGCGCTCAATTCAATGAAATCACGGCCCGAGGCGCGGCTCTGCTGTGCGGGCGGATCGAATGTCGTGACTCGCGGGGACGCGGCCTGCTCCGGCGGCTTGAATACGTTCGCGCGGATTGCGAGCAGCACCGTGCTGCGCCCGGGGAAGTCCACTTCGACATTGACTTTCTGGCCGTAACCGCCGCGTGTTGCGACGAGTTCGCCCTCGATGCGCTCGGCATTGAAAACATCCGTCGCGAACCCGAGTCCGAGGCGTGCGGCGAGCGCCGCCGCAAAGCCGAACGAATCGACACTGTGAGCGACCAATACCACGTCGGGACTGCGTGCCTCGATCAACGCGGCCACCGCGGACTCAAAAGTGTCGGGGTCGAATTCGGCGGTGCCGACTTTCACGCTCACGATCTCGTCGACCCCCGCAACCCTCAAGGCGCCGTGAAAGCGCTCCGGCGAATCGCTCAAGATGGCGACCGCCACCTCATCGCCCGTGCGGCGCAGGCCTTGCGCCGCACCCACCAACTCCAGAGATACGGGGCGCAGTTCGCCGCGCCGCTGTTCCGCGATGACCAGAACGCCGCTCATGCCTCAGCCCCTTTGAATTCGCGAATGATTTGAGCGAGGCGCGCCGCCTGCTGCGCGGCATCCCCTTCGATGAGCTGCGCTCGGCCTTTGTCCGGGACGTACATGCGGCGGACGCGCGACAGGGAGCCTGGCTCGCCGACGTCGGCCGCTCCCAAAGAGACGTCTGCCAGGGACCACACTTCGATCGGCTTTGCAGCAGCCTGTTTGATACTGCGCAGCGATGCGTAGCGCGGTGTGTTGATGCCGAGCTGAATGGTCAGAACCGCGGGGCATTGAATCTGAACTTCATGCAGCAGACCACCTTCCAATTCGCGCCGGAAGACGGCCGACTGGGCTCCCGACGAGAGCACCAGGCTGCTCACGACCGCTGCGTGCGGCCAGCCAAGAAGCGCCGCCGTGGCGATGCCGGTCGATGCAAATGCCTGGTCGGACGATTGCACGCCGGCAAACAGCATCTGCGGTGCCTCGCGCTTGGCCACCGCCGCCAGCACCCGCGCGATGGCGATGGAATCGGAGCCTTCGATCGCCGCGTCCCACACCCGAATCGCCCGGTCCGCGCCCTTCGCCAGGCACTTGCGCAAGGACTCATCGGCGTCGTCGGGTCCCACCGAGACGGCGACTACTTCGACCGCGTTGGCGGCCGCGGCATTTGCGGCCACCGCTTGCGCGGCGGACTCCTTGATCTTGACGGCTTCCTCCAACGAGAAATCGTCCCATTCGTTCAAATCGCGAAGGAAAAAATCCGGGTCGACGTCGCGCCCGTCGGCGCGGATCTCGAAATCCTCATCGAGGGCCGCGACCTGTTTGACGGCGACCAGAATTTTCACGCGGCCACCTCGTCGGTGCGGCGCACCGGAATGGCTTCGCGAATGAGTTCTATGAGTTCCTTGACCACGAATTTATCCTCGTTGCCGGTAGTTTTGAGCGCGTCCTCGAACATCGTGAGGTCCTTAGGGCAGCTGACGACGTAGACCTCGAGTCCCGGGATCGCCGCCGCTTCCTTCATCCGATTCTGTGCCGGTTTCTCGGCGCCCACGGGGTCAGGGATCCAAATTCTGCCGCCGCCGGCGCCGCAGCAGAAAGAGTTCGCCTTGCAGCGTCCCATCTCGACGAGTTCACAGCCGAGCAGCGCCAATAATTCGCGCGGCGCGTCATATCCCTTGTTGAACCTTCCCAAGTGGCACGGATCGTGGAAGGTCACGCGGTATTTCAGCGGGTTGGTAATTTGCAGGCGCCCTTGCGCGAACAATCGCTTCGCGAGCGTCGTGTAGTGCTCAATTTCATACTTGCCGCCGAAGTCGGGATATTCGTTGCGAATGGTGTTGAACGAATGAGGATCCGTGGTGACGACGCTCTTGAAGGTTGCGCTCGACAGCGCTTTCACGTTGCCGGTTGCGAGCACTTCGTAAAGTCCTTCCTCGCCGACTCGCCGAACGTCGTTGCCGGCATTCGACTCGGCGTCATACAGGATCCCGAAATCGACGCCGGCTTGATGCAAGAGCGAGGCGAACATTTGCGAGACTTTCTGATTGCGCGGATCGAACGATGCATAGTCGCCGACGAACCACAGCACATCGACCGGTTCCTTGCGCGCGTCCTTGACCGGGAAGGGCAGGGCCTTCGTCCAGGCGCCGCGCTTGCGCTTCGATTCGCCGAATGAATTACCGGTTTTGTGGATCGTCTGCAGGGTTTTAGTCAGCAGCGGATCCATCGCGCCATCTTCGACGAGCTTGCGGCGCATCTGCACGATGATGGGCACGTGCTCCACGGCAACCGGACAAATCTCGACGCAGGCCATGCAGGTGCGGCACGACCATAGGGTCTCCATCGCCACTTGTCCGGGCGCCTTGCCGTGTACGTCGAGTTCGGCAGCGTCGGGGACGACCCCCGACTCGAGCGTCGCGTGGGCAAACTCGCGCAAGCTCAATATCACGTCGCGCGGCGAGAGCGGGGCGCCGACCGCACGCGCGGGGCATGCTTCGTGACAGCGGCCGCACTTGGTGCAGGCGTCGAGGTTGAGCAGTTGCTTCCAATTGAAATCGGTGATCTTCGCGACACCCACTTGTTCCACCGAATCCGGAACCCGCGGTAATCTTTGCGACGCCAACGGATCGCGGACCATCAGCGAAGCCGCCGCCGTGAAAATGTGCTTGACCTTGGTGTATGGGATCAACGCGATGAGGACGAGCGCAATCAGACCGTGAAACCACCAGAGGCCATGCCGCAGGAGACCGCCGCCCTGCGCACCGAGCCCCATCGCGTGCATGCCCTGCGCCATCAGCGCACCCACCGGAGACCACCAGCGGGTATCCCACACGTCCGCGCGGTCTTGCAGCCAAACCAGCCTGGCTCCCTCCAGCACATAGCCTGTGAAGGCAATCGTCAGCAGAATCCACAGGAATGCCCAGTCTTCGCGGCGGTATTGCGGACGGTCGAAGTCCGGATCGCCCGGTACGCGGTCCGGTCTCGCATAATCGAGTTTCGGCAGGCGCAACCAGCCGCGCCGATACATCATATAGATCAGTCCCGCGATCAGAACGATTCCCGCCACATCCAGCACCAGCGAGAACACGAGGTAGAAACGACCGTACCAGAAACGGATTCCGAACAAGGGCTCGAGAATGTCGTATTCCAGAGTGATGGTCGCGGTTCCGGCGAACAGCAGCACGAATCCGTAGAAAATCAGGCGGTGCGCGTTCCCCGCCGCAGGATCGCGGCGGTCGACGGTGCGGCCGCTAAACACCGAGGCGAGCATGGCGAGGAGCCGGATCGAAAATCCGCCCTCGAGACGCAAGGCCGCGCCGCGGCGATACTTGCGGATCTGCACATAAACGCCGTAGAAGAAGATCGCTATCGCGGCATAGCCGAGCACGTAAAAGAGCCGCACTTCGGCTGCTGAGAACGCCTCGAACAGGATCCGAGTGACAGCGTCAGCGCGGCTCACGATCAGGTCTTGTACTCAAGCTCAAACTTTTCGCCGGGCAGGTGCGCCGCACCCCAGACCGCGACCTCGCGTTTGTACGGCAGCGGCAGCTGCGCACGAGGTTCTTCGATTTCGCGCGCGAGTCGGTGGCCGGAGAACGTGGCGTCCGCCATCAGGCGCGGTGCCTCGGCATTGCCGATCAAGTACACATCCTTGACTCCGTTCTTCTCCCACTCGCCGTTGCGAGCTTTGAGTTCGCGATGCAAGGAGTCGACCGAATGACGGCCGGTGACCAGCACCAGCGAGTCGAAGTCCACCCACCGCTGGCTTTTGTTCGCCTCGCGCGGCAGCTGACCGCGGCCGCGATAGGTGCGCTTCGAGCCGTCGCCGAAAATGTCATAGACCTCCAGACGGCCTTTCTCGATGCGCGTGCTGAAGGCGTTGTGAATTTCCTTGATGTGCAGCTCATGCATGCGCCGCATCATGTTCGGATACTCGAGAGTGAAATGCATGTAGTTGGCCAGATGCACGCCCGTGACAATGGTGACCTCGTGACCCGCCATGGCGAGTTTTTCAGCCAGGCTGGGCGCCATGTAATAGGTATCCGCATTCAGAATGACCACCCGCTTGCCGATGGATTTTTTCCCTGCGAGCACCTGCTCCGGCGTGAGCTGATCGGCTTGTGAGGCATCCGCTCCCGGAATCGGGTCATGGGTGAGGCAGTTGGTGCCATCCGTGTTCCAAGACGAACCCGTGGCGATGACGATTTTCTCCGCGCCATAGGCCAGGGCCGTCTCGGCCGTCATCGGTTTTTGACCCAGGGCCACCTGGCTCTGCTTGTTCTTTTTCAAGAGCTTGTTGATCTGCAGCTCGCGGTAGTCGCGGTGGTAGCCCCACTCGCCCAGCCCCGGTAGCGTCACGATCGCGTTCAAATTGCCGCCGATCTTCGCCGCGGTGTCGTAGAGATGCACGGTATAGCCCCGCTCCATCAGCACGCGAGCGCATTCGGAGCCGGAAGGTCCGGCACCCACTACCAATATGGAGTCGTCCGAGCCGCGCTTCGGAAATTTTTCCGGATGCCAGCCGCGCCGATATTCCTCGCCCGCGGTTGCGTTCTGCGTGCAGATCATCGGCGGGCCGCCGATTTCCCAGCGAGAAATGCACACATTGCAGCCGATGCAGACGCGGATATCGTCGTAGCGGCCTTCTTCGATTTTCTTCGGAAGCCAGGGATCGGAGATGGACGGCCGGGCGGCGCCGATAATGTCGGCGATGCCCTTGGTCACGATTTCGGTCATCTTTTCAGGGTCGGTAAAGCGGCCCACACCGAGTACCGGCTTCTTGGCTACCTGCTTGACGAAGCGCGTCCAGGGCACCTGGTGGCCCTGTTGATAGAACCTCGACGGACCCGCGTCTTCTCCCCACTCGGCGATGTCGCCCACATCCACATCCCACAAATCGACCAGCGGGTCGGCCAATGCGATGAATTTCATGCCGTCATTTTCGACTTCGATTCCCGATTCGCCGTACAGCGTATCAACGGCGAAGCGGGTTGCGATGGCGCAGTCGTGGCCCACGGCGCGCCGGACCTTTTCCAGGGTTTCCAGCCAGAAACGCGCGCGATTTTCCAGCGAGCCGCCGTACTTGTCCTTGCGCTTGTTGTAGTAAGGCGAGAGAAACTGCAGCGGCAGATAGGAGTGCGCGCCGTAGACGTAGATGATATCGAAGCCCGCGTCCCGTGAGCGCAGCGCGGCGTCCACATAGTACTGCTGCACGGCGGCGATATCGTCCAAGTCCATTTCCTTGCAGTACGTGAGCGTTTCGAATTCCGAGGCGTATTGGCTCGGGCCGCGCGGCGTTGCGCGCGATTCCATGCACGGCGCATGGGATCCGCCGTACCAAAGCTCCACTCCCGCGAGGGAACCGAAGTGATGGATATGATCGGTCATGGCCCGCAAATTGCGCACGTCCCCCGCATCCCAAATGCGCGCCGACAGGCGATGCGTATCATCCGATTCGGGATGAATCGAACAATATTCGGTATTGATTCCCGCCCAGCCGCCTTCGGCCTTCAGTGAACGATGCGCCGCCTGAAAGCCCGGCTTGTCTGAACCCGCTCCGATGCAATGCGGCACCTGATAAAACCTGTTGCGCAGCGTCTTGGGGCCGATTTTGATCGGCTGAAACAGGATGTCGTGTTTTGGGTCGCGCGCCATACTCTTAATCCTCTCGCTTTGTGGAGCGGTGTTTATTTGGGAAGGACTCGCCCCCTAAGGCGAGGAACTCGTATCATATTCTCGATTGAACGGCGCTGGCCAGGTGACCGCCGCGCCGGCCGAAAGAGCGTGGCGAGATACTCATGAAATGCGCAGGCATCGGAATAAATATCATGTCAGTTACTGTAGTGCAAATTTATTGCGTGCAGTGTAAATTGACCCGCAGGCGCATGGAAGCAGCACTCCATGCGTGACCATGGGCTATCAAAGAGGCCTCGCGTGGCGCGTGTAGCGAAACATCCAAGATCGGGGGCGGTATCGACGGCCGCGGCCGGCAACGTCGGCCGGCAACTCGGCTCCGTCGCCAGGCGCGTACGCGAGAGCCAGGATTTAACGCTCACCGATGTCGCATCCTCCGCGGGAATCAGCGCGGGGATGCTCAGCCGATTGGAAACGGGTCATGTGACCCCGAGCCTCGAAACCTTGGTTGCGTTGGCGGGGGCGCTCGGCGTGCGGCCGGCGCTGCTGCTCCAGCAGGTCGGCGGAGATGAGGAGGGAGCGCAGCGGGTGCCCGCGGGCCTGGGACTCGAGGTCGTTCGCCGCGGTACTCGCCGCGGCCATACCTACCATCTGCTGGCTGCTCAGCGCGGCCCGCGAAAATCGTTCGAGCCCTTTCTCGTGACGCTGACCGACAAGAGCGAAGTGTTTCCGGGTTTTCAACACCCCGGCACCGAGTTCATTTACCTGCTCGCGGGATCGCTGACTTATCGGCACGGCAGCCACAGCTATCCGTTGGAGGTGGGCGATTCATTGAGTTTCCGCGGCGACGTACCGCATGGTCCCGAAACGCTGGGTAAGGTGCCGATTCGGATGTTGTCGATCATCGTCTACGACGAGGACACCTGAGCCTGCGCGGATCGCCGCTGCGCGTACCGCCAAAAAGCGACGAGGGTGGGGAATCGTTCATTGACGCTCGATCGAGGCCAGCTTCGCCTCCAGCTCCCCGCCGAAATACGCCTGAGGTTTCGATTCTTCGACGCGCTCGCGGCGTTCGCGGGCGGCGATGGCGGTCTTGGCGGCATCGAAGGCGACGCGCAACGAGCGGGCGGTCGGCAACGCGTCGCGATAAAATGCCTCCCCAAAGTAAGTGAGATCGCGATCGTTCGAGCAGCCGAACGACGTGCGATCAGCCGCTGCAGCGGCGATCACGATTGTATGCGGGTCGCTGAGGCGTCCGATGAAGCCACCCGCGTAGCAGGCCGAAATAATGATCACGCGCCATTTGATGCCCGATTCGCGCAACGCATCGGCGAGATCTTCGTCCGTCAGATCTTGAAGCGGCAGCTGCGAATTCGAGACTATGATCGCGGGATCTTCCGCGCCGTGCGAGGAGATCGACAAGAAAAGCACATCGCGGTCCACGTTCATGCGGGAGCCGAGGCCGCGAAGAGCGTACTTCAACCCGGATACGGTTGCCAGCGGGGCGCGCTCCAAGTCGCGTTCATCGTTGATCAGCGACACGCGTCTGGCGCCGAAGTCATATCGATCTCCGAGCACCTTCGACGCCAATCCGATTTCTTGCGAGAACACCTTCTCGGTGCCGACGCCGGCAAAGCCGAGGAAGAAGGCCTGCGGCTTGAGCGAAGCGCCGGGGCCGATTTGCGCCAGCAACTCATCGATACGGGCCGCCTGCCCGAATAAGATGGCCTCGCCATCCGCGAACGCGTCGCCGGGCTCCGTTTCCTGTGCCTGCGGGGCCCACACGTCGGGAATGACATCCAACGTATCGGTGAGCAGCACGAACCCGGTCATGAACACGAGACCGGCGCAGGCGGCTGCGCGCTGCGTTTCGCCGGTTATGGCGCGCAGCCCGCGCGCGAGGTAAAGCAGCGTGTAGAGAGCCACGATAACGGCCGCGCCCCAGAACCACCCGGGATCCAGATACGCCGCGGCTACGCTTGCGAACAGCAGCGGCACCGGCACCGCTCCCATCGCCAGCGTGAGGCAAGGCCCGAAACCCGGCGCAGGATGCGCTCGGGATCTCAGCAGTGCGGCCATCGCCAGGATTGCAAGCACATACCAAGCAAAGAGAGGAATTCCGCCGGCGAAAAATTGCGGCTCCGGTTGCGATTGCCATCGGTCAATGGCCACCCAAAGCGCAAGCCAAACCGCAGCCATGATCAAAGCGGCACGCAGTGGATTCCCGAACGGAGCCGAGTGCACCCGCCGCAACGTCCAAAGGCGCCACAAGGCCTTGCGCCAAGCTTGCGGCGGAGCATCGGCAGCCGTCGAGGTCTCATTCATGATCGTCGTCGATGATAATCCAGACTATTAGAGCATCCCGATGTGCGGTATGTTCAGCTTATGGCCTTATATAAATTGGGCGACGCTTCGCCAACGATAGCGATGAGCGCGTACATCGCACCGAGCGCTTCGATCATCGGCAACGCGGTCATCGCCGATCACGGCAGCGTATGGTTCGGCGCCACCCTGCGCGGCGACAACGAAATCATCAGCATCGGCGTCCAAAGCAATGTGCAGGACGGGGCAGTCCTGCATACGGATCCCGGATTTCCGCTGCTGGTGGGTACCAATGTCTCCATCGGCCATCAGGCGATGATGCACGGCTGCACCGTGGGAGATGGTTCGCTCATAGGGATACAGGCCGTCGTGTTGAACGCGGCCGTCATCGGCAAAGGGTGCCTGGTCGGCGCCGGCGCCGTAGTCACCGAGCGCAAGATATTTGCCGACGGTACCCTCATCCTTGGCGCGCCTGCCAAGGTGGTGCGCGAGCTTACCGCCGAGGAGCAAGAGAACCTCATCAAAATCGCGGCGCATTATGCCGCTCGCGGTGCCTATTATCGAAATCACCTGCGGCCAATAGCCGGGAGCTAAGAAGGCGATAGAAGTTCGCCAAGAACTCGCGGAATACCGATAGGCGCCCGTGTAGCCCTAATCGAACACGCCGCCGTATTTCTCCCGCAGAATCGCTTTTTGTATTTTGCCTGTTCCGCCCACCGGGAGCGAATCCAGAAATATGACCTCATCCGGTACGCACAAACGGGCGACTTGCCTCGACAGGAATTCCAATATTTCCTCACGCTCCAAAGTCCGCCCCGGTTTGCGCACGACGAAAAGAACGGGCCTTTCCTGCCACTTCGGATGCTTCACGCCGATGACCGCCGCCGCGGCTACCGCCGGATGACCGGTAGCGGCATTCTCCAGATCGATCGAGCTGATCCATTCTCCGCCGGTCTTGATGAGATCCTTAGCACGATCTCTGATCTGCATGACGCCCGCGGGATCGATGGTGGCGATGTCTCCGGTGGGAAACCAACCCTCGACCAGCGGCGAGGACTCGCTTTTATAATACCCGCTTACGATCCATTGCCCGCGTACCATAAGTTCGCCCTGCGATCTGCCATCCCGCGGCAGAGCGGCGCCGTGTTCGTCCACAACTTTGATTTCCACGCCGAATACCGCTTTTCCTTGCTTGGCAATGAGCGCATGCCGGTCTGCCGGCGGCAGCGACATCTCTGATGAATTCAAGGCGCTCAGCGTTGCCACTGCGACGGTCTCCGTCATTCCCCAGCCGTGGCGCACATCGATTCCGTATCGATCGCTCAAGGCGGCGATCAGCGCGAGGGGCAGTGCCGAACCGCCGCCGATAATGCGTCGCAGCGTCGAGAAGTGAAAACCGTTTTGCTCGAGGTACTGCACCATCCCCAACCAAATGGTGGGAACGCCGGCGCTCACCGTAACGCTCTCCGTTTCCATCATTTCATACAGTCCGGCGCAGTCCAGCCGCGGGCCGGGTAATGCCAACTTCGCGCCCCCGATCAATGCGGCGTACGGGATGCACCAGCCGTTGATGTGAAACATGGGGACCGCCGGCAGAACGACCTCTCTCGCAGAGACCGACAACAGTCCGGAAGCGCAGATCATCATGGCGTTGAGCACCATCGACCGATGAGAATACAGGGCACCCTTGGGATGTCCGGTCGTCCCTGAGGTGTAGCAAAGCGCGGCCGCGCTGCGCTCATCGAATTCCGGCCATTCGAATTGGTCACGTTCCGCCGCAATCAATTCCTCGTAGCAACGCAGGCCGGGAATCCCTTCGACCCCGGACATGTGCGCCGTGTCGCTCAAAGCAACCCACACCCTGACTTGCGGGCAATGGGCGGCGATTTCCCTGATCAATGGGGCGAAAGTCGGGTCGAACAGCAGCACTCTGTCCTCGGCATGATTGATGATGTAGATCAGCTGTTCGGGGTGCAGACGCGGATTGCAGGTATGCATGACCATGCCGCTGCCGGAAACCGCGTAATACGCTTCGAGATGACGATGGTTGTTCCAGGCAATGGATCCGGCCACGTCACCGCTCTTCAGCCCCAATCGCCCGAGGGCGTTCGCCAGTTTTCGTGCGCGCGCGGCGCACTCGGAATAGGTGTAGCGAAAGACCGTGCCATGCGTCTCGCGTGAGACGATTTGCGTGTCGCCGAACTGTGCCGCCGCATGCTCAAGGATCCCGGAAATAAGCAGAGGCCGATCCATCATCAGTCCAGGCTGCAGCATATTCTACTTAGCCGGCGCAGCTTTGGCCGCTTGTTCGCGATATGCGACCCAGCTCTGGTCGATCAAATAAGCATGGATATTGTCGGCGTCCTGCTCGCTCAGGATGTCGTCGAAGCGTTCCATCCCTGAAGGTGCGAGGACTCCCTTCAAAACGATATCCTTGAAAGCCGCGTGCAAACCGTCATTGAGCTTGCGTAGATCCGGAGTGCTGCTCGGTCCGAGCACATGGCATCGCGAACACTCTTCGAGGAACTTGATCTCGCCGGCATCGATCCGAACCTTGGTTGCGGTCTGTTTGGGTGGTTGCGAAAAAGCTTCTTCCACCCGCGGAGCCGGCATCGGCACTGCGCCTCCGCCGAGCTTGAAGACGATGATGCGGTTGGTGTTCTGATATTTGAGTGCCGCACTGCTCGGCGGGATTGGACCCACCGTAATCGCTGCGCCACCATATCCCGCTTGGATGGCCACGAACTGCTCGCCGTTGACGGCGTATGTCATGGGTGCCGCCATGAGATGGCTTCCGGTTTTGATCACCTTCAGCACTTTCCCCGTGTCGGCGGCGTAGACCCAGAGCTCGCCGGTGCCGCGTCCCTGGAATACCAGATTTCCGGCCGTAGACATGATGCCGCCGTCGTAACCGCGAATCCCTTCGGACGTCTCATGTTCCCAGACGGTTTTCTGCGCCACCGGGTCCCAGGCGCGCAGCAGTTCGCGCACCGGGTTCACCTTTCGAGCCGCCTTGATTGCGTGAATGTCGGGCATCGGTCCATACAGCTTCTTCAAAGCGGCGGCATCGTAAGTGTCATCCGGAAAGAGGCCTTGCACCGTAAAGAAACCGTCAAGGAACTTCATGCTGCCGCCGTTATGCAGCATGTCGACCCACACGGCAGACATGTCGATGACGGGGATGTAGACCAAGCGCGTCTGCGCACTCAGGGACATCGGGTTCCACGTATGTGCGCCCGCCCAGGATGGATACACGTTCTTGGGTGAGGAGTACCAGTCGGCTTGCGCGGCGAGGACCGGCCGTCCGGTCTTCATGTCGATGCGGGACGCCCAATTGACGTATGTGAAGTTTTTGGCGGATATCAGCTTGCCGGTCTTACGGTCGAGAACATAGAAAAAACCGTTCTTCGAAGCCTGCATGATGACAGACTGATGAGCACCGGCGATTTGCAGATCGGCGAGAATCAATTTCTGCACCGAATCGTAATCCCAGCTGTCCCGCGGTGTGGTCTGGTAGTACCAGGCCATACGCCCGGTGGCGGCATCCAAAGCGATGATGGATGCCGTGAAGAGGCTGTCGAGCCTCGCCGGTCCGAGCTGACGCAGATCGTACGGGGCCGCATTCGCCGTGCCGAAGTACACGAGATTCAAGCCTGGATCGTAGGCGAATCCATCCCAGGCGGTTCCGCCCCCGTGCAAGTCCGGCTTGCGATGAGGGTCCCAGGTTTTGTCCGCTTGCGCTAATTCGGGATTCTCGTACGGCTGACCGACGGCCGGCGGTACCGTGTAGAAGCGCCATTTGAACGCTCCGGTCTCCAAATCGTAAGCCGCGACATAGCCGCGTACGCCGGTATGTCCCATGTCGGCGCCGCCATTGCCGATCACAACGACGTTGCCGGCGATCTGCGGTGCACCCGTGCTGGAGTACGGCAGCGAGTGATCGGTGATGGTGTCGGCCTCCCAGATCTGCTTGCCCGTCGCCGCATCCAAGGCATGCAGACGCCCGTCGGTCGAAGCGACGTAAACCTTGCCCTTCCATACGGCGACGCCGCGGTTGACCAAGTCGCAGCACGGGTGTCTGCCGGCGAAATAGTCGGGCTTCGGGTCATAGCGCCACAATTCTTTTCCCGTGGCGGCATCCACCGCGTAGACGTAGCCCCAGGTTCCCGACGTGTACATGACCCCGTCGATCACGATCGGCGTCGCTTCCTGGCCGCGCATCGGACTGCCGAGGTCATATTGCCAGGCAAACCCCAGTTGCCGGACGTTGTTCGCATCGATGCCCGCCAAAGGCGAATAATAACTGCCCTCCTGATCGCGGCCGGCGGTGAACCAGTTTTGAGGTTCTTGGTCCGCGGCCCGCAATCGCGAGGCGTCAACATTGCCGGGTGGTTGAGACGCGGCGACCGCGAGCGCGGTGCTGCACGCCAATGCGCTTAGCGCCCGTATGCCAACATGAGCGAAGGTTGGGTATCTCAGCAAGGTTGATGCTCCTGCAGGGGCGGCCGAAGTTTTCGCGACATTGGGCGCGAACTGTAACATTCACCTGCCGATCGCAGCACTCACCGCATCGTAGGCGGACGGTAAATCCGGTTCTGCCGCCACAACGGCTTGATCACAATGCCGTTCGCCGAAGGGGGCACGTAAGTTCCCGCCTGGAGCGTCGGCGGGGGCTGCATAAAGCTGGGCGGCAGGGGACAGACGCCGTTCGCCCGGTAGCTCAGCGCCGACGCGAGAACTCCCTCGGCAGGGTCCCCCAGGGAGTGCGCAAAGTCGTCCGCCACCGAGCACCCGGGCACCAAGACTCCCTCGGTCGCGATCGTATTTTGCGGCGTGAAGCCGTCGGGATAATTGCCGAAATTTTTGGCATTGATGCCTTGAAGCTGAATCGAAAAGTACGTAACTGCGCAGTTGTCGGCCGGATAAAACCCGTAAGGTTTGCCACACGTCGTCGAGCCGATCTGGATCACTTGGACATTGACACCCTCAAGCCCGTTGATGATGGATTCGCTGGCAGAACAGGTGCTGGCGCTCGTCAGCACGAAGACCCGCGGCAGGTTGAGGAACGGCAGAGCCTGCCCTGCCGGCAGCGAAAATCCCTGGGTGGTCGTGTGAAACCCGAGCGGTGCGATGGCGGTTTTCGTCACCGGGTTGACGCTCGGATTCTTGCTGTTGAATTTATCGAGTTCGAAAGTCTGCCCCGCCGTCGGCGTCGGACCCGCAATCATGTACGCGACTTCGCTCGCGATATCGAGGTAACCCCCGCCGTTATAGCGAATGTCGAGGATCAGATCGTGCACGCCGGCGCTCTTCAATTGGTTAAACGCCGCAACCAGCCCGATCTCGGAGGTCGCCAGATGATCATTGAAAAGCATGTATCCAACGATGTCTCCGGCCGCTATCGGGATGGTTTGCACATTCTGCACCGGCGTTTCGGTGACGTCGGCGGACACCAGCGTCAGCGTGCGTGAGGTGGCCGTGCCCGCATCCAAGACGGTAAACGTGTGGCTCTCTCCGACGGTTTTGGGGCCCAACCCCGCGTTCAACGTGTCGACGCTTGCCTGATCGTTGGCGTTCACCAAGTCGACGCCGTCGACCGTCAGAACCTTCGCTCCCCGCGCGAGACTCGCCGGGGCGAGTGCTGCCGGGGAACCGGGCTCGGTGTACGCCACGAGCACATTTCGGGGCGGCGTGCCGGCAAGAACGACGAAATTCGCGCCATACCCGGCCTGCACGCCTGCCTGCGACAATGACTCCCAAGTGGCGGTCGGGTACGTAAAATGGAATCGATCCTTGGCCTTGCCGGACGGCGTGGTCCCCGAGGTCTTGAGCGCGTCGAAGTACGTTGCGTCCGAGGCAAAAACGGCGGGGTCCTTGTCCGGCACCTCGCTGAACCAGAGATACAGATCATTGGTCCAGGATCGCAGCCAGTTCTTTTCATCCAGTGCGGTGCCGGGGCGGTCCGGGTAAACCGAATGCGTTGCCGGATCGATTCCGGTCCGCGGGGCAACGCACTTCGCGGCGAAAGTCGAGGCCGGCGAAAACTGGCCCTGAACCCATCCGGAGCTGTTGCCGGAATTGCCGGGGGCAGGCGCGGCAGCTCCGCCGCCACCTCCGCCACCGCCCCCACAAGCGCCGATCAGCGCCGTTGCGCAAACCAAGGGAAGAAACCACGGCGTTTTTGGGGAAACGAACATAGCAGACATCCTTGTCGTGAACCGTCAATCTCGAATGTTACACGGTGTCATACGCGGATGTCGGACGGGCGGGGGCCGTCATTGCGCAATACGCAAATCATTTGCTCCCCAGTTAAATTTCGTGCTTATATTCCGTAACACCTATGCCGTACCGCCTACTTCGCTTCGGCCTGTCGCGCAAGCATCCCGAACCCCGCATGTTTACGTGCCATGACTCGCTAAAAGCGGGTTACGACGTGGTCATCATCGGGGCGGGAGGACATGGCTTGGCCGCCGCATACTACCTTGCTCGCGATCACGGTATTCGCAAAGTGGCTGTGCTGGAGAAGGGCTATATCGGCGGGGGCAATACCGGCCGCAACACCACCATCATTCGCTCGAATTACCTCACTCCCGAAGGCGTGAAATTCTACGACGAGAGCGTGCGTCTTTGGCAGGATCTCGCGACCGATTTCGATTTGAACTTATTCTATTCCGAGCGCGGCCATTACACCCTGGCGCATACGGACTCGGCAATGCGCACCATGCGCTGGAGGGCGGAGGTCAACAAGCATTACGGCGTGCGTTCCGAAGCCGTCGACGCAGCCTTCGTGAAACGCGGTATTCCATCGATCGACATGACCTGCGGAGGCCATGCGCCGATTCTCGGCGCTCTGTTCCATGAGCCCGGCGCCATTGCGCGTCATGACGCCGTGGCGTGGGGGTATGGACGCGGCGCCGATCGGCGGGGCGTGGAGATTCATCAGCAAACCGAAGTGACCGGGATTCGATTGCAAGGCGGGCGCGTGGTGGGAGTCGATACTACCCGCGGGCCCATTGCGACCTCCAAGGTGTTGTGCGCAGTCGCGGGGTTCACGCCTCGAATACTCGACATGGTGGGCTTGCGCACGCCGATCTACGTGCATCCGCTGCAGGCCATGGTCTCCGAGCCCGTGAAGCCGTGGCTGGATCCCATCATCGTGTCAGGGTCCCTGCATGTTTACGTATCCCAGACAGCCCGCGGCGAGTTGGTGATGGGTGCCTCGCTGGATCCCTATGAGCTGCATGATACCCGGTCGACTCTCGATTTCGTGGAAGCTCTGGCCGCACACATGCTGGACATGTTTCCGTTCTTGAGCGAGGTCAAGGTGAATCGTCAGTGGGCGGGACTGGCCGACATGACGCCTGACTTCGCGCCCATCATGGGCGTAACGCCCATCGAAGGCTTTTTTCTGGATGCGGGCTGGGGCACTTGGGGATTCAAAGCGACACCGGTGTGCGGCAAGACCATGAGTCACACGGTGGCGACCGGACGCAATCATCCGCTGATCGAGGGATTCGACTTCGACCGTTTCGCCCGATACCAGCTCACCGGTGAAAAAGGCGCGGCGTCGGTGGGCCACTGATGAAGGTCCTGGTCTGCCCTCTGAACGGCCCGCGCCCCGTATCGGAATTCGCGTACGGCGGCGAGATACGCGACAGCCCCGATCCGAGCAGCTGCAGCGATGCAGAGTGGAGCAGCTATGTGTTCAATCGCTCCGGCTCGCCGGGCGCAAAGTACGAATGGTGGTGCCACATCGCTTCGGGATTCTGGTTCATCGTTCTGCGCGATACCACGCGCGATGCAGTCATCGCCACCTTTCCCGCCGAGGCAATCCGCCGCGGATTGCCGGTACCGGTCGCAGCGCCGTGATGCACCGTCTCGAAAAAAAACCCGAAGAGTGGCTGGACCGCTCCGCCGCCCTGCATTTCACTTTCGAAGGCCGCCGCTATCAGGGGTATTCGGGCGACACCATTTCCTCGGCACTCGCCGCCGCCGGCCTCACGCTTCTGGCACGCAGTTTCAAATATCATCGGCCACGCAGCATCCTGTCGTTCGCCAATCACGACAGCAATACCTTGTTCCAGGTCGACGGCGTGCCCAATGTGCGCGGCGACGTGACGCTGCTGCGCGAAGGCATGCGCGTGTCGGCCATCAACACTTTTGGAGGCCTGGCGCACGATAAGGCACGCGTGCTGGATCGCTTCGCGCGGCTGTTGCCGGTGGGGTTTTATTACAAGGCATTTCATTCAAAACGTCTGTTCCCTTGGTGGGAGCGCATGTTCCGGGCACTGACCGGATTGGGAGAAGTGACGCTCGGCGCCGAGCGCCAAACAACGCCGAAGCGCTACGGATTTTGCGATGTCTTGGTCATCGGCGGGGGTCCAAGCGGCGTGTCGGCGGCGCTGGCGGCCGCAGAGAAGGGAGCGCGAGTCGCTCTGGTGGAAGAATCGTTTCGGCTCGCGGGCAACGGTGCGCCATCAGCTCTGGTCCGGGCGGCGCAGGCGTCGGCCGCCATTACCGTGTATCCCGCAACGGTGGCGGCCGGCTATTACGCCGATCACTGGGTTGCGCTGGCTCAGGACTCCTACCTGACGAAGATGCGCGCCAAGGCGGTGGTGTTCGCCACGGGGGTGGTCGAACAACCCGCGGTGTTCCGCAACAATGACTTGCCCGGAGTAATGTTGGCGTCCGGCGCTCTGCGGCTGCTCGCTCGCTATGGCGTCGCGCCGGGACGGCGGGTCGTTGTCGTCGCGGCGAACCTGGAAGCCTACGTAGCGTGTCTGGAGATTCTCAAGCACGGCGTTCCCGTGGTTGCCATCGTCGAGTTGCGAGCCGCCCCGGAAAGCGACGCCGCCGTCGCGGCCTGTGCTGCGCTGGGTATTGAAATTCTGAATGCGCACGCACCCTATGAAGCCATTCGCGGCTCGAACGGGACAGTCGCCGCCCTGCGGGTGGCTCCTTGGCCGGACGGTCGCCTCGATGCGAAGTCGATGCGGGATATCGAATGTGATGCCGTTTTGATGAGCGTCGGGTGGGCGGCCGCCGCGCAGCTATGCCTCCAGGCCGGCGGCACCATGCGATTCTCGGACGAGTTGCAGCAATTCGTTCCCGCAGACTTGCCGTCAGGAGTTTATGCAGCCGGCCGCGTGAACGGTGTCTACGAGATCGAAGCACGGCTCGCTGACGGAAGACGCGCAGGCGCACAGGCTGCGGCGCACGCGGGATTCGGCGGCGCACCGAACGTGCTGGTCCCACGCAGCACTCGATGCCCGTCGCACCGCTTCCCCATCATCGATCACCCGCAGGCCAAGAACTTCGTCGACTTCGACGAGGACTTGCAAGTGAAGGACCTGGAAAACGCAGCGCAGGAAGGATTTGATTCGAGCGAGCTGCTCAAGCGCTACAGCACAGTCGGCATGGGGCCCTCGCAGGGCAAGCATTCCCACATGAACGCACTGCGCATTCTCGCGCGCTTTCGCGGGCTCGGCGTGGACCAGCTTGGCCTCACAACTGCTCGGCCGATGTATCACCCGGTTCCGATGAAGTTGCTGGCGGGCCGCAGCTTCTCCCCGGAGCGACGCACGCCCATCGACGCGCTGCATGGCTCCCTGGGAGCGGTGTGGATGCCGGCGGGAAACTGGCGCAGGCCGCAATATTATGCGGTGGCCGGCGAATCGCGCGCGCAAAGCATCGACGCCGAAGTGCACGCCGTACGCAACGGTGTCGGGCTCATCGATGTGGGCACGCTCGGCAAAATAGAGATTTACGGCCCCGACGCAGCCGAGTTTCTGGATCGCGTCTACGCCGGACGGTTTTCGGACCTCGCGGTCGGGATGACCCGCTACGGGCTGATGTTGGACGAGTCCGGCGTCATCATCGACGACGGCGTCATCGCGCGGCTGGGCGGCGAGCGGTTTTATTTCACGACCACAACCGGCGGTTCCGCCGCCGTATTTCGCGAAATGCTCCGGCTCAACGCCTCGTGGGGACTGGATTGCGCTTTGGTGAATGTCACCGGGCATCGGGCGGCTTTCAATTTGGCCGGCCCGCTAAGCCGCGAAATATTACAGGGATTGACCAATACGGACCTGCGCAATGAAACATTTCCCTATTTGTCCGTCCGATCGGCCGATATCGCCGGCGTGGCCGCCCGCCTGATGCGAGTCGGCTTCGTCGGTGAGCTGGGATACGAAATCCATGTCGCTGCCGGGGGCGCCCGGGACGTCTGGCGGGCTCTGCTCAAGGCGGGGGCGCCCAGGGGATTAAGGCCCTTCGGCGTCGAAGCACAACGCGTACTGCGTTTGGAAAAAGGTCATTTTATCGTGGGTCAAGACACGGACGGCTTGACCGATCCGTTGGAGGCGAATGCAATGTGGGCCGTCGCCATGAAGAAACCGTTCTTCGTGGGCCAGCGCAGTTTGCGCATCCTGCAGGCGCGTGGGCCACGGCAGAAGCTAGTCGGCATCGAACTTGACGCCGCAATGCCGTTGCCCAAGGAATGCCATTTGATCATCGACAAGGACGCGATCGCCGGCCGTGTCACGAGCGTGGCTCATTCTCGGGTGCTGAATAAATCCATCGGACTCGCGATGCTGGCCCCTGAACTTGCGCAGGCCGGACGAGGCATTCGGATACGGGCCGACAACGGGGCAATCCTTGCCGCGCGAGTCGTCGCCGCGCCGTTTTACGATCCAAAGAACCTGCGCCAGAAGGCGGACGTGAGAACGTGAGCGCGCTGGCTCTCAGAGTGCCGGAGCAGCGCCGGAGGCTAGGCCTCAAAGGCCCGCGGGCAGCGCAATGGCTGGCTGAACAAGGAGTCCCCCTTCCAACCATCTCCAATACCTGGACGCGTCCGGATGGAGTCGCGGCCACCGAGGCGCTCCTCGTGGCGCGTCTCGGCACCGCCGAGTTTTTTCTCGAGGACTGTCCGGCCGGCACGACGATCAAGCGAATTTCGCCGTTCCTGGAGGAATATCCGTCGGGCGTTTATCCGGTGATGCGCGAAGACTGGGCATTTGTTCTCGGCGGGGAGCGGGTTCACGAGGTGCTCGCGCAGGTTTGCAATGTGAATTTCGCGGCGTTGTCGCTGGATTCCCATCCCGTGATCATGACGCTCATGATCGGCGTCGCAGTGCTGGTCGTGCCGCATAGCGCGCGGGAAAACACAGGGGAGCCGGGCGGCGGCGCGGAGGCCGGCCGCTATTATCGAATGTGGTGCGATCCGACGTTCGGCCCATATATGGGCGAGTCCTTGGGTGCGGTGGTCATTGAATGCGGTGGTAGCTATACAGGGGTGCCGGGATGAATCAGCAACAGGCAAAGAAGTTTTTTGAAGAACACAAGACCCGCTACGTTTTGGCTCAGTTCGTGGATATCCACGGCGCCGCCAAGGCCAAGGCAGTGCCGGTCGAACATCTGGAGATGGTGCTCACCGACGGGGCGGGCTTCGCAGGCTTTGCGCTGTGGGGCTTCGGCATGGGTCCGGAGGGACCCGATTATATGGCGGTGGGCGACCTCTCGACGCTGCAGGACATTCCGTGGATGCCGGGCTACGCGCGCATCATTTGCAATGGGGTGGTCAACAAGAAGCCCTACGCCTACTGCTCCCGCGTGGCGCTGCAAACGCAAATTGCCCGACTCGCCGAGCGCGGGTTCACGATGTACACCGGCATCGAGCCCGAGTTCATGCTGCTGACGCGGCGCGCCGACGGCAGCTTGGGACCCGCCGACTCAACGGACAATCTGGACAAACCTTGCTACGACTACAAAGGTCTGTATCGCAGCCGCGAAGTGCTGGACGAAATGGTGGCGGGTCTTCGCGCGGTGGGGATCGACGTTTATCAGATCGACCATGAGGACGGCAATGGCCAGTTCGAGATCAATTTTACGTATGCCGATGCGCTCAAGTCTGCGGATAACTTTACGTTCGTCAAGATGGCCGTCAGCGAAATCGCCCACAAGCATGGACTGACCGCGACATTCATGCCGAAACCGTTTGCCAACCGCGCAGGCAGCGGCGCGCACTTTCACGTTTCTTTGGGCTCGGCAAAACAGAAGAACGCTTTTTACGATGAGAACGACAAATCGGGAATGGGCCTCTCGAGCTTGGCCTACCATTTCCTCGGGGGAGTGCTGGAGCACGCGCGCGGCCTTTGCGCGGTTGCCGCACCGACGGTGAATTCGTACAAGCGCCTGGTCGTCGGCCGAGCGTTGTCGGGCGCCACATGGGCACCCGCCTACATCGCCTACGGCGACAACAATCGAACTGCCTGCGTCCGCGTGCCGCATGGACGTCTCGAGATCCGGCTGCCCGATTCCGCGTGCAATCCCTACCTCGTAGCAGCCGCCCTCATCGCCGCCGGGCTCGACGGCATCGACCGAAAACTCGATCCGGGTCCGGCGCGGAATATCAACCTCTACGAGTTGTCGGCGGAAGAATTGGCGGCGAAGGGCATCAAACTCTTGCCGCAGTCCCTGCACGAAGCCGTCGACGCGCTCGAAGCGGACAAAGTGATCTGCGATGGATTGGGGTCCGATCTCGCTCGCGAATTCATCCGGTTGAAGCGCATGGAATGGACAGAATACTCGCGCCATGTGTCCGATTGGGAATCCCGCCGCTATCTCGAGTTCTTCTAGGGAAATCTTCAGGAGCTGCAGCATGTGTGGAATAGTCGGCCTTCTGGTGAAGAATCCTGCGCTGCGCGATCGACTCGGCGCGCTGATGGTGCCCATGCTGGTGGGCATGACCGAGCGCGGCCCGGATTCCGCGGGTCTCGCCGTCTACACGGCGCCGGTGTCGGAGCGGCATCATAAGCTCAGCTTGTACAGCGGCGAGAACGAGGCGGATTGGTCGGAACTGCTGGGGAGGATCGCCGCCGACTTTGCGGGCGCACATGCTCAAGCGCACGAAATCTCCGCTCACGGCAATCACGCGGTACTGACCAGCGGCGCCGATCCCGATTTGCTCGCGGCATGGCTCGCACGCAACGCGCCGATGATCGCCGTGCTCTCGGTAGGCCAATCGATAGATCTGTACAAAGACGTGGGTGCGCCGGCGGATATCGCAGCGCGATACGATTTCAAATCGCTGCGCGGCTCACACCTCGTGGGACACACCCGTATGGCAACCGAGTCGGCGGTTACGCCCGCACACGCTCATCCCTTCACGGCGGGCCGCGATTTTTGCCTGGTACACAACGGGTCTCTATCCAATCCCCACCTGGTGCGGAAGCGTTTGGAGCCGCTCGGCATCGAATTCGAGACGGACAACGATACGGAAGCCGCGTGCCGGTTCTTCGAGTGGCGGCTGCGCGAGGGCGATGACTTGAGGACGGCGGTGCAGCGCGGATTCAGCGAGCTGGACGGATTTTTCACATTTTTGATGGGCACCGACACTGAACTTCTCATCGTCCGCGACGCCTTCGCATGCAAGCCGGCCGTGGTGGCCGAGACCGACGACTACGTTGCCATTGCATCCGAGTTCCGCTCTTTGGCGCATTTGCCGGGGATTTCTCGCGCGACGCTGTTCGAGCCCAAGCCCGAGGAGATTTATTCATGGCGAATTTGATGCCTTTGCCGAAGGTGCGCGAATTCGATCTCGCCCAGAGCAGCCTGCGGGAATTGAATCTGTTTCTGCACAAGCAAGCAGTCCACCAGGGCGTGTCGCAGGTTCATGTGAGAAATCCGGATGGAGCCCATTCCATCGCGTGCGGTCTCGATGCCGACCTCGACGTGCAGATTTACGGCCACACGGGCTATTACGTGGCGGGAATGAACAAGCATGCCGCGGTGACGGTGCATGGAAATGCCGGTCCCGGGGCTGCTGAAAATATGATGTCCGGGCGGGTGCACATCAAAGGCTTCGCATCGACCGCGGCGGGCGCTTCGGCGCATGGCGGTCTTTTGATCATCGACGGCGATGCGTCCTTGCGTTGCGGGATCTCGCTCAAGGGCGCCGACATCGTGGTCGGGGGCAGCGTCGGCAGTTTTTCAGCGTTCATGGCGCAAGCGGGGCGGATCGTGATTTGCGGTGATGCCGAGCATGCGCTCGGCGACTCACTGTACGAAGCGGTCATTTACGTGCGCGGCAATGTGCGCTCGCTCGGCGCCGACGCGCGCTTCGAGCCGATGAACGACACCGATCGCGCCGCCGTCAAAGATTTGCTGGCGCGATCCGGCATTGCGCACGACGCCGGGGAATTCAAGCGTGTGGCCTCAGCGAAAAGCCTCTATCACTGGCATGCCGATGCCGACCAGGAGTATTGATATGACGGGCCCGCAGCTTGAGGAATCGGCCGGTTTCGATCGATCGACGATCGATTACATACAGCGCGCCGCCGCGAGCGGCTTGTACGAGATCCGGGGCTTGGGCGCCAAGCGCCGCGTCCCTAATTTCGACGATCTGCTTTTTCTAGCCGCTTCTCTGTCGCGCTACCCCCTGGAAGGGTATCGAGAACGTTGCTCCACCAAGACGCTGCTCGGCACGCGTTTCGCCTCGCGCCCGATTGAACTTGCGATCCCGATCACGGTTGCCGGCATGAGCTTCGGGGCGTTGTCGGCGCGGGTCAAGGACGCGTTGGGGCGTGCCGCGACCGAAGTAGGCACCTCGACGACCACGGGCGACGGCGGAATGACCATCGAGGAGCGGGCTTCATCGAAAACGCTGGTCTATCAGTGCCTGCCATCGCGCTACGGATTCAATCCGGACGATGTTCGGCGCGCCGATGCCATCGAGATCGTCATTGGTCAAGGCGCCAAGCCCGGCGGCGGCGGAATGCTCCTTGGACAGAAGGTCAATCCCCGGGTCGCGCGCATGCGCACGCTTCCGGAGGGTGTCGATCAACGCTCGGCGTCGCGGCATCCGGACTGGACCGGACCCGATGACCTCGTGATCAAGATCAATGAGCTGCGCGAGATCACCGACTGGGAAAAGCCGATTTATGTCAAAGTCGGCGCCACGCGCGTATTCAATGATGTGAAGCTCGCCGTGCACGCCGGCGCCGATGTCATTGTGGTCGACGGCATGCAGGGGGGAACCGCGGCAACGCAGACCGTGTTCATCGAGCATGTCGGAATTCCGACGCTCGCCGCGCTTCGCCAGGCCGTCGATGCATTGGATGAGCTGAACATGCGCGGCACCGTGCAATTGGTGATTTCCGGAGGGATCCGCAGCGGCGCGGACGTGGCCAAGGCTCTCGCCATGGGGGCCGACGCCGTCGCAATCGGGCAGGGGGTCCTGGTGGCGTTGGGCTGCAACAGCGATTCGTACATTGTCGGCGGCCAGCACGTGTCCGCGCTTGAGGATTATGCGCGCCTCGGAACCGCACCAGGCTTCTGTCATCACTGCCATACAGGAAAGTGTCCCGTCGGGGTGACGACGCAGGATGCGGCGCTCGAATTGCGTCTCGAGCCGGCAGTGGGGGCGAAGCGGCTCAAAAATTACTTCAAGACCGTGACTATGGAACTCACCACCATCGCGCGGGCCTGCGGTAAGCAAGACGTGCATCACCTCGAGAACGAGGATCTGGTGGCGTTGACCGTCGAAGCGGCCGCCATGGCGGGTATTCCCTTGGCAGGGACGTCCTGGATTCCGGGGAGGGCGCCGTAGCTTCGGCAAGGGCCTTGGAGTCGGCAACCACCTACGCGCCGGGTGTCGGGCACGCCGCGCCGTCTGCGGTGTATTACTAATAGCATTCCTCGCCCAATTCATGGAATCTCACGGCATGCCTCAGTATGAGGGAGCTGTTGGATGTCAGGAAAAAACGCGGTGGTCGGTGTGCAAGCAGTATTGAGACTGTGGATCCGCCGCTACCAAAGCAACGCTGCAGCGCCCCGGGGCGCGGCGCCCGACGAATGCGATCGATTCAAAACGGCCTCGCAAATTGCGGCGGAATATTGGGCTCGGCGCGCCATGTGGGTATTGGTCATAGTCACAAGCCTGTGGGACATTGGCGCTACCTTCGACCGGGCTCTGGGATTGACGGCGCGATTTTTGTACGCTTCCCTCCCGCACTGACGCCGCTCTTCGCCGCGACGGCACCCCCCCCGCGCATCGTAGGCTCCGGCCGACAGCCGATGCCTGCCTTGTGGGATGGCGCGATTAAGACCTTTGTCCATACTGGGTTCTCTGCAGTGATAACAGGAGGGGCCCATGTTTCATCAGAGTTGGAAGCCGCTGATTCTCGCCGTTTCGGCGCTGTCGGCGAGCGCAATCGTCCCGATGACGGTGCACGCGCAAGATCAAGACCATCAGGAGCAGAGGACCGAGGATCATCGCGACGATCAGTCGGCGCGGCATGACGAGCGCCGGGACGACCAGCCGGCGACACGGCGTGACGAGTATCGCGACGACCAGCCGGGGCGGCGTGACGAAGCTCGCGACGAGCCGCGGCGCGACGAGGCGCGGGACGATCAGCCCGCGAGGCGGCATGACGATCGCCGCGACGAGGGCGGAGACGACCCGGTTGCTCGGTACCGGCACGATCATCCGCGCGCGTCGGCCCGCTGCCAAGACGGGTATTTCACGCAGACCCGAAATCGCGATCGCGCTTGCTCCAAGCACGGCGGCATCGACGTCTGGATCGCGCTCTAAACGAGCTAAGCTAGGCTGATTGTCCGGACGGCATTCGCGACTTGGGTGGCGCGAATGCCGCTCCGGAGGGCGGGGATGGCGTAAGGGCGAACCGCGCGAGCGGGTTGCGAAACTAGGCGAAGGTGCCGCAACATCGGCAATTGGGTGGCCTACCGATTACCGGAGCGTCTCGTGCATCGCATTCACCACTCGGCGGTTACGCTGGGAGTCGTGTGCCTTTTGTTCGCTTTCGATGCGGCGTATGCGGCAGAGAAATCATACCTATTTCAATCCCCTGCTCTGAGCAGGCAGTCCATCGCCTTCGGATATGCGGGCGACCTTTGGACGGTTTCCCGCGACGGCGGCCGCGCCGCACGCCTGACGATCGGCGTGGGGTTGGAAAGCGCACCCATCTACTCTCCGGACGGCAGCATGATTGCCTTTACAGGAGAATATGACGGCAACACTGATGTGTTCACCATCCCCGCCGCGGGGGGCGTACCGCATCGGGTGACTTACCACCCGTCCCCCGATGTCGCCGTTGGATGGACCCCGGACGGAAAGCGCATTTTGTTTCGCTCCACCCGCTTGTCGGCGAGCCGGTACACGCAACTTTTCTCCGTTCCGGCCGGAGGCGGCGAGGTCACCCGCCTGCCGCTGCCGATGGCCTATCAAGGCCAGATGTCGCCCGACGGTTCGCACATCGCATACTCGCCGCTGGCTCCGGCCTTCGGATTTGACTACACCACGTTCGTGGCGTGGGGAAACTATCGCGGGGGCCGAGCGAGCACGATCTGGATAACCGGGCTCTCGAGCCTGGAGTCGGCGGAGATTCCACACGATCGAGCTTCAGACTTCTTTCCCGTGTATATCGGCCAGCAAGTGTATTTTCTCTCGGGGAGAGCCGGACACATGGGGATCTTCCGCTATGATCCCGGCACCAAGGCTGTTGCCGAGGTTCTGCATAACGCAGGTCCGGATATACGCAGTCTCGCCGGGGAGGGTACCACCTTGGTATACGACCAGCTGGGCGAGATTCATCTTTTCGATAGCGCGACCGGCAAGAGCCGTCGCGTGCCGATCGACATCCAAGCCGATCTGCCGGAAGTACGGTCCAACGTCAAAAATGTCGCCGGGGAAATCGATCATGCTGCGATCTCTCCGACCGGCGTTCGCGCCGCGCTGGAAGCGCACGGCGAAATTCTGACCGTGCCGGTGAAGCCGGGACCCACCCGCAACATCACCAATACGCCGGGAGTGATGGAGCGCTCGCCCGCATGGTCTCCGGACGGTCAATCCATCGCTTACTTCTCCGACGAGTCCGGGCTGTATGCGCTCCACGTCGCCGCCCAGACGGGAGCCATGCAAACCGGCGGCGTTGCCGTCAAGAAATTCCCGCTGAGCCCGGAACCGGCCTATTACTTCGCACCGAAATGGTCGCCGGACTCGAAACGCATCGCCTTTCACGACAATCGGCTGAATGTGTACCTGCTCGATACGAGCACGGGAAGACTCAGTCTCATCAATGACAAGAATGTTTATGGCGGCTTCTCGGACGCCAGCTACGATCTGGCCTGGTCGCCCGACTCGAAGTGGATTGCCTACCCGCGTTCCCTCGAAAATCACTTGCACGCCTTGTTCATTTACTCCGTAGACGGCGGCAAGTCCATGCAGGTCACGGATTCAATGGCCGATGCCCGCCTGCCTACTTTCGATCGCGATGGGAAATATCTGTACTACACCGCCAGCACGGATGCGGGCGCGAGTTCCGACGCCCTCGATATGAGCAGCGACCTGTACCATGTGCGTTCGAATATCTATGCCCTTGTGCTTAGCCAGGATCAGCCATCGCCTCTCGGCCCCGAGCTGGACGACGAAAAGGCGCCGGGACCGAAATTCGCCAAGCAAAAAAACGGCGACGAAAGCGCACCGGCAGAGGAATCGGCTCCTCTCAGGCGAGGCGCGGTCAGGCCGAACGCCACAGCTCCGCCGCCCGCTGTGCCCGCCGCCGTACCGACGAAGGTGGACTTCGGCGGAATCGGATCACGGGCAGTGGCCCTGCCTCTGCCTGCCGCGGCCTATGTGGCGCTGTCCGCAGGGATCCATGGCAGCTTGTACTTCCTCGTGCGAGCCGACCTGGCTCGATATGACGATCGCGCCGCTACACTGAGCCGCTTTATCCTGGAGGATCGCAAGACGGAGAAGTTGGCCGAGCGCATCGAGAATTTCGAATTGTCGGCCGATGGAGAAAAGATGCTGCTTGCGGTGTCGAATCGCAAACCGGATGCGCCGCCGCCGCCGCCGGGGTCGGACGAGGTGCGGCCAACGTGGGTCATCGCGTCTTCGAATATTCCGCTGAAACCCGGCGAGGGCGCGCTCTCGTTGGCGGCTCTGCAGGTGCGGGTCGAACCGGCGGCCGAATGGACCCAGATGTACCACGAAGTGTGGCGGATCGAACGTTCGTATTTCTACGATCCTAATTTTCATGGTGCTCCCACGGTTGCCGACGAACGCCGCTTTGAGCCATACGTGGCCTCGATCGCATCCAGAGCCGACCTCAACTATATTTTTCAAGAGATGCTGGGGGAATTCTCGGTCGGTCACCTGCGGGGCAGCGGCGGTGCTATCCCGCGGGCTCATCGCGTGCCCGGCGGGCTCCTCGGCGCCGACTACGTGATGCGCAACAATCGCTATTGCCTGGCAAAGATTTTTTCCGGCGGCGATTTCAATCCGCTCGAAAAAGCTCCTCTCGCGCAGCCCGGACTCAATGTCGGCGTCGGTGATTGCATTCTTGCCATTAACGGTCAAGAGACGACAGGGGCCTTGGACATCCAAGAGCTTTTGGAGGGCACCGCCGACCACGTCGTCAGCTTGCGGATCGCCTCGGCAAATGGCGGCAAAGTGCGCGATGTCAACGTCATTCCGATAGCCAGCGAGGCGAATCTGCGCCATATCGATTGGATCGAATCCAACCAGCGGAAGGTGGATCAGATGTCGGGCGGAAAGCTTGCGTACGCATACCTGACGAACACGGGCGCAGAGGGATTCACCGAGTTCAATCGCTACTACTTCGCGCAAACGCACAAGCAGGGCGCGATCATCGACGAGCGGTTCAACGCGGGCGGACAGATGGCCGACTACATCATCGAAGTCATGAGCAGGCACATCGAAGCCTATTGGTCGCCGCGCTACGGCAGAATAGAACACACTCCGAATGCAGCGATTTATGGGCCGAAAGTAATGATAGCGAACGAAGTGTCGGGGTCCGGCGGCGACGCTTTGCCGTGGCTGTTCAAGCAGGCCAAGCTCGGCGTGTTGGTCGGCAAGCGCACCTGGGGAGGCCTGGTCGGCGTCAGTGATATCCCCGTCCTGATGGATGGGGGGCACGTAACCTCGCCGAGCGTGGCATTCTTCTCTCCCAAAGGCGAATGGGACGTCGAAAATCACGGGGTCGATCCGGATGTGGCGGTGGAACAGGACCCGAAGGCAGTGAGCGAAGGACACGATCCTCAATTGGAGGCGGCAGTGGCCATCGCGCTTCGCGAATTCGCGGCTCATCCCGCGGGGCAACCGCCGAGACCTGCATACCCGGATTACCACCCGCCAAAATGATTCTCAACATCGACGATTTTCGCGAACTCGCAAAAAGACGCGTCCCACGGGCCCTCTTCGACTACGCCGCGGGCGGCGCCTACGAGGAACGCACTTTGATGCGCAATACCGCAGACCTCGATGCGATGACCTTTCGCCAACGGGTGATGATCGATGTGTCGAACGTCTGTCTCGGGACAACGTTGGTGGGTACGCCCGTGTCGTTGCCGCTTGCGATCGGCCCGACCGGACTTGCCGGCCTGTTCCACGCGGACGGAGAAATTCTAGCGGCGCGGGCGGCGGCGGCGTGCGGTATCCCCTACTGCATGAGCACGATGTCCATTTGCTCCATCGAAGATGTTCGAGAGGCGACGCAGCAGCCGTTTTGGTTCCAGCAATACCTCATGAAAGATCGCGGCTTCAATAAAGAGCTTATCGATCGTGCGGCGGCTGCGCACTGTTCTGCGCTCATGCTGACGCTCGATCTGCAGGTATTGGGCGAGCGGCGCCGCGATCCCCGCAATGGCCTCACGATCCCGCCGCGGCTCACTCTGCGCAATGCCCTGGATGTGGCCACGAAACCCTCTTGGGCGCTCAAAGTGCTTTTCGGCAAGCGGCGCACGTTCGGCAATCTGGCCGGCCGCATAGGCGGGTCGAGCGGAATTCGGACCCTTTCAGAGTGGACTGCGACGCAATTCGATCCGTCCGCCAATTGGCGCGATGTGGAATGGGTCAGAAGCCGCTGGCCTGGGAAGCTGATCCTCAAGGGCGTGATGGACGCCGAAGACGCCCGCTTCGGCCTCGCAGCCGGTGCCGATGCCATCGTCGTATCGAATCACGGGGGGCGGCAACTCGACGGCGCGCCGTCTTCCATTTCGGTGCTGCCGGAAATCGTTGCAACCATCGACGGCCGCTGCGAGGTCCTGTTCGACGGCGGCATCCGATCAGGCCAAGACATCGCCAAGGCCTTGGCGCTCGGCGCCCGGGGAACGTTGATCGGCAAGTCGTTTCTTTACGCACTGGCCGCCGCAGGTCAGGCCGGCGTGACCAAGGCGGTCGAGATCATGCGCAATGAGCTGCGGGTGACTCTGGCCTTGACCGGAACGTCGACTATCGACGCTATCGGACCGCATATTCTGCGCCTGCCGGTCTAAACCATGGGCAGCCCGCGCCGCGGTCTCCCGCGCGGAAATACCGCATCGATTTGAGCCAGTTCTGCTTCGTTCAATTCGAAAGCAACCGCGCCCGCGTTCTCAGTGACGTGCGCGATGGCGGCAGCCTTCGGAATCACAAACACCTCGGGATTGCGCAGCAAGAATCGCAATGCGATCTGTCGCGCGGTGACGTGGTGCGCCTCGGCAATCTCCGCGAGCGCTCTGCCTTGCCGAGTTCGCGCATCGAAGAGACTTTTCGATGGTCCGAAAGGCGTGTACGCGACCACGGCGGTGCCATGTCGCTTGCACCAAGGCAGGACCGCATGCTCGATCGCTCGTTCTTGCAGGTGGTACAGCACTTGGTTGCATGCAGGGTGTCCGGCACCCGCTATGGCTAGGACCTCGTCCAGATCCGCGACGTCGAAATTACTCACACCCCAGGACAAGATCTTGCCGCCACGCACCAACATGTCGAAGGCGGCGATGGTTTCCTCCAGGGGATAGGAGCCGCGCCAGTGGAGCAGATAGCAATCCAGCCGGTCGGTCCGCAGGCGGCCAAGAGATTTTTCACACGCCGCGAGCGTGCCGCGTTTCGAGGCATTGGTCGGCAGCACTTTGGAGACCAGGAAAACCTCGTCGCGCCGTCCCGCTATCGCCTCGCCGACCATGATTTCGGCGGTACCCGACCCGTACATTTCTGCCGTATCGATGTGAGTCAGGCCGAGATCGAGACCGCCGCGCAATGCGGCGACGGCGGAATCAGCCTCCGATTCCTCGATTTTCCAAGATCCCTGGCCAACGGCCGCAACGCGCCGCCGTGTGGGCCCGAATATACGCATGGAGCTGTTGTCGGTCATCGAGTAACTCCGCGCCGGCGGCGCTCCTGTAATCTTGCACGAAATGGGCGCACTATTATCGATTAGATTGCTCGCCGGCAATAGCGAGCACGGACAGGCTGTTCGGGCAGCAGGGAGATCTCGAACGTGAAGATGCCGGCCGTGCCGAGTGAAGACCGCGGATCCGAAATCGTGTGGGACTTCATGCGTCTCGGAATGGCACACCGCGTCAGGTCGCTGGCAGCCTTTGGTTTGCTGTATGCGGCGCTGATCATCCTCGGATTGATTCTGCGTGAGAGTTCACAGCAACTGACGATCATCTGGCCGGCCGCCGGCATCCTTTTGATGGCGCTCTGGCTTTCGCCGCGGCGCAATTGGATCTGGATCGTGGGCATCCAGATCGCGGTCGAGCTCTTGATTGATGTAGTGCGGACGGACCATTTTACCTGGCACCGATATGCGCCATTCATCCTGGCAAACTCGATCGACGGGATCGTCGGCGCGCTCGTAGCGAGTCGACTCATCGCGAAGCCGGAAACTCCGGTGATCCGCCATGTATTGCTGTTCTTCGGCGCGGCTGCGATCGGCGCGGCGGCCAGCGCCGTGGTCGGCGCTCTTGGCTGGGAGCAGCCGTTCGGGGACGCCGCTTATTGGCATGAATGGCAGCTGTGGTGGGCGGGAAATTGGCTGGGATCTTTGTGCATGGTACCGGTCGTGATCGGCTGGGCAGTGCGCCGGCGTGCGCCCGTATTGTCTGCCCCTCCGGCCCCTGCGGCCGAATTGGCTTCGATCGGCGTTGCCGTGCTGGGTACGACGGTGTGGGTGTTCTCAACGCGGCCCGGCAGCGTTACCACGATTTTCGACCTGCCGTTCATACTGCTTGCACTCATGATCGTGGCGGCTTTTCGCTTGCCGCCGCGCTGGTGCATGTCATTGACGGCGGCGTCCGCGCTCGTGGCGGCATTTTTCGCGAGCCGCGGATTCGGACCTTTCGCAGGCGATCCGAATCCCTTTGTGAGGGTTGGTGCCTTGCAATTGTATCTCGCGACTCTTGTCGTGATCAGCTTCATGCTGACGATCGTGCTTCTCGAGATGCGAAACACCGTGCAGCTGTTGCGCACCAGCGGCGAGCGGTATCACAACTTCATCGAACAGAGTTCCGAAGCGGTGTGGCGGATCGAGCTGGATGTTCCGATGCCTCCTGAGCTTCCTGGAAATGAACAACTTGCGTGGTTTCGCGAGCACGCGCATATCGCCGAAAGCAATTTGCTGTATCTGCGATTGAATCGACTTTCCGGGCTGCCCGAGGCGGAGGACGCTCTGTGGCGCTCCGATGTACCGTGGTCTGCGGTTTATCTGGAACATATCGGTAAGGCGGCGCAGCCGGGCTACTCGGCCGATGGTCTGCAATTTACCTTGCCGAGCGGTTCTCGGCAGTTTACATACATCACGGGATTCCGCGGCTTCATCGTGGGGGGGAAGTTAGCGCGCGTCTGGTGCGTTGCGCGCGATATCACGGAGCTCGTCGAGCTCAACCGGCGCCTTCGCGAAAAGCAAGATCGACTGCAGCAGTATGCGCGGCAATTGGTCGGCGCAGAGGAGGGCGCCCGGCGCGCCACCGCGGTCGATCTGCACGATGGGATAGGCCAGCAATTGGTCGGTCTTGCGATGACCCTGGATGCTGCGTCCGCACGTGCGCTGCCCGAGGTTCGCCTTCTGCTGGGCGAGGCAACGCAAACGCTGCGCGAGGTGCAAGCGATCACACAGCGGGTTATCGCCGATTTGAGCCCGCCGGGCTTGTACGACCTGGGACTCGAGGCCGCCCTGAAATGGCTCAGCATCTACATGCGCGGTAAGGATAATTTGCATGTCGAGCTGAAGGTCGATCCGGATGCTGCCTCTCATAATCTCGATCTTCGAGTTCTAGTATTTAAGCTCATTCGAGAACTGCTTCGTAATGTCATCAAGCACTCGGGTGTGCAATCCGCATCCGTCACGGTAACCCAAACGCCCGTTGAGTTGCGGGTCGTCGTGGAAGATCGTGGCGTAGGCTTCGAGTGGCAGCTCAGCCTGTTCGAGCCGCGATCGGAGGGATTCGGCCTATGGAACGTGGCGGACCGCGTTCGAGCGGCCGCCGGCGAGATAAGTGTGGATACCGCGCCCGGTCGAGGATGCCGTGTTTCGGTCGTGTTTCCCCAGGGCGCGCAAGACCCGCGCAGCGGATCTCAGGATCAAGGGAACGACCGATCTGCGACGAACTGACGAGCGAAGCCAAGTACGGCTGTCGGTGCGCTCAATTCGGGCTTTTCGCGAGGCACCGCGACATTCGAACCGCCGCTTCCCGGCCTTGGTAATAACCCTGTACGACGCCGAGCTGGTCGAATCCCAAGCACTCGTAGAAGGCGCGCGCCGATTCATTGCACTTGCGCAATTCCAGGTTGATGCGAAAAATGCCGGCCTCCACCGCGGTGACGGTCAGCCAGCTCATGAGCTGGCGTCCAAGTCCTTGCCGGCGATGCTCCGGCGCCACGGCGAGCAAATTCAGGTGCGCCGCGTCCTCCCCGAAGTGCATGATGCCGAATGCGGCAATATGCCGCTCGCGCCGCGCAACGACCACTGAAGATTCCGATCCGGTAATGAAATGTTGCACGCGCGCCGGCGTCCAGGACCAGGTGAGCCCCTGTTCGATCAAGTCGCGCGACATTTCTGCAATTTCGCGCGCATCGGCGGCGCGCGCCAATCCCAGCGTGGCGAGTTCCGACATGGCTTCCGGTCCCTCCGTTTTTATCCGCAGGCTGAACTCTCGCACAAATGCGACGCCGCCGTCGAGCAGCGGGCCGTCGGCAGCTTGCTAGCGGCTACGATACCGATCCGTCGCTAGCACGAGCTCGTGAGAATTACCCGCCTCGAATGCCGAGTGTCCGGCGTCCGGCACGATGCGCAAGTCCGCCTCGGGCCACGCGCGATGCAAATCCCAAGCGCTGGTTGCGGGGCATACGACGTCGTACCGCCCCTGAACGATGGTCGCAGGAATGTGGCGGATGCGCGGTACATCATCGAGCAATTGGCCTTCGCTGCGCAGGAAGCCTCGATTCACGAAGTAGTGGCACTCGATCCTCGCCACCGCCAGCGCGAACAGGTCCTCGCCCCATTTCTTGATGTTGTCGCCGTTGCTGTACAGGAAACTGGCGGAGGCCTCCCATATCGACCATGCGCGGGCCGCCGCCAGCGCGACGCGTTGATCGCTGCCGACCAGGCGCTTGTGATAGGCGCCCAGAAAATCATCGCGCTCGTCAGGCGGGATCGCGTCGCGGTAGGCTTCCCACGCATCGGGGAATATTTCCGAGGCGCCGTGCTGATAGAACCAGCGGATTTCAGAATAACGCAACAAGAAGATCCCGCGCAGCACCAGCTCGCTCACGCGATCCGGATTTGCCTCCGCGTATGCCAGCGCCAATGTGCTGCCCCACGATCCGCCGAATACGAGCCAGCGCTCGATTCCAAGATGCTTGCGCAGCCGTTCAATGTCGGCGACCAGGTGCCAAGTCGTATTCTCGATCAGGCTCGCGCTCGGACGGCTGCGTCCGCAACCCCGCTGATCGAACACCACGATGCGGTAGTGCTGCGGATCGAAGAATCGCCGCGCACGCTTATCGGAGCCGGCTCCCGGACCGCCATGCAAAAATACGGCCGGTTTACCCGCCGGGTTACCGCATTCTTCATAGTAAATTTCATGGACGTCCGAGACGCGCAGGTAGCCGTGTCGAAAGGGCTCCAGCGCGGGATACAGCTCGCGGCGTTCGGCGTTGCGCTGACGCAGGACGGAGGCAGCGCGCGCCTTGGCGGGATTTTTTTTGGCCGCAATGCGCTTGGGCGGGGACCGCAGCGGCACGACTCGCGATTTGACGCGCGCGGCCTTTTTCTTTTTCATCGATTTTCCCCAGATGGATACTTAAGCTCGCTTGACCATGGGACCGAGCGGCCGTCCGCCGAGCAGATGCAAATGCAGGTGGTAGACTTCCTGACCCCCATCCGCATTGCAATTGACAATCAACCGATAGCCGCTCTCTGCGATGCCCTGCTGCCGCGCCAGATCCCGCGCAACAATGAACATGTGGCCGATCAGGGCTTCGTCCTCGTCGCTGACATCGTTGGCGGTAGGAATGGGTTTGTGCGGGACAACCAATATGTGCACCGGGGCGGCCGGTCGGATGTCCAAAAAAGCAATGACGCGGGAGTCGCGGTATAGCACCGTGGCCGGCACGTCGCCCGCGATGATTTTTTCGAAAAGCGTAGGCATTTCAACGCCTCCGGGTCTTAAGGGTTCCCAAGATTAGCAGGAACGGCATCGCTCTACGGTGCTGATGCGGCGACCGGCGCAGCCTGTTCTACCTGCCAGCCGCCTCCCAAGGCGCGGTAGAGCTGTACCACCGAGAGCAGAGTATTGAGGCGTGCCGCCGAGAGCGACAGCTCGGCGGCGAATAAATCTCGGTTGGCGTCGATGACATTGAAGTAGGAGGCATAGCCAACGCGATACCGGGCCAGGGCAATGGTGCTGGCGCGCTGTAGCGCATCGACCTGGGCCTCCTCGGCGGTTTGCAGATCGGCGTCTTGCTGACGCGCGATCAGCGCGTCCGAGACCTCTTGAAAAGCGGTCTGTACGCTTTTTTGATACTGCAAGAGCGCCTCCCGCTTTTGCGCATTGGCGAGATCTACTTGGTACACGCTGCGCTGCGAATTGAGGAGAGGCTGCATCGCGTTGCCGGATGCCGACCAGACGCGCGCCGGCCCGCTGAACAATGACGACAGTGCGCCGCTGATGCCGCCGCCGACGGCCGTGAGACTGATGTTGGGGAACAAGTTCGCCTTGGCAACTCCCACCTGGGCATTCGCTGCAATCAAACTTTCCTCCGCCTCGCGCAAGTCGGGACGGCGCTCCAGCAATATCGAAGGCAGGCCGGCGGCCGGCACCGGCGGCAGTGCACGGCCCGCAGCGCGCACTATACGGGCCGGATTGTGGCCGAGCAGCACGCTCAATTGATCTTCGGTTTGCCCGATCCTACGCAGAAGATCCGGCAGGTTCGCCTGCGCGATGGCCAGTTGCGCTTGGGCAGTGGCCACGTCGAGATCCGATACCGTACCGCGATCGTGCTGCGCCTGGGTCAGGTCGACGAATTTTTGACGTGTTTCGAGCGTCCGGTGAGTGATGACGAGTTGTTCGTCGAGAGATTGCAATGTGAAGTAATCGGTCACCACGCTCGTTACCAACGCCGCCATGACGTCCTGTTTGGCATAGGTGGATTTCAACAGCTGGGCGCGCGCCGCCTCGGTTGCGCGGCGGTACTTGCCCCAGAAATCAATCTCATAGGACAAGCTGCCCTCGAGCGTAAACACGTTGTTGATTGCCGGAATTCCCGGCGGCAGTTCGTATGACGATGCACGTTGCCGCAAGCCTGAGGCGGTTACGGCTATTTGCGGCACCTGCTGAAGCCGAGTCGAACCGAGCACCGCGCGCGCTTGATCGACACGCGCGGCAGCAATGCGCACGTCGAAGTTGTTGGCGAGACACTCACGGATCAGCGCTTGAAGGATAGGGTCCTGGTAGACCTGCCACCATCCCGCATCGGCGACGGAATCCGAGGCTGCATCGGGCTCGAAGCGATAAACCGCGGGCGTATTCGTGTCCGGCCGCCGATAGTCCGGTCCGACAGCGCAGCCGGCGGCGACCAGGGTCGCCGCCGCCGTAACAACCGCGGCAGGCGCGCGATTGCGCCTCATGGCGGCGCCACCGGCACGGGTCTACGCACACGACGGATGCGTTCGGCAAGGCTTTGCATCAGTACATAAAAGACGGGAATCAGAAAAATGCCGACCAGCGTGGCGGCGCTCATCCCGAATACCACCGCGGTGCCAAGCACCCGCCGGGCGGAAGCGCCGGCGCCGGTGGCAATCGCCAACGGCAACGAACCAAAAATAAAGGCGAATGACGTCATCAGAATCGGCCGCAATCGCAAGCGAGCCCCCGCAATCGATGCTTCCACCAATGGCTTGCCGCGATCGTACTCAAGCTTGGCGAATTCGACTATCAGGATCGCGTTCTTGGCAGCGAGTCCGATCAGCATCACGAGCCCGATCTGCGCATAGATGTCGTTCTGCATGCCGCGCATGGCCAGACCGCCATAGGCACCCAAGACGGCGAACGGAATACAGAGCAGTACGGCAAACGGCACCGCCCAGCTTTCGTATAGAGCCGCCAGCACCAAGAAAACGAAGACCATCGCCATGCCGAAAATCGCGCCGCTCTGCCCGCTGCTGATCTTTTCCTGATAGGTCGTGCCGGTCCAGTCATAGGCATAGCCGCTCGGCAAATCCCGCCCCAGCTCCTCCATCGCCCGCGTTGCTTGGCCAGAACTGTATCCGGGTGCCGGCGAGCCGTTGATGGTCGCACCGCGGAACACGTTGAAGCGCTCGATGTACTCCGGGCCCGCTTTGGGATTGATCGTCACCAGGGTCGACAGCGGCACCATATCGCCCTGCGCGGTTCTCACGTACAGGCCGTTGACGGCATCCGGCGCGGCGCGCGCATCCGCCTCCGCCTGCGCGGTCACCTTGTAAGTGCGGCCGTAGAGATTGAAGTCGTTGATGTAGTTGCCGCCCAGGAAGGTCTGCAAAGTGGCGAAGATGCTGGAAATCGACACTCCCAAGGTTTTAGCGCGCTCGCGGTCCAGGGCGAACTCGATTTGCGGAGTGCGCGTATTGAACTGGGTGAAGACACGGGTGAGTTCGGGACGCTTGTTCGCTTGCGCGATGAAATCGCCCAATACCGCGCTAAATTTCTGAATATCGCCGCCGCTGCGGTCCTCGAGGATGAACTCGAAGCCGCCGGCCGTACCAATGCCTGGAATGGGCGGCGGATTGAAAACGAAAACATTCGCTTCCTTGATGGCGGAGCCGATTCGATTGGCCCGGGCCGCGAGCGCGAGCGCGCCGTGCTCCGCTCCGCCGCGCGCGGCCCAGGGTTTCAATATCATGAAAATGGTCGCGGCATAAGGTGAATTGGTGCCGGTGAGCAGATTCAATCCGGTGACGGCAAAGGTATCCTGCACCTCAGGCTGTTCGCGCAGTTGCTTGCGGAAGGCGTCCGCCACCGACTCGGTGCGCTGGATCGAGGCCCCCAGCGGCAGAGTCACGAGACCGATGAGATAACCCTGATCTTCATCCGGCATGAACCCGGTCGGCCGGCTGTACACGAGCCAAAATGCCGCCGCGCCTAAAACGAGAAACAGCATCATCGATTGCGCGCTGCGGCGGATACGGTTGCGAACGGAGTCGGTGTAAAGCGCGGTGAATCGCTTGAACGCTCGATTGAATGCCCCGAAAGCGCGTCCCAGGAACCCGCCGAAATGCGACTGATCAGTGGGTTTGAGCAGCAGGGCGCAGAGCGCCGGCGTCAGCGTTAGCGCGACGATCAGCGATATGGACACCGATACTGCGAGTGTGAGCGCAAATTGCCGGTAGAACTGGCCGGTCAGTCCGCCGAGGAAGGAGACCGGCACGAACACCGAAACCAGCACCAGTGCGATTGCGATTACGGGCCCGGCGACTTCTTTCATGGCCGCCTTGGTGGCCTCGCGAGCCGGAAGCTTCCTGCTGTCCATGATTTCGGTGACCGCTTCGACCACGACGATGGCGTCGTCCACGACCAAGCCGATGGCGAGCACCAAGGCGAATAGGGTGAGGGTATTGATCGAGAACCCGAGCGCGACGAAGGCGCTGAATGCGCCGATCAGCGACACCGGCACCGCCACCATGGGTATGAGGGTCGCGCGCCAGCTCTCCAAGAAGATGAACACGACCAGCAGCACCAGCACTCCGGCGATCAGGAGAGTCACGACGACTTCATGCACCGATTCGGAGACGAACAGCGTGGTATCGAAGGGGATGGAATAGCGGATGCCCTGCGGGAAGGTCGGCGCCAGCACATCCATGGCCTGGCGCACGCCGCGGGCCACGTCCAATGCGTTCGCATCCGGTAATTGATAGATTCCGATGATCGCGGTGGGCACGCCGTTGAGCCTGGTGGAGCGCGAATAATCGGTGGCCGCGAGTTCGACACGCGCGATGTCCTTGAGATGCACGACCGCGCCGTCGGGGCCGGTGCGCACGACGATTGCCTCGTATTCCTCCGGCGTAGAGAGCCGGCCCTTCACCGACGCAACGTACTGCATTTGCTGCCCGGGCGGCGCCGGCTCGGCGCCGATATTGCCGGCGGGCGCGACGACGTTCTGCTCATTGACAATGCTGGTCACATCCTCGGTGGTGACGCCCAGGCGCGCCATCTTCGCCGGATCGAGCCAGATGCGCATGCCGTAGTCGCGGGCTCCGAACACCACGACTTGGCCGACTCCGCGAACGCGAGCCAAAGCGTCGTAGACGTGCAGTGTCGCGAAATTGGAAAGAAACAAATAGTCGTAGCGTGGATTGTCGGAACCGATCGCAACCGTGAGAAGAATCTGGGGTTGACGCTTGGCGACCGTGATGCCCTGCTGCAGCACCTGCGCCGGCAGCTGGCGCTGAGCAATGGCGACTTGGTTCTGTACGTCAACCGCGGCAATGTCCTGCGCGGTACCGACATCGAACGACACCGTCAGACTGTAGCTGCCGTCATTTGCGCTCTTGGAATCCATGTAGATCATGTGCGGCACGCCGTTGACCTGCTGCTCGATCGGAGCTGCGATCGATTGCTCGATGGTCGCGGCGTCCGCGCCGGGAAAGCTCGTCGATACCACGATCGTCGGCGGCGTAATCTGCGGAAAACGGGCTATCGGCAGGCCGGAAAGAGAAACGGCGCCGGCAATCGTGATGATGATCGCCAGGACCGTGGAGAAGATCGGATGGTCTATGAAATAATCGATCATGCCAAGGGAGCGGCTTTGACCGGCACTCCGGGCTTGAGGTGTTGCACGCCGTCGACTATGACGACGTCGCCGGCTTTGAGCCCTTGCTGCACCTGCCAGTCGGAGCCAACTCGCGGACCCAGCCGCACATCGCGCTGCTGTGCCTGCCCCGCGGCATCGACTATCCAGACATAATTCTTGCCCTGCAAGTCCTGGACGGCGCGCTGGGGTACGACGATTGCATTCGGATCTTGCTGCGCGGCCACTTGCACGCGCGCAAATTGACCCGCGTGCAGCAGCTGGTGGGGATTGTCGACCTCCAGGCGCAGCGCTAGCGTGCCGGTGCGCGGTTCCACAGCGGGGTCGATGAAGTTGAGTCTGGGCGTCTGCAGATATTCCGAGCCATCCGCCAAAAATATTCGAAACGGGGGCGGCGTCTTGGAGTTCTGACTCGGCGCGCGTCCGAGTTGGCGCTGCATGCTGAGCATTCGTTGTTCGCTGACGCTGAAATTCACATACATGCGGTCGATTTCGTAGATGGTGGTCAGCAACGTGCTGTTGGCAGCGACCATGCCACCCTGGCGCAATTGCGCGCGTCCCATCACCCCGTCTATCGGGCTCAAGATCGTGGTATAGCCGAGATTCAGTTCCGCCGACCTGACCGCCGCTTTGGCCGCGTCTATCGACGCCAGATTGGCTTGGTTCTTCGCCACGGCTGCGTCCAATTCCTGCTGACTCACCGCATCGATTTCCGACAACGACTTGGCGCGCTTGAGGTCGCGTTGCGACTGGAGCGAGGCGGCTTCGCTCTGCGCGAGTGACGCCTTCGCCTGCGCCAAGGCGGCGATGTAGGGTTCGCGGTCGATGACGAACAACAATTCTCCGGCCTTGACCGGCTCGCCTTCGATCGGTACGCGCTTCTCCAGCATGCCGCCAACGCGCGGACGAATCTCGACCGCGTTGACGGCTTCGGTTTGTCCGACGTAGTCCTCGGGGAAGGTGACCGGATGCGGGGTGATGGTAATGGTCGAGACCGCGACCGCGGCCGGCGCCGGGGGTGCGCTCTTGGAGCAGGCAAAGATCCCTAGCGCGGCGGCGGCAACGACGGCAATCCGTACAACTTTGCAATTCGCGGCAAGGCGCGGCATGTTTTTCCCCTTTGGCAGCCGATCGACCTCATTCAAATCATGTCTACGACCGTGCGCGACATCGCGGAAATTCCCGCGCCCGCTTGACGAGGAGCCATATCAGAACTTCATCCGGAATTCGGCACCGATCATTCGCGGCGGATTGACTACGATACGCGGACGCCCGATCGTTTCCGCGGCGAGCGAGCGGTTGTCGCCGAGATTCGCCTCCGTGTTGGTGAGGTTTTTCCCGACCAGCGCAAGTTCGTAGCTGCGAACGTCAAAGGCGAGACGCATATCGAGGATGTTATAGCCCGGTCGTACGCGCGGAAAGTTCGCGTTGACACTCGCACTGACGCTGTCCCCCGTGTAGGAGTAGCTCAACGTGCTCGAGATGCTGCGCGATTCCGCGAGCGGCACGGTATAGGTTGCCGACGCATTGCCGGTCCAGTCCGGCACCTGGTAGACGCGGTCGCCGACCTTGAGAGTCGGTATGAGGGCGCTGGCCTCGGTGATCCGGGCGCGCTGATAACCGACCCCGGCGGACAGGTCGAGTCCGGCGGCCGGCCGCACGTGCGCCTCCAATTCAGCTCCTTTGATCTCTGCCGCGCCTGAATTTGCCCGAAATTGAAAGCCGCACGGCAAGGCCACGCTTTGCTGGATCTTGTTCCATTTCACCAAGAACACGGCGCCGTCGAGGGTGACTCGATTGTCGGCCCACGCGGTCTTTGCACCAAGCTCGTAGTTCCAGAGGCTGTCCGACTTGTAACTCTTCGTTTGGTTGGCGCTGGTGTAGCCGAGCGCCTGCAATTGGGCGAAGCAACCGAGCGGGTCGATGGCGCTGTTGCCGGGAATGGAGGGGACCAGCCCGCCGGGCCGGAAGCCGCGTGCGATCTGAGCGTACAGCAACTTGCCGGAGGACAGCTTGTAATCGAGTCCTAATTTGGGATTCACCCCGCTTTCCGTGAACGATTGCTCCGGATCGTTTATGCGTGGCCCGCCAAAGGCAATTCCCTCCAGATACCCGCCGGTCTGCGTCTTGATCCGATAGCCTCGCAGCCCTCCTGTAAGCGCCCACTGTTCATTGAAGTGGTAGGACAACTCTCCGTAAATCGCCGGCTCGCTGACTCGGGTTTGGTAGTCTTGACCGAAGATTTCGTCCGGGTTCAAAGGATTGACGGGAATCGGCAACCCCGGGATGCCTTGCACGACGAATCCCCCGGTTTTACCGATGCCCGGGGCGATCGACGGCGGATAGTAGCCCGCGTACGGAACCCGGCCCCGCGTATCCGAAAAGTAGAGCCCGGCGACGTATTGCCAAGGTCCGGAGAGTTTCGAGGTGAAGCGAAACTCCTGCACGAACCGGTGAATTTGTTTGATTTCGCGAATTGTCGTGGCGATGGGGACTGCCTTGTACGCAGGCGTGTTCGGGTTGCTCGCGTCACCGAGGGGAAGTCCGTCGAACGGCGCCAGAAGGTTCTGCCATATGAAATCACTCTGGTCTTCGGTCTCATCCACCGTCCGATCAAAATAAGATGTGGAGGAGAGGAAGGCGAAGGTGTTGGCTTCGTATTTGACTCCCACGGAGGCCAGAGTCCAGGCGTCGTCGCTGCGCTCCGGTAAATTGAAGAATCGGTCTTGCATGTAGCCGGACGGATGCATATTCGGCGAGTTTGCGAACGTTCCCGGCACCGGCACCGGATACGATCCGCCGTCGGCGTACAAGAGCCCATTCGCTTTCGATTGTTGGTACATGATCCGAGGCGCGATCAGCAGCGCATCGTTCGGCTTGATCGCCAACGACACCGCGCCGCCATAACTATTCACGCGGCCCACATCGTCGGTGGTCGAGGCCGGCAAGGCGCCGAGCGTGGTCGGGTTTGCCGTCGCCGGCAGATTTGCGGCATCGGCGGCATTCGACAGATACCGACGCGTGAAGAACCCGGCGTCGTGTTGAAAGAACAAAACCGCCCGCAACGCCATTGTGTCCTGGATGAGCGGCACGTTGAAGGCGCCGTCGACCCCGTAATCGGGGTTAACCGCATTCCATGTCTTGCCGCCGCTCATTCGCAGCCTGCCGTCGGCGTCATTGAAGTTTGGCTGTTCAGTGATCAGGCGAACCGTGCCGCCCATGGAGCGAGCGCCGTATAGAGTTCCCTGCGGCCCACGCAGAACCTCGATGCGCTGGATGTCGACGATCCGCGGATCGATCGAATCCGGCACCGGCGTCTCGTCGATATAGAACCCGGTCGTGCCGTCGCCCGAGATGCCGCGAATTGAGATTGTCCGTGCCGTGCCGCTGCCGTCCCCGGTATCGGCGAACGCCAGATTGGGTACTTTCCCGCCGTAATCGAAGAAACTATAGATCGCCTTTTGTTCCAAATTGCGCGCATCGATGGCGGTGATGGACAGCGGCACGTCCTGCAGGCTTTCGCTGCGTCGCTGTGCGGTCACGACAACCTCGGGGATTTGGTCGGATCCCACGGACGGTGACGTCTGCGCCGATGCCGCAGCGCCGATGATGAAGCTGCACACCGACAATGCCACGTTGGTTCTGTTCATATCCCTTCCCGTACTGATGCAAATTTTTGGTTTGATGATCAGTGATGCTGCATCGAGGCAGTGCCGATAATAGTACATTATCCGATACCAGCAACGCGGCCAGGAGCGAGCAATGACCCTACCCAGAGAACCTCGCATTCATCCGGTGGCGATCGCGGCACTCCGTCCGACCCAGATTACGGTGGGAATGCGCGAGGTCACGGCCAAGCGCAAGGGTTGGCGGGATCATCCGGAACGAAAGCGGGCCGACTTTCTCGGCAAGCATCTGATTCCCGTCATCTGGGGTCCGAAGGAGGAGTTCTACGTCATCGATCATCATCACCTGGCCTTGGCTCTGCATCAGGAAGGCGTCAGGGACATCGCCACGACGGTGGTGGCCGACCTGCGGCGGCTGCCGCGCGAGGCCTTCTGGGTGTACTTGGACAACCGCGGATGGCTGCATCCCTTCGATGCGCGCGGGCGACGGCGCGGCTACGACGACGTGCCGAAGCGGATCTCGGAGCTGGTGGACGACCCCTATCGCAGTCTCGCCGGCGAGCTGCGTCAGAACGGCGGCTTTGCGAAGGACACTACGCCCTTCAGCGAATTCCTGTGGGCAGACTTTTTGCGCCGGCGACTCAAGCGCAAGCTCCTCGTCGCCGACTTTTCCGCCGCGCTGGTTCGGGCACTGAATCTGGCCAAGAGCCGCGAGGCCGACTATCTGCCCGGTTGGTGCGGCCCTGCGAACGATCAGTGAACAAGCTGCGTGCCATTAATCCGGCCGACGCGCTTGCCGGCGTTTCGCTTGCGGGACTTTTGCTGCCCGAGGCCGTCGCCTATTCGGGCCTCGCCAATCTGCCCCCCCAGGCGGGAGTGATTGGATTATTCGCGGGGCTCATCTGCTATGCCCTGATCGGCCGCAGTCCGTACGCCGTCGTGACCGCCACTTCGTCGTCTGCGGCGGTATTGGCGGCGGCGACGATGGCTCTGGGCGCCACGACGGTGCCGCAACGCGTCGCGTTCGCCTCGCTCCTGGTGTGCGCAACGGGGATTGCCTTTTTGTTGGCCGGCTGTGCGCGGCTTGGCGCAATGTCGAACCTGATCGCACGGCCGGTGCTGCGCGGATTTTCGTTCGGGCTGGCTCTGGTCATCGCCGTGAAGCAGTGGCCGCATGTCGTCGGCTTGCATGTGCACAGCACCGACTTCTCGTCCCTCCTGGCGGAGATTTTTCGCAATGTCGACGCCTGGCAGCCGGTGAGCCTTGCAGCGGGCGTCTGTGCCTTACTGGCGCTGTTCATATTCGGCAACTTCCGGCACGTGCCCGGCCTCCTCGTGGTCATCGTCGCCGGGATTGCAGCCGCGCCGTGGCTTGCCTCCCGCGGCGTACTGCTGACGGGACCAATCCAGCTTGTCCTGGAGCCGCCGTCGCTCGCGATGCCGCCCTCCGTGCAAAGGCTTCCGATGATCGAGTTCGCGCTGGCTTTGATGTTCATTCTGTATGCCGAGTCCTATAGTTCGATCCGCACGTTCGCCTTGAAGCACGACTGCACCGTGCAGCCAAATCGCGACTTGCTGGCGCTCGGTGTCGCGAACCTCGTGTCGGGCGCCTTCCACGGCACGCCAGTTGGCGCGGGCTATTCAGGTACGTCGGCGAACGAAGCGGCCGGCGCGCAATCGCGCGCCGCAGGCTTGTATGCCGCCGCGACGATTCTGGTGCTCGTGCTGCTGTTTCTGCCATGGATCGAACGCATACCTGTCCCCGTGCTGGCTGCGATCGTCATCCACGCGGTCAGCAAGTCCTTGCGTCTGGCTGTTTTTCGACCGTACTTTCGCTGGAAGCGCGATCGTCTGGTCACCGTGACCGCCGTGGCCGCAGTCATAATCTTCGGCATGCTCGACGGTCTGCTGGCGTCCATCGCTTTCAGCCTCGCGATGCTGCTGCATTCTTTGGCGAGCCCGCGTCTTTGCGTGCTCGGCCGTCTCGGTGCGCACGATTTCGTCAGCCTCGCCCGTTTTCCACGCGCTTCCTGTCCGCCGGGCGTTCTCGTACTGCGGCCCGAAGAGCCGTTATTCTTCGCGAATGCCGAGCCGTTGCTGGCGATTGCGCGGCGGGAGGTTTCGAATCGGCCGGACGTGCGGTTGGTGGTTCTGAGCCTCGAGGAATCGCCGGATCTGGACGGCACCGCGCTGGAGAGTCTGGGAGAATTCGCTGCCTGGCTGGCGGCGCACAGGATCGAGCTCCGGGTGGCGCGATTGAAAGATGCCAGCCGCGATGGATTGATGCGAGCCAACTTCAGTCAGCTGCCGCCGAGCGGGCTCGATTACCACAGCGTCGATGATGCGGTCGCACCGACCCCGGCTTGACCGCGATGCAATGCCGTGCTCCTCGAATTATTTGCCCGTGAATTTCGGCGCTCGCTTGTCACGAAACGCCTGCACGCCTTCCGCAAAATCCTGAGTGTCGCCCAGCTCGGCTTGCGCGTCCGCCTCCAGCGCCAGTTGTTCGGCCAGAGTGCGGGGCAGTTCCACATTGAAGGCCGCTTTGATGCGCTGGAATGCTTGCGTCGGTCCGCTCGCGAGCCGTCGCGCTATCGATTCCGCCTGCGCCTGCAGCACCGCATCGTCGACGCATTCCCAGATGAGCCCCCAGTTGGCGGCTTCGGCGGCGGGTAATGCTTCGCCTAGCAAGGCCAAGCCCTTCGCGCGCGCAGTGCCCACCAGCCGCGGCAAATGGAAAGTGCTGCCGAGATCGGGCATGAGACCGAGCTTGGGTGCAAACAATTGCAGAAATGTGGCGGAACGCGCCGCCAAAACGATGTCGCCGACAAGCGCGAGGCTCACGCCCGCGCCCGCCGCAACGCCGTTGACCGCCGCCACGACCGGCACGCGCAACCGGTACCAAGCGTTCACCATCGGGTTGAAATGGTCCCGCAATCCGGCGCCGATATTCTCGCCGCGAGTGCGCTCTCGATCTCCAAAAAGGTCATCGCCCATGATATCCGCGCCGGAACAAAATGCGCGGCCGGAACCGGTGAGCACGACGGCGCGAATCCTCGGATCGAGGTCAATCGCCGATGCGGCAGCCTGTAAATCCGTGATCAACTTCAGATTCAGCGCGTTCAACTTGTCCGGCCGATTGAGCGCGACGTAGGCAACGGTATCGCGCCGCTCGAAAAGTAGAGTGTCGAATTGCATTAGGGAGTTCCGATTGTGTTGAGTACGCGAGCAGGGTGGGATTCACGAAGGTGTGCGGCGCAGCGGAGTACGCCATAATGACATGAAACACGTCAATGACCCTACCGGTGCGGAGCCGTACATGCCCATCCCTGAGATTTTGCAAGGCCGCCTGCGGCTACCGGTCATTGGCGCGCCGATGTTCATCGTCTCAACCCCGCGTCTCGTGCTGGCGCAGTGCAAGGCGGGTATCGTCGGTTCATTTCCGGCGCTGAATGCGCGGCCCGCGGCCGTGCTCGACGAGTGGCTCGCGGAGATTACGGGCGAACTCGCCGCCCACAGCCGCGCGAACCCCGGGGCCAAGGTGGCGCCGTTCGCGGTCAATCAGATCGTGCATAGCAGCAACGATCGACTGGAGCATGATGTAGCCCTGTGCGTGAAGCACCGCGTGCCCATCGTCATCACGAGCTTGCGGCCGCCGGCCGAAGTAGTTGCCGCCGTGCACGGCTACGGCGGCGTCGTATTCCACGATGTCATCAATTTGCGGCACGCCGAAAAGGCCGCGGCGCAGGGAGTCGACGGCATCATCGCGGTATGCGCCGGCGCAGGTGGCCACGCCGGCGTGATGAGCCCGTTCGCCTTGGTCAAACAGATTCGAGAGGTCTATCCTGGAACGATCATTTTGTCGGGCGCCATGAGCACGGGCGCCGACGTGCTGGCCACGGAGGCTTTGGGGGCGGATCTCGGCTATTTGGGGACGCGCTTCATCGCTACCGAGGAAGGCAACGCCAGCGCCGAATACAAGCAAATGCTTGTCGACAGTCGCGGCGAGGACATCGTTTATACGTCGTTGTTCAGCGGCGTCGCCGGGAATTATCTGCGGGGCAGCATCGCGCGAGCGGGGCTCGATCCGGATAAACTTCCCGAGGCCGATAAAACCAAAATGAATTTCGGCACCGGCGGCAACGCGGAATTCAAGGCGTGGCGCGATATTTGGAGCGCCGGGCAGAGCGTCAGCGGCATCCATGACGTCCTGACGGTCGAGGCGCTGGTCAATCGGATGGCGGGAGAGTATGAGGCGGCGCGTGCAAGGATCATGAGGTGCGTGTAAGCGCCGACCAATTGCCCGCGTCGCTGGCTAGAAACCTCGCGGGGATGTACCTCATTTCCGGCGATGAACCGCTTCTCGTCGGCGAGGCGGCGGACGCCATCCGCGCCGCCGCGAGAGCGGCGGGATATGCGGATCGCACGGTATTTTTCATCGACCGTAGCTTCTCTTGGGATGAGTTCAAGCACGCGAGCCAGTCGTTGTCGCTGTTCGCCGAGCGGCGCTTGTTCGAACTGAGGATGCCGAGCGGCAAACCCGACAAGGGCGCGCAGCAATTGGCGGAGTTGGCGCTGCAACCGCCGCCCGACGTCGTGTGCTTGGTCGTCACCGGCAAACTCGACAAAAGGGCGAGCGATGCTCCTTGGGTGCGGGCCGTCGAGAAGCACGGCATCTGGGTGCCCGTATGGCCGGTGGAGACTGCCGCTTTACCGGCGTGGCTGCGCGCGCGCGCCAAGCTCTTGCAGCTAGAGATGGAACCGGCGGCGGCCCAACTCATCGTCGATCGCGTAGAAGGCAACCTTCTTGCGGCGAAACAGGAACTCGAGAAACTGAGTTTGCTGGCGAACGGCGACCCGATCAGCTCGGCTTTGGTTTTGGGGTCGGTGGGAGATAGCGCGCGCTATGACGTATTCCAGCTCGCTGAGGCGGCGGCGGCCGGCGATGCGGCGCGCGCGCTGCGAGTACTTCTGGGGCTCAAGAGCGAGGGAGTGGAACCCACGCTGATTTTGTGGGCGCTGGTCCGGGAATTGCGCGGACTATGGCAGGCGCGCGAACGCGACCGTCTGCGGTCCCCGGTGCGCGGGAGCGGTTGGAATCTGGCGGCGACGCCGTCGCCGCGCGCCTTATCGCGAGCGAAGAAGCTGCCGCTGTCGCGGTTGCTCGTGCAAGCCAGCCATGCGGACCGAATCATCAAGGGGCTGGCGCCAGGCGATGCGTGGAGCGCGATGACCGCACTCACGGGCGGGCTCGCCGGCGCTTTGCAAGCGACCGCGGATTCAGGCAGGGTAGCCGTATGAACCCTATGGGTATTTTCGGCGGAACCTTCGACCCTATTCACTATGCGCACTTGCGAACCGCGTTCGAGCTGCAACAAGCGCTGCGACTGAAGGAAATACGGTTTCTGCCGGCCGGAAACCCGCCGCATCGCGATCAACCGCTTGCCGACGCGCAACTGCGGCTGCAAATGGTCCAGTTGGCTACCGCCGGCCAGGCCGGCTTCATCGTCGACGATCGCGAGGTGCGCAAGGAAGGTCCGTCTTACTCGGTCGAGACCTTGGCCGAACTGCGCCACGAGTATCCGGATCGCAGCCTGTGCTTGATCGTGGGTATGGACGCCTTCTTGAGCTTGCCGAAATGGCATCAGTGGCGGGAACTCCTGCAATTGGCCCACTTGGTGGTCGCGCATCGGCCGGGCTGGCGTGCGCCGGGTATGGGCCCCCTCGGCGAGCTGCTGGTCGATCGCGGTACCGGACGAATCGGCGATTTGCACGAGTCTCGAGCGGGTTGCATTTATATTCACGCCGTAACTCAACTGGAGATTTCTTCCACCGAGGTGCGCCAGCTGATCGGCATGGGCCGCGATCCGCGCTTTCTCATGCCGGATGCGGTGCGTAAACTCATCCTGGATACCAATTGCTATTCCAAAACACGGACAACGTAGTGCCACCCAGTAAAAAGACCCCGAACACCACGTCGAAGGACCGCAAGAGAGCGGTCGACAAGCTTAAAGCCGCCGACAAACCCAAGGCCGCCGACAAACCCAGGGCCGCAGGCAAGCCCAAAGCCGCCCAGAATCGCAACCAGTCGCTCCGCTCGCTAAAGACCGTGGTGATCGATGCATTGGCCGATATGAAAGCGTTGGAGGTCAAGGTGCTCGATGTGCGCGAACTCACTGACATTGCCGATTTCATGGTGATCGCAAGCGGAACTTCCGATCGACACGTGCGCTCAGTTGCGCAACGCGTGGTCGAAAAAACCAAGGAGGCGGGGTTCCGTCCCCACGGCGTCGAGGGTCAGCAAGACAGCGACTGGGTTCTCATCGATTTGAATGAGATGATCGTGCACGTCATGTTGCCTCGCGTGCGCGAGTTCTACGGACTCGAGAAGCTATGGGACATGACGGCAACGAAGCGCGCCGCTCGCGCGTAAAAGCCCGAGCGCTCAGTGTATGAAATGCCGGTTGGTCGCGGCCGGCACCCGGATGCCCGATTGGATCAATAGCGGATTTCGCGAATACCAAAAGCGATTGCGCACGCCCCTTGTCTTGGAGTTGCAGGAAATACCGGTGGCGACGCGGCGCCCCGGCGAGAATCCCCTGCGAGCAATCGAGCGCGAAGGAGCGGACATGCTCGCCGCGCTGGATCAGGGCGATTATGTCGTCGCGCTGGAAATTGGCGGCAAGAGCATGAGCACCGAACAATTGAGCTTGTGGCTCAGCGAGCGGCTGAGGGAGGGGCGGCCGCTCGCGCTGCTGATCGGCGGTCCCGATGGGCTGTCGCCCAAATGCCGCGAAAGGGCTGATCGAAGCTGGTCCTTGTCTGCGCTCACCTTGCCGCATGGACTGGTCAGGGTGGTGGTGGCCGAACAGATCTACCGCGCCATGAGTTTGCTGGCAGGCCACCCGTATCACCGAGCTTAAGTGCCGCACGTTCGGTATCCTGGCCACATGTCCCTAGATTTCGTTTATCTGGCCTCGGCATCGCCGCGACGGCGCGAACTGCTGCAGCAAATCGGCGTTTCCTTCCGAGTGGTGGGCGCCGCGGTCGACGAAACCGCGGTGCCCGGGGAGGCGCCTACGGCCTATGTCACGCGTTTGGCGGCGGCCAAAGCCGATACCGGCTGGGATAAGAGCCGCGACAACACCCAGGTTCCCGTATTGGCGGCGGACACGGCGGTGGCACTTGAGGGACAGATACTCGGCAAGCCGTCGGACCAGGAGCACGCCGAGAGCATGCTGAGCCAGCTCTCCGGCCGCACCCACGAGGTGTGGACCGCCGTGGCATTGCGGACCGCGGTGGGCCTTCAATACAGAATCAGCCGCAGTGAAGTCACCTTTCGCAGCATCGCGGCCGGCGAAGCGCGGGCCTACTGGGAAACCGGCGAGCCCGCCGACAAGGCGGGGGCGTACGCCGTACAAGGCAGGGCTGCGATTTTCATAGCCGAGCTGCGCGGCAGCTATTCCGGCGTGATGGGACTGCCGCTATTCGAAACGGCAGAGCTCTTGAGTGAGGCCGGCGTATTGCGCTGGCCTAGGCCAAGCCAGGCACGATGAGTACTGAAATACTGGTCAATGCCAGCACTCATGAAGCGCGCGCGGCGGTGGTAGAGAATGGCGTGCTGCAGGAGGTGTTTCTCGAGCGCGCAAGCCGGCGCGGGCTCATCAGCAACATCTACAAAGGGCGCGTGTCGCGGGTCCTTCCGGGCATGCAGGCGGCATTCATCGAAATCGGCATGGAACGCACGGCGTTCCTGCACGCCTCGGATATATTCGATTCGCGTCATGCCGACACCGGCATCGAGCCGCCGCGCACGGAAAACATCCGCTCACTGGTTGCCGAGGGCAATGAGATCCTGGTGCAGGTCGTGAAGGATCCGCTGGGGACCAAGGGTGCCCGCTTAACGACCTATATCACTCTGCCTTCTCGTTTCCTGGTGTATATGCCCAAAGGCCGCGGGGTCGGCGTCTCGGCGCGCATCGAGAATGAAAGCGAGCGCGAGCGCCTGCGTGCCGCGGTTTCGACCGGTGTCGAACCCGACGAGAGCGCGGGATTCATCGTGCGCACAGCCGCGGAAGATGCGCCGCCGGAGGCGCTGCGGGCCGACATGATGTACCTCCGAAAGCTCTGGGAGTTCGTGCGGCAGAAGGGTTTGCGCACCGAGCCCGGCAACTTGGTGCATGCCGATTTGCCGCTGCATTTGCGCATCCTGCGTGATTTGCTGCGGCCGGATGTCGATAAGGTGCTGATCGATCAGGCGAGTGCGCATCGAGAGATGCGCGAATTCGCCGGCACGTTCATGCCGGATGCGGTGCCCCGCATCGAACTGTACGTCGAGGCGCGGCCGGTATTCGAGCTGCACCACGTAGAGGAAGAAATCCAAAAAGCCTTGGATCGGAAAGTATCGCTGAAGTCGGGCGGCTATCTGATCATCGATCAGACCGAGGCGATGACGACAATCGACGTCAACACCGGCGCATTCGTCGGACATCGCAATTTGGAGGAAACCATATTTCGCACCAATCTCGAGGCGGCGGTGACCGTCGCGAGACAACTGCGCCTGCGCAATCTGGGCGGGATCATCATCATCGATTTCATCGATATGGAAGAGCCGGAGCATCGCCGGCAAGTCATCCAAGCTTTGGAAAAAGCCCTCGCGGACGATCACGTCAAGACCAGCATTTCGTCGGTATCCCCTTTGGGACTGGTCGAAATGACGCGCAAACGCACGCGCGAGAGCCTGGAACATTTGCTTTGCCGGCCTTGTCCGACTTGCGAGGGCCGGGGGTTCGTCAAAACGGCGGAAACGGTGTGTTACGAGGTTTTTCGCGAGATTGTGCGCCAATCGCGCCAATTCGAGTGTCAGCAATTGATGGTGCTCGCCCACCAGGACGTAATCGAACGATTGCTCGATGAGGAGTCCTCCGCGCTGGGTGAATTGGAACTGGTCACCGGCAAGCCGATCCGTCTGCAGACCGAAGCGCTTTACACCGTCGACCAGTACGACGTCGTGCTGATGTAAATGCGCGCGCATAAGGCCGGAAAAATCCTGCTGTATTGTTTTGCGGGACTCCTGTGTGCGGTGCTGCTCGTGCTGCTCGGGGTCAAGCTCGCGCTCGACCGCGCACCGGCATATCAAGCCGAGATCAAGCAGTGGGTGCATGCGCAAACCGGATATCACATCGAATTTGCCGGTGTTTCGCCATCATTTCGCTGGTATGGACCGGAGCTGCACTTCGACCGGTTGGAATTGCGCTCCAGGGATGGCCGTCGAGTCTTGGCAAGAGCCGCCGGCGGTCGAGTCGCCGCCGACATCTGGCAACTCTTCAAGAGCGGCAAATTGCTTGCGGGAAGGATCGAACTCGACTCGCCGAGCATCGTGATCACGCGATTGGGGCCGACGAGCTTTGCGCTCGCCTCGGAGATTGAATTGGGCGGCGACGATTCCGCGCTCGAGACGCTTAAATTGAACGATCTGCCCGCCGGGTTATTGGCTATCCGCCATGCCGTGGTCACGCTGCAGAATTGGAACGCCGCATTGCCGCAGCTGGCGCTGCGAGACGTCAACCTGGACGTGCAGCGCGGCGACGACGTGCTTTCGGCTGTTTTCAACGCTCATTTGCCGCCAGTTCTGGGCGGAACATTGAACATCACCGGGAGTGCGCGCGGCCGCAGCGATGTGGAACTTCTGAGTTGGAGGGCGTTGGCGCGGGCGCGGGAGATATCCTTTTCAGGGTGGCGATTATTGCTGCCGGAATATTTGAGCCGACTCGACGCGGGAAGCGGTGCGTTCGAACTGGCGGCGAGCGGGACGGGCCTGGTGCTCGCGCGCGCGGATCTCGACTTTGCAGCGCAGGGAGTGGTAACGCGCCTGGGCGCTGGTGCGAGTGCGAAGTTCGAGCAAATCAGCGGGGCATTGAGCCTCCTGCGCGCCGGCGACCGCTGGACCATCTCAGGCAAGGGGGTGCGTGCCGCGCAGTCGGGCCGCAGCGACCCCGACTCGCGGTTCGAGGTGAGTTGGCGCAACGGCGCGGCAGGCTTCTTTGATTTGCGCGCACGCGCGAGCTACCTTCGCGCCGATTCTCTCCTGCCGCTCGCGGGGTTGCTGCCGGACAAGATCGTGCGCGACCGGCTCCAAGAGATAGCGCCTACCGGCGAGTGGATTGATACCTCCATCGCGTTGGCCCGCAACACGGCGACGGAGCCTTGGCGGCTGCAGGTCCAGGCGAAATTCCGCGACGCCGGATTTGCGCCGGTGGGTCGCGCGCCCGGTCTGCGCGGCTTGACGGGCACGATTGCTGGTACCGAAAGCGGCGGCCATTTGAATATCGATACCCGCACGGCGGTGTTCGCGTGGCCGGCGCAACTGCCGCATCCGGTGGACTTGGATTCTTTGAAGGCCACCTTGTATTGGAAGCGCACGAACGAGGAATTGCTGGTTGCCACACCCAATTGGGAAATGAATAATCGCGACGCCGGCGTTCGCGGGAAAGCGGCGTGGCTGCAGCCCGCCGACGGTTCCTCGCCGATGCTCACGCTCGCGAGCAACGTGGAGAACGGCAATGCAGCGAATACTCGCAATTACTTTCCCCGTGCGCTCATCGCGCCGTCGGCGCTCGCCTGGCTGGATCGGGCGTTCGTGGCGGGCCGCTTGACGCACGCGGATGTCGTCTTCCGGGGACCGATAAGACATTTCCCCTTCCGCGACGGCAGCGGTTTGTTTCTGGCGCGCTGCGCCCTCGATGGAATGACGCTGGACTACGGAGAGGGGTGGCCGCGCCTGGAAAACCTGGCGGGGCAAGCGGAATTCCGCAACGAAGGAATGACCGCCCGCCTTCTCTCCGGGCGGGTCGGCGGCGTCCCGATCGCTTCAGCCGACGCGCATTTTGCGGACTTCAAAACCGGGGAACTGGATATTCATGTCGGTGCTAGCGGTGATGCCGCGGACGCGCTCGCATTCTTACGCGCTTCGCCGCTTGATGCGCTGACGGAGCATGCATTCTCCAGCGTGGAGGCCAAGGGGCCGGCGCAATTAAAAGTGGAACTATTTCTGCCGCTCAAAGAGTTCGTGAATCGACGCATAATGGTGCATGGACACATGGAAGGTGTGTCGCTCGATCGTCCCGGATCTACTATCACCGCGACCGACATGAACGGTGATTTCGACATCGACGGCGCGCAAGTTTCTCGCGCCGACATTCGCGGTCGTCTGTTAGGCGGGGCGTTTCAGATGCAAGCTCGGGCCTCGCGCAACCGGCCGCTGACCCGTACTCAACTTGAGTTTCACGGTACGTTGAGCGGCGATGCCTTGCGCACGGCTCTGGCCTTGCCTGCAGGCGTATCGCTTGCCGGACAGACGGAGTGGCGTGCCACCTTGAAAATGGCACCCGACCCCAATCGCGAGCGCGCGCTGCGCGTGAGCAGCACTCTAGTCGGTCTCGAGATTAAGCTGCCGGCGCCCCTGGACAAGGCGGCGGACACGCCAATGCCATCGTGGTTCGATATTCAATGGCCGGCAACCGGAGGTCCGCAGGGTCGGTTGTCATTGGGATCCGTGGTGAGCGGGTCGTACGCGCTGGAGGCCGACTCGAACGGGATGCGCCTCGCGCGTTTGACGTTGACATTTGGAGCCGGTGAGACCTCCTCGAGCGGTACGCAAATATTGAATGTCGGCGGATCGGTTGCGCTGCTGGATTTGACGGGTTGGCTCAAACTGATCCCTACCGGCGATAAGACCGCGAGGCCGCTGTCGGACTATCTGCGCGCGGCCAGACTGAACGTTGCCGAGCTTGACTATTTGGGCTTGGTATTCCGCGACCTGTCGTTGGAACTCGCGATAACGCAGGCCACTGTGCGCATTGCGGTCGCGGGACCCAGTGTAGTTGGGACGATCACATTGCCGCGCGCTGCGGATTCGCTCGAGCCGTGGAATCTGCAATTCGAGCGCCTGCACGTCGATGTGGCGCCGGAACCCGCGCGCCCTGAGGGCGACAGCCTGAAGACGGCCGGTGATCCGCGCAGCATTCCCGCAATAAATTTTCACGCCGCGGAGTTCCACTGGGGCGAACGGCAATTCGGCGACGTGCGCGCGACCCTTGTCAAATTGGACGACGGCATCGGCTTGAAGCAGCTGTCCGTCATCGGCACCAGCTTCAATCTCAGTGCGCAAGGGGAGTGGCGGGGCAAGGACGCAGGATTGGGGCGGATCGAGGGCGTATTGACGAGCAACGATGTGCAGGACACCTTGAAGCAGCTCGGTTATATCCCGGTCACCGAAGCCAAAGCGGGACGCATGGACTTCGATCTGAATTGGGTAGCCGCGCCGACGGCAGACAGTCTCAGCCAGGCGGTGGGACATGTGCAGCTGTCGCTGGACAATGGTCAAATCGTCGGGCTTAAACCCGGTGCCGGCCGGGTATTGGGGCTGACCAGCGTTGCCGCGCTGCGCAGGCGATTGGCTCTGGATTTCAGCGATCTTACCGACAAGGGCCTGGCATTCGATACCGTCCGCGGCGACTTCGATCTGCGCGACGGCAGCGCTTACACCGATAACGTGTTGGTCAAGGGTCCGGCGGCTGAAATTGGCCTAATTGGCCGAGTCGGCTTGAAAATCAAGGATTACGACCAAACTGCAGTGGTTACGGGCAGCATCGGCAATTCCCTGCCGTTGGCGGCCCTGGCCGGTGGACCTGTCCTGGCAGGGGCCGTGCTTCTTTTCACACAAGTGTTCAAACAACCGCTGAAAGGGTTGGCACGAGGGTATTATCGAATCACGGGCAGTTGGGATAATCCGATTGTCGAACGGATCAAAAGCGCGGACGCCGCCGCAGGGTCTGCCGAGGTGCCGAAATAGATGGGCAGAGTTGCCGCCATACAGATGACCTCGAGTCACATCGTCGCAGACAATCTGGCTGCCGCGGGCGATTTGTTGCGTGAAGCCAAGGGTACGGGTGCCGACATCGCCTGCCTGCCCGAGAATTTTTCGTTCATCGGTCTGCGCGATGCAGACAAATTGCAGGTCGCCGAACCGGACGGCGAGGGCGCCGTACAGAGGTTTTTGAGCGAGACCGCGCAAAAACTCAAGATGTGGATATTGGGGGGCACCATCGTCATTCGCGGCGATTCCGATGGGCGCGTAACCAACTCCTCGCTGTTGATCGATGCCGACGGCAGGCGGGTCGCGCGCTACGACAAGATTCACTTGTTCGATGTGACCATTCCCGGCCGCGACGAACAATATCGCGAATCCACTCATGTGGCGGCTGGGCGCGAACCGGTCATTGCAGACACGCCCGTCGGGAAGCTGGGCCTGTCGGTTTGCTACGATATGCGTTTCCCCGAACTCTACCGCGAGCTCGTATCGTTGGGCGCCGAGTGGTTGGCGATGCCTGCGGCGTTTACGGTGCCGACGGGGCGCGCGCATTGGGAGACGTTGCTGCGCGCCCGGGCGATCGAAAATTTGTGTTACGTGGTGGCGCCGGCGCAGAGCGGCACTCATACGAGCGGACGCGAGACTTACGGCGATTCCCTGATCGTCGATTACTGGGGTCAGGTATTGTCGCGCCTCGCGAAGGGTAACGGAGTGATAACCGCGGAGATAGATCTTGCCAAGCAAGCCGAGACGCGCGCGCGCTTTCCGGCACTGGACAACCGGCAACTGGGAATACCCAACGTCGCGTCGGTGCTGACATGAATGCACGCAGTTCCGATTTGAGTGAACCGTCGTTCGACGTCGCCGAGAAAATGATCCTGGCGCCGTCGGGTCTCGATGAGGGCCGCCTGTCGACAGTGCTCGACGCGGTCATGAGTCGCGGCGTCGATTATGCGGATCTTTATTTCCAGTTGTCGCGGGAGGAATCCTGGTCGCTGGAGGACGGCATCGTCAAAGAGGGGTCGCACAGCATTGAACAAGGCGTCGGCGTGCGTGCCATCAGCGGTGAGAAGACCGGCTTTGCCTACACCGATGAAGTGCTGCTGCCGGCATTGATCGAGGCGTCCGACGCCGCGCGCGCCATCGCACGCAGCGGCGGACGCAACGCCGTGAAGGCGTGGCAACGTCCCCTGACCCACCGCCTGTACCTTCCGGTCGATCCGCTCGACGCGATTCGAGACGAGGACAAGGTATCGTGGTTGATGCGCATTGATGCCGATACTCGCCGCATCGACCCGCGGGTCAAACAAGTGATGGCATCGCTGGCGGCGGTGCATGAAGTGATCTTGATTGCGAGCAGCGACGGTACGCTGACCGCAGATGTCCGGCCCTTGGTCCGGCTGAACGTCTCGGTCATCGTCGAGCAGGACGGGCGCCGCGAGCAGGGCTACAGCGGCGGCGGCGGCCGGTTCGGCCTGGATGAACTGCTGCGGGGGGACGAACCGTTTGCACACGGCCGCGAGGCTGTGCGCCAAGCGCTGGTAAATCTGGATGCGGTGGCCGCTCCGGCCGGCTCGATGACGGTAGTGCTGGGCCCGGGCTGGCCCGGAATCTTGCTGCACGAGGCCATTGGGCACGGCCTGGAAGGCGATTTCAATCGCAAGGGCACATCCGCATTCACCAATCGCATCGGCCAAAAGGTCGCCGCGGATGAAATCACCGTCGTCGACGACGGCACTCTCGACCGACGGCGCGGATCCCTCAACGTCGATGACGAAGGTACGCCCACTCAGTGCACGACGCTGATCGAACAAGGCGTGCTGCGCGGTTATATCCAAGACAAACTGAATGCGAGGCTGATGGGCATGCCGGCGACCGGAAACGGCCGCCGCGAATCGTTCGCCCACATGACCTTGCCGCGCATGACCAATACCTACATGCGCGCGGGCTCTCGTGCACCGCAAGAGATCATCGCTTCGGTTCAGAAGGGGTTGTACGCCGTCAATTTCGGCGGCGGCCAAGTCGACATCACGTCCGGCAAATTCGTATTCTCGGCGAGCGAAGCGTACTTGATAGAAAACGGCAAGATCGGCGCACCCGTCAAAGGCGCGACATTGATAGGCAACGGACCCGACGTTCTGCAGCGGGTCAGCATGGTCGGCAATGACCTGAAGCTCGACTGCGGCGTCGGGACGTGCGGGAAAGAAGGCCAGTCGGTCCCGGTCGGAGTCGGCCAACCCACTCTGCGCATCGACGCGCTGACCGTCGGCGGTACCGGGTGACTCTGCCGTCGCCCGGGTAGCTCGATAAAACGCGGGCGTGGACGCTTGTGCGTTTAACGTCCCGCCCGCGCTGCGGCCGACCATCCTGCGATTACCCGATGGGGCTTCCTCCTTGAATGCCGCCTGAATATTCTGCATGCGCAACGCCGCGCATGAAACGGCATATTCAAGCGCAAACGCGCAGATACCCGGCCGCCGTGCAGCTGACCGGCAACTGCGCAGCTGGCCGGTGGTGGCGAAATGGCGACCCAAACGACAACGCGCTCGATTTGCCTCAGGCGGGCCGTGACTTACGGTAGTCTTTCCCATCGATCTACGGAGGGGGCAGTGATGCAATTCTTTAGGCTGGCGGCGCTCGCCGCAGTTGGGGCGATTGCGGCGATTTCGAGCGCATCGGGAGGATCGGACTTAGGCCAAGAACTCGGGCTGCCCGCGAAGGCCGCGATTGCGATGCGGAGCATCGACTCTGAGCGCATTCGTGCCCATGTGCGTTTTTTGTCGGACGACTTGATCGAGGGGAGAGGTACCGGCACACGCGGCGGCGACATTGCGGCGAAATACATTGCCGCGCAATTCGCGTTGGACGGACTGAAACCCGCAGGGGATGACGGTGGTTATTTGCAGAAAGTCGAATTTACGGGAGTGCAGACCTTGCCGGGCACAATTGCCTCCTGGCAACCACAACACGGAAACGCCCAGGAACTGAAACTCGGCGCGGACTACGTGATCGGCAATCAATCGCAGACGGACAGCGTCGATATCGATACGCCCATCGTGTTTATCGGCTATGGGATCGAAGCGCCTGAGTACGGATGGGACGATTTCAAGGGAGTAGACGTCAAGGGCAAGGTCCTGTTGGTGATCGTGAACGAGCCGCCGTCGAAGGATCCAAAATTCTTCAACGCGGAAGCGCTGACGTACTACGGTCGCTGGACCTACAAGTTCGAAGAGGCAGCGCGCAAGGGCGCAGTCGGCGCCCTGATCATTCACCGCACCGATCTCGCGAGCTATGGCTGGGACGTCGTGCGAAATTCATGGAGCGGTGAAGGTGTCTACCTCAGCAACGACAAGGATCCGAAACTCAAGGCGGCGTCGTGGATACAACTCGATGTGGCGCGTCAACTACTCGCGGCCTCGGGCCTGAACCTGGACGAGATGATGGCGAGCGCGGGCACACGCGACTTCAAGGCACGGGAGTTGCCGCTGCGCTTCAAAGCGCACGTCGTGAGCAAGGTGCGGAAATTCGTTTCTTACAATGTGCTCGGCTTGCTGCCCGGCACGGCCTCAGGCAGTGCGGCTCAAGCCGTCGTTTATTCCGCGCACTACGATCACCTGGGGGTCGATCCCACCATGAGCGGCGACAACATCTACAACGGCGCCGTCGACAACGGCACAGGAGTCGGCATCGTCCTGGAACTGGCGCACGCCTACGCCATGGCGCAAGCGCCGCCGCCCCACCCGGTGTTGTTCGCGTCCGTGACGGCCGAGGAGAAGGGTCTGCTGGGCTCGGAGTATCTTGGAAAGCACTTGCCGATTCCGGCCGCACGCATTGCGCTTGGCCTCAACTTCGATGCGATCCCGCCGATAGGTGCGCCCGAGTCTGTGAGCGTGACGGGCGCGGAGCGTACCTCGTTCTACTCCGCCGTCGAAAAGACAGCCCGGGCTTTCGGCTTCGAAATTCAGCCCGACGCCGAACCGGGCGCGGGTCACTACTATCGCTCCGATCATTTCAGTTTGGCGCGTGCCGGGGTTCCCGCGTTCTCAATCAATACCGGAGTGAAATTTGCAGGCCATCCGGCGGCATGGGGCAAGGCGCAACGGGACGATTACACTGCCAAGCGCTATCACCAACCGAGCGACGAATATTCGCCTGCGATGGATTTCTCGAGCAATGCGTCGCTCGCGAAGTTCGGTTTTGCGCTTGGCTGGCAGGCGCTTCTGGCAAGAGATACCGTGAGGTGGTTGCCCGGCGATGAGTTCGAAGCAATTCGGCTGCACAGCGGTAGCACGCAGTAGATCCGACACCTTCAAAATCGCAAACGACATAATGTAAAAACGAGAATACGCGTCGCATAGTGGCGACGTGTTGCCTATCGCGGCTGTCGGAAACAACAATAACGTGCACCGGATCTCATCTGCTCAAGGGCGGGACTCGGTACCCTGAAGTCACGTATCAACGACGCAACGACGGAGTTTCCTATGGGCGACAATTCAATGACGGGCACCTATCAGCTTAATCTGCCCAAGGACCTGTTGTCGGAGGCCAAGCGAGCCCCCAAAACGAAAACTGAACACCTTCGAGTGGAGGGCTGGCGCAACTCCTGGTTATCGCGTATTTCCGAACTGCTGGTCGGCAAGGACTGAGCCGGCAGACACCGGATTCAACGGCCGCGACAGCCCCCAAGGGCCCGCGAATGGCCACCAGCGCGAGTACTGGCCCACGAGCGCCAGGAAGTCGCCACGAGCGCCCGTGTAGAGCTGCCAAGCCGGCGGAAGCGGGCCCTAGGCCTGCTGCTGGGCCTCACGGGGCGCCGGCGGCGGCTAGGAGCGCTGCAAGGGTGCCTCAGAACTGTAGGTAAACGCCCACACCGGATGGGGCGCCGGTACTACGCTATTCACCGTATTTTAAGTTAAATGCGGCGGATTTATCCTTCGTGTCCGCATTAACATTAGGCACGGAGGTGGTATCCATGCGCCTGGCTCGTCCAGTTTATGAAAGTCTGCCCTACGTCTATATGGCATTCGGCGGATTGGCGATGCTTCTGTTTTACGTTGACCGAGTGGGGCCGCGCGCCGTAGTCGCCTTCGCAATCGGCGTCATTCTCGAGACGGCAGGGTTGACCCTGCTTCTCCGACGCCAGGATTATCGCGCATTGAGCCGCGAATACTCGGGCGAGACCATCGACTTACCGTCATCGCTGCAAAGCTAGACGACTCAAAGCCTTTCATCTCCTTCGTTTTCGCCTCCCTCGCCGGCGCCGCGCATCCGCGGCATCCGCTCGTCGATGTACATGATTTCATGCTGGCCGACCTTGACCACATCGCCATCGTTCAAATTATGGCGCCTCACTCGTTTCGACTGCACGAAGATACCGTTGGTGCTGTTGAGATCCTCGATCACGCAGGAATCGGCCTGGGTCACGATCTGGCAGTGATGCCGGCTGATGAATTTGCTGTCGATCTGCAGGTCGTTGTCCGCGGTTCGGCCGATCACCAGGCGGCCCGGCTTGAGTTCGCGCTCCATGACGGTCATGCCCTCGCACGCCAGCAATATGCGCCCGACCGTCGGGCCGGATTCGGCGGTGGGCTGAGTATGTTCCAAGTTGAGAATCCGCATGCGGTTAGTGTGCGCGGCGAATTCGACCCATTGCAGCTCCTCGATTGCGGCCTTGATGTCTTGTATGCCCACTGTGTCCTGATCGCGGCCGAAGGCGGACATCAGGCAGGTATCGCATAGGGTATTGATCAGGCGCGGGACGCCGCCCGTGTACTTGTAGATGATGGGATAGGTCTCGTCCGCAAAAATTCGCCGCCCTTGCGAGCCGGCAACCTCGAGACGATGGTCGATATACGCGGCCGTTTCGGCATTCGTGAGCGCCGTGAGATGGAAGCGCAGGCGTACGCGTTGCGTAAGCTGTTCCAGCTCGGGCGAGTTGAGCTTGTCGTTGAGCTCCGGTTGTCCAGCGAGGATGATACGAAGAGCCTTTTCCTTGGTGGTCTCGATGCCCGACAACATGCGCACTTCCTCGAGCACCCGATGACTCAAGTTTTGAGCTTCGTCGACGATCAACAGAACCTTGCGACCGCTGATGTGCTGTTCCACCAAGAATTGGTTCAAGGTCGCCAAGACTTCCGGCTTCTTCATGTTGAAGGGCGAAAAGCCGAATTGAACCAAGACGGTTTGCAGAAACGCCGTCGGCGACAGTTGGGTCTGATTGATCTGCGCCACGACGGCGTCGGTTTGCATTTCGTGCAAAAAGGTCTCGATCAATGTGGTCTTGCCGGCGCCAATTTCTCCCGTGATGACGACGAAACCGTCTGTAAACCAGATCGTCGATTCCATGTACGCCTTGGCGCGCGCATGCTGTTTGCTCAAGTACAGGAACTGCGGGTCCGGGCTTAAGCGGAACGGCAATTCATTTAGTTTGAAGAGTTCTAAATACATGAATTTAGGCAGTCTACGGGATTAGACGCCTGTCCGTAAAATTGGCGCTTCAAGTCCATTCAATTAGTTTTAACGCATCCGCGAGCGCCGAATCGCGGTCCCTGGCGCGGCTCTTCAAGATAGTGCAATGACCCAGTTTGCGACCCGGACGCGGCTCCTTGGCATAGTCGTGAAATGCCAGGCCCTCGATGCTCAAGAGCCGTTCCCTGTCCGGCAATTTTCCCAGGAAATTGATCATGGCCGTGTGTCCCAAGGCTCGCGTACTGCCGAGGGGCAGGTCGCAGATGGCGCGTAGATGGTTTTCGAATTGGCTGGTGACACACCCTTCGATGGTCCAATGCCCGGAGTTGTGCACTCGGGGCGCCATTTCGTTCGCCACCAACCGGCCCTTGACCACGAAAAATTCGATGGCCAGCACCCCGACATAGGCGAGGGCGCTCATCACCCGCTTCATATAGATTCGCGCACTGCGCTCGAGTGCCGGATTTGCAAACGGTGCGACGCCGTAACGCAGGATTCCGCCGCCGTGAGTATTGGCCGAGAGCGGATAGAACACCACTTTGCCCGCCGCGGAACGCGCGCCGATGAGGGATAGTTCGCGCGAAAACCGCTGAAATTTCTCGTAGATCAATTCCTGGCCGCCGATCGCCGTCCACGCCGTATCGAGATGCGCGGCGTTCTGCACCACGAATTGGCCCTTGCCGTCATAGCCCATGCGGCGAGTCTTCAGTACACCGGGAAGGCCCAATTTTCCGGCCGCGGCGACCAATTGTTGCTTGCTGTCGATCGCAGCGTGCGCGGCAGCGGGGATCCGGAGCTTCGTGAACAGGGCTTTTTCCGATAAGCGATCCTGCGACACCTCCAGAGCCCTCCGCGGGGGGCGCACCCGAACGACTGCTTCGAGCGGCGCAAGGGCACGTCCGGAGATATTTTCCCAGTCAAACGTGAGCACATCGCTGCACGCCGCCAACGCGGCGAGCTGCGCGCTGTCCTCGAGATCGCCCGTCAAAATTGGAGCTACTTGCGCGGCCGGTGCTGCGGCGCTGCGATCGAGGAACACGCAGCGTATTCCGAGCGGATAACCGGCCAGTGCAAGCATGCGCCCCAATTGACCCGCACCGACGATGCCGACGCGCGATAACTTCAAGAGCCGCGGGGATCCGGCGTCGCCAGCACGGCAGCGGTCTGCGCCTGACGAAAGGCGTCCAAGGCGGTGCGGGTCTCTAGATTTTCATTGGCGAGAATCCCGGCAGCGAACAGCGCGGCGTTCTTTGCCCCGGCGGCGCCGATGGCAAATGTGGCGACGGGAATGCCGCTCGGCATCTGGGCAATCGACAGCAACGAATCGATGCCGTTCAAGACTTTCGATTGGACCGGAACGCCCAGCACAGGAACCGAAGTCTTGGCGGCGGTCATACCCGGCAGGTGTGCGGCGCCGCCTGCGCCGGCGATAATGACTTTCAGACCGCGGGCGCGCGCCGTTGCCGCGTATTCGAACAGCAGATCGGGGGTCCGATGCGCCGATACGATGCGCACCTCGTGCGCGATTTTGAGGGAGTCGAGAATTTCGGCGGCGCCGCGCATCGTGTCCCAGTCGGAAGACGAGCCCATAATTATTCCGACCAAGGCTTTCATAGGCCCTTAGTTTAGCAAGCCTACCCTAGCAACTGGCGCAGAAACGCGAAAAGCTCCCGCGCGCCAACGGGTGAGCGCTGCTCAAGACGTTCTTTTTCCGTCTTTTCCAGAAGTTTGACCAATATCGCCCGGTCCGCTTGAGGGTATTCCTGCAGAAGCTCGTCCACGCCCAAAGAAGGTTCGGACAGCAGCCGATCGCGCCAGCGCTCGATTTGTTGAAAATGCCGAATCTCGAGGTCATGGCGCTGTTTGCGCTCCGCCAATTTGGCGAGCACGGGCTCCGGATCGATTTCCCGCATCAACTTGCCGATATACTGCCGTTGCCTGATCTGCGCTCCGTGAGAGGGCAAACGGCGTAAATCACGCAGTGCAACGAAAAGGTTATCCGGCAAGTCGAGCGCCTTGATCTCTTGGTCCGGGAGAGCGGATAGTTTCACCCCCAGTTCCTGCAAGGAAGCGGCCTCCCGTTTGCGCGCGCTCTTGCTCTGGCGCTGCTCCTCGGATTCGCCGGAAGGATCGGTGTCGTTCTCGCTCGTCATATCGCCCATGCTATCACCCAAGACCGGTAGAATCGCCGCTCGGAATCCTCAAAGAGAGTTTTGGAGATACTGATGGCCGTGTCTAGCAATCCTGTCCGCCTCACCCAAGAAGACCTTGAATCGATCATCGAGCGCGCCCTGGAAGAAGCGCGGGCTCGAGGCGCCTCGCAAGCCGAGGCGGCCGTGAGCCAGGATACGGGTCTTTCGGTCGGGGTGCGACTCGGCGAGGTCGAGACCCTGGAGCATCAGCGTGATCGCAGCATGGGAATTACGGTCTATTTTGGACAGCGCAAGGGTTCGGCCAGCACGGCCGATTTCTCGCTGGAGGCCGTCCGGGCGACCGTGGCCAAGGCGTGCAGCATTGCCCGATTCACGGCGGAAGATGCCTGCTCGGGCCTGGCGGACGCGGCTCTGATGATGCGTACACCCCTTGACCTTGATCTTGCACATCCTTGGAACGTCGCCGCGGACCGCGCTATCGAGATTGCCAAATCCTGCGAAGCTGCGGCACTTCAATTCGATGCGCGAATCAATAATTCCGAGGGCGCCTCGCTCGGCACTCACCAAGGGCTGCATGTGTACGGGAATACCCATGGCTTCTTGGGCGGTTATCCCACCACATCGCATACCCTGAGCTGCGTCGTGCTTGCCGGCACCGGGGAAGATATGCAACGCGACTACTGGTACAGCAGCTCCCGGGATTGGCGCGAATTGGAGCCGGCGGAAGCCATTGGGCGCGAGAGTGCGCGGCGCACAATTGCCCGATTGGGACCCCGAAAACTCAGCACGCGGCGCGCTCCGGTATTGTTCGTACCGGAAATAGCGCGCAGCCTGATCGGACACTTCGTTGCCGCGATTCGCGGCAGCAGCCAGTATCGGCAATCCTCATTCCTCTTGAATTCCTTGGGACAGCCAGTGTTTCCCGCCGGATTCTCGATCGCCGAGCGTCCGCACATACCCAAGGCCATGGGCAGCGCGCCGTTCGACGAGGAGGGGGTCGCGACACGCGATCGCGAGTTGGTCGCCGACGGAATCCTTACGGGCTATATTCTCTCCAGCTACTCGGCGCGCAAGCTCGGCCTTCAAACCACCGGTAATTCCGGAGGCGCTCACAACCTCGTGGTCGGCCCTAACGTTGCCGGCGGGCTGGACAGTCTGCTGTCGGCGCTCGGCACCGGCTTGTTGGTAACCGAACTCATGGGACAGGGAGTGAACATGGTGACCGGCGATTATTCGCGCGGCGCGGCGGGATTCTGGGTCGTAAACGGCTCGCTTCAGTATCCGGTTGCGGAGATCACCATCGCAGGCAATTTGCGCGACATGCTCAAAGACATAATTGCCGTGGGAGACGACGTGGATACGCGCGGAGGCATCCGCGTGGGGTCGATTTTGCTGCAGGAAATGACCATCGCCGGCGATTGAGCTTGCGCGGTCACGGCTTGCTCGCGATCAAGTCCTTGAGCGTTTGGGTGCCGAGCCGCTCCCGCATGGCGATTTCCACCTCACGCATCACGTGTGCCGCTGTCGAGACCCCATGCACTTCGATCGTCAATCTGCCGATTTGCTGCCTGCGCACGGCGCCCAAGATGTCGGCCAGCAAAATCCCTTCGGGATCGCGGCCCGGAACGAATTGCTCCTTTTCGGTCGCTACGAGCAAACCTGCGCGCTCCAAGCACGCCAGCACGGGCGCCAGCGCAATGCCCGGCACGTCGAGTTCGGCGGCAAGCCGACCAGCGCTCCAGAAACTCTTGCCCGCGCCGTAATCGCGCCCGATTAAAAACATGATCGACAGGCCCATCTGTTCGCGATCTGCGCCGCTGAGTTCTATCGTCTCCTGGCCATGGCGCAAATATTGCGGAAATTGCACATAGAACGCCAGCTGTGCGCCGATGAGCAATATGAGCCAGCTCAGGTACACCCAGATCAAAGTCGTCAGCACGATGGCGAAACCGGTATAGACCGCCACCATTTGCGAGGAATACAGAATGACGGCGGTGAACAGCTTGCCGACGAGTGCCCAGATGAGGCCTGCGGTCACACCGCCGATCAGAGCGGCGCGAAACTGCACACGCGTGTTGGGGATAAACGAATACATGAACGTGAAAACGACCGTGACGATGGCATACGGCACGATCTGGCCCAAAACATCCATGGCTCCCGCGAGCGGCGCAACGGCGTGCAGCCATTGCGCAAAGGGGCTGTGCTCCGCCGACCCCAGGAGTCCGATCGCGACCGCGAGCAGGATGGGTCCGAGGATCATGACGCTCAAGTACTCGGTAAAGCGGCGGCCAAAACTTCGCGGCCGCTCCACCCGCCATACAAAATTGAAACTTCCTTCGACTTTTTGAATCGTGGCGAGAACGGTGTACACAAGAAATGCCAGTCCGATCGAGCCGAGCAATTCGCCGCGCATGTTCGTGACGAATTGCAGGACGCTGTCGGTCAGCTGGGGCGCCGCGCTGCCCATCGGACGGAAAAACTGATGGAGAATGAATTTCAGGTCGCCGCGTGCGCCGAGACCTTTGAGAATCGCAAAACTGAACACCATCAGCGGTACGATCGAGAGCAGAGTCGTGTAGGCCAGGCTCATCGCCCTGACATTGATCTCACCGCCCAACCAATCGCGAATCAGCGCCGCGGGATATCGCAGCCAGCGTACTGTCGGTCCCCAGGGCGGCCCCATGCTGCGTGACTTCTGAAACAATCCGTCTTCTAGACGTTCGAACCAAATGAGCATGCGAGGAGACCCTCAGGCGGTCAGCAGCCGGAGCGCCTCGCGATAGTTGTCGCTCGTGCGCGTGAGAATATCCCGCGGCAGATGCGGCGCCGGCGGTTTCTTGTTCCAATGAAGCGATTCCAAGTAGTCGCGCACGAATTGTTTATCGAAACTGGGCGGACTAATTCCGGGCTTGTACGACGCCACGGGCCAGAAACGCGAAGAATCCGGCGTCAGCGCTTCGTCGATCAGAACAAGGCGTCCGGCCTGGTCGACACCGAACTCGAATTTCGTATCCGCGATGATGATTCCTCTTTCACGCGCGTGCTTTGCCGCAAAATTGTACAGTTCCAGTGCAATGCGCCGAACGTCGCAGGCGTATTCGCGCCCGACCAATTTCACCGTGGCGTCGAAATCGATGTTTTCGTCGTGAGAGCCCGCGGGGGCTTTCAAGGCGGGAGTAAACAATGGTTCGGGTAATCGATCCGCCATTTGCAGCCCGCCGGGCAAGGCAATCCCACAAATCGAACCATATAGCTTGTAGTCTTTGTATCCGGAGCCGATCAGATAGCCACGCACCACCGCTTCGATCGGCAGGGGTTTGAGTTTCTTCACGACCATCGCCCTGCCGGCCAGTTGCGCGCGCTCCTGGGGGTCGGTGACGACGTCCTCCACGTTCAACGCGGCAAGATGATTGGCGACGATTCGTTGCGTCTTCGCAAACCAAAATCGCGAGATCTGCGTGAGAACCTCGCCCTTGAACGGGATCGGGTCCGGCAGCACCACATCGAAAGCAGACAAGCGATCGGAAGTGACGATCAGGAGATGCTCGGCATCCACCTCGTAGATATCGCGCACCTTTCCTTGGTGGACCTTCTCGAGGCCGCGTAGGCGTGACTCGAAAAGCGGTGCCGATTGCGAAACCTGTTCCATGCGTGCGCGGCCTGCCGACTGCTACCATTCAGAGAGTGGAAGGTCGGCGATTGTGGCGGGACACGATGGATAGGTCAACGCGAATGACGTGGAAAGGCAAGTTTTTTGGGGCTCTCATGGGTTTCTTGGTCACTCAAAGGGTCTGGGGTGCCGTCATCGGCGCCATCATCGGACATATGTTGGATCAGGCCGGCGATTTTGGCGCGGCGCCGGGTGCGGCCTATTCGGGACACTCGGTGTCGATTTCCGAGGAGTTCTTCCGCACTACTTTCGAATTGATGGGCCATGTCGCCAAATCCGACGGCCGGGTAACGGAGGCCGAGATCGGCGCGGCGCGCCGCCTAATGCAGGAACTGCAGCTGGGCGCCCGCGAAACCAGTGTCGCGATCGCCTGTTTTCGTGCCGGCAAGTCGGCCGCCTATGACGCGGAGCTAAGCGTCGAGCGGCTGCGCGAGGCTTGCGGGCAGCGCTATGATCTATTGCGCGCATTTATGGAATTGCAACTCCGGGCGGCACTGGCGGGCAACGACATGTCGCCGCCGGCCCGGGTGATATTGGTGCGGGTTGCCGAACGGCTGGGCATGTCCGGTCTCGAATTCGCATTCATGGAAGCCTCGCTGCGGGCGCGTCAGCGAACGTACAGCAGCTCTGCCGGCAGCGGCCGCCGGGCGGCGGGCGGCGCATCGCTGGCCGAGTGCTATGCGGAGTTGGAAATCGATGCGACCATCAGTGATCAAGAAGTGACCAAAGCGTATCGGCGCCAAATGAGCCGCCATCATCCTGATAAACTCGTGGCCAACGGATTGCCGGAGTCGATGGCGCAAATGGCAAAAGAGAAAACTCAGCGCATTCAGGAAGCCTACGAGGAGATACGCGCGGCGCGGGGCATGCGATGAAGGAGTAACGATGACGATCATTATCTCGCCCTCGATATTGTCCGCGGATTTCGCCTGCTTGGGGGAAGAAGTCAATGCGGTGCTCGATGCCGGCGCCGATTGGATCCACTTCGACGTCATGGATAATCATTACGTCCCCAATCTCACCATCGGGCCGCTGGTTTGCGAAGCGCTGCGCAGGGCCGGAGTCAAAGCGCCGATCGACGTGCATTTGATGGTTTCGCCGGTGGACCAACTCGTGCCGGAGTTCGCGAAAGCAGGGGCGAGCTACATCAGCTTTCACCCGGAGGCGACCCAACATGTGGATCGCACGATTCAACTCATTCGAGATTCGGGTTGCAGGCCGGGGCTGGTTTTCAATCCGGCGACGCCGTTGAACTGGCTGGACTACGTGATCGAAAAACTCGATCTAATCCTGGTGATGTCGGTCAATCCAGGCTTCGGCGGTCAGAAATTCATCCCCCAGGCATTGCACAAACTGGCCGAAGCGCGGTCGCGCATCAAAGCAAGCGGACGCGAGATACGTCTCGAAATCGATGGCGGCGTCAAAGTCGACAATGTCGCTGAGATCGCCAGAGCCGGGGCGGACACGTTCGTTTCGGGGTCTGCAATATTCGGCAGCTCCGACTACGCAGGCACGATCAAGGCCATGCGCGCGCAAATAGAGTTCGGAGTCAAATCAGCGTAAGCGGCTATTCGTCATCGTCGTCATCGTCGTCATCGTCATCATGCGTTTCAGTACGCGTGTTTTTGGCGGACGCGGGGCCGCTGCCCGCACCGGCTTTCACCGGCACAATCAGCGGCCGTGTCTTGACCTTGGGACGGGCGTTGAACACGACGATGGTTTTTCCGGTCGCTCGCAACAGGCCCTGCTCCTCCAATACCTTGAGGACGCGCCCCGCCATCTCGCGCGAGCAGCCCACCAAGCGCGAAAGCTCTTGCCGACTCACCTTGATTTGCATGCCCTCGGGGTGGGTCATCGCATCCGGTTCGCCGCATAGGTCCATGATGGCATGCGCAACGCGACCGGTGACGTCTACGAAGGCAAGATCGCCCAGCTTGCGATTCGTGCGATCCAGGCGGGTCGCAAGCTGCGTGGCCAATTCGAAGATCAACCCGGGGCTTTCGGCGGCGATTTGCCGAAAACGCGGGTAGGTCATTTCAGCGAGTTCGGACTGCTGGCGGGTGCGTACCCAGGCGCTGCGGGTAGGCTGCTCGTAGAACAAGCCCATTTCTCCGAAAAACTGGCCCTTGTTGAGGTACGCAAGAACCATTTCGTTGCCATCTTCGTCTTCGATCATGACTTCGACCGATCCCGAAATGATGTAGTACAAAATGTCGGGTAAATCGCCGGCGTGAATGATCACGGTCTTGGAAGGGACTGTCCGGATCCGGCAGTAGCTCAAGAAACGATTGATCGCTGGGATATCGCTTAAGGCTTTTGCCCCTTCTTCCATGGTCTCTCCCCGGTTCTTGTGTCGTCTATTAAACACCTATGCTGGCGCACGTTTTATTACATAAGTCCCGGAATCGCAAGCACTAACGGGCGATGGGGCCGTCAGAGCGCCTCCAAGAGCTACAGCCAATACGACCCGAGAGTCATGATGCGGGCGGTCCAGCGCATCGCTACCCCCGCCGGAAGCGGCAGCTCTTTGCCGCCGAGCGTGGCCGCCTCGGCGCCGTGTTGCATCTCATCGTGGGTCATCTGCTCGAGGATGGCCCGGCTGCGATGATCGGCCGTGCTCAGGCGCTTGATATGGCTGCGCAAATGCGATTCCACCTGCCGTTCCGTCTCGGCAACAAAACCCAGGCTGATGCTTCGCCCAAAAGCGCCTGCGAGGGCGCCAATCGCAAAAGAACCGGCATACCAAAGGGGGTTCAAGACGCTGGTGCGGCCGTGCAGTTCGCGCAACCGCAATTCACACCATGCGAGATGGTCATTTTCTTCCGCGGCGGCATGGCGGAGCGCGCCCGAAAGAGCTGCGTCGCGGGCGGTGAGAGCCTGACCCCGATAAAGAGCTTGGGCTGCCACCTCCCCGGCGTGGTTGACCCGCATCAGCCGGGCCGACTCGGCACGTTCGGCCTCGGCGAGTATTTGCGCCTCCGGAGCGGCGGGCGGCGGCCGCACCGAGCGCGCCGGTGCGCTTAACACCTTGATTGCTTTATCAATTTCGCCAAAGACCCGATCGACGAGGCCAAAACTGCGAGTCTCCATGCGAACACTATATTATAGACGCCTGCCAAACGGAGCAGGGCTGGCATCTCGGCCCGTCGTTCTGTACACTTTCGCGCCTTTCGTTAACGACCTGAAACAGCTGAGTATTTTCATGTACACCGTATTCTCGAAGCCCGCCGAATCCCGGGGCGACTGGTTCTTAGTCGACGCGGCGGGCAAAACTCTGGGTCGACTGGCCTCGGAGATCGCGCGTCGATTGAAAGGCAAGCACAAGCCGAATTATGCGCCGCATCAAGACCTAGGTGATCACATCGTGGTCATCAACGCCGGCACCGTGCGTGTCACGGGCGCCAAGCTGACGGACAAGTTCTACCATCAGCACACCGGCTATGTCGGTAACTTGAAGAGCATTTCGCTGGGCAAGCTGCTCAAGGAGCATCCGGAACGCGCGATCGAATTCGCGGTGAAGGGGATGCTGCCGAAAGGCCCGCTGGGCCGGCGCATGTACAAAAAGCTTCACGTGTTCGGCGGTAAAGAGCACCCCCATCAAGCGCAGCAGCCCAAAGCGCTAGAAATCTAAGAGTTCCCGAGGACAGACAACAATGGCATCAAAGACAGCCGTCACTTCTTTTTACGGCACCGGCCGCCGCAAGACTTCGAGCGCCCGCGTTTACCTGCGTCAGGGAACCGGTAAAGTGTCGATCAACGGACGGACTCTCGCTGAATTCTTCGGCAGAGAGACCGGCCGCATGATCGTACAGCAGCCCTTCGGCGCGGTTCAGCTCGACGGGAAATTCGATGTCGATGCCCACGTCGAAGGCGGCGGCATCACCGGGCAGGCCGGTGCGATTCGCCACGGCATTACTCGCGCGCTGATGGCTTACGACGAGACTCTCCGAATGCCTTTGCGCAAGGCCGGTTTCGTCACCCGCGATGCACGTGAAGTCGAACGCAAGAAGGTCGGCCGCCGCAAGGCCCGCCGCGGCACGCAGTTCTCCAAACGCTGATCGCGGGAACGCCTTCCGCCGGGTAAAGAGCAGGCGGGCGAACGGTTTTGGGGGATCGTCTAGTGGTAGGACAACGGTCTCTGACACCGTTTACCTAGGTTCGAATCCTAGTCCCCCAGCCAACTTCGAGGCCCACGGGAAGTGGGTCTTTTGAGGCCCACTTGAAGTGGGCCTTTTTCTGCAGCATGCACGGATAAAAATGTCGGCCGAACGAAATTCGAGTAGACGGCTCGCGCCGATGGCGCTGGCGGCGCTCGGGGTCGTGTTCGGCGACATCGGCACGAGCCCTCTCTACGCCGTGTCCGCCTGCTTCACAGGTCCGGGCATCGCCGTCACGCCGGAACACGTGCTTGGCGTGCTGTCTCTTATTTTCTGGTCGCTGGTGCTGGTCATCCTGCTCAAGTACGTCGGGGTCGTATTGAACGCCGACAACAAGGGCGAGGGCGGGGTGTTGGCCTTGACTGCGTTGGTGATCAACACCGCGCGCGAGAGCCCGCGCCGCAGGCTGTATGGGACGCTCGGAATATTGGGCGCGTCTTTATTCTTTGCGGACGGAGCGATCACGCCGGCGATTTCGGTGTTGAGCGCCGTCGAAGGTCTGCATGTGGCGGCGCCGGAAGCTCAAATTCCGATCCTGCCGATCACGGCGGTGGTGTTGGTGGGATTGTTCCTGATTCAACGGCACGGAACCGGGTCGGTCGGCAAGGTATTCGGGCCCGTGATGCTGGGTTGGTTCGCGATCTTGGCGGTGATGGGAGTCCGCTGGATCGTGCGCGAGCCGGGCGTACTGCTTGCGCTCGATCCGTCCCACGGATTGCGCATGTTGGGGCAACACCAGGTCGGCTCGCTGGCGGTCCTCGCCGGTGTCTTTTTATGCGTCACCGGCGGCGAGGCGCTGTACGCCGATATGGGCCATTTCGGCAAAGCACCGATTCGTCTCGGCTGGATATGCATCGTGATGCCTGCGCTGGTCATGAACTATTTTGGACAGGGCGCGATGCTGATCGAGAATCCGGCGGCCATCAGCAATCCCTTCTATTTGATGGCACCTCCGTGGTCGCTGTGGCCCTTGGTGATGATTGCGACGGCGGCGACCGTCATCGCATCGCAAGCCGTCATTTCAGGCGTGTTCTCGGTCACGACTCAAGCCGTAAGTTTAGGGCTATTGCCGCGTTTGCGAGTCGAGCATTCCTCCGCGCTGCACGCGGGACAGATCTACGTTCCTACGATGAATTGGATCCTGATGACAGCCGCCCTGGCATTGGTCATGAGTTTCGGCAGCTCGGCGGCGTTGGCCGGCGCATATGGCCTGGCAGTCTCCGGCGCGATGACAATCGTGACGCCGCTGACCTTGAGCCTGATGAAATCGCGGACCGGTAAGGAATCACGCGCGCTGAGAATGGGGCTGTCGTTGCTCTTCATCATCGACATTGCATTCCTATTGGCGAATTTGACCAAGCTCGAGGAGGGCGGCTGGCTGCCGCTGGTAGCCGGCTTGATCATCTATTGGCTGATGCAGACATGGCAGAGCGGGCGTGCCTCGGTCATGGCGCGCCTGTTGCGCGAGCAGAAGCCCGTACGCGATTTCGTCGAAGACTTAAAGCGCGATCCGCCCGTGCAGGTAACGGGTACATCCATTTTCCTGGATCAGAAGGCTTCGGGGGTACCGCGTGCTTTGCTCAACAACATCAAGTTCAACCGCGTAATGCACGAACGGGTGGTCCTGCTGACGGTGGTCACCCGCGAGCAACCACGCATCGCGGCGTCCAAGCGCTTGACCGTGACTCCGGTATGCGAGGGCATCGTTCGGGTGGTCGCGCAGGTCGGATTCATGGAGAAACCGAACATCACGGAAATCCTGCGAGAAGCTGAAATGCACGGCGTGCCGTACGAACCCGAGAGCACTACCTTCTTCCTCAGCCGTGAAGAATTGCTGCCGGGACAGCGCTCGGACCTATCCCCCCTGAAGCGCAAAGCGTTCATGCAAATGGCGAGGGGCGCCCAGGTGATCGCCGACTACTATGGTCTGCCGCCCAATCGAGTGATTGAAATCGGAACTCGCCTGGAAATCTAGGGCGAGCCGCAAACCATGGTATCAACGCCGCTCTCGTTCGCCACGATCAGTATGTCGGCGCGGCGCTGCGCAAACAATCCGACCGTCACCACCCCGGCGATTTGATTCACGGCGGATTCCAAGTCCACCGGGTCGGCGAGCGGCAGGTTGCGGACGTCCAGGATGACGTTGCCGTTGTCCGTGACCACGCCCTCGCGCCAAGCCGGCAGTCCCCCCATCTTCACGAGTTGGCGAGCGACATGGGAGCGCGCCATCGGAATCACCTCGACCGGTAGAGGGAACTTGCCGAGCACATCGACCAGCTTCGAGTCGTCAATCATGCACACGAACCTTGCAGAGGCGGCGGCGATGACCTTCTCGCGTGTGAGTGCGGCGCCTCCGCCCTTGATCAGGACGCCATCGGCGGTGGCTTCATCGGCGCCGTCGATGTAAAGAGCCAACGGACCCGAAGAATTGAGATCCAGTTCCGGAATGCGCGCCGCGCGCAAGGCTTCGGAAGTCTGGCGCGAACTCGAAACAGCGCCCGAAAGCCGTATTTTAGCGTCTTTTAGCGCTTCGATAAGCTGCGCTACGGTAGACCCGGTGCCGATACCCAGCACCATGCCGCTCTCAATGTATGAGAGAGCGGCCTCTGCTGCGCGACGTTTCTTTTCCACTGACACGAGTCCACCGACACTGGAAATCCAAACCCCTAAAACAACTGTGCCCGCTTACGCGGGCACAGTTGATTACTTTCGAAGGCTTACTTTTTCTTAGCGGCCTTTTTCTTAGCTACCTTCTTCTTCGCCTTCTTTGCTTTCGCTGCCATGATAGAAACTCCGTTATCGGGTTAGTCCGGGGTCCGAGTATATACACGAATAATTAATTTACAAGC
>DASYJX010000062.1:0-21076 GCA_035996065.1 Steroidobacteraceae bacterium | reverse complement strand
GTTCCGGTCAGATCGCTGACGTTTTATACCGGAGACATGATTGACACTTTAGCACTGAAGGGGTTTGGGGCGCATTCGACGCGACTGGTCTCGTCGTCAAAGAAGCCTAAATCGTAGTGCATGAAGCTGATCAACCAGATGTGATCGGCGACTTGGCGGACTCCGACGTTCTGACCAGCGAATACGCCACTGAGATTGATCTTGCGCTGCCAAAACACAGGCGGCCGCATTGAGTCACGGTGATGGTCATATCGTGGAACGGGTAATGCAGTTCCGGCAGTCCGGTATAAGGCCGCGGTGAGGGTGTGTAGAGCTCCCCTGGGTATTGCATGTTCAGCGCCTGATGCGGTCGCTCCCGGTTGTAATCGTGGATGAAGGCATCGAACTTGGCCTGCTGCTGCAGGAAGTTTTTCCCCGGCGGTTTGGTGGCCTCTTTCTTCAAGGTCAGGTGCATGCGTTCGTGCCGACCGTTCTGCTGGGGATTACCTGGCCTGATACGCTCGATGCCGATCCCGAGGCGCAGCCACCACACCGAGAGCTTGCTGAGACCAAAGAAGGCGCTGTTGCTCGCGAAGGGCACCCCGTTATCGCTGCGGATCGCCCGCGGCAGCCCGAAGTCCTTGAAAGTCCTTTCAAAGACGGTAAATGCGAAGCACTCCTTGGTGGTCTCGAGGGCTTCGCAGCACAGCAGGTAGCGGCTGGCGAAGTCGGTGATGGTCAAGGGATAGCAGTAGCGGCGATCAGCGAGCATGAACTCACCCTTGTAATCGGCGCACCACAGATCGTTGGGATGGTCGGGGCGGGATAAGCCTGTGCCTTCGGCCTTGTAGTGGTTAGCCCGGCGGCCCCGGGTCACCAAGCCATGACGATCCAATACGGCATGCACAGTGCTGATGGCCGGCAGCGCTATACCTAAGCGCCGACGCTTGATCTTCTCGCGGATCTTCGGAGCACCCCAACTGGGATGCTCCTTGCGCAGCTGAACGATCAGGGACTCGATCTGGAAGGGCAAGCGATTGGCTTGCCGATACGGACGACGGGATCGATCAGTGAGCCCTACTAGGCCACAATCCTTGTACCTGGAGTAGATCTTGTAGCCAGTCTGGCGGGAGATATCGAACTCCCGGCACAGCCCCGCCATCCTCTCCCCATCCAGTAACCGGGCGATAAAGCGCAGCCGTTCGTCCATCTTGCGACACCCCTGCCAGGGCATTTGCGTCTCCCGCAAAGCCCAAAAGTGTCAGCGATGTGACCGGAATAATCTGTAACCCCGATGCCCGAAAGCGCATCCCCGTTTACCGATGTTCGGTGGGGGTACAACTGGGGGTACGTGCATGCCGCGACTCCTATATACCCCCAAATTCCACGCTAATGTCATTATTCCCAGATCGGCTGAGCTGACCAGTACGTCTGGCGCATACCCGATGTGGGTATGTGCGTACCCATATTGGGTACGCGTCGACACTCACCAAAATTTCGGCTCAGGGAGAAATCGTCGTGCTCTCCGATGCATCCATTCGAGCCAGAAGGCCAGGCGATAGGCCTTACAAGCTCTTCGATCAACACGGGTTCTTTTAGTTGGTCAGTCCCGGCGGTGGCCGCGGTTGGCGGTTCAAGTATCGGGTTCCTGGACGGGAGAAGTTGCTTTCGTTCGGTCCTTATCCAGGCGTGGCTCTCGCGGAGGGCGGGGGAAGCTTAAGCAGGCGAAGAGACTGCTTCGGGAGGGGGTGGATCCGAGTGTCAGCCGGAAGGCGGCAAAGCATGCGGGGGTGGATTCGTTCGAGGCGATTGCGCGGGAGTGGTATGGGACGTATTCGCTGCGTTGGGAGCCGAGCTATCAGGAGCACATTATTCGCAGGCTGGAGCGGGATATCTTTCCTTGGATCGGGCAAGGCGATTTACGCGATTGCGCCGGACGAGCTGCTGCAGTGCTTGAGGCGGATCGAGGCGCGGGGTACGCATGAGACGGCGCATCGGGCGTATCAGAATATCTGTTGGGTATTTCGGCATGTGGCGGTGACGCGGCGCTGTGCGTACCATCCCAGTGCGCCGTTAAAGGGGATGTTGCTGCCGACGAACGAGAGACATCTGGCGTCCATCACGGAGCCGGCGGCGTTCGGGGAGTTGTTGCGGGCGATTGACGCTTACGTGGGTTCGCACACGGTGCGCTCCGCGTTGCGGTTGGCGCCGTTGGTGTTCGTGCGGCCGGCTGAGTTGCGGGGTGCGGAGTGGGCGGAGTTTGACTTCGAAGCCGCCGAATGGCGGATTCCGGCGCGGCGCATGAAGATGCGGGTGCCGCATATCGTGCCGTTGTCGACTCAAGTCGTGGCGAGCTTGAAAGATCTTAAGCCGGCGACCGGGGATGGCAAGTTCGTGTTCCCTAGTCCGCGGAGCAGAACGCGGCCGTTGTCGAACGTGGCACTGCTGGCAGCGTTGCGGCGCATGGGTACGAACAGGGAACGGTGACCGTGCATGGATTTCGTTCTTCGGCGTCGACATTGCTCAACGAACAAGGCTGGCGGGCGGATGCGATCGAGCGGCAGTTGGCGCACGGGGAGAGAAATCCGTGAGGGCTACGTATAACCGTGCGCAGTACCTCGCGGATTATTTCGCTGCGCAGTCACTAAGACCACGCGTCGATGTCGTAGAGCGCGCACGCGTGCCACGCTCAGATGTTATTGGATGGGTGTACGTGGCGGAAAGGAGCGGCGGATATGAGTCTCTGGGAGAGCGCCTTCTCGAGTTTGCGCCGGATGCCATTCGCCATGAAAACCGCGACGATGAAATGCGATATATCGCTTACGTGCCACCGGGGAGTATTGGTCGCGGCAAACACATTGCGCAGGCGGGCGCGGATTCTCCGGCCAATGCTTGTACTTCATGCCATGGACCGAAGTTACGCGGAGTTGGGCTGATTCCCCCCGTTGCCGGGCGATCTCCAACCTATATTCTTCGCCAACTACTTGCCTTCCAGACCGGCGCGCGCTCGGGCGCAACTGGATTGCCGATGCGCGCCGTTGTAAAGGATTTGAAAATCCGCGGCATGATTGACGTGGCCTCCTACGCGGCATCTCTGCCGCCGTAGCGTCACGGTTTCGACGTAGTCGCGAATGTCGGGTTTGTGGCGGTCACCTTCAGTCTGCGAACGTCTCCGGTTGGCCGGATGGAGCTCGTGGCGACGGCACCGTGGGCCACGGGATCGTCACGACCCGTTTCTGCCTGTCACGATCGACAGCTTTCGGGAAAGCCTTCGTAGAGGCTTCTGCGCCTAGAGCGGCTTTTCGGCACGTCTACTCCGGCAGCTTCATCTTGCGTAGAAATGCGGCATACCGTGAGTCCCGCGCAATGTTGCGAAAGAGAGGATTCCCCTTGATCAAGTAGAGATCTTCATCTTTCTGGGCGTACGCTCGGTCCAGCCACTCGAAGGCCGCGTCGGACTCGTTCCGAATCGCATGAACGCTTGCGATTCCGCTTGCCCAGTCGACCGCCGCTATCTCGGTCAATTGGGCGAGCGCGGCGTCGGACTCTCTCTTGTGCCCCTGAGCGAACTGAACGGAGGACAGTCCCGCGAGCCGGCTCTCCTTATCTAGCTCTCGATCCATCTCGGCGAGTGCCTCGGCTAGTTTTCCGCGGGCGAGGAGGACGTGGCCAAGGTAGTAGTGCGCGGATTCATACGTGGGGCTGATTTGTAGCGACTTGCGTATAGACGCCTCTGCCTCGGGCAGATGGCCGGACCAGAAAAGTGGCCATCCACGGGTAAAAAGCAGGTTCGGGGCGAGCGGGTCGAGTCTAAGCGCAGCGTTCATCTGGTTTATCGACTCGTCGAGACGGCCCAGTGTAAGAGAAACTAGGCCGCGAAAGGATTGGGCCACCGGATCACGCGGGTCAAGTGCATTTGCTTTATCTATTTCACGCTCCGCGGTCGGCCAATCCCAGTCGTACTGCAAGGCAATTCCAGCTAGGATCGTGTGCGGTGCCGCGAGGTGTGGATCGAGCTTCATAGCAAGTTCCGCCGCATGACGAGCGGCTTCATAGCCGGTTTTCGGAGCGAGATAACCCCACTGGGCCATGAACAATTGAACATTGGCCAACGCGCTGGCGGCCGGAGCGAACTGAGGGTCCAGTTCCAGGGCCTGGCGGTATAGGTCGGCGGCCTGCTCGAATCCGTCGCGGTCAAAGCGATCGAAGGCCTGCCTGCCGCGCAGGTAGAGGTCGTAAGAAGCAGCATTTTTGGGGATCAATCGAGCAGGCATTTCGCCGGCACCAACCGCGAGTTGGAGCGCGCGAACGAGGCTGGCGGCAATTTCGTCCTGCACCTTGAATGCATCGTCGACACTTCGGTCATACGTCTCTGACCACCGGCGTGAGCCATCCCGAGCATCGATGAGTTGGGCAGTAATCCGAACGTGATCGCCCGACTTGCGGACGCTGCCCTCCACGATATAGCGAGAACCAAGCGTCGACCCAATCAACTTGGCGTCGACGTCACGGCCCTTGAACTGGAAAGAGGATGTACGGCTGATTACCGTGAGCCGCGGAATCTTGGCCAGAACGTCGAGGATCTCCTCCGCCATACCATCAGCGAAATACTCCTGGTCCTTCTTCTCGCTCATGTCCGCGAACGGCAATACCGCAATCGACTTATCGCTGACCAACTCGGCTGTTGCGGGGGCCGTGACGGGTGTCTCTACAGTCGGTGCCGCTTGCTTCGATGCGATGAACTTGCTGGCGACCAAGGAGCTGATGCCGAGTATCAACAATCCGATCACTACCCAGGGCACTAGGGAACGAACGCCCAAACGGGTGGAGGCAGCCGATGGCGAAACCCCTGTCGCTGGCGCCGTCTTCGGGTTCGGAGACGGGTTCGGTGATGGCGCCTTCGATGTGCTGGCCTCAGGTGCAATCAATCGGCGCACGTGCGCGACGAAGGCCTCCAGGCTCGCGCCTTCGGGCAGGCGAGTCCATTGAACCTCGCGAAATTTCTCCGGCACCCGGGCTTCCGAATCGAAAGTACCATCGATGACAACCGGGAGCAGGAAGGCCCGATCCTCTGCCATGTCAAGGGTCCGGCCCACTGCGAGGTTCCACTCGCGGCGAAAGTATCCTTCCTCGCGCGACTGAGTGTTCGCCGATATCATCGGTACGAAGAGATAACAACTCTTGATCTGCCGGCGAATCAACGCATCCCAGGCATCGCCGCCACGCAGCTCGCTCTGATCGAACCAGACTTCGATGCCCGCCGCCCGCAGCGCCTCGCAAATGCGCTTAGCCGCCTCCGCATCCTGCGACGCGTAGCTGAGGAACACCGCCTTCCCCGCGTCGGTCACGGTGTCCCCGTCGTGTCGCAACCCTGGCGATTCTCTGATTCGGTGCGGTCAGCCATTCAAAGGCTCTTTGTTAATTCCCTCATAGCCTACCTTAAGGCGTGAGCGACTGCTTCCGGGCGGCTAATTCAGGGTCGTCAATGACCGGAGCTGGCCGGTTGCCGACTGCTTTCGGGCCACCCAGGATGCCCCATTCTGCGTCTAATTCGAGCGAGTTGTTCGGCGTTGATCGACTTAGTCACGAGGAAAACCTATAGCGATAACTATTGCAATGAGTCCAACCACAATGTTTATGGCGCGGTGTTCTTCGATGGCGTACGCACTTACAAGGAAAGCGATGTCGGCAAAGATCGCCGCGACGCCGAAGAAACCTGGGAGAAAGTTGAAACCATCAAAAACACTCGGTCAATTTTCATATGTCGTCCGTTGGAGTGCGTCGTGAACCGTAGTATGCGGCTAGAGAGACTCCTACCAGACGACTTCTGATGATAGTACGTCTGGTGCCTTGCAGCTTCGGGGATCGCCAGCCCGAGCGCTACGATACGTTGCTGTATCCGCGGCCCGCATAGTCAAAGCCGACGAGTTCATGTCGCGCAATGTTTTGATGGGGCGGGGCGGCGTAATACCCTCGGATTTCGCGAATCAGCATCGATGCGGGGTCAAACTCGCAAAATTCATATCCGCGCAGAATGCGATCGCCTTCCTGAAAAGTCCTCGACCACTCGACGCCAGCTGCGCATTGTTCAACGTTAGTTAAGATCTTATCGATGAAATATCTCCCTCCGCGATTCCGGAGGTCGTTAAGGAGCGCATTTCCGATTGTCGCGGCACCGTGAAGCGGTGGAAGGTGCGGCAGGTAATGCACGGCACCCGGAGCGAAACATGCTGAAATGGCCTTCACGTCCTGCATCTTGCAGGCTTCAAAGTATGCGCCGACCATCTGCTCGATCTTCTGCGCAATCGGATTTGTTCGCATGTTGTGTCCCCTAAATCGTTCCTAGACCCAGTTGCCATCGGACGCGAGCGGCAGCGATCCGGAATAAGCCCCCCGCGTGCGCAAACCTCCAGGTCATCTTGTCGTATTTCTTCTTTGTCGAATCGTGTCGCTGGATGGGCGCCAAGACTGTCATTTCTGTTTGGGGGCACACACCTCGACAGCATACCAAGGTGCCGGAGTGAAGGACCGCTTTCAGCCGACATTTTAAAGAAGTTCACGGCCCGGATTTGGCCGACAGTTGCCTCCCACCTGCATGCGACTGACGTTGCTCGGCTAGCGCGGTTGTCTGAGTCCATGATGGCGCTCGAATCATTGCGCGGGCTGGTCGTGATTGATGAGGTGCAGCGCCATCCCAATCTCTTCACGATTCTCAGGGTATTGTTGGACCGCAAGCCGATTCGAGCGCGCTTTCTCGTTCTAGGCAGCGCATCGCCGGATTTGCTGCGCGAGAGTTCCGAAACCCTGGCGGGCCGGATAGCCATTGTTGAGATGGCCGGATTCACGCTTGAACAGCTTAACCGCCCGGATCTCAACCGATTATGGTTGCGTGGCGGCTTTCCGCGCTCGTTCCTGGCGCGCACCGAGGCCGCGAGTACCGCATGGCGCGAGGATTTTATCCGCACCTTCCTTGAGCGCGATTTGGCTCAACTCGGGGTGCAAGTGCCCTCGGGCACGATGCGCAGGTTCTGGACCATGACCGCGCACTACTCCGGTGGCATATGGAACAGCTCGGAGATCGGGCGATCCTTGGGCGATGCTCATACGACCGTCAAGCGCCATCTAGACGTTCTATCCGGCGCCCTCGTTGTGCGCGTGCTCGAGCCTTGGTACGCGAACGTCGGTAAGCGGTTGGTAAAATCTCCCAAGGTTTACATTCGGGATTCGGGGCTCCTGAAATTATACCGGCTGTTGGTGGTTTACCCAGGCTCGGTGCGCTATTCGCTCCGTCCTAAGGTTGAAGTGATGTCGCTGGCTCAGTGCATGGCGGACCTGGATTGCCGATGGAAGACGCGGGGATTTTAGAGCGCGGGCACTGACGTAACGTGTCTGATTCTGCGAGACGGCATCATTCGGATGAATTCGTCGCGCTGGAAATATTGCTTTCGGCGTCTATCGCCAACTATCGTCATCAAGCAAAACGTTTTGACGGCGAATCTGACCGTAAAATTGGAATAGAGCGAAAGGAACTCAATGCTTTTCAATTGACTACGAGGGCCGGAGACGATCGAGTGGGAATCGTATCTTTCGCGGCGCCCGACCGGCGGCGCCATGGTTGAAAGCGGCCGGCGCCTGGATCGTTATCTGCCGCTGCCACGAACGAATTGCAGCAGCTCAACAGCCTTGCCGATTTGATTGATCGCATCAGACACGCCGGGTAGCAATTCCGGATTATAGGTCGGTCTGCTGCCGGCGGGATCGGGCTCATTTCTGCCCAGTTGCACAAGCTCATCAACCACGTTGTCGAGTGCGACCTTTGCCGCCCCTGCGTCGCCAACATAGGTTACGTCTGCGGCGCAAAGCTGCCCTTCAATCACCTCTATTCTGTGAACTGCGTCAGCGGTCTCGCGCTCTGACTGCTGTAGCAGCAACCGCGCCGCGGTTAGGTGGGCACAGATTGTGTTAGCTTCCTGGGATGTCATCTGCATAATGACGCTCCTGCCTTTCCGAGGTGAATTATTATGCCGGCCATGATATAGCCAAAGGCAAACAATAGATTCTATCGAATATTTCGCACCGTGGATGCAGCCGCATCGATGACAATATCCCCCTCGACGAGAAGAAGTGGTCCGAGCGTTCGATCCAAACCGTGAGCGAATGCGCTAGAAGATTAATCAGGTCATGGCGAGGCGATTTGGGACCCTTCCTCTGCGCCTGACTTCGGAGCCGGATGACTGACCGGAATTCGGATCGAAATCGTTGAAACGATGTCTACGAATCCCACATTTGAACAAGATGTTGCGTCGGCTCCGCGGTCGCTCTCTCACTACCTAAATCACTCGAGCGCCTCTAATCCGTCGCTATTGCGACGGAGCTTGCCAACCTTGCCGGCGTGCCACAGCTTCGGCCGCCTGGTCCAAGGGTTCGCCCGAGATTTCAGCCTCGATGGATTTCAGCAACAGCGGCGGCATCCCCGTGCCCGCCGTACGATACTCTCCGCTATTCTCGCCTGATGGGCCCTTCATCAAGGATTGAATCTGCCATTCGGCTCCGTGATGGCAGGCAACACCCGCCGGCGCAGCCGCGCCGCTCAACGCAAACGAACGGCAAAAACCGCCGGTCTTGTCCCGAAAGCTGATTCCAATGTGGACGCTAGAAGTGGGAGCCTGGTCCGCGGCCAATTGTGCCGTCAGGGCCGATCTTAGTCGCCCGGTTGCGATCAAGGCTCCGCTCGCATCTGTTGCAATCGGGCCGGCTCCCTGTTGCCACAGCCCGTATCCCACACCCAAGCCCAATAGAATTCCCGCAGCGATGCCGCCGAGAGATTGCCATCCCGGCTTGTAAGACGACTCATCATTGGCGGCGCGCGAATCGTCCCGCGCCGCCCGGCGCGCCTTCGCCGCCTGCGCCCCATCGAAGTTGACGACTTTTCCAGCCGGGGGCGACGTGGCGGCGCGGCGTGCAGCCGCCAATAGGCGTTCCGGCACAGGCTCGGACAGCTCCGCAGAATAGGCGAGCGTGATTTGCTCGCGTAAGGCACGATGGAGCGCAAGGCGTTTCTCGAGCTCCGGGTTTTCGCGAATGGCGCGCTCCACTGCCTCCCGCTCCGCGCCGTCTAGCTCGCCGTCCGAATACGCCATGATTGTTTCATCGGAAATAGTCATGCGACCTCACCTTCGCCGCCCAGCAGCACCTGCAAAGCCGCTCGGCCACGGGCCAAGCGGCTCGTCAGCGTGCCAATCGGCACTTCCAAGACCCCGGCTGCCTCTTTATAAGGCAACCCTTCGATCAGTACCAAACTCACTGCCACGCGTTGCTCTTCAGGTAGTCCCAGCATCGCCGCCTGCACGGACATTAGCGTCACTTCCTGTTCGATCACGTCGCTGCCGATATGTTCACCCGCCTCCTCGGGAGCAAAGATTTTGTCGCGCCGTCCGCGCGAGCGCACCTCGTCGATCCATGCGTTGCGCACAATCTTAAACATCCAGCCGTCCAGACGCGCATCGGGCTGGCGCTGATCGGCACGCGTAATGGCGCGCTCGATGGCGATCTGCACCATGTCGTCCGCATCGTGCGGGTTGCGCGTCAGATTGCGCGCAAATCGCCGCAGGCGAGGCAGTAAGGCCACCAACTCCTCTTGGAAGTTTTGTGATGTCTCGCTCGTATTCATAAGTAAGACGATGGAGACAGGGTGATTCTTCCAATCATTGTGAGCGACAATCGGCCATGTGGAAACGAATACTGAGAAGCTTAGCACTGACGCTGGCGGTCTCCTCGGCGCTTGCCCAGATTAGGCTGCCGGCCGCTCCGCCGCTTTCCCAATCCCTAGCCATTCTGGATCGGCAGGTGGATGACATTGCCTCGCGCACGCTGAGCGCATTGAGCGAAGTGCGCAAGCGCGAAGTCGATCAACTGATACGAAACAACCGGCGGCGTATTGACACCGATCCGCATGGCAACCCGATTGTGCGCAACGAGGTGCTGGCGTGGTCGCCCACTGAAGAAGCTCTCGCCCATGCTCGCTCATTGGGCTTTGGCATTACGCGCGAACAATCGATCGAATCGCTGCAAGTGCGAGTCGTCGTGCTTAGCGCGCCGAATGGCGTTGCCACCCGCAAAGCCTTGAAGGTGCTGAGGGAAGGCGATCCGGGCGGGAGTTACGATTTCAACCACATCTACTGGGGAAGCGCCGCGCAAATCACGCCGATCGCGGGTACCGCAAATGCACGATCCGCCGGCGGCCAGTCAAGCGACGCCGCAGGCGAGCCGATTCGAATCGGCCTGCTCGACACTGGCATCAATTTGCACCATCCGGCGCTCGATTCCGCGCGCATCGTGCAGTGGGGTTGCGACGGCAAGCCCGTCCCGGCCGCGCATGGCACCGCGATTGCGTCCATTTTGATTGGCCGCGCGTCAGGATTTCGCGGAGTCGAACCCGGAGCCGAATTGTATTCGGCGGATGTGTATTGCGGTCAACCCGTTGGCGGCGCGGTGGATTCCATTGTCGCCTCGTTGGGATGGTTGGTGGGACAGAACATACCGGTTATCAATGTAAGCCTGGTGGGACCGGCCAATTTTTTGCTCGAACACACCATTGCGGCACTTTCGGCGCGCGGCTTCTTGATCGTCGCCGCCGTGGGCAATGACGGGCCGGCCGCGCCACCCTTGTATCCCGCATCCTATCCGGGCGTGGTAGGCGTGACCGCCGTCGACGCACGCCAACATGTGCTCATTGAGGCGGCACACGGCCCTCAGGTCATGTTTGCTGCACCCGGCGCGGACATGGCCGCCGCCAACGACGACGACGGTTACATCAGCGTTCGCGGCACCTCGTTCGCCTCGCCCATCGTGGCGGCGTTGCTGGCGAGTCGGATCAATGCTCCCGATCCCGGACAAGTTAGCGCTGCAATCGACGCTCTTGCCAAAACAGCGACAGAACTTGGCAGCCCTGGCCGCGATTTTACATATGGCATCGGGTTGGTGGGGGCCGAGTACCGGATCGATGCTGCCAATTTAATTCATCGCTAGGGAAGAAACCCTCGGCGTCCTTCGTACTACCTCATGAAGGCTGCAATATCTGCGGCTAAACAGGAGTACGACATGAATACCAAACAGATTATGGCAAGCGCCGGCTTGGCGACGATCTTGGCCGCAGGCGTCTCTGCGCACGGTCTGCTCGGCGGTGGTGCCGGCAGCCTGGGTGGCGGTTTCGGCGGCGGATTGAACGGCGGCTTGAGCGGCCTGAATGGCCACGGGTTAACCGGCAATGGCGACTTCAACGGCCAAGGCCAATTAAACGGCTCGTTGCCGACCGCCAAAAAGCTCGATGCCAAGAACAAGCTCGATACTGCCAAGACTGCGGTCACCGACAAGGCTGGTGCAGTCAAGGAAGGTGGCACCCAGGGCATCGAGAACACCAAGGATCTGGCAGGCAATGTCGCCGGCAGCGCTCAGGGCATCATGAGCAACACCTCCGGCAGCACCGACGGCGGGTTGAATGCGACCGCCGCCAAGGACGCGAGCGGATTGAGCCTTGGCTCCAAGGACAACGCAACGGGTTCGGTAACACGTTCTGAGCCAGCGAGCATGACCAGCGATTCCAAGTCCGCGCCGACCACGGCGCGTGCGCCTGCCGCTGCGTCGAAGCCCGCACCTGCCGCAGCCGCGCATCCGGCGAGGTCGGCTCCCTCGCGATCCTTGAGCGGCAGTGCCGATCAGTCGTTCAGCACGGGATCGCATAGCGCCACATCGAGCGGCTCGGTGGAGGCGGAACACTCCAAGGGTTCGAATTCAATGACAGGAGCCGCCACTGATTCGTTCAACTAAGCCGTGCGTTTGGAAGTAACGCGGCGCACTTCACTCAGGTGAAGTGCGCCGCCTGACGTGCCGGAAGCCTCGTTCCCGCTCAACCCGGTGACATCTCTCTCGTGACTTTTTCCCAAGAGGGTCAAATTGCCAAATTTCCCCCTCAAGGCCTTAAGGCTGCAAGTAGCGCTTGAAGAACGCCATCTCCCGCTCCCAGAAATCGGCGAGCGCCGCACCGGTGAAGCCGTGACCTTGATCGCGGTACCTGAGTAAAGTCACATCGACGCCTGCGCTCCGGAGCCCGTTGTACATCTCGATGGTGTCCAGCAGGAAGTCGCCGTCATTGTCGCCGTCGGCGAGCATCATCGGCGTCTTTGCCCGATTCAAGCGGAACACCGCTGATAGCTGGATGTAGGCGCTCGGATCGTCACGCAGGGCGACCCCAGCCCATTGCGCGAGCATCTGATCCTGGCCGGTGTTGAGCAGTGCGGGCCTCACCCAGTCTGACATTGCGCCGGCCACCGAAACGGCGCACTTGAACCGGTCGGTCTGAGTGACCAGGTAGTTGACGACTCCGCCGCCGTTGCTGAATCCGTAGAGACACATCCGCTCCGCATCGACATCGCCGCGCTGGATCAAGGCATCGACCCCGGACATGACGTCATCCTGCGTCAGATCCCAGCCGCGCGGGCCCTTGGCCACGGAGCTCGAGGCTTCCGACTTCCACGAGTTCATCCATACGTGCGGTGCACGGGCGCTCGGGCGAAAGACCATATACCCGCTCGACGCCCAGGCCTGATTGCCAAGCATGGGAGAAGTCCAGTCGGCGCCTCCCACCAACGGATAGGCATCAACGATGAGCGGGTAGCGGCGGCCGGCGACCTGCCCTGCGGGCTTGAGCAGCGTGCCTTCCATCGCATCGCCGTGCGCGTTCCGCCAACGAATGGTTTCGACCGCCCCAAGCTGCCAGTTCTGTACTTGCGGCTGCAGATCGACCAGCGTGATCGGGTGAGTGGCACCCGGCCGCAAAAACTGAATGCTCGACGGATGCGCGGGATCCTGCTGAGTCCAGGCGAGGCTCCCTGCTCTCGACACCGAGAAACCACGAATGACGACGGGCAGCCCGGTGTTCCCACTGGGCGCGATCGATTGAGCATCGCCAGATGAAAGGTCGATGCGGCCGAGCGCGTGGGACAGGCCGTCCTGGTACACCACGAGGATCGACCGGCCATCGGCCGACCAGGCGTAATCTTCGACTTCCCGGTCGAGCGCTGCGGCGACGTCGCGCGGCGTGCTGCCATCGGCCTGTGCCACCCGCACGGCCGGACGACCGACGAACATGTTGCTCTCGAAGTACGCGACGGTGCCCCCGTCGGCCCGCAACGAGGGTCGCGAGCGTACGCCTTCTCCGTGAGCGAGGTTGCGCGTCTGGCCGCTGCCAACGTCGACGGCCACCACATCGATGTCATTTGTCCCAAAGAGAGGGCCGCGGGCACTGCTCACCGCGCAAAGGACCTCCTTGCCGTCCGCTGAGAACTGCGGATTGAAGTAATTGCGTTCATCGAGCGTTGCTCTTCGAAGCCCGTGACTGCGCAGCTCCACGATGAAAAGCTGATTCGAGAGGACGGCACCCGGCGTGTCGTTGCGCTTTGCGGTAATGGTATGACCATCTTTGGACTCGAGCGTCCCCGCACTCAGTCGTGGCCGAACAAAGACTCCACTCAGAGTCCAGTCGGGCGGCGTGGTGTTCGTCAGGATCAGCGGCGCCGCCGGTGAGCCCGCCGTAGGTGAGCCCGCTGCAGGCGGGGCCAGGGGCTTCTCTGGGGCGTGTGCCGTCAAGGGGACGCGCGATGGAAAGGCCAGTCGTGTGCCATCGGGCGACCACCCATAACGAAAAGCATCGTGCACGTATCCCACGATTCGCGTCGCTGGATCAGGGTCGATGCCCTCGTCAACCTGCGTCACCTGATCCGAAATTCCCGTCTTGAGATCATGGACCCGTAGCTGGATATCGCCCGAGGCCAGCGAATAGAACGCGACCTTGTCTCCCGCCGGGGACCAGGACGGAAGAAATCCCGCGCCGATCTGCTTCGGGACCGCGCCGGCCTGAGTTCTCACCAACCAAACGCTGTCGCTCGCAAGCGCATACGCGAGCCACCGTCCGTCCGGAGAGAGATCGAGTGTGACATCAGGAAAGCTCAAGGTCTCGAGATCGGCGAGCGTGACCGGATGTCGGGTGTCGACCGCTGCGCAGGGGAGCGAGCCAAGAAGGAACGCGCAAGCGCCGAATACCAGGCAGCAGCACGCGTGTCGTAGCAGCGTCACGAGCGCTACCAGCGCTTGGTCAATTGCAGAAAGAGGTAGCGGCCGAGAGGGCTGGCATTTGCGCCGTCGTAGTTGACCGCAAAGCCGTTGGCGTTCGCCGCGAAGGGCGGCGCGCGGTTGGCAAGATTGATCACGCCCAAGGTGACTCCAAAATCCCGCAGCAGGCCCTGGCAGCTCTGGCATGCATAGCTTGCGGTCATATCGATCGTCGTCCAAGCGCTGATCGGCACCACATCCCCGGCGGTCACATTGTTCTTGTACGAACTCGCGTAGTTGACGAAGGCCGCGACGTCGAACGGGCCGTCGGTGACGGTCAGGTGCCCGCGCGCCTTGACCCGGGTCGGATTGTAGAGGGTATTGACTGTGTTCACGGTCGGGGTCGTGGACGTGAACTGATTGGTGAGCTTGAGAATGTAATTAGCGTCGATTCCAGGTTCGAGCCCGATTGGGCCGATCGTGAAGTGGTAAGAGACCGACAGATCGAGCCCTCGGGTGTCGACCGAAGAGAGATTGAGCTCGCGCGAATCGATGACGGCCGCAAAGTCGGTACCGAACGTGCCGAAGTCGACATAGGAGGGGCTTGAGACCAGCTGCTGGACCAGCGCCGTGGATGGATTGGTGCGCACGACCTGCGGGCCCAGGACCGCCGCCATCGGCAGCGCGTAGAAGACGTTGAAACCAGCGCCTTGAAGGTTCGTGATTCGATCGGTGAACTCGATGGCGTAGTAATTGAGGTGCGCGCGGAGAGGATGAGGACCGCCGGCGTCCCAGTCAACGCCCAGGGTCCAGGTCTTCGCCCTCTGTGCCTTGAGGTTCGGATTGCCGCCGAACTCCACCAGCTCATTCACGTCTCCGCCGGGCGGCGCGGTACCCGGAACCAAGGCGGTGTTGAAGCCGACGATCTCGAAGGGCACCGGGTTGAGCTCGCTCAAGAGCGGGGCGACAAAGGATCGGCCATAGGTCCCTCGAAACTTGAGCGCCGACAGCGGCTGCCAGATGAGCCCGATGGTCGGGTTGTTGGTCGAGCCGAAGTCGCTGTAGTGCTCCTGCCGGTCCGCCAGGGTCAGCTCGAGCCGCCGCGCGAAAGGGATGTCGTTGGCGATGCCTATGAGCGGGACCCGCAGCTCGAGAAACCCCGCCTCCACCTCTCGTCGCGGCTTGAACAGCGTGTGCGCGATGTAGTCGTTCGCGTCATAGGATTCGTGGCGGTACTGGGCGCCGAGTGCGTATTGCAGCGGACCGCCGGGCGCCGAGCCCAGCGCCCCGCGCAGCACAGCATCGACCGTCCAGAGCGAGGTGCGGGTGTTGGCCGAGGCCACCGCATCCGGCGAGCCCAAATCATAGGCCGCAGTGTGCGAGTCGTTGGCAGCGTAGCCGCCGGTGAGATCAAGCTCCGTCTTCCTGGCAATGCGCCAGCGGCCGCCGGCCGTGGCGCTGTATCCGTCAATCGTGGCAGGTGAATGCTGGGAGAATGCCCCGACCACGGTGGCGTCGGTGTGAGTGCCACGGTGCGAGTACAAGCCGTCGGCAAACAGGGAGAGGTCATCGTTGACTGACTGATCTATGGAGGCGAACACGCTCTGGCGGATCTGCTCCGGCAACAGCGTAAAGGGTAAAGGGACGCCCGAGGTGTACGGGCGATCCGCCGCGCTCAGTGGCGTGCGATCGTAGAATTCATAGGTCAGGAGCGCCGATCCGGTGCCCCAGTTCTTGCCGGCGCTCTGGCCAATCTGGGTCTCATGGCTCGATCCGTCCGTGACTGTGCCGAAACGGGCCCGCGATTCGAGTCCGTCGAAGTCCTTGCGCATGATGATGTTGACCACGCCGCCGACGGCATCCGAGCCGTAGATCGCCGAGGCGCCGTCCGTCAGGATCTCGATGCGCTCCACCGCGCTCAATGGAATCATGGAGACATCGACGAAGTTTCCATCGACATTCCCAGGAGCCACCCGATGCCCGTCGACGAGCACCAGGGTCGCATCGCCCCCCATGCCGTGAAGGTTCACCGCCGAGGCATTCACCGCATTGTCGGCGCCGATTCCGCCCGCGACGCTCGCAATTGTGGATTCGGAGACGTTGCTGAAATTCTGCGGCAGGCGCTGGATGAAGGCGCCGACGCTGCCGAGTCCGCTCTGATCGATGTTGGCCCGGGTGAAGACCATGACCGGCGATGCCGTGTCGGTCACGTCCTTCAGATGCGTGCCGGTGACGACCACCTCCTCGAGAAGCTCGTCCTTCTTCCTTCTATCGAGCGCCTGGGCGTCCGAATTTCCGTTGCGCTGATCGGTAAGATCCGGCGCAGGCCCAGACTGAGACACGGCCGCGGCGGCCGCGAGCGGCGCCACGCGAGACGACGCGGCGGTCCCGGTCGTCGTCCTTGCAGAGGGCTGCCGGCGAATCATGATCACGCCGGCGGCGTTGCGCTCGGCGGAAAGACCAACGCTGCCCAGCAATCGGTGAAGCGCGGCATCCGCGGTGAAGTCGCCCTTTAGCCCCTCAGAGCTGACGCCCGACACCAGATCTTCCGTGAAGATGATCTGCTCGCCGGCCGTCTGGCCGAAGGTCCGCAGGGCCTGCGACAGCGCTCCCGCGGGAATGTCGAAGTGAAAAGTCCGGCCAGGAAAATCGGCGGGGTGAGCCGTGCTCGCGCCGAAGATTGCAAGCAGCCAGGCCAGCGCTGCAACACGGCCGAGACCAAAGCGATGGATTTTCATTCTGTGCATCCCTCAGCGACACTCTGGAAGTGCCTTGTCGTATAGAAGGACGTCAGAATCCCTGGAATCCTCCGAACGCCGTCATTCGCGGCGCCTGAGCTCGACGGTTCCATCGGCGTGCACGCTTTCCTCGAGGGAGAGATATTGCGTCACCGTATCCACGAAAGCCTTGGTGTCGTCTTCTTTGAAGACTCCGCTGAACCGCATCGTCCCCGCGGCGGAGTCAGCGACCGAGAGCTTGGACCTTGAATAGCGATTGATGCGCTCAACCGCCGCCGCTAGGGTCTCATTGTCGAACACAAGCTGCCCCGCCTGCCAGGCCGTTGCACGCTCAAGATTGACATGCTGGACCGCTGGAGCGGCACGAGCAGCGGTCGAAAGCCGTGCGGAAGCGACCAGGCGCTCACCCGGCTCAAGCTTGACCCCCGCCTCGGGCAAGCCCGAGCCGCGTGCGTGCGCGCCCGCTGCGCGATCATTGCCCTGCCGATCGAGCACCACGACGTGACCCTCGATGAGCGTGACCACGACATCCGAGCCCACCAGGTCGACATCGAACGACGTTCCGGTGGCAACGATCTTGCGATCGCCCGCCTGAACGGAGAAGGGGCGCTCCACGTCGTGCGCAACGTCGAAGTGTGCCTGGCCGCGAACGAGCGCTACCTCACGCGAATACTTCGTATGGCGGATTGACATCTCCGAGTGCGAGTCGAGCGATATGGATGAGCCGTCTTCGAGGCGCACCACCCGCCGCTCGCCGATGTCCGTTCGATATACCGTCGGAAGCTGGCGAACATAGAACGCACCCGCGGTGATCGCAACGAGGATGGCTGCGGCCGCGGCGAGAGAGCGAGCGCTCAGAAAGCCGTTTCTACGGTCACGCCAGCGCGCCCGCGCCATCCGGCGCGCGCGCTCGAGCGCTGCTCCCCGCAGGGCAATCAGTTCCGGCGCCGCCGCCTGCTCAACGAGCAGACGCCAGGGCGCCGCGACCTGCACCCACGCCTGCTCGTGCTTCGGACTCGCCCGCCGCCACGCCTCGAATTCCGACGTTGTCGCGGCCTTGATCTCATGCAGGCGCGCGAGCCACCTCGCCGCGTCCTCGAGCAAGGCGTCATTCGATGCATCAGGCTCGGCTGAATTGGTCATGGCTGCCTCGACCCGAAGTGCCACGCCAGATGAGTTACCGCCTTGAGCACGTGCTTCTCGACCGCTTTCTGCGTGGTGCCAAAGAGCGAAGCGATGTCCTTTTGCTTCACGTTTTCCAGCTGAAAAAGTATGAAGATGTCGCGCGTGCGCTCGGGCAGCTGGTTCAGCACTGCAAGCGCCTCCTGCAGAGACTCATATCCTTCAAGGACGCGTTCCGGCCCGCGATCCTCCACCGGGTCCCGCGGCTCGACGCCAGAAATGCGACGTGCTCCGGCAGCGGAACGGCGAATGGCTTGACGATGACGGTCTCGAAGCAGATTAGTAGCCACGGTGAAGAGGAAGCTATCCGGACGCTGAACACGGGCCAAGTCTCCGGAGCCGAGAGCCCGGGCAAAGACTTCCTGGGTGAGATCCTCCGCGTCCTGCCGATCTCGCACGCGCCGCATGAAGAATTTCATGAGCGGGCGGCGGAAGCGGGAGTCGAGTCGGGCGGGGTTGGGAGAGATGTCTGCGGCTTCGTCAGCGTTCGCTGTCGAACTCGCGAATGCGGCGGCCGGGAGATCTTCCATGGGGAGATGATAACGCGGTCAACCGGGCTGAGGTAGGTTCTCAGATCCTCGGGTATTTTTGGAGGATTTCGCAGGCGTTGGCGTCTTACTATGATTCGCCGATAGATTGTGTGTGCGCGTGCCACTGCACAAGCGATCACGTCGCTCCCAATGATAGAACTTGAACTGACTGGCAACGGAGCTACTGGCAGAATCTAATGGCGGACGTGGTTTTAAGGAAATCTGATGTCCTTGGAAAAACGGTAAATTACTAGGTGGCGAGCGGGCGCTGTCGCGCGGGACTGTGCGATGGTTGAATGTGTGGCTGGCGCATGCACAAATAAAAGCGAAGCGCTGACCATAAACATTCCCATGACTATTCGACTCGCCACGTCGATGGCGAGAGTGATCCAAGGACGACCTAGAGGCTTTCGAGTGACTTCGCTGACCACAATCGCATCCACGCGGGTGTGCTCGATTTGCATGACTTCGAGTGGAGCGTTGACGTTGTATTGGCCGCCAACGGGGCCGAATGCTGTGCGGGCAGCTTTACCGCCGTGTCTTCGAGAAGTGACCAATCGAGGATCAAGGGCCGCGATTCGCAGGTCGATGGCCTTTCGCGATACGGGTTTCACCCGCCGCGCGGCATTGTCGTTCGACTTCTTCGGTAACCAAAGACACCGAGGCGCGAGGCCGGCCCAGAAAACGTTGCTCGATGCAACGCATTGCAATGGCTTCGCGAGCCGCGGTAAGCCGTCTTCCCGCTGGGGGAGTTCCGCAATGCCGCTGAATCAGGCTCGACGTTTGGGCGGCGAGGCGGTAGTTGGCTAGAAGCCGGTAGATACCAAGTCGCGACAAGCCTAGGGCTTTACACGCAAATTCGACTCGCGGCGGCGCAGTCCGACCCGAACTCATCGGACGCATCGCACCGACCCGAACGGAGGGCATCAACTTGCGTGGAATATTCCGATTTCCCGTCGAGCGCTACGTCGACAAAATCCTACCGTCTGTCGCTGCCGAGAAAGCGACGGTGGGAACGGCGTGAAAAGTCCAAACGGAGCCGCGACCTTGGCTCTCAGCGAGGATCAGAACACGTCCAGAATCAGACACTTGCACGCCGGACCCCGGTGACGCCGGGGAAATATACCCTCCCACTACCGTATGTTATTGCACGGAAAATGAGAGGACCCCGACACGAGCGGTGTCGAATTATGTTCAACTTGTTCTGTCGGATGTGTTGCGTAGGGGAAATGCTGAGTGTAGAAAGGGAAAGAAAATTCACAGGAAGTGGTTAAAGGGAAATTCAAAGAGAGAAAAATATGTTCAGGAAGAACAGTTCAATCACTGCGGTGGTGGCCTGCAACACTGTCCAGCGCAAGCGCGGCGCGATGATCGCGAAGCTGGTTTTCATGGTTTCGTTGCGTTGGTTGTCCGGTGACGGCGTCGGAGACCGCGCCTGTGGGCGCAGTTAAATTAGCTTCTAAAACAATCAAAAGAGGATTCCAATGAAGACTCATGTAGCCGTTTTGATGAGCGTCATTGTTGGAGTGATTACATCCCCTGCGGGCCGTGCTGATGATAGCGGTGGAAAAGTCGGAATCGCAACGACATTAGCGCCGGCAGCAATCGGTCCTTATTCACAGGCCATACGGGTAGGGAAGAGCGTTTATGTGTCGGGTGAGGTGGGCGTCGATCCAATGACCGGCACATTTTCTGGAACTACGATTGGGGAGCAAACCGACCAGGCCCTGAAAAATGTGGCCGCGATACTTGCTGCTGCTGGGTTGACCCTCGACGATGTCGTGACGACGACAGTCTACTTAACGGATGTTCACGATTTCGCAGGAATGAACGCCGCTTACGGAATGCACTTCAAAAGTCCAGCGCCGGCGCGCGCAACAATTCAGGTGGCGGCCCTGCCGAAGCCGGGTGCACTGGTGGAAATCTCTGCGATTGCCGTGGATACCCGCAAATCAGACTGAACCAAAATCTGCAGGTTAGGAAATCGAGAGTTCGTTCACGCTGGTGATTGTTCTAACAAACCTTTCAAGTGGGAGAAAAAAATGAAAAAACAAGCGGCATGCCTTGGACTCCTGATCGGTGGTTTAGCTATCGCTGGAGATTTCAGTTTTATAACGTTTGACGACCCCAACGAAGGAACCGCATCCGGTCAGGGAACCACTCCCATCGTGCGATCCCACGGTGTGATTGACGGCTATTACGCGGATAGCAGCGGTGTAAGCCACGGTTTTCTACGATTGCGTAACGGCAAATTCGTTACCTTTGATCCTGCCAACAGCGAGTACACCCTTCCCTTTGGTATGAACGAGAGGGGCGAAATCGCGGGAATTTATTTCGACTCCAACGGACCCCACGGTTTCCTGCGTCGTGCCAATGGAGAATCCATCGCCATCGACGTTCCCGGCGCCGCAGGTACCTATGCAGCCAACATAAACTCTGAAGGCGCCGTTGGTGGAGACTCGTACGATTTCAATGACGTGAGCCACGCTTACATCCGTTCGCCCAGCGGCAAGATCACCGTATTCAGCGCCCCTGGCGCCG
>DASYJX010000061.1:0-2443 GCA_035996065.1 Steroidobacteraceae bacterium | reverse complement strand
CGATGCCGCGCGCCGCGGACGCGCTGGTGCGGTTCGCCTTGTCAAAGGAGGTCTTGTAGATGAGCCCGATGCCGAGCCGCGCCGCGATCTCCTTGAGCGCGGAAGCGACTTCGAGCGCGTGGGCGCGGCTCTCGAGCTGGCACGGGCCGGCGATGATCGAAATCGGCAAGTCATTGCCGAATTTGACCGATCCGGCGGCAACGGCCGCCGCAACTGAGACAGGCTTATTCAAAGCTTTGCCCTCTGTTCGCCGCGACCATGCCGGGCAGCGGCGGCCGGATCAACCCACGCCTAGGGATACCTGTTATTTCACCGCCGAGAATGCCGTGGGCACCAGCAGCTGGTTGACGATGTTGCCGACGATCTGACCATCGGCCTCGGTTTTTGCACGCGCCGTGATCCATTCGGGATCGCTCTGAAACGCGGCCCATTTCTTCTCGCGGTCGGCAAGCGAGTCCCAGGCCAGGAGGTAGGTCAGTTCCTGATTGGATTCACCGACCAGCGTGGTGAAGAACCCGGCCTGCCGGATGCCGTGCTTCTCCCACAGCTTCAGCGTGATGTTTTCGAAGCGGTTCAACAGCGCCGGCAGCCGGCCCGGCAGGCAGCGATAGACGCGTGTTTCGTAGATCATGGGCGTTCCTCCGATTATTGCGAGAGCGTTTATAGCGTATGGATCCGGGTCTGTCTTACGCGGAGGTCAAGCACATCACGGGCGTAAATTGCATGACTAGGTTCGCCGACGCGCCATTGCCATTCGGTTACATCAGCCGCGCATCCTGACTGCCTGCAACTTTAAATGTTGACACCCGTTTCGAATATCTCCAGCATTTAGAGCAAGATCAGGGGATACCTTGATGCCTAGAATTATTACTTTGTTGGCGGCCCTCGTTCTTTGCGGCGCAAGCGTTGCTCAAGCGCAACAGGGCCGCGATGATTCAACCGAGCAACCCGCAGAGCCTGAACCCAAAGGCAACCTGGATTCCATAATGCCTGACACGCCGGCGCCGGTCGGCAGGGTTTGCGTAACGGCGAGAGGCACGTGCCGTGTAGGCCCGGGCCCAGCGGGCGCTGTTTGTCATTGCGATCGAGATCCAACCAGCGGCTGGACGCGTTGATCTCTATCCTGCAAAGCAGAGCCGCACAGATCTACGCCGGATTATGCGTGGCGGTCATCGTCTCGCTTGTGTTTACCGTCACAAACCTTGTTCCGCATCGGCAACCGCCCCCGGCACCGGTCGATGTACTGTCGCGCACGCAACAATGCCGCAGCGACCTCCGCAACGCTATCGCCGACAAAATCACTCCCGAAATATGGGAACGCATTTCCGGCATTTGCTACAACGAGGTCCGCAACGAGGCTGACCTGACCGACTTCAACATTCGCCGCTCGGTCCTGATCGAGCAGCAGACCGAGGGACGGATCATCCTCTGGATGGTGGTGGCCATCACGCTGTCCGGCGTGGCGCTCGCCGGGCTGCAACTCGTCGCGGCCTACCGGCTGGCAAGTGCCGGCCATGGCGATTTCGCTTCCGCGCAGGAAGTCACGCTGGAGCAGAACAAGATATCACTCAAATCCTCGGTCACGGGATTGATGATACTCGTAATATCCTTCGCGTTTTTCATGGTCTACGTCGCCTACGTCTATACGGTGAAGGAATTGAAGGCCGCTCCGGCGGCTTCCGGCAGCGAGTCGTCGACATCGACCGGGGGCTACGGGCCTCCTCCGGGAGGAACCGTCCAACCTCAATCGGAAGCGACGACGCCCGCAATACCTGCCACCCCATCCGCCCAATAAAAGCAGACCTTAAACCAGCCTTGATTGCACCACCGCGGCCTGAATGAACGACGCGAACAGGGGATGCGGGTCGAACGGGCGCGATTTCAGCTCGGGATGGAATTGCACGCCGATGAACCAGGGATGGTCCTCGTATTCGACGATTTCCGGCAACACGCCATCCGGCGAAAGGCCGGAGAATTTCAGCCCGTGCTGCTCGAGCCTGTCCTTGTAGGCGGTATTGACCTCGTAGCGGTGGCGGTGGCGTTCCGAAATCTCGGTGGCGCCGCCATAGACTTCCGACACCCGGCTGCCGCGCTTAAGCACAGCGGGATAGGCGCCGAGACGCATGGTGCCGCCGAGATCGCCGGCTTTCGATCGCTTCTCGAGTTCGTTGCCCCGTAGCCATTCCGTCATCAGGCCGACCAGCGGCTCGGGCGTCGGGCCGAACTCGGTGGAGTTCGCCTCCTCGATGCCGACCAGATTGCGCGCGGCCTCGATCACCGCCATCTGCATCCCGAAGCAGATGCCGAAATACGGCACGTCGCGCTCGCGCGCGAACTGCGCCGCACGAATCTTGCCCTCGGCGCCGCGCTGGCCAAAGCCGCCGGGCACCAGGATGCCGTTGACATGCTCGAGAAACGGCGCGGGATCCTCGTTCTCGAACAC
>DASYJX010000060.1:0-128764 GCA_035996065.1 Steroidobacteraceae bacterium | reverse complement strand
TATGGAAGGGCCATCGCTCAACGGATAAAAGGTACTCCGGGGATAACAGGCTTATTCCTCCCAAGAGTCCACATCGACGGAGGAGTTTGGCACCTCGATGTCGGCTCATCACATCCTGGGGCTGTAGCAGGTCCCAAGGGTATGGCTGTTCGCCATTTAAAGTGGTACGCGAGCTGGGTTCAGAACGTCGTGAGACAGTTCGGTCCCTATCTTCCGTAGCCGTTGGAGATTTGAGGGTGAGTTGCTCCTAGTACGAGAGGACCGGAGTGAACGTATCTCTGGTGTTCCGGTTGTCACGCCAGTGGCACTGCCGGGTAGCTATATACGGACGGGATAACCGCTGAAAGCATCTAAGCGGGAAGCCCCCCCCAAGATTAGTTCTCCCTAGACCTTTAAGGTCTCTAAAGGGCCGTCGAAGACTACGACGTTGATAGGCTGGGTGTGTACGCGCAGTAATGCGTTTAGCTAACCAGTACTAATTGCCCGTGAGGCTTGACCATATAACACCCAAGCGATTTGCTTTTAACGCGGCAAATCACGTATGGGATCGACTTGATTGATTGATCTTGAATGAGACGATTCAAGCCAAGGCTTGAGTGCTCGAAACAAATTGTCCGAATTCGTGGTGGGGCTAGACATGACTAGCCCCTCTGCAACCGTTTTGCCTGGCGGCCATAGCGAGTGGGAACCACCCGATCCCTTTTCGAACTCGGAAGTGAAAACGCTCTGCGCCGATGCTAGTGTCGACTTTGTCGATGTGAAAGTAGGTCACTGCCAGGCTCTTGATAAGAAACGAACCCCCGCCGACGCAAGTTGGTGGGGGTTTTTTTTGCGCCCGGCAATGCTAGTCGCGTTTGCCCCGGGGAGCGTTCGCGCGGGTCCTGAGGGCTTCCGCTTCAGCCGACGTGATGAGCCACGGCGTATTGAAGGAGATGAACCATTCGCCTTGCTCCGGCGTTTTCTTCACCAACGAGGCGAGGGCCGCGAAATCCGCTATCGTCGCCGTCGGTCCGGCGATCACGCCGCTGATCGAATTGAACCTCGGCGCCGGGCCGATGGCGTTGATGTAAGGGAACATCAGATAGGTGGCCCGGCCGTGTGTAACGACGCGAGCCAGCGTCTCATCGATGTCGTTTGGGTCGAAAGGTTTTAGGTTATTCACGTGCCGAGTCTAGCAAAGCGCGCCGCCTGATTCATGGGCGGTAAGGGGTCCCGTCCTTGCGGGCGAATCCCAGACCCCCTTTGAGAAATCGCAGGTCGATATCCGGATACTCACCCTCGTCCTCGGCTGTCTTGCGCGATCCGACTTCAAGGAGGACTGCGTCGGCCTGGGACCGATTCTGCAAGTGGTGCCCGTCAAGCATACCCGCCTTGAATCCCGCGCAATCGCCGGCGCGTAAGATCTCCTCCCCGGCGTCGGTCACGAGCACCACCTCGCCGTCGAGCACAAAGATAAATTCGTCTTCGGCCGAATGCCAGTGCCGCTGACTAGACCAGGCGCCCGGCGGCAGGCGCAGCAAGTTCACGCCGAAGTCCGTCAGCCCCGCCGCGTCGCCCAAGCGCTGCCGAACGCGCGCCGCGCAGGGCGCGTCAAACGGCGGCGGATACCTCGAGCCCGAGACCGCCGACACGGAATTCAAGTCGATTCGCTTTCCCATGGAGGCGCTCCAGCCACTACGCACTTCTGCCGAGCACTACGAAATCTCTGACCAGTACTACTACAATGCCTTGCCCATCGCCATGCCGACCGAGCGGATCCGTTCTTGAGTTTGGAGGTTCCACCAATTGTCGATGCTCGCAGCGAGCCCGGCGAGGTCGAGGCCCGCCGCGGCAAGACAGGTTTCGCGCGAACCATGTTCGATGAAGCGGTCGGGAATGCCAATATGAAAGAGCGGCAACTGTACGCCCTGGAAGGCGAGTAATTCTCCGACGCCCGCGCCGGCGCCGCCGATAATGGCGTTCTCCTCGATAGTCACGATGGCCCGGTGTCGCGCCGCGAGCGACAGGACGAGTTTTTCATCGAGCGGCTTGACGAAGCGCATGTTGACCAGCGTTGCATCGAGCCGCTCGGCGATCTTGCGCGCGGATTCAACGAGCGCGCCGAATGCGAGAATCGCGAGTCCGCTCCGGCCTTCTCGGCGCAGCTGGGCGCGTCCCACCGGAATAGCGGTCATTTCCGCGGCGATTGGGGCGCCCGGGCCCGCGCCGCGCGGGTACCGTACCGCGGACGGCAATGCCAACGTCGTTGCCGTGTAAAGCATCTGGCGGCACTCGTTTTCATCCGCCGGCGCCATGATCACCATGTTGGGAATACAGCGCAGAAACGACAGGTCGTAGCTGCCCTGGTGAGTGGCGCCATCGCTGCCGACGAGCCCGGCCCTGTCGAGGGCAAAAATCACCGGCAGTTTCTGCAGGGCGACATCATGGATCAGCTGATCGTATGCGCGCTGCAGGAAGGTGGAATAAATCGCGACCACCGGCTTGAACCCCTCGGCCGCGAGTCCCGCGGCAAACGTCACCGCGTGTTGCTCGGCAATCGCAACGTCGTAGTAGCGCTCGGGGAATCGCTTCGAGAATTCGACAAGTCCGGAGCCTTCGCGCATCGCCGGCGTGATTCCAACGATGCAAGGGTCGCGTTCCGCCATGTCGCATAGCCATTTGCCGAAGATCTGCGAATAGGTCGGACCGGCGCTGGCCTCCTTGAAGATCATGCCGCTCGCCGGGTCGAACGGTCCAGGACCGTGCCACTTGATTGGATCCGCCTCCGCGGGCGCGTAGCCTTTGCCCTTGCGCGTGACGACATGCAGGAACTGGGGACCGTGCAGCTGTTGAAGGTTTCTCAGCGTGCTGACGAGGGCCTTGACGTCATGGCCATCGATGGGGCCGATGTAGTTGAACCCCATTTCCTCGAAGAGCGTGCCGGGGAGAACCATGCCCTTGATATGCTCTTCGGAGCGGCGTGCAAGCTCCCAGACGGTTGGCATCTGGCGCAAGACCTTCTTGCCGCTCTCGCGCAGATGCGAATACATGCGGCCGGACAGGGCGCGGGCGAGGTAGTTCGACAGGGCGCCGACGTTCTCGGAAATCGACATGTCGTTGTCGTTTAGGACGATCAGCAGATCGGTGGGCAACGAGCCCGCATGGTTGAGCGCCTCGAACGCCATGCCTGCGGTCAGCGCGCCGTCGCCGATGATCGCCACGGCCCGGCGCTTTTCTCCGCGTTGCGCCGCCGCGACGGCCATACCCAAAGCCGCGCTGATCGAAGTGCTCGAATGCCCAACGCCGAAAGTGTCGTATTCGCTCTCGGCGCGGGTCGGAAAAGGTGCCAGGCCCTGGTCCTGCTTGATGGTGTGGAGCAGGGCGCGGCGGCCCGTCAGGACCTTGTGTGGGTAGGCTTGGTGTCCTACGTCCCAGACCAGCCGGTCAAAGGGCGTATTGAACACGTAATGCAGGGCAATCGTCAGCTCGACAGTGCCCAAACCCGCAGCGAAATGGCCTCCCCGGGTGCTGACGCTCTGGATCAGGAATCTGCGCAACTCCTCGGCCAGATCCGTCAGCCGCGACAGCGGAAGGCGGCGCAGATCCGCCGGTGCATCGATGGCATCGAGCAGGGAATAGTTCTCGGGAGGAGCGGTCATGACCTTATTTTATACTGCGTCGCCACCTTGGTGGCAAAAACCGCGCCCGGTGTTGCAAATTTGCACCACAGGCGACCCGCTGACATGATGCTATCCTCCCGGGTTTCCGAGATACTGTCCTCATGGATTCCGTCAGTTCAGATGAAGTCTATCAAGACCAGATTCTCCCCCATGTCTCGCGCACCTTTGCGCTGACGATCCCGCAATTGCCGGCGGGTCTTCGCACTGCGGTGACCAGCGCCTATTTGCTGTGCCGCATTGCCGACACCATCGAAGACGAACCGGCGCTGTCGCCCCCCCAAACGTTGGCATACTTGCAGCGCTTCAGCGCGCTCTTGGGCGGCCAGGGAAACCCAGCGCCGCTCGCCAGGGAGATCGCGCAGCGCTTGTCGGACCGGACATTGGCGACAGAGCGCGATCTGGTGAGCAACATGGGGCGCGTCATCGGAGTCCTGTCCCGTCTCAATGGCTCCCAGCAAGCCGCGATCCAACGATGCGTCGCGCTCATGTGCAGCGGGATGCCTCGCTTCCAGTTCAGCGCGAGCCTCAAGGGCCTCGCCCGCTCGAGCGACCTCGATGACTATTGCTACTATGTCGCAGGGGTCGTCGGCGAGATGCTCACGGATTTGTTTTGCGATTATTCACCGGGCATTGCCCGTAGCCGTTCCGCGCTGTCCTCGAAGGCCGCTTCCTTCGCGCAGGGTCTTCAGATGACCAATATTCTCAAGGACGTTTGGGAGGACCGCAGCCGCGGCGCGTGCTGGTTGCCGCAGGATGTGTTCGCACGTCATGGAGTCGATCTCTCGGAAGTCCGAAGCACCCCCTTTGATCCGCGCTTCGGCGCCGGCTTTCGCGAACTCGTGGGCGTGGCTCACGCGCATTTGCGCAACGCGCTCGATTACACGTTATTGATTCCCAGCAACGAGCTGGGCATACGCCGGTTTTGCTTGTGGGCGATCGGGCTTGCCATCCTCACTTTGCGCAAGATCGAGCACCATCCCCGCTTCACGGCGGGCGCTCAAGTGAAGGTGACCCGATCTCAAGTTGCCATGACCCGGCTGCTGACGGACATGGCCGGCCGCCGCGACTGGATGCTGCGGCGGCTTTTCGCGCTGGCGGCGCGGGGTCTGCCGCTCGCGCGCGTTGTCGAGCTGCGCCACTCCCGTCAGGGATCGATCGGTGTTCAGGAAGAATCGGCCGCCGAGCCGGAGCATGTCCTGCGCTCCTTGGGGAATTCCGGATCGTGACCCGTATCGCGCCTGACCTCAGTCCTCACCTCGAGCCGCAATCCGATGCGCGCGGCGAGATCGTTTCGCACACCCTGCGGCGCGTAACGGATTCACCCTTGGATCGCGCGGTCTTGGAGGCCCGCGATGCTCTGCTCGCGCGCCAGGATGCTCAAGGTTACTGGCTATTCGAACTCGAGGCCGACTGCACCATCCCGGCCGAGTACATCATGATGATGCACTTCTTGGACGAGATCGACACTGCTCTGGAGGCGAAGTTGTGCCGCCACTTGCGCTCCGCCCAAGATGAGCACGGCGGCTGGCCGCTTTACCACGGCGGCGGTTTCAATATCAGCTGCTCGGTCAAGGCCTATTACGCATTGAAGCTCGGCGGCGACAGTCCGGACGCGCGGCACATGGTGCGGGCGCGCACCGCGATATTGGAACGCGGCGGTGCCGCGGCGGCCAATGTGTTCACGCGCATTGCGCTGGCCCTCTTCGGGGAGCTGCCCTGGCGCGGCGTTCCCTATATCCCCGTCGAGATCATGTTGCTGCCGCGATGGTTTCCGTTCCATCTCGACAAGGTGTCCTATTGGTCGCGCACCGTCATGGTGCCGCTGTTCATTCTGTGCACACGCAAGCCTGTCGCCAAAAACCCGCGAAACGTGCATATCCGCGAATTGTTCACGATTCCTCCCGAAGAAGAGCGCGATTATTTTCGGCGCAAGGGACTACTGGCCAAGATTTTTTTGATGGCCGATCGGCTCGGTCGTTTGATGGATCCGCTGATTCCCGCTCGCATGCGCGAAACGGCAACCCGCCGCGCTGAGAGCTGGATGCTCGAGCGGCTCAACGGCGAAGATGGCCTGGGCGCCATTTTTCCCGCCATGGTGAATGCCCTGGAAGCGATGACGATACTCGGCTACGCCGAAGATGATCCGCGCCGTGTCACCGCAAAACGCGCGCTGCAAAAGCTGCTGGTCATCGGTGCATCGAGCGCTTATTGCCAGCCTTGCGTCTCGCCGATATGGGACACCGCGCTTGCGGCTCTGGCGATGCAAGAGGCCGGCGATGCCTCGTCCTTCGACGCATCGACTCGGGCGCTCGACTGGCTGCAAACGCGGCAGCTCCTCGACGAACCCGGCGACTGGCAAGTGAAACGGCGCGGAGTGGCCGGCGGCGGTTGGGCGTTTCAGTTCGCGAACAGCTATTACCCGGATCTCGACGACACGGCCGTCGTCGTTTGGGCCATGCATCAGGCCCGCGATTCGGGCCGCTACGCCGAGAGCGTGCGCCGTGCCTTGGATTGGCTCGTCGGAATGCAAAGCAAGAACGGCGGTTTCGCCGCCTTCGACGCCGACAACACGAGCTATTACCTCAATATGATTCCATTTGCCGATCACGGCGCCCTCCTTGACCCGCCGACGAGCGACGTCACCGCGCGGGTGGTGGCCGTACTGGCCCGCGTCGGACGCCCGCAGGATCAGCAGGCGTTGGGCCGGGCGATCTCCCATCTGCGATCGCAGCAGGAACCCGACGGTTCCTGGTTTGGCCGCTGGGGCACCAACTACATTTACGGCACATGGTCCGTGCTGACGGCGCTCGCGCAAGCGCACATCGGAGGCGAGGACTCCGCCGTGCGGCGCGCCGTCCAGTGGCTCCAGCTCAAGCAGAATACGGACGGCGGCTGGGGTGAAAGCAATGATACCTATGACTCCGGAAGCAGCGCGCCCGGGAAATTCCCGAGCACGGCCTACCAGAGCGCGTGGGCGCTTCTAGGATTGTTCGCCGCCGGCGAAGCCGGGTCGGACGAGGCGCGGCGCGGCGCCGAATTCCTGATGCGCACGCAGCGGGCCGATGGGCTTTGGAGCGACTCGAGCTTCACCGCGCCCGGCTTTCCGCGAGTGTTCTATTTGAGATATCACGGCTATTCCGCATATTTTCCGCTCTGGGCGTTGGCGGCCTACCGCACGTTGACGCGCCGCGGACTCGCTCATTGAATGGAGTCGGCGTCGTCGCGGCGCTCGAGGCGGAGGCACGCACCCTGGGACCTGCGGGGCGGCGGCACGACGGGTTATCGACCTTCGGCGACGGAGCATTGCTCGCCGTCGGCGGCATGGGCGGCGCTCTCGCCGCCATCGCAGCGCGTAAGCTCGTCGACGCCGGAGCTATAAGGCTTGTCAGTTTCGGTCTGGCGGGCGGCCTTGATCCTGCTTTAAGCGCGGGCACGGTCGTCCTGCCAAACGCCATCGTCTCCTGCGCCGGCGCGCGGTTCGTGACGTCGCCTCAGTGGCGCGAGCAGTTGAGCATTGCCGTCGCTTCGCAGCGGATCGTGGCCGCGGGCAATCTCCTCACGACTTCAACCCCCATCGACTCGGTCGCGGACAAAGCCGCCGCTTTTCGCGAGACCGGCGCCGTTGCGGTCGACATGGAAAGTCTGGCCGTCGCGCAAGTCGCCGATGCCAATCGTCTGCCTTTCGTCGCGATGCGAGTGATCGTGGACACGGCCGCCGATGCGCTGCCGCGGGCGGTCGCGGGGGCAAGCCGTGCCGGCCAGTTGAGCATCGGGCGATTCATCGGCGGACTCGCAATGGCGCCCGGCGAACTCTTTGCGGTGATCCGTCTTGCGCGGCGCTATCGAGCGGCGATGCTGTCGCTCAGGGCCGTAGCCCGCGCCGGATTGCTGACATCGATCGTGATCGGCGCCCGCGTTGCATGAAGGCGCTCGTCACCGGTGCGACCGGCTTCGTCGGCGCGGCGGTTGCAAGAGCCTTGCGCAGAGCGGGTTGGGAGGTGCGGGCCCTCGCGCGCAGCGGCTCGAACCGCAGCAATCTTCAGGAGCTTTCCTTGGAGGTTGTGGAGGGCGACCTCGCGGACATGCGATCGCTCGAACTCGCGCTCGACGGCTGCGCGGGATTGTTTCATGCGGCAGCGGACTATCGTCTGGGCGCGCGCGATTCGGCACAGCTGTATCGCACCAACGTGGAAGGAACCCGCAACGTCTTGAATGCCGCCCGCACCGTCGGGATTGAACGTATCGTGTATACGAGCAGCGTTGCGACTATCGGCATTCCCCAGGACGGCTCTGCGGGCGAGGAGGGGACTCCCGTTGGATTGGGCAACATGATCGGCCATTACAAGCGCTCGAAGTATCTCGCGGAAGAAGTGGCGCTCGATGCCGCGCGGATGGGCCTGCCCGTAGTCATCGTCAATCCGTCGACGCCGGTGGGTCGGGGCGACATCAAGCCCACCCCGACAGGCCAATTGGTTCTCGATGCCGCTGCGGGCAGGATGCCGGCATACGTCGATACGGGCCTCAACATCGTGCATGTGGATGACGTTGCCGCCGGCCATTTGCTCGCGTATGAGCGCGGCCGAGCCGGAGAGCGGTACATCCTGGGCGGGCAAGACATGACGTTGCGTGAAATTCTTGGGCAGATTGCAACGCTGGTGGGCCGCAAACCGCCGAGAATCCGCCTGCCTTACGGCGTGATACTGCCGGTCGCCTATGCGGCCGAAGCGTTTGCCTGGATGTCGGGCCGCAGTGGCCGAGTGACGCTCGAGGGCGTGCGCATGTCACGCAAACGCATGTATTTTCGCAGTGACAAGGCGGTGCGGGAACTGGGATATCAATGGCGGCCGCCTCTCGAGGCGTTCGAAGACGCGGTGCGATGGTTTCGCGAGCGGGGTTTGCTTAGCGCGTGCATCGGGGAACGATAGATGTCATCGAAGGCGGCGGCCACTGCCGCAGGCGTTGCGCCTGCGCCTCGCAGGAGGCGCGCGGCGAGCTCTCCGGTCAGCCAGCGGCCGCAAGAGCGCTGCAAAGCGAGAAACAGGCCGCCTGCGACCGCCGTAAGGACGAAGCCCACGAACGCGACCTTTATCAGTTGGTCGGCGTAGGACGGGTGCGCGATACGTGCGCCCAAGACCGCGAGGCCGAGCGCGATATAGGCGATCTGCGCGAACAGCTCGGTGGTCACATCGACGACGGTCGATGCGAAGGCGAGGGGCTGCGAAATGCCATGAAGGATTGCCGCCCGCGCACCGAGCACTATTCCACCGAGCTGGGAAAACGGCAGCACCTCGGTCGCCGCATCGCGAACCATCCGCGCCCGAACGAAAACCCATGGGCCGGCGCTCGAGGAGCCGAGCAGTAAAATGTACCAAGCCGTGCCGAGGATGAGAAACACCCCCAAAGCATAGAGGCAAAGGATTGCAAAGCCGCCCCATCCCACCGCGGCGGCCGCCGAGAATACGGCGCCTACGCCTGTGAACATGATGAGGTAGAGCGCAAGAGCGGCTCCGAAAGCCGCGACGATGACGATGCGCAACTTCATGCAATTGCCCGCGAAACTACCTGCGCCGCCGGGCCGCCGGCCGCAGGAAACGCCGCGCAAATCGCGCAATCGCGGGTACCGCGAAGGGGCGCAGCAGCCGCTGATCATAGAGACTCATGCGCCGCGTGTTTTCGGCCAGGCAGATGTCGATCAGTTCGGCGACGTCGATATCATCGCCCACCGACTTTGCGCCGGTCACCGTAAAATTATTGTCCTGCGCGCCGCTTCCCATGTCGCGGGCGATGCCGATGCGTTCCCAGACGAGAAACAGCCACACCGCAAGCACCTTCAGCTCGAAGACGGGTCTGCGCCAAATCGGCATGGTTCGACGATGCCAAGCAGCCCAATTGACGAAGAAAAGAATATGGCGGGCTTCCTCCTGGATGACGGGCTCGAACGTATCGACCAGCGCCTCCGGAAAGAATCCCGAGCGCTTCGCCGATTCGAACAGGCCGAAGGCGAAGAAGCTGTCGATGCACTCGCTGTACCCCGTTACCATGAAGGCCCATTCCGGACTTCCCTGCACGACGTATTCGGGCTCCGGCGCCAATGCGATGCCGTAGGCGGCGACGAGATTGGAGAGCACGTGTTTGTGGCGGCCTTCCTCGAATGCGTTGAGCTCGATCGCTTTGCGGAGCAGCGGATCGGATGTCATCGCCGCATAGGAAGCCACGTTCAGCCGGGCGCGCCCCTCCGTTTGAACAGCGATGTCCCAGATGGGCAGCTTCATCAGCCGAGCCCGCGTCTCTGAGTCTAGCTCGGGCCAATCGATCACTGCCGGCTTGTAGGGATTGAAAGTGTCCAGCATGGTGCGGCAAAAGAGCGCCTTGTGGGCCTCGCTGCCGAGGCGAACAGGGTCCTCTGACTCGCGCATGGTCGATTGATAATTCACGGTTTCGAGCTCGAATGCCGGGGGTGCGGCGGGCCGAACCGGTACCGCGCGCGCCCTCGAATGTAGCATGGCAGACCCCCACGCGGCCACGCGGCTGGCGCCTACGTTCCGCAAGCAGCTATCATTCCATCAATGGGTGGCGCTTCAATCGATATGAGCGGCGATTCGGATTCTCTGATTCTGGTTGACGAGGCCGATCACGGGGTCGGCCATCTGAGCAAGGCGCAGTGCCACCAAGGTGAAGGCGTGCTGCATCGGGCGTTTTCGTTGCTGATTTTCAACGCCGCCGGTGAACTATTGCTGCAGCAGCGGTCGGCGTCGAAGCGGCTGTGGCCGCTGTTCTGGTCGAATAGCTGCTGCAGCCATCCGCGCAGCTTCGAGTCCATGGAAGCGGCCGTGCACCGCCGCCTTTACGAGGAATTGGGGGTGCGCTGCCCGCTGCATTTTCTGTTCAAATTCCAATATCAAGCGCAATTCGATGCGACCGGCGCTGAGAACGAACTCTGCTCGGTGTTCATCGGACGCAGCATCGATCCTGTCAAAATCAATGCGGATGAAATCCAGGCCTTGCGCTGGATCGATCCCGTAGCGCTGCAGATCGAGCTCGCGGCCGCGGATGGCGGGAACTTTACGCCATGGTTCCGGCTCGAATGGTCTCGTATCTGGCGGGATCACCGCGCCCAGGTACTGAATTTGCAATCTGAATTGGGTTCTTGAGGCACCTCGCGGTAAGATGGCGCATGGCTATTCCATTGCTTCAAATGTACAAGGTCGCACGTTACATCGCCGGGCGTAAGATTCGCGGCGATAAGCGTTATCCGCTCGTGCTGATGTTGGAACCGCTCTTCCAGTGCAATCTTGCCTGCTCCGGGTGCGGAAAGATCGATTACCCCAAGGAAATCCTGCAGAAGCGGGTCAGCGTGGACGACGCATTGCGCGCGGTCGACGAATGCGGAGCGCCGATCGTTTCCATTCCCGGGGGCGAACCGCTCATTCACAAGGAGATGCCGCAGATCGTCGCCGGCATCGTCGCGCGCGAGAAATTCGTCTATCTGTGCACGAACGCGATTCTCTTGTCCAAGCACATCGATGAATATCAGCCCTCGCCGTACCTTACTTTCTCGATTCATCTCGATGGCAATCGCCAGCGTCACGATGAATCGGTATGCCAAGAGGGTGTCTATGACAAGGCGGTCGCCGCGATCCAGTTGGCCAAAGACAAGGGCTTTCGCGTGACCATCAATTGCACGCTGTTCAACGGCGAGAACCCGGAGGACGTCGCTGAATTCTTCGATACCGCGACGCAGCTCGGCGTCGAAGGCATCACTGTGTCGCCCGGGTACAGCTACTCCCACGCGCCGAAACAGGACGTATTCCTGGGACGCAACGCGAGCAAGCAGTTGTTTCGCAGCATTTTCAGCCGCCGCCGCCGTCCCTCCGGGGTGTCGTGGTCGTTCAATCATTCCGCCCTGTTCTTGGATTTCCTCGCGGGAAACCAGACCTATCAGTGCACGCCCTGGAGCAATCCAACTTACAACGTGTTCGGTTGGCAGCGGCCTTGCTACCTGCTCTCCGATGAGGGGTACGCACCCAGCTATCGATCGCTCATCGATGACACCCAGTGGGAAAAATACGGCGTGGGCAAAAATCCTCGCTGCGACAACTGCATGGCGCATTGCGGGTTCGAGGGCACGGCGGTCAATGATGCATTCAGCCATCCCGTGAAGGCGTTGAAGGCTTGGATGCGAGGACCGCGCATCAAGGGCCCGATGGCGCCCGACCTGCCTGTACAATACGCCGAAGGCGCGCGATACGGCACGGTTGCCGCAATCCCGCTCAGCGAGATCAAGCGCGTGAGCCGGGAAAGCGTATGAGGCGGGAGATCGACGACTCCTTACGCGCGTGAACGACGCCGATCGTCGTACGCCGGCACAGGACGAAGCCGCAGCTGCCGACGTATTCGGCGCGCAGCTCGAAGCCTGGCGCGTGCGCATGGAGCGCGCGCTGGCAGCCCGCCTTCCGGATGTAAGCATGGTGCCTGCTCGCTTGCACGAGGCCATGCGCTACAGCGTGTTGGGCGGCGGCAAGCGAATACGACCGGCATTGTTGTTCGCAGCCGCGCGCACCTTGGGGCTATCGGAAGACGATGTCGAGGCTGCCGCATGTGCCATCGAGCTGGTGCACGTCTACTCGCTCGTGCACGATGACCTGCCGGCGATGGACAACGACGATTTACGCCGCGGTCGTCCGACTTGCCACAAGGCCTACGATGAGGCCACCGCGCTTCTGGTGGGCGATGCTCTGCAGCCGCTGGCGTTCCAATTGCTCGCGAGCGACCCGGCGCTGCCGGCCTCTCCTACGATACGGATACGCTTGATCGACATGCTGGCACACGCCATCGGCACTTTCGGCATGGCTGGAGGTCAGGCGATCGACTTGGCCGTTCAAGGCACGCGCCTCGATATCAGTCAGGTGGAAGACCTGCATGCCCGCAAGACCGGCGCCGTGATTCGCGCCAGCGTATTGATGGCCGCCGAATGCATTCCGGCGCTCGACGCCGATCTCTACGCCGCCCTCACGCGGTTTGCCACGGCGGTAGGCTTGGCGTTTCAGATTCAAGACGACCTGCTCGACGTGACCGGCGATCCCTCGACGCTGGGCAAAGCCACCGGAGCGGACAGCGAACGCGCGAAGCCCACACATCCCGCCGTCATCGGTATTCCTGCGTCGCAACAGCGCGTCCGTCTTCTGCACACGCAGGCGATTCATGCACTCGCACCGTTCGGGAAACGTGCGGAATCGCTGCGGTCGCTCGCCAACTGGTTGTTGTTGCGCAAGTACTGACGGGAACGCCGGCCAAAGGATGCGGCCCCTGGGTTGCGCTGCAACGCGACCGCAAGGATGCGGATGACCGCGCAATGGTTGCGAGCACCGTTTTGACGCATCACACCTACCCACGAGAAATCGACGTTGACAGCGGCTGGTCATGAGCCGATCTTAGTCAGACGAAGTCGCGAGCCACGGATCGGGCAGTCTTGCCGCCCTGGGAAAAGCGCCGCGGGAGGATGAGACAGAGTGCAGCGGAATGCCATCAGTCATGCGCGTCTAATGCGTGAATCGACGGACCGCGTCGAAAAGGCGCTGCATGCCGCCGATGCCAAAGAGCATCTCGTAGCCCAGCGCATACTCGAAAGCACGAAAACTTGGGAGGTCTGGGAGAACGAGCATTCGAACCTCATGCGCCAAGTCGCCGAATACGGCGTCTTGCGCACGCAGGCTGCCGTCCTCCGGCATACCGCCTTACGACTGATCGAAGGCAAGGCGCTATTCGAACATCTGCGACAGAACGCGGTTCGCGGAACCGAGCGCTGTCAATTGCTCCACCATTTTTATCCGACGCGCGGCTATCAATACGCGGTGATCGCCGAACACGGCGGCTATCTGCGCAAGGCCTGCAGCTATTTATGCGCGAATCACGTCGGCACGGGATTGGTACACGACCCCGCATTTCTCGATCCGATGCAGCACTATGAAAATCTGTACGGGGAATATTTCCATCTTTACTGCATGACGCTGTTTTCGAAAGACGGCATTGAGTCGGCGTCGGAACGGTCGTTGTTGCCGCTGCTCAAGCATCAACTCAACGAATGGCGATGGGCGATCCTCAATCCGCGGCAGAGCCAGCCGCGAATCAAACGCGAGTCCGACATTCGCCGGCCGATCGGCGATACGCAACGGCTCCCGATCCTCAGAAATTAGCGTTGAGACCACGGGTGTTGAGACCACGGGTATCGATTTACCATTATCTCGCCTGATTTCTTGCTATCGTTTGCAGGATAATTTAGAGCAATACGGTTGCATCCGCCCTTGCAGTCGATTCGAATAAGTTCTCAAGGCCGTCAATGAGTCCGTCCGTGCTTCAACGGATTGCCGGCGGCGATTCTGCCGCCGTGCGTGAATGTATTGAACAATACGGGGCGCTTGTTTGGAGCTTGGCGCGACGCCTGTCGCGTTCGCCCTCGGATGCCGAGGACGCGACGCAGGAAATCTTTTTGGATATCTGGCGCAGTGCCGCCCGGTTCGATGCATCTCAAGGCTCCGACAAGGTGTTCATCGCGATGATTGCCCGGCGTCGACTAATCGACCGGTTACGCAAGACGACCGCCGAACCTCCGATGGATCCGGTAGAGGCCTTGGAGTCGGTGGCTTGGGCGGATCCGGGCACCGCCTCGGAAACATCCCTGGAGGCCGAACAGGCCACGCGAGCATTGGCGGAACTGCGTCCCGAGCAACGGCAGGTATTGGAACTCGGGCTCTTACATGGCTTGACTCAGTCCGAGATTGCGACGCGCTTGCAGATGCCCTTGGGAACGGTGAAATCGTTCATGCGTCGCGGTCTCATCAAGGTGCGCGAATATATGAATATAGATGCCGAAGGCGTCTCCGCGAGGGTTTGATGTCCGAGAGGGGTCCACAAGATCAGCCCGACGAAGCCATGATGGACTTGCTGGTCAAGCAAGTCACCGAGGGGCTATCGCCGGCTGAACAGCGTGCGCTCGACGCTTTGGACAGTGCGGTTTCGAGCGCCAACTTGAGGGACTTCGAACGTGCGGCCGCTGCGATCGCTCTGGCCGGGAGCGCAAGCGTGGAGCGGTTGCCGCCAGATCTGGCAGAGCGTGTCGCCCGTCAGGCGGAAATGCATTTTGGAGCCATCGCCGACGCCGGTTCCGGTGACAAGCCGGCCGACCTTGCCGACGCGCGCCGGGCAGCGGCAAAGAGCCCGCCGCCCGCCAAGCCGCGGTCCGGCGTGTACGGCTGGTTCGCGGCCGCCGCATGTCTGGCCTTGGCTGTATTCGCCTGGAATCGCCCGCCGCCGCCCGAACCTTCGGCAAAGGTGGCGGTGCCGCCTCCCTCGGTGACTCCGCCGGCTGCGAAACCCGCGGCGCCGCCGACTGCCTTCGAGCAGCGTGCAGCGCTGCTGGCGACGTCGGATTCGCTGAAAATTCCCTTGGGCCCAACCAAGGATCCCGCTGCCGCCGGGGTTCGCGGTGATGTGGTATGGGATCCGGTCACGCAACGCGGCTTCTTGCACTTCGTCGGTCTGGCTCCCAACGATCCGGCGAAGCGTCAATATCAGCTGTGGATATTCGACGGCGGCCGAGACAAGCGGTACCCGGTGGATGGCGGCGTCTTCGACATACCGGCGAACGCGACGGAAGTCGTGATTCCCATCCATGCTGCGCTTCCGGTTCTGTCGGCAAAGGCTTTTGCCGTGACCGTCGAGAAACCGGGCGGCGTCGTGGTTTCCGGACGCGAGCATGTAGTAGCGCTGGGCGCCGCGAGTTGAACGCCGCCGACGGCCGAGCTCAGAGGATCGCGGCCTTGCGCTCTTTCACCGACGGCGGCGTCCATAGATAGATCCACGTTTCCGTCAAGGGTCTGCCTTCTAGGCGCAAATACAGACGCATATCGATCGGCTCGATGCCGTCCTCCGGCGGTTTAACGTCGAACAGCGCACGGTAGCCGTTGAATTCCTGAACGTAGTGCGCGGTGACATGCTCGGTCTGACCGCGCGAAGTGGTGATGACTGCCTCGACGGCAGCGTCTTTGGCGAGCGCACCCAGTTCGCCGCCGGCAAAGTCGACGGCAAAATGCCAGGAATAGTATTGACGTTTCTGCCCCACCGTTCCGCCGATGCCGGTGCGGGTAGCTATGGTTTGCGCAAGCGGTGAACCGTACGGCATGCGCGTGCCCCAATAGAGACGATAGCCGAACAACATTTCCTGCCCGGCCTTAGGTTTCTCGGCGGGATTCCAGAACGCGACGATGTTATCGAAGGTTTCATCCACGGTAGGAATTTCCACCAGCTGCACGGAGCCCTTGCCCCAGCCGCCGCTGAGGCCCGCTTTCGGTTCCACCCACAAGCTCGGGCGGCGGTCGTAGTACACACCGTCGTCTTGGTAGTGTTCGAAGCTACGATCCCGCTGCAATAAGCCGAAGCCGCGCGGATTGTCATCGAGATACGAGCTAAAGTGCAATTGCGAGGGGTTCGTCAGCGGCCGCCAAATCCACTCGCCCCCGCCGGTCCACATCGACAGACCGTCGGAGTCGTGGATCTCCGGGCGCCAATCATTGGCTATCCGCCGATCATTCTTGCCGTAGAAGAACATGCTGGTGAGCGGCGCGACCCCTAATCTCTCGATCGGCTTGCGCGGATACAGCGCGCTATCGATATCCATGATCAGGGTGCCGCCGGGTGCGATCTGGAACCGCAAAGCGCCGGCGATGCTCGGCGCGTCCAGCAATGCGTACATGGTCAGAGTGCCGGAATCTTTCGCCGGCCTTTCGAACCAGAATGCTGTGAAGCGCGGGAACTCCTCCGGACGCGGAAAAGCAGTGTCGACGGCCAATGCCCTGGCCGACAATCCGTATTGCCGCGTGTCGCCCCCGACCGCGCGAAAATAGCTGGCACCCAAGAATGCGGCGACGTCAGCCTTCCAATTCGTCACGAATTGCACGCGAAAGCCGGCGAAACCCACGTGTCCTTGCATCAGTTTCGGATCGATGCCGGCCTTGTCGAATTCGAACATCGCCGGGTCATAGACGATTTCGCGGGCCTGGCCGTCGACGATTTCGTAGAGGCGCACGGGGTCGGTAAAGCTTCGCCCGACATGAAAAAATTGCAGGCGGAACGCCAGTCCGGCGTTGGCCCACAGAGCGTGATCCGAGCGAAAGCGCAGCGATTGAAATTGATCGTAACCAAGCTTCGCCATCGCCGGCGGCAGCGTATCCTGCGAGCCCTGAAAGGTGTTGCCGGCGAGCTTGCGTGCTTGGCCCTTGAGCCAAGCGTAGTCGAAGGGCTGGCTCGGCGAAGCCTGCGCGGCCGGTGCCACAGTAGGCGGTGCGGCGTTAGGCGGTGCGGCGGTAGGCGGTGCAGCGGCGGCGATTTCAGAGCGCGCCCATTGACCGGCAGCCAGAACCAAGGCTGATTTGAGTATTGCGCGACGTCGAACCATATTTTTAGGGCCCTTTAGATCAAAAATAGAGGATGCTCGGCATCCGGCAGCAGAGCGAGTTGATTGAGCAATCGAGCGTCGCCCGCGACTTCAACGCGCTCAACCGGCGTCAGCCACGCGAGCGCCTCATCGAGCGACCGCGCGTCCTTGAGCTTCTGTTCCGCGGTGAAGGCATAGGGATCGGGATGGCCGCGCGGATCCGCCGGCCTCGCCAAGTTTCCGTTGACGTGCGCCAGACGCGATTCGCGATTGCGGGCCAAGTGGCGTAATCCATCCTCCGGAGCCGCTCCTGCTTGGCGCATCAACTCCAGCCGGCGCGCCACCAGCGGCGGTGTATGCGCCTCCTCGGGTGTGCGCAACAGCGCCACCCGCGCAAGGAATCTGGCGAGGCGTTTACTGCCGCTGGCGCGCGACAAGGGCACCGCCAGAAAAACTCCAAGCAGTGCCGGCGATAGCCAGGCGAGCAGCGGCGGCGACAAAAACCACACGATTACCGCGGTTACGAGGCTCAAAAACATCTGCCGCTTGTGAAAGTGCCACGCGTCGGACCACGTCGTACCGCCGCCATCGCGGCGCTGCGGCTTCCAACCGGAGTCGCGCCCCATGAAAACCTCAAAGACGTGCCGGCTTTGAATCAACATGAGTATGGGCGCATACAGGGCCGACAGGACGACCTCCAACAAGACGCTCGCGGCGACTCCAATGACGCCGCCGCTGCCGCGGCGGATGCGTCTCGACAGCAAGGCATGGATCAGGCCCAGCATCTTGGGGATCAGCAGTATCACCATGCTGAACCAGAAGAGGGTCATCATCAATTCAACATTGAAACGCGGCCAGGTGGGAAACAGCTGAAAGTCGTGATTGAAATACTCCGGTCGAATCAAGTGCGACTGCACCGCGAGCGCGAAGCCGATTCCGATCATCACCAACCAGAGAGGGGAGGATAAATAGCTCATGATTCCGATGCCGAGATGCATTCGGCTCGTGAAGCTCAAGCCCGCGGAGCCGATTACTTTCATGTGCTGCAGGTTGCCTTGGGCCCAGCGGCGGTCGCGAATGGCGACATCGATCAACGACGGCGGAGATTCTTCCCAAGACCCGCCGCAGTCCGTGGCCATGCGTACCTTCCAGCCGCTGCGCCGCATCAGCGCCGCCTCGACGAAATCATGCGACAGGATAAAGCCGCCGAACGGTTTGCGCCCGGCCAGTTCAGGCAGGCCGCAGTTTTGCGCAAAAGCGGCCACGCGGATGATCGCGTTATGTCCCCAATAATTGCCGCTGTCGCCCGACCATGCGCTCAAGCCCCGCGCAATGACGGGTCCGTAGGCGCAGGCCGCGAATTGCTGCAGGCGCCCGAAAAATGTCGTCGCGCCGATCAGTTGCGGAGCGGTCTGCAGCATTCCCAAGCTCGGATCGGTTTCCATGGTTCGCACCAGCCGCTGCAGAGTCGGTGCATCGATCAAGCTGTCGGCGTCGAGCACGATCATATGGTCGTAGCGGCCGCCCCAGCGCGTCACGAAGTCTTCCACGTTGCCGGATTTTCGTGCCACGTTTTTCCATCGACGCCGATACCAAACCGGCATGATCGATTTGAGCGAATTGCGCAACAGGTCGACGTACAACGTTTCGCGGATCCAGGCATCGGCATTGGTCGAGTCGGAAAGAATCGCGATCTCGAATCCGCCGTTCGCGCCGATTTGCGCAAGAGCTTCCGCCATGGCTTGCAGCGCCGCCGTGGTACGCAGCGGATCTTCATTGTAGATAGGCATGACCAGCGCCGTGAGCGAGACGCGTCCGCCGGGCCTCGGATTCGGGTCGCGCCTCTTCGAGGCACCGGCCATTACAGAGCCGGCCGAGAACGCGATCCAGCCGAGCGAGACGGCGAAAAAGAAAATCATCAAGCCTTGCAGCAAGGTCATGCTCGCGAAGCGCACCACCTGAAGCATCTGGTATACGCCATAGGTAGTCACGCCGACGGTGATCGTCACGAGAATGAAGCGTGCGTACAGAACCGCTGAACTCGGCATATGCCATCCGCGCCCCGGTTTGTAGCTCAAGTCCTGAGGCGGCATGACCAAAAGGCTCTCCGGCGGCATACCGCCCGAAGCTACCGGCGTTTCGGACGCGGCGGCAGGATTCAGTTGGCGGTCCATCGATACAACCATGTTTCAGTGACCGGGCGATCGCCGCGCATGATCCGCAAGCGCAATTCGATCAAGTCGGCGTCCCGAGGGTCCAACTCGAAGCTCGCGCGCAGTCCATGCAACGCGCTGTTCCCCATGACGGTGGCATTCGAGATCCTGCCGGCGGAGGCGGACAGGTCGAGGCGCAAGCCGTCGACTTTCTCGCCGGCGCCGACGAAATCCAGCAAAAAGACGCGCCGCTTGCCGTCGACGCTGGCGCCGGAGTGCGTGGCGATGGTTTTCCCCAAGGACTTGGGCAGGGGGGGCTCCGCGCTCCAGACGATGCGGTAGGCAAAGTGCGCGGGATGTGCCGGGGTCAGGGGCTGAGCGATACGCCAAAAGGCGACGATATTGTCATTGGTCTCGCGCCCTGACGGGATCTCGACCAGCTCGACGGACCCGCCGCCCCAGTCACCTTGAGGTTCGACCCACCCGCTCGGGCGCCGCTCATACTGCGCTTCCAAATCCTGAAACTCGCATTGCTGCCTGGACCGCTGTACGAGGCCGAAGCCCCGGGGCTGCTGATTCGTGAACGTCGAGACCTGGAGCTTGAGCGGATTCGCGAGCTGCCGAAATATGTGCTCGCCGGACTGCGACTCTATTTGCAGCCCGTCGGAGTCGTGCACTTCAGGCCTGTAATCATCGAGGCGTCCGCGATTGGTTTCGTCGAACAGAAACATCGACGTGAGCGGGGCGATTCCGGCGACACGCACGTCCGTACGCGGGAATAGCGTGAAGTCCACGTCGGTCAGAGTTTCGACGCCCGGTTGCGCCGTGATGCGGTACGCACCCGTCGTCGATTCGCTTTCGAGCAACGCGTAAATGACGATCGCGCTCGCGTGCGCGCTCGGCCGCTCCACCCAAAAGTGCGTGAACGCAGGAAATTCCTCGCCCGATGGTTCGGCGGTATTGATTGCGAGGCCCCGTGCCGACAAGCCGTAAAGCAGATTCTTCGCGACGGCGCGGAAGTAGCTCGCGCCCTGAAACACCAGAAATTCGTCCCAAACCTTGTTCGAATTGATGTGGCTTCTGATACGGAATCCCGACAGCGGCAGTGACATTTTCCGCAATTGCGCCGGCAGCGCCGATTCCATTTCGAACATCGCCGGTGTCGCCACCACGTCCTGCGCCACACCGTTTTCAACGGTGGAGACCGTCACCGCGGTCTGGAGATTGTAGCCCGCGCGCAAAAGTTCGAGACGAAAGGGTAGTCGTGCGTCATGCCAAATCGCGGCTTCGGGATTGGAGCGAATGCTGCGGTATTGCTCGGGACTCAACTTGTCGAGACCGGCGGGAAGGCGATTGTGCTGCGGTGCATAGGGGGCGGCCGCTCGACGTTTCGCATCCGCCAACAAGGTATCGAAGGTGAAAGGATACGTAGACGGGGCCGTGTCGGCAACCGCCGTTTGGGCGCCCGGCTTTTCGGCGCCGTGCGCATCGGTCATCGCCAGGGCGATCACGAGGATCAGGAACGAATTGGCAATTGAAACCGGCAAGGCTCCCCCCAACAATTAGCCCCCGAGGGCTGCTGCACAGATTTGCCGGATCGGACCAACGAAGGAATGTAGTTGCAGCGGATCCAGCCGTCTAACCTTGATGAAACCGGCGGGGTCTGTCAACGGGCATTGCACCGGCCGCCCTCCTGATATAGTGGCTTCGCCATGCCGGCCCCAGCCCAATCTGGCCAGGAACCGCAAAGCGCCCGGGCGGTCCTCATGGTGCGGCCGGTGAGTTTTGGATTCAATTCAGAGACCGCCGCCAGCAATGCATTCCAGCAACCTGCGGATTCCTCCCCCGAAGGGGACATACAACCGCTGGTGCTTGGCGAATTCGATGCTCTGGCGACGGCGCTGCGGCGCGCCGGGATAGAAGTGCTGATCGCGCCCGACACGCCGCACCCGGCGAAGCCGGACGCCATTTTTCCCAACAACTGGGTGAGTTTTCATTTCGACGGCACCGTGGCGCTTTATCCGATGATGGCGCACAACCGCCGCCCGGAGCGGCGTGAGGACATTCTCGGGCAGGTGGTCCGCGAGGGCGGCTTCCGAGTAGCCCGCACGGTCGATCTCACGCATCGCGAGGCGGAGGGCAAGTTTCTCGAGGGGACGGGGAGCTTGGTCCTGGATCGCGCGCATCGCGTAGCGTATGCCAGCTTGTCGCCGCGCACCGATCTCGACGTGCTCGGAGAATTTGCGCAACTGCTGGACTACGAGCTCGTGACCTTCGAGGCGCAAGATGCCGCCGCGCAGCCCGTGTACCACACCAATGTGATCATGGCGATCGGCAGCCGCTTCGCGGTGGTGTGCGGCGAGGCCATTGCGCTGCCGCCGCACCGGGATGCCGTGTTCAACAGGCTCCGGGCAGCCGGCCACGACATCGTGGACATTACGCGGCAGCAGATGCAGGAGTTCGCGGGGAACCTATTGGAACTTTCCTCCTCGAGGGGTCCCGTCCTCGCACTTTCGACGACGGCGTGGCGCAGCCTCGGAGCGGCACAGCGACGTATCCTGGAATCGCACGCCGACTTGGTTCCCGTGGCGATACCCACCATCGAGCGCATCGGCGGCGGAGGCGTGCGCTGCATGTTGGCGGAACTGCATCTTCCGAAGAGGCAGTTCGGTTGCGCTCGAGTCTGATGTCATAATCTGCGGATGCTGGAACTCGGCGTCAAAATACTCATCGCCTACCTGCTCGGCACGCTGCTCGGCAGCTTGATGCTAGGCCGTCTGCGCGGTGTGGACATTCGCGCCATGGGCAGCGGGAATGCAGGTGCAACCAACGCGTTGCGGACTCAGGGCAAACTCTTCGGATTGCTGGTGCTGTTGATCGATATCGCCAAGGGCGTCGTCGCCGTCTGGTGGCTGCCGGCCGCGACATTGCCGGCGGTCGGTATCGATCCGGATCTGCCGCGCGAATGGTTGACCGTCGCCTGCGGCTTCGCCGTGATTCTGGGACACGTCTATCCGGTGTGGTTCCGCTTTCGCGGCGGCAAGGGTTTTGCGACGGTGATCGGAGCGGTCGCGGGCATTGAGCTGCGGCTGCTGGTGCCCTTGCTCGCGACTTGGATCGTCGTGCTGTCGGTGACCGGCTACGTGGGGCTCGCCACCATGCTGTCCGCGGCCGCGCTCGTGGCCGCGGTCTATGTTCTCGAGCCGGACAATCTTCCGCTCATCTGCTTTTGCGCGACGGTGACGGTGTTCATCATCTATACCCACCGCAGCAATATCGCGCGCATGGCCGCGGGTCAAGAAAGTCGCGTGCGCCGGCGATGGCCGTTTCGATCACGAGCGGCCTAGGAGACAGGCTCCTGAATCCTCCATTGCTGCTGGTATTGCTGGCGGATGGCCGGCTGCATTCCGGCGAGCGGCTGGCAACGGAACTCCACGTGAGCCGGGCCGCCATATGGAAGGGCGTGGCGCGTTTGCGCGCCCTGGGCTTGGAGGTGCAGGCGCTGCCGCGGCGCGGTTACCGCTTATCGAACCCGGTGGAATTGCTGGATGTGCAGCGGATCAGCGCCGGACTTGCTCCGCAGTCCCTGGCGCGCCTTGGAAAATTCGAGCTCGAGTTCGAAGTGGACTCCACCAACACCCGTCTTCTGGCCGCGGCACCGCCCCCCTTAGGGCGTGCGGACGTTTGCATGAGCGAGATACAGCACGCAGGACGCGGGCGGCGGGGGCGCCGCTGGATAGCACCGTTCGGCAGCGGCGTCATTTTATCGGTGGCCTGGACGTTCTGCGATGGGGCGCGGACGTTGCCGGCCTTGAGTCTGGCGGTTGGGGTGGCAGTCTCGCGTGCCCTGGAACGTGCCGGGGCGCTGGGCGTAACGCTCAAGTGGCCCAATGATATCTGGTTCGAGGACCGCAAGATCGGCGGCGTGCTGATCGAGCTGCGTGCGGAGGCCGGAGGGCCTGCCCACGTGGTGATCGGTTTAGGGCTCAATGTCGCCCTGACGGAAGCGGCGCGCCGAGAGATCGAGGCGGGCGGGGGTCTGATCGCATCCGTGGCGGATGCCTGCGGCGCCGCGCCGTCGCGCAATTTCGTTGCCGGGGCCATCTTGGACGAGCTTTTCAGTATGCTGGGGCAATTCGAACGTCAAGGATTCGCCGCGTTCCGTGACGACTGGCTGGCGCTCGATGCCCTGCGCGGCCGACCCGCGCAGGTGCTGCTCGCGGATGAGGCCCTATCGGGCACGGCGCGCGGCGTGGACCAGGAAGGCGCTTTGCTTCTCGATATGGGTGACCACGTGCAGCGATTCGTGTCGGGCGAGGCCAGTCTGCGCATAACCGAGGGGAACACTTGACGCTGTTAAAGAGCATAGTTGTCTGCTTGGTGCTGGCCAACATAGGCTATTTTTTGTGGGCGCGCGGGATCGCCAAATCAGAGGCGCCGGCGCAGCTCTCGCCCGCTCCGACATTGAAACTGGCGTCGGAGTCGGGGGAGGCCTTGCGTACCGCGGACGCCGTCGCGGGCGGCGCGGCGGGCAGCGCCGTCGCGGGCAGCAGCGGTACAGCCGGCAGCAGCGGTACAGCCGGCAGCAGCGGTACGGCAGGGGGCAGCGGCGGCATCGAAGCGCCGCGTGCCGCTACCGGCGAAGGTGCAGGGAAGCGATGCATCAGCGTCGGCCCATTCCGCGACGTGTCCGAAGCAGCCCACGCGGCAGCGACGCTGCGCGGCGGTGGCTACGATCCGAGGCAGCGAGTCGCCGATGGCGATGTATGGGCAGGTGTTTGGGTCTATTTGCCGCTGCCTCCCTCGCGAGCGGCGGGTGAACAAATGCTCGCTAAACTCAAGGCAGCCGGCATCGAGGACGCGCTGGAAATGCCCGCACCGACCGATGGCTCCGTGATCTCTCTAGGGCTCTACAGCGAGTCCAAGCGAGCACAGGCCAGAGTTGCGCAAGCGCAGAGCTTGGGGTTCAATCCGGGAATCGCCGACCGCAAGCGTACCGGCAATGTGTATTGGATCGACATCGATTTGAAGCCTACCGACAGTTTATTGAACCCCGCCGATTTGCAGGGAGAGGCCGGCCACATCGTGCGTCTCGAAGTGAAGAGTTGTCCGTCGAATCCCAGCGCTTCGCCATGAAAGCCCCGGACGCACTAATTCGTTCCATGAGTGCGATCGGCGCGGCGATCGGCTACGGATGTCTCCTCGCGTTCTTATATCTCGTCGGCGTGCAGGTCTACCGCTGGTTTCGGGATGGAGAATGGACGCACCTCGGCTTGCTCGACGGACTTCGCGTCGGATTGGTTCGCTGCTGCGTCAAGGACGGCGATACCGGCCGGCTCGCGGAGTTCCTGCACTGGCTCGATGCACCGAGCAGCTGGTTTGGCTTGCACAAGCTGTTCGAGGCGATCCCCGCCTCGCTGGCCCTGTTCGCGGTGAGCATCGCCGGAAATTGCCTGTTTATTTATTGCCGGGATAGCCTCGATCGGCGCTGAGCGGCGATGCGGTTAGACTTACGCTCCGATCGGTAGTCCTTCAAGAGGTATGACATGCGAATTCTGCAAATTTTGGGCGCCATCCTGATTGCAGGAGGGCTCTTCGTTCTGATCAAGGCCCCTTCCTATTCGAGCGAGAAAAGCGTGTTCAAGATCGGCGACGTTGAAGCGAAAGTGGCTCAGGAGCACGCGATATCGCCCTGGCTGGGCGGCGCCGGCATCGCGGCCGGAGTGATCTTGATCGTGGCAGGCGGCCGGCGAAATTAGCGGCGCGCAGCGCGGCTGCGCTACTCGGCCTTGGCCAATTTTCCGCGCAGCGCCTGCAGCTCACGCCGCCGCGCGGCGCTGGTTTTGGGAAAACTCAATTTGAGGGCTTCGATGTTGTCGAGCACGATGCGCGACACGATGAGGCGAGTGCTGAGCTTGTCGTCGGCTGGAACTACGTACCACGGTGCGCATTTCGTGCTGGTTGCGCTCAAGGCCTTCTCGTAGGCGTGCATATAGTCTTTCCAGAATTTTCGCTCTTCGATGTCCGCGATGCTGAATTTCCAGTTCTTCTCAGGCCGATCGATGCGGTCGATGAACCGCTTGCGTTGCTCTTCCTTGGAAAGATGCAGGAAGAACTTGACGATCCGCGTGTTGTTGCGGTCCAGGTGCTTTTCCAAGTTCACGATTGAGCGATACCGGTCATGCCAGATCGTCTTATCATCGGAGCGCCGGCCGGCCACGCCTTCGGCGTGCAGGATTTCCGGATGCACCCTGACGATCAGCACCTCCTCGTAATAGGAGCGGTTGAAAATGCCGATCTTGCCGCGCTCGGGCAGCTCGCGGGTGGTGCGCCAAAGAAAATCGTGCTTGACCTCGGCCGCACTCGGATGTTTGAAGCTCGAAACCTCGCATCCCTGCGGGTTGACCCCCGACATCACATGCGCAATCGCGCCGTCCTTCCCTGCTGCATCCATGGCCTGGAAAATCAGCAGCAGGGCGTAGCGGTTCGAAGCGTAGAGCATTGCCTGCTGCGCGGCGAGGGCCTTGACGTGCTTGCGCAGCATTTCCTGGTATTCCTCGTTCGATGCATACACGGGATCGATGCGCGTCGGCCATTTTTTCAGATTGACATGGGCGCCCTCAGGCACCCGAAACTCGTCCGACTTGATGTGCATGCGGTATCTCCAGGCAGGCGTGAAGTGCAGCAAATAATAGCGGCATTCGTCACATGGAGACCATTGATGGGCCGACGATCGTGAGCGCTGCTATTATCGAGGGCTGATCCGTTCGCTGGAGCCCTCCGCATTGCTCGACTCCATCCCTGGGCCCGATGCGCTGCAAACGCGCCGCATTCTCTTCGCAAGCCTCGTCGGTACAACAATCGAGTTTTTCGATTTCTATATCTACGCCACAGCCGCAGTTCTGGTGTTTCCCAAGCTGTTCTTCCCCAAAGGCGATCCGGATACGGCGTTGCTGCAGTCCTTTGCGACGTTCGCGCTCGCTTTTTTCGCGCGGCCCGTTGGATCGGCCTTATTCGGTCATTTTGGCGACCGCATCGGTCGCAAGGCGACCCTCGTCGTCGCATTGCTGACCATGGGCATTTCTACCGTATGCATCGGCCTCTTGCCGACCTACGCCTCCGCGGGTGTCTGGGCCGCGGCACTTTTGGCGCTGTGCAGAATCGGGCAGGGCATCGGCTTGGGCGGGGAATGGGGCGGCGCCGTGCTGTTGGCCACGGAAAACGCGCCGCCGGGTAAGCAGGCGTGGTATGGGTGCTTCCCGCAGTTGGGCGCACCGTTGGGATTTTTGTGTTCCACGGGCGTGTTCCTGCTCATGACCAATAACCTCAACGAAGCGCAGTTGTTCAGTTGGGGTTGGCGCGCACCGTTCTTGGCGAGCGCCGTCTTGGTCCTGGTGGGCCTCTATGTACGTCTGCAGCTCGTCGAAACGCCCGCATTCCGCCTCAGCGTTGCGCAAGGCGAGCGGGTGCGCGTGCCCTTCGTTGTCGTCCTTGCGAAATACCCGCGCGGACTGATTTTGGGGACCCTCGGTGCGATTACGACCTTCGTCGTTTTCTATCTCATGACGGTATTCGCGCTGGGTTGGGCCACGAGCGCGCTCGGGTTCGGTCGCCAACAGTTTCTGATACTACAAATGACCGGCGTGGTGTTCTTCGGCCTCGCAATCCCGTTCTCCGCGATCGTTGCCGATCGCATCGGCGAGCCTGCCATGATGCTCGCGGCGACGGTCTGCATAATCGCGTTCGGGTTCGCTTTCAAGCCGCTGTTTTCCGGTCATGGAACGATGAGCGTTTTTCTTTTCCTGGCGCTCGGTTTTACGTTGGTCGGCCTGACTTATGGTCCGCTGGGAAGCGCTCTCGCGAGGCTGTTCCCGACCCCGGTGCGCTACACCGGCACGTCGCTCGCCTTTAACCTCGCCGGAATATTCGGCGCATCGCTCGCACCGTGGATTTCGACCCTACTGGCATCGCATTACGGCGTGGCCTATGTCGGCTATTATCTGTCGGCGGCCGGACTTGTTACGTTGATCGCATTGCTCATGATCAAGGGCGGCCAATCAATCGGCGAATAGGCGGCGGACTTAGCGTTCACTCTGGGGAGATTAAAATGACATGTAATCTGATTACCGCGCTCTTGCGGCGGGCGCCTTTGGTGCTTTGTTATGCATGCCTGCTTGCGCCGGCCCATGCAGAGGCGGCAGATGTGTACGACGCCGCCGTCGAGAATCGGGCACGCAGCGCCGCGGATCTGAAACGCGACGCCCTGGACCACCCGGCGGATATTCTGCGTCTCTCCGGAATCAAGCCCGGCATGCAAATCGCGGATGTTCTCGCGGGCGACGGCTACTACAGCGAACTTGCAAGCTACGTGGTGGGGCCGGGGGGACGAATCCTTATGCTGAACAATGCCGCGTTCGATCATTGGAGCGAGGGGCCGCTGCAGGCACGCTTGAAGGCGAATCGTCTGCCCAATGTCGAACACAGGACGGTCGATCTAAATCGAATGAATCTGAAGGGCGCGAGCCTGGACGCAGTATTCCTGATCAAGGTATACCACGATTTGTATTGGATCGATTCGGAAGGAGTGTGGCCGAAGATCGATACCAGCGGCGTGTTGAATCAACTCGCACGTGCATTAAAACCCGGCGGAGTACTCGTGTTGGTGGATCATTCGGCGAAGGCGGGAAGCGGCAATGCAGCGGCCTCGACGCTGCATCGCATCGAGGAAGACTACGCGATCAAGGACTTCGAGTCCCATGGATTCAAAGTGGCCGCCAAAAGCGATGCGCTGAGAAGGCCGGACGACGCGCGCGACCAGCTAAGCTACAAAGGGCCCGCAGTGGGCAAGACGGATCGATTCGTCGTGATTTTCCGCAAAGCGCCCGGTTAGTCGCGCCGGCGGCCCTGGTCAAGCCGGGACGACGGACGTCAACCAGCGAGCCAAAGTGGCCGCGTCCATCGCTCCCGACTGGCGGGCGATTTCCTTGCCTGAGCGGAAAACGATCAGCGTCGGAATGCTGCGAATGTTGAAACGCCCGGCGGGCGCCGGTTCGTCCTGGGTATTCAACTTGGCGAATCGCAATTTCGGTTCAAGCTGGCGCGCCGTAGCCTCGTAAAAAGGAGCCATCGCAATGCACGGGCCGCACCAAGGGGCCCAAAAATCGACGACGACCGGCCGATCGTTTCTCGTCACGTGCCGGTCGAAATTGGCCTCAGTCAGCTCGATCGGCTTTCCCTCGAACAAGGGGAAGTGGCACTTTGGACAGCGAGGGCCGTCTTGCAGGCGCTCGGCCGGCAGGCGCACCATCGAATCACAATGCCCGCAAACCACTATTGAAGCTTCACTCATATCTGCGCCTGCTTATTTTGGTTGCGCTATCAAAATATTAAAGCTGTTGGGAACGATGCCGGGACCCGGACGCGGCTGCTCCTCGCTTGCCGGCGGTGCAGCTGCCAATTTTGCCGCGGCGAGGAAAATCTTGTGGGTTACCGGATCAAGCGCCATGGTGCGGGCGCTAACCTGCGTCGTTACCGTCGCAAGCACCTTGTAGTCATCCGGCGCTTCTTCGCGGATCACCGTCAACGTGCCGTCCAGCCCGTTCGCGCTGAACACGAGACCGGTCTCGGAATCGAACGCTGCCGCATCGGATCCTCTCCCGATCACGACTCGCGCAACCTGTTTACCCGATACGGAATCCGTTACGGCCATGACTTGGTTCTCGCAGACGGAGAACAGCCGGCGATGCATGGGATCCATCGCCAGGCCCGTGGGGCGTGCACAGGCGGACAAGGGCCACGTCGCCTTCAGTGCAAGCGTGCCCGCGTCGACGGCGGCGAGCTTACCCGATTCGGTCTCGATATTGACATACACCATGCCGGCACCATCCGTCACCATGAATTCCGGAGGCCCGGGAAGCGCGATGGTGGCGACGAGCTGGAGGGTCTGCGCGTCGATCACCGAGAGGTCGGACGAATCGCCGTTGGCGGTAAAAATATGGTTGTGCCTCGGCTCGTACAGGATCGCATCCGGCTTCTTGCCGGAGACCGCCACTTCTCGAATAACATGCAGCGTGTCGAGCTCAAATACCGAGAGGGTGTCGCTGCGGCCGTTGCTGGTAAAGCCGCGCTTCAACGCCGGCGCAAACGCAATTCCGTGGACGCCCGCCGTGTGAGGAATAGTCCCCGCGAGTTTCCCGCTGACCGTCTCGATAACGTCCACCCGGTCGCCACGGCTGACGAACAAGCGCGCGCCGCTCGCTTCCAACGCCAGATAGTCCCAGCCGCCGTCTCCGGCCACAGGGAAACTCCTCGACACGGTATACACCGGCGGCGGCAGCGGCGAGGTATCGGTCGCCAGCGCCGTGCCGCCAGCCGTCTGCAACAGCGCGGACACAATAAACACGAGATTGCGCAACACCGACGTCCCTGCCTTTCGAGGAGCGTTCAGTTTACGCGCCCGGATACCGGAAGAGAAACGACCGCGCGGTGTAATTTCTACAAGTTCTTGCGGGCTAACGCGGCTGCGCTGCGATGACCGCCAATCCCTGCAGAACAAGATCCGGTACGATCTCGCCGCGCGCGCGCATCGTGCCCGTGATCATGCCGGCGTCGCCGCCGGTGATGAACAATTTGGGCTTCGTGCCGGTGCTCTGCTCGATCACTTCAGCCGCTCGGTCAGCCATTCCCGCGAGAGCAAAAACGGCGCCGCGCGACACCGCACCGATGGTGTTGTTGGCCAAGACTCCGGCCAGAGAGGGAGTGCTGTTCATGGCCGCGTCGGCGATATCGCTGGTCTTATTCATCAAGGCCTCGCGCATCATGTGAATGCCGGGCACGATCAGCCCGCCGAGATGCTGGCCATTGGCGTCCACACTGTCGACTTTCACTGCAGTCCCGGCGTCCACCACGCAAAGCGCCGAGCGCGCCTTGGTCCAGGCGCCGATCAGCGCGAGCCAGCGGTCGGCTCCCAATAACGAAGGATCGAGATATCCATTGGTGAGCCCGTGATATTCCGGAGCCGCGGTCACGAACTCGATGTTGACATGAAACACTTTCTTCGCGAGACGGGCCAACGTTTTTGCCATCACCGGCCCCGCCACATTGGAGACCAACACCCGGTTTGGATGTTGTCCCGATTCGAACAGCGCGCCGGTCCAAATCCCGGGGCTCGCGTCGCGATGCACGACGGCCTGTTGATCGGACAGCCCCGTTGTCGTGAGCCATGCCCACTTCAGGCGGGTGTTTCCCACGTCGATGACCAAAATCATGCGTAATCGTTACCCTAAGTGCGCTGTCCAATCGAGCAAGCGCGCAAGGATAGCATCGCCGCGACGGCCCTTGGACTCGATCCGGGACACACGGGCACTATCGGCCTACCGACCTCATCCCGGAAATTATCGTGAATCAGTGACTTGGGCAGATCGGCCGGGATTGGAATCAGGCGCGAGTGCGGCGATCTCGCCGAACACGCATTGAGATACCCGCTCCTCGATTTCCGATACATTCTGCAAATGCACCGGGTAGCGGATGTGGGCCTCCACCCCCGCCGCCGAGAAACTCAACTGTACCCGCGGCTGCGCGTCGGCCCCGGAACCCGACGCCGTCGCTCTTTGGATTTCCTTGGTTTGCCGCGCTATTTCCTCGCGTTCGTCCTTCAACACGTTTCCAACCGCCTCGCATAATTTCTCCTTGGCCGCGGCATAGTCGATGCCGGCGGGGAGGCTCACGGTAAGCTCGCGCCAAACGAAGTTGACGCCGTGGATTTGCTTGAAAAGTCCGCTCGATACTTGGAAGACGATGGAATTGGCGAATGCGACAACCCGTCCCGTCGGCCCCGACAACCCGCGGCCCCCAAGTTCCATGAGATGCAGTCTCACCAAACCCAGGTCGATGACTTCGCCTGTGACTTCGCCAATCTGTACTCTATCGCCGACGCGAATTCCGTATTTTCCGATCAAAAAGAAGTATCCGACGATGGAAACCAGAACGCTTTGCATGGCGACGGCGAGGCCTGCGGTGATGAGGCCGGCGAAAGTCACTACCGAGCCCAATTCGCTGGCGAAGGCAAAGCCGACGATCACGACCACCAGGGTCCAGAGTGCAATCCGGCGAAGCAGCAGAAGTTGATATCGGCGGCGCGCTTCCTGAACATAACGCACTACCGCGCGCCGCCAGATCTCCGCTGCGGCGAATACGATTGCCAGCAACACGGCCAGGACGGCCAGGCGCATGCCGAGCGTTTTGAGAGCATTGCGATATTGGTTCTTGATGGCATCGTGCCAGTTGCCCATATTGCGGCGATACTGGCTGAGCAGCACGCCGGCCTTGCTCAGGGGGATGAGGAGCGCCGAAGTCTGCCTGAATTGACTCGACAAGGCGTCGAGTTCATCGCGCACCCTGTTTAGCGTCGCGCTATCCGCAGCATCCGCTTGTGTCGCCAACGCATCGCCGCGCGCCGACAGTCCCTTTAGCTGGTCTATGAGCGGCGTGCGAATATTCGCGAAAGTGCTTTGCAGAGCCGCGGTATGCCGGTCGACGGCATCGATGGTGGCCGCTTTCTCGGAAAGCCGGATTACATTCGCCGCCAAGTCCCAGATGCCGAAGCGAGCTGCGGCGATTCCACTGGCCCCGGTCAGCCCGGGCATCGCGGCCAAAGGGACGGGAGAAGGACCGGCGGCAGCCGTGTTGGGCGGCGCGGGAGTGGACGATGCGGGATTGGCCGACCCGGTACCACCCAGCACGGTGCCGGGCGATGCGGCTCCCGCAGAAGGCGTGGTCACCGCCATTGCGTCGATTTGCTGCTTGAGCGCACTCGCGCTAAAGCCGTTGCCGTCGCCTTGGTTGGAAAGCGCCGACATGGTGGTGAGAAGGCTTCTTCGAGCATTGATCAGTTCGAGTTCACCCTGCAGCTCGGATATTTTTGCCTGGAGCTGAACTTTCTGCTCCGGTCGTGCCTTCGCAAGCAGCGCCCGGCTGGAATCAAGTTCCGCCTGCGCGGCCGCGCCTTGCGCCGCGAATTTATCTTGCAGCTTGCCGAGCGATTGCGACGTGGAGGAATCACGGCCGGCATCCTTGGGTTGCGGCTGCTTGGCGAGCAGTTCCGCATCGGCTCTTGCGATCTCAAAAGCCAATGCGATGCATTGATTCGCAATCTGACGGTTGTCGTAGAGGAATAGCAGGTCGCTCGGCTCATTGGCAACTTGCTGTTGGACGCCTAAGGTGCGGTACCAGTCAATCGTTTGATCCAGCAGTTGAACGACCTGCGGGCCCGTCATGGGTGCGACGACGGCCGGTACAGCCGGGGACGCGGCGGGAGCGACGGCGGATTGCGCAGTCGCCGTAAGCGATGCGCCCAATAGCAGTAGCAGGGCCTGCACCGAACTTGAGAGTAAGTGACGAGGTATCAGCTTGGGCATAAATCAATCGTACCCTTTTGCCGCGAGGAAAAGACGCTACCATACGTAAGTCTTGCAACCTGTGTGGGTGACCATGATCGACTTGAAGCGGGCGATTGCCGACGTACCCGACTTTCCACGGCCCGGCATTTTATTCCGCGATATTGCCCCGCTGTTGCGGGGCCACTTCGATTCCACCATCGAGGCGCTGGACGCTTTGCTGAGCGATCAGGAGTGGAGCGGGGTCGACGCCTTGGCGGGAATCGAATCGCGCGGTTTCATTTTGGGGGCTGCTCTCGCGATGCGCCGCGGAAAGGGATTTGTATTGGTCCGCAAACAAGGAAAACTGCCGCCGCCGGTCGTCGACATCGCCTATGCACTTGAGTATGGTTCCGGCGTCCTGGAAATGCAGCGAGGTCAGGGACGTCTGCTGCTGATCGATGATGTGCTGGCAACCGGCGGCACGATGACCGCCGCTGCCGATCTATGCCAACGGGCTGGCTACCAGATTCAAGCGCTGGCGGCCTTGATCGATCTGAATTTCGTCGAAAACTATAGCTGGCGAAGTCTGCGCTTGCGCGCAGCTATCCATTACTAGCGCTAAGTACCATCATGAACATCAATGTCTGACTTGGCGAGTACGCTCGTTGTCGCTGCCCTGCGGGCCGAATTACAGGGAGTATTCGAGGCGGCCGGCATTCCCGTGCTGTATTGCGGGGTCGGTAAGGTCAACGCGGCCATCGCACTCGCGCGCGAGCTCGCCCGTTACGATCTTCGAGACCAGGCAATGCCGACGGTGTTGAATTTCGGTTCGGCCGGCAGCCGCCGTCACGCCGCCGGAACGCTGGTGGAGTGCCACGAGTTCGTTCAGCGCGACATGAACGTCAGTGCCCTGGGCTATGGACTAGGCGTTACGCCGTATGACGACGCGCCACCCTGTTTGACTTTCGCCCCGGTATTCAAGCAGCTGCCATCGGCTGTGTGCGGCAGCGGTGATTCGTTTGCGACGGCGGTCACCGGCACGGACGATGCGGGCATCGACTGTTCGGTTGTCGATATGGAAGCCTACGCGCTCGCTAAGGTGTGCTGGCACGAAAGGGCGCCATTTGCTTGCGCCAAATACATCAGCGACGGCGCGGATCATTCGGCGGCGGATGATTGGCAGCGCAACCTGCACAAGGCGGCGGATGAATTCCTGCGCTTGTATCGGGGCGTCGCGCGCTAATGTTGCGATGTACGCTGCCGGTCTGGTTACTGATCCTGGCGCTGCCGGTGACCGTTGAGGCAGCCGTTCACGTGATGGTGGGCCCGACGCCGATCCACGGCGGCGAGGCCAAGTCCGACGGCGACATCACGGTCATCAACGAGAAATTGGCGTTCGCGCTCGCCGTCGGGTCGCCGGTGCCGTACGGTATCCCGCGCGGCGCGATCATCGACGTGGCGCCGGTGGTGAACGGCAAGATCGGACGCGATTGCGTGGTGTTTGCGGATTTCATTCCGAATAATTGGTCGGCGTGGCCGAACACGTACCAACACGTCGAGGTTCTCGAGCGCGGTCCCGAACGAGCCGTCGTGCGAACGATACGAGACTGGGGCAAGGTAACGGTTACCACCGTCTATACGCTCGATTCAAACGCAGATTCGATCGCGATGCGGGTCGTCATGAGCAATGGCGGCGGCGCGCTGTCCGATCTGCTGTCCGGAATGACGTTGTGGCCGAAAGGGGGATACCTATTCGGTGTTCCGGGGATGGAGGGCGTCGTACGGGGCACGACCGATGGCGCGCTCGCCGATCGGGTGGTCGCCTATGATGAAAAATGGACCCTGGCCCTGCACGCACCGTACGCCGACCATATCGCCGACGGGTCGATGGACATGTACCAGGCGCATGCGCTGGCAGCCGGAGAAAGCCGGGCTTTTGACGCATGGTTGCAGGTGGGCTCGAGCGGGGATCTTAAGCCCATCATCGCCGCCGAGATAGCGCGCAAGCACTTGGAATCGGGAACGCTTCACGGAGTCGTCACCGGCGGCGACGGCAGGGTAGTCGAAGCTCCGGTCGTCGTAATCGAAAAGCAAGGCAAACCCTACGCCTGGGTGTTAGGCCGCCACGGCGATTACGACCTGACTCTGCCGGTCGGCGAGTATGAGATCTATGCCACCGCTAAAAACCATTCGCAGAGCGCGCGGGCAAAGCTGGGCATTCGGGCGGGAGCCTCTGCGGTTCGTGATTTCCGTGATTTGCAAATTCCGGGGAGCATCCGCTGGAGCGTGGCAGACGCCAAAGGCAAGCCCCTCGATGCGCGCATCGGTATCATGCAAGGCCAGAAGCCCCTCGTCGAGTTCCTCGGTCGGAAGACGTTTTTCACGGAACTCGACCGCAAGGGCCGGGCCGATGTGCCGATCGCACCCGGCGACTATGTTTTTTCCGTCTCGTCGGGCGGTGGATTTCTGGCCGCAAGGCAGCAATTAAAACTCGCAGTCGCAGCGGGTCAGGTGCAGACGGCGAACGTCGCGGTGACGGCCTTGTTCGATCCGCCCGCCGGTCATTGGTATTCGGCAGACATGCATCATCATGCCGATCAAGCCGAGGCTGTGACTCCTCCTGCGGATTTGGCGCGCTCGCAGCTGGCCGCCGGACTCGATCTGTTGTTCGTCAGCGATCACGATTCGACCGTGAACCAGCGGATCTTGCAAACAATCGCCCGCCGGCGCGGCATGGCCTTTATCCCCAGCATCGAACTGTCCGCTTCGTGGGGGCATTTCAACGCGTATCCTTTGCTGCCCGGTCGGAAACTGGCGATCGATACGGGGACTGCGACGATCGATGAAATCCTCAAGGAGGCCCGGCGCGAGGGTGCAACCGTGGTGCAGGTGAATCACCCGTTTATCCCGTACGGCTATTTCACCAGCGTGACCGGGGGTGTGGCTCCGGGCGGCTTCAATCCAGCATTCGATCTGATCGAAATAAACGCGGGTGAGCCCGGCGACGACCGGAAAGTGCTCCAAACCGCATGGAATTTTTGGAATTCAGGACATCGCTATTACCTCTCGGCGGGGACCGATACGCACGATGTGTGGCGTGACGAATCGGGAGCGGTGCGCGCGTTCGTTCACATCGACGGCGCGGTGACAGCCGCCACATTCGCACGGGCGCTCAAAGAAGGTCACGGCTATGTGTCATACGGGCCGCTCATCTTCCCGTCCGTGATTTTCGGCGATGAATTGAAGGTAAAGCCGGGCGAGCCTTTTACGCTCGGCTTCGATTTGAAGTCCGTGGCCGGGGTCAAACAGGCGCAGCTGATCGGCTCCGGGTCGGTGCTCAAGACAGAATCATTTCCTGGTGCTCCGCTGCAAGTGCATGCCGACTTCCCGTTGACCACCCAGCGCCGCACATGGTATGCACTGATTGTCGAAGATAATGAAGGTCATCAGGCCTATACAGACCCGATCTGGGTTGACGCCGTCAGTTCGCCGTTCGGTACCATCCCGACGGCGGCGGCAAGGGAGTAATTTATGGGCAATCCGCACGACGTCGTTGCGATCGTCGGAAGTCTGCGCCGTGACTCATTCACTCGACGTCTCGTGCGCTCATTCGACGCGTTGGCGCCGGCGTCGATGAAAATAGACATCGTCGAGATCCGCGAGCTGCCGCTATACAATCAGGACGATGAGCCCGCTGCGCCCCTGCCATGGGTCAATTTTCGAGACCGGATCAAACGAGCCGATGCAGTGCTGTTTGCGACTCCGGAATACAACCGCTCCGTTCCGGGAGCGCTCAAGAACGCGGTAGACGTCGGATCTCGCCCCTCGGGCGCGAGCGTGTGGGCGGGCAAGCCGGCTGCGGTGCTAAGCGCGTCCCCCGGGGCGATGGGCGCATTCGGGGCAAATCAGCATTTGCGTCAGTCGCTGGTCGCGCTGAACATGCCGACTATGCCGCAGCCGGAAGCATACATGGGACACGTCGACAAAATGTTCGATGCATCGGGACAATTCGCCAATCCGGCGACACGGGAATTCTGCGTGAAGTTTCTCAACGCATTCAATGAATGGATCGCGAGACAGCTGCGCCCCGCGGAGGAGAGCCGCAAGTCTTAGCGCACCGTGGTTTCGCCTCGCGGAATTACCAGCCGACCGCTTGTCCGTCTTTGCGGTGATCCGATGCGCCCCGATAGACGCCCTCGATCGGCGCCTCGCCCGAGCCGCCGCCCTGGGGCGCCGCTTTGTCGGCCGCAAGAGAGGGCTCGGAAGGCATGAACGAGACCGCCTGATAGCCGCCCATAGCGTGGCCGCCCGCGGAAATCACGGTATGACCGAACGCTTTCAACTTGCACCCGACCAGGTCATAGAGACTCGACTCCAGTTGCAGCGTGTTCGTGGCTTGAGCATGCGAGAAGCGTGCGGCATCGCTGGCTGCTTGCAGATTGGCGCCGAGATCGATCATGTTGATCAGCACCTGCACATGTCCTTGCGCCTGTTGACTGGCGCCCATGAGTCCGAACGCGGTAAGAGGCCGTCCATCCTTCATCACGAATCCCGGAAGCAGGGTGTGGAATGGCCGTTTGCCGGGAGCGAGGAGATTCGGACTGCGCGGATCAAGCGAGAAGAGCGCACCGCGATCGTTCAGCACGAAACCGTAGCCCGGGACCGTAATTCCGGAGCCGAAAGTCTCGTAGATGCTGTAAATGAACGACACCATGTTGCCCCAACGGTCGGCTGTCGCCAGATAGACCGTACCTCCGACCGGATCGCCTCCGGCTTCGGGAACACTTGCCTTGTGTAAATCGATTCGCCGGCATTGCTCGGCGGCGTAGCTTTTCGAAATCAGCTTCGACAACGGTATCTGAGCAAATTGCGGGTCGGCGTTGTATGCGTATAGGTCGGCAAAAGCGAGTTTCTTGGCCTCTACCAGCACATGCCAATAAAGCGCCGACGTTGGACCGAGCGCCGCGAGATCGATGCCCAATTCGGGCGCACACGCCTCGAGAATGTTCAGAATTTGCAATACCGCGAACCCTTGAGTGTTGGGCGGCAACTCGAATACATCGTAGCCGTGATAATTCGTGGTGATCGGCGCCACCCAATCAGCCCGCGTGCCTGCCAGGTCCGCTGCAGTGAAGGTACCGCCGAGGGCGCGCGATTTCGCGAGGATGGCCGATGCGATCTCGCCCTGATAGAACGCGTCCCGACCCTGCGTCTGCAGGACGCGAAACGCATGTGCCAGGTCCGGATTGCGAAACACGCCATAGGTGGCCGGTGGGCTCCCGCCCGGCAGGTAGGTCTTGACCGAATCGGAGTCGACGCCAAGAGCTTCGGCTCCGTTAACCCAATCGTCATGGATGCGTTCGGTCACCGCGAATCCCTGTTCGGCAAGCTCCGCCGCGGGCTGCAGCAGCTCTTTGAAACCGAGGGTTCCTGCGCGCTTGAGCAATGCGTCCCAGGCATCCACAGCGCCCGGGGCGGTGGCCGAGTCGATGCCGCGCGGCGGCATCTTTACCGTGGAACCACGGTCGGCAAGGTGTCGCGGCGTCGCGCCCGAGGGCGCCCGGCCGCTGCCGTTCAACGCCACCAGCCGATTCTCCTGCGCCAGCCAGGCGATGGCGAAGGCGTCGCCACCTATTCCCGCACCTCCGGGCTCGACCACGTTCAGCACGGCAGCGGCAGCCACGGCGGCGTCGATCGCATTACCGCCGTTCTTCAATATCTGCAAGCCTGCCTGCGCTGCCAACGGCTGGCTCGTCGCCACGATCCCGTTTCGGGCCAATACTTCCGACCGAGACTGCGGCAGCCAGCCGCAGGGACGATCACCTCGAGACGCGGAGAATTCTGCTCTTTGAATCTGGGGTGCGGCTAGCATGCAGCCTCCTTGGGGCCTCAACGATCAATTATACTTGCCGCGCCGGTATTCCCGCCATTTGGAGAGTTCGTGCCTCCCAAGTTTTCCCTGACCGAGGGATCGATTCCTCGGGCGTTGTTTGCTTTTTCGCTGCCCATTCTGTTCGGCAACATACTGCAATCGATCAATGGGTCCGTAAACGCGATTTGGGTCGGCAAGTATCTGGGCGAGGCCTCCCTTGCCGCGGTGGGAAATTCCAACGTCGTGATGTTTCTGTTGTTCGGCGTGATGTTCGGCTTTTCGATGGCTTCGAACATCATGGTCGCGCAATGCGTGGGCGCCGGCAACATCGCCGAGGCCAAGCGCGTCGTCGGCACCGGCGCGGTTTTCTTTCTGGGGTTGTCGGTGGCGATGAGTCTGATCGGATTTGCAGTGGCTCATAGGTTGGTGGCTTGGCTGGGCACGCCGCCGGACGCTCTGGCTCTGGCGCTCACCTATATGCGCATTATTTTTCTGGCGCTGCCCTTCATGGGCGGTTTGTTTTTTCTCATGGCAATACTGCGCGGCGCCGGCGACTCGAGAACCCCGTTCATTTACCTTCTCATGTCCGTTTTGCTCGATATCGCGCTCAATCCTCTGCTGATCTTCGGTTGGGGTCCAATCCCGCGCTTGGGAATAGCCGGATCGGCAACCGCGACGTTGTTCGCCCAGGCAATGAGCTTTTTCGCGTTGGTGTGGCATCTATATAGGACCAGGCATTTCTTGTGCATCCACCGCAATGAATTGCGGCTGTTCAAGGTTGATTGGTCGCTGGTGCGGGTTCTCATAACGAAAGGGATTCCCATGGGCCTGCAAATGTTCGTGATCTCCTCCAGCATGATCGCACTAATTTCATTGGTGAATCGATTCGGTTCGCAGGAAACCGCTGCGTTCAATGCGGCGATGCAACTCTGGAACTACGTGCAGATGCCGGCGCTGGCGATCGGCGCCGCCGCATCTTCAATGGCCGCACAAAACGTCGGCGCTTCGAAATGGGATCGAGTGAGCAAGGTGGCCGCCACCGGAGTGTTCTTCAATTTTTTGATCGGTGGCGCCTTGATCTCGATCGTCTTTTTTCTCAACGAGCGGGCCTTGAGCCTGTTCCTGCCCTCGTATGGCACTGCCTTGACGGTGTCGGCGCATCTCAATCGCATCGTCATTTGGTCATTTCTTTTCTTCGGCACTTCAATCGTGCTTTTCGGGGTGGTGAGGGCGACCGGGGCGGTCATGGCGCCGCTCGTCATGTTGGTCATCTCTCTGTGGTTGATCCGCGTACCGTTTGCTTTTTCGATTCTCGATCGCTGGCAAGCCGATGCAATTTGGTGGAGCTTTCCGATTTCCTCGGTAATTTCCATGTTGATGGCTATTACCTACTATCGCTTCGGCGGCTGGCGCAAGGTCCGCTTGGGAGTCGCCGGTCGGCGAGCAGCGTCGCTGCCCGGTGTCTGATTTCGATGCCGGCGGCATCAGCACCCTGTGAACGCCCGCTGGTAGTGCGGTGCGGCGCTCTCGGAGACATGGTGCTGCTGACCGCGCTGATTCGCATGCTGTACGCACGGTTCGGTTATCCCGTGGATATCGTGACCTCCGGTCCATGGAGCGCACCGCTGCTTCGCGGTCAACCCGGCGTCGGCGAAATATGGAGCGTTCGCAGCCGTAAAATGCCTTATTGGCTCAGCGCGGATCAGCGGTTCGTCGTGCGCCGCCTGCGCGCTCGCGGCGTCGGTCCAACCTGGTTCTGCGATGGGAGCGATGCTGCGCGGCCGCTGCTGGCGCGTGCCGGTATTCCGCAAGATTTCATCGTCGACGTCAAGGATTACCCGTTGTTGCCGGACGAGCATGCGACCGAGCAATGGCGGCGTCTCGCGCAGATCATGCCGCCCGCCATCGACCCTCCGGCGGGCGCGGGCTGCGCCGCGGTCACGCCAGGCGCCCATCTCGAAATCAGCGGGCAACAACGCGCCGACCTTGATGCATGGCTGCGGTCACGCGGTATCGGTACGGCGCCGTCGATCCTGATTCAGATCGGCAACAAGCGCACGATGCGGCGCGGCCTGCGCCGTTTGGCCGTCAATAACAAATACTGGCCCATCGCGCATTGGGCCGAGGTCCTTCGCGAGGTACGCTTGCAATGCCCACACCATGCGATCGTGCTGCTGGGCACCGGCCCCGAATACGCGTTGAACCAGGAAGTCGCGGCGCTGGCGAATGTCGCACGCCTGTATAACGCCGCCGACGATTTGCCTATTTCGCGGCTGGTGGCATTGCTCGCGCGCGGCGCGGGCCTGATTTCCGTCGATTCCGGGCCGGCGCATGCCGCCGCGGCGGTCGGTTGCCCGCTGGTCGTGATGTTCGGCAAGGCACTGCCGTCGCTATACCGGCCGTGGGGGACGGCGGGATCGGACGTGAAGGTGTTGCGCGGCGAGATAGCGGGTGAGCCGGATATGCTGGGAATCGAACCGCGCAGTGTGATCGCGGCATGGTCAAATTTGAAGTTACGTTCCGTGTAACTTTGCCGGCAATGGCTTGCGCGCTATCGCGCTCCGGTCCGCAACAGGTCCTGCGTAACCAGCACCACTCCGCGCTTGGTTACGAAGAAGCGCTCCCGGTCGCGGGCATGGTCTTGTCCAATATGCGTGTCGTCCGGAATCGTGCAGTTCTCATCGAGAATGCAGCGAGTGATCTTGCAGCGGCGGCCAATGGTCACGCTCGGCAGCAGGACCGAACTCTCGATCGTGCTGCCTTCATCGATGTGTACGTCATGCGACAGCAGGGATTCCTTCACGAAGGCCCCCGAGACGATGCAGCCGCCGGCGACCATCGAGTTGACGGCCATTCCGCGCCGGCCGTCCTCATCCAGCACGAATTTAGCAGGCGGCTGCTGTGCTTGGTACGTCCAGATCGGCCATTGATGATCGTAGATGTTCAGTTCCGGATTGAGCGAAACCAATTCCATGTTCGCTTCGTACAGCGCATCGACGTTGCCCACATCGCGCCAGTAATTTTGGGCGCGCGTCTCGACGTCATGAAACGGGTAGGCAAACACCCGCAGACGCGCCAGCGCTTGAGGGATGATGTCTTTGCCGAAATCGTGATTGCTGGACTCGTTGGCCGCGTCGTCGGTCAACATCTTCTCGAGACGGTCCGTGCCGATCACGTAGATACCCATGGACGCCCGCGCCAGTTTTGACTGGCCGATGATCGGATCCGGATCATGCGGCTTTTCCGCAAACTTCAGAACCCGATTCGTGTCGTCAGTGGTCAGGATGCCGAATTCATTGGCGCGTTCCAGCGGCACGTCCACGACACCGACGGTGATGTCGGCCTCACATTGGTCGTGGTAAGCAATCATCGGGCCATAATCCATCTTGTAAATATGATCGCCCGCCAAAATCAGAACATGGGTCGGATGGTGCGAGCGGATGAAGTCCAGATTCTGGTACACCGAGTCTGCGGTCCCGCGGTACCAGTGTGGGCCCATTTGCTGTTGCGCCGGAATCAACTCGACGAATTCGCCGAGTTCACCCCGCAAATAGCTCCAGCCGCGTTGAATGTGCTGGATCAACGATTGCGCCTTGTACTGCGTCAACACCGCGATTTGGCGGATGCCGGAATTTACGCAATTCGACAAAACAAAATCGACGATGCGGAACTTGCCGCCGAACGGCGTTGCCGGCTTGCAGCGATGCTGGGTGAGCGCCTTGAGCCGCTCGCCGCGCCCTCCCGCCATGACCACTGCCAGGGTGCCGCTCGTCAAGCGGCTGACATACCGTCCGGTGTTACTACGAGCAGCGTGTCGCATACTATCCTGACTTCACCGTGAAGTTTCTCGAATCAGCCTTGAGCGTAATCCCAGCCTGCCACACTCGGCGCAGGCCTGCACGTTTTCTCGCGTTGGCGCCGACCTTTGCTAGACTGCCCCTATGCCGGCATTGAATCTGTGCCTCCTGAGTTCGGAGATCTTGCCGTACGCAAAAACCGGTGGACTCGCAGATGTCGCGGGCGCCTTGGTGCAGAACCTCGGGCTGCTCGGTCACGACGTGCGCGCCTTCATGCCTCTGTATCCCTCGGTTCGGGCGGCACATCCGGAACTGCAACCCGTCCTCGGCGTGCAACACGTGCCGCTGGCCGTCGGCGATACTCAATACCGCTTCTCCGTGCAGACGGCGAGATTCCCCGGCACGGCCATCGCGACCTACTTCATCGACTGTGCCGAGCTGTACGACCGCCCTCAATTCTATACCACCGATCCGGACGAACATCGGCGCTTCCTGCTGTTCACGCGCGCGACGCTCGAGAGCTGCCGCCGCCTGCGGATATCGCCCGACATATTCCATTGCCACGATTGGCACACCGCATTCCTGCCGTTATATCTGAAAACGCTCTATTCATCGGATCCGGTGCTCGGCCGTGCGCGGTCGGTATTGACGATCCATAACATCGGTTATCAGGGAATCATGCCGAGCGCTGCGGCCGGCGACCTGGGGTTGGAGGATGCCGCAGCGTTCCAGGACGGCGAGGATCTCGCGCACGGGGTGATCAATCCCTTGAAGGCCGGGATAAGATCTGCCGATGTGGTGACCACCGTGAGCCCGACCTACGCGCGCGAGATCACCGAAGGTCCGCTCGGGATGGGAATGCAGGCGACGTTGCGGGCACGCTCGGATCAAGTAGTCGGGATATTGAACGGCGTCGATTACCGGGAGTGGGATCCGCGGCATGATCCGCATTTGACCGCGAAATATGGACCGCTAGACCTGAGCGGCAAACGGACCAACAAGCAAATGCTGCTGGCGGCCACTCACCTCGATTTGGCGGTGTCGCGTCCGCTGATCGGCATGGTGACTCGGCTCGCGGAGCAGAAGGGTATCGACCTCTTGTTCGAAGCATTGCCGAAAGCATTGCAGGAGCGCGACTTCGCCTTGACGGTACTCGGCAGCGGAGATCGTCAATACGCGGCATTTTTCTGGGAATTGGCGCGGAACTTCCCGGGGCGCGTGGCTTTTCGGGAAGGTTACGATGAGTCGCTCGCCCATCTGATCGAGGCGGGCAGCGATCTTTTCCTCATGCCCTCGCGCTACGAGCCCTGCGGCTTGAATCAAATGTACAGTTTACGTTACGGCACCATTCCCATCGTGCGCAACACCGGCGGCCTTGCGGATTCCGTGCAGCATTTCGATCCCATCAGCGGCATCGGCACGGGATGCGTCTTCAACGATTACGATGCCCCTGCCGTGCGCTGGGCCATCGGGGCGGCGCTGGATTGGTACAGAGTCCCGAAGAGCTGGCAACGGCTGATGCAGAATGCCATGGCGCAGGATTTTTCATGGACTCGGCAGATCGGTAAATACGATTCGCTGTATCGCAGGCTGCTCGGAACTTGATTACTGCGGTTGCCGCTCCAGCAAAGCATAGCGGCGGCCATGGGGCAGCGAATAGGTTGTCGCCAGGCGTAACCCTGCCGCGGCCGCCCAGCGCGGCGCGTCGGCGTCCGGGGGCTGCGCCGGCGGGCCGTGGCGCAGCCCAAGGCGTTGCCCAAGTTCTTGCGAAAGGGCGCGCGCATGCGCCGGCAATTGTACGACGACCAAGCTTTGCGGCGCGGCGCCGGCAGCGGCTCTCAAGCGATCGATAGCCGCCGCATCGATCGGCCCTGGCACCACACCGGGATCCGTGCGCGCATACATGTCGATCATGGCCCGAGTAGTCTCGTCCGGAGCAAATAGAATCAACGGCTTGCCGGCGGCGTCATGCTGGATGGCGCGAGCGATCGTCCCAAGATCCTGCCAGGCGTCGACTTGGCGGTATATTTGCGATGCCGGCCCCACCAGCAGCACGCAATAGGCCAATAACAGCGACCACTCCGCCCGCAGTACTCGTTCGCGCGCCGCCGTCCACGCGCGCAGCGCGAGCGCGGCGGCCGCGGCCAACCCTACTGCGGAAATCACGATGAATTCTGCGTGCGAATCTATCCTGCTCCAGGCGTCGGCCGCGATCAGTCCCAACGCTCCTGCGAATATCAGCACACCCAGAATCAAGAGTCCGGCGGTTGCACGCAAAGCGCTAACATCCCAGCGCTCGGCGCGCGCCGCGATTTCCCTCGACCACCACGCAAGCAGCAGGGCGACGCCGGGGAGAGCCGGAGCGAAATATATGTTCCGAGCGGTCGCCGCCAGCGAGAGAATCACCAGCGGCGGGAGTGAAGCGGCAATCGCGAAACGCACGAGGCGATGGCCGTCGGCCGATGCTGTGCGCTGCCGCCACGCACGGCGCAGGGCCGCGATCACGAGGAACGTCCAAGGGGCCAGGTAAAGCGGCAACTCGATCAGGTATTTGCCTGGAAAATTGCGATGAGCCGCCGCGTACTGGATTTCGTTCGGCGCGTCGATGCGCGTGAATCGGCCGACCAAGTTGTTCCAAAAAAACACCTTCAGGCGGGCGGGGCCGTCCGTTCCCATGTACACGAACCAGATCCACGTGCCTATCATCGCGGCCTGAAGGAGCAATCCCAAGTACAGTTCCCAACGCAGGAGTTCACGCCAGCGCCTCTCCCAGACGACCAGGGCGATGATGGCCATCGCCGGTACCATCCAGGCGACGGCACTCTTGCTGAGAAAGCCAAATCCCAAAGCGGCGTGCATCAAAAGGTAGCCGCGCAGGCGCTCGCGAGTGTCCGCCGCATAAAAGCCCCGGTACGCACCTAAGAGCGCGATCGCATTGGCCGCGAGCAAGGGCGCATCGGTCGCAAGCCAGATGGCCACCTGGTAGGAAAGCAGAAAAGTGCTCACGGCCGCCGCGGCCACCAAACCCGCCAGGCCTCCGGCGCTGCGCCGTGCCAGCAATCCCGCGCCGAGCGCGGTGATCATGGCGTATAGCAGGTTAGGCAGACGCGCGGCCCAGGCTTCGGACCCGAAGAGCCGGATGGGAACGGCGGCGAGCCAGTACGTCAGCGGCGGCTTTTCACAGAAAGCCTCGCCCGCCAACAGCGGGACGGCTTTGTCGCCCTGCCAACCCATGCGCCAGGAGATGTCTGCTTCGCGCGGCTCGTCGGGCGTCCAGAAGCCGCGCCCCAACATGCCGACGCACCAAATCAAAAGTAGCGTCGCGCAGACCGACGAAAGCGGTGACAGGTGGCGTTTCAGCAAAACAGTATACTTGGCGGTCAATTGAGGAGAGCGCATGGCATACGCTGACTATACTTCACAGGGCGCCGTCGCCGTGATCACCCTGAAAAACCCGCCCGTCAACGCCCTGAGCATCGGGCTACGCAGCGCCGTCGCCGACCTACTTGAACGCGCAACGAGCGATGAGTCGGTTCGGGCGGTGGTGATCGTGGGATCAGGCAATGCGTTTTGCGGAGGCGCCGATGTCGGCGAATTCGGTTTGCCCGCCATGTCCGCAAGCCCTTCCTTGGCCGGCATGCTTGCCCTGATCGAGAATTCGCCTAAACCGGTCGTCGCGGCGATCAACGGGCTCGCCTTGGGCGGGGGACTGGAGCTCGCCATGGCGTGTCACTACCGCGTCGCTGCGGCGGCGGCACAGCTCGGACTGCCCGAAGTGAAGCTGGGCATCCTGCCGGGCGCCGGCGGGACGCAACGGCTGCCGCGCCTCGCGGGCGTCGAGCGGGCGCTGAACATGATCATCAGCGGCAATCCGGTGGGCGCGCGCGAGTTGGCGAAAACCGATTTGCTCGACTCGACCGCCGACGGGGATGTATTGCCCGCGGCGGTGGCCTTTGCAAAACGCGTCATCGCCGAGAAATTGCCGCTTAAAAAAGCCCGCGACATCAAAATCGATTCTCCGAATGCGCAGGCGCTCTTGGATTTCGCGCGCGGCGCGGCCGCTCCGCTGGCCAAGAATTATCCGGCGCCGCTCAAATGCATCGATGCCGTAGAGGCGGCCGTGCTGAAGCCCTTTGACGAGGGAATGAAAATCGAAGAATCCTTTTTCATTGAATTGCTGAACACTCCGCAGTCCAAGGCGTTGCGGCACGCGTTTTTCGCCATGCGCGCTGCCGGCAAGATTCCCGACGTGCCGGCCGGCACCCCCTTGCGGGCGATCAAGTCGGTGGCGGTAATCGGCGCCGGCACGATGGGCGGCGGAATCGCCATGAATTTTGCCAACGCCGGTATTCCCGTGGTCGTGCTCGAGACGACCCAGGCGGCACTGGACAAAGGCCTTGCCACCATCAAAAGAAACTATGAGAGCACGCTTAAAAAGGGCCGGCTTACGCAGGACGAATTCGACAAGCGCCTGAAGCGGATCGCGGGAGCCCTGTCTTACGACGACATCAAGGACGCTGACCTCATTATCGAAGCGGTGTTCGAAGACATGGAGGTCAAGAAGCAGGTGTTCGAAAAGCTGGACATAGTCGCGAAGAGCGGAGCGATTCTCGCATCAAATACCTCCACCCTCGACTTGAACAGAATCGCGGGATTCACGCGGCGGCCGCAGGACGTGATCGGTCTGCATTTTTTCAGCCCGGCGAATGTCAGCAAGCTGCTGGAGATCGTGCGCGGCGCCCAGAGCGCCAAAGATGTGGTGGCCACGAGCATGGCGGTGTCGAAGCAAATCAAGAAGGTCGGCGTCATTTCCGGCGTCTGCGACGGTTTTATCGGCAATCGCATGATGAATGCGTATTTCCGCCAGATGGAGCTGCTGCTGGATGCCGGCGCGCTGCCGCAGCAAATCGACAAGGCGATGGAGAACTTCGGTTTTGCAATGGGGCCCTTCCGGGTCAGCGATCTCGCCGGGAACGATATCCTTTGGTACATCCGCAAACGCTTGTATGTCGAGTATCCGGACCGCGTCTTCTCGAAGACGCCGGATCGCATCTGTGAACTCGGACGTTTCGGTCAAAAGACCGGCGCCGGCTGGTACGACTACAAGCCCGGGGACCGCACGCCGATCCCTTCCGAACTGGTCAACAACATCGTCCTCGAGGAATCGGCCCGGTTAGGCCTGCCGCCGCGCAAGGTCGGCGATGACGAGATCGTCGAGCGCGCGCTGTACTCCTTGATCAACGAAGGCGCCCGCATCCTGGAGGAGGGCATCGCGCTGCGGGCCTCCGATATCGATGTCGTGTATTTGACCGGATATGGATTTCCGGACTTTCGCGGCGGGCCCTTGTTCTATGCCGACAGGGTCGGCCTTACCAACATTTTGCGGACAATGCGGGAGTTCGCGAACGGCTATCAGCCTGACGCGTGGGAGCCCGCGCCTTTGCTCAAGAAGCTCGCCGCGGAAGGCAAAACCTTCGCCGGCTGGGGAAATCAGCAAAGCAGGATCGATCCCTAGATGGCCCGGTTGATCGTCGTGTCGAATCGTGTCGCCCACCCCGATCAAGGAGCACCCCCCGGCGGCCTCGCGGTCGGAGTCCTGGCGGCCCTGCACGGCCCCGATGGCGGCATCTGGTTCGGCTGGAGCGGTAAAACGCAGGAGGCGCCAGGCGAGCCCGAGATCCACGAAAAGGACGATATCCGCTTCGTCACCGTCGATCTGCCAAGCGCTAGCTTCGATGCCTATTACAACGGCTTCTGTAATGGCTCCTTGTGGCCCCTGCATCATTACTTCCCGGGAACGTTTCGCTACGATCCCGAGGAATTCTCGGCATACATGGCGGTGAACCGCTACTTCGCCGATGTTCTCGTGAAACTGATCGAGGACGGGGATGTGATTTGGGTGCACGACTATCAGCTCATCCCGCTGGGGAGCCTTTTGCGCCAAGCGGGGATCCGCGCGCGGATTGGATTTTTTTTGCATATCCCCTATCCGAATATCGCCGTCCTGCGCCTCCTTCCTACGTACGCGGAGTTAGTGAGGGATATGTGCCGATACGACCTGGTCGGGTTTCAAACAAGCGAGGACCTCGACGGGTTCAAATCGGCGGTAAACGCCGTGTTTCCGGGCGCTGCGCGCTTCCACGAAGATCGAATCGAGCTGAACGGCCGCAAGATCGGCATAGGCGTTTTTCCAATCGGTGTCGATGTAGATGCGGTTACCAGGCAGGCCGCGGACGCGGTGCGGACCGATGAGCAGGTCAAACAACTCGAGCGAGGCCTTCTCGGCCGCAAGCTGCTGCTTGGCGTCGATCGACTGGATTACAGCAAGGGCTTGATTGAACGGTTCGCGTCTTACCAGAGATTGCTGGAATCGACTCCGGAGCTGCAGGGCCAGATTACCTACATACAGATAGCACCCTTGAGCCGGGTGGACGTGGCGGCATACGCCGAGCTTCGCGACGCCCTCGAACGCTCGGCGGGGCACATCAACGGCCGCTTTGCGGATACCGATTGGACGCCGATCCGCTATCTCAACAAAGATTTTTCGCATCAAACACTCGGCGGTTTCTTGCGCATCGCGAATGTCGGGGTCGTCACGCCCGTACGCGACGGAATGAACCTAGTAGCGAAAGAGTTCGTGGCGGCACAGGATCCTGAGAATCCCGGCGCTCTAGTGCTCTCCAGCCTCGCCGGAGCGGCGCAGGAACTGGTCGGGGCGTTGCTGGTAAATCCATATGACATGGCCGCCGTTGCGCTAGCTCTGCAACAGGGACTCGCGATGCCTTTGGCGGAACGCCGCTCGCGCCATGAATCGATGTTAAAGGCGCTGCGTGCCAATTCAATCTCCCGCTGGCACGAGTCTTTCGTTTCGCGCCTGACGGGCGACAGTTAGCAGGCTTCTGTCCGTGCGGAGCACACTCCTTATGGCATTGGCCTGCCTCATGGCCGCTGTTCAATTGCATTCGTCGCAGATCGAGGGCCGTCTGCTGCGGTCGGATCCGAATTCAATACCGAGCAGCGCTGCTCTGATGCTATTTGCCCGCGAGCGCGGCGGGGCGCTATTCGGGGTCCATTGCGCGGTCTGTCACGGTCAGCTGGGACAGGGAGATACGGAGCGCGGCATTCCAGATTTGACCGACGACGATTGGCTGTACGGAATGGGATCGGTGAGCGATATCGAGCAAATCGTGAAATATGGAATTCGCTCCTCTAATCCAAAGGCCTGGAACCTGGCAATTATGCCGGCCTATGCGCGGGCCCGGCCCAGCGTCCGGGATAGCAAGATCCCGGCGTTGTCTCCGGCGAACATAAGGGATTTGGCTGAATTCCTGATCCGCGAGCAGGGGCGCGCCGGCGACACCGCCGCCGCCACCCGCGGCGCCGAGCTGTTCGCGGCTGAGGGCGGCTGCTACGACTGTCATGCGGCGGATGGCAGGGGCGATCCGGCCGTCGGCGCGCCGAATTTGACGGATCGAATCACGCTCTACGGGGACGGCAGCCGCGAATCGCTGTCGATGTCCATCGCCTATGGCCGGCACGGCGTGTGTCCCGCCTGGGCGACGCGAATCGGTGCGGCGGAAATTCGCGAGGTGGCCCTATTCGTGTACTCGCTTTCCCATGAGCCGAGGCGCACGGAGACGGATAGGCATGCCGAATCCGACTGAGCAGCGCCGGACCAATGTCGCTGGGGGGAGCAGCCGCCGCTCCTTCGTTCTGATGGGCGCAGGTGCGCTGCTGGGCCTTTTGATGGCGGGATATTCGTTATTCACCGCGCGCGGCACCTCGACCATGGTAGTTCCGCCCGAAGACGTGGCGTTGATCAATCAGCAGCCGATTTCACGAAGCGATTATTTGCTGCAGTTGCAGACTCTCTACGGCGTGGATTTGAGGCATGCGACCGCCGCACAGCGGCGACAGGTGCTGGACGACATGATTCGTGAGGAACTGCTCGTGCAAAGGGGCAAGGAGTTGGATGTCGCGTCCGCGGACCCCGAGGTGCGCGCCGCCATGGTCAACGCGGTCGAACTTGAAATTGCGGCCGATGCCATAGCTCAGCAGCCGACCGAGGCCCAGCTGCGCGTCTACTACGCCTCGCATCGCGCGCGCTACGCGAGCGAGGGAACCATGTCGTTGCGAGATTACGTATTCCCGCCGAGCGAATCGAGGGCGGCCGCCGAAGCGGCCGAGACGCCTCAATTCACCACGCCGACACGCGCCCTCCTGGAGCGTTGGCACGCATCGGCCTCCGGAAAGGTTGCCGACGAGGAGTTCTATTTTGCGGCCAAGATTCATCTCGGCGATCGGCTGTTCGAGGCGGCTCGCGACCTGGCTGACGGCCGGGTATCGGCCCCCGTCAGCGAAGCCGATGGCATACATATTCTGTACATGATCAAAAACAAAAAGCCGGTGCCCTTGAATTTCGCCGCAGCGCGCGATCAAGTATTGACCGACTATCGCAACGAAGCGATCGGCCATTTGCGCACAGGCGACGAAGCGTTTCTGCGCAAGCGCGCGAACATCCTGATCGCAGAAGACGTGCGCTAGTGAGGCAGCGGCTGAAACGGCCGCGGTGGCTGCTGCCCCGGTACCCGCTGCTTCGGCACCTGATATGGATGCCGGTCGCAGCGCTATTTGGCTCGGCCTTGGCCGGTGCGCATACGCGCAGCGAGTCCCATTCCGTTTGGGAAATCAACGGCGCCGAGGTTGATCTGGTGGTGACGCTCCCGGTCTTGGAGGCGAATCGCTTGTCGACCGACCAGAATGCGCCGTCCGACGAGCGCGTCAAAAACTACCTGACGGACCGCGTCTATCCTTTGGCCGAAGGCAAGCGCTGCGCGGTGGTCCCTCCGATCCAGATCCTGTCCGCAGCCGCGGGATTTAGAAAATACGATCTTACATTCAGGTGCCCGGCGCCGCACAACCTGCAAGTGCATTCGGGGGCTTTCTTCGATCTGGTGCCGAGTCACACCAATTTTGCGCAGGTGCAAAACGCCGCCACGGGTGAGTTCATCGAGCAGCTGATCACGGCCGAACATCAAACGGTGGATGTGACGGGCGGCGAGGGGACCCGGCTGAAGAGCGCGCGCTTTGCCGAGTTCATCCGTATGGGAATGATGCATATCTTCAGCGGTGTCGATCACATGTCCTTTCTTTTGGGACTGGTATTGATTTCGCGCCGCCTGCGCGATCTGGTGTTCGTGGTCACGGGCTTCACAATCGGTCACAGCCTGACTCTGGCTCTCGCGGTCACCGGCGTCCTTCGACCGCACGCGGAATACATCGATGCCTTGGTGGCACTCACGATTGCACTGATCGGCGCGGAGAACATCGTGGTGCAGACCCGCAAACCTGCGCCCGTAGCGCTCGCCGCGGGCTGCTCGCTTGCGCTCATGGCGTTCCTGCAATGGCTGGGGCGGGGCGGGCTGCCCGGTCTATTGTTGCTGGGAGCCGGTCTATTTACCGCCAACTACCTGATGATTTCCGGCCGATTGCGCGATGCGGGCCGATTGCGCATCTTGATCACCTTGGTCTTCGGCCTGATCCACGGTTTTGGATTCGCCGCCGATCTGCTCGAGCTGCAACTTCCTCCCCAGCGCTTGGCCGAACTGCTCGTGGGCTTCAACATCGGCGTTGAAATCGGCCAGTTGATCCTGGTCGCGGGCGCAACAATGCTGATCGGAATACTGGCGAAGTCGAAGATGACTCTGTCCAGGCCCATCGTGGTCGATGTGGCGTCGGCGTTCTTGGTGGCACTGGGGATATTTTGGTTCGTGAGCCGGAGCTATGCATAAATGAAGCGCGGAGCGCGGGCCTGCGGGCCCGCGCGCCGGCGGGACGGAAACATCGGCCGCGGATCAGCCGGGGCGGCTTATTTTGCGCTAAAGTGAGTGGCTCTCAAGGGGCCCTTGGCAGGTACCGATGATCCTGTATGGACATGCATTGAGTTCGGCTTCCTACCGCGTGCGGATCGCGTTGTCCCTGAAGAGTCTGCATGTCAGCACGGTGCTGTTGGATTTGCGCGCGGGGGAGCAGCGGCTCGACGAGTTCCTGCAAATCAACTGCCAGGGATTCGTGCCGGCGCTGGCGTTGGACGAGGGCGCGGTGCTCACCCAATCGGTAGCCATCATCGAGTACCTTGATGAAATCTATCCGCACCCGCCGCTATTGCCGCAGTCGCCCTTGGCACGCGCACGAGTGCGTGCCATAGCGCAGGCGATCACCTGCGATATACATCCCCTGAACAACCTGCGGGTGCTTCAATATCTCGAGAACGAATTGCGGCAGGACAAAGCGACGCGGGATACGTGGTATCGACATTGGGTACAGCTGGGATTCGACGCTCTCGAGCGTTGGCTGGTTCGCGATGCGGCAACCGGGCGCTTCTGTCACGGCGATGCGCCGACCTTGGCGGATGTGTGCCTCGTGCCTCAGGTCGCCAATGCGCGGCGTCTGGCAGTGGACCTCAAGCCCTATCCTCGCATCGTGGAGATCGACGCCGCCTGCCGGGAGCTCGCGGAGTTTCAAGCCGCCTCTCCGGACCGGCAGGGCTAGCGGCCTGGACGCCCACCTGGGCAATTCAAGCGTGAATTGTCCGGCGTCGTGACGATTTCGCTGAAGAGTATTCCGAGCTTTCCGCCTGCGGAGGCGCTTGCCGCCGCGAACCGAAACTATGCGCTGAAGGGCTCGGTTTCGACTCTGCCCAGCGAGCGGGACCAGAATTTCTTGATCGCCGATTCGCACGGCGGAAAATTCATTTTGAAAATAGCCAATTCAAGCGATTCACCCGCTCTGCTCGATTTTCAAAATCAAGCCATGCGGCATGTCGAGAAATCGGATACCGGTTGCCGCGTGCCGCAGATCATACGCTCGCCGCAAGGGTTGGATATCACGAGCATGCACGATGCCAGGACAGGCGCCGATCATTGTGTACGGCTGCTGACCTGGATCGACGGTGAGGTGCTTGCGAAAAGTACGCCGCGCGACGCCCTTCTGTTCGAGTCGATCGGCGCCGCAATGGCCAGGATCGATGCCGCACTCGGCGACTTCTCGCATCCGTCCATGCGTCGCGTTTTGCAGTGGGATCTGCGCCGCGCGGGAATGGCCCGGCAAACCGCATGGCTGCTGCCGCCCGAACGGCGGGCACGTGTCGAACGCCTATTCTCGCAATGGGAGGAGGTCGACTGGACGGGACTGCGCCACACCGTGATTCATGGTGATGCCAATGACTACAACGTCATCGTTGCCGACGGACGCATGGTGGGTCTGCTGGATTTCGGCGACATTGTGCATACGGCAACGGTCTGCGATCTGGCCATCGCGCTCGCTTACACCATGCTCGGCGAGCCGGAACCGCTCGCAGCCGCGGCGCACGTCATTCGAGCCTATCAGCGCCAAAACCCCCTGAAAGACGGAGAACAGCGGGCGCTATTTCCCTTGATACTTTCGCGGCTGTGCATGAGTGTCTGTTATTCAGCGCACAATCGGGAGCGCAGTCCTCATGACTCGTACCAGGTGGTCAGCGAGGATGCAGCCTGGGATTTGTTGGACAAGCTCGAACGCTGGTCGGCGACGGACGCGTTGACATTGATTCGCGCTGCGTGCGCCCCGCATGACGATGCGATTCAATAGTGAGGCGGACGCTCCTGGTCCGGCGGGCGAGCGCCCTCGTCGGGTTGCGCGCCGCTCAGCCGGCCGGAGAGGGCCTCGAGCTTCGCTTCCAGCACCTGAATTTCCTTGTGCTGGCGAAACACGACGTCGCTCAATTCGGAGGCGGCGCGTTCCAAGAACGCGATCTTGGATTGTATTTGTTCGAGGTGCTCATCGTTCATTTGCGAATTGTAGCGCCTCCCGCCGTTGAGACGGAGTCCGCAAACCACGGCCTCCCGCCCCGTCTCCTGCAGTCTTAACTCCCGGTCTTGGGGCAGGTGAAGTCATCGTCGCCCTGCTTGGAGGGCCTCGGCACTTCCTTCTTCCAATCCGTGGGCACTTCGAAACGTTCCGCCGGGACCGCATCGGTATTAATGGTTACGGTTTCGGTGGTGAAGGCCGCCATTTGTGCGTATTGGGAATAGGGATCCGTGGCGCCGGCGGCCGCAGCAACGTCCGGGGGGGCCGCGCTGCTGGCCGGCGCCTGGGCATCGTCGGCCTTTTTCTTATGGAACAATCCGCCCAAAGCCGAGCCGAGCGCCTTGCCCGCTTGCGCGACATTGTTCATTGGATTGGCGGCGGGACCGGACGGGGCGTTTCCGCTCGCGGAACCGCTCTCCTTCATCTTGGCGGTGCTGCCGCACTGCGCTCCGCCCATCATGACGCGCAAGGTGGTCTTCAGCGGCTGACCCTTGAGATCGCTCGACTTATCGGTCAGCTGTTTGATCTGCGACTGATAAGGCGCGAGAAATTTCGCGAATTCTCCGCGCAAGGCGCCTTGCGCATCGTCGAGGCCGAGCTTTCTTGCGTAAGCTTGATCGAACGCACGGCGGTCGCCCGCGCCGGAGATTTTGTCCTGCGTCAGCCAGAGGTCGACGGCAACCACCGTGTCGCAGACCTCGCCGGTGTCTCTGTTGGTGCAAGTTTCCGTCAGCGTAGCGAGGGTGCGCTGCGCGTCGTGACCGGCGATCGACATCTTGTCATCGGTTTTGCGGACATCGATCTTGGGCGGCGACATTTCGCACTTGGATTTATCGATGGGCTGTTGTTTTTGGGATACCGGACAAGAGCGCATCTTTTCGAGTCTCGCTTGCATTTTTGCCCGCATCTGAGCCAGATCCTCGGGCGTCGCGAAAAGATCTTCGCGGTAGCTTTTCTTTTCCGGCTCCAATTTCCATGTCAGCCCACGATCCAATCGCACGATCTCGCCGCCGCGAACGTTGCCGCACACCAGCGACAGCATGCCTTCGCAGTGCGACTCCGTATCCTCGCGCTTTTTATCGGCAGCGATGTTGGTCGTGGAAGAGCCGTGCGTTCGGATCATGGAGGCCACGTCCAGCGTCGTTTTTTGTTCGATGGTGACGTCCGCCCCCACGGATCCGCATGCCAGCGAGGCGGCCAGAACGCAGGCAGAGCGCAGAATGTGAAACGACTGTGTGCTCATTTTGGTGACTCGCTAGAAAGAATAACGCAGAAAGAGGTGGCTATCGCCCCGGCGCACGTCCGTTAGAGTGCCCCAAAGCGGATCGTGCGGTGCGAATGTTTTCCCCACCACGAGGCTCAGGCGTGCATCGCCTGGATCGCGTCCGGCGATCTGCGGCGCAAGCGTTAGAAACTGCTCGCCGACCAGCCGCTCCTGGTAAAAGGCGCCGAGCAATCGCGGGCCGCCCTCGATGAGGATCCGCTTACCGCGATTGGCGCGGGTCACTTCGGCGAGAATCGCCTTCGGCGCGATCTTCGCCCGGCCGCGACCAATCGGCCGGATATCCACGGAATCCGGAGGGGTTTGTTTGGCCAAGCGTCTTGCGCCGACTCGGGTGGTCACGATCATTACCGGCGCGCGGCCGGAGACGAACAGAGGCAAGCCCAAGTCGATATTGCCGCCGGCGCTCACGATCACGTTCAGCGGTGCATGGGTCTTGCCCAGCGCAACTCGCAGGCGATTATAGTCGTGCGCGAGTTCGGGACAAATGGCCTCGGGCGTCCAGACGTGCCGCGAATCGGCACCGAAAGTGCCGGAACCGACGATGATCACGTCGGCGACCGCACGCAGCAAGCCCATCACCATGCGATCCTGGACGTTGAAGCCGCTGATGTCTCCGCCGCTCGAATGTCCTTTGACCTGCAGGGACACGATGCCGTCCAGCGTGGCGACAAAATTGCTGAATACCTGCAGACCCGAACGCGGCACCGGCATGCGGAGATTTCCGTACAGGCGTGTCAGGTTCGGCGGCAGCGGCAGCAGGCCCCCGCGCTTCGACTCGAAAAGCGGCTGCAGCGGAGCGAGAGCATTGGAGCGAGTCATGCGATAGTCACGTCCAACATGCCGATATTATCAAGTATAAGTCCGGCACCGGTCGATTGAATCAGCTTGTTTGAACGGGCCTCAAGTCCGTAGAAGGATGACATAGATGACCTCGAGCGACACCCCCCCGGCCCAGGAGAGTCGAACCCCCCGATGGCCCGTGCGATCAAGCCTAGCCGTGCTGCTGCTGGGCACACTCGCCAACGCTGCGGGGGCCGCAGTGCAGGCGATCGCTCCGCCTCCCGCGCCCGGTCCCGCAACGGGCCTTGCGGACTCGGCGGGGCTTCGCGCGACGGTATTCGGAACGCCTGCGGAGAATATGGCCCCGATGCCGCGCAAAGTACCGCTCCTCGAAATCAATATCGCTCTGCCCTGGGCCCGGCCGGTGCCGGAGGTTTTCTGGTTCGATCGCAAGCTGCGAGTCTGGTTCTCCGCGCAAGACAAACCTGCGCCGTTGGCTATTGTGATATCCGGTACGGGCAGCGACGGCAACACCGCGAAGCTCTCGCCGCTGCGCGGTGCGCTCTATGGCGCCGGCTACCATGTCCTGACCATGCCGTCCCCGACGTTCCCGGGCTTCATCGTGTCGGCGTCGAGCACGGGCGTCGCCGGCGATTTGATGCAGGACGGCCACGATCTGTACGCGGCGATGCAAGAGGTCGTGGCGCATTTGCCGCGCACGGTAAAAATCACCGAGATTGACGCGCTGGGGTTCAGCCTCGGCGGAGCGAATGCGGCCATCGTGAAATCGATCGACGCGGCGGAAGGCAGGCTCAAGATCCATCGCGTCGTCATGATCGATCCGCCGGTGAGCCTGTTCGCGTCGATCGGGCGACTGGATAAGCTGTTCGCCAACAGCATCGGCTCCGGCAGCGATGCAATCGAACGTCTATATCGGACGCTGTATGCCGAGCTCGCGAATTTATACCGCGCATCGGATCGAGTCCAAATCGACGAAGGCTTCCTCCTCGGCGCCGCCGCCTCCGCTCTGAAAACGGATGCGGAATTCTCCGCGGCCATTGCGTTGACCTTCCGCATCGATCTGGTGAATGTGTTTTTCGCCGGCGACCTCTATGCCGGCACGGGCGTTGTCATCGATCCGAAGCACCCACCGAAGGTCGGCGACTCGCTCGAGGAAACCCAACGCGTATTGCGCAACAAACCGTTCGCGGAATATTTCACGAAGGTCTTCGCGCCCTATTACTTTAAGCATCGGCCCGATTCGACCGCCGCGTCCCTCATTGCCGGCAATCGACTCGACATCATCGCCGAGACGTTGCGCAATGACGCCGATTACTTCGCGCAGACCAACAGCGACGATGTCATTCTGGATAAACAGGAGCTGGCGTGGCTGCAAGACACGCTAGGTTCAAGAATCGTCGTCTATGACCATGGTGGTCATCTCGGCAATATAGGCGAGCGGCAACAAGTGTCGGACATGCTCAAGATGCTTGATGGGAGCTGGCCGGGGCCGGCGAAATGAGGCCGGCCGTTGTTTCAGGTCTCTTGGTCATTTCTCTCGCCGGGTGCGCTTCCCAGGGCATCACTATCAGGAGCGTTCCTTCCGAAGATCCGGCAGCGGAGAATGCGGCTGCCGTGGAAAGCGCGGCCGCCTACGCCGCGGCTGCGGCGACGGCGGCCGAGGCAGCGGGCGAAAGCGGTCAGAACAGGCAAGGTACCCGAGCCATGCCGCCGGTAACTGCGGCGGATGCGCCTTCCATGTACACCTACGATCCCTGGGAGCGGCTCAACCGCTTTACCTATCGGTTCAACGCACGGTTCGATGAAGCGGTCTTTTTGCCCGTGGCGAATGCATATCGGGGCATACCGTCGCCGATTCGCTCCGGCGTCCACAACTTCTTCGGCAATTTGTCCGAGATCGACAACATCCTCAACTACGCTCTGCAATGGCGGCTGAAGTCAGGCATGCGCAGCGTGAGCCGATTCGTCATCAACACGACCATCGGCATCGGCGGCTTGTTCGATGTGGCGGAAAAACTCAAGCTCCCGGGTGCGGCGACCGGCTTGAGCGCCACATTGGCCAAGTGGGGCATGCACCCGGGACCCTATCTGGTTATTCCGTTTCTGGGCCCTTCCACCTTGCGCGACGGCATCGGCTTTCTCGGCGACTACGCGGCGTCGTACGAAATCGATATCGCACAGCTGTACCGCGGCAGCGTGTCGTGGGCGCTCGGCGGCGTCAATGCAGTCGATCAGCGTTCAAACGTGAACTTTCGCTATTACGCGACCGGCTCGCCCTTCGAGTACGAAAATATTCGTTTTCTTTATGTGCGCAAGCGCCTGATCGAGGACGAAGGCCTGCGTGCTGGGAGTTCGAAGAGGGGCGCCAGGTCGACGACTCAGCGGGAGAACGCAGCCGGCGATCCGGCCGGCAAGTGAGTTGGCGCGCCGAACGCCGTCGGCAACAGCCGGCCAGGTTCACGTCTTAAGCGGCCGCGGATCCATCTGTCCTTCGGACGTGCCGATCCGCTCGTACTCTGCGATGACCTGCGCCCCAAGCAGCAGCAAGGTCGCCGCGACGTCGAGGCTCGCGAGTACCACGATGGCGGTCGTCAGTGAGCCGTAGACGACACTGACCTGAGACAAGGTGCTGAAATACCAGACCAACACATGGCGGGTGATCTCCCAAAGCATCGACGCGGTGACGGCGCCGAGCAGGGCATGACGCCACGACGGCGGTCCCACCGGCATCACCATGTAGATTGACGCCAACACGAAAATCTCCCCGCCGACTCCCAGTAGATAGAGGAGTACGCCCGACACCCCGCGCAGCGACCAGCTGTAGCCGAGAAAGTCGATGGTATCTGCGCCGATGGTCTGCAGAGCCCCCGATACCAGCGTCACCAGCAGCAATCCCAGTCCAAGGAATACGATGTAGCAGTAGGGAAGGACGGCAGATGCGAGGAAATGGCGCCGCCGGGTCACGACCCGGTGGAGGAAGATGACCGACATCGCATTCTCCAGCACCGTGAACGCCAGGGAGCTAAAGAACACCAGGGTTACCAGCAGCACGCCACCGATTACACCGCGATGGCTCAGGAAACGCTCAAGCTCGCCGAGTACGGCTACGGACTGCCCGGGAACCAGCCATTCCAGGTAGCGGCCGAGGGTCGCAAACAGCTCGCGCTGATCGACAAGGTTCGACAGGACCACCATCATCAGGATAAGCAGCGGCACGATGGACAGGAGCGTGTAGTACGCAACTGCGCCCGAGAGCAGCAGCGCCTGGTTGGCGCGGAAGGCACACAGGACGCGCCAGGCAAAGGCGCCGGGATGCCGCAGTACATACAGGGTCCGCCGTCCAATAACCCGCATCCGTCGTATACCCCTGGCGCTCGGGCCGCGGGGCGCCGCTCGCTCATGTCGCGCGAAAAAAAGCTTCCGGCTTGGAGCGAGAATAGCAGCTCGGGCGGCCGCTCACCTCCTCAAGCAATGCCGCGCTCGGCCAAAAACTCGCCGAGGATTTTCGCGGTGTGACTCCGCTTCGGCCTGCGTACGATGGCCTCGGGAGCCCCCTGCGCGACGATGCGGCCACCGCCTTCGCCGCCTTCCGGGCCGAGGTCTACGATCCAATCCGCTTCGGCCATGACGTCGAGATTGTGTTCGATGACGACGACGGTGTTGCCGGTGTCGACGAGACGATGCAGGACGCGCACGAGCTTTTCGACATCGGCCATGTGCAGGCCGACCGTCGGTTCGTCGAGGACGTACAGCGTATGCTGGCCTTCACGGCGTGCCGTCTCTACTCCTAGCGCATCGGTGCGCACCTTGGACAACTCGGTGACGAGCTTGATGCGCTGGCTTTCTCCGCCCGAGAGAGTTGGGCTCGGTTGGCCCAGGCTCAGGTAGCCCAGCCCGACGTCGGCGAGCAGGCTCAAGGGGTGGCTTATGCTGCGTTGGGCGGCGAAGAAATCCAGCGCATCGTCGACGCTCATTGCCAGCGTTTCGCCGATGCTCTTGCCCTTGAATAGGATCGAAAGAGTCTCGGGATTGAATCGCTTGCCGCCGCAGACGTCGCACAAGACTTGAACATCCGGCAAAAAACTCATCTCGATGCGCTGCATGCCCTGGCCCTCGCAGGCTTCGCAGCGGCCGCCGGCCGTATTGAACGAGAATCGGCTGGCGGTAAATCCGCGCATGCGCGCCTCCGTAGTTTCCGCATACAGACGCCGAATGGAGTCCCAAAAGCCGATATAGGTCGCAGGACAAGAGCGCGGGGTTTTACCAATCGGGGTTTGATCGACCTCGAGGACGCGGCTGATCCGTTGCCATCCCGCCATCGCGCCGCATCCTTCCAAGGACACCTCGGGCCTGCGTAACCGCTCCGAACGAGTGGGCCGCGCCACCAAGCGTTTCAGGTTGCGCAGCAGCACGTCGCGCGCCAATGAGGACTTGCCGGACCCCGACACCCCGGTGACCACCGTCAGTCTCCCCAGCGGAATTCGTACGTCCACGTTGCGAAGATTGTGCAACGTGGCGCCCATGATATCGACCATGGCGGAATCTCGATCGATGTTGCGGCGACGGGAGCGCGAATGCTGCAGTGGGGCCGCGAGACAGCGGCCGGTGGCGGATATCCCCGAGCGGGCGAGCTCCGCGGCAGTCCCTTGCGCCACGACTTCACCGCCGCGAGTGCCCGCTCCAGGCCCCAAATCGATTACGTTGTCGGCGCGGCGAATGGTGTCTTCGTCGTGTTCGACCACGACCAGGGTATTGCCCTTCGCCCGCAGGCGATCCAGGGTATCCAAGAGCGAGGCGTTATCGCGCGGATGCAATCCTATGGTGGGTTCGTCGAGCACGTAGCACACGCCCTGCAGGTTCGAACCAAGCTGTGCCGCCAGTCGAATACGCTGGGCCTCGCCTCCCGAGAGAGTCGGAGCGGCGCGATTCAATTGCAGATAACCCAAACCGACGTCGCACAGAAATGTGGTGCGCGCGGCCAGTTCCGCGAGCAGATCGCGGGCAATGTCCTGCTCGCGGCCGACCAGCTCGAGCTTTCGCAGGGCCGCTGAGAATTCTTGTACCGGCAAATCGGCGAGCGCTGCGATCGAGCGGTCCCGGAAAAGAACGTGCAGCGCAACCGGATTGAGGCGCTGACCCGCGCAGTCCGGACAGACGATCGATCGGGGGCCGGCTAGCGCGGCGCCCGCTTGCGCGGCGCCCGCTTGCGCGGCGCCCGCTTCTCGCCACGCAGATTCCTCGCCGCTTTGCTCCGCGTCGAAATCCTCCAATTGCAACCCGGTGCCGAAGCAGCTCGTGCACCACCCATGCTTCGAATTGAACGAGAACAGCCGGGGATCTAGTTCGGGAAAGCCGGTGCCGCAGTTGGGGCAGGCCCGTTTGGTGGAGAAAATGGCCGCGTGCAGATCGGCGCCGGCTGCCGCGGCTACGTGCACGACGCCACGCCCGTGCTCCAATGCAACTTCGAGGACCCCCCGAAGCTCGGCCTCGCGCTTCGCGCTCACGGTCAACGTCGCCACCGGCAGCTCGATGTTGTGCTCGATAAAACGATCGAGCCGCGGCCACTTGGCGGTCGGTAGAAGCGTGCCGTCGACCCGCAAATGCGAGAAGCCCTTGCCGCGCGCCCATTTCGCGAGCGCCGTGTACAGGCCTTTGCGCGCCACGATGAGGGGAGCGAGCACGGTGATGCTCTTGCCCCGATAGTCCGTCAGCAGGCGGGCGGCGATCGCGTCCGCGGATTGCGGTTCAATGCGCGCTTCACAGGCGGGACAGTACTGTACCCCCAACTTCACGTAGAGCAGGCGTAAAAAGTGATAGATCTCGGTGAGCGTTGCGACCGTGCTCTTGTGACCGCCGCGGCTCGTGCGCTGCTCGATGGCAACGGTCGGCGGAATGCCGAAGATGGCGTCTACGTCGGGTCGCGATGCGGGTTGTACGAACTGCCGCGCATAGGCGTTCAAGGACTCGAGGTAGCGTCGCTGCCCTTCGGCAAACAAAATATCGAATGCCAGGGTGCTCTTGCCGCTGCCTGAGACGCCTGTAATCACCGTGAATTGGTTGAGAGAGAGATCAACGTCGACATTCTTTAGATTGTGTTCGCGGGCGCCGCGAATTTCGATGGACGCCGGGACGCCGTAGCTTCTGCCGCCTGAATCCTGAACCGCGGTCTGCATCTCGTAGCTGCCGCGCCGCTTCGGCAACCCGAACGGCAATGGATTTTCGGATTCGATGAGCGCACGGCCGGTGTGTGAGGCGGCAACGCGCATCACCTCGATGGGCGTGCCCACGCAAACGATATTGCCGCCGGCCTCGCCGCCCTCGGGTCCCAAGTCGATGACCCAATCGGCGGCTCGCACCACGTCCAGATTGTGCTCGATCACCAGCAGCGAGTGACCGGCATCGATTAGACGCCGGAAAGCGCCCAGCAGCTTCGCGACATCGTCAAAGTGCAGACCGGTGGTGGGTTCGTCGAAGAGGAACAGTGAGCCCTTGCGGCTTGCCTTCCCGCGCACCGCATTGTCGGCCAGATGACCCGCAAGCTTGAGGCGCTGCGCTTCGCCGCCCGAAAGGGTGGGTACGGGCTGGCCGAGCCGCAGGTACTCGAGGCCGACGTCCGACAGCGGTGCCAAGCGCAGGCATACTTCGGCATCCTCGGCGAAGAATGCAAGCGCTTCGGAGACGGTCAGATCCAGAACGTCGGCGATGCTTTTAGGCCCCGTGCCGGGGCGAGACAATGTCACCTCGAGCACTTCCGCGCGATAGCGCCGCCCATCGCAATCGGGACACCGCAGGTACACATCGGAGAGAAATTGCATCTCGACGTGTTCGAAGCCGTTGCCGCCGCATCCCGGACAACGGCCGTTGCCGGCGTTGAAACTGAACGTGCCGGCGGTGTACTTGCGCTCACGTGCCTGCGGCAGCCGGCCGAACACCTCGCGAATCGCATCGAAGGCGCCGACGTAGCTCGCGGGATTGGATCGCGTCGTGCGTCCGATGCGGCTCTGATCCACCATGACGACGTCGTCGATAAATAGGGCGCCCTCGAGCTCGCGGTGCCGCCCTGGGTTTTCAGTGGGCTTGCCCCTTGCGCGCAGCAGCGCGGGATACAGGATGTCGTGCACCAGGGTGGATTTGCCGGAGCCGCTCACGCCGGTGACGCACACCAGCCGTCGCAGCGGAATCTCCACGTCGATATTCTTTAGATTGTGCTCGGCGGCTCCGCGGAGCCGCAGAACTTCGGCGGCGCTCTCATTCGCGCGGGGCGCCCTCGCTTGCGGTATCTCGACTCGCTTACGGCGCAACAAATAATCGGCGGTCAGAGAGCCGCTGGCCTTGGCAAGCTGCGCGACGGGGCCAAAGAACACGATTTCTCCGCCGTGCTCGCCGGGACCCGGTCCTATGTCGAGCACGCGATCCGCGGCTTGCATCACCTTCGGGTCGTGCTCGACCACGACCAGCGTATTGCCGGCGTCGCGCAAGCGGTGCATGACGCCGACTATGCGGTCGACGTCCCGCGCGTGAAGACCGATGGAAGGCTCGTCCAACACGAAGAGCGTATTGACGAGCGAAGTGCCGAGCGCGGTGGTGAGATTGATTCGCTGCACCTCGCCGCCGGACAAAGTGCGCGACTGGCGATCGAGGTTCAAATAGCCCAAGCCTACGTCCGACAAGTACTTCAGACGCGCGCGAATTTCCCGCAGCAGCAAATCGGCCGCCTCGTCGAGGGGCGCCGCTAATTCGAGCGCGGCGAAAAAGCGGCGGCTGTCATCGATCGGCATCAACATCAATTCCCGGATATTGATGCCGGGATTGCCGATTCGCCACAGCAGGGCATGGGGCTTGAGGCGCGCACCACCGCATGCGCCGCATTCGGTATATGAGCGATACCGGGAGAGCAGCACGCGGATGTGCATTTTGTAGGCCTTGGTCTCCAGCCAGGCGAAGAAGCGGCGTACGCCATACCAGACGTTCTTGGTCCATTCTCCTTCGCCCTCGATCACCCAGGTGCGTTCGGCATCCGTCAAGTCGCGCCAGGGCTTGTCAATCGGAATCGAGCGCTTGCGGGCGAACTTGAGGAGATCCGTCTGGCATTCCTTATAGGATTCGGTCTGCCACGGCTTGACGGCCCCCTCGCGGAGAGTCAAGTTCGTATCCGGGATGACCAGGCCATAGTCGACGCCGATGCTCCGGCCGAAGCCGCGACAGGTCTCGCAAGCTCCTATCGGTGAATTGAAACTGAAGGTGCTCGGGCTGGGGTCCTTGTAGCCCATGTCGCAGTCCGGGCAATGGAGCCCCGTGGAAAAGCGCCAGAGCGCGGCATCGGAGACGCGGGCATACACATCGAGACGGCCCTGACCGACCTTGAGCGCCGCTTCGATGGCATCGCCGGCGCGCGCCGGATCCACGGCGGACCAACGAAAGCGATCCTGGATCACGTGCAGAGTGTTGCCGCGTTTTTCATGAATGCGCGTGTAGCCTTGACCGGACAGCAGCGCCCGAATTTCGGCTTCCGTAAAATTATTGGGAATCGGGACCGGAAAGGTGAGCAGCAACGGCGGATCGCCGTTCTCGTGCGAAAGGATTTTCAGCGAGTCTTGGATACTCGCCGACGTGTCGCGCCGCACCGGCCGCGCGCAGCCTTGGCAATGCAATACCGCGGCGCGCGCAAATAAAAGCTTCAAGTGATCATTGAGCTCGGTCATGGTACCGACGGTCGAGCGCGAGGTTCGCACGGGATTGGTTTGGTCGATGGCGATCGCGGGCGGAATTCCGTCGATTCGATCGACCATGGGTTTATCCATTCGATCCAAGAACTGCCGCGCGTAGGGAGAGAAGGTTTCGACGTAGCGGCGCTGGCCCTCCGCGTACAGCGTGTCGAACACCAGCGAGGACTTCCCGGAACCGCTGACCCCGGTGACAACGATCAGCTCGTTGAGGGGTAGATCCAGGTCGAGATTCTTGAGATTGTTCTGGCGCGCGCCACGGATGCGGATGGCATCCGTGCGTGGCGGATCGAAAGGCGGCATGTCGCCGCTAGTTTACATCAATCGAATAAGTCAGCGGCCCGCGAATTGCTCCATCATGAGTCCGGTGCCGCCGCGGGTGACGTGCGCCACGATGGCGGTGCGGCGATGAATCTTGGTGACCAATCCCAAGTTTATTGCAAAAGCCAATTGGACTTGCTGACCTTTGCGCAGCCCGAGGTTTTCCGTTTCCACGAATACGCCGTTCGCACTCAGGTTTTTAGCCTTGCAAATCCGGCTTTTTCGTCCCGACATCACTACGTAGACCGTAGTGCGTGCCCGGTGACGAGTGTGCAAGCGACGCTCCATGCGTTTTGTCCCTTCAGTTATCCGCGGTGTTGGGACACCATTATGCACATAGAGAACTAGTTAGCGAAGCGTTCAATTGAACGGGCAAAGATATGTTTAGGCCGCGCACTGATATGTAAAATCAGCAACCTACGCGCGACCGAGGGCGCCGACCTACGCAGGGCAGGGGCGCAGACCTACGTGCAAGGGCGGAAATTCCGAAGCGATCGACAGGGATCGAATTAAGCGACGTCTTTGCGCCGGATGGCAAGCTGCTCGGGAGCTTCGATGCCCATCTTGACGCGCCGGCCGGTTCCGCCCAGCAGTGTAATTTGTATAGGACCGTTGGCGAATAATTGGGCCATGGTCATATTGGCATCCACGCCCTCCGCGGGCTGGATGACGATGGATTCATCGGCGCGGCGGCTGAGAACTAACATGGATCAAGCCCGCGCCAAGGCACGAAGCGCCTTGGCGAGGGTTTTTCCTTCGGGACCGTACGTGATCGCGGGTCCGCCCCGAACGATATCGATCAGCTGGCGAATTTGATGCTGCCGGACATGAATGATGTGGCCGTTGACTTCGTTTTGAGTACGGCAACCGGCCATGAGTTCCAACAAAGCGCGCCAGCGCTCCGCGACCGTCGATCCAAACCCAAGGGCGTCCGGCGCTCCACACAAGGCTCGGCGTTCGGCTTCGAGTTTTTCAAGGGCGGCCAGAACTTGTATTTTCTCAGCGGCTTTTTGCTCCACCGCTTCAGGCGAGTCGCCGGCGAGGGCGGCGCGCTCCGCGGCCAACGTCTCCGCCAACAAACGCGCCGCTTCGATCTCGCGATCTAGCACCTCCTGGAGACGGCGCGCATCGTGGTCCATGGTCTTATTTGAGTCCGCGTTCGAATTTCAACAGTTTGTCGGCCACCCGGCCGGCGTCGATCTGGTAGGTCCCGGAACTGATGGCTTGTTTCACGGCGGCTACTTTCGATGCGTTGACGACCGGCGCCTTGGCGACGGCCTCTTCGATTTGCTGCAGAGAACGGGCGGAGCTGGTCAGGGTGACGGTATCGCCGGTTTGCGGCTTCGCGGCGCCCGCGCCCGAAGCCTCGCCTTGCGGCTTGTCGGCTACAACGCCCGTGCTGTTCGAACCTTTGACGGGCCCGACCGGCTCGGCTGTTGAATATGCACTGATTTTGTCCGTCACCGAAAATCTCCTAGGGCTCGTAGTGGCCCATGCCAGGTTTATCGTCAGGGCTTGGATTAACTTTAGCGAACGCTATCGAATCGACCCTCTGGAATTGTTATCGACTGTGACACGCTTCACTGAAGCCCTATTGAGAAATAATTTCGACGACCTGTTCCGAGCGCGCGATGCCTTCCACAATTTTACCGGACGAGAGGTTCTGTACTCTAACTCGTTGATTCACCATGCCATCGCTCAGAGCCTTTCCGGCCGTTCGAACGCTCATACCGCCCAAGTCGGCCACCAAAGTCACCGATTGGCCGCGTTGTACTGCCTTGGCGGCCAGTAACTGCTGATTGGTCAGGAAGGCGCCCCCCGCGATGGGCCGGCCCGCGGTCAGGCCCACGGCGATGGCCGGGTCATCCAAGAAGCCGGGCGGGAGCTCGGAAATATCATGTTGTTCCACCCGCAAATCCTTCGCCGTGAGCACGCTCCCCATCACGATGGCGTGTGAGGCCACGGCGACCGGCGAGGTGCCGATGATTCTAACCTGCACATAGACATGCCAGGGTTTGGCATCCTGGCATCGAAGTTCGATGGTGCCCCGGTCCTTCATATGGTGCGCCGAGGCCAGTAGAGCTTTCACCGGTTGGCGGCAGCGTTCCAGTTGCAAATTCGGCTCGATCGGACCGATCAAGAAACGTTGCCGATCGGTTAACTGCGGAAACTGCCGTGTGGCCTCTGATCTCGCCAGCGCCTCGAGCTCCGCGATGTCCTGCACACCGCCATCGATTGCCGCAGCAATCGGCGAGTCGGCCCCGGCCACCTGCGGCAGCGGCATGGCGGCGAGGCTTAGCGCGGCAAGCCAATGACGATATTTTGGCGGTCTTCGCATCATGCAAGGATAACTAGCAAGCGCCGTGCCATGCCATGAGGGCGTGCCGGCCTGCCTCGCTTGCCGCCCGCCGGCAATTTCTTGCCGCGCGACACGCCGCTGTCGGGGACTTTCCCGCCGATGGCGGCCGGGAATGGGCCTCAGCGGCCCTGCCTCCCCATTTCCGGCGCAGGAGCGTATTGGCACAGCTCTTGCTTTAGGTCTCCCCAAAGGAGATTCCCCCGCATGTTCGACAACATTTTCGGAATTCACGAGCAAGCGCTGCTGCTGCACGGGCAGCGGATCGGCGTGTTGGCCACGAACCTCGCCAATGCCGATACCCCGAACTACAAGGCCCGCGATATCGACTTCAGCGAAGTACTCGCTCGCACCGACGAGGGGTCGTTACCGATGCGGGTGACGCAGGCGGCGCATATCACGATATCGGACGGTGAGTTGCCGGCGGGTGACTTGAAGTACCGCAATCCGTATCAGGCATCGCTCGACGGCAACACCGTCGAAATGCCGGTGGAGCAAGCGGCCTTCTCCGAGAACAACGTCCGGTACCAAGCGAGCTTGACGTTCATCAACGCGAAGATCGCGCAGATGCAATTGGCAATCACCGGCTAGCAATCGACTTCGAGGAGCGGAAAATGTCCCTATTCAATGTATTCAACGTCGCCGGCAGCGCACTGAACGCCGAAACCATCCGGCTCAACACCACGGCCAGCAACCTCGCCAATGCCGAAAGCGTCAATGGCGATCCGACCAAGGTGTACCGCGCACGGCATCCCGTGTTCCAGTCGATGATGGACGCGAATGCCTTCGCCGATTCCGAGGGCGCCTCCTCGGGTGTCCGCGTGCTCGGCGTGGTGGAGAGCACGGCGCCGCCACTGATGCGTTATCAGCCCGATAACCCATCGGCCAACAAAGACGGCTACGTCTTCAGCTCGAACGTCAATTCGATCGAGGAAATGACCAACATGATCTCGGCCAACCGGTCGTTCGCCACCAACATCGAAGCCATCAATACCGCCCGCGATTTGCTGCTCAAAACCATTTCGATGGGCCGCTAGGAATCAAATAGGAACGCATCATGACTATCAACGGAACAAATGCCGCCGCCGCCGCAGGGACGACCCCTACGCCGGGTACCGGGACGGCCGCGAGTTCGGTCAGCGGCACCACGCTGGGCGGCACGAACTTCCTCACGCTCATGTTGGCGCAGCTCAAGAACCAAGATCCGACGAGCCCGGTCGACAGCAGCACCTTTTTGACGCAGCTCGCGCAGCTCAGCGAAGTGCAAGGCATTACATCGCTCAACACATCGTTCAGCGCGTTGTCGAGTTCTTTCTCCGCCGGTCAGGCGATGCAGGCGTCATCGTTGCTGGGACATCATGCGCTCGTCAACTGCTCGACGGCGCAGCTCCCCGCCGGCGGTACCGTTACCGGTACGGTCAATGTGCCGCAGACGACCTCCTCAGTGGTGCTCAGCATCACCGACGGCGGCGGCAACGTCGTGCGCACTCTCGGGTTAGGGGCGCAATCGGCGGGTGAGGCCGGTTTCTCGTGGGATGGCAAGCTTTCAAATGGGTCGGCCGCTCCCGCGGGAACATACACGTTAAGCGTGCAGTACGCGGGCCAGACCAAAACCAGCGCGGCTGCGACCACGGCGGTCAACGGCATCGTCGAGAGCGTGAGCATGGGCGCCGGATCGACCGGAATGACACTGAACGTGGCAGGCGTCGGCAGCGTGCCCTTCAGCAGTCTCCAGCAAATTTCCAATTAACTAATTCAGGAGTACACAAGTGTCAGCCTTCAGCATAGCTTTATCAGGCCTCACCGCGGCCAGCACCAATCTTGACGTGGTATCCAATAACATCGCGAACGCGAACACGGTGGGCTTCAAGAGCTCCCGCACCGAGTTCGCCGACGTGTATGCCGCCGGCGCCGTCAATCTCAATCAGTCGTCCGTCGGCGAGGGCGCCCGGGTGGACGCGACCGCTCAACAATTCTCGCAGGGCAATATCACGACGACGTCCGCGAACTTGGATCTGGCCATCAGCGGAGACGGCTTCTTCACGCTGAAGGATGCGAGCGGCACCGAGTATTCGCGCAACGGCCAGTTCTCGCCCGACAAGCTCGGCAATGTCGTCAACGCAACGGGACAGTCATTGCAGGTTTATCCGCCGACAGGCAACGGCACGTTCAACACGGGCACCACGACCGATCTTAATTTGCAGACTGCGCAAAGCGCCCCTAATGCGACGACCAGCGGCAAAGTCATTCTCAATCTTCCGGCAAACTCCACGGCGCCGGCGCTGCCGTTCAATCCGGCGAACCCGGCCACCTATAACCAGTCGACCTCGACGACTGTGTATGACTCGCTCGGCACGGCGACACCGGCGACCTTCTATTTTACGCAGACCGCGACTCCGAATCAGTGGACCGTCAACATGACCATCAATGGGACCGCGGTCGGCGCGGCGCAGACCTTGACGTTCTCGAATACCGGGGCGGTCACGCCTCCGGCGAGCGGCTTGTTGAGCTTCGGCGGATACGTCCCTACCGACGGCGCGGCGCCATTGAACACGAAGTTCGATTTCGCTCAATCCACGCAGTACGGAGGCCAGTTCGGCGTCACTGCCATCACCCAGGACGGCTATTCGACCGGGACGCTCAGCACCGTCTCGATCGACCCCACCGGCATCGTGTCCGCCGTATACACCAACGGCCGTTCAACCCAACTGGGACAGCTGGCGATGGCCAACTTCCCCGATCCGCAGGGATTGAAGCAGCTGGGAGATACTAATTGGGCCCAAACCTTCACGTCGGGTACCGTCGTGCAGGGCACAGCGGGTTCGGCGGGATTCGGCAACATCCAATCCGGCGCCTTGGAAAGCTCGAATGTCGACTTGACCAAAGAGCTCGTGAACATGATCACGGCGCAGCGGGCGTTTCAGGCCAATGCGCAGTCGATCACGACCGCCAATCAGCTGTCGCAGACCGTCATCAACATCACCCATTAATCATGGATCACGGACTCTATGTGGCGATGACCGGCGCGAAGCAAATCATGCAAGCGCAGGCCATCAACAACCACAACATCGCCAATTTGAGCACCATCGGTTTCCGTGCCGATGCCGTGTCCTTCACCAGCCAGCCGATTTACGGTCCGGGGTACGCGACGCGCGTCAACGCGGTAGCGGGGGACGCCGGCACCGACTACTCCTCGGGGGTCATGCAAAGCACCGGTCGAGATCTGGACATCGCAGTCAATGGCAAAGGATTCATTGCGGTCAGAGGCACGGACGGAAAAGAAGCCTATACGCGCGCGGGAGATCTGCGGGTCACGCCGACGGGGGCGGTAACGACGGCCAGTGGATTGGCGGTACTCACGGAGTCAGGTCCCCTGGTGATACCGCCTTCGACCCAGGTCACCATCGGCGGCGACGGCACCGTCTCGGTGGTGCCGCAAGGCTCCGCGCCCTTTGCAGTCACGCAGGTGGACCGCATCAAGTTGGTGAACCCCGCGACCGCCGATCTGCAAAAGGGGGATGACGGGCTGCTGCGCCTCAAATCGGGGGCAAAAGCGAAAGCCGACGATTCCGTGACCATCACTGCGGGCATGCTGGAGTCGAGCAATGTCAACGCGGCGCAGTCTCTCATCAGCATGATCGAACTGCAGCGCATGTACGAGTTGCAGGTCAAGGGCATCAACTCGACCGATCAAAACGAACAAAGCGCCGAGCGCCTCATGGCGCCGGCGGGATAACCCACAGAGGAAGAACCAGATGAATCTTGCATTATGGGCCGCAAAAACCGGTCTCGACGCGCAGACCACCCGAATGGCGGTGATTTCCAACAACCTGGCGAACACCAATACGACCGGATTCAAAGCCGGCCGGGCCGCCTTCCAGGATCTCATGTACCAGAACATCCGCCAGGTCGGCGCTCAGAGCACCCAGAATACCCAATATTCGACGGGCTTGACGCTCGGCACCGGCGTGCGGATCGTCGCCACGGAAAAGGATTACACCCAGGGCAGCGTTCTGCAGACCAGCAATAGCTTGGACATGTCGGTGAACGGACGCGGATTTTTGCAGATTACGCAGCCTGACGGGACCATCGCCTATACGCGCGACGGCTCCTTCTCCTTGGACAATCAAGGGAACGTCGTCACCGCCTCGGGATATCCGCTGCAGCCGGCGATCAACATCCCGGCGGGCACGCAGTCGGTCACGATCGGCAACGATGGCGTGGTGACCGTCACGTCGGCAGCCAATCCGAAGGGGTCGCAGGTGGGCCAAATCCAGTTGGCGGATTTCATCAACACGGAAGGATTGCAACCCATCGGCAACAACTTGCTGGTCGAATCCGCGGCGAGCGGATCGCCCCAGATCGGCACCGCGGGTACCAACGGACTTGGAACGCTGCAGCAGGGTGCGCTCGAAACCTCGAACGTCAATTCGGTGACCGAGCTTGTCTCCATGATCGAGTGTCAACGATCCTACGAAATGAATTCCAAGGCGATCAGCACCACCGATCAGATGATGCAGTACCTGGCGACGAACCTGTGATGATGCAAATACACTTCGCTTCATTCCGAAGGCCCTTACTCGGGGCCGCCCTCTGCGGCCTCTTGTCGGCATGCGGCCTCATTCCGGCGAAGCACCACAAGCCCGATCCGGTGGTGACGCGCGTGCTGCCGCCGCCCGCGCCGCGCACCGACGGTGCGATCTATCAGGCAGGACAGCAAATGGAATTGTTCGCGGATCTCAAGGCGCGCCGCGTCGGCGATGTGCTGACGATTCGCTTGACCGAGTCGACGAATGCCAGCAAGAGCGCGGAGACCAAGACGGCGAAGACCACGGCGGTGAACATGACGGGCCCCACCATTCTCGGCAAGACCTTCACCGCGGCGGGCGTTCCGCTAACCACGACATTGAACGGCGCCGACAGCTTCGACGGACATGGTTCGAGCACGCAAGGCAACAGTTTGGCGGGCAGTCTGACCGTGACGGTCGTGGACGTTCAGCCCAACGGCAACCTGGTCGTTCAGGGCGAGAAAACATTGAGGCTCAATCAAGGCGAGGAGTTCGTCCGGGTTGCAGGGGTGGTGCGCAGCGCGGACATCGCAACCGACAATACCGTCACATCCGACAAGGTAGCGGATGCGCACATCGCTTACTCGGGCAAGGGCGTAATCGACGGCTCGAATCGCATGGGTTGGCTCGCGCGCTTCTTCAATTCCGGCTATGCGCCGTACTGACATGATGCGTTCCACATCCGCAGCGAAGTTTTGCCTGATGGCGCTGCTGCTATCGGCGCCGCTTGCCCAAGCCGAACGCATCAAAGACATGGCGCAGATCCAGGGTGTGCGCACCAATCAATTGGTCGGATACGGGCTGGTCGTCGGCCTCGACGGCACCGGCGACCAAACCAGCCAGGCGCCCTTTACCGTGCAGTCCTTGCGCAATATGTTGGCGCAGCTGGGCGTCACGGTGCCCCCGAACGTCACCCCGCAGCTGAAAAACGTCGCGGCGGTTGCGGTGCACGCGGTCATGCCGGCATTCGTCAAGCCCGGTCAAACCATCGACATCACCGTCAACTCCATCGCCAATGCGAAGAGTCTGCGCGGTGGGTCCCTCTTGGTTACGCCCCTGCACGGCCTCGATGGGCAGATATACGCGATTGCGCAAGGAAATCTCATCGTCAGCGGCTTCGGAGTCGAAGGCACGGACGGATCGAAGCTCACGGTCAATGTGCCGAGCTCGGGCCGCATTCCCAATGGTGCGACGGTCGAACGCGCCGTTTCGTCGCAGCTATCGCAGGGCGACTCCATCGTGCTCAATCTCAACGATCCCGACTTCACGACGGCGACGCGCTTGGTCGCGAGCGTGAACAAGGGCATGGGCGATGACATCGCGTCCATCATCGACGGCGGCTCGATCCGGGTGCGTGCGCCCCTCGATATCACGCAACGCATTTCCTTTCTCTCGTCGGTCGAGAATCTGCAAGTGGAGCCGGGCATGGCGTCGGCGAAGGTCATCATCAATTCGCGCACCGGCACCGTCGTCATCAGCAGCAATGTCATCGTGACTCCGGCCGCCGTGTCGCATGGTTCCTTGTCCGTCACCATCAAAGAAGAGCAGACGGCGAGTCAGCCGGCGCCGTTTTCCAAGTTGGGACAGACCGTGGTGCTCAATAATTCGACCATCAAGGTGGATCAGGGATCGAATCGCATGTTCTTGTTCAAGCCGGGCGTGGAACTCGAACAAATCGTGCGTGCCGTCAACGACGTCGGCGCGGCACCCGGCGATCTGGTCGCCATCCTGGAAGCCCTCAGAGAGGCCGGCGCTCTGCAGGCCGAGCTCATCGTCATCTAAATGAATACCACGCTGCCAATCCTTGCGTCGCCCTCATCGCCGCTGGACACCTCCGCGGCGGCCACCTACACCGACCTCAACGGTTTGGCGGCTCTCAAGAACGATCCGAACTCGCCGCAGGCGATTAGCGCCGTGGCCCAGCAAGTCGAGGCCTTGTTCCTGCAAATGATGCTGAAGAGCATGCGCGACGCCGGGGCGAGCGATAACCCCGACAGCAATGAAATGGGCATGTACCAGGACATGTTCGATAAGCAAGTAGCGCTCACCATCAGCCAACACCAGGATTTGGGGATAGGCAGGCTGCTGAAGCGGCAATTATCGGATCAACCCAAGCCCGCTTCGCTGAAGCCGGCTTCGAGCGCGGTTGCCGGACCAGCCGCCGTGATGGCGCAGACGCCCGCGGAATTCGTCAATCGCGTGATGCCGACAATCCGCCGCGCGGCCGGCGCCTTGGGCGTCAATCCGCTCGCAATGCTGGCGCAGGCGGCGCTCGAGAGCGGCTGGGGTCAGCGCATGCCGCGCACCGCCGAGGGCTCCCCGAGCCTCAACCTATTCGGCATCAAAGCCGGCGAGGAGTGGACAGGGGCGCGGGCGACCGCAGATACGGTCGAATTCAGCAACGGCGTCGCAACGCCGCGGCGTACCGCGTTTCGCGCCTACGGATCCATCGAGGACAGCGTCGACGACTTTGCGCGTTTGCTCAAGAATTCGCCGCGCTATCGGGAGGCCGTCGCAGCGGGCGCCGACGCGCAGGCCTATATCCGGTGTATCGGCCAATCGGGGTATGCCACCGATCCCGAGTACGCGAATAAGTTAAATCAAATCCTCAACAGCGGCACGCTCCAGGCGGCGCTCCTTCCCCGCACTGCAGCATTATAGGAATCGCCGCACTACAGAAACGGGGCGTGCTGCCGATATTGCGGGAGTTGGCTGAGTTCGAATACGAGACGGTGGAGAAGATACGTGCCAGATGTGTTTGGAATAAGTGTTTCTGCGCTGCAGGCGTTTCAAGCCGCCATTGCGGTCACCAGCAACAATGTGGCCAACGCGAGCACCCCGGGCTACGATCGGGAGAGAGTCAATCTCACTGAAGGCGTGCCGCAGTCGAACGGTGCCGTCAGCATGGGCAGCGGCGTCATGGTTTCGGGCATCGGCCGCTCGTACAGTCAGGCGGCCGCCAACCAGCTGAACACCTCGCAAAGCAGTCTCGGGCAACTGACGGCCCTGCAGAGCTACAGCACGCAGATCGATAATCTATTCGGCACCACCATCGGCGGCTTGAGCACTTCGCTGCAGAACTTCTATAGCGCATTTTCGGACGTCGCCAATGCGCCGACGTCAACGGCTTCGCGTCAGGCCTTGCTGGGCAAAGCACAGAGCCTGGCAAACAGTTTCCAGAACGCTAGTTCCGAACTCAATAATTTGAACACCGATGTCAACTCGCGCATCACGGCGGATGTCACGCAGATCAATTCCATCGCGAGCGCGATTACGACCTTGAACAAGCAAATCGTGGTGGGTACGGCGCAAGGCGGCGGCCAAGTGCCCAACGAACTGCTTGATCAGCGCGATCAGCTCGTTTCGAACCTGTCGCAACTGGTCGGCGTATCCACCACCACCGATAGCAACGGCGCGCTGAATGTGTTCGTGGGCAACGGCCAGCCGTTGGTGCTGCAGGGCCAGACTACGGCGTTGACGACGGTCCCCAATCAATTCAATGCTTCGCAGTTGGAGATCTCCAGCGGGCCGTTGAATGGCAACGTAATCAGCAGCAGTCTCACGTCCGGCGATCTGGGCGGACTGCTGGCGGCGCGCGCGCAAGTGATTTCCCCCGCCCTGAATCAATTGGGTCAGGTGGCGACTGCGCTGAGCAATACGGTCAACTCGCAGCAGGCACAAGGCCTGGACTTGAGCGGACAGTTCGGCGCGGCGATTTTCTCGGTGGGAGCGCCGCAGGCGGCCAGTTCTTCCAAGAACACCGATGCGACGACCGCGAGCGTCACGGTGAGCGGCTTGGGAGCGCTGACGGCGAATGATTATGTGCTGGCCTACAACGCAGGCGCCTATTCGTTGACGCGCACCAGCGACGGGGGCTCGGTGCCCCTCTCCGGAACCGGGACGGCCGGCAACCCGCTGACAGCGGACGGACTCTCGATCGTCTTATCCGCAACGCCGGCTGCGGGGGATCAATTTTTGATTCAACCTACGGCAGCGGCGGCTTCATCGCTCAAAGCCGTGCTGAGCGATCCTTCGAAAATAGCCGCCGCGGGAGCCGTGCAAGCCGCAGCGTCCAACGGCAACGCGGGCGGGGGCACGATCAGCAGCGGCACGACGCTCAACGCCGCCAATCCTAATTTGCTGAGTCCGGTGACCATACAGTTCACCAGTCCCACCACCTACTCGATCAACGGCGGCGCGAATCAAGCCTACACGAGCGGCGGAAACATCGCTTTCAACGGCTGGCAGGTGCAGATCAGCGGCTCGCCCGCGAACGGCGACATCTTCACCGTGAAGAGCAATGCCGGGGGCACGGGCGACAACCGCAATGCTTTGGCAAGCGCCTCTCAGCAGTCCGTCGCGGTCCTGGCCGGCGGCACGATTACCGTGACGGGTGCGGTGAGCGCGCTCATAACGGGCCTCGGCAGTCAGGCGCAACAGATCAACACGGCGCAAACCGCGCAAACCGCGGTGAACAATCAGGCTTTGAGCAGCGTGCAGTCGATCACCGGTGTCAATCTGGACGAGGAAGCCGCCAAGTTGCTGCAGTGGCAACAAGCCTATCAGGCCGCGGCGCAAGCGCTGGTCATCGGCAACAGCCTGTTCACGTCCTTGATCAATGCAGTGAATAAATAGGAGTTATGCCATGCGCGTAACACAAACTTTCAATCAGACGCAGTTCCTGTCGGCGATAGCGACTCTCGAGTCCAATCTATCGCAGACGCAAAACCAGATCTCGAGCAACAAGGCGTTTACCTCCGCCTCGCAGGACCCCACGGCCGCGGGCGCGGTGAACAACTACAATCAGGCACTGGCGCAAAATCAGCAATATGCTACGAACGCCGGCAGCGCCCAGACGCGTTTGAGCACCGAGGACAACGCCCTGTCGCAAGTCCAATCGCAGCTGCAGAGCCTGCGCGACCTGGCCTTGCAGGCCAACAATTCGACTATTTCGAGCCAAAACCGGACATCGATCGCGGCGCAGGCGACGCAGATCCAGAACAGCCTTCTGGCGCTCGCCAACACCCAGGACGGCAACGGCGAATTTTTGTTCGGCGGCTTCTCGACCCAAACTCAGCCGTTTACCTTGAGCGCCTCGGGCGCCGCCTACAACGGCGACCAGGGCCAGCGCCAAGTGCAAATCGCCGCAGGCCAAACCGTCGCCGATGGCGATAATGGCAATACGGTGTTCGGCCAGGTCAAAACCGGCAACGGTACCTTTGCCGCCTCCGCGACGTCGACGAATACCGGATCCGGCATCGTGGGCGCCACCAAGGTTTCCAACGCGGCTCTTTACACTGCCGGCAACGGCACGTACGCCATCAATTTTACGGCCCCCGGCACGTACGAAGTTCGCGATTCCACCAATACCTTGGTCAGCACCGGCTCCTATACCGACGGCACGACGATTTCCTTCGCCGGAGTGCAAGTCACCCTCAACGGCGCGCCCGCAACGGGCGATTCATTCGCAGTCGCGCCGAGCGCCAACCAAAGTATTTTTACGACGGTTCAGAATCTGGTCACCGCGCTGCAAGCGGGCGGCAGCTCCGCGGCCGCCACGGCGCAGCTGAATAATTCGATCGGCAGTGCCATCAACAATATCGATCAGGCGCTGAGTCAAACATCGAATGTGCGTGCCAGCGTCGGTGCGCGGCTCAATACCATCACGTCGCAGCAGTCGGTCTCCGGCAGCCAGCAAGTCCAGCTGGAGACGACCATTTCGTCGTTGCAAAGCCTGGACTACGCCCGCGCGATCACGACCCTGACCCAGCAGAATACGACCCTGAGCGCCGCCCTGCAGGCGTACACGCTGACCCAAGGCCTCACGCTGTTCAAGTATCTCTAGGAAGCTGGGACCGGCGACCGGCTAGTGATGGTGGCCGCCAACGCCGTGGACGTGACCGTGTTCCAGCTCTTCCGCCGTCGCCTCGCGCACGCTCACGATCTGCACGTCGAAATTCAATGTCTTGTCCGAAAGCGGGTGGTTGCCGTCGAGCGTCACCATGTCGCCGACCACGGCGGTCACCGTGAACACGCGCATGCCATCCTCGGTTCGAGCCTGAAACTGCATTCCCTTCTTGATCTCGCCTGAGCCCTGCATGGAACGCTTGGGAACGCGCTGAATGAGGGCGGCATCGTGCTCGCCATACCCTTCGGCCGGCGGCACCGACACCGACACGGTGTCACCGTCTTTCTTGCCCTCGAGCGCCCTTTCCAACCCTGCGACCAGGTTACCGTGCCCTTGGATATAGGCCAGCGGCTCGGCACCGTCGGAGCTGTCGATGACGGTTCCGTCGTCGTCCTTGAGCGTGTAATGAATGAGCACTACTCGGTCTGCGGCAATTTCCACTTGCAATCTCCACCGGTGTCGGGTACGCGCGAACCCTTGCCGCGCACCCGCGAAAAGGCGGCAATTCTACACAACTAGCCGACCAGCCGCGCCTCGAGATCGTAGGCTCCGGCCGCAGTGATCTCGACCTCGGCCAGCGCGCCCACAGTCAGAGCCTTGGCACCCAGAATCTTGACCGTACCATCGATTTCCGGGGCATCGCCTTGAGATCGCGCAATCGCGATATTTCCCTCCAAACGGTCGACGAGCACCGGCATCTTGCGGCCGACCTTCTGGGCAAGCCGCGCCGCGCTGATCTGCGCTGCGAGCTCCATGAAGCGTGCACGGCGCTCTTTCTTGACTTCCTCGGGCACGGCCGGCTGCCGCAGATCATTGGCTGCGGCGCCTTCCACCGGCGAGTACTCAAAGCAGCCCACCCGGTCGAGTTGGGCGATGCGGAGCCAATCGAGCAATTCCGCAAAGTCTTGCTCCGTTTCCCCGGGAAATCCCACGATGAAGGTGCTGCGGATCGTGATGTCCGGCGCAACGCGCCGCCATGCGGCAATGCGATCCAAGGTGTTTTCAGCCGCCGCCGGGCGCTTCATCAATTTGAGGATGCGCGCGCTGGCATGCTGAAACGGAATGTCGAGGTAGGGCAGCACCCGCCCGTCGGCCATGAGCTCGATGACCTCATCTACGTGGGGATAGGGATACACGTAGTGCAGGCGAATCCACACTCCGAGTTCGCTCAAGCCGGCCGCGAGGTCATAGAAGCGGGCCGGCCGCTCAACGTTGCGCCACGCCTGCGCGGCATATCTGAGGTCGACCCCATAGGCGCTCGTATCCTGGGAAATGACCAGAATCTCCTTGACCCCGGCGCGCGCCAGCTGCTCGGCTTCACGCAACACCTCGCCGATGGGCCGGCTGACCAGCCGCCCTCGCATGGAGGGAATGATGCAGAAGCTGCAGCGATGGTTGCAGCCTTCGGAGACCTTGAGATACGCGTAGTGGCGGGGCGTGAGCCGCACGCCCTGTGCGGGGACTAGGTCCAGAAACGGTTCGTGCTTCGGCGGCAAGTATTCATGGACCGATGCAACGACTTCTTCGTAGCGCTGCGGTCCCGTGATCTTGAGCACCTGCGGATGCCGGTCGAGAATTTTTTGCGGTTGCGCACCGAGGCAGCCGGTCACGATCACTTTGCCGTTCTCGGCCAGCGCTTCGCCGATCGCGTCCAGCGACTCGTTCACCGCGGCATCGATGAAGCCGCACGTGTTGACCACGACGAGGTCGGCCGCGCGGTAGCTGGCGGCAACCTCATACCCTTCCGCGCGCAGGCGCGTGAGGATGCGTTCCGAGTCGACCAGTGCCTTGGGGCAGCCCAAGCTGACAAAGCCCACTTTCGGGGTTTTGCGATTGACGGTTTTCAAGATATCTAGGGATGTGGCGGGGAAGTCGGCCCGATTGTACTCCTAAGCGAAGCATTTCGCCCGATCAAGGCTGCACCGCGGGAGATGCAAATGCCGGCGCGGCGCCGCCATCGCAACTGTCAAATTGCTCCGGCGAAATCTGCGACATAGCGCAGAAAAAAGCACGGCGGGAAGCGGCGCTGCGCCCTCAAGAACGCCGGCAACGGTCCGATAAAGACTTTGGATGTGGTCACCGGTCCGCCCAAGGTGGGTGAAGTGAACACAAGCTAGAGGCCTAAGAGGGCCGGTGGATTAACTATCAGGAGTTTTAAATGTCACTTACACTCGATACCAATATCAACTCGCTCAACGCGCAGCGGAATCTCACGACTTCGCAGGCGTCGTTATCGCAGGCCTTGCAGCGCCTGTCTTCGGGCTTGCGCATCAACAGCGCGGCCGACGATGCCGCGGGCCTGGCCATCAGCAGCCAGTTCACCACGCAGATCAACGGCACCAATCAGGCCGTGCACAATGCGAACGACGCCATTTCCGAGACGCAGACCGCCGGCGGCGCGCTCTCCACGTTGACCGACAGCTTGCAGAGCATCCGCACTCTCGCGGTCGAAGCGGCCAACGGCTCCAACAGCGCCGCGGATCGCGCCGCTCTGGATCAGCAGGTGCAGCAGCAGATCGCGGAAATCACGCGTATCGCCTCGCAGACTTCGTTCAACGGGTTGAACGTCCTTGACGGCAGCAGCGGCACGACCACCTACCAGGTCGGCGCCAATGTCGGCAACACCATCTCGGTCAACCTGTCGCAGGGTGTTCGCGCCGATCAGATCGGACAATATGCGAGCAGCACCAACCTCGTCACGGGCGCACTCGCCACCGGCGATCTTTCTCTGCAGGTGGGCAATGGTCCGGTCGTGTCGATAGCGGCGAGCGTCGCCGGCACGGGCAACGCGGGACAGACGGCTGGATCCGCTTACGCAGTGGCGCAGGCGATCAATTCCGCGGGCGTTACCGGCTTGACGGCCACCGCCAGCACGGCGACTGCGGCTGCCGCGTTCGCGACCGTTACCGGCACCGCTGCCGGCGACACCTATAAGCTCAACATCAACGGCGTCGATATTTTCGGCTCGACCGGCAAGGCGCTGGGCGTCGGCGGCACCGTGACTCAGAGCAACGTACAGACCGCCATCAATGCGGTTTCATCTCAGACCGGGGTGGTCGCCTCGGCCGACAGCACCGGCAAGCTGGTGCTCACGGCTTCGGACGGCAGCAATATCACCGCGACGCAGGTCATCGGCGGTGCCGCTACGGGCGCAGGCGCCGGTGCGGGCACGCTGGCAGCGACTGTCGGTAACCTTACCGTTTCTGCAGCCTCGGCGATCACGGTTGCGGGCACGACGCCGGGCAACGCCGGCCTCACCGCGGGCACGGTGGCTGCGAGCACGGGCTTGCTGTCGACCCAGAATGTGCTGACGGTGACCGGTGCAAACTCGACCATCCACTCGATCGATTCGGCGTTGGCCACGGTCAGTCAGTTCCAGAGCCAATTGGGCGCCATTCAGAATCGCTTCACGTCGACGGTCGGCAACCTGCAGGCGACTGCACAGAACCTGACCTCTTCGCGCAGCACCATTCAGGATGCGGACTTCGCGGCCGAAACGGCCAAGCTGACGCAGTCTCAAGTGTTGCAGCAGGCGGGCATCTCGGTGTTGGCGCAGGCCAATGCGGCACCGCAGTTGATTCTCAAGCTCTTGCCGTAACAGAAGAGCTGATTCGATGGTGATTGATAGTTCGATGTGATTGCTGCTGCCCGGGCGTGAAAGCGCCCGGGCAGCAGCCCCACGGAGCGGTCCGCACGGAGCGGCCTTTGACGCGCAGGAGTATTGCAAAAAATTCGACAAGCGATGCAGGTGTCATATGGCAAGCGACGGCAATTCGGTAAAGGTCCCGGCGGCGATCCCAGAACACCGAGGTCAGGTTCAGATACCGGTCCCGAGGCACGAACACAGCGGCAAGACATTGCCGCCGAGCGGCAATGCGGCGACCACGCCGGCCGCGCAACCGGCAACGAAGCAGAGCAGCGCGCCGGCCGTCCTGGTCGCGTTGTTGAACAAACATCTCAACGATTCAGGGCGCCCCGATCAGTATCAGGTGGCCCCGGACTCGGACAACAAAGTGATTCAGCAGATCAATCCCGCCACCGGCGAGGTCGTCGGAGAGTTTCTGGCGTCAGAATTTCCCGCATTGGCGCGCAGCGTAGGGGTATCCGGCGTATTGGTCGACAGCCGCGCGTAAAGGCGCGGCCGTGTGCAGTCCCGGCGGGTCCGCGCTTGGTACGCCTCTTGCTTAAGTCTTGAGTCGGCGTGCCGATATATAGGCTAATCGGAACTAAGCGAAGGATCTCATGAGCTCCACAATTTCAGCCGCGTCCTCGACGGCCAATACGGTGATTTCCTCGACCGGCATCGGCTCGGGGCTCGATATCAACAGTATTGTGACCTCGCTGACCAAGGCTCACGGGTTGGCGCAGAACACCCAGCTGTCGGACCGCCACACCGCGCTGACCGCACAGGTATCGGCTTACGGCACTTTCAGCAGCGCCCTCAGTGTTCTGCAAGCGACCTTGACGACCCTCAAGACCTCGTCCGCGCTGGCAGGCCGCACGGTGGTTCTCGGCGACACCACCATCGCCACGGGCACCGCGACCGCGCATGCCATTCCGGCGCAGTATTCGCTCACGGTGCAAAATTTGGCGACGGCGGCGAGCCTTTCCTCGAAAGCGTTTGCGAACGAAAATTCCGCCGTCGGTACCGGCGCACTGACTATTGCGGTCGGCGGCAACTCCTCGTCGATCAACATCGATCCGTCCAATAACACGCTGGCGGGCATCGTCAGTGCGATCAATGGCGCCCCCGACAACCCCGGGGTTACGGCCAGCATCCTGACGACTTCGGCCGGTGCTCGGCTGGTACTGTCCGGTACCGTCACCGGGACGGCCAATGCGATCAAAGTGACTCAGGCAGGCGGCGATGGCGGCCTGTCCGCGCTGGTTTACGATCCTGCGAATGCCACGACCAACCTCACGCAGACTCAAGCGGCGCAGGATGCCAATTTCACGGTGAACGGCTTCGGCGCGACCAGCGCCAGCAACCAAGTGACGTCGGTCATCAGCGGCGTGACGCTGAATTTGCTGAAAACCACAGCCGTCGGCACGCCCACAACCCTGACGGTGGGTACCGATCCTGCGGGAGCTCAGGCTTCCATCGGGACGTTTGTGACCGCCCTCAACGGCTTGATCACGAGCATCCATTCACTCACCAGTTATGATCCGAGCACTCAAACGGCGGGCCCCCTGCTCGGCAATGCGACCTTGCAGTCCTTCCAGAGTCAATTGCACGGCATCCTGGATCAGGTGAAGTCGGGCAATACGGGCGCAGCGGCGACGTCGCTCGCGTCCCTCGGCATTACCGCGAACATCCAAGGAACTTACGATTCGAATTCGACCACCTTGGGCAATGCGCTGACGGGAAACTTGAGCTCGGTCACCGGCTTTTTTGGCGGTGCCGACGGCATCGCGAGCCAACTCGATAGTCTGATAAAAGGTTATACCCAGCCGGGCGGGCTGCTGGACTCCATCAATAAAGGCCTGCAGTCGAGCTTGAGCGACGTCGCCAATCAGCAAACGGCGCTGAACGCCCGGCTCGCCACCTATTCCGCCACCCTTACCAAGGAATACAATGCCATGGATATGGCGGTCGCCCTGCTCAAGCAGACCCAGACCTATCTGACGGCCGAGTTCAATCCCAACTCCGGCAGCGCGAGTTCCTCGAGCAGCAGCGCGCTGAGCAGCGGGACTTTGAAGACGGGCGCATAAACCATGATGTACGGCCAAAATAGAGCCGCGCAGTACCGCGCGGTGCGCAGCCACGGTCAAGTCGCGGACGCGAGTCCCACCCGGCTGGTCCAGATCATGTTCGAGGGCATTCTCTCGCATCTCGCGACGGCACGCGGCGCAATGGGGCGCATCGCGGACAATCGGCCGCTCGACCAGGTTCTGGTCAAGGTGTCGGCGATGGGCAAGGCGATCGCACTGATCGGTCAGCTCAACGCGACTCTCGACATGGAGCGAGGCGGGCAAGTCGCGGTCAATTTGCGCGCCCTATACGAATACATGCTGAACCGGCTGACGCTGGCCAATGCGACCAACGACACCGGAATCGCAGCCGAGGTCGCGGGCTTGGTCACCGAGATCAAGAGCGGTTGGGATCAAATCGTCACGGAAGCCCGATGACCCGCAATGCACGTCAGGCTCTTGAACGCGCTCTGGTGCTGTCGCATCAATTGCTCGACGCGGCGGATCAATCCAACGTGCAAGAGCTCGCCCGCCTCGACGCCGAGCGCTTTCGGCTGCTACAGTCGGTGCGGCTCGATCGCGACAACTTGACGGCGGCTGATCGATTGTTGCTGCACGAAGTCACCGAATTGAACGATCGGGCGCTGGGTTTGATGGAGCATCATCGGCGAATCAAGGAGCGGGCGCTGGATATGGCCGCGTTGGGCCGCCGCGCGGTAGCTGCCTATTGCGATACCCGCGAGCAGCGGTAAGCCGCATCATTTTCAAGGCGGGAGCCATGCCAGAGGCATTTCTCGGCGATGGACTGGTCTACGAGGAGGCGCTGCCCTTGGTGTGGTCGGCGGGCCCGATCGCAGAGGGGTTGGCGCTCGCGCGGCTGAACGCCGATAACCATCAGTTGCTCGGCGCCGAGGCCTCACTCGACGAAGTGCGAGTGCATGAGGCACTCAAGGATGAATCGCCCGCGCTGGTGCAAGAGCTGCAGCGGCTCGAGTTCAAGGTGAACATTCTGCTGCGGCTCACCGCCGAATTGGCCCTGCGCAATAGCGGACTGCCGGCGCCGCAGCGCGTGAGGCTGACCTCGCGGGCTTTGGAGTGGTTCGGCGAGGAAGTGCCTGGCATCGGAACCACGGGCCAACTGGCGGTGTACATCAATTCGGCCCTGCCTCAGCCCGTGAGAATTCCTTGCGTGGTGGCCGGCCAGCGAAAGCAGGAGGACATGCGCGTCGCGCAACTGCGTTTCAGCGGTTTGAGCGATGCGGTGATCGAACAGCTCGACAAGCTCATTTTTCGGCACCACAGACGGCTCGTCGCCGGCGCTCGCCTCGCGAGCAATTGACGAAGCCTGGCCAATCCCTGCATTGTTTTTTGAGGGATACCCCTACATCTGTTACGGGGATTTACCAAGTTCTTTTCTCCTAACTTCATCAGTTAGTATGTCGGTCGCCCCGGCATTGATTGAACAATGTCAAAGGGTTAGAAGCAAAGGTTAAGACGGAACCCGAGATTTGTGGACTCCGTCACACTTTATTTACGGGAAGGAGTCCCGAATCGTGGCAGATGCCAAAGTTATTGTGATCGAACGCTCAGATTCGGAGGCACGCAGCCTCCAGACGCTGCTGCGTTTTCTGGATCTCGAACCGGTCCATGTCCACGATTTGGTGGAATTCGACCAATCGCAACATGGCGGCTCGCCGGACTGCCTCGCCGTGATCGTCGGCAAAAGCACGGTGGCCGCGATTGGTCCTCAGCTGGTGGCGCAGTTGCGAGCCATGCCTCAGCCCCTTCCGGTCATCTATTTGAGCAATGACGGGCTCCCGAAAATCGCCGAAACCAGCGGGGACTTGGCGTGGTTCCACTTGGACCTGCCGGTCAAACAGCGCCGTTTGTCGGCGGTTTTGAATCAAGCACAGAATGTGCGAACCGGGCACCCCACGCAGCCGGGGGCTCACCGCTTTCGCCCCAGCGGCACCTCGCGCGCGATGCGCGACGTGCATCGGCTGATCGAGCAGGTTGCTCCGTTCGATACCAATGTCTTGATCCTCGGGGAGTCCGGCACCGGCAAAGAAATGGTCGCGCGCCATATTCACGAATTGTCGGGCCGCGCGGGACATCCCTTCGTACCGGTGAATTGCGGGGCGATTCCGGCCGACCTCTTGGAAAGCGAGTTGTTCGGCCACGAGAAAGGCGCCTTCACCGGCGCGTTGTCCACCCGGCTAGGCCGTTTCGAGTTCGCCGAGGGCGGCACGCTGTTCCTCGATGAAATCGGCGACATGTCGCTGCAAATGCAAGTGAAACTGCTGCGCGTGCTGCAGGAGCGGAATTTTGAGCGCGTCGGAAGCAATCGAACCATTCGCTGCAATGTGCGCATCATAGCGGCGACCCATCGCGACTTGGACGCTGCCATCGGTGCCGGACGCTTTCGCGAGGATCTTTACTACCGGCTCAACGTGTTTCCCGTGCAAATGCCGCCGCTGCGCGAGCGGCTCGAAGATTTGCCGGTATTGATCGAGCATCTCGTGCAGCGCCAAGGCCAAATCGCCGGACGACACGTACGGTTGGACAAGGAAGCGATGAATTGCCTGGCGCGCAACCCCTGGCCAGGCAATGTGCGCGAGCTTGCGAACCTCTTGGAGCGGCTTGCCATCCTGTATCCGGAGCAGACCGTGACGGCGACCGATTTGCCCGAGCGCTATCGGAACGAGGGAACCCCAGGATGGTTCGGAAGCGGCGTGCGCATCGTTCCGCCTGCGCCTGCGCCTGCGCCGGATGCCGGGAGGCCGGCGACGACCTCGCCGCTGTTGCTCGAGGAATTGCTTGGAGCCGGCGAAATCGAACCCGCGGACATGGATATCGAGGAGTTCGGCGACTGCGCGCAACTCGCGGTGGCGGAGGAACTGTCGGGATTCGAGTTGCCGCGCGGTGGCATGGATTTGAAGGATCACCTGTCGGCAATCGAGATCGGCCTCATTCGCAAAGCGCTCGCCGAAGCCGACGGCACCGTCGCGGAGGCGGCCCGGCTCCTAGGCATGCGCCGCACCACACTCGTCGAGAAGCTGCGCAAATATCGTCTCAGCGCCTGACGGATTTTTGACGCTGCCATTTTCGGGCGCGGCCATTCGGTTCTAACTGGTTGATGAGACGGGCAAATACTGCCAAGGCACAGAAGTTGCTTTCCTCTTCCGTCATGGCAGCCACCAAAGTCGAGCTGATCGAAAACCGCCGTTCCGAATTGCAGGCAGCGTTCCACGCTTTCGGCTCGGTGTCGACCCAGCTTTCGGGCGCCTTCGATTCGTTGCGCGCCCAAGTCTCGGAGCTGCGCGCGGAGTTGGGCCACGCACACGCCGGCAACGACCATCTGGCGGCGCGATTGGCGGACTTGATCACGGGCCTTCCGGGCGGCGTGCTGGTCCTCGATTCCGCCGGCGCGATTCAGGAATGCAATCCGGTCGCCCTCGATTTGCTGGGCGAACCGCTGCTGACCCACTCCTTCGCCTCCGTGCTCGAGCGTGCGGCGGTCGGCGCCGGCGGCGCGGGCGAGCACACGGAGCTTCGCAGCGGGAGGTTCGTGAATATCTCGCGCCGCGAATTGCAAAGCGGCGGCGAAGTGGTCCTGCTGGCCGACGTGACCGAGTCGCACCTGATGCAGGTGTTCATGACGCGCCAGCAGCGTCTGCTGACCCTGGGAGAGCTCGCGGCAGGCCTTGCGCATCAGATCCGCACGCCCCTCGCGGCCGCGCTGCTCTACGCTTCGCAAATGACGCTTCCCGGACGCGGCCCGGAGGATTTGGCGCGGTGCGCGGATAGGACGGTCAGCAGCCTGAAGCAGCTCGATAGGCTGGTCAACGACATGCTCGCTTTCGCGCACGGCGGCGCGGCTCGCGAAGCGGTGAGCGTGAGCGCATTGCTCGAACAGGTCGCGCAATGGCTGCGGCCGGCATTTCGCCGCGGCATCCGCCTGACCATCCGCACCGAGGCCCCGGACCTTTACGTGCGCGCCAATGCGCCGTCGCTGGTATCCGCGGTCCTGAATTTGGCCACGAACGCCTTGCAAGCAGCGACAGAGGATATGAATCTGGAGTTGCTGGCGCGCCGCGCCGCCGGCGGCCGGGCGCAAATCGTGGTGAGCGACAACGGTCCCGGGGTGCCGGCGCACATTCGCGAGCGGATCTTCGAACCGTTCTTCACCACCCGGGCGCGCGGCAACGGCATCGGGCTCGCGATCGTCAAGTCCGTGGTTGAAGCCCACCAAGGCAGCATCAGCTTGGCGGATGTCCCCGGCGGCGCCACCTTCATCATCGATCTACCGGCAGAGGAATGTGCATGAGCAATGCGAACGAATCGGTGTTGGTGGTGGAAGACGATGCGGTGCTGCGCGAGGCTCTGGTCGACACCCTGCGGGCCGCCGACCTGTCGGCGCTCTGCGCCGCGGACGCGCCGAGCGCGTTGCAGCTGCTGCAGAACGAAGAGATTGCCTTGGTGATCTCGGATGTGCAGATGCCCGGTCCCAACGGTTACCAGCTGTTGTCGTCGATCAAACGGCTCCGGCCGGACCTGCCCGTCGTATTGATGACCGCCTATGGCACGGTCGCCCAGGCGGTCGCCGCAATGCGCGAGGGAGCAACGGACTACATCGTCAAACCATTCGATGCAGGGGCTCTGATCGAGATGGCGCGCCGTCAGTTGGCGCTGCGAGTGGCGCCGAAGGAACTGGTCGCCGTCGATCCGGAGTCCAAACGCCTGGTTTCGTTGGCGCGCAAGATTGCAGAAAACGATGCCACGGTGCTCATCACCGGCGAGAGCGGCACGGGCAAGGAAGTCTACGCGCGGTTCATTCGCGACAATTCGATGCGCGCCGACGCGCCGTACGTCGCAATCAATTGCGCAGCGATTCCGGAAAATATGCTGGAGGCAACCCTGTTCGGTTACGAGAAGGGCGCATTCACGGGCGCGCTCGGAGCCCACGCCGGCAAATTCGAGCAGGCGCAGGGAGGCACATTGCTGCTGGACGAAATTTCCGAAATGGATCTTGGGCTGCAGGCGAAGATCCTGCGCGTACTGCAGGAGCGCGAAGTCGAGCGCCTCGGCAGCAGCCGCACGATCAGCCTCGATGTGCGATTGATCGCGACGTCCAATCGCGACCTGCCGGAGGCAGTGCGCGCGGGGGATTTTCGCGCCGATCTCTACTATCGGCTCAACGTGATGTCGCTGCGGCTGCCGCCATTGCGAGATAGGTGCGCGGACATCCTACCGCTGGCCCGCAGAGCCATTCAGGCTTGCGCCCGCGGCGGCCAGGCGGCGTTGAGCCTGTCCGCCGACGCCGAGCGCAAACTACTGGAGCATGACTGGCCGGGCAATGCACGCGAACTGACCAACATCGTGCAGCGCGCCGCGTGGCTCGCGAGCGGCGGTATCATCAACGCGGCGGATTTGGATACAGGGCCGTCCGCGAAGCCGGACGAGCGGACGGCGGCGCCGATTCAGGCGCAGGAGTCCTGCTTGGATCAGGATCTCAAGGAGCGGGAACGCGAGCTGATTCTCGCAACGCTGCGTGTGACGGGAGGCAGCCGCAAATTGACGGCCGAACGCCTGGGAATCAGCCCACGCACCTTGCGCCACAAGCTGCAACAGCTCAAAGCCGCCGGCGTCATCGTGCCGCGCGTGCACGAACAACAAGTCATGGCGGTATAGCGATGAGCAGCCTGCAAATTCAACAAGTCTTGGCGGAGATGCGCTCGCTGCAGGCGCGGGCATCGGGGGCACCGGAACCGCCGATGGTGAGCACGCAACCGTCCGACTTTGCGAACCTGATGAAGAACTCGGTCGATCACATTGCGACCATGCAAAACCAGGCCACCGCGCTGGCGGATGCCTACGAGGCCGGCGACAAGAGCGTCGACCTGACCAAGGTCATGCTGGAGGTTCAAAAGGCGAGCCTTGCTTTTCACGCAATGACCGAAGTGCGCAACAAGCTGATCGACGCGTACACCCAAGTAATGAATATGTCGGTCTGACAGACCGTATCCGATCGACCGCGAGGCTTAATTCATGGCTGACATCGTACCTTCACCAGCGCGCGGCATCGCGGACATTCCCGGGCTCAAGCAAGTCGGGCTGCTCGCGGGCGTCGCCGCGGCCGTGGCCGCCGCTATTTGGCTCGTCCTGTGGTCGCAGGGCCAGAATTACACCGTGCTCTACGGCCAGCTTTCGGAACGCGAGAGCGGCCAGGTGATGGACGCGCTGACGGCGTCGGGCATCGAGTTCAAGCTCAATCCGTCGGGCGCGGTATCGGTGCCGGAATCCAAAGTGCAGGAGGCTCGAATCCGTCTGGCGACGCAGGGCTTGCCCCAAAGCGACTCGATGGGCATCGAAATGATCCAGAAGGAGTCCGCGCTCGGTTCGAGCTCCATGATGGAAACCGCGCGCTATCAATCGGTGCTGGAGACCGAATTGGCGCGCACCATCGTCAAGGTGCAAGGCGTGCAAACGGCACGCGTCCATTTGGCGCTGCCCAAGCCCACGGTCTTTCTGCGCGATGCACGCAAGGCCACCGCATCCGTGATGCTGCAGCTATATCCGGGCAGGCGTCTTGAACCAGGCCAGGTCGCAGCGATCGTGCACTTGGTTGCCTCGAGCGTGCCGGAATTGGGCGCCAGCGAAGTGACGCTGGTGGATCAGGCCGGAACCTTGCTCAATTCCCCGGATGAAAATGCCGAGCAGGCCGCCAGCACCCGCCAATTCGCGTTTACGCGCAAGCTCGAACAAAGCTATCAACAGCGCATCATCGAATTGCTCGAACCCATGATCGGACCCGGACACGTGCGCGCGACGGTCACGGCCGACATGGACTTTACCGTCACCGAGGAGACGCACGAGAACTACGATCCGCAAAAGACGGCGGTGCGCAGCGAACAGACCAGCAACGAGCAACGCAAGGGCGGCGATGGACCGGAAGGCATCCCGGGAGCCTTGAGCAATCAACCGCCCGGTACCTCCGGCGCACCCGTGATCCCCGGCGCCGCCACCCCAGGAAATCCCGCGCCCGGTTCAACCCAGTCCGCGGCCAGCGGGCCCAGCTCGACGGCGCAGCGCAGCACGCGCAATTTCGAAGTCGACCGCACGCTCTCCTACGTGAAGCAACCCGTCGGGGTCTTGAAACGGCTGAATGTCGGGGTCGTGCTCGATGATTGGCAGAAAGCCGACGCGGACGGCAAGGTGACGACGGCGCCTATGAGCGATACCGACATCAAGCGCTTCTCGCAACTGGTGCGCGAATCGATCGGGCTCAAAGAGGATCGCGGCGATCAGTTGAACGTCCTCAACCAAGCGTTCAAGACCAACGCGCCGCCGACGGCCGTCGACGGCCTGCCGCTGTGGCAGACACCCTGGATCACGCAGCTTGCAAAACAAATCGTGGGCGCCGCCCTCGTCTTGGTGGTCGCGTTCCTGGTCTTGCGGCCCCTGATGAAATCCCTGACCAAGTCGGCGCCGCGGGTCAGCGGCGGCGACGCCGGCGATTTGGCAGGCGATCGCGTAAGCCTGTCAGGGCAGGGGGGCAAGGCGATCAAGCTCGCCCCCAGTTTTGAGCAGCAGATCGCGGCGGCGAGAACTTTGGTCGGGCAAGATCCGAGGCGTGCGGCGCAGGTCGTAAAAGATTGGGTCTCCGCAGATGGCTGACAAGGCCGATGAACTCGCCGGCACGCAACGCGCTGCTATCCTGCTGATGAGCTTGGGCGAGCAGGATGCCGCCAATGTGCTCAAACAGCTCGATGCCCGCGACGTTCAGAAATTGGGAATCGCGATGGCGGAGCTCAAGGAGGTATCGCGCGAGCAGATGACCTCCGTGCTCGACAAATTCATCGGAGTGGCCGATTCGCGGGCGAATATCGCCGGCGGATCCCAAGACTTCGTACGGCGGGTGTTGACTCAGGCCGTAGGCAAGCAGAAGACGGATATGCTGCTCGATCGGGTGACCACGGGGCAGACCGGCCAAGGCATCGAGTCGCTGAAGTGGATGGAGGCGAAGGCCGTCGCGCAGATCATCAGCGGCGAGCATCCGCAAATCGCCGCCATCGTATTGTCGCATCTCGAGCCCGAACAGTCGGCCGCCATTCTGCCGCTCCTGACCGACGACATGCGCACCGAAGTCTTGATGCGCATCGCCACCTTGAATGAAGTGCCGCAATCCGCCTTGACCGAACTCGATCAATTGGTCGAGAAGCAGGCCAATGCCACACAGCCGACGCCGTTGCGGCGCATCGGCGGCGCGCGCACGGTGGCCAACATCCTGAACGCGATGGAGCGCGACAAGAGCGGCGAGGAGCTCGGCAAAATAGAAAAAGCCGATGGAGAGATGCACCAGCAGATCAAGGACTTGCTGTTCATCTTCGACAATTTGTTGGACCTCGACGATCGCGGTATACAGGCGCTGCTGCGCGAAGTGGGTTCCGATACGCTGGCGGTGGCCCTGCGCGGCGCCGAGCCCGAAGTCCAGGAAAAGATCTTGAAAAACATGTCGAAGCGCGCGGCTGAGATCCTGAAGGACGACATGGAGGCGCGCGGCCCGGTGAAACTCGCGGACGTCGAAGCGGCGCAGAAGGAAATCGTCGTCATCGCGCAGCGCTTGGCGGAGGAAGGCACCATCAGCATCGGCGGCAAGGGCGGGGGCGAATTTGTCTGAGGCCTACTCCAAGTCAGCGGCCGCCGGCGCGACGCGGTGGACAGCTCCCGATATGGGGAGCCGCGAGGCTCCGCAAAAAATGGCAACGGTCGGCGGACTCGCCGATCTGCAGGAGGAGGCCCACAAAGAGGCCTTCGAGCAGGGTCTGGCCGAAGGCCGAGAGGCCGGCCGCGCTGAAGTCCGCGCGCAGGTCGAACGTTTGTCCGGAATGTTCTATGACTTGGCCAAACCTTTCGAGGTATTGGATACCGAGGTGGAGCGCGAACTCATGACCTTGGCGATGGCCTTGGCGCGGCAAATCGTGCGCCGCGAGCTCAAGACCGATCCGACGCAAATCATCGGCATCATTCGCGAAGCGATCGCGGCGCTGCCGGTCGCTGCTCGCGAGGTGCGCGTGCACTTGCATCCGGAAGACGCCGCGGTAGTGCGTGAGCATCTGGCACCCACCGAAAGCGAGCGCGCTTGGGCGATCGTTGAAGATCCCGTGATGGCGCGCGGCGGATGTCAGATCAACACGGCGACATCGCGCATCGATGCTCGCTTGGAAACCCGCCTCGGCGCTATCTTGAGCGAGCTGCTGGGTACCGAACGACACTCCGACGGAGCGCGTGCATGAGCGCCGCGACCGCGGCGCGGCCTCGACCCAAGCAATGGTCGCTTGCGCTTGCCCAAGCGCGGGAGCGCATCGCGAAGGCCGCCGAATTCGTCGTCGAAGGGACTTTGCACCGCATGGTGGGGATGACACTCGAGGCAGTGGGTTGCGAGGCAGCCGTGGGCGGCCGGTGCCTGGTGGATACCGCCGAAGGCAAGCAGATCGAAGCGGAAGTCGTGGGATTCTCCGGCGACAAATTATTCCTGATGCCCACCGGCGATATCCGCGGCGTGATGCCGGGCGCGCGAGTCATTCCGACGCACAGTGTGTCCTCGGCGATCGTGGGCGATGAGCTGCTGGGCAGAGTGCTGGACGGCGCCGGACGGCCTCTCGATGGCTTCGGTGAGCTCAAGTGCACTGATCGGGTGTCGTTGACGGGCGAGCCGCTGAATCCGCTCATGCGGCGGGCGATTCGCGATCCGCTCGATGTGGGCGTGCGCTCGATCAACGCGTTGCTCGCCGTCGGCGGGGGACAGCGCATCGGCTTGTTCGCGGGCTCCGGCGTCGGCAAGTCGGTCTTGCTCGGCATGATGACCCGCTATACCAAGGCCGATGTCACCGTCGTCGGGCTGATCGGCGAGCGCGGCCGTGAAGTGCAGGATTTCGTCAGCAACACCCTGGGTCCGGACGGGATGCGCCGCGCCGTGGTGGTCGCCACGCCCGCAGACAATCCGCCGCTCATGCGTTTGCACGGGGCATGGCTCGCCACCGCGATCGCGGAGTATTTTCGCGATCGAGGGCTCAAGGTGTTGCTGCTGCTCGATTCATTGACCCGGTTCGCGCAGGCGCAGCGCGAGATTGCGCTTGCCATCGGCGAGCCGCCGGCAACCAAGGGCTACCCGCCGTCGGTATTTGCGCGCCTCCCGCAGTTGGTGGAGCGCGCCGGCAACAGCGATCGAGGCGTGGGCTCGATCACGGCATTTTATACGGTGCTGGTGGAAGGAGACGATCAGAATGACCCGATCGCCGATGCCGCGCGCGCTATTCTGGACGGGCACATCGTGCTGTCGCGCCGGCTTGCGGAAAACGGACTGTATCCCGCCATCGACGTGGAGGCCTCCATCAGCCGCGCCATGCATCAGATCGCGACCCGCGAACAGCTCGATCTGGCGACCCGCTTCAAGCAGGTGTACTCCACTTATCAGCAGAACCGCGACCTCATCACCGTCGGGGCCTATCGACGCGGGACCGATGCGCGAGTGGACCTGGCGGTCGAACAGTGGCCCAAAATGCTTGAATTTCTGCGCCAGGACATGTACGAGCCGGTGGGACTCGAGCGCAGTTACGCCGATCTTAAGCAACTCGTGACGCAGTTCTCGGCGCCGGCCAAGGCATAGCGCCGATAGTGCTCTGCAGCTCATGATGAAATCGAAACGGTTCCAACCGATCCAGGAAATGGCCTCGACCTCCGCCAAGGACCTAAGCCGTGCGATGGGCGAAGCGGGGCGCAAAGTGGCCGAACTCGAACGCCAGCTTGGCCAGCTGCAGTCCTATCGCGACGACTACGTTCGCAATTCCCGGTCGACGGGTGCGATCGACGCAGTCAAATTGCTGAATTATCGTTCTTTCTTGGATCGACTGGGCGAAGCGTTGCGCCAGCATTTGCTATCGCTCGAAGTTGCGCGCGCCGAGTACGAGAAACGGCGTGCCATGTGGAGCGAAAAGCGCGTCGAAGCTGAATCGCTGGGACGCGCGGTCGATCGCTTTCGCAAAGAAGAGCAGCATGCGGCGGAGCGGCGCGAGCAGCGCGAGGGCGATGATGCGGCAATGCGTGTCGCGCTTGCGGCGCGGGGCGAGTCCGGGAACGCTTAGGGCGCGTTCAAAGAGCAAGCTCCCAGGTCTGGCCAAGCAGATCCTTACCGAAGGAACGATGAGCTTCTTCCCGCGTCAATTCAAATCCGGCAGCCTCGTAAATGCGACGTGCCGAAGCCAGCACGTCGTTGGTCCATAGGGTGAGTGTCCGATAGCCATTCGCCCGCGCAAATTCGATGCACTCGTGCACGAGGCGTGTGCCGATTCCCAAGCCGCGGGCCGCGGGCTCGACGTAAAGGAGCCGGAGTTTCGCCAGACCGGGCGAGGCGCGCACCAGGAAGACGCTGCCGACGATCACATCGTTGCGCTCGGCCACCCAACCGGATTCGGAATTCGAATCGAAGTTCTTGATGAAGCCGGCGAGTATCTCCGCCACCAAGGCTTCGTACGTCCCGTCCCACCCGTACTCGTGCGAATACAATAGAGCCTGTCGATGTGTTATCCAGCCGATGTCGCCGATCCGTAGCGATCGAATGGTGTACGGCCCCGTTTTTTGCGGCTCCCCGGGTTGGAGGAGACTCTGAACGCTGCGCATGGCCGCCAGCAGCTCGGAGCGCTGCGCCGGGCTCATCGGCTCGATCATCGCGGCGATCTGTCGCCTCGCCGCTCGATCGAGCGGATCGAAGGCGGCGTGGCCTTTCTCGGTCAACAGCAGCAGACTTTGACGCGCATCGACGGGAGAGCGAACGCGCTTGATAAGGCGGCGGCGTTCGAATTTCTTGGTGATCCGGCTCATGTAGCCGAGATCGATCGCGAGTTCGCGCGCGATTTGGGTCGCCGTAGGCTCATCCCGATTCGCCAACTCATACAGGATTCGAGCTTCGGCGAGCGTGAATTCGCTGCCGAGCAGCCCGTGGTCAAGCAGTCCCAGCTGGCGCGTATAGAGGCGGTTGAATCCGCGGATGACATCGACGGCTCCGCCGGAGGCGCCGCGGACCTTGGCGAGCGAATCCCTTGGTTTCATGATGTAAGATGCTGCGATATATGCTTGCCTCCGTCAAGTAGTTTGGCGCCCGCGCCAAATCGACCAGCCTGTATATTGCACTCACCATGCATGCACGCTTTAGCGGGGATCGAACGTGACGGCGAATATCTGGGTCGACGCGGATGCCTGTCCGAATGTCATCAAGGAAATCCTTTTCCGGGCGGCCGAGCGCACGGGGGTCCGCGTCACGTTGGTCGCGAATCAACCTCTGCAGCTCCCACGCATCCCCAGTCTGCGCGCCGTTCAGGTACCCTCCGGGTTCGACGTGGCCGATGGGGAGATCGTCAAGCGAGTAGCTGCCGGGGACTTGGTCGTCACGGCCGATATTCCCCTCGCTGCCGAGGTGATTGCCAAGGGGGGCGAAGCGCTGAATCCGCGCGGGGAGCGCTATTCGCCCGATACCATTCGCGGAGTGCTCGCCATGCGCGATTTTATGGACACGATGCGATCGAGCGGCAACGTCGGCGGCGGCCCCCCGCCGCTCACGCAAGCGAATCGCAATGCATTCGCCGGGCATCTCGATAAATGGCTGGCGCGCCGGCCGAGCGCGTAAGTGACGGAAGAGAATTTCCCGTCCGTGGTGGTTCCCTACACTGAACTGGCGGCGGACTTATTGCACGCGGTGGTCGAGTCGTACGTTCTGCGCGAGGGCACGGACTATGGGGAAAGGGAGTTTTCGCTGGAGGACAAGGTCGCTCACGTCGTCAGCCGGCTCAAACGCGGCGAGGCGCAAATAGTGTTCGATCCCGAAACGGAAACCGTCAGCATCGTTGGCACCTGAAGGACGAGGGCGGTGGGGACTGCAATGCGTTCAGATCTCCAGATTATCGATGAGCCGCGTGCCGCCGAGCTTGGCCGCCGCCAGCGCGACCAACGGCTCGCCCGCCGCGGGTGCGCCGAGATCGCTCCGCCTCCGCACCGCGACGTAGTCCGGCTGCCAGCCTCGCGCGCTCAAGAATTCTCGCGCTTCGCGCTCGAGACTGTGCGGGTCGGTGCGCCCGGATTTGACTGCGGCGACCAGCGTGCTGAGCGCGCCGTGCAGCTGCGCCGCCTCCATGCGCTGCGAATCGCTCAGGTAACCATTGCGGGATGACAATGCAAGCCCGCTTGCGTCGCGCACAGTCTCCGCGGACGCTATTTCGATCGGCAGTGCCAGCTGCCGCACCATGCTGCGGATCATGAGAAGTTGCTGATAATCCTTCTTTCCGAACACCGCCACGGCGGGCTGGACCATGTTGAACAGTTTCAGCACGACCGTGCAGACCCCGGTGAAAAAACCCGGCCGCGCCTGTCCCTCGAGAATCTCGGCTAGCGCCGGCGGCGGATGCACCGTAAAGCGTTGAGGTTCCGGGTAGACCTCGCTGTCGTCCGGTGCAAACACGATGTCGCAGCCGATGCCGGCCAGAAGCTCGCAGTCGCGTTCGAATGTGCGCGGATACGATGCGAAGTCCTCATGCGGTGCGAATTGCAGGCGGTTGACGAATATGCTGGTGACCACGCGATCGCCGTGGTCCCGCGCCATTCGCACCAGCGACAAATGGCCCGCGTGAAGGTTGCCCATGGTCGGCACCAGCACGCGCCGGCGCTTGACCTCGAGCGCCGCGCGCAACTCAGCAATCGTCCGCACTATGTGCACGCTGAATTCCCCTCAGAAGCCGTGAAGCGCATCGTCGGGAAATCTGCCGCCCTTCACATCGGTCACATACTTCTTCACGGCGGCCTCGATACCGGCGCTGCCGTCCATAAAATTGCGCACGAACTTCAGAGGCTCGCCACCCGTCAGTCCCAACATATCGTGCAGAACCAGAACCTGTCCGCTGCAGCCGGCGCCGGCGCCGATGCCGATGACCGGTATCGAGAGCGCATTCGTCAGATCGCGCGCAACGGCGGCCGGCACCATTTCCAACACCAGGAGCGCCGCGCCCGCCGCCGCCAGCTCCTCGGCATGCCGCCGCAACAGTTGCGCCGCCGCTTCATCGCGCCCCTGCACCCGGTAGCCGCCAAGCGCATTCACCGACTGGGGGGTAAAGCCCAAGTGAGCGCAGACGGGAACGCCGCGCTCCGCGAGGAAGCGCACGATCGGCGCCGTCCAACCACCGCCCTCGAGTTTTACCATGTGAGCGCCCTCCTGCATCAGCAGGGCGGCGTTGCGCATCGCATCGCCGACAGACTGCTGATAACTTCCGAAGGGCATATCGGCGATGATCAAAGCCGTGCGATTGCCCCTCGCCACGCAGGCGGTGTGATAGACCATTTCGTCGATGGAGACGGGGAGCGTGCTCCGGCGTCCCTGCAGCACCATACCGAGAGAGTCGCCGACGAGGAGGGAGTCGACGCCCGCGCCGTCCAAAACGCGCGCAAATGCCGCATCGTAGCAAGTCAGCATGGCGATCTTTTCGCCGGCAGCGTGCATCTTGCGCAGCTGGTGAAGAGTGACGGCCTTTCGGTTCATTTTTTCTCGTCCTGAATCCAGCTGTTCGTCCGGGAATCCAAAAGATCGAGCGGCAGCAGCACGCCTCCGCTGAGCATCTCGTCATGAAAGCGCTTGACGGCGAATTTTGGCCCCAATCGTGCCTGAGCACGGTCGTGCAGTTCGCGGAACTTGAGCTGTCCCAGCTTGTACGACCGCGCCTGGATTGCCACGAGAGAATATTCGTCGAGCTGGTCGTTGTAGCGATAGTCTCCGTAGGCAGCGGCGAAGCAGCAGACGGCGAACAGCAAAACCAGTGCTTGATTGCGCATGCCTCAAACGTTAGCACATTGTTCCGCCGGCGATCGAGCGAGCGCTGGTAAACTAGCGGTTCGGGACATTCGGAAGGCAAAACGTGACGTTCAAGACTTGGCTCCTATTTCTGGCGATGGAAACCGCACTGTCGCTGTCGCCGGGACCGGCAGTGTTTTATGTTGTATCGCAGGGCGCGCGCGGTGCTCTGCGGCGCTCGTTGCCGGCCGCTGCCGGCATCATCACGGCGAACGCCATTTATTTCACGCTTTCGGCCACGAGTCTCGGTGCGATCATCGCCGCGAGCGCGCGCTTCTTCATGATTGCCAAATGGGTCGGCGCCGCGTACTTGATCTATTTGGGGGTCAAGGCGCTGCGCTCGGCCGCTTCCAGTCACGCGGTAAATCTGGCCGCAACGGCGGCGGCCGAGAAGGGTGATCGACGGCGGGTCTACCTGGGAGCGCTGACTTTGCAACTGGCCAATCCGAAGGCGCTGTTATTTTTCTTGGCGCTCTTACCGCAGTTCATCGATCCCCTCCAGCCCGTGGCCCCGCAGATGCTGATCTTGGCGGCGACATCGATGTTGCCGGAATTCTGCATTCTGCTGGGTTACGGTTGGCTTGCCCATCGCGCGCTGCATGCTTCTGCCAAATTCGGAATGTCGAGCGGCATGAACCGCTGGCTTGCTTGGATCGAGGGTGCGGGATTGCTCGGCTGCGCCACCCTGGTGCTGAAGTTCAACCGAGCCACCTAGGTAGCGCCGACGCCATGCGTCGAGCGCCCGATTGGTTGGAAAGGTATTCAGGTGACGGTCATTCGTTCGGCATGGAATATACCTTGCCGCGGTAAGGCGGCTTGTCGATCTGATCGAGGGCCATGACGTAAATCGTTTTCTCGTCCGGGCTGAAAGCCAAATTGGGAACCTTGGGGGACGGCAAGGTAAGCGTGCGCAGCAACTTACCCTGCGAGTCGAGCACGAAGATTTGGCCGAGCAGCGGCATGTGCAGATCGCGTGGACTCTCGCCGATGTAAATGTCTCCTTTCGAGGAGACTTTCACGCCATCGGGCCAGATCGGCGCGACGTGATGAGTCAATTCGTCAAGATCGACGAAAACACGCCGATCCGACAAGCTCCCATCCGCCGCGATTCTGAATTGCAGCAGACGATGTTCCTCGGTTTCCGCCACGTACAGGATCGTTCCGTCCGCAGAAACAGCCAGGCCATTGGCGTTGTGCAAATCAATCGCGACTTGGGCAATCGTCCCGTCGGCGCCGATGTAGAACACTTTCCCATCGATCACGGGCCCCAAGTGTCCCGAGGCCGTGAAATAGACGCCGCCGTGAGCATCGGGCGCGAGGTCGTTCGGCCCCATGAACTTGTTGCCGTCCTTGTCGTGCGTGTAGGCGGGGAGCACCGTGCCGTCGGCCGATATCCGGCCGATGGATCCATTGTCGTAGCACGTGGTCAAGAATTCGCCGCGCAACGTCGGCGCCACGGCCGATTGTCCGCAGCCTTTCTCGGCGGAAAACACGGTGTTCTTCTTGCCATCCCACGTCATGACGGCATTGCGGTCGTATTCAACGTAGTAAAGCTTGCCCCGGTACCACACCGGGCCCTCGGGAAAGTGTGCATCGTCGTTGAGTATTTGAATGCCGGCGCGCGCGCCGCATGCAAGAGGGGCCGCAATCAGCAATGCCCAGAGGCGTCTATGCAAGGCGTTCCTCATGCGGGAGGCCCGGCGCGCCGCGCGATCAGCCCGTACTCGTCCGGCCGGCGATACCGGGCGAAATCGAAGTTTACGCGCTGGCACATGGTGATCAATTCCAGGTCGGCGCGATGCACCACGAGTTCATCGTCGACGGACACCGCCAGCGCCGCGATCTCGCCGGTGGGAGCGATGATGCACGAGCCGCCGATCAGCGCCTGCCCGTCTTCCGACCCCGCCTTGGCCGCAGCCGCCACCCAGACGGTATTTTGATAGGCGCCGGCCTGCATCGGCAGATGATTGTGGAACATGCGCAGGTGCGCGAAAGCGGGCGCCTCGTCGAGAACGACGGGCGTGTTGTAGCCGATCAGCACCACCTGCGCGCCGTTCAGACAGAGCATGCGATAGGTCTCGGGCCAGCGTCGATCGTTGCACAGCGACAGGCCGATGCGCACGCCACGGTAGCTATACACGGGAAATCCGAGATTGCCGGGTTCGAAATAGCGGCGCTCCAGGTGGGCCGTAACGCCTGCCTCCGCGTCTTGAGTGCCCGGTATGTGCATCTTTCGATAGCGCCCGATCAAAGCGCCGTCCGCGCCCACGAGATCCATGGTGTTGAAGCGCCGCGGCCGGCCGTGTTCGAGCAGGAGTTCCGCGTAGCCGATTGCAAATCCTATCTTCAGCCGGCGCGCGGCATCGTACAGCGGGCCTGTCTCGGGTCCCGGCATCGCCGTCTCGTAGAAATCGTCGAGCTCGCGCGGATCCTCGAGCAACCAGCGCGGGAAGAACGTAGTCAACGCCAATTCCGGAAAGACGACGAGTTCCGCGCCCGCCTTGGCGGCACTTTCGAGAAGATGCACCAGCCGGCCAACGGTCTCGGCGCGCGACGCGCTGCGCTGAACGGGACCGGTCTGGCAAGCGGCCAAGGTCAGATGTCGATTCATAAATTGACTTCCTCAAATACGGGTTGCATCGCCAACAGCCGCTCGCGCGGCAGGTGACAAGCGATCCGATGGCCCGGAGCAAATTCCTGCAAAGGCGGCGCCAATCGATCGCAGGTGCCCAAGATTTTGTAGGGGCAGCGGGTGGAGAAGCGGCAGCCGGACGGCGGGTTGGATGCCGACGGAGTGTCGCCGGTGAGGAGGACCTTGCGCTTGGCGTAGCGCTGATCCGCAAGGGGGACCGCTGCGAGCAGCGCCTCGGTGTATGGATGATAAGGCGGCGCGAAGACCTCGTGGGTGCGGCCCTGCTCCATGATCCGGCCCAGGTACATGACGACGATGCGGTCGGACAGATAGCGAACCACCGATAGGTCGTGGCTGATGAACAGCAGGGTCGTGCCCTCTCGCCTCTGGATATCGACCAGCAATTCTGTCACCGCAGCCTGCACTGAAACGTCGAGCGCGGAGAGAGGTTCGTCGGCCACCACGACGGTGGGATTGCCCGCGAAAGCGCGTGCCACCGCGACGCGCTGCTTCTGCCCGCCGGAGAGCTGCCGCGGGCGCCGCTCGGCAAAATCACGCGGCAGCTTGACCAAGTCGAGCAGCTCGAGGACGCGTTCTCGGATCCGCGGTTCTTCGCGTCGTACGCCCAGTTTACGGATGACGCGCGCAATCTGCGAGCCCACGGTATGGCTCGGATTCAGCGTGTCGAACGGGTTTTGAAATATCATCTGCAGCGAGCGGATGGTGTCCGCGCTCCTGCGCGTGACGGGCAACCGACTTAGTTCCAGGCCCGCAAGCTCGATCGATCCGGAGCTTGCCTGGATGAGACCCATCAGAATTCTGGCGAAGGTCGACTTTCCGCAACCTGATTCGCCCACGATCGCCAGCGTCTCTCCCTGCCGCGCATCGAATGTCAGCGCATCGTTCGCGACAACGGGGCCGTAGCGCTTGGTGAGGCCTTTGATCTCGAGCGCGATGCCGCCGAAGCCAGCCGCGGCACCGCCGAGTGCCGGAGCCGGAGCCGCCTCCCAGGCAATTTCACCCGTTCGCAAGCAGCGAGAGGCATGGCCAGGCGCCACGGCGGACATCGGCACGCGCTCGCTGTCGCAGCGACCCGCGACAAAGAACCCGCAACGCGGTCCAAAGGAGCATCCGGCGGGCCGGACGCCCGGAGGCGGAGGTTGACCGGGAATCGATGTCAGCGGGCGGCTGTTCTTGTCCGCGCTCGGCACCGGCATCGATGCAAAAAGTCCGCGAGTGTAGGGGTGCCGCATGCCGCGGAATACGCTCGCGACGGAGCCGACTTCCACGGCCTCTCCCGAGTACATGACGGTGACCCGAGCGCAAGTCTCCCGCACCAACCCGAGATTGTGCGAGATGTACAGCATGGATGTGCCGAGCTCGGCCGAGATGCTGCGGATGAGATCCACGATCCCAGCCTCCACGGTGACATCCAGCGCGGTGGTGGGCTCGTCCAAGAGCAAAAGCTGCGGATTCGACAGCAGCGCCATGGCGATGACAACGCGCTGCTGCTGGCCGCCGGAGATCTGGTGCGGGTAAGAACGCATGATTCGCCCGGCGTCGGCCATACGCACCCGGTCCAGCATGGCGAGCGTGCGCGCGGCGGCGTCGCGGAGTCCGAGGCCCTCATGGTACATCGGCACTTCGGTCAACTGGCCGCCGATGGTCATGGAGGGATTCAGCGACGCCATCGGTTCTTGGTAGATCATGGCGATCGCGCCGCCGCGAATCTTGCGCAATTCGTCGCCTTCCACGGCCAACAGGTCGCGCCCTTCGAAGAGGATCTTGCCTCCCACGACCCGGCCGGCTTTGCCAAGATACCGCATGATGGCGAGCGCGATGGTCGACTTGCCGCAGCCGGATTCGCCAACCAGTCCATGCGCCTCTCCGCGCATCAGCGAAAGACTGAAGCGGACTACGGCAGGGACGTCTCCGGTGCGCCCCGTGTAGGAAATCGACAAATCACGGCACTCCAGGATCGGCGTGTCGCTCGGGACGGCGTTGGTTTGCGCACTCATGATTTGAGTCAGTCCCGCAGGCTCATTTCGCGCAATCCATCGGCGATCAGGTTGAACCCCAAGATCAAGCTTGAGACCGCCAGCGCCGGCACGATGAGCATATAGGAGTATTTCCACAACAGAGCGGCGGTGGCGGCTTCCTTGATCATGAGCCCCCAGTCAGGATCCGGGGGCTGCAATCCGAGGCCGAGAAACGTCAACGCGGTGATCGCGACCGTGGTGTAGCCGAGCCGCAGACAGGCGTCGACGATGATGGGTCCGCGCACGTTGGGCAGCAATTCCACCAGCATGATCCATAGCGGATGTTCGCCGCGGGTTTGGGCTGCCTGTATGTAATCGCGCGATTTCGCGTCCAAGGCCAAGCCGCGCACGATGCGCATGATCACGGGTGCCGATGAACACGTGACCGCGATGATGATGTTGAAACCGCTCTGTCCGAGAAGATTCAAGACCAATATCAACAACACCATCACCGGGAAGGACAGAAGCACGTTGCCGGCGAAGGATACGATCTCATCCCACCAGCCGCCGAGATACCCGCCGATCAAGCCGCAACCGGCGCCGACCACGTAGGCCGCCGAGGTGGCTGTGAGGCCCCAGACCAACACGCGTTGACAGCCCCACACGGTGCGTGACAGGACGTCCCGCCCGCGCATGTCCGAGCCCAACAGAAACAGCACTCCGTGCCTGATCCCGCCCGGCGCCACGAAGGGCACCAACGGCTTGTTGGGATCGACCAAGGGCAGGTAGGGCGCAGTCACCGCCATCAGCAGCCAGAAGCAGACCAAACTGACGCCGAGAATGGCCACCCACGACTCGCGCCAGCTGCGGAGCGCAAGGGCATAGAGCAAGATCACGCCCGGTATGGCGGGCAGGAGCAGGTAAGTTCCAAGCGCGCCCAGCTGGGGGCGGAACATCACATAGGCCGTCAGGGGCAGCCAGACCAGCGCGAGCAACACCACTATGCGGGAATTCATCTGGGTTCTAGGCGAAGCGGACGCGTGGATTGAGGAAAATGTATGCAGCGTCCGAGAGCAGTTGCGAGCTCACTGCAACGCACACCGCCACCAAGGTGGCCGCCTGCACCACCTGGATATCGCCGAAGTTGGCGGCGTCGAACAGCATGCGGCCGAACCCAGCGTACTGAAAGAAGACTTCGACCACCACGACCTGGGAAAGCAGCCCGTTGAGCTCGAGGAAAATGAGGGTAACGGGGACGATCAGCGCATTCCGGAGCGCATGCTGCAAAATCACGCGCCGATACGGCAATCCCTTCAATATCGCCGTTCGAATGTACTGGGACGCCATGACATCGGTCATGGCGGCGCGCGTCATCCGCACCAGGTACCCGATGTCATAGAGCAGCAGCGTCAGCAGCGGCAGCACGAGTTCTCGAAAAGACCAGCCGTCGGTCATGGCCGACTTGGCGGGCACCCATCCCAACCCAAGTGACAGGATCACCGTGAGAAGCACGGCCGTCGCAATCTGCGGAATCGAAGTGGTAAAGACGGCGACGAAGGAAATGACCCTGTCGAGGCGCGAGCCCTCGTTCATTCCCGCGAGCACGCCGAGGGTGAGAGACACGGGGATCAGACCCAAGAAAACGAAGAAGGCCAGCGCCGCGGTATTGGCCAAGCTGCCCTTCAACAGCGTCGACACGGCAATGTCTTTCTCCATCGACCGCCCCAGATCGCCGTGGAGGACGGACGTGAGCCAACCGGCGTAGCGGGCGAAAAATGGTTCATTCAAGCCCTTTTTTTCGAGCCACGCGTGATAGTCGGCGTCGGACAAAGTCGCCACGCCGAATCCGCCGAGCTCGGCGACGGCCGCCTTTTCGCGGAATTGATCGCTGTCGAAGATGGCGAACAGCAACAAAGAAACCGTCAGCATGATCAGCAACATCTGAGCCGCGCGGCGCCCTATGAGATTGCCCATGGAAGGGTCAGCTCATCCAAACCTTGTTGAGCTGCATCTGCCGGGCCGGATGAGCCTTGTAGCCATGCACCTTGGCTGAAGCCAGAATGAACACCGGCCGCCACATCGGCTGAACCACGATGGCCGCGTCTTGCAGGATCTTTTCGACCTTTTGCATTTTGGCCTTGCGGATGCGGACGTCGATGCTGGACTCGGCGTCGGACAGCGCCTCGTCGAATTCCGGATCGGAAAAGTGGCTCTCGTTCCAGGATGCTCCCGTGCGGTAGGCTTGGGCGAGCGCCATGGTGCCGAGCGGACGATGGGCCCACGAGGTCGCGCCGAAGGGCACTTTCGTCCAGATCTCCCAGAACTTGGTCGCGGGCACCACGGTCACGGCGAGATTGATGCCGGCCTCCTTGACCTGGTCGCGCAGCGCTTCGCAGGCGGCCTGCTGCCATGGACCGTCGTTGTTGCCGACGACGATGGCGAGATCGATGCCGTTCGCGTAACCCGCTTCCTTCAATAGCTGCTTGGCGCCGGCGACGTCGCGGACCACCGGCGGCAGCGGGAAATATTCCGGATGAACGGGAGCGACGTGAAAATTGCTTGCCACCGTGCCATGCTCGCCGAACACCAGCTTCTTGATGGCTGCGTTATCCGCCGCCTTGACGACGGCGCGACGCACGCGAATATCGTTGAAAGGCTTGACGTCGACTTGCATGCGGCAGCACAAGGTCTGTGCCGTTTCGACGGAGAGGATCTGCGCGCCCGGTATCGATTGAGCGAGTTCGATCTGGTCGGCGCCGAGTTCGTAGATTGCATCGACGCTGCCGGATGCCAGCGCCGCGGGCTGGTTCTCCTGTTCGTAGTGGTAGAAATGGATCTCGTCCAGGAATACGTCGCCACCCCAATAGTGAAAGTCCCGGCCGTCGGTGGTCTTGACCACGCGCTTGAGAATGCAGCGATCGCCCACACGCAGGTCCGCCAGAGTATAGGGTCCGGTGCCGATCGGATTGCGCGAGAGCGGCGCCCTGAAGGAGGGATGCACGACCAAAGTGCAAAATTCGCCGCAGTCCTCGGGAACCGACAGAACCGGCTTGGCGAGATTGAGGCGCAAGGTGCGGCTATCGATTACTTCGACGCCGTTCCTCAACGGCCTGCGGGACGCCCTGCCTTTCGGATCCTTGTCGCCGCTGAGTTCCGTCAGAGCCGCGAAGGTCGACAGGCCGAGATTGGACGAGCCCAACGCCGGATCCGACCATCGACGAATGTTCCAAGCGACGTGCTCGGCGTTCAGTTCCTCGCCGTTGTGCCACATGACGCCGTTGCGAACATGCAGCGTCCATGTCTTGAGATCCGCCGATGGCGTCCACGATTCGAGCAACATGGGCCGCACCACGTTGTCGGCACCGACCATGGTCAAATATTCCAATATCGGACGTGTTTGATTGGCCATTTCGTTCCAGTTGTACGTCGCCGGATCCTCCATCCTGGCCACCATTTCACCGACGCGCAGCTTTCCGCCGCGCTTTGCGCCCGGCTCGACGGCCGGAAACGGCAGCGTGTTTCCCGCCATCGCCGGAGGAGTCATCCCCGCCATGGCATAGGCCGTGCGGGCGGCGACGCCCAACAGCGTGGCAAGGCGAATGAACTCGCGGCGATTCATAGACCCATCGCGCAACTGGTCGCGGAGCTTGGGAACCAGGACATGTTGACGGTCTTCGGTCAAATCGATCTCCGCGGGGCTTATAGAGCCGCCGTCACCATGATCTCCACGCGATAACCGTCGCCCGCCAAACGAGCTTCCACCGTCGCGCGCACCGGCATTGCGGATCGGTCGATCCAGCCGTCCCACACACTGTTCATGCGGTCGAAGTCGGCGATGTCGCGCAACCAGATCACCGCAGTCAGCAGCTTGCTCTTATCGGAGCCGGCAATGGCGAGATAGTGCTCGATCTTCATCAGTGTGTCGCGCGTCTGCGCGACCACGTCTCCGCAAGTGTCATCGGCGGTCATGCCCGCCAAATACACGGTGCCATTGTGGCTGAGCACACGGCAGAAACGGGATCCGTTTTCAAAACGGCGGATAGTCAAGGCAAGTCTCCTATTTTGGAGGAATCGCTACCGGCAAGTCTCCGCTATCGCGCAGCCGCTCGGGCGACAATTGACGGGCCTCGATGCCGAGGCGCAACAGGTCCTCGGGCAACCTCGCGTCGCGGATCAATGAAGCAAGGGCGCGCGACAGGGAAGGAGAGGTCTTGATTCCATAGCCGCCTTGCCCCGCCAGCCAGAAAAAACCGTCCGCGGTCCTGTCGGGTCCGACGACGGGCACGCCGTCGGACGCGAACGTTCGCAGGCCCGCCCACGCCCGTGAGACGCGTTGAACGTCCAACGTGGTTGCGCGTTCCAGCCGCTCGACGCCCGTCGCCACGTCGAAGTCGTCGGGATATGCATCCACAGGAGCGCTCGGCGTTGCATCCGCCGGCGAAACGAGCAGCCGTCCCGCGTCCGGCTTGAAATAAAACTCCTCCGCGACATCGTTGATCATAGGCCACTCCCGAATGTCCATCCCGGGAGGCGCGGGAACGTTGAATGCAGTGCGCCGCTTCGGCACCAGTCCGAGAGGACGGACGCCGGCTCGTTCCGCGATGGAATCCGCCCACGCCCCGGCTGCGTTGATCAGTATCGGCGCGCGAAATGCGCCCGCCGGCGTTGTGATCGACCAGTACTCCCGATTGCGCTCGATTGCGTGCACCTCGGCGTTCACGACGATGCGCGCACCCCTTGCCTTCGCCGTTCTGAGGAAGCCCTCGTGCAAGCCATGGACGTCCATTTCCATGGAATGTGGTTCCATGAAAGCCCCCGCGACATAGTCTCGCCGCAGAACCGGCACGCGCGCAATCGCGGCGGCAACATCGATTTTCGTGATGCTCGAAACGAGGACTCGCGCACGCTCCAGCTGCTGCCCCAGCAGTTCGAGCTGATCTGAGCGGGCGATGGTGATCATGCCGCGCGGTGCAAGCAGCGGCTGACCGCAAAAACCGGCGGGCGGATTCTCGAGAAATCGGCGGCTCGCGATGGCAAGCCGACGCACGGTGTCGGCGCCGTAGTTCTCGGTAAAACTCGCCGCCGACCTTCCGGTTGAATGATATCCGCAACTGCTCTCGCGCTCGAGAACGATGACCGAGGTGAACGCGGCCAACTCGTAGGCAGCTCCCGCGCCGGCAATGCCTCCGCCGACGATCAAAACGTCGGCGGTATTGAGGTGATCGTTCAGGATGCGCGCCGCGCGTAGAACATTTGGAAATTCTCTCGACCTGTGCAGTCATGCAAAAGTTATCATAGCCCCGGGGCAAGCCGTGAGGAATGTTTGACGTGGAGGATGACGCATACGATCTGGCGATCGTCGGCGGGACGGTCGTGCTCCCGGAGGGGCCCGTGCGGACGAATATCGGCGTACGCAATGGTCTGATCGCGCGAATTTGCACGGATACCTTGAAGGCAGGCAAGACAATCGATGCGGCCGGGCGGCTCGTGCTCCCGGGAGGAATCGATAGCCATTGTCATATGGACCAACAACCCTGGCACGGCCGCAGCACTGCGGACGATTTCCGCAGCGGGACACTCTCGGCGCTTTGCGGCGGCAACACCACGGTGCTGCCCTTCGCGATGCAGATGCGCGGACAATCCCTGCGCAGCATCGTCGATGACTACCACGAACGCGCTCGCGCAAAGGCTCATATCGACTATGGCTTCCATCTGATCGTCGGCGATCCGACGCCGCAGGTGCTCTCAAAGGAATTGCCGGAGCTCATCGAACAGGGCTGCACGTCGATCAAGATCTATCTCACCTATGAGGGCCTCAAGCTCGACGACTACGAGGTGTTGACCATCCTCGATCTGGCGCGCCGCGAAGGCGTGATGGTAATGGTGCACGCCGAGAACGACGCATGCATTCGATGGCTTACCGAGCGGCTGCTCGACAGCCGCAAGACCGCTCTTCGGTACCACGTGACCGCCCATCCCGCGATCGGCGAGCGGGAGGCCGCGTTCAGGGCGATCAGTTTCGCGGAACTGATCGAGACGCCGATTCTGATAGTGCACGTGTCTTCGGCCAGCGTGGTGGAAGAGGTTCGCCGCGCGCGGGCCCGAGGCTTGTCGATTTTTGCCGAGACCTGCCCGCAATACCTTTTTCTGTCCTCGGAAGACATCGATACGGCAGACATGAGCGGCGCCAAGTGTGTCTGCAGTCCCCCTCCGAGAGAGCGCGCGAATCAACCGGAGATGTGGCGGGGCATAGCGGACGGAACACTCGCCGTTTTTTCGTCCGACCATTCGCCTTGGAATTATGCCGACAAGATCGCCGGCGGCCCGAACGCGCCCTTCAACGATGTGCTCAACGGGATTCCGGGAATCGAGACTCGGCTGCCGCTTTTTTTCTCGGCCACGCAAACCGAAGGGCGGCTCAGCTTGAATCAGTTCGTGGACATCACCACGACAACGCCCGCAAAGCTCTACGGACTTTACCCAAGAAAGGGAGTCATCGCGGTCGGATCGGATGCCGATTTGGCCATTTGGGATCCAGGCATGATCGTGACGATTCGCAACGAGATGCTGCACCATGCCGTCGATCACACTCCCTACGAGGGAGTGCAGGTGCGAGGCTGGCCGGTCGTCACCATCTCGCGGGGCGAGATCGTATACGCGGAGGGTCACGTGAACTCCTCTGCCGGCCGCGGCCGCTTCCTGCCTTGTGCGCGCCCCTTTCCGACCAAACGCGGTTCAGCGCCCAGCTTGGCGCGCTGAAATCGCGGCACTGGGCGCGGGCCGTTTGGCACGTCGCTTGCTATCTCGAATGTATGAACGCAACACCTCCGGTATCGCACGCCCCGATCGGGTCCGATCCCTCGCAGCAAAGCCCCGCGGCATCGGTCAAATCGGCGAAGGCCGCGGGTAAGGACCCAGATTTCGCGGCGGCACTCAGCAGTGCGGGGGCCAAGCCGGCCCGGAAGACTTCAGGGGCCCGGTCCCCCGCCCTCGGCGCGGTCGGCGGACACTTGCCGGCGTCCGGCAACTCTCCGCCGCCTCCCGCACCCCCGATGCCGCCGCCCTCCAGCGCCGCAGCGCCACCCAGCGCGACAGCACCGGTGGCGGCGGCGAGCACCGCACCGTCAATCAGTCCGGGACCCACCGGCGCGGCGCAATCCTCTGGGGCGAATATTGACGTTGCGGCTACCGGCACCCCATCTGCGGCTGCCATCGGCGCCGGCAACGCTGCGACGGCAGGCCTCGAGGGCCAGAGCTACGCCGGCGCCGATGTACCCGGAATCGCCTTAGCCTTGGAGTTGCCGGCCGTCGCTCCTGGCTACGCGGGTGCATCGCTCGGCGAGAGAACGGTAGCGACCGCCGCGGGCGTCGCCGCGGCCGGGCTCGTCAACCCGCCTCTGGCGCCCGGCGCCGGGCGCGCCGCTGCCGGGACGCCGATAACGACCGCCGCGGCAGCCACGGCGGCAAGCAATGCGGCGACTTCCACGCCGAGCGCCGCCGCATCGACCAATACCAATGCGCCGGCAAACGACGCCCCGGGTCCGGCGGCAACTGCGGCCGCGATAGCGGCTGCTGCGACCGGCGTCGTCGTCGCAGGCAACGCGGATTTTGCGGGCGCCGCAGATTCACCGCCGTCGCCCGCAAACGATTCGGGCGCACCTGCTGCAGGCGCGCTGGTCAGAGGCGCGAGGGGTCCCAATGGCGCCCCCGTGCGGGGACTCGAGGTTCCGATTCCCCGGACTGTCGCTCCGGTGGCGACGACAGGCGGTGCGGACGCTCAGACTGCTGCAACGCTCGCCCATGCGAGCGCATCGGACAAACACGCATCCGCCGGGTCTGAGTATTCTTCGCTGTCGGGGACTGTCGACGGTGCCGCGGGAGCTCTGCAATCGGCCGTCAGCCCCGCCGCGGTGACCGATGCCGCTGCGACGCCGACTCTCAAAGTCGCCGCGGGAGTGGATACTCCCGAGTTCGGGCAAGGGCTTGCGGAGCGCGTGTCATTCATGGTCGACAGCAACTTGAACGGCGCGAAGCTGCAGGTCAATCCACCGCAGCTCGGACCCATCGAGGTGCGAATAGCGCTGCAGGGCACGCACGCCCAGATTTGGCTCATCAGCCATAGCGCCGTTACTCGCGATGCGCTGGAGTCGAGCTCACCGAAGCTGCGCGAAATGTTAGGGGCGCAAGGGTTCGGCCAGGTCACCGTCGATATTTCGCATCGCTCTTTTCAGGAGCGCTCGCCGCCGCCGCCGCCTTACGATTGGACGCCCTCCGCGACTCGCAGCCCGTCCGTCGCAGCGTTGCAATCAACCGAGAGGGCGCTGCCGCGCAGCTCCAGCGGCGCCATCGATGCGTACGCCTGACGGAGCAACGCCGCCCGGGCGTGGGGTCAGGTCATTCCCCCATCGATGGAAATCACTTGGCCGGTGATGTAAGCGGCTTCGACCGAGACGAGAAAATCGACCAAGCTCGCCACCTCGTCGGCGCTTCCGGCACGCTTCATCGGCACGATGGCGGCGATGGCGGCGGCGTCGAAGGCCGCACCCCCCATGCCGCTGGAAATAATGCCCGGCGCCACCGCGTTGACGGTAATGCCGCGGCTCGCCACTTCAAGGCTCAACGCTTTGGTGGCGGCATTCAGCGCGCCCTTGGCCGCCGCGTAGTTGACTTGGCCGCGATTGCCGATGAGCGAGGTGACCGACGATATGCTGATGACGCGTCCCCAGCGAGTGCGGATCATCGGCAGCATCAGCGGCTGAGTCACGTTATAAAATCCGTTGACCGACAGGTCGACGACGCGATGCCATTGCGCGGGACTCATTCCCGGGAATGCGGCATCGTCATGAACGCCCGCATTGTTCACCAGAATCTGAACCGCCCCGTCCTCCAGTAATTTCTCCACCGCCGTACGCGTTCCAACCGCATCGGTCAGGTCAAAATTCGCCGCCGCCGCCTGACCGCCGCCGGTGACGATCTCATCGACGAGGGTTTCCGCGGCCGCAACGCCGCGATGGGCATGCACGTAAACGAAGTGGCCGCCCTTTGCCAAGCGCCGGCAGATCGCCGCGCCGATGGCACCGCTACCGCCCGTCACCAAAGCCCGAGTCGCGGGTTTGCTCATTGATTGAACCGTTTATTGGCGTCGAAAACCACTGTCGCGCGGCCGCTCAGGAGGCGCTGGGCCCCGGAAGTCACCGAAAACGCGTATAGCGCCGAACCGTGATCTCCGGCAACCAACTCGGCTTTCGAGATCAGATCGGTTTCTATGTCATCGAGCCGCAGCACGTGCAGTTGAACTTCCCGCAAACTCGCAAGAAAACCCACCTCGGACCGAGTACCGCCGTCGGCCGTCAAAGCGCCGCCGGCGAGTGCGCCGTGCACGGCCATGGCCTGCGCCGCGTATTCTATCCCGCAAGCGATGCCTAAGCGGCCGTGCGAGCGCAGCGGATGGTCGGCCGCCCGGTGACTGCCGCTCCGGCAGCGTATATGCCGCGCATCCCAATCGATGACCTCCTCGAGCAGGCACATGCGGCCATGGTGGGGAATGTTCCGTTCGATCCACGTGCGGTCTAGGCGCATGGTTCGACCTGCACTTGAAGGCGTGATACGTCCAGATACTCCAGAATCGCCGTCCCGGCGGATCTACCCGCCAGCAGGCGGAGCAACGGCAGTGAGCGCGCCGCCGGAAACGCAGAGCGCAGCGCGTCGAGATCTGGGTCGGCGAACCGATCGAACTCCAAGCTGCTGAGCGCCACATCCAGCCTGGCGAAGGAGATTTCGCGGCGAAGCGGGGTCAGCACCAGTGCGACGCCAAAGGCATCGGGGATCGGACGCTTTGCGTGCAGCGGCTGGGGATATTCGCTGTCGTAGGCGACCAATAAAACCGGCAGCCGGTCCACCGCGACCTGGGTCATCGCTTCCAAGAGACCGGCGGAGAAGCTTGCGTCAAATGCGCACAACACGTTCGATTCGGCCATGGCGCCTGTCCCTATACTCCAATAGCCTGCAGCCGCGTTGTGCACCGAATTGGCAAAGCGTGTCGGCGAAACTTCCCGGCCTGCCAGCGATAGCGCTTGGCATAGCTCGTGGCAATTGTGTCCGTCCCCGCCGGATGACGAGAATACACTGGCGAGTTCGGCGGGATCCTCTCCCGCCTGCGAAGTCGCTTCGAGCGCTACCGCCAATGCCAGTTTGACGACACGACCGATCCGTCGGCGCTCGGCAGCCGCCAGTATGGTGGGCATCGGCAGCACGGTGGGGACGGACCGCCATGTCCGTCCGCCCGAGAGCACGGCTGCGGCCTCGGGCCAATTCGAAAGGCCCGGCCCGAGTACCCCGAGGCCGCCGATGTAGGCCGATAACCTCATCCCGCCCGGCCAAAAATCAGGCTGCAGTTGGCGCCGCCGAACCCAAATGAATTGGACAGCACGCGCACAACCGGGGCACGACGATTGTCCCTAATGTAGAGCGCGGTGAGGGTCGGATCGATCTTGGACGTTTGCACGCCGCCCGGCATCAACCCATGCCGGACGGCCAGGGCGCTGATGACCGCTTCGAGCGCGCCCGCCGCGCCCAGGGTATGTCCGGTCGCCCCTTTGGTCGAGCTGCAAGGCGTGGTCGGGCCGAATACGCTGGTGACCGCCTGGCTTTCGGCACGATCGTTGCTGGGCGTTCCGGTGCCGTGCAGATTGATGTAATCGATGTCGCTGGGTTCGATCGCGGCGGCCGCCAGCGCGGCCAGCATTGCGCGGCGCGCGCCGAGGCCCTCGGGGTGCGGCGCCGACATATGGTAGGCATCGCTCGATTCGCCGATGCCCAGCAGCAGCACCGCGCTGTCATCCAAGGCTTCGGGTATGCGCTCGAGAAGCGCGAATGCCGCTGCCTCGCCGATGGAGATGCCATCGCGCGCAACGTCGAACGGACGACACGGTCTAGGCGATGAAAGCTGCAAGGAGTGAAAGCCATACAGCGTGGTGAGACACAACGAATCCACCCCGCCGACCACGGCGGCGTCGATCAATCCCGCTTCGAGCATGCGACGCGCCGATCCGAATACCTTGGCGCTCGATGCGCATGCGCAGGAGACCGCGACGGCCGGTCCTTCCAAACGGCAACGCCGCCGCAGGTAATCGGCCACGGAGAACGAATTATGGGTCGAGCCATAATCGAAGCTCGACGGCAGCGCGCCGCTGATCGGATCGCGTTCCCTGTAGGCGAGTTCGGTCTGAAGAATGCCCGCCGTGCTGGTGCCCAAAAAAACGCCCACCCGCCGCCGGCCCCACCGCTCCGCCGCGTGCTCTATCGCCTCGAAGAACTCATCCTGCCGCAGAGCGAGCTCGGCCAGCCGGTTGTTCCGGCAGTCGAAGTTGCGCAAATTCTCGGGTAGCCGAATCGCGTCGACCCCGTCCACTTCGCCGATGTGGGTCTTGATATCCACGGTCTCGAATTCGCAGCTCTTGAGGCCGCTGCGTTGATTGATCAAGCTCTCGAAGGTCGCCGTCAGGCCTTTGCCGATGCAACTGGTCGCGGTGAAATTGTGGACCCAGAGAGGTCTCATAGCGCGGAGCGCAAGGTTACCGGCCGCAGCCGTTTAAGCGCCAAGATGTCAAGCAATCGGGGCAGCACTTCCAAGATCACGGGACTGCCGCTGCGACTGCGCGCCGCGTTGCCATCGTGCAGCAACAAGATGTCGCCGTCATGCAAAGGATTCGTCAAACGCCGGCAGACTGCGTCCGGATCCGAATTGACGGTATCGAAGCCGCGGCGCGTCCAGCTGGCGAGGCGCAGTTGCAGGCGCGCAAGTATCGGGTCGAGAAATGGGTTGCGCAGCCCCGCCGGCGCTCGAAAAAACTGCGGGCTGGCGCCGGTGACCCGCAGGATGCCGTCCTGGGCGCGTAAAATCTCGTCGCTCATCCGTCGCGGCCCCATCAACGAAAAATTGTGCCGATGGCGGTGGCTGTGGTTCTCGATGTGGTGACCGCGGTTCACGATTTCCCGAGCCAGGTCCGCGTAGCGCTCGACGCGGACTCCCACGCAAAAAAAAGTAGCCGGGGCGCCGTACTCGGCGAGGCGGGCCAATACCTGCGGCGTCACATCGGGATCCGGGCCATCGTCAATGGTAATGGCGACTCGATTGGATATGCCGCCGCTCTGCGGGGGCAAGCGTACCCAGTTGGGCCCCAGCAACTGACTGCGAGGCCAAAGGCCCGCGGCGGCCAGGGCCAAATGGTTCGCCGCCACGGCGCCCAGCGCCCAAGGCCACTCATGCGGGCGCGCCAGCGCCGCCGCAGCCGCCCCCAAATGCACGGCCGCAGACGCATACAACAACGGCGCCGGTGACCAACGCTGCAATGCGCCGCCCTGCGGCTGCTGCGGGTTCATGCGATGTGGGAATCCAAAAAATTCTCCCAAAGCTTAGACCATGTGGACCATTCGTGACCGCCCTCGATCACGTCGACGGATTCGGCCGGCAGCGTTGCCGCCAGCAGCTCATGAGTCGCCGCAAAGCGATCCGCCCGTCCGAATCCTAGGTACAACGGCCGCGAGTCGGCGCGGCGGTTCTTGATATAGCGCCATATTCGGCGCTCCTCGTCCGTTTCCGCAAGTTCCCCCGGCTGCCAAGCGGCGAGTCCCGACGCCTGGACGATTTCGGCGGTCAGAATCCGGCTGCCGAGATAGGGAGCCAGCAGACACAGCCCCGCGAGTTCATCAGGATAAGAGGCTGCGTAGTCAAGCGCCACCAGTCCACCAAGAGAGATCCCGCCCAACCAAATCGAAATGCCCGCTGCGCGCGCCGGCAAGACGATGTCGGAACGCAGCCTTCGAAGCGCACTGCGATCCCCCACGTGAGCGAGTTCCAGGTCGACAAAGGTGAGGTCGAGGGAAGCCTGCCGGGTATGCACAGCCTCCGCGAAACCGGCAGCCACGAAATCCTCGGCGGCATGGTAGGCGCCCGGCAGCCACACCATGCGGGTGGGCGCCAGGGCCTGCGCGATGACGGGCACGGAGATGCTACGCACGCGATAACACGGCGGCGAACACCAAGGCGAGAAAGGCACCCGGCGCCACGGTGGTGCCCAAAGCCACCAGCACCGGAACTTGCGAGAAAGATAGCAGGCCAAAGCCGATTACGGTGCTGGCGTTGGCGATGAGGAGCGATGCCAGGGTCTGCGCTTCGCCGCCCGATTCATGCACGGCTGCCTGCCGGTCAAAAAACAGCGCGTAGTTCGAGCCTACGGCTACGATCAGCAGCATGCCGACCAAGTGCAAAATGGTCAGTTGCACGCCGCTCAACGCGAGACCGGCGGCCACGGTGAGAACGGCCAGAATCAGCGGCGTCATTACGCGCAGGACCCGAACAGGCTTACGCAATGCAATCAACAGCAGCACCATGATCGCGAGCACGCCCGCCAGCGACAAGTGAATCGCCTCGGTCAAATAGCCGGCATACAACGCGTCGGACTCCTGTTTGAGATCGAGAATGCGTGCCGTCGACGCCGGCGAGAGTTGCAGCGCGGCCTTTATCCGAGCCGTGTCGAGCGCCTCCGACCCGGCCACGGTATGCAGGGGGAGGAGCGCATTCCAGCGATTCTGTTGATGCAGCACCAGTGCGTCGAACGCGGCACGCAGAGAAGTCCCCTGCAGATCTTGTACCCCAATCAGAGGCGCATGACGCGCGGCTTCCACGTCACTCAAAAAAGGCTGCAGCCGGTCGATGCTGATTCCCAAGCCGACGATCGCCTGCCGCAGGTTGTCGCGAAGTTGCGGCGCCTCCGGCAAGCTGCCGCGGCGCGCCTCCTGAGTCGCCGTGCTCGGCAGGTAATTCGCCGGGCTGTCGAAACCGCCGATGACCTTTTCATTGACCAAGGGTTCCAGCACTTCGGCCGTTCGCTCGGCTTGCTGGAGCGCGAGATCGAGGGTCGGCGCGGAGGCGATCACCAGGTCGCGTACGTCCGCGGCGCCCAAGTTCCTGCGCAGCTCGGCGTCATATTTCTGATTAGCCGAAGATATCGGGCTCAACGCGGCGAGTTCACGATTCCACAAGGAATCGTGATGCCGGAGCAGGATGGCTAACGCGAGTCCGGCAAGCGCCACACTCAGGGCCATGAGCCGCGAGCCTCGAAGTTGCCTCGGCCGCACCAGCAGCCGCGCGACCCGCGCTCCCAACGGGGCGACATCATGAATCACGAAGCCGCTCGGCAGCAGCGCGGGCAATACATAGCGCGTCACCAAAGCGGCGGCGACCAATCCGCTGACCGAGTAAAGGCCGAGCTGAGCAAGCCCGGGAAAACCTGACGGCAGCAGCGATGCGAAGCCGCAGACCGAGGTCAGCATCCCCAAGCGAATCGTGGGCCACCAGGCCCGCTGCCACGCCGGGGCGGCGGCCTCGTTCTCGAGCTCGCGGCGGGACTGTACGAAAAAATAGATCGAATAGTCGACCGACTCGCCGATCAAAGTGATTCCGAACCCCAATGTAATGCCATGCACGGCCCCGAAACCCAGCGCGACAGCGGCAATTCCGATGACCGCGCCGCTTGCCACAGGCGCGAGGCCGAGTGCGAGCGCAGGGAAAGATCGATATACGGCAAACAGCAGAGTGACGACCAGCAAGCTGCTGACTATGGAAAGACGCACGGCGGCCCGTTCGATCTTGGCGCGCGCGCCGACGGCAAACACGCCCGGACCGCTGAGCTTCAACTGCAGGGCTTGTTCGTTGCTCGACGGCAAGCCGCGCACGGCAGCTGCGAACGCAGCGCGGATGGCCTGGATGGCTCGTTCCTGCGCATCGGTATCGGAGCCGGCGGCCGTTGTTTGCACCACTGCCAAGGCGCGGCTCCCGTCCGGAGAGACCCACACGCCGTCGCGCATGGCCGGCGCCGGCGTGCGCTGCAGCTGGTCGATGATGTGCAGCATTTCGCCCGTCGGGTCGTTCGGCAACAGCGACTTGAGCAAGAGTCCCGCAGGCGATGCCAGATCCTCGATCGTTTCCTTGATGGCTGCTCGCAGCTCCGCCGCGGAGAAGCGTGACGCGGTCACGCGGTCGCTCAACAGATAACGATGTTGAAGCAGGAAGTCGCGGTCGCGCTCTGCGGTCACCGGGTCGCCGTTGTTGACGCTCGAGAATTGACTGTCCCGGCGCAGGCGGCTCGCGATGGCGATCGATGCTTTCGCCCTGGCGGCCTCGTCGCCTTGTTCAATGGCCAGCAGGATCAGGCGTGAGGCCGGACCGTCGCGCAACTGATCCACCAACAGCTGTTGCACGGGAGTGGGCTTCGCGGGCAAGAATGCCGAGAGGTCCGTGATGTAATGCGCGCGTGCCACGACGAGGGCTGCGATCGAGACGCACCCGAGCCAGAGCGCCGTCACCGCCCAGCGCTGCCGCTTCATGGCGCCGCGGGTGCGCGCAAGGTCATCAGAGAGCGATCACCGTCGGCCTGACGAATTTCAACTCTTTGCAGTTGGTCTCTGATCCCATCGATTTGCACCTGCTTGACCGTCCGCGTGAGTTGCTGGTCCAAGGGCACGAGGTTCAGGGTCCAGCGCTCCACGTTGCCGGCAAAATCCACGTGAAAAAACTTCTCGAGCGCGCTTCGATCTCCTGCCAGAGTGGCGCGGATACTTTCCACGAACGGCTGAATCTGCGGGTATCGCTGCAAATCGAGCACACGCACGCGCCCCCCGCGCTCGGCGGTCAATACGCCGCCGGCGAGAACGAGGGTTTCAGCGCGGGGCTTGAGCGTGCGCTTCTCCAATCGATCCGGCGCGTCGTAGCGCAATTCTCCCGATGATTCCACCGGGTGCTCGAGGATGGCCAGGAATTGCTGCTCGACAAACTCGACCCGGCCGTGACGCCGCATCGCGAGCAATCCCATCACTGCGTCGAGCTCACTCGTCGCCGCCTCCGGTGCGTTATTGCCCGCCATGGCGGGCGCGGATCCGCCCGCGGCGCCGAGCGCGGCCAACATCAGCAGTGCCAGAGTTCGCCGCTTCATGCGCTCGGGATTCCGTCCTGGCCGCGCCAGAAGTCGTAGAAGTTGAACCAGTTGTAGGGATCGCTGCGGCAGTAACGATCGAGGGCGCCGGCGTAGCGCTCGATCGCCAATCGGACAGCGACGTTGCGGGCGCCGGCTGGTGTCGAGGAGAAATCGGCGACCCGCTCGAAGACCACGTGATAGTTGTTCTTGCCGCGATACAGCCCGACCATGAAGAACACGGGGCAGCGCAAGATGGCCGCTGCGCGCATAGGACCTGTGGGCAAGTACGCCCGTTCGCCCAACAGGGTTACGGGTTGTACCGGCTCGCGCCCGAGGGTGCGATCGCCCAGCACGCCGACGAAAGCGCCCTGGTCGAGCCGTTCCGCAATATTCAGCATGGCGTCGAGCCGGCCGAGGGGAACGATATCGGATACCATGCCCGGATTGATCGCGGCGAGAGTGGCGTTTATCTTGCGCGCATTTTCTTCGTACATGGCCATGGCAACCTTGAGTCCGCGCCTTCGTCGGCCGAGGCTGTGCATCACCTCGAAGCTGCCCATATGAGAGCCCATGAGCAAGGCGCCGCGGCCGCTGTTGGATTGCGCACGCACCAGGTCCTCGCCCTCGAGGGTTATATTGAACAGCTCGAATTGCTCGTTGATCAGATACACGCGATCGTGGATGGTGGAGGCGAAGCTCAAGATTTGGCGGAAACGGTCGCGCGCGCTCGGCGGATGGCCAAGCGCCAGACGCAAGAAGCGCCGCGAATGTCGCCGCGCGCCGGGCGCGAACAAAAAAAAGTAGATCGCGATCCCATACAGCGGAATGCGGCTCAAGGTTCTGCCCAAACGCAGCGAGACGAACGCCATGACGCGAAGCAGGACCATGCTGCCTCGCTCGCGATGCCTCGCCCAATCGGCCTTGAGCCCCGGTTGCATGAGATTTGCCGCCTTGCGAGTCATGGGCCGGCGCCGGGCGGCGGCGCACTCGAAAGAGTGCCGACGGCGACGACTCCGCCCGCGGCGCGAATGGTGAAGCGGATCAACCCGGCGGCGGTCGCGGCGTGCTCCAAGCGCAGCGCATCGCCGGGGTGCACGACGTCGAGAAATTTGACGGTCGCTATTCGCCATTCCTCAAGGTCGATGCCCCGTGTGCGTTGGATGGCTTGCAGAGCTTCATCGAGCAACACAGCGCCCGGCAGGATCGGGAACTTGGGGAAGTGACCGGCGAACGACGGATGATCAGGCGGTACCTCGATCGGGCTTTGAATGGTTGCTGCAGCCTGCACGGTCATATATTCAATCGTCGGCGAGCAACGGCTTTCTTGCCAGATGCTGCAGTTCCTGTTGCGGCAGCTTGCCGGCGGCATTTCGCGGCAAGCGCTCGACGATGATCAATGGGCGCGGCAGGAACACCGGGTCGATCCGTTGGCGCAGATGTTCGGTCAGTGCGGCAACGCTTAGCGTGGGAGCCACCACCACCGCCCCCAAGCGCGCCACTCCGGTGGAACCTGTCGCGCCTTCGCGCAGGAAGAAAACGCCGTCTGCGACGCCCGGGATCGCATTCAACTGTGCGTTCAAATAGCCGAATGAGCTGCGCTTGCCGGCGACGTTGACCAGATCGGCGGTGCGGCCGTGGAGCAGGAATTCGTCGTCGCCGATGATCTCGATGACATCGTGCATCGGCGTCAATTCCTCGACATGGCCGCCGTACGCGAACACTTGGTCATTCGAAACCCGCAGCCGCACGCCGGGCCAGAGCCGCCAGGCGATTGTCTCGGAGGTGCGACGGATGGCGATCTGGCCGGTTTCCGTAGAGCCGTAGATGTCGAGCAGGGGGGCTTGGAATTTAGCTTCGACCGCGCGCGCCAGATCCTGGCCCAAGGGTGCGGTCGCCGACACGACCAGATCCATCGGCGGCAAATCGATGCCCGATGCAAGCAGGGTCCGCAGGTGCACCGGAGTCGTAACCAAAGCCCGCGGTCGAGGCACCCCGGTGACGGCGGCTGAGACGTCGGCGGGATAAAAAGGCCGCTCTGCGCAGAAGGCGTTGCCGCTCATCAGCGCGAGAAGCACGGTGGATTCGAAGCCATACATGTGCTGCGCCGGCACCGTGCCGATCAGCACATGCGATCTGCCGTCCAATAGTCCCAGTCGCGGGGCGCCGTTGCGCACGCAGCGTGCAAGGCGGCCCCAAGTCTTCCGGTAGGGCAGCGGTATGCCGGTCGATCCGGAGGTAAAGACGATGGCCGCCAGCTGCGTCACGGGAATTTCCGGCACGGCCCAAGCCACCTCGTCGGCGCTCAGTTCCTCGGAATAGAAGACTCGCGGCAGGGCGATGTCGCACTTCGAATCGTCGGTCAAGCAAAATGCGTCCGGCGCGAAACTTGCCAGTCGCCCGATCACTTCGGGAGTATGTGCCGAGGGCAACAGGCTCACACGCCCGGTCATGAGGCACGCTGCGAGGCCCACCGTGAAACGGTATCGATCGGTGCATACGTTCAGTACGTGGGTCCCGGGGGGCAAGCTCTGCGCCAGGTGCGCAGCATCGGATAAAAAGCGCTGCGCGGTGACGGGGACATGGGCGCGGTATGCAATCACCGCGGTGGGTGCGCTGTGGGACAGTAACGGGATCGTGTCCATTTGGATGCGCTTAAGGGGAACTTGCGAAATAGACCCGCACGGCGGCAAGCAAGCCTGCGCGCGGCACTTGCGGCAGCGTGCGCCGCCTTACCGCATATTCACCCGCGAACATGAGTCCGATCAAGGGCGGCACACAGAAATTGGCGAACAGGGACCGGATGCGCAGCGGGGCCAAGATGAACAAGGCTACGGTGGATGCCGTGATGAAGACGAAGAACAGAGCCCAAGCAGCCGTGACTTGGCGCGTGTAGAGCACTTCCTGCGGGGTGAGGGGTCCATGCACCTTGTCCGCGAGTTGCGTGCACAGCGCCTCGCGGCCCCCGAGCAGCGACTGCCCGAAGCTCGCCGCCATCAGACTGTAAAAGCCGCCTTCTTGCAGAAGGTAGACCACGGAAAAATTCTGTTCCAAGACGGGCCAATAGTGCTGTAGGAGCGCGACTGCGGCCGCCGCGGCGGGCACCGCCACCCACAGGTGCGTCCAGCGCCAGAGCAAAAGCAGACCCACCATCAGCACCGGCACCACCGCCAGGCCGACCCCTAAATCGTGGGACCTCCCGCTGGAATTGCTGTAATGAGAGAGTCCGGCGTAGGCGACAGCGAATGCGATGATTGCAGACAGCTGCAGTCTACGCCGCCAATACATCGCTACTTCGTCCTATGCGCCGCAATGTATTCCGCTAGGTGCCTCAAGGAACGGAAGGTGTGCTGATTTTCCGAAGCGTCGGCGCGCAACTGAATGCCGTATTGCTTGGAGACGATGAGCGCCACCTCCAAGATGTCGATGGAATCGAGCCCCAATCCCTCGCCATACAGGGGGGCCTCCGGATCGATATCCTGCGGCAGTACCTCGAGGTTCAATGCTTGCACGAACAGAACGGCAATTTCCCGCTGCAGACCGACTTGGGTCACGGGCGCCGGCTGTTGCATGAGCGACGCTTTGTCGGACATAGGCTAGGCTTTCGATTGGTTTTGAGTTGCGGGCATTATATAGGTGCGGGCCTAAGCGGCAACCCGCGCCTGAGCGGTCCGTGATGGCGCACCCTGCGCGTTGCTAAGGGCGGGCTCGGTAGCGCTGCAGACCGAGGATCGGAAGACGCAATATGAATCCCCAAAACAGCCGAAAGTGCATCCAAGTCAGCAAGGCGTTGTCGCGCCAATAATTGAAGTGGGAGACGCCGCCCTCTTCGGGACGAAAATAACGCACCGGTGCCGCAAGGTTGATGGGCCGAACGCCTCGCCAGCATAGGCGGACCACTGCCTCGACATCGAAATCGAAGCGCCGCATCCACGGTTGCCGTCGCATCACGGCAACGAGGGCGTCGATCGGGTATACGCGAAAACCGTACAAGGAGTCGTGGACGCCGGCCCATAGAGTCTCCAAATTGGCCCACCAATTGGAGATTTGGCGGCCCTTGACCCGTAAGCCGGGGGCGCTCGCATCGAATACCGGACAGCCCAATACCATCGCGTCGGGTTGGGCAATCGACGCCTCCATAAAGGCCCGAATCCGCTCCGCGGGGTGCTGCCCGTCGGAATCCATGGTCAACGCGTGCGTGAAACCCGAACTTCGCGCCTCGCGCAGTCCAAACAACACGGCGGCACCCTTGCCGGCATTCTTTGGCAGGACGAAAACCCTCAGGCCGGGTTCAGCCGCAGCCATTGCGGTCAGCTCGCTCGCGGATCGATCGGTGCTGCCGTCAACCACTACCCAAACCGGCGTCCACTGATCGAGGGCGCCGCGCACGGTCGCATACACCTTGGGGCCCGGATTGTAACTAGGGATGAGCACCAGGTGGGTGCTGGACATGACCACGCCCCTACGTCCGCTTGAGCCAACGCGACTGCAATGCACCCTCCAGCTCTTGCCTGTAGTACCGATCGAGCTCAGCGGTAAAGGCGGGGACATCCGAAGGAGGGTCGAAGCGCTTGCCGAGGCGTACGCGATAGGTGATTGGCAGCGCGGGGCGGCGGAACAGCGGCCAACCCTTGCTCAAGAAGGGCGAGTCGGTCTCGATTATCAGCGTCTGCACCGGCACATGGGCGTGTTTCGCGATCAAACCCACGCTTCCCACCAAGGCATTGATCGGGGCCCGGGTGGTGCGGGTGCCCTCGGGGAATAGCAAAAGCACACCCCCTTCCTGCAAATGAGTGACGGATTCTTTGATCATCTGGCGCGACGAGTCATTGGGGACATAGCGGGCGAGGCGCGAACCGGCACCTAGGAACACGTTTCGCATGAGCGCCGATTTCATCACGCACACGATGTTCGGATGGCGCGTCAAAATCAGCAAGGCATCGATGAGGCAGGGATGATTGGGGGCCAAAATCAGCGGCGTCCCTCCTTTGAGGGAGTCGATGTCGCGCAAATCCAAAAGGTAAGTGCGGGTGAGGGACAACGACCAGGCATAGAGGCGAAAACCGGACATGATCCCGCGCCGCCCAACCGCGGTGCCGATGCGCCGCGGCAGAATATAATAGAGAGGCAGCGCGATGATCGACCAGCTGAGGCAGATGAGACCGAGGAGGGTCAGCGAACTGTAGAGCGCGAAATATTCGTAAATGACTTTAAGGGAGCGCTGCATGGGCGCACTCAATCGGGGACTTCTACGAGCTGCGAGGATTTGCTGATTATCCACGAAAAACCGATGCCGCCGGACATGTAGCTTTTGCGCTGCACCAATGGACTCGCGAGAAAGGATGCGCCGGATAGCGTGTCATACCGCACGTAGGCGCCCACCCAAAACTTCGGAAAGCGCTTCGAAAGAGCAGAAATGAATTGGGTACCTGCGTAACCGCTCTGCGCCTGGTAGACGGGGCGCGTCGCGGTGGCATACTGCGACGCAACCGAATAAAAGTAGGCATGGTAGCGGCGCTCGGCAAACAGCGGTCCTGCCAAGACGCCGAGGTTCCAGTCTTCGAATCCCAGCGGGGCTTTGAGATCGAGAGCCAGCCGCGGCGTAAATGTCCATCCGATTACCTTGGGCGAAGCCTCGACCGTCATTGCCGCCCGCAACGGCATACGCAAGTCGAGTTTTACCCGAGTGTCGGCGCTGCGCATCAAATGCAGATCTAAAGACGGGCCCAACTCCACCGTCGGCCTGAGGTCGGGCATCCCGCTGCGCTCGCGGTCATTGCGAACCGGCGTCGTTGCGTCGAAACTCAGATTGAACTCGAATCGATCTTGATTGACCAGGGTGCCGCGTATGCCGTCGCGGTTCGCCTTCAAAAATCTGCCGTTGTACAGAAGGTACGGCAAAGGCAAAGGATAGCCGTGCGCCGTATCTGAACCCCGATAATCGTCGAACACGATTGCGCCGAGCCCAAGCCCGAATTCGTAGAGGGGCTCCTCTTTCGCCCAGGCGCAATGCATCCCGCTTGCAAACGCCCACAGCGCGGCTGCGCATCGCAGGCGGCGATGCTTCAGCGGCACAGCCATCAACCGCTGGTCACGCGTTCCGTCTCGGAACGAATATTGGCCGCGCGCGAGCGCCAGGCCTTGAGCGAGCGCCACGGATTGGCAAGGGATATCGCGTAGTACAACGCTTTGAACAAGCGCAGGCGCCCCCAAATGGGAGTGCGGCCAAAAATGTCCCCCGCCAACACCGACAGCAATGCTTCCTCCATGCGCAGGACATTGCGCGGACCCAAGAAAAGCTCCCGCATGGTCGGATTGCTCACGCGATGAATGAACCAGGAAAACTGCTTCGGCCCATGGCGCGAGATGCGATCGAAGCGTTTAAGCGCAGCCCGCGAGCGAGCGGGCTGCGTGCGGCAGGAATGGATGGTATCCGCGGCCGCCATGCCGCTATTCATGGCCAGCATCACGCCGGACGAGAACACCGGGTCGACAAAGCTATAGGCGTCGCCGACGAGAAAATAGTCCGCGCCATGACTGTAATCACAGGCATACGAGTAATTGCCCGTAGCCTCGACGTCCGACACCAAGGTGGCGGCGCTCAAGCGCTCGGCGAGCGGCGGACAGAGGGCTATGGTGGCGAGGAAAAATTCGCGGACCGGGACGCTGCGCGATTTCATGTAATACGGCCAAACGACCGCTCCGATGCTGGTCGCACCGTCCGCCAGAGGGATGAACCAAAGCCAGCCGTGATCGAACCAATAGATGGTTACATTGCCTTCGCGCTTGCCGCAGTCGCGGCGCGCGCCCGCAAAATGCGCGAAGAGCGCGGCGCTGTTATGTTTCTTATCGCGGCGTTTGAGTTGCAGGCGATTGCCGAGAAAGGTGTCACGGCCCGAGGCATCGACGACGTAGTCCGCCGTCCAGGACTCGGCACGTCCGTCGTCGTGTTCGGCGTGAACGCGCACCCCCGGCGAGAGAAATTCCACGTCGCGCACGCGGCAGCCCTCGATGACCTCGGCACCCAGTTCGGCAGCTCGGCTGAATAGCAACGCATCGAATTCTGAGCGCCTGACGTGATATGCCAGAGGCAGGGTTTTGTCCCAGCCGCGCGAAAACTGAAATTCCTGTCGCCGGCCGTCGCAGTGGGAAACGAACTCGGCGGCCCATTTTTCCATTCCCATCGACTGAACCTCGGCGGCAACGCCCAGGCGCTCCATGATGGGTAGATTGGCGGGCAACAGCGACTCGCCGATATGGAAGCGGGGATGATGGGCTTTCTCCAGCAGCACCACGCGGTAGCCCTTTTCCGCGAGCAGGCTCGCAGCCGTCGATCCGCCCGGACCGCCGCCGATCACGACGACATCGCAGCGGGCCGATTCCCCGCCGGGCGCGTTGGTTTGCGAGATCGGCTCGGGCATAATGAATCGACCTTTCGATGTGACGTTGGGACAGCCCCGTCCGAATCACCCAGTCTATCGTGCCGACAAACACGGGTCCAACGTCTGTAAGATGGTAGCCATGCACATCTTGATCGTTGAAGATGACGAAATTGCACGCGATTACCTGGCCAAGGCGCTCCGCGAGGTAGGACACACGGTCGATGTCGCCGGAAACGGCCTCGAGGGGCTGCACCTCGCCTCATCGATCGCCGTCGATCTGGCGATCGTCGATCGCATGCTGCCGAAGATGGATGGACTCGCCCTGGTGCAATCGTTGCGCGCCACCGGGCGCATGATGCCGGTTCTCATTTTGAGCGCGCTCGGCGACGTCGATGATCGCATCACCGGCCTTCGCGCCGGCGGTGACGATTACCTGACCAAGCCGTACCACATGTCCGAGCTGCTGGCGCGCATCGACGCGTTGGCCAGACGCGGCGAGAACGGCGGCGCGGAAGGCAACACCAAACTGAAATTGGCGGATCTGGAGCTCGACCGCATGACGCGGCGGGTGACGCGAAACGGCAAGAAGATCGAACTCACCGCACGCGAATTTCAATTGCTGGAGTTCATGATGCGCCATAGCGGGCAGGTGGTGACGCGCACCATGCTGCTCGAGGGAGTGTGGGACTATCATTTCGACCCGCAGACCAATGTGATCGACGTGCACATCAGCCGCTTGCGGCAGGCGATCGACAAGGATTTCGACAAACCTCTCCTGCACACCGTGCGCGGCGCAGGGTACAGCTTGCGCGAAGACGAATAGCGGCCAACCGTGGGCCCAGATCAACGGTTTCTCGGCGTACTCGACACATCGCCGTTCCGCATCGCCATCGTCTATTCGATCGTATTCGCCTGCGGAGCGGCTGCGCTGCTCGGAGCGGTCGATTTCGCCGTCTCGCGCGTGGTGGACGGCAGCACCGACAATCTCATCGAGGCCGAGGTGCAAGGATTGCGCGAGCAATACCGGGTGCTGTCGCGCAGCGATTTCATCGAGTTGATCGAACAGCGTTCGCAAGATCAGGACGTGCGCGGCGCGGTGTATTTGATGGTGGATCCGCAGCTGCGCCCGGTCGCGGGCAATGTGCCGGCATGGCCGAAGATCGATGCCAGCGAAGGCAAGTGGTTCCTGTTCAAAGTATCGGTGCCGTTCGGCGATGAAACACGCGAGCACGAAATGCGCGCGCAGCGTTTTCCCTTGCCGGGCGGCTACCGCATGCTGGTGGGACATGACGTGCAAGAGCGGCAGGACGTCAAGAGCCTCATGATGCGCGGTCTGATCGCGGCGGTGGTGATGACTCTGCTGCTCGGGCTTGGCGGCGGCTTTTGGATGGGGAGGCGTATTCTGGCGCAGGCTGGCGCGATCTCGGCCGTGGCGACCCAGATCATGCGCGGGGACCTGTCGCAAAGGCTGCCGGTTCGCGATGCGGACGACGAGATCAATACGTTGGCGCGGGAAATCAACACCATGCTCGACAAGATCGAGCAGCTCACGCTCGGCATGCGCACCGTGCTCGACAGCGCGGCGCACGATCTGCGGACCCCGTTGAACCGCCTGCAGGCCACCGCGGAGGGCGCGATGACCCAGCTTAGCGTGGGCTCGCCCGAGCGACGCGTTCTCGAGGGGGTCACCACCGAGGTTGATCGCATGCGGAGCACCTTGGACGCGCTGCTGCGCATTGCACTCGCCGAAACCGGCACGGTGGCTCGAGAACCGGTCGATCTGTCGGAATTGGTCGCGAGCGTGGTCGAACTGTACGCGCCGGTCAGCGACGAGCTCGGCATCATATTGGAGAGTTCCGTTGCCGCGGGGGCGGAGGTTCTGGGCAGCCGGCAGTTGCTGGCGCAAGCGCTGGCGAATTTGCTGGATAATGCCATCAAGTTCACGCCCGACGGCGGCCATATTCGAGTGCAGCTGCGCGGTTCGGTCAGCGAACCGGAAGTGATCGTCGAGGACAATGGACCGGGCATCCCGGCCGACAAGCGCGAGATCGTTCTGGGCCGCCGCGTGCGATTGGATGAGGCGCGCAGATTTCCGGGTTCGGGACTCGGACTGTCGCTGGTAGC
>DASYJX010000059.1:0-189882 GCA_035996065.1 Steroidobacteraceae bacterium | reverse complement strand
CGATCGCCGGTAATCTCCCTGGTTATCCAATAGATCAGGAAAAGCGCAAGGGCGGCGAGCGAGGCATTGCAAAGCCACGGCACCCTCAAGAATTCGAACGGCGCCAGCAATAAGGCAAAGCCGGGCCAATAATGCTCGATGACTCTGCCGGATTCCGGAGAGGCAACCAGGAAAGAACCATTGAAGCCGCTGACGACCAGCCAATCAACGAGGTCCCGCGGCAGCTGCGCAAAGAGGTGTCCGGAGGCAAAGATTTTTGCCTGCAAGACGGCGGCGTACTCGTCCATCGACAACGGATAGTCGTGATAGACGCCGACCGCCCCAAGCGCCAGCAGCGCCACGCTCGCAAACGAGAGCGAATAGGGATGATTGCCGAAAAAATCGGCCAATCTCACAATGGGCGCCGGCCGCTTCCACACTGCCGCCAGCAGACAAATCGCCAGGGCGAGCCATGCCGAGCGAAAGTCGTCGACGATCAAGAGCTGCCGGAAAATCGGCGCAAAATGCGCGCTCGAGAATAAGACGCGATCGAGCGCATAGAAATATCCAACGCACAGTGCGGACGCGGCGACCGTGGTCAGTTGGATACGGCGATCGCTCCAGCCCGCGTCGTGCATAATGCAATGTTTACATAAGACCAGATGCAATGCACTCGTCGAGCCCCGAGATCCACTCGAAGATCAATGCCGCAAGCTTAGGCTTGATGCTGGCGACCCTCTGGCTTCTCATGCGCGGCTACCACGGTCTCGTCGGCGATGGTCAGATCTATGCGTTTCAAGCGCTCGCCAGAATCCAGCCACAACTCGCTGCGGATCTCTATCTGCAGAATACCTCGCAGGATCAATTCACGATCTTTTCGCCTTTTTATGCTTGGTTCATTGGTTCGCTGGGTCTGGAAAGCGCCGCTCGTCTGCTGACCTTGCTTTTCACCGCTTGGCTCATGGCTGGCGCTTGGAGTTTTGCTCGTACGGTCACGAGCCGCGAAGCCGCGTGGCTGGGCGTTGCGTTTCTGCTGATCATCGCCGGTGACTATGGCGGGTCCGGGGTCTTCCGGTTTTCTGAACAATTTTTGACAGCTCGCCTACCCGCTGAAAGCTTAATAGTCACCGCGCTCGGCTGTTACGTCCGGGACAGGAAGCGATTGGCTTTGTACCTCACGATAGCGGCTCTCTTCGTTCACCCGCTGATCGCGCTGCCTGGATTGCTCGTGTTGATCTGCATGGGCTTGCCAGGGCGCGTGAGCGCCGCGGCCGCAATCGCAGTGGGGCTGGGTACATTCGCCGTTGCGCTGATCGCGACGGCTCTACCGCCCGGCACTCGCGTGTTGACCGTCATGGATGCGGCGTGGCTGGAGGTCGTCAAAGAACGCTCGCAGTTCTTGCTCCTGCCGCTCTGGTCGGTTCAAGACTGGGACGTAAACATCAGGCCCCTGATGTATTTGGCTTTCACGGTGATCGCGCTTCCGGACCCGCGGATCCGCAAGCTTTGCACCGCAGCCGCGCTCGTGGGCGCAACCGGCCTCGGGGTGGCATTGATAGGCAGCCTGATCGGTCCGGTCGCCATTTTGGTCCAGGGTCAAGCGTGGCGATGGGTTTGGGTGGCCGTTTTCGTGAGCGCCGTGCTGCTTCCCGCCACGGCATGGCAGGTGGGGCGAGACCCTAAGTGTGGTGCGCTTTGCGCGACATTGCTGGTTGCGGGTTGGACACTGCCCACGGCGGCCGGGGTGCCCTGCATTTCGTTCGCGTTGCTATTTTGGTTGATGCGAAACGACATCGGCGCCCGCGCGGTTCCCTATTTTAGATGGGCATCGGCGGCGCTTGGCGCGGGTATCGTCATCTGGATTTTTATCAAAGCTTGGGCCATCGTCCCCTCCCCGGCTCAGCCGTCGGGAACTTCCCCGGCGCAAGTCATAAGAGACATTTTCGGATTGAAAATACCGGCTTTGCTGCTTGTCGCGATGGTGTGGTGGACCGGGACCGGCCGGAAGAATTGGCTACCGGTGTTGCTTGCCGTGCTGCTGGCCGCGCTGGTGATTTTCGTATTGCCCGCGGCCTTTAAGCAGTCCCGCACCTTGGCCTCCGCCTCGGACATCAAGGAATTCGAGGATTGGAGAAGCGCCATCCCGTCCGCGAGCACCGTGCTCGTCGCCCCGGCAAAAGATGTAGGCGCTTTCGTCTGGTTCACCCTCGAAAGACCGAATTATCTGGCGCTCGATCAATCCGCCGGCGTGGTGTTTTCACGGACGACGGCGCTCGAGGTGCGCCGCCGATCGGATGTGCTGCTGCCGCTTATGGACCCAAACTGGAAAATACTGACGCAGCGAAACCGCTCCCTGAGCGGACATCAGGACGACGCGACAATACGACCGCTGACCGCCAAAAGCCTGATCCAGGTTTGTACGGATCGGAACCTTGGATTCGTTATTTCACCCGTCCGCGTGGGGTTTGACGCGCTACGCCATGAACACGCCGGAGTATGGAAGGATTGGAACCTCTACGACTGTGGAAAGGTTCGATCGGCGCTGCCAGCCATATGAGTGACGGTCTATGAGCGACGGAAAAATTGCCGTCATCGCCGGCGCCGGACCGGCGGGATTGACGGCGGCGCTCGAGCTCTTGCGGCAGTCCAATATCAAGCCAATCGTCTTCGAAGCCGAAGCTCAAGTGGGGGGCATCTCGAAAACGATCGAATACCGCGGCAATCGAATGGATCTCGGTGGCCATCGATTTTTTTCGAAATCGGACTGGGTCATGCGTTGGTGGCAAGACATACTTCCGGTGGCGCAAGGACAAATGCAAGAGTCCGGCCCGCTACACGTCCATTACCAAGGTGAATCGCGCGAGTGGACCCCCGCGGGCCTTGGTCCTGCTTCTTCGGACGCCGTCATGCTGGTTCGGCGCCGTCTCTCCCGCATCTTCTATCGACGCCGGTTCTTCAACTATCCGCTGACCTTAAGTGCCGGCACGGTCAAGAATCTAGGACTCATCGAGGCAATGCAGATTGGTTTGAGCTACGGTCAAGCACAACTGAAATTCAGATCGCCGCAAATTACCTTGGAAGATTTTCTCATCAACCGCTTCGGAGCCCGGCTATACCGCACTTTCTTCAAAAGCTACACCGAGAAGGTGTGGGGTGTGCCTTGCCAGGAGATCTCCGCAGAATGGGGAGCTCAGCGCATCAAGGGCTTATCGGTCACGAAGGCGCTTGCACACGCCCTCGCGAGTCCGTTTCGCAACTCGGCGGACGCTGCTCAAAAACAAACCGAGACCAGCCTGATTGAGCGATTCCTCTATCCCAAATTCGGCCCCGGTCAAATGTGGGAAGAAGTCGCGCGCCGAGTCGCCCAGCGCGGAGGGGAGATCCATCTTCGGCATCGCATCGCAGGGGTGGAACACGATGGCACCAGCGTTACGGCGGTCGACGTACTGGACGCATCCACCGGATTGCTGAAGCGGATTCAATGCGACTACTTCATTTCCAGCATGCCGGTTCACGATCTCATCGCCCTGCTCCGGCCGGCGGACTCGCAAGTGGAGCGCATCGCCGGCCACCTGCCATACCGCGACTTTATGACGGTGGGGCTGCTGCTTCGGCGCATGAACTCGGTCACCGATCGACGCGACACGAGGCAGGCCAATGGCATGCCTCCGGATAATTGGATTTATATTCAGGAGCCGGACGTGAGAATCGGGCGGCTGCAAGTCTTCAACAATTGGAGTCCCGCTCTGGTCGCCGATCCCGCCACGATTTGGTTGGGACTCGAGTACTTCTGCCGCGAGGGCGATGATCTATGGTCCATGGATGATGGCCGGTTCATTGATTTTGCGGCGTCGGAGCTCGAGAAAATTGGGTTGATCAACCGTAAAGAGGTGATCGACGGCACCGTGGTTCGAGTCCCGAAGGCATACCCCGCGTACTTTGGCACGTACGGCGAATTCGGCAAGGTGCGCGCCTATTTGGATCGTTTCTCGAATCTTTATCCCGTCGGCAGAAACGGCATGCATCGTTACAACAATCAAGATCACTCCATGCTCGCGGCGAATAACGCCGTCGGTTGCATCCTCAATAACGGGAGCGGCAGGTCAGACATCTGGCGAGTCAATGCTGAAGATGAGTACCATGAGCAGATTGGCGAATCCACTTGAAATGTGGCTCAGGCGCCGCGAGTTTGTGCTTTGCGGTCCGTGGTTTAGAATCTTTTGTCATCATGATCACGCGGACTGACTTCATGGCGCCCGAACCAGCGAGTCACGCTCTGTGGAACTGACCATTCTCATGCCCTGCCTCGACGAGGCGGAGACCATCACGACCTGCGTGCACAAGGCGCACGCATTTCTCCATCGAACCGGCATCGCGGGTGAGGTAGTCGTCGCCGACAACGGATCGACCGACGGCTCTCAAGAGCTTGCCCGGGAAGCGGGTGCACGAGTGGTGCGTATCGCGGACAAAGGCTACGGCAACGCATTGATCGGCGGAATCGGCGCAGCCTACGGACGGTTCGTAATCATGGCCGATGCCGACGACAGCTACGATTTCTCGCAGCTCGACGCATTTGTCGCCGGCTTGCGAGCCGGCAATCTGCTGGTGATCGGCAACCGCTTTCGCGGCGGCATTCGGTCCGGCGCCATGCCTTTCCTGCATCGTTATGTCGGCAATCCGCTGCTGAGCTTTGCAGGACGACTATTGTTCTCCTCCGGCATCGGTGACTTCCACTGTGGCCTTCGTGCTTTCGATCGCACGGCTGCGCTGCAATTGGGCCTGCGTGCTCCCGGCATGGAGTTTGCGAGCGAGATGATCGTCAAGGCCACGCTTGCCCGTTGGCGCATCGCCGAGGTACCCACTGTGCTTTCACCGGCCGGACGCGCGCGAGCCCCGCATCTGCGCAGTTGGCGCGATGGATGGCGTCACCTGCGATTTTTGCTGATGATGAGTCCCCGTTGGCTCATGCTGTATCCAGGTACATTTCTGATCGCAATCGGCGCGACTACCGAACTCGCGATTTGGCGTGGGCCGATCCTCATCGGCGGAGTCGGATTCGACATTCACACCATGCTGTACGCAGCCGGCGCGGCGATTCTTGGGGTGCAACTGGTGTTGTTCGCACTATTGGCACGCACCATCGGCGTACTTAAGAACGTGTTGCCGATGAGCCCGCGGTTAGCTCGCTTTTTGCGCATATTTACGCTGGAACGCGGCATCCTGCTGGGCTTATCGCTAGGTCTAACCGGTTTCGGACTTGCGGTCTACTCCGTTGTGAACTGGGCGAACGTTCGTCTCGCGGCACTCGACCCCTCCACCATGATGCGCGTGGCCATCCCCTCCGTCACGCTGATGCTGGCAGGCGCCGAGGTTATTTTTTCCTCGTTTCTTTTGGGATTCATCGATGTCCGCGCGGCCGGCGGTGACGAATCATGAGTCCAGGGCCCGCAATTCGCCGTCTCCTTGGCGCGCGACTGGCGCGTCACGCGGGCCGCTGGTACCGGGCAATTTATGTCGACCTAGCGAAGGAGGCGGCCGCGCTTGCCACGGTAATACCGCGCGACGCGGCCGTGCTCGACATCGGCGGCGGCGACGGCCAACCCCTTAATCATTTGCTGGCGCTGCGGTCCGATCTTAAAATTACGACGCTGGATCCGGGGCCTGTTGTCGGTCAATGGATCGACGTACGCTTCCAGGGCCAAGTGACTCGCCTGCCGAGCACGAGCCTTGCGCAATACCTAGCCGCCGGTCGACCGAATCCCGATGCGATCTTGATCGCGGACGTACTGCACCACATACCGGAGAGCTCCCGCACGAGTTTTCTTGATTCGGTCAGCGTGCTTCTTGAGCGCGTGCCGCAATTGCGCATCATCGTCAAAGACGTGGAGCCCGGTTCGTGGCGTGCGTTGCTAGGGTATTGGTCCGACCGCTATATCACGGGTGACCGCAATGTGAGCCCCCTTTCCCGCGATCGTCTCGCACAGATCTTCGAGGAAGCTCTTGGTCCGCTGCGCCGTAGGGATACCGACCTGTTCGAGACGGACAGGCCGAATTACGCGATTGCCTTTTATCGATAGCCGCCCCATGTCCATACGATTTCTGCTGGTCGCCTTCACCGTCAATTCGGTCATCAGCCAGTTGGTGCTTCGCCGTGCCTTGAATGAACTCGGCAGCCCAGCGAGTCTGTCGGGGTTGCCGCGGTTCATCGGCAATGCAGCGATGTCTCCGTGGATCTACACCTCGGTCGCGTTGCAGATTGTGAGCTACGTGATGTGGATGCTGATCGTCTCGCGTGAAAGGCTCGGCGTCGCCACGGCGACCGTCGGCGCGGGCTTCTACACCTTGACGGCACTATCGGCGTGGCTCATTTACGGCGAGACGCTCTCTTCTGTGCAATGGACCGGCATCGCTCTCGTCACCCTGGGAGTGATCTGCATCAGCTTGGGCGGCGTGACGCCTTAAAAGCGATTCGCGCGATAGCCAAGCCTATAGAATGTCGCGAGTGCGACGGCAACCGGCCGCGGCCACAGGGTATCGAATATTGCGCGATCCTCAAGGTGGCGCGCACGATTGGCAATCGTCGCCGTGGTCTCGCTCCCGGCGTGCACGCCCTTGAAAACCAGCCGTTCGCGAACATAGACGAAGCCACCGGGGCGGCGTGCGAGTTCGAGCCATGCCATCCAATCCAAGTTGCTCTGGAAACCGCCGGGAAAACGGAAATCCGCAAGCTTCGAGCGATCGAACATGACGCTTGGGCAGCAGATCGGGTTGCCGAAAGATAGCATCCGCACTTTGTCGCGCTTGTCGGTGATACATTCGCGCTTGCCGAAGGCACGATGGCGAAGGGCGCGCTTGATCCGCAGATTGATATTGGTCGGGCGCGGCCCAAGCGGCGTCTGCTCCGAGTAGTCGCAGAACGCTAAACAGGCGCCAGGATGGCGGCGCAGCGCGTTGCTCAATCGGGCAGCATACGACGGTGCAAAACGATCGTCCTGATGGGCAAGCGTCACTAATTTGGTCTGGGCCGCCGTCAGCGCAAAGTTCCAGTCCGAAGCAATATCGATGCGCTGCGGATTGATGTGCAGCGGTAGCGCATGACGCTTTGCAAATGAGTCAAGCTCCACCGAAGGCGTCGAGGTCGCAAGCAGGATTTCACTACCATCCCCCGCCTGCGCGCGCAAAGATTCAACCAGGGTGTCCAGGTTTGGGGCCGCCAAATACACTGGGATGGCAAATGTATGATCCATGATTCACTAGCATAGCGCGCATGGTGTCCAGCGAAGGCCCGGTAACGCTACAATGAGTGCTATGCCGAAACCCGCTGTCTTGGTTGTCGACGATGAACCGGACCTTTGCGAATTGTTGTCCATTACTTTGCAGCGCATGAACCTAAATCCGAGCACGGCGAATACCGTGGCCGCCGCACAACGTTTGCTCAAGACAGATCGTTTCGATTTGTGTTTGACCGATATGCAGTTACCCGACGGCGATGGTTTGGAGCTCGTTGAGTGGATGCAGCAATACACCCCCGACGTGCCGGTCGCCGTTATCACCGCCCACGGCAACATGGAAACAGCGGTGCGGGCGCTCAAGGTGGGTGCCTTTGATTTCGTCTCGAAGCCCCTGGATCTCGCGGGCCTGCGCAAATTAGTAGCCACCGCCATCAAGCTGTCCAATACCCGTGAGGGCGACACCACCGTATTCGGTCCCCGCCTGCTTGGTGCATCGACCGCCATGCACCAATTACGCGAAATGATTGCCCGCGTCGCTCGCAGCCAGGCGCCGGTGCATATTTCGGGCGAATCAGGCACCGGCAAGGAGTTGGTGGCAAAACTCATCCATGAGTCTGGGGCCCGGCGTGATGGTCCCTTCGTACCGGTCAATTGCGGAGCAATCCCAACTGAACTCATGGAAAGCGAGCTCTTCGGACACAAGCGCGGCAGTTTTACCGGCGCCGTCAGCGACAAGAAAGGACTCATTCAGTCCGCGGAAGGCGGTACGCTTTTCCTCGATGAAATCGCGGATCTGCCGCTGCATATGCAGGTCAAGCTGCTGCGTGTTATTCAGGAAAAGGCGGTGCGCCCTGTCGGCGAACAATTCGAAGTAGGTATCGACGTGCGCTTCCTGTCCGCAACGCACAAGAATCTCGCCCAGCTCGTCGCCGAAGGGAAATTCCGTGAGGATTTGTTCTATCGGGTCAACGTCATCGAACTGCGCGTGCCGTCGCTGCGAGAACGACCCGCGGACGTCCCGGAACTCGCCGAGGCCATCCTACGCAGACTCGGGCGCCGCATGAAAATCACCTCACCTGTGCTGGGGAAGGACGCGTTGAGCGCCCTCGAGGCCTATACCTTTCCCGGGAATGTTCGAGAACTCGAGAACATTCTCGAGCGCGCGATCACATTGACCATCAGCGGGGAAATACGCGTCGGTGACATTCAACTCCGTCCCTCGCCGGCGGCGATGAACTCGGCGCGCACCGCCGATGGAGGTGCGACTGCACCCACCGGCGGTGCGCTGGGTGACCATCTTGAAGATATAGAGCGCGACGCCATTTTGAAGGCGCTGGAACAAACAAGGTACAACAAGACCGCCGCCGCAAAGGTGCTCGGTATGAGCTTCAGGGCGCTCCGGTACCGTATCAAGAAGCTCGGCATTGAATGAATATTGTGATTAACCTCATAATGGCGCTCATTTGACATAGCAGCGGCGAATAATTTTCGATAATGTGCCGGTTCATTGCGCGCGGCACGCGCCATTGTTGATTGCGTGGATCACCGTCGCGTCGGGCTACTCAACACTGTATGGACGACAAACGATGCTGCTCGAATGGTTCAATGCACACGACGCCGCAAATGCCGGTGTCGCGCTAGCCGACTCACTAGCGCCGACCGTAGCGCCGCGCAGCGCCGGAGGCACACCCAAGAAAGAGGCCGGCGCCTTGCAAGCGCTGCTGCAGCGCGCCGACCGCGAGATTCGCACGCTGCGATTGAATTTCTACAAAAAGGCAAGGTTCGCGAACTCGTTCAAATGGAGATTGATCGAGAACGGCGTCGAACCCTCGCTTGCCAATGAAGTGACCCAGTCGTTGATATTGCATCTTTCCCAGGATCAGTCTCAAGCGGCAAATACCGGCGACGCGGTCCTCCCTCGGCTCGACTCCGCCAAAATGCGGCATCTACTTGATCAAGGCAATAAGTGCCTTACGGAGCGTGCATACGCGAAAGCCGTGGTCCACTATCAGGAATTGGTCGAGCTTGAGCCTCACAATCCGGAGGTCCTGTGCAACCTCGGTGTGGCTTTTTTTGGGCTCGGCCGCTATGAAGAGGCGGAGCGGTGTTATCGACAGAGCCTCGACATCAATCCCATGTCCGCTGAGACGCTTTGCAATCTTGCGGCTGTGCTGCAAGATACCCCCCCGGAAGCCGAGAAGTATCTACGGCGCGCTCTGAAGATGAATCCGAAATACGCAGATGCGCGCAGCAAGCTTGGCTTGGTTCTCATCATCGCGGGTCGTTTGCGCGAAGCCAAGGCTGCCTGTGTAAAGGCACTGAAAGTGGATCCTCGTCAAGCTGAGGCCCTGCTGGGTCTGGGGCAGATCGCGCGCGCGGAAGGGCACTTCCGGGAGGCTGAATCCTTCATCAATCGCGCATTGAAAGTCGCACCTAAACTACCGGGCGCCTGGGCGGCCATAACCACCCTTCGCAGAATGACCATTGCTGACAGCGACTGGCTCAAGGGGGCGGAGGAGATAGCGGCCAGCGGACTCCCCCTCTGGCAGCAAGCCGAGTTGTGTTTTGCAATTGGAAAGTACTGCGATGACGTCGATGATTTTGAGCGAGCATTCCAGAATTACAGACGCGCCAACGAGTTGTTGAAAACGGTGACGCAAAAATACGATCGAGAAGCCCACGCTAGGCTCGCCGACGGCATGATTCGCAGTCATTCGCGGGATGCGCTGGCGGGAGCGGCATCTTCCGGCTCTGCGTCCATGAAACCCGTTTTTGTCTTGGGAATGCCACGTTCCGGCACGTCGCTGGTCGAGCAAATTATTGCGTCACATCCGTCGGCGAGAGGTGCGGGAGAATTGCAGTTTTGGCTCGATACCGGACGCGCGAACGTGCGTGAGCTACTGCAAGGAATCCTCGGCGAGCCGGCGAGGAAAAAGCGGGCTGAGGACTACTTGGGTATTCTCGCGCTCCAGGGTCCCGACGCGTTGCGCGTCGTCGATAAGACCAACTTCAATTGCGACTATCTAGGTCTCTTGCACTCGGTATTTCCGAAAGCGCGCATCATCTACATGCGCAGAGACCCGATTGACACCTGTCTTTCGTGTTATTTCCAGAATTTCTTGACGGGACTAAGTTTCACGATGGACCTGTCCGACCTCGCGGATTATTACCGGGTGCATCAGCGATTGATGAAGCATTGGGTCTCGGCGCTTCCTGCGGGGACGATACTCGAAGTGCCGTACGAACAACTCGTCTCCGATCAAGTCGCCTGGACACATAAAATCTTGGATTTCCTGGAACTGGAGTGGGACGATCGTTGCCTATCATTCGATAAGGCCGAGCATACAGTTAATACTGCTAGCGCCTGGCAGGTGCGGCAGAAGATTTATAGTCGGTCAGTGGAGCGCTGGCGCAACTACGAAAAGTTCATCGGACCGTTGAAAGGACTGAGGGCCTAGAAATTTCCACAAGTCCATGACAAAAAATGTCACTGTGTGACTCTGGGTGCTAGCCGCGGCGCCGTACGGCGACGATTCTATGTCAAGCCGCCCCCGCCGGTCTTCAATAAAGACTCGTTATTTCATGAGCTTAAGTGCAAAGATCGAGTGTTGGCACACCGCTTGCTTTCCTTTTGTCACCGGCATCGGCCGTTGTTCGAATTAGGGATTTGTTTGTGTGTTCAACAGGAGTCAAAATGTTTAAGAAAGTACAGCAGGGTTTCACGCTCATCGAATTGATGATCGTGGTCGCGATCATCGGTATTTTGGCGGCGATCGCCATTCCGGCTTATCAGGACTACACGATCCGCGCGAAGGTGACGGAAGGTATTGGCCTGGCGGATGCGGCGAAGACTGCAGTATCTGAGGCCTACCAGTCGGCTGACTTACCGGGCGTAGCCGCCCTGGCGGCGAGTTGGGTCCCCCTCGCCTCGAAGTACGTGACCGGCGTTACTATCGGTGCCACGGGTATTATCACCGTGACCTACTCAAACGTTGTGCCCCAGATCAATACTCAAACCTTGAAATTGACGCCTTACATCAATGTCGCCGGGGCTGCTCAAGTGCTAGCTGCCGGCCTGGCGGGCAACATGGACTGGGCTTGCGCGACCTTGACGAACAGTGCCGCGACGGCCAACGGTTTGCCGGGCGCTGCCACCGGAACTCTTTTGGCCCGTTACACTCCAGCGACTTGCAAGTAATGACGATAGGCTGCTAACGCTACTGAGCGACTCTCAGGCAGCAACCGAAGCCCCTCCACGGAGGGGCTTCTTTTTTGCGGCCATCCGAGGCTAGCCTCCAAGAAGGCTTAATTTGCGATCGAAGTCACGAGCGTGATGCCTTCAATGTGCGACCATCCACGGATGATTTGACAATTGCTCAGTCAGCTACCGATAGTAGCCTAGAATCAGCGGCCCGGGGATTACCTTAAGTCCATGAATGATAACGCAATAGCGTCAGTTGGCGGCACCAGCCGCGTGGCCCTGGGCGGCCTTGCGCAACGCTTGGTCCAAGATGGCTTGTTGGACGAACAAGCCATGCAGGATGCCATCGCCCGGGCAAAGGAAAAACGGGTCAACCTGGTAACCCACCTGGTAACCATGAACCTGGCCACGGCCCGCGATATCGCGATTTCCGCTTCCAACGAGTTCGGCGTGCCGTTGCTTGACCTAGACGCGGTCGCCATCGATATGGATGCTGTCCGTGCGGTAAGCGACAAGTTGCTACAGAAGCACAGAGCCTTGCCGCTCATGAAGCGAGGCAAGCGCCTGTTCCTGGCAGTCGCGGATCCGACCAATCTGCATGCGCTCGATGAGATTCGCTTCCAGACATCGATGAGCATCGAGTTCGTCGTGGTCGAGGACGACAAGCTGCAAGCCGCGGTCGGCAAGGCGATGGAGCAGGCGGAATCGGTCATGCCGAGCCTGACCGATGACGACTTCGATCTCGAGAATCTCGAGGTCACCGGCGGCGACGAAGATCCCAATGCGGACGCCCTAGGACGCGATGACGTCGAAGACGCGCCTATCGTGCGCTTCGTCAATAAGATACTGCTCGACGCGATCAAGAAAGGCGCCTCGGATATTCACTTCGAGCCCTATGAAAAGATGTTCCGCATCCGCACGCGCTTGGACGGCGTCCTCAAGGAAGTCGCGTTACCGCCCGTGCAGCTCGCGGTAAAGATCGTCGCACGCCTGAAAGTCATGGCGCGGCTCGATATTGCCGAGCGCCGGGTACCTCAGGACGGCCGCATCAAAATGCGGCTGTCGAAGAACCGGGCCATCGATTTTCGCGTCAGCACGTGCCCGACGCTGTTCGGCGAGAAGGTAGTCACCCGTATTCTCGATCCGTCGAGCGCCATGTTGGGCATCGACGCACTGGGATACGAGCCGCTGCAGCGCGAGCTTTACCTCAAATACCTTGCCAAACCGCAAGGAATGATTTTGGTGACAGGTCCCACCGGCAGCGGCAAGACCGTGTCGCTATACACGGGCCTCAACATCCTCAACACCGAGGATTGCAATATTTCGACCGCCGAGGATCCGGCGGAAATCAACCTGCCGGGCATCAATCAAGTCAATGTGAACAACAAGGTTGGACTCACATTTGCGGCCGCTCTGCGCGCATTCCTGCGCCAGGACCCTGATGTGATCATGGTCGGCGAAATTCGCGATCTGGAAACGGCGGAAATCGCCATCAAGGCGGCACAAACCGGGCACTTGGTGTTGTCGACCTTGCATACCAACGATGCGCCGCAAACCCTTACCCGGCTGGTCGACATGGGCGTCAAACCCTACGCCATCGCCACCTCGGTGAGTCTCATCATTGCGCAACGCCTGGCCCGCAAGCTGTGCATCAACTGCAAGCAACCGATCGACATTCCTGACGAAGCCTTGAAAAAGGAAGGCTTCGAGACGGCGGACATCGAGAAAGGCATCAGAGTGTATCGGGCCGTAGGATGCGGGCAGTGCACGGACGGCTACAAGGGTCGCATGGGCATTTACCAAGTCATGCCGGTCACGGAGACCATCGGGCGCATCATCATGGAAGGCGGCGGCGCCATGGACATCAACGATCAAGCGGTCAAGGATGGCATATGGAATCTGCGCCGTTCAGGTTTGGAGAAGGTGAGAAACGGTGTGACTAGTTTGGAAGAAGTCAACAGCGTGACCATCGATTAGCAGGCAACCGGGAAGGATGGGATTTATGGCCGTATCGGCAACCGCAGGGAAGAAAGAAACCCAGTTTTTATGGGAAGGCAAGGACAAGCGCGGCAACAAGGTACGCGGCAAGGCCCTTGCCGCGAACGAAGCCGCGCTTCGGGCAGACCTGCGGCGCCAGGGCGTTGCGGCGACCCGCGTCAAGACACCGAGCTCAGTGTTTCGATCCGGCGGCAAAGTTTCGCCGATGGACATCGCGGTATTCGCCCGGCAGCTCGCCACCATGATGTCGGCCGGCATCCCAATGGTGCAGGCCTTCGAGATCATCGGCAACGGGCATGAAAAGCCGGCCATGCAAAAATTGGTGCTCGAAATCAAGAGCAGCATCGAAGGCGGGAGCACGTTGCATGAGTCGCTCGCGAAGCACCCCTTGTACTTCGACGATCTATTCGTGAATTTGGTTACGGCAGGCGAGCAGGCCGGCGCACTCGAAACGTTGCTCGACAAGATCGCGACCTATAAGGAGAAAACGGAAGCCCTGAAGAAAAAAATCAAGAAGGCGATGTTTTATCCCGCGGCAGTTTTGATCGTCGCCGTCATCGTAACGGTGATATTGCTGATTTTCGTCATTCCGCAATTCGAGTCTTTGTTCAAGGGCTTTGGTGCGGATTTGCCGGCGTTCACGCAAATGGTCGTCAACATGTCGAAATTCATGCAGCACTATGGCTGGGTTGTAGGATTGATTGCCGGTGGCGCCATTTACGCTTTCATGTACTTCCATAAGCGCTCGAGAAATATGCGGCGCGGCATCGACCGGGCCATGCTTAAATTTCCGATCATCGGACCCATTTTGGTCAAGTCCGCGATCGCGCGCTTTGCAAGGACCCTTTCAACGATGTTCGCGGCCGGCGTGCCTTTGGTTGAGGCAATGCAATCCGTAGCCGGTGCCACGGGCAATATCGTCTATGAAGAAGCAACGTTGCGGATGAAGGACGAGGTGGCGACGGGCCAACGTCTGCAGCGCGCCATGGAGAACACAGGGATATTTCCGAACATGGTGGTGCAAATGATCGCGGTAGGCGAGGAATCCGGATCCCTCGATACCATGTCGGGCAAGGTCGCCGAGTTCTACGAGGCCGAAGTCGACAATGCAGTGGACAGCATGTCGAGCCTCCTCGAGCCGATGATCATGGCCATCCTGGGTGTACTCGTCGGCGGCATGGTCATTGCCATGTACCTCCCCATATTCAAGCTCGGTTCGGCAATTTAATCCTCTGGTCGGACGTCGCGGCGGACTCTCGTCTAGCCCATGCTGAACGACCTCGCCGCGCTTTACGCCGATAACCACGCGGTGTTCGCGGGGTCGGCGTTCGTGCTGGGTCTGGTCATCGGCAGCTTTCTCAACGTCGTCATTTATCGCCTGCCCATCATGCTGGAGCGCGAATGGCGCGCCCAGGCCGCCGAATTGATGCCGGCGGCCCCCGACACTTCGGCAACGGCGTCGATGGTCCAGATGATTCCCGAACCATTGACCTTGAGCACGCCCCGCTCGGCCTGTCCCGCCTGCAGGGCGCCCATCAAGGCTTGGCAGAACATTCCCGTCCTGAGTTGGTTGCTCCTGCGGGGCCGCTGCGCCGCATGCAACGCCAAGATATCCGCGCGCTATCCCTTGGTCGAACTCGCGACGGGCATCCTCTCGGCGTGGGTCGCCTGGCACTTCGGTTTCGGCGCGCCGGCGGCGTGTGGTCTGCTGATCACTTGGGCGCTGATCGCGCTCGCGGGCATCGATGTCGATCATCAGCTGTTGCCGGATGGCATCACCCTCCCCCTGATGTGGGCCGGCTTGCTGGCGGCCGTGATCGTCGGGCCCATTGCAGGCAGCCCGATTCCCGTGTCCGCGCGCGATGCCCTCCTTGGCGCGGCATCGGGGTACTTGAGTCTCTGGCTGGTATTCCATGCATTCCGGCTGATTACCGGCAAGGAAGGCATGGGTTACGGCGATTTCAAGCTGTTTGCCGCCTTGGGAGCTTGGCTCGGTTGGAAGGTATTGCCGCTGGTGATCCTGCTGTCGGCTGCCGCCGGCGCCGTTCTCGGGATCTTGATGATCCTAGTGCGCGGCCGCGACCGCAGCGCGCCGATGCCCTTCGGGCCCTATCTGGCCGGCGCGGGCTGGATCGCCATGATGTACGGCGACGTGCTGATGGATAGCTATATGCGCGTGTCCGGCCTCAAGCACTGAGCCATGGGCCGTCGCCTGCTCATCGGCCTCACCGGCGGCATTGCGAGCGGCAAGAGCACCGTTGCTCAACGATTCACCGAGCGGGGAGTTCCCGTCATCGATGCCGACGCGTCCGCTCGTGCCGTAGTCGCACCGGGCAACCCGGGGCTCGAACAGGTGATCAAACGTTTCGGGCCGAGCGTGGTGGCCGAGAATGGCGAGCTTGACCGACGCGCTTTACGCGGCCGGATATTCAGCGATGCCGACGCACGGCGCGACTTGGAAGCCATCCTTCATCCTCTGATTCGGACCGACATGGAGCGGGGCGCGGCAGCTGCGGAGGGACCGTACGTGGTGATGGCGATCCCGCTGCTGGTCGAAGGCGCGGTGCGTAATCGAGTGGACCGTATTTTGGTAGTCGATGTCGACGAAGCCGTTCAGCTGCGGCGCGTGATGGCCCGCGACCATTGCTCGCTCGAGGAAGCCCGTGCAATTGTGGCCTCTCAGGCACCGCGCTCCGCGCGTCTGGCCGCTGCGGACGATGTGCTGCCGAACTCCGGCACCGTCACGGATTTGCGACAGGCGGTCGATCGCTTACATGAAACGTATCTGCGGCTGGCCGATGCTCAGCGGGCGGAGTGATTTAATCTAAACCTGAGGTTTACCCTGGGCCTTGGGTTGGCTCAGAATAGGCAGATGAACTCTCATCCCGATCCACAGACCCAAGCGGACCTCGAGGCGGCGCCGATCGTCTATGAGCAGCCCCTGAATGAGCGTATGCGCACGTTCCTACGCCTGGAATTTCTCTATACGCAGGCCTCATACCACAGCGAGTCATCCAATCCCTGGAGTTCGCGCGCCGCGGTCGCGAGCCTGCTCGAGATCTTGGCCATCACGGCACGGGGCGAGCCACGCACCGACGTCATGAAAGAACTCGAGCGTCACGTGAACGTTCTCAAGGAATACCAGTCCAAAACCGGCGTCGACCCAGGGCGCCTCAAGTCGTTGATGTCCAACCTGGTCAAGTTGCGCCATGACCTTTCGACAGTCGGCGGAAACTACATGGGGCCGCTGCGAGATTCCGAGTTCCTGAGCGCCATCAAGCACCGGAGTGCCATTCCGGGCGGGACCTGCGATTTTGACCTGCCGGACTACTCGTACTGGCTCAACCGTCCCGCCGAGGTACGCGCGGCGGAGTTCGACAACTGGCTTGCCCTGATCAGACCGTTGTGCGACAGCATTGCCGAACTGCTTTGGCTGACCCGGCAAAATGCCAAACGCAAATCCGAGCTCGCAGCCGGCGGCATATTCCAGCTGCAATTTGATCGCGAGAACCCCTGCCAATTGGTGCGCGTAACCCTACCCCCGCATCTCGGCTTGTTTCCGGAGATCAGCGGCAACCAGCATCGTTGCACCATCCGATTCTTGAATTGGCTGGATGCCACGAGCCGTCCGGCGCATGTGGAAGTCGACGTGCCGTTCCTGTTGACCTGCTGTGCGTGAGTCGGACCGAGTTCGATGGCAACGATAGTCAAATGCCCCACCTGCCGGCGGCCCGTCGAATGGTCGCCGGCATCGCCCTACCGCCCTTTCTGTAGCGATCGCTGCCGGCTCATCGACCTCGGCGCGTGGTTCAGCGAACAGCACAAGATTCCGGACGAATCGACAAGCCCGGCCGATGAATTGGCTCCGGATTCTTCCGAGGATTCGTAAGACCTTGCAGCCTGAATTTTGGCACGCACGGTGGCGGACGGGCCAAATTGGCTTTCATCAATCCAAGGTGGATCGGCACCTCAAGAAGCATTGGCCGCAGCTTGGGTTGGCGCCCACGAGCCCGGTGTTTGTCCCTCTGTGCGGCAAAAGCCTCGATCTCTTGTGGCTGCTCGAGCGAGGTCATTCCGTGGTGGGCGTGGAGCTCTCCGCGGTTGCGTTGGAATCGTTTTGCATGGAACAAGGCATTCCCGCAAGGCGCAGAATCCTTGATCACTTCGACATCTATGAGCACCTGGCGCTCAAGCTTTACCGCGGCGATTTCTTTGCGCTGACGCGGCAGCTCCTCGACGCCTTCCCGGCCGTCTACGACCGCGCCGCATTGATCTCGTGGGCGCCGGAATTGCGTGAAGCGTATGTCGCGCACATGACAGCGATGACGAGCCCCGGCGCGCAAACCCTCTTGGTCACCATGGAGTACGCGCAAACACAAATGTCCGGGCCGCCCTTCTCCATCGCCGCCCACGAGGTCGAGCGCTTGTACGCCCGTCATCATGCAATCCAGGAGCTTTCAAGGGATGACGTCTTGGCGGACGAACCGAGACTGCGCGCGCGCGGCGTCACCCACTTGCACGAGGTCTGCTACCGGCTGACGCGGTTGTAATAGAATTCAACTCATGGCCGACACCCGCAATTCCGGACGCTACTTGGCGCCCGCTCTGGTAGCCTGCGCAGCAGTCAGCGCTCCGCACGCTGCCGAATTGACGATCGATCGGCTGTTCGATGCGCCTGCATTGGCCGGCCCGACCATCGCCGGATTGAAGATATCGCCCGACGGTTCCCGCATCACCTATTTGCAAGGCAGCCCCAAGGACAAGGATCGCCTGGATCTCTGGGAGTACCATATTCATGAGGGCAGCTCGCATATTCTGGTCGACTCCCACTCGTTGGCGCCCGCCACGAAAAAACCTTCGGAGGAGGAGTTGAGCCGCCGCGAACGGCAAAGAACCGCGGCGTTATCCGGCATCCTCGAGTACTCCTTTGCGCCATCCGGCCGCGCCTTGCTGTTTCCTCTCGGCGGCACTCTCTACTATTACGATCTCACCAAACCCGCGGCGGATGCGGTGCTCGAAATCAACCGCTCGAACAGCTCCGCATCGGACGCGACGGTTTCGCCGGCCGGGCACTACGTCGCGTTCATCCGCGATCAGAATCTGCACGTATTTGACATCGCAAGAAACCAGGAAAAAGCGCTGACCGGGGATGGCGGCGGCGCCATCAAGAACGGCATGGCCGAATTCGTCGCGCAGGAAGAGATGGACCGCAATACCGGCTACTGGTGGTCCCCCGATGATCGGTATATCGCTTTTGCACGCGTCGATGAAACGCCCGTCAAGGTCACCCAGCGCTTCGAAATCGCAGCGGATAATGTCGCCACCTTCGCTCAGCGTTACCCCGCTGCCGGCGGTCCGAACGTCTTGGTGCGTCTCGGCGTGATCGATGTGCGGAGCGGAGCCGTCAGCTGGATCGACTTAGGCGGCGATACCGACATTTACCTAGCCCGTGTCAATTGGCTGCCGGACGGGCGCACGGTGGCGATTCAGCGCGAGAGCCGCGACCAGAAAAAGCTCGATTTGTTGTTTGCCGACATCGAAACCGGAAAAAGCAGTGTGGTTCTGACTGAAACCAGCGCAACTTGGATCGAATTGCACGACGAGATCTCTTTCCTCAAAAAATCCAAGGAATTTATCTGGGCATCGAGCCGCGACGGCTTCAGGCATCTCTACCTTTACGCCAACGACGGTCGGATGCTGCGGCAACTGACGGCGGGGAATTGGACCGTCGATGATTTTCGCGCACGGGCCGTCAAGGGAATCGACGAAAAACGACGCACGGTATATTTCACGGCGAACGCGCAAAGTCCGACGCAGCGGCAGCTTTATAGTACTTCCTTGGACACGGACGATCCGCGCAAGATCGACCGCATTTCCGAAGGCGACGGCGTACACGGCATCACCATGTCGTCTCACGCGAGCTTTTACGTCGATAATTTCACCAGCACGATCCAACCGCCTCAGGTCGCTTTGCATAGCGCCGACGGCAAGCTGCTCGCTCGCTTGCTCGAGAATCGGTTGGATGCGCAGCATCCGGACGAGCCTTATCTTGCGGCCAATTCCGTCCCTGAATTCGGCACTCTTCAGGCCGCCGACGGTCAGATCCTGTATTACCGCCTATTCAAGCCCCGGCACTTCGATCCGGCGAAGCGCTACCCGGCAATCGTCGACGTCTATGGGGGACCGGGCGTGCAAAGAGTCCTCGATACTTGGACGGGCGCCTCGTTCAATCAAATCTTGACGCGCGGCGGCTATGTCGTGTTCCAGCTCGACAACCGCGGCACCGCATTCCGGGGAACCGCTTTTCAAGCCCCTATCCACGACAAGTTGGGCGATGTCGAAGTGGCAGATCAAGTCCAGGGTGCGCACTGGCTTGCGGCTCAAGCGTTCGTGGACCCCGCACGCATCGGCGTCTGGGGCTGGAGCTACGGCGGCTATATGACCTTGATGTTGATGTTCAAAGCCCCCGATGTGTTTCGCGTCGGCGTCGCGGGCGCCCCCGTCACGGATTGGGGGATTTACGATACCCATTACACCGAGCGCTATCTGGATCGGCCTCAAGACAATTCCGCGGGTTACACGGCAAGTTCGGTGCTGCCCTACGCCGAGAATCTCAAGGGCAAGCTCCTAGTGATGCACGGCATGGCGGATGACAACGTGCTTTTCTTGCACAGTACGAAGCTGTTTCGCAAGCTGCAGGACTTGGGCAAGCCCTTCGATGTCATGGTCTATCCCGGAGCGAAGCACGGCCTCATCCGGCAGCATGATGGCCGGCATGCCTACGCAACCATCAAACGGTACTTCGACGACAATCTGTAAGCCCTGCGCGGTAAGGTCTGCGCGATAAGCCCTGCGCTATAAGCGGCGCGTTTGCTAGATCGCGTTCACTCCGCTCGCGCCCAGCACCCAGGCCTGGCTGAGCGGTATTCCGCGCGCATACACCGGCAGCGGCACAGCGCCGCACAGCGACGCAAGCTCGGCGTCGGCCACGGGCTCGCGCAGCACCACGAAGTCCGCGCCGCCGACGGCGGCCGCGGCAGCCTGAGCGGTGTCCCGACAGGACACGCCGCGAAGCCGCGTCGGATTGCCGGCCGCCCGGGGCGGGACGACGTCGTATTCCGCTGAGGACATTTGCGTCAGCCGCTCCGGCAGCCACAGCACGCGCACGACCGGGCCGTCCGCCGGCAGCAGATCCACCGTGGCCAGTTCGGCTCGAGTGCACCAACGCAGGGGTTGACCGTCGAGTCCTCCCGGGGTCCCGCTGAAGTCGCGGACGATCCAGACGTCGAGGAGGACTTCACGTGAGGGGTAGGCGTGACGCACGCGGATCAGCGGTCGCGGGGTGCGCAGCGTGATGCCGAGCTCTTCATGCAGCTCGCGCGCCAGCCCCGCCACGCGATCCTCTCCTGGCTCGAGTTTCCCACCGGGGAATTCCCACCCGCCGGCCAGGTGTTTGCCGGCCGGCCGCTGCGCGAGCAGCACGCGGTCGGTCGCGTCTATCAGCGCGGCCGCGACCACATGGATGACCGGACTTCGGCTCAACCGCTCGCTTGCTGCAACGTACCGTGACAGTGCTTGTACTTGCGGCCGGAACCGCAGGGACAGGGTTCGTTGCGCCCGACCTTGGGCATCTGACGCACGAATGGCGCAGCCGGGGTGCTCGACCGCGGATCCATTTCCATGACATTGCCCCCGGAATTCACGGCATCGCCCGCGCCGGGATCGCTCAATGCCGCCGCTTGAATCGGCGAAATTGCTTCGGCATGCTGCGCCTGGAGGGCGCGCGCCAGCCGGTGCTGCCGCTCGAGTTCCTCGCGCTCGATCTCGGCCTGGCTGCGCACTTGGATCTTCGACACGGTGGTCACCGTATCGAATTTGATGCGATCCAGCATCGCGGAGAACAATTCAAACGCCTCGCGCTTGTACTCCTGCTTCGGATTCTTTTGCGCATAGCTGCGCAAAAAGATGCCTTGCCGCATGTAATCCATCGCGGCTAGATGCTCGCGCCAGTGTTGGTCGAGAGTGCGCAGCATCACCTCTTTTTCGATGTAGCGCATGACCTCCATACCAACGTTCGTCTCCTTCAGGACGTAGGCCTCTTCGAGCGCGGCAATGATTTTGTGGCGCAGGCCCGAACCGTCGCCGGATTCCTCGGCTTTCATCCAAGCGTCGATCGGCAGCAGGGGACCGAAGTCGCGCCCGATGGCCTGGGTCAGACCGGATATGTCCCACTGCTCTTCGGGCGCGCCGCCCGGGACGTATTGATCCACCAGCTGGCCCACCACGTCCTCGCGAATGCCCTTGACGGCCTCGGCCACATCTTCCGCGCTCATGAGATCGGTGCGTTGTTGGTAAATCACGCGGCGCTGATCGTTGGCAACGTCGTCGTATTCGAGCAACTGTTTGCGGGCATCGAAGTTGTGCTGCTCGACCCGGCGCTGAGCCCGCTCGATTTGGCGCGTCAACATGCCGCTTTCGATGGCTTCGCCCGCCTTCATTCCCACTCGGGTCATGAGCGCTTTCATGCGCGTCGGATCGCCGAAAATACGCATCAAATTATCTTCGAGAGACAGATAGAATCGGCTGGAGCCCGGATCGCCCTGACGGCCGGAACGCCCGCGCAGCTGATTGTCGATGCGCCGTGATTCATGGCGCTCGGTCCCCACGATGTGCAGACCACCCGCCGCCACGACCTGCTCGTGCCGTTTGCGCCACTCGTCGTGAATTTGCTTGAGTTCGGTGGCGTTCGGGTTCTCGATCGCATCGATTTGCGTCTGCGGACTGCCGCCGAGCACGATATCCGTGCCGCGGCCGGCCATGTTGGTGGCAATCGTGATGGCGCCGGGCCGGCCGGCTTCGGCGACGATGTGCGCCTCCCGCTCATGCTGCTTGGCGTTCAGCACTTCGTGAGGAATCTTCGCTCCCTGCAGGAGCTTTGCGAGGCGCTCGGACGTTTCGATCGACGTCGTGCCCACGAGTACCGGTTGACCGCGCTTCACGCAATCCTGGATGTCCTCGAGAATGGCCTGGAATTTGTCTTGCTCGGAGAGAAAAACGAGGTCGGATTTATCCTGGCGGATCATCGGCTTGTGGGTCGGGATCACCACCACCTCAAGACCGTAGATCTGTTGAAACTCGAACGCCTCGGTGTCGGCCGTGCCCGTCATGCCGGACAATTTCGAATACAACCTGAAATAATTCTGAAAAGTGATCGATGCGACGGTTTGATTTTCCTCGCGCACCTTGACGCCTTCTTTGGCCTCGACCGCCTGATGCAAGCCATCGGACCAGCGGCGCCCCTGCATGGTGCGGCCGGTGAACTCATCGACGATGATCACTTCGCCCTGGCGCACGATGTACTCGACATCGCGCTTGTACAAAGCATGCGCGCGCAGCGCCGCGTTCAAGTGATGCATCAGGCGGATATTGGTGGCGTCGTAGAGACTCTCGCCTTCCCGCAAGAGCCCGATCTCCGCCATGAGCTCTTCGACCTTTTGATGGCCGTCTTCGGTGAGCGTCGCTTGCTTGGTCTTTTCGTCGACCGCGTAGTCGCCGGGACCGTCTTCCGTCTTCTGGCGAGTCAAGCGCGGAATCAGCGCGTTGATCTTGATGTAGAGCTCGGTGCTCTCCTCCGCAGGGCCCGAGATGATCAAAGGCGTGCGCGCTTCATCGATCAAGATCGAATCGACTTCGTCGACGATTGCAAACGACAGCTTGCGCTGGACCCGGTCTTCCAGCCGAAACGCAAGATTGTCGCGCAGATAGTCGAACCCGAATTCGTTGTTCGTGCCGTAGGTGATGTCGCAGGCATAGGCCGCGCGCTTCTCATCGGAGGACTGGGCATTCTTGATGACGCCGACCTCGAGACCCAGAAAACGGAATACCGGTCCCATCCATTCCGAATCGCGCTGCGCCAGGTACTCATTGACCGTGACGACGTGGACGCCCTCGCCGGTAAGGGCGTTCAAGTACGCGGGCAGGGTTGACATCAGCGTCTTGCCCTCGCCCGTGCGCATTTCTGCAATTTTGCCCTGATGCAGTGCGAGGCCGCCGATCAACTGGACGTCGAAGTGCCGCATGCCTAACTTGCGCCGCGAGGCTTCGCGCACCAAGGCGAAGGCCTCCGGGACCAGGTCATTCAACGCAGTGCCCGCTGCAAAACGCGCCTTGAGTTCTCGGGTCTTTTCCGGAAATTGCTCGTCGGGCAGAGCACTCAGGCTCGCCTCGAGAGCATTCACGGCCGCGACGGTGCGGCTCAGCTCCTTCACGAGGCGCTGATTACGGCTGCCAAATACACGGGTCAGAAGCTTCCACACGCGAGGGAGTCCTTCAAGAAAACTGGGTATTGTACGGATAGACCGGAAGGGCGGGAAATCGTTTCGAGAGCAGGCGCCACGCCCGCGCAGGCGCACCTCAATGCGTCCAGACCCTCAAGGATTAGCGGTCTTCTCCGATAAAGCGTAACGGATCCACCTGGGCGCCGTTTTTCAGTACTTCGAAGTGCAGGTGAGGACCTGTGGAGTGACCCGTAGAACCCATCAAGGCGATCTCTTGGCCCTTTCGAACCATGTCGCCTTGCTTCACCAGGACTCTTTCGTTGTGGCAGTAGCGCGTCGCCAGCCCGTTGCCGTGATTGACCTCGACCATCTGGCCGAATCCGGACCGCTCGCCCGCGAAAGTCACTAAACCGGCGGCCACCGTCGACACTTTGGTCCCCTCGGCACCCGCAAAGTCCAGACCCTTGTGCACGGCTGAGTACCCTGTAAAGGGATCCGCCCGCCTGCCGAAATACGAAGAAATCCAACCGTCCTGAACCGGCCGGCCTTCCGGGTACACCTGTCTGTTGAGTTCTCGTGTCAATATGAGGTTCTCAAGGACCCCCAATTGCTGCTCGCGGCTGGAAAGCTGGCTCTGCAGATCATCGACCATGGCGGTCAGGTTGGGAATTTGCGCCGGCTGGCCGTCGGTACCGCTGTCGGAACCCCCTAAAGCCGGGGGGTTGCCAAAATCGAATTCGCCGTCGTTCAGCTTGGCCATATGAGTCAAACGTTTACCCAGCGCGTTGACGCGGATGACATTGGCATTCATCTGGCCGACGCGCATCGCCAAGGCATTGACCTTTTCCTGCAGATTGCGCTTGACGTCCTCGAGCTGCGCCTGCTGCCGCAACAAGATAGCCGACCAATTGCCCAACTGGTTGATAGGATTGGCGTTGCCGTGACGTACCCCCAACCCCACGCCCACCGAGAACGCCCCGCCCACGATGCCGACCACTAATAGAAGCGCCGCCGCCACAATGAAGGGGTGGCGCAGATCAAACTGTTTTACCCGCCCCGACTTGCGACCGACGAAAATGACATTCATAAGATGATTCTATTGGCCACTCATGCGGAGTCTATAAGCCGGGCTTGATGCTTCAAATCGGTGCAGGTCCTACAGAAGCCTTTCAGACTACTATGGCCCCAGGGATGAACCTAGCCTATGCAGAAAACTGACGTAAAACAAGGATTTCCGCACGGTTTTCCCATTCAGTTCAATAGCATACTGTCGTGTTGCAATGCAAAATCCTAGAAGTGTCAGTGACTTATTGTCACGAACTGGAAACAAACTAACGACGCTTAAAGCGCGCTCGCTGCAGCGCTCCTTGGTGCTGGAACAGGTGCGTGCGGTCTTGCCCCCCCGCTTGGCGCTGGCGGTGGTGAGCTCCGGCCTTGAACAAGGAAAACTCACCATCGGCGTGGTGGGTGCGGTATGGGCCTCCCGGCTGCGCTACTTGACGGAAACCGTCCGCAAGCGGGTAACCGCATCGACGGGTGTTGCCGTCCTCAGCGTGCGAATCCGGGTTGTGCCGCCGCTGCCGCCGGCAGAATCGCTCAAACGATAGCGACGATCTTCAGGCCCGCGCTGCGGCAGCAGCCACGTAGGAAATCGGCGCATCAGCCAGACTGTCGAAGGTCACTTCCTCCCAGGCGCTATGCGTGCCGATGAGGGTTCGAAGCAGCTTGTTGTTCAGGCCATGACCGGACTTATAGCCGCTGAATTCCCCGATCAAGCTGTGTCCCAGCAAGTACAGATCGCCGATGGCGTCGAGGATCTTGTGTTTCACGAATTCGTCTTCGTAGCGCAGGCCATCTTCGTTCAGCACCCGGTAGTCGTCGAGGACGATGGCATTGTCCATGTTGCCGCCGAGCGCGAGATTGCGCGCGCGCAAACTTTCCAGATCGCGCATGAAGCCGAACGTGCGCGCACGGCTGACCTCTCGCAAGAATGAAGTCGTCGAAAAATCCATCGACGCGACTTGGGAGTGCTTTTTAAAGGTTGGGTGATTGAACTCGATCTGAAAATTAACTTTGAAGCCATCGTAGGGATCGAAACGGGCCCACTTGTCGCCGTCGGCGACCTGGAGGCTTTCGAGGATGCGCGTGAAGCGCTTCGGAGCCCTTTGCTCCTCGATGCCGGCCGACTGCAGCAGGAACACGAACGGCCCCGCGCTGCCATCCATGATGGGAACTTCGCCCGAACTCACTTCCACCAGCGCATTGTCGATGCCGAGCCCGGCCAGCGCCGACAACAGATGCTCGACCGTGGATACTTTGGCGTCGCCCTTCTGCAGCGTCGTGCCCATCGTCGTGTCGCCGACGTTGTCCGCGTGGGCCTTGATATCGATAGGATGGTCCAAATCAGTACGGCGGAAGACGATGCCGGTATCGGGCAGCGCGGGCCGCAATGTCATCAGGACTTTCTTGCCGGTATGTAATCCCACGCCGGTAGCCCGAATCGAATTCTTCAGAGTTCGCTGATTCAGCATTTAAATAGAACCGCACTGTATGTACCGGCAAAGGTACCATAACGCGGACCCCAGCCTAAAGATCATCAGCCAAACCGGCGCTGCGGAGAATCCGATCCCCGCGCGCGCCATGGTCTGGAGTGTCAACTAATGTGAATTAATGCAAACCTGTACCGTCGCTTCGTTTCCTGGTTAATCCGCCTGCCGGCGCAAAAACGCCGGGATATCCAGTAAATCCTCCGATTCCAATTCCGCGCGCAGACCGTCGCCGACCGCGCGTTGCCGTTGCACCGTGGGCTTGTCGAGGATCGCGTAGTCGGTGGGCGCCATCGGCGATCTCGGACGCACCATGCGCATCGTCAGCGGTGGGGCGATTGCCGCGGCCGCCGTCGCCTGGATCGACGCAGGCCGCGCGGTCGCCACGGGCTTGCCGAGGCCGGTGGCAACGACGGTCACACGGATCTGGTTGGCCATATCAGGATCGATCACCGTGCCGACCACCACCGTGGCATCGTCGGAGGCGAACTGCTTGATGACGTTACCGACTTCCTGGAATTCACCAATGGACAAGTCCATGCCGGCGGTGACATTGACCAAGATTCCCTGAGCGCCCGAGAGATTAATGTCCTCGAGCAAGGGGCTCGAAATCGCAGCCTCGGCCGCTTCGCGCGCGCGGTCGTCGCCTGCCGCACTGCCCGAACCCATCATGGCCATGCCGGTTTCCGACATGACGGTGCGTACGTCGGCAAAGTCGACGTTGATCAGTCCCGGCCGGGTGATGAGTTCCGCGATTCCCTGCACCGCTCCTTGCAGAACCGTGTTCGCCGCCTTGAAGGCGTCGAGCAGCGTCGTGCTGCTGCCGAGCACCGACAGGAGCTTCTGGTTGGGAATGGTGATCAACGAGTCGACATACTTGGATAGTTCCAGCATGCCTTGGTCGGCCACTCGCGAGCGCTTGTTGCCTTCCATCTCGAAGGGTCTCGTGACCACGGCCACCGTGAGGATGCCGAGTTCCTTGGCAACCTGCGCCACCACGGGCGCCGCGCCCGTTCCGGTTCCGCCACCCATGCCGGCGGTGATGAACAACATGTCGCAACCTTCGATGAGTTCGATGATGCGATCGCGATCTTCCATCGCGGCTTGGCGGCCCACCTCTGGGTCGGCGCCGGCGCCGAGGCCCTTGGTGATGTTGCAGCCGATTTGCAGTGCGGTTCGCACTTTGGAGTGCTTCAGCGCCTGCGCGTCGGTGTTGATGCATATGAAATCCACGCCCTCGAGGCCGGCTTGAACCATGTGCGAGACGGCATTGCCGCCGCCGCCGCCCACGCCCAGCACCTTGATGACGGCGCTTTGACTATAAGAGTCCATCAGTTCGAACATTCCAGTCTCCTCATCGATTGTTGCGGAAAAAATGACCTGTAAAAATCAAAAATTGCCCTGAAACCACGTCTTCATTCGTTCAAACATATTCTTCATGCCGCCCGCGAGCAGCGGCGCTTCGCGCGCGAGCGGCCCTTCGAGATTGCTCTTGGCGTAGAGCAGGAGCCCGACGCCCGTGGCATGAATGGGATTGCTCACGACATCGACCAAGCCGCTCACGTACTGCGGCACGCCGAGACGGACCGGCATGTGGAACACTTCTTCGGCGAGCTCGATGGCGCCTTCCATTTTGGAACTGCCGCCGGTGAGCACGATGCCGGTGGCTACCTGCTCTTCCAGCCCGGCACGGCGCAGCTCGTCGCGAATCAACCCGAACAATTCCTCGTAGCGCGGCTCGACGATCTCCGCGAGTGTCTGCCGCGCGAGACGCCGCGGCGGGCGATCGCCCACGCTCGGTACTTCGATGGTCTCGTCGGGATTCGCCAGCTGCGATAGTGCGCAGGCGTACTTGATCTTGATGTCCTCGGCGTATTGCGTGGGCGTACGCATGGACACGGCGATGTCGTTGGTCACCTGATCGCCGGCGATCGGGATCACCGCCGTGTGGCGAATTGCGCCGCCGCCGAACACGGCGATGTCCGTGGTGCCGCCGCCGATGTCGACCACGCATACACCCAGGTCCTTTTCATCCTCGGTCAGCACGGCGTAGCTCGAGGCGAGCTGCTCCAAGACGATGTCATCGACGGCGAGACCGCAGCGCTGCACGCATTTGACGATGTTCTGCGCCGCGCTGTCGGCGCCCGTGACGATGTGCACTTTGGCTTCGAGGCGCACGCCTGACATCCCGATCGGGTCGCGGATGCCTTCCTGGCTGTCGATGATGTATTCCTGGGGCAGCACGTGCAGAATTTTTTGATCGGCAGGGATGGCGACGGCTTTGGCCGCATCGATCACGCGTTCCACATCGCCCTGCACCACCTCCTTGTCCTTGATCGCGACGATGCCGTGCGAGTTGAGACTGCGCACGTGGCTGCCGGCGATGCCGGCGTACACCGAATGAATTTCGCAGCCGGCCATCAGCTCGGCTTCCTCCACTGCGCGCTGAATGGACTGCACGGTGGATTCGATATTGACCACCACGCCTTTCTTCAAGCCGCGCGACGGGTGAGTGCCGATGCCGATGATCTCGAGCGCGCCGTCGGGCTTGATCTCGCCCACGATGGCGACGACTTTGCTGGTGCCGATGTCCAGCCCCACTATCAGATTTCGATCAGAACGCTTGAGCATTGGTATCGTTGCAGCCTCTAGACGTCGGCATCATCGGTGTGCTTGGGCGGTGCCGACGCCGGAACCGCGGGGTTGCGCCAGCCGATGGCAAAGCCATTGGAGTAGCGCATGTCGACATAGGTGATTTCGTTGAGGCGATGGGAAACGACTTGCGATGCGGTGTGGATGAAGCGATCGATGCGCTCATCGACGTCGCGCCTTCCCAGGCGCACGGTGACGCCGCTATCGAGATCCATCTCCCAGGCGCCCCGCTCATCGAGGCGCAGCGCCGCAATGCGCATGCCTGCCTCGAGCATTCGCCCCTGCACCGACAAATAGCGTTGCGCGACCTGCGACTCACTGCCGTCCGGCCCGCTCAAGCGCGGCAATTCCGCCGGCACGTGGGTCGCCGAGCGCACGAAGAGCTCGCCGCGCGTGTTCAGCAGGCCCGATTCGCCCCAGCGCGCGGCGGCGGTCTGCTCCATGACGGTGACGTGCAAGCTGTTGGGCCAGCGGCGCTGAATGCGCGCGTGCTCCACCCAGGGTAGCTCCTCGACCGCGCGCTGGATATCGTCGAGGTCCGCGGACATGAATCCCGCCTGACTGAACGGCGCGACGGCTTTTTCGATTTGACCGGGCGACACGCGTTGGAAGCTGCCGTCCATCGAGATGACGCGAAGCGGTCGATCGAGCGCCCAGGCGAGCGCCGTCAAGCCGCCGGCGAGCAATACCAGCAGCGCGGCGCGGCGCGCGTGGATGCGCCATTCGACGATGAAGGTCGGCCATTGCCACGGCGCTCGCTGGGCCTTGGGCTTGTTCTTGAAACGGTTGCGGCGCAGAGCCAGGTTCAAGTTCATTTTCGTTCCCGCAAGAAGCTGGTTTCAAGGATGCGCCACACCAGTTCTTCGAAGTCGATGCCGGATTGACGCGCGGCCATGGGCACCAAACTGTGATCGGTCATGCCTGGAGTCGTATTGATTTCGATGAAATAGAATTTGCGGGTGGCTCGCTCGCGCATGAAGTCGACGCGGCCCCAGCCCAAGCAATCCGTGACTCGGAACGCATCGAGTGCCGCCGCCTGCAATTCGGCTTCGGCCCTGGTATCGAGGCCGCTCGGGCAGTGGTATTGAGTATCGTTGCGGAAGTATTTCGCCTGGTAATCGTAGAACTCGGTCGCCGGTTCGATACGGATCGACGGCAGGCCCCGGTCGTGCAGGACGCCCACGGTATATTCATCCCCCGTGATGAAGCGCTCAGCGAACACGATCGGATCGACGGCGCGCGCCTCGGCGTAAGCATGCGGCAGTTCCGCGGCGGCCTTGACCTTGGTGATTCCGACGCTCGAGCCTTGCGAGGCGGGCTTGACCATCATGGGTAGGCCGACGTGCTCGAGCGCCCTCGGCAAATCATCCGGGCTCGATAAAACGGCATACTCGGGAGCGGGATATCCGGCGCCGACCACGACCCGCTTGGTCTTGAGCTTGTCCATCGTCAACGCCGAGGCGAGGACGCCGCTCCCCGTGTAGGGAATACCGAGCCATTCGAGCGCGCCCTGCATGGTGCCATCCTCGCCTCCCGGCCCGTGAAGGGCGATCCACGCTCGATCGAACCCCTCGCTCACCAGGTTGCGGACCGGGTGATTCAAAGGATCGAACGCGTGCGCATTCACGCCGCGGCGGATCAAGGCCGCGAGCACCGCATTGCCGCTCAGCAGGGAGATTTCGCGCTCGGTCGAATCGCCGCCGAGCAGCACCGCCACCTTGCCGAAGTCCAGCCCTGACCGGGCGGGTCGGATGGCCGATTTCAAAGTGAGCAGGCTCATACCGGATCTCCCACGATGCGTACTTCCGTACCGAGTTCGATGCCATGGACTGTTGCCACGGTGGCTTGCACGTGAGCGATGAGGGCCTCGACATCGGCCGCAAGGGCGCGCCCATGGTTGATGATGAAATTGGCGTGTTTTTGGGATACCGAGGCGTCGCCCATGCGAATCCCCTTGAGGCCGGCGCTTTCGATCAAACGCGCCGCATGATCGCCCGGCGGATTGATGAAAACCGATCCGCAGCTCCACTCGCCGATGGGCTGCGTCTCTTTGCGTTTTTCGAGCAGTTCGCGAATGGCCTCGTGCTTGACGCCGGGGATGCGCTCGAACTCGAGGCGCGCGCCGATGAACCACTCATTGTCGGGTCCCTTCACGCTGCGGTAGCCGATGTCGTAGTCCGCGGCTATTCGGGTATGCCGTGCGCCGCGGCGATCGAGCACGTCGACTTCCACGACGTGGCGCCACGTCTCTCCACCCCAGGCACCGGCATTCATCGCCAGCGCGCCGCCCAAGGTGCCGGGAATGCCGGCAAAGAACTCGGCGGGGCCTAACCCCCATTTCACGCATTGCCGGGCGATTCGCGCGCAAGGCACGCCGGCCTCCACGTGAATGCGGGTCGCGCTCAACCGTTCGAACGCGCCCAACGCGCCATGCGTGGCGACGACGGCGCCGCGGATTCCGCCATCGCGCACGAGCAGGTTGCTGCCGAGGCCGATCCACAGCAACGGCACGTCCGCCGGCAGCTGGCGGATGAAGCAGGCCAAATCCGAGGCGTCGCGCGGCGTGAAGAATAAATCGGCCGGACCTCCGACATGCCATGAGGTGTGCTTCGACATGGCCACGTCGTGTAAAACGCGGCCGGCAAACTCCGGAGCCAAGGACGGCGATCGCTGCGCGCTCATGCCGCAGCTCCCGCCGCAAAGCGGCTCTTGAGTTCCTGCGCAATGGCGCCGATGTTCCCGGCGCCCATGGTCAACACCACGTCGCCGTCCTGCAACACTGCGCGCAGGCTCTCGGCAAGGGCGTCGACGTGCTCGACGAACACCGGCTCCTTGAGGCCGCGCGTGCGCACTGCGCGGCAGATGGCTCGGCCGTCGGCGCCGGCGATGGGCGCTTCTCCGGCCGCGTAGACTTCCGTGACCAGGAGCACATCGCATTCGCTCAAGGCTTGGCCGAAGTCGTCCAGCAAATCCCGGGTACGCGTATACCGATGCGGCTGAAAGGCAAGTACCAGGCGCCGCGTCGGCCAACCTTGACGTACGGCATCGAGGGTTGCGGCAATTTCGGTCGGATGGTGGCCGTAATCGTCGACCACCAATGCGCGTCCGCCTGGCCACTCGATTTCCCCCAATTGTTGCAGGCGCCGCTCGATGCCCTGGAAATGCGCAAAGGCACGTTGGATCGCCGCGGCCGGGATATCCAGCTCAGTTGCCACCGCAACAGCCGCCAGGGAGTTCAATACATTGTGCCGGCCGGGCAAATTGATGGTGAGTGTCAACGGGCCATGACCCGCGCGAAGCGCCTGGAAGCGCGACTGCAAGCCGTCGCGGACCACCTCGACGGCGCGAATGTCCGCTTCGGGAGCAAAGCCGTAAGTGACGAATGGCCGTGTCACGTCCTCGAGAATGCTCTGCACATGCACGTCGTCGATGCACAGCACTGCGAGCCCATAGAACGGCAAGTTATGCAAGAAATCGACGAAGCTCTGTTTGAGCCGCGAAAAGTCGCCCTCATGGGTGGCGAGATGATCGTTGTCGATGTTGGTGACGATGGCAATCATCGGCTGCAGATGCATGAATGACGCATCGCTTTCATCGGCCTCGGCGACGAGATAGCGGCCGGCGCCGAGCTTGGCGTTGCTGTCTGCGCTTTTCAGGCGGCCACCGATGACGAAGGTCGGATCCAAGCCGCCTTCGGCAAGCACGCTGGCCACCAAACTCGTCGTCGTCGTCTTACCGTGCGTTCCGGCCACGGCGATCGAATAGCGAAAGCGCATCAGCTCGGCCAACATTTCAGCGCGCGGCACCACCGGAATGCGGTTCGCCAGCGCCGCCGCAACCTCGGGATTGGAGCGATTGACTGCGCTCGAAACCACCACCACATCGGCATCGCCGAGCTGCTCCGCTGAATGACCGATGAAAACCGATGCGCCCAGTCGCGTGAGGCGCTCCGTGACGGAATTGGACTTGAGGTCGGAGCCTTGCACCGCATAACCCAGGTTCAGAAGGACTTCGGCAATTCCTCCCATGCCGCTGCCGCCGATACCGACCAGGTGGATGCGGTGAATCCGCCGCATACGATCTTCCATGCGCGTGTGATCGTCCGCGCGCGTGGCGTTACGTGTGCGGCCGTTCGGGGGCAAGCATTCATTCATGCGTGCGCTCCGGCGGTGATGCAGAGGTCGGCTAGCTGCGCCGCGGCGTCGATGACTCGCGAGCTGCGGGCCGCTTCGGCCATCTTGAGTAGGCGCGCACGATCGCCGATGAGCTCCCCGATCGTCTCGGCCAAACGCTCCGGCGTGAGATCGCGTTCCTGAATCACGCGCGCGGCGCCGGACTTCACCATGAATTGGGCGTTTTTGGTCTGATGATCGTCGGTGGCCACGGCCAGCGGCACGAAGATGGCGCCCAAGCCCGCCGCCTGCAGCTCGGCAATGGTCATTGCCCCCGCACGGCACACGGCGAGATCCGCCCAGGCGTAGGCCGCCGCCATGTCGTCGATGAAGGGCAACACGTCGGCCTCCACCCGTGCTTCCGCATAGGCGGCGCGCGCCGCTTCCAGGCCGCGTTCACCGGTTTGATGGCGGACCTGCGGCCGATTCTCGGGCGCCACGCGCGCCAGCGCCTGCGGAACCACCGAGTTCAAGCGCATCGCACCCTGACTGCCGCCGAACACCAATAAGCGGGATCCATTGGCCCGGCCTGCGAAGCGCACCTGCGGCGCCGGTACCGCGGCGATTTCGTCGCGCACCGGATTGCCGATGGCCCGCGCATGAACTTGCGGCGGGAAAGTTCCCGGGAACGCTTCCAGCACCTGGCTCGCGAGTCGTGCCAACCAGCGATTGGTCAATCCCGCAATGGCGTTTTGTTCATGAATCAAGAGAGGAATTCGCAACAGCCATGCGGCGACTCCGCCCGGACCGCTCACGTAGCCGCCGGCCCCAAGAACGGAGCGCGGCTGGACGCGGCGCAGGACTCCCACGGCCTGCGCCACGGCTTTGATGATCCGCAGCGGCGCGAGCAGCCAAGCCGTGAAACCCTTGCCGCGAATGCCCGCCACTCGCACCCACTCGATGGGAAAGCCGTTCGCCGGCGCCAGCCGCGCCTCCATGCTCCCCGGGACTCCCAGCCAGACCACGGCGATCCCGCGATCCCGCAATACGCGGGCCACTGCAAGGGCCGGAAATACGTGGCCGCCGGTGCCTCCCGCCATGATGAGTACGGGGCTGCCGCTCATCGGACCCCTCCAGGAATGCGCGTCACCGCGGAACGCGAGCTGCACTTGATCTCGTGATAAATCCGCAGCACCACTCCCAGCCACGCCAGGCTCACGAGCAGGCTGCTGCGGCCATAGCTCAAGAGCGGCAAGGTCAGGCCCTTGGTCGGCAGCACGCCCATGTTGACGCCCATGTTCACGGTGGCCTGCAATCCCAGCCATACGCCGAAGGCAAGCGCAAGATAGGATTGGAAACGCATGCCGGCTTGGGCCGCCATGCGTGAGATCTGAAACGCGCGCCACACCAGCGCCATGAACAGAGCGATCACCCCCAAAACGCCGACCAGGCCCAGCTCCTCGGCGAGCACGGCAAACACGAAGTCGGTGTGCGCTTCCGGCAAATAAAACAGCTTTTGCACGCTGCTGCCCAGGCCGACACCGAACCAGGCGCCGCGGCCGATGGCGATCAGCGACTGCGTCAATTGAAAGCCGCCGTTGAAGGGATCGTCCCAGGGATGTAGAAATCCCGTGAGGCGCTTCAGGCGATACGCGGAGGTGAGTGCCAGCACGGTGAACGCCAGCGCCGCCGCCGAGACCAATAACAGCACATAACGAAGCCGTGCACCGGCGACGAACAGCACGGCGAAGCCAGTGGCGAACAATACCGTGGTAGCGCCGAAATCAGGCTCGCACAGCAATAGGAATGCAGCGACGGTCAACAGACCGACCGGTTTGGCCAACCCGGGGAGAGTTGTTTCCAGCTCGGTACGTTTGCGCACGCAGTAGCTGCATACCCAGGTCAGCACCAGGACCTTGGCGAGTTCAGACACCTGGAAATTGACCGGCCCGACGCGCAGCCAACGCCGGGCGCCATTGACGGTGGCGCCGATCCCGGGCAGCAACACCAGGAACAGCAGCAACAACCCGAGGCATAGCAGCCAGAGGCCATATTTATCCCACAGTTCGGTCGGAACTCGGGTGACGACCCATGCAAACATGAGCCCGGCGAACCCGAAAATGAATTGCCGCTCGAGAAAGTAGAAGGGATTGCCCAAATCGCGCGCCGCGATCGACATCGATGCGGAGGTGACCATGACCAAGCCGACCAACAGCAGGCCCGCGACCAATCCCAAGGTGATGTGGTCCCAGGCGAAGGGCATGCGCTCGCGCGCCCGCATTCCGTACGACATCGTGGCCGAGTTCATATCAGCCTCCCGCCTAGATTGCGGACCGTGGCCGCGAATACATCGCCGCGGTGTGCGTAATCGCGAAACATGTCGAGGCTGGCGCACGCGGGCGACAGCAGCACGGTGTCGCCCGCGTGCGCGGCGCGCATGGCCGCCGCTACCGCTTGCGGCATCGATGGGGCGGTCTCCGTGGTGCACACACCGGCAAGGGCCTTCGCCACCGCGGGTGCATCCCTGCCGATCAACACGGCGTGCCGCACCTTGCCGCGAAAGGCTTGAGCCAGCGGTGCGAAATCTTGGCCCTTGCCCACGCCGCCCGCAATCATCACGAGAGGTCCCGGCATGCCCGCGACCGCGGCAATGGTCGCGCCCACGTTCGTGCCCTTGGAGTCATCGACATATGAAACGCCGGCCACTTCGGCAACCCACTCAGAGCGATGCGGCAGACCGGTAAAGGATTCGAGCGCTTCGAGCATCTTCGGCATGGGTAATCCCGCGGCATCGCCCAATGCCAATGCCGCGAGCGCATTGGCGGCATTGTGCAGGCCGGAAATTTTCATCCGTGCGGTATCGAGCAGCGCAGCGCCCTGGTGCGCGAGCAGGGTCTGACCTCCGATCCGCAGCAGGGAGAAATCCGCGCGGCGGCCCTCCACGTCCGAGCTTTCAACGGAAAACGTCACGATACGGGCGGCGTCGCCCCCGCGCTCCGGCGCTTGGCGCATCGCCGCCACCAGCGGATCATCGGCATTCAACACCACGGTCGCCGCTTTCGCGAAGATCCGCGATTTCGCCCGCGCGTAAGCCGCCATCGACGGGTACCGATCCATGTGATCGGCGGTCACATTGAGAACCACCGCAGCCTGGAGCTTCAACGAGGAGGTGGTTTCCAATTGAAAGCTCGAGAGCTCCAACACGTACAGGTCCGGAGTGGGCTGATCGAGCAAGTCGAGGACCGCGTCCCCCAGGTTTCCGCCGGCGAGCACATTGAGTCCCGCCGTCGCCGCCATGTGGGCCACCAGACTCGTGACCGTGCTCTTGCCGTTGGTGCCGGTAATGCCGATCACCGGCGCATGCACGTTGTGCGCGAACAGCTCGACGTCGCCCAGCACTTCGATGCCGCGATCGCGCGCAGCACGGGCAATCGGCTCCTCGAGCGAAATTCCTGGAGACATCAGTATCTGCGATGCATCGTCGAGCAGCGACAAATCGAAGCCGCCGAGCCGCAGGTCGACCAAACTCGCGAGATCGCCTAGGTCGGCAAGCCCCGGCGGCGCGCGGCGCGAATCGGTGGCGACGACCGGAATGCCGCGCTTCGACAAATAGCGCACGCATGATGCACCCGTCTTGCCGAGACCGACCACGACGCTGTGCATCAGCGGATCTTCAAGGTTGCAAGACCGACCAACACCAGCACGAAACTGATGATCCAGAAGCGCACGATCACTTTCGGTTCGGCCCATCCCTTGAGTTCGAAATGGTGATGAATCGGCGCCATGCGGAAAATACGCTTGCCGGTGAGCTTGAACGACGCCACCTGTAGGATCACGGACACGGTCTCGAGCACGAACACGCCGCCCATGACGAACAGCACGATTTCCTGCCGCACGATGACGGCGAGCGTGCCGAGCGAGGCGCCGATCGCCAACGCGCCCACGTCGCCCATGAATACCTGGGCCGGATAGGAGTTGAACCACAGGAATCCCAAGCCCGCGCCCACCAAGGCTGAACTGAAAATCAGCGCCTCACCGGCGCCGGGAATGTAGGGTATCTGCAGGTAGGTCGAGAACTTGACGTTGCCCGTGACGTAGGCAAAGACGCCGAGTGCCGCCGCCACCATCACGGCCGGCATGATGGCGAGCCCGTCGAGCCCGTCGGTAAGGTTCACCGCGTTACTGGTGCCGACGATGACGAAATAGGAGAACGCAACGAATCCGGTCTGGGACAAGGGTATGGCCACTGCCTTGAAGAACGGCACGTAGAGCGCAGATTCGGCTGGAGTTTGCCGCAGATGATGCAATGTGAACGCCACGGTCAAGCCCACGATCGATTGCCCCAGATACTTGTAGCGCGCCTTCAGACCCTTCGAATTGCCGACGACTAGCTTCATGTAGTCGTCGTAAAAACCGATCAAGCCGAAGCCGATGGTGGTTTCCAGCAGGACCCATACGTAGTGGCTGGAGAGATCCGCCCAGAGCAGTGTGCCCAAGCCTAGGGCCACCAAGATAAGACCGCCGCCCATGGTCGGAGTGCCGGACTTCTGCAAATGCGATTTCGGTCCGTCGGTGCGCACGTGCTGTCCGATTTGGTAGCGGCTCAACATCTGGATCATGGTCGGGCCGATGAGCAGCGCAATCGCGAGCGCAGTGACCGCCGCCAGAATCCCGCGCAGCGTGAGATACTGAAAGACATGAAAGCCGCTGTAGAAGCGCGCGAGATATTCGGTGATGTAGAGCAACACGGCGCTAGCTCGCTCTCATCATGTGACCGGATTGGACACCGCTGCCGGTGAGCGCTTGCACTACGCGCTCCAGGCGATTGATGCGCGAGCCCTTGATCAACACCGTCACGCCGGATGCGAGTTCGGCCTGCAGCCGGCGGGTCAGGGATTCGGCGTCCGCGAACCACTCGGCGCCGGCACCGAAGGTCTCGGCGGCATTCGAGCTTTGCGGCCCCAACGCGAACAAGCGCTTGATCCCTGAGTCTCGCGCATACGCGCCCATGTGCGCGTGACTGTCTTCGGCAAATTCGCCGAGTTCCGCCATGTCGCCTAGCACCAACCAAGTGATGCCCGGCAGCGAACGCAATACGTCGATCGCGGCGCGCACCGAAGTCGGATTTGCATTGTAGGTGTCATCGATGATCCAGCTATCCTGCGCTCCGGCTTTCAGCTGCAGACGGCCCGCGACCGCGCGAAAGTCCGCCAGTCCCAGAGCGATATCCTCGAGAGATGCGCCGGCGGCGCTTGCCGCCGCGGCCGCCGCCAGCGCGTTCCCGATGTTGTGCGCGCCGCCCGCCCTGAGAGCGATCGAGCGTGTTCCGAGCGGACACTCGAGGGTGAAGCGCGTGGCGAATTCGCCGCGCTCGATGCTCTGGGCCGGATTCTTCGCCATGAAATCGGCTGTCGCGCGCACGCCGAAAGTGATGATGCGCCGCGCAGCGGCAATCTTGAGCCAATAGGCCGCGTAGACATCGTCGGCGTTGATGATGGCCGTCGCCTCCGGAGCGAGGCCGGAGACCATCTCGCCCTCGCCCTGGGCGACGCCGTCCAGACTGCCGAATCCCTCGAGATGTTCGGCGCCGGCGTTGGTGATGAGCCCGACCGTCGGTCGCGCCAGCCGCACAAGCTCGGCGACGTCGCCGATGCGGTTCGCGCCCATCTCCACCACGGCGCTGCGGTGCGAGGCTTCGAGGCGCATCAGCGTCACGGGCACCCCAATGTGATTGTTGAGGTTGCCGTGGGTCGCCAAGGTCGCCCCCTTGCGCGCCATGATGCCGGCGGTCATCTCCTTGACTGTGGTCTTCCCATTGCTCCCCGCCACGGCCACGATCGGGATGCTGAATTCGGCGCGCCATGCGTTGCCTAAGCTTTGCAGCGCGCGCAAAGCGTCCGCCACCATGATCTGCGGCAATTCATGAGGCACGGCCCGCTCGACGATCGCGCCGATGGCGCCGCGCGTGGCCGCCGCCGCAACGAAATCGCGGCCGTCGAAATTAGGGCCGCGCAACGCGACGAACAGCGCGCCCGGGGTGAGCGTGCGGCTATCCGTCGCCACCGCACCGTACGCATGATCGCCGCCGACCAATTGGCCGCCCACCGTCGCTGCTGCGTCGCGTAACGTTCGCTTCACGCCGTCGGCCTGCAGTTCATGCGGCAGCCCCCAGAAAGCGCTGCGCTTCGAGTCGATCGCTGAAGCTGCGCCGCGTATCGCCGTAGATCTGATAATCCTCGTGCCCTTTGCCGGCGATCAGCACCACGTCCGCAGCCCTCGCTTCGTTGAGCGCGGCGCCGATGGCTTGGCCGCGGTCGTGAATGACCCGCGCCTCGCGCGTTTTTATCCCGCTGGTGATGGCGCGGGTAATGGCTTGGGGGTTTTCGGAACGGGGATTGTCGTCTGTGACGATGATCTGATCGGCCAGTTCGTCGGCGATCGCGCCCATGAGGGGACGCTTGCCGGGATCGCGGTCGCCGCCGCAACCGAACACGCACCACAGCGCGCCTTTGCAATGCTCGCGCAACGCGCCCAGCGCCTTGGCAAGCGCATCGGGCGTGTGCGCGTAGTCCACTACGGCCATCGGTTTGCCCTGAACGGCGGGCTCGACCAATTCCATGCGTCCGGGAGGCGGAACGCACTCGGCGAGTGCCTGCACAGCCTCGGCGAGCGAAGCTCCCAGGGACAACAGGCACGCGACGACCACCAAGGAGTTCTCGGCATTGAATCGGCCCAGCAAGCGGGTGCTCACTTCGGCTTTTCCGAAGCTGCCGTCGAGCCGCAGCGAAATACCCTGAACGTCCACGCTCACGTGGGTCGCGCGCAGTGCGTGTTCTGCCAACCATCCGGAATCCCCGGTCCCGATCCACACGGCGGTGAGCGGCACACGTCCTCCAAGTCTGCGGGCGAATTCTCGGCCGGCCGCATCGCCGACATTCACGATGATGTGCTGCAACTCGGGAACGGCGAATAGCCGCGCCTTGGCGGCACCATACGCGTCCATGGTCTCGTGATAGTCGAGATGATCGCGGCTCAAGTTCGTGAACGCAGCCGAATGGAAACGCACGCCGGCGACGCGATCTTGATCGAGCGCCTGCGAAGAGACTTCCATCGCCACTTCACGCACGCCGGCAGACTTCAGCTGTGCAAGCTCGCGATGCAGCGTCACGGCATCGGGCGTGGTGAGCGGGGACGGCGCCAGCGACGCGGTGCGGCCCCAACCAAGGGTGCCGATGTAGGCCGCAGGGGATCCCAAGCGCTCTAGGCACTGCGCCAATAAATAGGCGCAAGTGGTCTTGCCGTTGGTTCCCGTAATGCCGGTGACGCGCAGTTGCGATGAGGGCCAGCCAAAGAATCGATCGGCAATGCGGCCCACCAAATCCTTGAGACCCGGTACCGCCGCAGCGAACACCGAGGCCGGGAGCTTTGGAAGCTCGGCATCGGCGCCGGGTTCCCACAACACCACGCTGGCGCCCCGCGCGGCCGCTTGGGCCGCAAACTCAAGACCGTGCCGGGTACGGCCGGGCAGTGCAAAAAACAAGCTGCCGGCGCGCACCTCCCGGCTGTCGAGCGTCAGATCGAGGATATCGCGCGATTCGAGATTCGGAACCGATGCGATGCCATCGAGCAGCCACATGAGTGAAGCGCTCATTGGATGTCGTTCGCCTGCACCAACGCCGCGGCCGGCACGTTCTGCAGATCATCGGGCGGCACGTCCATGAGGCGCAAGGCACCTGACATCACACTCGCGAATACCGGGGCGGCGACGTCGCCGCCCCGGTGCAAGTCGCCGCTGGGTTCATCGATGACTACGACCGTGGCGAGCTTCGGATGGGAAGCGGGCACCAAGCCGGCAAACACCGCCATATAGCGGTCGGTGGAATAGCCGCCGGCGATCGATTTCCACGCGGTGCCGGTCTTTCCGGAAACGCGATAGCCGATGAGCGAGGCCCGGGTGGCGGTGCCGCCCTTTTCGACCACATGCTCCATCATTTGGATCAGCGAGGTGCACACCTTCGGATCGAGCACGCGCTCCCCCGGCACCGGGCCGGAGAGGCGTTCGAAGGAAATGGGCCGCTTCACGCCGCCGGCGCCGATGGTCGCGTAGGCATGCGCGAGCTGCAGGGGCGTGACCGACAGTCCATAACCGTGCGACAGCGTGGCGATGCCGATGGGCCGCCAGTGCGAATAGTGGCTGAGCATGCCCGCCGACTCGCCGGGATAGCCGCTGCCGGTCACTTGTCCCAATCCCAAGCTGGTCAACGTGCGCCAGATCTCCTCGGGATGCAGCGACAGCGCCACTTTCGCGGTGCCCACGTTACTCGACTTCGCCAGGATCGTCGCCAGATCGATCACGCCGAGGTTATGCTCGTCCTCTTCAATCTTGTTGCCGACTTTCAAGAATCCGGGCGAGGTGTCCACCACGCTGTCCTCGCGGTACTGTCCGGAGGCGAGCGCCGCGGCCATGATGAAGGGCTTCACGCTGGAGCCTGGTTCGAAAATATCCGTGGCAGCGCGATTGCGGTACAGACCCGCCTTGAGCTGTTCGCGATCATTCGGGTTGTACGAGGGCTGGTTCACCATGGCCAACACTTCGCCGGTGTCTACGTCGATGACGATTACCGAGCCCGCGTGCGCCCGATATTCCTGCATTGCCGACTTTAGCTCGCGATACGCGAGATACTGAATCCTGAGGTCGATACTGGTCACCAAATCGCGGCCCGGGCGCGGAGCACGGATGCTCTCGACATTTTCGACGTAGCGTCCGTACATGTCCTGGATGACCCGCTTCGCCCCGTCCTCGCCGTTCAGCAATTGATCGAAACCGAGTTCCAGGCCTTCTTGGCCCTTGTCATCGACCGTGGTGAAGCCGACGACGTGCCCGGAAATCTCGCCCGCGGGGTAGTAGCGCCGATACTCGCGCAGGAGGTAGACGCCCGGGATACCCAGGGCCTTGATATGTGCCGCCTGCTCGGGCGGCATGTGCCGCACCAAGTACAGAAACTCACGATCCAGATTACTGGTGATCCGCCGCGCAAGGGACTGCTGATCTTCTTGCAGGGCCTTCGCGAGCTTCGGCAGCTGATCGATGTTGTCGTTGAGCTCCTGCGGATTGACCCACACGCTGTCGACCGGCGTGCTCACGCCCAGAGGCTCGCCGTTGCGATCCGTGATCGCGCCGCGATGCGCCGCGATCTTGACCACCCGCATCGAACGATCGTCGCCCTGCTTGGCAAGAAAACCGTGATCGAGCAGCTGCAGCTCGACCGCGCGCGCGACGAGTCCGGCCGCGCCCGCCAGGACCAAGCCCAGAATGACGGCCGACCGCCAGCGATAGCTCCTCGCCTGAGCGTCGTTGTCGCCGGGCCGTGATTTCACGGCCGCACGATCCGCACATCACGGGTTTGCGGCAGACTCATTTGCAGCTTGGCGTTGGCGACTCTCTCGACGAAGGCGTGCGAAGACCAATAGCTCTGCTCCAGCTGCAGGCGTCCCCACTCCATATCGAGCGAGTCGCGCGCGGCATTGAGCTTCTCGAGACGCACGAACATGTCGCGGGCCTTGTGGCGCGCGTAAATGACTTGTACCGCCGAGCCGAGCACGGCCAGCCATAGCATGGGCATCGCGAGCAGCGACCAACGACGGTATTTCATGCGGCTTTTCCTTGTTCGAGACGTTCGGCGACTCGCAGGCGCGCACTACGCGCGCGCGGATTTGCGGAGATTTCGTTCGCATCGGGCTTTATCGATTTGCCCACGAGCTTGAGCTTCGGACGGGCGTGCGTCGGCATGTCGGGCAGGCCTGCATACATCGGGTCTGCCAGCGAGTGACGCCGCATGAACTGCTTGACCATGCGGTCCTCGAGCGAATGAAACGTGATCACCGCCAGTCGGCCGCCGTTGGCGAGACGCGCGAGCGCGGCATCGAGCGCCGTCTCGAGTTCGGCGAGTTCGCTATTCACATGGATGCGCAAGGCCTGAAACACACGGGTGGCCGGATGCTTGTGCCGCGGCCGGCCGACGGGTTCATGGCGGCGGGACACCCGCGCGATCATTTCGGCGAGTTGCAACGTACGCTCGAAAGGCTTGGTTTCGCGGTCCTTGACGATGGCGCGCGCAATGCGGGGTGCCAGGCGCTCCTCGCCGTATTCGCGAAAGATCCGGATCAGTTCGTTCAAGGAAGCGCCGTTGACCACGTCGGCGGCGCTTTGGCCGACTCCCGGGGTCATGCGCATATCCAATGGCCCGTCCTGCGCGAAGCTGAAGCCGCGCATGGCGTCATCGAGCTGCGGTGAGGAGACGCCCAGATCGAACAACATTCCGTCGAACTTGAGGCCAGGCTCGACTTGATCCGCGCAATCCGCCAGGAAAGAAAACGAGGCCTGAAAAACCGCCACACGCGCATCTCCTCCGAAACGCTCCTTGGCGTCGGCGACGGCCACGGGATCACGGTCGAGGCAGAGCAGTCGACCGTTCGCAATGAGATTCTGCAAAATCGCCCCTGCATGTCCGCCCCGACCAAAAGTGGCGTCCAAATAGGTGCCACTCGCCCGTATGTTCAACGCGGCCAGTACCTGGGTTAGCAGTACCGGCGTATGTTCAGTCGCCTTGTCATTCACCGCGCCGACCGGCTACAACTGCAACGTTTCAAGGTCGGCGGACGACTCGGTAGCGGAGTCAGCGCGTGCCAGCCACTCGTCACGCTGCGCGTTCCACCGTTCCTCATCCCACAATTCGAAATGCGACCCTTGGCCGATCAGCATGGCGTCGCGCGTCAGGTGGCTGAACTCCCGCAATTTAGGCGGCAGCAACACCCGCCCATGCCCATCCAGCTCGAGCTCCGTGGCGTGGCCGACCATCAAGCGCTGCAGCCCCCGCGCTTGGGGGTTCAACGCGGGCAGCCGCATCAACCGGCGCTCGATCTCTTCCCAGTCGGGCTGCGGATAAATCAGCAGGCATTGGTCTCTATCCACGGTGACTATCAATTTGCCGCCGCAGAGCTCCTGCAGCCGCTCTCGATACCGGGTCGGCATGACCATCCGGCCTTTGACATCGAGCGTGAGTTGGTTGGCACCCCGAAACATGTTTTTCGTGGGCCTGAAACCCACTATCTCCCACAATTTCCCACCGGGCACCACTATAGGGAGCGCCGTTACGCGCTGTCAACGCCTTATGGTAAGAAAAACCCGACCCGACAGTGACTTAGGTCACACTTTGCGCTATGCCGCAGCGCAGCGGGATCGAGTCTCTGTTGAATCAATCTCTTAGGAGATTTTGCTTGACGAGCGCGCAAGATATAAAAGTGACGATTATCGCGGCAGTTCGGCGAACATGCTGCGATCTTCGTGGTCCGACGGCTGCGAAGGGCCCAAATATCGATTGGCGGCAGGCTGTAATCGTCAAACGGCCGCTGAGCGCAAAAAAAGAGTCGGCCGTTAAGCCGGGTTCTGTCGTGGACAGTCATTCCTCTGGGATGCGCGTCGCCGCGCAGCTCAAGCGACCTACCCGGAAGCCCCCATGTGGGCCACATGGCGCGGCCTTACGGCCGCATGCTTCCCTATTTGGTCTTGCTCCAGGTGGGGTTTGCCGTGCCGCAGGTGTTGCCACCCGCGCGGTGCGCTCTTACCGCACCATTTCACCCTTGCCGGCGCCGCTTGCGCAGCACGTAGGCGGTATCTTTCTGTTGCACTTTCCGTGGGCTCGCGCCCCCCAGGCGTTACCTGGCACCGTGCCCTATGGAGCCCGGACTTTCCTCCATGTGCTTGCGCACACAGCGACTGCCTGGCCGACTCTTGGGCAGCACCATACGCAGATGTGGCTACGAATGCGAGGCGGATTCGTGTTTGAGGTGCAGCGCCCGCTTATAGGCCTCGTTATCCCGCACTGCGGTGATTTGCGCCGCCAGCCGCGCCGCTTGTTTGAGGGGCAATTCCGCCAGCAGGACTTTGAGCACTCGATCGAGCCCGCCGCCGTGGCCGTCGGCGCCGCCATCCTCTGCGGCAATATGCGGCGATCCGGCGATGAGCAAGACTATTTCACCGCGGCCGAAATCGGGGTCCGCGCCGGCTCGCGTCTTAAGCTCGCCCAGCGGCCCGCGATACGTCGTTTCATGCAGTTTGGTGATTTCGCGGGCGACGGTGGCGTTGCGCTCGCTGCCGAAGACTGCCGCGCAATCCTCGAGCGTTTCACGCACGCGATGCGGCGCTTCGTACAGCACGATGGTACGCGCCTCGTTCGCCAGCGATTGCAGCCGCGCGCGGCGGGCCGCGCCGCGCGCCGGCAAGAACCCTTCGAAACAAAAGCGATCGGTCGGCAGCGCGCCTATGGATAAGGCGGCGATCGCCGCGCAAGGTCCCGGAATAGCGATGATCTCGATACCGGCAGCCGCCACCGCACGCACCAGCTCAAAACCTGGATCGCTGACGGCGGGCGTGCCCGCATCGCTGACGAGAGCGATCGAGGCGCCCCGCCGAAGCCGCTCGATGATTTCGCGGGCACGTTGCCGTTCGTTGTGATCGTGCAGGGAAATTTGCGGTGTTTCGATGTCGAAATGCCTCAGCAGAGCCCCGGTATGACGAGTGTCCTCCGCCGCAATCAAAGACACGGTCTGCAATACCTCGCGCGCGCGCGCGGAAAAGTCGCCCAGATTGCCGATCGGAGTCGCTACCACATAGAGCCGCCCTATGGATTCGTTGTTCACTATAATCCGAGCCTGTTCGATGATTCAGGAGCGGAAGGGTATGGCAGCGATCTCTCGACGTCCACGGCTGCCGCTATATGCGGCGCTCACGGTAACGCTGATATTGACCGCTTGCAGCCTGGTGAAGCAGCAGCAGGCTCCCGAGGATCAACAAGAGCATGCGCTGCACCTGGCTCAGGAGGGCAAGCATGCCGAGGCTGCGCGCGCATACTCAGAGCTCGCGGATCTGGAACCGGTCAACCACGATAACTACCAGCTGCTGAGCGCCGAACAATGGCTGATTGCCGGCAACATGGAGGCCGCAAAAAAAGCGTTCGCGGCCGTGTCGCCGGACGCCCGCACTCGCATGCCGGTTGCGCGTGCGCTGGTTGCGGCGGAGATTGCATACGCCGAGAATGACGGGGCCCGGGCCATCCACGAACTGGATCAAATTTCGGTGCCGGCATTGCCCGATCAAGCGCAGAACTATTGGTGGATCCGCGGCCGCAGCGCCTTCCTCACCGGACACCCTGTTGAAGGAACGCTTGGCTTGGTCGAGCGCGAGCACTGGCTCCGCGATCCGATGAGCTTGGGAGCGAACCGCGCCGAGCTCTTCAACAGGATTCGCACCGCTGCGGAGCGCGGACAGCCCTTGAGCCCTCCGCCCAATTCCGACCCGATCGTTGTCGGGTGGCTCGCACTGGGACCCGTCGCGGTCGGGCTCGCGCGCGATCCCATGCGCGCGGCCGCAGCATTGGCGAACTGGAAACGCCTCTTCCCGCAGCATCCGGCAAACGAGAGCGTGCTGGCGATGGCATCGACCGAGATCGCGGCGGCGACGGAATTCCCCGATCAGATCGCGCTGCTGTTGCCGCTGTCCGGCCGCGCCGAGGCGGTCGGCGTCGCGGTGCGCGACGGCTTTATTGCCGCTTACCTCGAGCAAGACCCGGCGACCCGGCCGCGCTTGAGGATATACGACGTAGCCGCCGAATCGGTGGGCAGCACTTACACCCGCGCCCTTTCGGAAGGCGCCGGCTTCGTGGTCGGTCCGCTCACCAAAGAAGATGTTGCCGCCGTGGTGCCCTTGAGCAGCGGAAGCATCCCGGTGCTGGCGCTGAATTTTCTGAATGACTCGACCAGCACGCCGCGCAATTTTTATCAGTTTGCGCTATCGCCGGAAGACGAGGCGCGCATCGTGGCCCGGCGCGTCGTCGCAGACGGCCGCCTCAATGGGGTCGCGATCGTGCCAAGCAACGACTGGGGCAAGCGGGTCGCAGCCGCGTTTGCCGATGAGCTGTCGCATCTCGGGGGAACCGTCCTCGACAGCCAGCGCTTCGACACATCTCAAGTGGACTTCTCCGATATCATCAAGCAGGTTCTGCAGGTACACGGCGTCAAGGGTGAACCGGCCACCCACCGCGCCGACGCGGCCTTCGTCTTCGTCGCCGCCGGCACCGCGGGCATAGCCCGCCAGATCCTGCCGCAGCTGAAATTCCACTATGCCGGGGATGTGCCGGTTTATTCCACGTCGGACAGCTTCGAGCCGGACCCGGCCGCGAACAGCGATCTCGACGGCATGCTGTTTGCGGATATGCCGTGGATGGTCGCGGCCGATCCGGTGACCGTGCAGATTCGAGACGGCGTGCGCGCGGCGTGGCCGGCTCGAACTCAACGCCGCGATCGCCTGTATGCGTTTGGTTTCGACGCCTACCGTCTGCTGCCGGCGCTGCGCACGAAGGCGCCCGCCCAAGGGGGCGAGATCTCCGGGGTAACAGGCAAGTTGCACATCGACGAGCACAATCGAGTCCGCCGCGATTTGGATTGGGCACAAATCAGGAATGGAGCACCCAGCGGTCTGTAATCGAGGTCACTGATAACGACGGATCGTATGCGTCCGACACGAGGGATCGTAATGAAATTGAGCAAGATGATCGTTTGCGCCGTCGCGCTGCTGCTCGTCTCGCAATCCGCCCTGGCGCGGCGCACGGACTGGCGCCAAATGACAGTCGGGCATTTCCATCTATACAGCACGTTGCGCGATTCGAAGACCCGCGAGATAGCAATGCAGCTTCAGGCCTTCGAAAGAACCGTGGGTGAGTTTCTGCAGACTGAGGATCGGCTGCCCGACGTCCCGACCATCGTTTACATTCTCGACGCCGGCGATTTCCTGCGCTACGGAACCAATCGGCCCGGACTGGCCGGCGTCTTCTACGAAAGGCCCTACGCCAATGTCATGGTCATCAACGGCGATCTTTCATTCGACTTCGTCAAAGTCACGGTATTTCACGAATACACCCATTTCATCCAGCGAAATTCTTCCACCAGGAAAATGCCGCCGTGGTTTACCGAGGGATATGCCGAGTTGTTCAGCGGCTTCAGGGTGAAGGAGAACAAGATCACCGTCGGTGATTTGCCGGCCGGGGTCGGCGTCGATATGCATAATTGGATCTCAATCGAGCGGTTGCTGGCCGTCAAGCAAAGCGATCCCGAGTACCGCGCCGAGCGCCTTGCTCCGCAGTTCTATGGAGAATCTTGGGCATTGGTTCATATGTTGCTCTTTGACGATAAGTCGCTGACGGGCCCCACAAACAACTACCTCGAAAATCTCGACGTCGGTGTTCCGGAGCCTGATGCCTTCGCGAATGCCTTTCCGTTCGACAAAAAGGCGCTCGATCACGCGGTCCGAAAATTGATCGATGGTCGCGTCATTCGCATCAAAACCGTGACTTATTTGCACGGAGTAGCGCTCGACGATGCGCCGATAGCGTCGCTGTCGGCCGGACAGGCCGATGCGCAGATGGCGCGCCTGTCTTTCATGCTGGGCTGGTCGAAGGAGACCGGCGCACTCGCCGCGGCGGCGCTCAAGGAGAACCCAACCGATGTGGGTATCCGCGCTCTGAGCGCACGGATTGCGGCGGGATCGCGCGAGGACATCAGCGATATCGCGAGCCAACTTGCCAAGGGTGGCGCGAGCGATGCGCAGCTGCGAATCGATGTCGCGGCAACCTTGCTCAACCAAGACCGGCCTAAGGAGGCGGCGGATCAAGCATTCGGCATTCTCGACGAACTCGTGCACACCGCTTCTGCCCCGCTCGAAGCGGTGGCATTGTGGGTGGGCGCTGCAGCGCTGGCGCACGTCGATGCGGCACGGTTGCTGACACCGCTGGAGGCCAGCTCCGCACGTGCGCCTCACAATACCGAGTTGCTTCGCGATCTCGCCGCCGTCCATGAGACCCTTCGCGACAAGGCAAAGGCGCGCGACTGCTATGAGCGGATCATTTTGGTCAGCGATCGCTCCGATGAGCGGCTATGGGCGCAAAAGCAGATGGATTCGGCGCGCTTACAGTGACCCCGCGGAGCGGGTCGGCAGAAATCTAGAGCAGCGTGCGGGAGCGCAGGATGTCGGCCAGATTGACCGGAGCCTGCATTTGCCGGAGCACGGCCTGCCAGCGATCCGACGGCGTGCACAACTTGCCGATGACCGTTGCCGAGGCTTGCCAGCCGCGAAATAGTTCCTCGACGCCGGCCGCGATTAAGTCCTCGCCGAGTTGCAGCTGATGCATCACATTTTCGAAGGTGTGGCTCATAAGATTAAAATTCTAGAGCAATGCCGGCAAATGTAAAATTGTCGTCGAACTCCGACAGAGGCCGAGCCGGTAATGACGTAAAAGTTGTCGCGCTCTGCACGGAGCGAGGCCGGTGCGGTCGCTTAGCCGTCCATCGCCTCATTTTGCCATGAACGGTCCACATATGCGGGCTGACGGCATCGGCTCGAGCGCGCAACCTCTCATGCGTGTCGACCGTTACCCGCCTGCAACGCGGTGCCGCATCAGAACAGCTCGCGGCCGCGCACCTGCGAACGAATGGTCTTCGGGTAATCGCGCGCAATCTGCGATGCAGAGGCGGCGAGCTCGATCTGATATGCCTCGACGGTCCCGTGCTGGCCATCGTGGAGGTGCGCCAGCGTATCCGGGGCGATTTCGGCGGCGCTGCGGCTTCTGTCAACCGGCGCAAGCAGCGCAAGATCATACGCGCCGCCCGGTTCTTCCTGAAGCGTGAGAAAACGTGGCGAGCCTATGTGATTCGCTTCGATGTGATCGGCGTACAAGGACTGCCGGACGGCTCACCACGCATCGTTTGGATCAAAGACGCTTTTCGCGTGTGAGCGTCCCCCTACTTGACGACCTGCAATTTCGGCCGCTTCGACGGGGCGGGACTCGCCTTCCCGGCGCTCGTTGCGGCCGGCGGTCCGTCCGTGGGATCGGGATCCGCATCGCCCTCGGGAAAAATCATGCCCTGGCCGGTTTCGCGCGCGTAAATGCCCAGAATCGCCCGCACCGGCACTTGCACGGCGAATGCGACGCCGCCGAAGCGCGCCTCGAAGCTGACGAAATCATTGCTCAATTTCAGCATCTGGGTCGCGGAAAAGCTCACATTGAGCACGATTTTGCCGTCTTTCACGTATTGGCGCGGTACGGTCACTCCTTCGGCGCCGGCATCCACCACGATGTGCGGGGTCTCGCCGCTGTCGGAGATCCATTCGTGCAGCGCACGCAGAAGATAGGGGCGCCTGGGCTTCAATGTCGCATGTCCCGTTCGGCCTCGCTCAAGCAGGAGCGAAAGGTGGAGCGCGAAAAAATCGAGTTCATGTATTTCATGATGGGCTGGGCTTGTGCCGGAAGCTCGATTCCGTAGCTCGGCAAACGCCACAAGATGGGCGCGATGCTGGCATCGACCAGCGAAAATTCGTCGCTTAGAAAGAACGGCTTCGCCTTGAAGACCTCGGCGCTGGCGCAGATCGCTTCGCCCAGGACCTTGCGGCTATGCCCGGCCGTTTTGCTCTGCGAGTCCAACTCGATGTCGCGCGCCAAGGCGTACCAGTCGCGTTCCACTCGATACAGGGCCACTCTAAATTGCGCTCGCGTCACCGGATCGATGGGCATCAGGGGCGGATGCGGAAAGCGCTCGTCCAGGTATTCGATGATGACGCGCGAGTCGTACAAGACCAGGTCGCGGTCCACCAAGGTGGGGACGCTGTGATAGGGATTGAGGTCAAGCAGGTCTTCCGGCAAATCGTTCAGGTCGACATTGACCAATTCGATCGCGATTCCCTTTTCGGCAAGCACCAAGCGCGTCCGGTGACTCCAGGGGTCAGCGGGCGCAGAAAAAAGAGTCATCACCGAGCGACGTGCCACTAACGCGATCTCCTAGGGAGCAAGACAAACGGGAGCACCCGCTGCTGCGTCAGTGTACGTCCTTCCAATACTCTTTCTTCAGCAAGTAGGCGAACACAAAGAACACCAGCAAAAATAGCATCACATAAACGCCCATCGATTGGCGTTTCTCCTTGACGGGCTCACCGGCATAGTCGAGAAAATTCGCTATGTCCCGGACGAACTGATCATACTCCTCTGGCTTCATGGCGCCTGGGGTCATTGAATCGACCCCTACAAGCACCATTCTGGAGCTGCCGTGAACGTCCGGCTCGTTCTTGAATACAGGCTTTTGCAAACCTTGCAATGTCTGCAGCACATGCGGCATTGCAGCGCTCGGAAGATACAGATTGTTGACCCCCCAGGGGCGGGTCTTGTCGGCGTAGAAACCCTTTAGAAACGAGTAGATATAATCCGTACCGCGAGCTCTGGCCATGAGCGACAGATCGGGCGGCTGCTTGCCGAACCAGGCCTCGGCATCCTTGGGCATCGCCGAGTTTATGGTGTCGAAAACCTTGTCCGATGTGAACATCAATGCCGGAAGCTCGGATTCCGGAATTTTAAGATCCGTCGCCATGCGGTTGTAACGCAGATAAGTGAGCGAGTGGCATCCGGAACAGTAATTCATGAAATTCCGCGCGCCCCGCTGCAGGGACTCGGTGTTTTTGATGTCCGTTCCGGCTTGCAGGAGCGCAATGTCTCCCTCTTCGGCCATGGCTGCGCCCGCGGACAGGAGCGCTATCGAGATCAATACGGAGCTTTTAAGCATGTCCTGTGACCCTTTCCGGCACCGGCTTCACGCTGTCGAGTTTCGTGTACCAGGGCATCAGCAAAAAGAAAGCGAAGTACAAAACCGTGCACACTTTTGCCAGCGTCGGATAGATGCCCGCAGGAGGCTTCAGGCCGCAGATTCCTAAGGCGATGAACGATAATACGAAGATGGTCAACATAATCTTGTAGATGGGGCCGCGATAGCGGATCGAGAGCACCGGCGAGCGGTCCAGCCACGGCACGAAGAACAGCACGACGATGGAGGCGCCCATGACCAGCACACCCCAGACTTGCGTCCCCATGAATGACGGCACTGCGCGCAACATCGCGTAAAAAGGCGTGAAGTACCAGACCGGCGCGATATGGGGAGGGGTCTGCAGGGCATTGGCGGGCTCGAAATTCGGCGATTCCAAGAACAGGCCGCCGAAGGTGGGGGCGAAGAAAATCACGCCGCAAAACAGCAGCAAGAATCCCGTGACGCCGACCAAGTCCTTCACCGTGTAGTAGGGATGGAAGGGGATGCCGTCGAGGGGGTGGCCTTGAGCATCTTTGTACTTCTTGATTTCGATGCCGTCGGGATTGTTGGAGCCCACTTCATGCAGCGCCATGAGGTGCGCAATCACAAGGAAAATAAGCGCGAGCGGCAAGGCGGCCACGTGCAAGGCAAAAAACCGGTTGAGAGTCGCATCCGCGATGTAATAGTCGCCGCGAATCCAATCCACCAAGGCGCCGCCGATATACGGCAGACTGCCGAACAGCGATACGATGACCTGCGCGCCCCAGTAGCTCATGTTTCCCCAGGGCAGCACGTATCCCATGAACCCTTCCGCCATCAACAGCAGGAAAATCAGGCAGCCGAAGATCCATAGCAGTTCGCGCGGCTTGCGATGCGACCCATAGAGCAGCGCGCGGAACATATGCAGATAGACCACGATGAAAAACGCGGACGCACCGGTCGAATGCAAATAGCGAATGAGCCAGCCCCAGCTCACATCTCTCATGATGTACTCGACCGAAGAGAACGCCTCCGCCGCCGACGGCTTGTAGTTCATGGTCAGGAAGATCCCGGTCACCAATTGGTTCACTAGGATGAAGAGTGCGAGCGAACCGAAGTAGTACCAGAAATTAAAGTTCTTTGGCGCGTAGTACTCCGCGACCTGCTCTTTCCACAGCTTGGTCAGCGGAAAACGCTGATCGATCCAGCCAATTAAACCTCCGCCATTGCTGCTCTCGGCGGAATCGGATGCTGCGGCCATCGCTTGAACCTCGTCGTAGCTAAACTTTCTTGGGGGCGTCGTCGACGCCGATTGTGATGCGCGCGTCGGTCGCGAACGCGTACGGCGGAACGGTCAGATTCTTCGGTGCCGGCATGCTCTTGAACACGCGGCCCGACAAATCGTATTTGGAGCCGTGACAAGGGCAATAGAATCCTCCCGGCCAGTTCGCTCCTAAATCGGCGCCCGCCACCTGAAACGAATTGTTCGCCTCGAACGCACCCAGCGGCGAGCATCCGAGATGGGTGCACACGGCCAAGCCCACCCAGTATTCCGGATTGCGCGCACGCACGGGGCCGCTCGATTTTATATAAGGAGGCTGCACCGAATCGTCGGACTGCGGATCGGCGAGCATCGCATCGTGGTTGCCCAGATGATCGATGATGTCCCGGGTTCGACGCACGACGAAAACGGCTTGACCGCGCCATACGACCTTCAACATCTGTCCGGCCTCGAGCTTGGACGCATCCACTTCGACCGGCGCTCCCAGCGCTTTGGCCCGCGCGCTGGGCTGCCACGATGCCAGGAAAGGAACCGCCGCGAACGCAACGCCGATCGCCCCGGTGCCGACTGTAGCCGCCGTCAACAAGCGGCGCCGGCTATGGTCAACCTGATCATTCATTCGATTGTTCCCACGCAATGTTGACAATTCTTCACGCAAACCCCTCTGGCCGTAGTGTTTCCCAAAGAATATTGGGAGCGCATTATACACAGATAAAGAGATTTTCCCTTAGGGCCCGGGGAGCGATATTAATTGCAGCACACTCGCGTCTTCGTGAGTTTTTTGATCAGAGCCGTGGTGGTCGGACTTGCGGCCGCGTTTCTCGTGGTTTGGTGGAAGCCCGCGCTCTTGGGCAAGACCACCGCCCCGGCGCAGATCACGATGCCGGCGCCCACGCCGCGCCCCGCCGCGGGCTTGCCGAGCTTTGCGGATGCGGTGGCGCGAGCGGCTCCGGCCGTCGTCAACATCTACACCGCGCGCGTGGTGACGGAGCGCACCCAGGCGCCCGCGCTCAATCAGTTATTCGGCGATTTTTGGCCAAGCTATCGACAGCGCGTCGAACGCAGCTTGGGATCGGGCGTCGTCCTCGATACGGGAGGCACCATAGTCACGAACCAGCACGTCATCGCCGGTGCGCAAGAGATCAAGGTGCAGCTTTCCGACGGCCGTATCGCCGACGCGACCATCGTCGGCCAAGACCCGGACACGGACATTGCTGTTCTGCATCTGGGCATGGAGAAGCTGCCGGTCATGCCGGTGGGCCGCTCGGATACGTTGCGCGCGGGCGATATCGTGCTTGCAATTGGCAATCCCTACGGCTTGAGCCAGACCGTCACTCAAGGCATCGTGAGCGCCACCGGCCGAGGCCAGCTCGGGCTAGCGACTTTCGAGAATTTCATTCAGACCGATGCCGCCATCAATCTCGGCAACTCCGGCGGCGCACTCATCGACGCACATGGCGACTTGGTCGGCATCAACACCGCTGTTCTGAACCGTGCCCAGGGCGGGCCAGAAGGCATTGGTTTTGCAATTCCGGTGGAGCTGGTGCGCGGCGTCGTGGAACAAATCCTCAAGCAGGGACACGTGGTGCGCGGTTGGCTGGGTTTCCTGCCGCAAGATTTATCCGATGAGCAGGCCGCGCAGCTCGGGATTGCCGCGGGCGGCGTCACGGTGGTGAATATTTTGGTGAAGAGTCCGGCATTCGACGCCGGAGTGCGGCCCGGCGACGTGATCACGGGTTTGGGCCATGAACCTGTTCGCAGCGCTCAGGACCTCGTCAGCCGGGTTGCCGCGCTGCCGCCGGGAGCGCGGGTGCAGCTCGAAGGATTGCATGGGCGTACGCCGTACAAGCTCGACCTGCCGGTGCTGGAGCGGCCTACCCGGCCGGTGCAGCCGCAATAACGGCCGGCGCAATCCGCAGGCCTCCGGCTGGCTTAAGCCGGCGTGCGCCGTATCTTCGCTCCCAGCTGCTGCAACTTCTCCTCGATCGCTTCGTAGCCGCGATCGATATGATAGATCCGCTCGATTTCGGTGCGGCCATCGGCCACCAGCGCGGCCAGCACCAGGCTGGCAGATGCGCGCAAGTCGGTGGCCATCACGGGTGCCGCGGTAAGCCGCTCGACGCCTTTGATGATCGCGGTGTTGCCCTCGAGGCGGATCTCCGCGCCCATGCGGCGCATCTCGAGCATGTGCATGAAGCGATTTTCGAAAATCGTTTCGATGATCGTGCCGACGCCGCTCGCGACGGTGTTGAGCGCGGCAAACTGGGCCTGCATATCGGTCGGAAATGCGGGGTACGGAGCTGTGCGGATGTCGACCGACTCTGGCCGGCGGCCGCGCATATCGACTTCGATCCAGGTATCGCCGACGTCGACCTTTGCACCTGCCTCCTGCAGCTTGCCGATGACCGCATCCAAATGTTCCGGGCGGGTATTCTTGACCCGAATATGACCGCCGGTAATGGCGCCCGCAACGAGGTAGGTGCCGGTCTCGATACGGTCGGGGAGCACTTCGTAGGCCGTGCCGTTGAGGCGTTCCACCCCTTCAATCACGATTCTATCGGTGCCGGCGCCTCTGATTTTGGCGCCCATGGCGATCAGGAAATTTGCCAGATCGACCACTTCGGGCTCGCGCGCTGCGTTTTCCAGCACGGTCTCGCCGTCCGCCAAGGTGGCCGCCATCATCAGATTTTCGGTGCCCGTCACCGTGACGGTTTCCAACACCAGGCGGGCACCCTCGAGCCGGCCGGCACGAGCCTTGATATACCCATTCTCGATATGAATGTCCGCACCCATCGCCTGCAAACCGGCAACGTGGATGTTGACCGGGCGCGCGCCGATGGCGCAGCCGCCCGGCAACGATACGTCGGCACGGCCGAAGCGCGCCAGCAGCGGCCCCAGTACCAAAATCGACGCGCGCATGGTCTTCACCAGCTGGTAAGGCGCGAAGTACTCCTTGATCGTCGACGCATCGACTTCGATGCGCATTTTCTCGTCGATGGTCACCGACACGCCCATGCGACCGAGCAGTTCGATCATCGTGGTGACATCCTGCAGATGCGGCACATTCGATACCGTCACCGGGCCGTCCGCCAAGAGGCTCCCGGCCAAAATGGGCAAGGTTGCGTTCTTGGCGCCCGAAATGCGGATCTCGCCCTCGAGCGCGATGCCGCCCTGAATCTGTAGCTTATCCACGTCCCTGCCCTGCAAATTCTTCCGGCGTGAATACCTGCAATGCGAGCGCGTGGATTTCGTTGCCCATGGATGCCCCCAAGGTGCCATAGACCAGTTGATGGCGCTGCAGGGAGCGCTTGCCCGCGAACGCAGCCGCGATAACCACAGCGTCGAAATGCACGTTGTCGTCGCTCTTGACCAACGCCTTGCTGCCGGCCAAGCCGGCTTCGATCATTTGCGCAATATCTTGGGGATTCATGCTATCTCCGGGCTTTCGTCCGATTATTAACAAACCCGGAAGCTTACGCCATTAGGTTAGCGAGGTTCTGCAACCGCGGTATCATTCGAATATGAATCCCGCGTTCACCGACGATGACCTCGTCGATCTCGGCCGCCAGGCGCTCAACATCGAGATCGACGGTTTGCGCGCCCAAGTACCCCGCTTGGGGAGCGAGTTTGCACGCGCTTGCCGCATTTGTCTTGATTGCCGCGGCCGCATCGTCGTCACCGGCATGGGCAAGTCAGGCCATATCGCCGGAAAGATCGCGGCCACGCTGGCGAGCACCGGCACGCCGGCGTTTTTCGTGCATCCCGGCGAGGCGAGCCACGGCGATGTGGGCATGATCACGCGCGGCGACGCCGTCCTTGCACTGTCCAATTCCGGGGAAACCGATGAGATTCTGATCATCGTGCCGGTAATTGCACGTTTGGGTGTGCCGTTGATCGCATTTACCGGCAACTCGAGTTCCGCGCTTGCCCGGGTCGCGGCCGTGCACCTCGACATCGGGGTCCCGGCCGAGGCTTGCCCGCTCAACTTGGCGCCCACGGCGAGCACCACGGCGGCGCTCGCCGTGGGCGATGCGCTGGCCGTGGCGCTGCTCAAGGCGCGGGGCTTCACCGAGGAAGATTTTGCGCGCTCGCACCCGTCCGGAAGTTTGGGGAGACGGCTGCTGCTGCACGTCGCCGACGTGATGCGCAAGGGCCGGGATATTCCAACCGTGCGCGCCGACACGCCGCTCTCGGAAGGCCTGATGGAAGTGACCCGCAAGGGCCTCGGCATGACGGCCATCGTCGATGCGGACATGCGCGTCCTCGGCGTGTTCACCGACGGCGATCTGCGGCGCGCGCTTGACGCTTCCGCGGATGTGCACTCCACTCGCATGGATCAAGTGATGAGCCGTCACGCAAAAACCGTGCGTCCAACGGCGCTCGCGGCTGAAGCGGTGCACCTCATGGAAACCCACCGCATTACCTCGCTGGTGGTGGTCGATGCGGACCAAAAAATCGTCGGCGCGCTCAACGTGCACGATCTATTGCGCGCCGGTGTCGTTTGAAGGCGCGCCGGGCGACGCCGCTCGCGCGCATACAATTCCTTGTCTTGGACGTCGATGGCGTGCTTACCGATGGGCGCCTGTATTTCGCCGGGCGCGGCGAGGCGCTCAAGGTGTTCCATGTGCGGGACGGCCACGGGATCAAGTTGCTGATGAGTGCCGGCATCGGCGTAGGAATCATCAGCGGGCGGCGCTCGGGCGCGCTCGCAGCACGCATGCGTGAACTCGGTGTGCCCCTCGTGATCCAGGGATGCAGCGACAAATTGGCCGCGCTGCATCGCCTCACGGAGCGTTTGAACATCGATCCCTTGAACTGCGCGTGCCTCTGCGACGATACCCCCGATCTACCCTTGATGTCCGCGGTCGGCCTAGCGGCTGCGGTTGCGGATGCGCATCCCGTGGTGCTTGCCGCAGCGCATTGGATCGCCAAGGCAAACGGCGGCTGCGGGGCCGCGCGCGAACTGTGCGACGCCGTGCTTCGCGCGCACGCGGGACAGCGCTGATGCTGTTCAGGGTTTTTACCGTGCTCGCCGTGGTGGCATTGGTCATCAGCACCTGGATCTTGAGTTCGCCGGCGCGCAGGCCCCAGACCAAGGTCGACGCCAAACAGGCGGAGTTGCCGGGCTACTACTTAAAAAACGCCGTGCTCACCGACTATGATCTCGCCGGCAACCCGAGCATTCGCATCGAGGCCGAACGAATCGATCAGATCGATCACGGCAACGAGGTCGCGCTCTACAATATCCGCGTCGCATATCAGGCCCCGAATGGACAGTCGTGGGTCATGGTGGGCGACGTCGCGCATGTCCAACCGGATGGTAAGCTGATCGAAGTGACGGGGAATGTGCGCTTGCAGGGCGAAGCCGCGGGCCGCGACGGCGCAGCCGTGGTGCGCACCGACACCTTGAGCTACGACGTCTCCGATGCTGTAGCGAGCACCCAGAGTGACGTGCGGATCGATTTTGCAAAACATACTCTGACTGCGCACGGTTTCACCGCCAATTTGAAAGATCGAACGATGCGCCTAGAATCGAAAGTGAATGGCCGCTTCCACCCTTAAAGCCGTTGCGTGGTTCACGCTCGCGCTGCCGACTGCGCATGCCGTCGCGGCGGCGCACGTCGAGCAGCAAGCCATTTCGCTCGATGCGCAGTCCTCTGAACTGGATTACAAGAACAACAATCTGGTTTTTCGCAAGGTGCGGATCGCGCAAGGCAATATGTCGGTGGCGGCCGATCAGGCGCAGGCCACCGGGCTGGACTTCGACAACAGCCGCTGGGTATTTCGCGGCAGTGTAAAAATTACTATGGATCAAGGACAGCTAGTTTCAGATGAGGCCGAGATCACTTTTGCCAAGAAGCTGCTTTCCCACGCCGTCGTCCACGGCAAACCGGCCGCATTCGAACAGCGGATCGCAAAAACCGGAAAAACCGCGCAGGGGCGCGCCGATACCATTGACTACGACGTAACCAAGGGCGTGGTTCGCTTGTCCAAGAACGCCTGGTTGAGTGACGGCCAGAACGAGATTCGCGGCGAGTCGCTGAAGTACAACGTGCTCGCGCAGAATATCGTCGCGGAGGGCTCGGAACAGGGTTCCCAGCGCGTGCACATCATCATCACGCCGCCGGCCAACCCCAAACCATGAGCGTATTGCGAGCCCTGAACCTCGCCAAGAGTTATAAATCACGGCAGGTACTGCGGGATTTATCCCTCGAGGTCGAGAGCGGCGAGGTGGTGGGCCTTCTGGGGCCTAACGGTGCCGGCAAGACCACGGCGTTCTACATGATCGTCGGCCTCACCCGCTGCGAGCAAGGCGAAATCTTTCTGGACAACCGCGACATCAGCCGGTTGCCGATGCACCGGCGCGCGCAGCTCGGCTTGGGGTATCTGCCGCAGGAACCCTCGGTATTCCGCCGGCTCTCGGTGGCCGATAACATCATGGCGATACTTGAAACCCGCCCCGGGCTCGATGACGTGGCGCGTACCGCCCGGCTCAAGGAGCTCCTGGGGGAGCTGCACATCGGCCACGTTCGCGACAGTCTCGGCATGAGTCTGTCGGGCGGCGAACGGCGGCGGGTGGAAATCGCCCGCGCCTTGGCGGCCGATCCGAGGTTCATCTTGCTCGACGAACCGTTTGCCGGGGTCGACCCCCTGTCTGTTGCCGATATCCAGCGCATAATCAAGCACTTGTCTGACAAGGGCATCGGCGTTCTGATTACCGATCATAATGTGCGCGAGACCTTGGGTATCTGCGGCCGCGCATACATCGTGAGTCAAGGGTCCGTCCTCGCTTCCGGATCTGCGGATCAGATTCTTGCCAACCCGCAGGTTCGTGAGGTGTACTTGGGCCAGGATTTCAAACTGTAGGCTTGGAACTGAAAGAACTATGTTGAAGCCAAGTCTGCAGCTTCGCATCGGGCAGCAGCTCACCATGACGCCTCAGCTGCAGCAGGCCATCCGATTGCTGCAGCTGCCCTCTCTCGACCTTCAGGCGCACGTCCGCGAGACGCTCGAGACCAATGTGATGCTCGAAGCGGAAGAAGAGACCGCGGAGGTCTTGGGCGATCCCGTTCGCGAGCGCGAGGACGTACCCGCCGAAGAGAAATATGTCGAATTGGACGGCAACAGCACCTCCAGCGAGCAGCGCGAGGGCCCGGAGGTGGAAATCGCGGATGAAGCGTGGGGCGAGCAAACCAGCGGCCCGTCGGAAATACCCTGGTCGGGCGATGATGACCGCAGCAGCGATTTCAGTGACCAACATGGGCAAACCCTGCAAGAACAACTGATCGAGCAGTTGGAACTTGCCAACCTGTCAGCCATCGACATGGCGATTGCGCGCGTCATCACCGACGCCATCACCGACGACGGATACCTCAAGGACGCCCTAGAAGATGTGCGCTTGAGCTTGCTGCCGGAGATCGAGGCCACTACGGCCGACGTCGAGCGCGTGCTCGGCGCGGTCCAATCGCTCGAACCCGCCGGCGTCGGCGCCCGAACTCTCGGCGAGTGCATTGCCCTGCAGCTCAAGCAACTCCATCCGGACACCCCGGCGCGGGATATTGCCATTCGCGTCGCGCTGGAACACCTGGACTTGGTTGCCGGCCAACAACTCGTGCTGCTGCGCCGGCAACTGCGCTGCAGCGAAAGCGATTTGGAAATGGCATTGGCTTTGGTGCGCTCTTGCCATCCGCGCCCCGGGGCGGCGGTCAATTCGGTGCAAGCCGAATACGTCATTCCGGATGTCTTCGTGCGCCGCACGGAGCACGGTTGGGTCGTGGAAATCAATCAAGCAACGGTGCCGCGCGTCCGTGTCAACAACGCGTACGCGAGTTTGATCTCGCGCTCTCCCGACCACGCCATGTTGCGCACGCAGCTGCAGGAGGCCCGCTGGCTGATGCGCAGCCTGGAGATTCGTAATGAGACGTTGATCAAGGTGGCGCGCTGCATCGTGCAGCGGCAGACGAGTTTTTTCGAATTGGGCGAGGAGGCGATGGAACCGCTCATCCTCAAGGACGTGGCGGAAGCCGTCGAAATGCATGAATCGACGATTTCACGCGTAACCACCGCCAAGTACATGCATACGCCGCGCGGGGTGTTCGAGTTCAGATATTTCTTCTCCAGCCATGTCGAGGCCGCCAATGGCAAGGAAATGTCTTCCACAGCCATTCGCGCAAAGATCAAGAAACTGATTTCGCAAGAGAATCCGGAAAATCCGTGGAGCGACAGCAAGCTCGCGGAAATTCTGTCGCAAGAAGGCATACCGGTGGCGAGGCGCACCGTTGCCAAGTATCGCGAAGGCATGCAGATCGCGCCGTCTAATGAACGGAAGCGAGCGGCTGCCCGCGCGTCGTAATAATAACCTTAGGAGGAAGCTCATGCAGCTCGATCTCAGCGGTCACCATGTCGAGATTACCGACTCGCTACGCGCTTACGTCATCAAGAAATTCGAGCGCATTTCACGGCACTTCGAACAGCTCATCGATGTTCATTGTGTGCTCACAGTCGAAAAATTCGGCCATAAGGCCGAAGCCACCCTCATGCTGCGGGGAAATAAAATCTACGCCGAGGCGACCGAAAACAACATGTACGCCTCAATCGACGCATTGGCCGACAAACTCGATCGATGCGTGAAGAAGCACAAAGAAAAGGCAGCGGACCATCACGCCGAGGACGTGATCAAGGCCCGCTCGTCGGTCTAGCTCGGGACCTCCTGTCGATGCGACTCGTCATTGTGAGCGGGCTGTCGGGCTCGGGCAAGAGCGTCGCGCTGCACATGCTGGAAGACATCGACTTCTATTGCGTCGACAATATCCCGGCGGCGCTGCTCAAGCCCTTTATTTCGCACACCGTCCGCGGCATGGGAGACACCTATCCCAGAACCGCGGTCGGTCTCGATGCGCGCAATCGGCCCAACGAAATCGAGACAATTCCCGCCCTCGTGAGCGAATTGCGGCGCAGTGGAATCAGCTGCGAGGTCTTGTACCTGCACGCCAGCGACGAAGTATTGCTCAAGCGGTATGCCGAAACGCGCCGCAAGCATCCCCTCGTCGCGGGCGATGTCAGCTTGCGCGAGGCGATCGCCACCGAACGCCGCCTGCTCGAACCCATCACTACGGCGGCGGACTTGGTGATCGACACGTCCAATATGGGAGTTCACAGCCTGCGGGAGATGATTCGCGAGCGCATCGACCGCCGGCGGGAGGGACGGCTTTCACTCATGTTCGAGTCCTTCGGCTACAAGCACGGTATTCCCGGCGATGCGGATTTCGTATTCGATGTGCGCAGCCTGCCGAATCCCTACTGGGAGCATGAGCTGCGCCATCTCAACGGCCGCGACCCGCCGGTGATCGAGTACCTTGCCGGGTATGCCAGCGTGCGTAAGATGGTTGCGGATCTGATCGAGTTCTTGGACAAGCGCATCGGCGAATTCGCGCAGGCGGATCGCAGTTATCTGACTATCGCGGTCGGGTGCACCGGCGGTCAGCACCGCTCTGTGTACATTGCCGAACAGCTTGCCGATCATTTTGGCAAGAGTTACCCGCACGTCCTGACTCGGCACGATTCCCTGCAAAAATTCTAAAAGCGCTTGCCGGGGCCGCCCGGCTTCATGATTGCGACCGTGGCGCGCGGTATTGGCGGGCATTTTCCAAGGCCAGGAACGCCCGGATCTCCTCGCCCCGCCGACGCGCGTCCTCGTGTCCGAGGGCGATCAACTCCCGCGTGAAACCGCGTTCGAAGAGCAGGTAGCTCAGCAACAGCGTACTCGCCGTGTTGCTTGCGCCCATGACACGCATGAGGGCGCGCAGGCTTCGCGGCAGCTCGTGAGCGTGCCGGCGGGCAATTTCGTTGACGTCCCGTGAAGGAGTCATCACCAGGAACTCGATGCGCTGCGAGGCGTTGGTCTCGTTATAGCGTCTGATGCGCTCGAGATCCGCATTCAGCGTATCCATGAACAGCGAGTCGAGCATGAAGCCGAACACCTGCCCGAAGCTGGGCTCGACCGCGGGTTTTTTTGGAGCAACACCCGTGGAGACCGGATCGTTGACGCCGACGATGAACAGTCGATTGGCGCCCAGGTGTATCGCGGGGCTCAACGGCGAGGTTTGACGCATGGCGCCGTCGCCGTAGTACTGGCCGTGCAGCAAGACTGGCCGAAACAAAAAAGGCAGCGAAAGACTCGCCATCAAATGATCCAGCGTCAGCGGCACCCGTGCGCCTTTGCGAAATACCCGGGCCCAGGGCTCGATTGCGGATGCCGAGGCATAGAAGGTCACCGAATCCGCGTCCGCGTAGCACGTGGCGCAAATTCCGATCGCTTGGAGATGCTCCTTATACAGGCTTCGCGGGATGCCCTCGAAGTGCAGTTGCTCGCGCAACAGGCTCCATAAAGGGGTGTTGTCGAACAGCGAAGGCGGAGGATGCACCAGCCAGCCCCCGGTCATGAAGGCCAGCATCCAGTGCAAGCCCGACTTCAGCATGCTCGCGGCATCGGCCCTGAAGACCTGATGCACTCGAAAATCCCGCCATACTCGTTCTATCGCGTACACCGACCGCCTGAAGTGCGCCGCGTCCGAAGCGAGGGCGATCGCGCTGACGGCTCCCGCGGAGGTGCCGGTTATGGTGGGAAACGGGCAGGCCGAGCCGCGCCGCAGCAGTTCGGCGACACCCTTGAGCACGCCAACCTGGTAGGCGGAGCGCGCGCCGCCGCCTGTCAGAACCAAGCCTAGGTGAGGAGTCTTGACGCGCATCAATACTAGTATGCCATTGCGCTAGCGAGCTTTCGGGAACTGCATCACTTGGCCGTTCGCGCTGTCGGCAGACGGCGCCAGGAACCGCCAAAACCTACGTCGTGCTGTGCGACGCGCTGGGCGTCATGGAAATCGATCGTCCTTGATGGCGTTCATTGGGTTCATGTCGTGGAACAGCAGCCCGCCGCAAAGACAACCGCCGGTGTAATGTTTCATCAAAGGTCGTAGACGGGACTTCTTCTCGCGTTAAAGGCCGTATACGGGACTTCTTCTCGCGTTCGGACACTCAGCAGGATGTGCCTCATAGTCGGGTGATGAATCCACCCGGAACCAGGCCCCCTCGCGCCGCGCCATGAAGTAGCCTTTCATGGTGCTGGATTCGGTTCGCAAACCCTTGCGAAAATCGCTGGCAATGTCCGTGATGACGAAGCCGGCTGCCTCACCCATCGGTATCCAACTGCGCTCGGAAATACCGGGAGGAGGACTCGGAGAACCCACGCCGCGCGCGAAGGGTACAACGAGGGCCGCAATTGCAACAACCAGCAGGATGCTTAATGCCTTATTCATTGATTAATCCCTCATTCAATTGAATCCGCGGGTCCCAAGTTATCGAGCAACGCGGCGTGCTTAAGTTCCCCAAAAGGTACTAGTGACGCGCCGGTCGCACGCGAGCATCAAATCGCGCTGCCGCAAGAATCGTATCCGGTGTTTAGTCAGTCGCGGCGCCTTGGCCGTCAACCCTATTCTGGAACGGCGCCGAAGCTGATTGGTACCGATCATTCCATGCCAGCTCGGCCGCACCGGCGCCCCGATATTTGTTGTTCGGTTGAGTGATGTCGCAGCCTTTGCAAGACGCCCAGAACCAGTGGCATTCCTCCTCCGGGTCGTCCCTGACCGCAAGAACCGCATCGCTCCCACAAAACGGACACGTCGATAGTTTCATTTTCTAGCTTCCTGGCTTTGCGGTATACCCTCGGCAGCATAGTAAACGCTCGCATTCGTGGTTAAAAGATCAACGGCGCGATATGTCAAAAGCGACCGCATCGTCCTCCCTAGTCCGATCGAATGCAGGTTTTTGGCCTATTTACGCGTAGGCGGTGTCCGGTGGCGCACGTTCAATTCGCAGCCGTATCATCGTCAAAAGTCGGAAGGAGCCTTCAATGAAAATCATGACATGCAAAGAACTCGGCGGCAATTGCGATCAGAAGTTATCGGCCGAATCATGGGACGAAATGGTAAAAGTCATGACGAGGCACGTCATGGAAAAGCATCCGGATGTCGCAAAGGAAATGGAAAAGATGCACAAGCAAGATCCGCAGAAGTGGGGAAAAGAAATGAAACCAAAATGGGACGCCGCGCCTGAACACTGATCCCCGAGTATTCAATAATGCGCTACGTCAGCGCACCGATCGCATCATCCAACCCTGCCAGCGTCAGCGGGTACATCCGGCCCTCCAAGATCTCCCGCGTCATTTCGATGGACGCGGTGTGCCGCCAACGCGATTGGGGCTGCGGATTGATCCAGGCGAATTTGCGGTAATGTTTGAGCAAGCGATCGAGCCAGACGCTGCCCGCTTCGGGGTTCCAGTGCTCGACGCTGCCGCCGGGCTGAGTGATTTCATATGGGCTCATGGTCGCATCGCCCACCAGAATGAGCTTGTAGTCGGCGCCGTAAGTGCGCATGACTTCGACGGTACCGATGTGTTCATTGAAGCGGCGCCGGTTGTCCCGCCACAATGCCTCGTACGTGAAATTGTGAAAATAATAATGCTCGAGATGTTTAAACTCGCTGCGCGCCGCGGAAAATAATTCCTCGCAGGTCTGCACGTGATCATCCATCGAACCGCCGATATCGAGCAGCAGCAGCACCTTCACCACGTTGTGCCGCTCGGCCTGCATCTTGATATCCAGCCATCCGCCTGATCGCGCCGTGGCATCGATGGTATCCGCCAGAGCCAGCTCGTCGGGCGCGCCGCGCCGCGCGAAGCGCCGCAAGCGCCGCAGCGCCATCTTGATGTTGCGGGTGCCGAGCTCGACCTTGTCGTCCAAATTGGCGAATTCGCGCTTGTCCCAGACTTTCACGGCGCTTCGGTTGCGCCCGCCGGCCTGGCCTACGCGCACGCCCTCCGGATTGAAGCCATAGGCGCCGAACGGCGACGTGCCTGCCGTGCCGATCCATTTATTGCCGCCCTGGTGCCTTTCCTTTTGCTCTTCGAGACGCTTCTTCAGCGTCTGCATCATGTTCTCCCAGCCGCCGAGCGCCTCGATCTCGGCCTTCTCGGCGTCGGTGAACTCTCGTTCCGCGAGCTTCGCGAGCCAATCTTCCGGCAGTTCCCGCTGCAGCAGCGAAAACAGGTCCTCGGCGCCTTTGAAATGCGTCGCGAACACGCGGTCGTATCGGTCGTAGTAGCGCTCGTCCTTCACGAGACACGTGCGCGCCAGATAGTAGAAGCGCTCGGCAGAGAGATCGCCCAAGCCCGCTTGGAGCGCTTCGAGCAGGGTCAGTAATTCGGTGATCGAGACCGGCACGCCGGCGCTGCGCAGCAGGAAAAAGAATCTAACGAGCATTCCGGCGGTGGAGAAAAAGCAATTGCTCGAACAAATGCACGTCCTGCTCGTTCTTGAGCAGAGCGCCATATAACGGTGGAATCAGCTTCTTTGCGTCGTCGCTGCGCAACGCTTCGGGCGGAACGTCCTCGGTCACCAACAGCTTGATCCAGTCCAGCAGCTCGGAGGTCGTCGGCTTCTTCTTCAACCCGGGCGTGTCGCGAATCCTGAAGAAAGTGCTCAGCGCCTCATGCAAGAGTTCGCGTTTCAACCCCGGGAAATGCACGTCGACGATCTGCGTCATCGTGGCCGTGTCCGGAAAGCGGATATAGTGGAAAAAGCAGCGCCGCAAAAAAGCGTCCGGCAGTTCCTTTTCGTTGTTGCTGGTGATCACCATGACCGGCCTGTGCTTGGCTCGGACGGTTTCGCGTGTTTCGTACACGTAAAACTCCATCCGGTCGAGCTCGCGCAGCAGATCGTTCGGGAACTCGATGTCCGCCTTGTCGATCTCGTCGATGAGCAGGACCGGCTGCACGTCGCAATCGAACGCCTCCCACAGATCGCCCTTCACGATGTAATTGTGGATGTCCTTGACTCGGGGGTCGCCGAGCTGCGAATCCCTGAGGCGGGACACCGCATCGTATTCATACAATCCCTGCTGCGCCTTCGTCGTGGACTTGATATGCCACTCGAAGAAAGGCTTGTTCAAGGATCTGGCGATTTCGTTTGCCAGAAGCGTCTTGCCGGTTCCGGGTTCGCCCTTGATCAGGAGCGGACGCGACAACACCATGGCGGCATTGACTGCGGCCATCAATTCTTCGGTCGCGATATACCGGTCGGTACTGCGAAATTCCGCTGCCGTGCTCACTTGCGCGTCACGCGCAGGATCTGCATCGAGTTCGTTCCGCCGGACACACCGCTCAATTCGCCTTTGGTCAGAATGACCGAATCCCCTTCTGCCACCAATTTGAGATCCAGCAGCAATCGAAATATCGAAAAGTACAGTGCTTCGCCCGTGTCCGTGACGTCGAAGGCAACCGGGTACACGCCGCGATACAGGGTCACGCGAGAACGCGTGTGTTCGTGCCGGGTAAATGCATAAATCGGAATATCGGAGCGAACCCGTGACATCCACAGGGGCGTCGAGCCCGACTCGGTGAGCGCGACGATCGCCTTCACGTGCAAATGATTCGCCGTGTACATGACCGCCGCCGCGATCGCCTCGTCGGTATGCCCGAAATAGCCGCTGTTGCGCTGTCTGATGCGCACATGCGCGACTTGGTACTTTTCCGCGCCGACGATGATTTGCGACATCGCCTCCACCACTTTCGCCGGATGCCTGCCCGAGGCGGTCTCGGCGGACAGCATCACCGCATCGCTGCCGTCCATGACGGCATTCGCGACATCCGATACCTCCGCCCTGGTGGGAATCGTATTGGTGATCATCGATTCCATCATCTGGGTCGCCATGATCACGACGCGATTTTGATGGCGCGCTTCCTGGATGATTTGCTTTTGCAGGCCGGCGAGCTCGGCGTAGCCCATCTCGACGCCGAGGTCGCCGCGGGCGACCATCACTCCATCGCTCGCCCGCACCACTGCGGCGAGATTCTTGATCGCCTCGGCGCGCTCGATCTTCGCGACCAGCAATCCGTGGCCGCCCGCATCGCGCAGCAATTTGCGCGCTTCTTCCATGTCCGCGCCATCGCGCGGGAAAGATACGCCGAGATAATCCACTTTGAGCCGTGCGGCCGTGACGATATCCTCGCGGTCCTTGTCGGTCAGCGCGCCGGCGGAGAGGCCGCCCCCCTGCCGGTTAATGCCCTTGTTGTTGCCGAGTTCGCCGCCGACGAGCACGCGCGTCCTGATGCGCGGACCGTCGATATCGAGGACCTGCAGGCTGATCTGGCCATCGTTCAGCAACAGCACATCGCCGGCGAACACATCGGTCGGCAACTTCTTGTAGGCGATTCCGACGCTCGCTTCAGTGCCCGCGTCGACGGCAAGCGCGGCGTCGAGAGTGAACTCGGCCCCATCGGGGAGCAGCACCTTGCCGCTCACGAATCGGTCGATGCGGATTTTCGGCCCCTGCAGATCGCCTAGCACGCCCACGTAGCGGCCCGCCTGGCTGGCGGCCTCGCGCGTTAATTCCATCCGGCGTGCATGATCGGCAACCGAGCCATGCGAGAAGTTCAGGCGCACCACATCGACGCCTGCGCGCACGATGTCGGTCAACACCTTCGGATCGTCTGTGGCCGGACCCAAAGTCGCAACTATTTTGGTGCGCCGTAGGATTGATTTCATGCGGCACGCTGTTCCAGAATTTCGACCGCGGGGAGTTTTTTGCCTTCGACAAACTCCAGGAACGCGCCGCCGCCCGTCGATATATAACTGATACTATCCTCGATGCCGTATTTCTCGATGGCCGCCAGAGTGTCGCCGCCGCCGGCCAGCGAAAACGCCTTGCTGCGCGCGATCGCCTTGGCCAGGGCGCGGGTCCCTTCGCCGAACTGCTCGAACTCGAACACGCCGACCGGCCCGTTCCAGAGAATCGTGCCCGCGGCTGCGATGAGCACGCTCATGGCTTCGGCCGAATCCGGCCCGATATCGAGGATCATTTCGTCATCGGATACCAGCGCTACCGGCTTTACATCGGCTTCGGCCTTCGCGGAAAACTGCGTGGCGACAACCACATCGGTCGGCATCGGGATGCCGATGCCGCGTTTCGCCGACTGTTCGAGCAAGCGCTTGCAAATGTCCAACATGGCAGGCTCGTACAGCGATTTGCCGACATTGAAGCCCAGGGCCGCCAGAAACGTGTTGGTGATGCCGCCGCCCACGATCAGCTGGTCGACCTTGCCCAACAGGGATTCGAGTACCGTGAGCTTGGTCGACACCTTCGATCCCGCGACGATGGCGAGCAGCGGCCGTGCGGGCTTCTCCAGCGCGGTCTCCAGGGCGGACAACTCGCTGACCAAGAGGGGTCCCGCGCAGGCAACCGGCGCGAATTTCGCGACGCCATGAGTGCTTGCTTCGGCTCGATGCGCCGTACCGAAGGCATCCATGACAAAAACATCGCACAGTGCGGCCATTTTCTGCGCGAGATCGTCGGCGTCCTTTTTTTCGCCCCTGTTGAAGCGCACGTTCTCGAGCAGCACCACCTCGCCGGGCTGAACATCCACGCCGCCCAGCCAATCCTTCTTGAGCGCCACCGGCACTCCGAGGAGCTGCGCCAGCCGCTTCGCCACGGGCGCGAGCGAGAACTCCTCGGCGTACTTGCCTTCCTCGGGTCGGCCGAGATGGGACATCACCATCACCCGGGCCCTCGCCGTCATCGCCGCCTGGATGGTCGGCAGCGCCGCGCGAATTCGCGCATCGCTGCTCACCATCCCGTCCTGGATCGGTACGTTCAGATCTTCGCGGATCAGCACCCGCTTGCCGCTGAGGTCCACACTCGTCATTTTGATGATCTTCAAAGGCGCCTCTGTGCCGCCCGGCTTAGGTGGCTTTTGACCAAGCCACGGTCGTATCGAGCATGCGGTTGGAAAACCCCCACTCGTTGTCGTACCAGGAACATACCTTCACCAGATTCCCCTCGATCACCTTGGTCAGGGTGGCGTCGTAGGTCGACGAAGCCGGATCGTGATTGAAATCCACGGACACCAACGGCGCGTCGCTGTAGGCGAGAATTCCTTGCAGTGCGCCGGCGGCGGCCGCCTTGATGGCGCCGTGAATCTCCTCGACCGAAGTCTTGCGCGCCGCGGTGAAACTCAAATCGACCAGCGAAACATTGATCGTGGGCACGCGAATGGCGAAACCGTCGATCTTGCCCTTCAGTTCCGGCAGTACCAGACCGACCGCGGCGGCGGCGCCGGTCTTGGTCGGAATCATCGACATGGTCGCGGAGCGCGCGCGGCGCAGGTCCGTGTGGTAGACATCCGTCAAGACCTGATCGTTGGTGTAGGAGTGAATGGTATTCATCACCCCGGCCAAAATGCCGACTTTCTCGTGCAGCACCTTGACGAGCGGCGCCAGGCAATTCGTGGTGCACGATGCGTTCGATATCACCGTGTGGCTGGCCTTGAGCACGCCGTGATTGACGCCGTAGACGATGGTCGCGTCGACGTCATCGCCGCCTGGCGCGGAAATTACGACCTTTTTCGCCCCCGCGGCGATATGTGCCGATGCCTTGGCCTTGCTCGTGAACAAGCCCGTGCACTCGAGCACAACGTCCACGCCCAGCTCGCCCCACGGCAGCTTGGTCGGATCGCGCTGCGCGACCACGCGGATGCGATCGCCATTGACTACCATCGAGTCGCCGTCCACATGCACATCGCCGCGGAAGCGGCCGTGCACCGTATCGAAACGCGTCAAGTGAGCATTGGTGTTGGCATCGCCCAAATCGTTGATCGCGACGATCTTTATGCCGCTCGCGTGTTTTCCTTCGTACAGCGCGCGCAGAATGTTGCGGCCGATGCGCCCATAGCCATTGATGCCCACTTTGATTGCCATCGTCTTGAATCCCCTGAGTTAGCCAGCCAATACCTTGTCGATTGCCTCGACGACGTGCTCGGGCGTAAAGCCGTAGGCTTTGAATAGATCTTTCGCCGGAGCCGACGCGCCGAAGTGGTCGATGCCGATGATTTCGCCGTTCAATCCCACGTAGTGCGACCAAAACGCGGTCACCCCGGCCTCGACCGCGACGCGGCGGGTCACCGACGGCGGCAGGACGCTTTGCTTGTAGGCGTCGTCTTGGGCATCGAATGTGTTGGTGCTCGGCATGGAAACCAGTCTGATTTTCTTGCCCTTGGCCGCCGCCGTGCGAACCGCTTCGGCGGCGATCCCGACCTCGGAACCGGTGGCGATCACGATGACTTCCGGAGGCCCCGCGGAATCGATCAGCACGTAGCCGCCGCGCCTGATGGCTGCGACCTGGGCGGCATCGCGGGCTTGATGGGCCACCGACTGCCGCGTGAATATCAGGCAGGTAGTGTTATTCCGGTTTTCGATCGCCACGCGCCATGCTGCCGCCGTTTCCACCCCGTCGCAGGGCCGCCACAGATCCATGTGCGGAATGAGGCGAAGGCTCGCCAGGTGTTCGATCGGCTGATGCGTGGGGCCGTCTTCACCCAAACCTATGGAATCGTGGGTGTACACGAAGATCACCCGCAATCGCATGAGACAGGCCATGCGCACGGCATTGCGCGCATAGTCGGAAAACGTGAGGAATGTTCCGGCATAGGGAATGAATCCGCCGTGGCACACGATGCCGTTCAGCATCGCCGACATGCCGAACTCGCGCACGCCGAAGTGCAGATAATTGCCGCCGGGAGACTCGGGGTTCATCACTACCGAATCCTTGCGCAGGGTTCCGTTCGAGGGCGTGAGATCGGCCGATCCGCCCAAAAGCTCCGGCATCGATGGACCGATCGCATTCAAGGTGGCTTGCGACGATTGACGCGTGGCCAGAGCCTTACCCTCGGCCTGAGTGCGTCCGATGTAGCCATTCAGCAAGTCGGAGAACCCGCTTGGCACGTCCCCTTGCATGCGCCGTTCCAGTTCGGCCGCCAGAGCGGGGAACTCGGCTTTGTACCCCGCAAGACGAGTACGCCATTCCTGCTCCACGCGCGCGCCCTTGTCGCGCATGTCCCAGGCTGCCCGAATGTCGGCCGGTATCTCGAAAGGCGGGTAGGCCCACCCTAAGTTCAGCCGAGTAGCGGCGATCTCCTCGTTGCCCATGGCTTCGCCGTGCATCGAAGCGGTGCCCTGCTTGTTCGGAGCGCCCCAGCCGATGACCGTACGCGCACAAATCAGCGACGGGCGGCCGGTTTCCGCGCGCGCGGCAGCGAACGCAGATTCGATTGCATCGCTATTCTGACCGTCGACATGGGGCAATACATGCCACCCATAGGCCTCGAAGCGCTCCGCGGTATTGTCGCCGAACCACCCGATCACCTTGCCGTCGATGGAGATGCCGTTGTCATCGTACACCGCGATGAGCTTGCCGAGTTTTTGCACGCCGGCAAACGAAGCGGCCTCATGCGAAATCCCTTCCATCATGCAGCCGTCGCCGAGGAACACATAGGTGTGATGATCGATTATCGCGTGGCCGGGCCGGTTGAAAGCGGCCGCCAGCGAACGCTCGGCCAATGCCATGCCGACTGAGTTGGCAAATCCCTGGCCCAGGGGTCCCGTGGTGGTCTCGATGCCGAGATGCACTTCACGCTCCGGGTGTCCTGCGGTTTTGGACCCAAACTGGCGAAAATTCTTGATCTCCTCGATCGACAAGGGATAACCCGTCAAGTGCAGCACCGAGTACAGCAGCATTGAGGCGTGGCCGTTCGACAGCACGAAGCGGTCGCGGTCCCACCAAGCCGGATCGCCGGGGTTGAACTTGAGCACGTCCCGCCACAGTACTTCGGCGACGTCAGCCAGGCCCATGGGCGCGCCCGGATGGCCGGAATTGGCCTTTTGGACGGCATCCATCGATAGGGCACGAATAGCGTTGGCGAGGTCGCGTCGGGTAGGCATGACAGGCTTCTTTAATTTAACAGGTGTGACGGGAGACAGGCCGCGTATTGTCCCCGATGCGCCCCTCGCCAGCAATGCCGCATCAAAAGCGCGATCCAGGTCGCCAATTAACGACGGAACGCGTTCACATAAATGCAGTCTGTTTATGTATAACGCGTTTGCACGCCGCCATGACCTAGTTCACCGAAGACTCCAAGGTGCTTTGCTACCATTTCGACATGCAAATTCTACAAATCACCGATCCACACCTCTATGGCAGCGCCAGCGGGCGGCTGCGTGGAGTAGAAACCGATTCGAGTCTGCGGGCGGTGCTCGACGATGCGTTTGCACGCGTTCCGGATTATTCGGCTGTGCTGGTCACCGGCGATTTGGTGCAGGACGACAGCACCGGTTATCTGCGCTTTCGGAGCATCTTCGGCAATCTCAAGAACCCCGTGCTGTGCATTCCCGGCAACCACGACGAACCCGAGGCCATGCAAAGGGAACTGCGCGGCGCGCCGTTTCAGATTTGCGGGACGCATGCGGCGGAGGGTTGGCAATTCATCATGCTCGACAGCTACGATCCCGGTCATGTCGGCGGACGTCTGCGGCCGAACGAACTCGCGCGGCTCGACGAGGCGCTCAAGGGATCGCGGCAACACGCGATGGTGTGCCTGCATCACCATCCGATATTCATGGGCAGCCGTTGGCTGGACAGCGTGGGTCTCGCCGAGCCTGAGGCCTTTTGGCGTATCATCGATTCGCATTCCCATGTCCGCGCCGTGGTGTGGGGGCATGTGCACCAGGCTTACGACGGCCAACGCGGCGATGTGCGCCTCTTCGCGACCCCTTCGACCGGCGCGCAATTCCTGCCTAAGAGCGACCGCTACGCCGTCGATTCGCGGCCGCCCGCCTACCGTCATTTCAACCTGCACGCGGACGGACGCATCGAAACCGCCGTCCATTGGATCGATTCGCTGCCGATGCACCAGTCACTGGCGCGCTGATGCGTCGCCCTCTCCGCTGGATCCTGTCCGGGCTGTTGCTCTGCATCACCGCGCGCGCGGACAACGCACTGCATTCACTGTGGGAATTGCACGGAAAACATAACACCGTCTATCTGCTCGGCTCCATTCACGTGCTGCGCCTCAGCGACTACCCACTGGCTCCTGCCGTGCTGGAGGCGTACGGCAATGCCAAGTCCGTGCTCATGGAAGTGAACATGGAGGAGATCAGTTCGGATCAAGTGCAGGCGGAAATGCTTGCCAGTGCGTTCCTGCCCGACGGCAAAACGCTGCCCGACGTCTTGGGGCAACAGCGCTATGGGCGCGCTGCCGTGTTGGCGCACGAGGTGGGAGTCGAGCTAGCCTTGTTCGACCAATTTGCGCCTTGGTTCGCCGCCGAGGCCATCTCGCAACTGCAATTGACGCAGCTCGGTTTTCAACCCGAAGCCGGGGTCGAGATGTATTTCCTGGAGCGGGCGCGCAGCGACGGCAAAAGCGTGGAGGGCCTCGAGACCGTACACGACCAGATCTCGATCTTTCAGAACATGCCCTCCGATACGCAGGCCGAGTACCTGGCATCGAGCCTCGAGCAAGCACACGACTTGCCCAAGGAAGTAGATTCCATGGTCCTCGCCTGGCAGAATGGCGATATGCGATGGTTCGAAAATCAGCTGCAGACTGAATTCAAGCAAGATCCGCGCCTTTTTCAATCCGTTCTAGGCGCACGCAACCGCAAGTGGGTGCCGAAAATCGAAGCGCTGCTCAACGAGGACAAGAACTACCTCGTTATCGTCGGCACCGGTCATCTGGTCGGCATGGGCAGCGTCCTCGATCTTCTCAAGAAAGACGGGATCGTCGCCATCCAACGCTAGGCCGCGCCCGCTACGGGGCCGTCGTCTCGCCTGACTCCGGGCCGTGCCCGCCTCGATTGCCATGCTTTTGCGCCTGCGCGGCCTCGAGCGCGGCGAGCTGGGTCTGCTGCGCCGGCGTGAGCACCTTGAATACCTGGGAACGCACTTGGGCTTGCTGCGCCATCGCCTGCGCGGACAACGAGCCGTGAGTCTGGCTCGCTTGCGACACAATGCTGGCGTAGTTGGGATCGTTCGGCTTGGTGTTGCGCAATGTCAGCGAATTGGCATGCATCTGCTCACGCAGATTCTGCATCTCCGGATGCGCCGCAGTCATGATGGCTTTGATCTGAACTTTTTGCTGGTCGCTCAATCCCAACTGGCCGAGGAGGTGGCCTTCTCCGCGGTGGTGATGCCACTCCTGGGCTCCCGACGGCGGCGTGATACTCGTCGTTGGGTCGGCCGCGCTCGCCCCCATCACTCCGGCAGTCATCAGCGTCGCCGCCACTATATTGCGAATAGATTTCATGTTCCTTGCTCCAACTGTGGTTAGGATCTTAAGGTCTTTATCCTAAGCTCGGGCGTGCAAACATGTGTCATGGGGAACGCAACGTTCTGTTAAGAAATGTGAATTCCCGCACCGGGGCTATTGATCGCCGTCTACTGTGCCAGAGTATGCGGACATGACGCTCTCGAATCCGCCGTCGACCGATCTGAACCATGCCCGCGAGGCGCGCGTGCTGCTGGTTGATGACGATCGCGAACTCTGTCAAATGCTCACCGAATACTTGAACGCCGAGCACTTCGAAGTGAAGAGCGTGCACGACGGCGGCGATGCCCTTGCGGAGCTGCAAGAAAATCCCTTTGAAATTCTGATTCTCGACGTGATGTTGCCGAGCGTCGGAGGCTTCGATGTATTGCGCAAGCTGGGAGCGTCTTACCCTACTCCGATCTTGATGCTTACGGCGCGCGGCGACGATGTCGACCGCATCGTCGGATTGGAGCTCGGCGCAGACGACTATCTGAGCAAGCCCTTCAATCCGCGCGAGCTGGTGGCGCGCATTCGGGCGATCCTGCGTCGCGCGAACAACCGCGCAGGCAAGACCAATGTGCCGGACGAACTCGTCGTGGGCCCCGTTACCCTTCATACCGGCACCCATCTTGTGCACGTGAACGGCAATCCGGTGCCGCTCACCGGCGCCGAATTTCGCGTGCTGGAACTGCTCATGCGGTCCGCGGGTCAAGTTATCTCGCGCGAGTCGATGACCGAGCAGGCGCTCGGCCGCAAGCTGGTCGCCTACGACCGCAGCATCGATACTCACATCAGCAACCTGCGCCGCAAGCTGGATCTGCCGGCGGGGAAAAATCCCGAGATTAAGAACGTCCGCGGTTCGGGCTACACGCTCACCTGGGCTCATGCGTAGCTTATTCCTGCGGATCTTCATGCTCTTTTGGGCCGCGATGGCCATCATCGTCGGCGGCAGCATCGCCATCACCTTCAGCATTGCCGCCCGCGAGTACGAGGCGCCCGATTTGCAGCGCCGCCCCTCGGTGGCTATCCAGGCGTCGGAAGTCCTGGCGCAGGGCGGCATCGGTGCCCTCAAGGCATGGCTCAATGCCAATAGGACTTCAATCACGGACCGGGATCTTTACATCATCGGCCCGGATGGGGCTGATATCTTGGGCCGGCGCCTGTCGGAGGGCGCAGCTCGGCGCCTCGCGTATTTCAATCGCGATGAATTCTTCAGCCGCGGCGAACCGCGGAGTCTGAGACCGCCGCCCGGCAATTTCCGACCCAGCCGCGCGGCGCCCCAGATCGTCGGCGCCGACGGCTCCGCCTACACCGTGCTCTCGGTACCGCGGCGTCCCAGTATTTTCGGCGCATTGAGCCTGCCGGCGATTTCGCTCACCATTCTGGGCGTCGCACTCATCGTGAGCGCGCTCACCAGTTGGTGGCTCGCGCGGCACCTGAGCGCACCTATTAGTCGCATTCAAGCGGGCGCGCGTACTCTCGCCTCCGAGAACCTCGAAATGCAGGCGCGCCCGGGATTGCGTGTAAGTACGGGATTGGAGGGGCGCCGGGATGAGCTAGCCGTGCTCGCGCGTGATTTCGACGCCATGGCGGACCGGCTGCGGGCGAACCGCAGCGCCATCACGCAGCTATTGCGCGACATCTCGCACGAGCTGCGCTCGCCGCTGGCGAGGATGCGCGTCGCGTTGGGACTCGCTCGCCAACCGCCCGCCGATCTCGCGCTTCAGTTGGATCGAATGGAACGGGAAATCGAGCGTCTCGACTCGCTGATCAGCCAGGTCTTGAAGCTCGCGCGCCTGCATGGTACCGACGCGCCGTTCGCGCGCGAAACATTCGACATCGACGAATTGATCGAGGAAGTCGTGCGCGATGCGAACTTCGAAGGGGCCGTCAAGGATTGTTCGGTGCGCCTCGAGGGTGCGGCAAAAGCCGCCGTCACCGGCAACCGCGACCTGCTGCGCAGCGCCATCGAGAACGTGCTGCGCAATGCCATGCGCTACAGCCCGCCGGGCGCATCCGTCGAGGTCGCGGTGACGCGCCCTGAGAGCGGTTTGACAATCCTGATCCGCGATCGCGGACCGGGAGTTCCCAGCGGAGATCTGGAGCGCATTTTCGAGCCGTTTTACCGGGTTGCTGAGTCGCGCGACCGCGATACCGGGGGCGAGGGCATCGGACTCGCCATTACCGCTCAGGTCATGAAGGCCCACGGCGGCTCCGCCAAGGCCGTCAACGGTCATGGCGGCGATTTCGAAGTGCGGCTTAACTTGCCGGCCGCGGTTCTAGCTGCTTAGATTCACCGCATGAGCCTATATCAAGAAGCCTGCAAGGTCATACCGGGCGGCGTCAATTCGCCGGTTCGCGCATTTCGCGGCGTTGGCGGGGAGCCGATTTTCTTCAAGAAAGCATTGGGCGCCTATACCACAGCCGCCGACGGTCGACGCTTCATCGATTACGTCGGATCCTGGGGTCCGATGATTTTGGGCCACGCGCACCCGCAAGTGATCAAAGCGGTGCAGGAAGTAGCGGAAAACGGCCTCTCTTTCGGTGCACCGACCGAGTTCGAGACGCGGCTCGCGCGTAAGGTCATCGAACTCATGCCTTCGGTGGAATTGGTCCGCTTCGTGAGTTCCGGTACGGAAGCGACCATGAGCGCGATTCGTCTGGCGCGCGGCGTCACCGGGCGCGACACGATCGTTAAATTCGAAGGCTGCTATCATGGGCATTCTGATTCGCTGTTGATAAAGGCCGGATCCGGAGCGCTCACGCTGGGCGTTCCCAGCTCGGCGGGCGTGCCGCGGGCGCTCGCCTCTCACACGGTGACTCTGGACTTCAACGACGCCGATCAGGTACGAGAGGCGTTTCGGGAACTCGGCGATCAGATCGCCTGCGTCATCGTCGAGCCGGTGGCCGGCAACATGAATTGCGTTCCGCCGGCTGCGGGATTTCTGGAAACGTTGCGCGAGGAGTGCGATCGCAGCGGCGCCGTGCTGATTTTCGACGAAGTGATGACCGGTTTTCGGGTGGCCTTGGGCGGCGCGCAAGCGCTCTACGGCGTGCGTCCCGATCTCACCACGCTCGGCAAGATCATCGGTGGTGGCATGCCGGTCGGCGCATTCGGCGGGCGGCGCGGCATCATGGAGGCCTTGGCGCCCTTGGGCCCCGTCTATCAGGCGGGCACTCTATCCGGCAATCCGGTCGCGATGATCGCCGGGCTAACCACGCTTGATCTCCTGTCATCGCCCGGTTTTCACGACCGGCTCAAAGCCGCGACCGATTTGTTTATCGCGCGGCTGGCGGAGTCGGCGCGCAATGCCGGCGTTGCGCTTGCGACCAACCATGTCTGCGGCATGTTCGGAGTTTTCTTCACGGCTGAACCCGTTGTCGACCGCTACAGCAAAGTCATGGCCTGCGATGTCGAACGGTTCAAGCGATTCTTCCATGGCATGCTGAGCGAAGGTATTTACTTCGCGCCGTCCGCCTTCGAGGCAGGATTTTTGTCGGCCGCGCATACCCCAGCCGACATCGATGCCACTATCGCAGCCGCGGGGCGCGTCTTCGCCGCTTTGAGTCGCTGAGGATGCGAGCCTTCGCCTGGTTCTTCGGCACCATTTTGCTTGCTGGGTTGATCGGGGCTTGCCTCGCCTACCCCGCCTTCGAATTGAGCTCGACGTTCGCAGGCTTCGCGTTTCATCGCGTCGCGAGCCGAATTGCCATGCTGGCGCTGGTCGTGCTCCTGGTCATGCTCTGCCGGCGCTTGAATCTTAAGCGCCGGCGCGATTTTGGTTATGGACTGCCCCGGCGCCGCTTTCTCAACGTGTCCCTCCTCTGGGGGGCTATCGGCATCGCCACGGCGGGCATGGGCGCCGCGTTCTTGCTGGCCACCCATCTGCGCGTCCCCGCACCGGAATTCATCCCCTCCGCGGGAAGCTTCGCGCGCATTTTCCTCATCGGCGTAAGTTCGGGGGTCGCCGTCGCGCTCCTGGAGGAAACCGTGTTTCGCGGCGTCATGCACACCGCGATCGAGCGTGAATCCGGACCGTGGATGGCCGCTCTGCTCACCGCACCGCTGTTCGCCGTCCTCCATTTCTTCGCCAGGGCCAGAATCCCGGCGGCCGATGTCGGCTGGGGGAGCGGCTTCGATTTGCTGAGGCTCTCATTCGCGCCGTTGGGCCATCCGGCGTTGGTGTTCGATTCGTTTGTGTCGTGGCTGGCGGTGGGATTGATCTTGAGCCTCACCCGCGCGCTCACCGGGAATATCGCGGTGGCGGTCGGATTGCACGCCGGTTGGGTTGTGGTGCTGCGGATGCTGCAGGAAAGCACGACGAGCGGCAGCTCGCCTGGCTATTCAGCCTGGGTCGGCCGGTTTGATGGGCTATTGGGATACTGGATCGTGCCCTGGGGCATTGCCATCGCGGCTGCTCTTTGGTTCGCGCGCTCGGCGTGGTCGTCCTACGCCAAAGGCTCGAGCGCGTCGAGCCTCTGAATCGGATCGTCGAGTTCCAGGCACGCTTGTTTGTCGGGCAAAGGAATCGGCAGGATTTCCGCGAGCCGGTGTCCAACCCAGGCGGCATCGTTCAAGCGCATCTCGATGTCCGTATACACTTCGCCGAGTTGCGGCAGAACGTTTTTCAACAGCGCCGCCAAGCGCGCGTGACGCGCCGGTACCGCGACCACGGGCTCGGGCGCCAGCCAGTCGACCTCGGCGAGATTGAGGCCGTCGCCTTGGCGGCTGCGGGTGCGAATGCGGAAGCGTTTCTGCCCGAGGCATGATAACCCGAGCAAACCGTCGGATAGTTGGTGAAAATCGACTATTTTCGCAAGCGTTCCGACATCGAAAGTCTCGGCGGGTCCTACTTCATTGCCCTCGCGGATCAGCACCACGCCGAATGCTTGGGTCTCGCGCATGCAGCGGCGAACCATGTCGACATAGCGGGTCTCGAAGATTCGCAGCGGCAGCGGACCGTCCGGAAACAGCACGATATTCAGCGGAAATATGGCGATCGAATTCACTTCCGCCGAATTCACTTCCGGGCCCGCAGCGCGGCGAGCAGCTTGTCGTGCAGCCCGCCGAACCCGCCGTTGCTCATCACGAGTATGTGATCGCCCCGGCGGGCATCGTCGGCGACGCCGTTGGCCAAGGCATCGACGCTTGGCGCGAAATGGGCGCGATCGCCGAGGGTCGTTACTGCGCCGGGCAGGTCCCAACCGAGATCGGACGGGTTGAAGAACCAAGCCTGGTCCACCTGCTCGAGCGACGGCGCCAACGTTTCGCGATGCACGCCGAGCTTCATGGTATTCGAACGCAGTTCCAGCACGGCGATGATGCGCGCACCGCCGACGCGGGCTCGCAATCCGCGCAAGGTCGTTTCGATGGCGGTCGGATGATGAGCGAAATCGTCGTACACAGTGACATCGCCGACGACGCCCCGAATTTCCATGCGGCGTTTGACGCCGCGAAATGCACCCAGGGCCCTGGCCGCGCGCTCGGGTTCCACCCCCACGTGCCCGGCCGCGGCGATCGCCGCCAATGCATTCATGACGTTGTGTTCGCCGAGCAGCGGCCAGCCGACTTCGGCAACCGCCTTTCCCTGCCGCAGCACCGCGAAGCGGCTCGCCGCCGATCCCTCCGCAATCCGAGCGCTCCAGTCGAAGCTCCCGCCGCCGCCTCGCGGCTTCGCCAATCCGAATGATTCGCGCGGCGTCCAGCAGCCAAGACTCAAAGTGGCCGCGAGCTCGGCGTCCTCGCCGTTGACGATGATCCTGCCCGCGGCCGGGACGGTGCGCAGGAGCTGATTGAATTGGCGGCGAATGGCGGCAACGTCCGTATAGATATCGGCATGGTCGTATTCCAGGTTATTGAGGATGGCGGTACGCGGCCGGTAGTGGACGAACTTCGCGCGCTTGTCGAAAAACGCGGTGTCGTACTCGTCCGCTTCGATGACGAAGTGGGGCCCGCTGCCCAAGCGGGCGGTGGAATCGAAATTGCCCGGCACGCCGCCGATCAGAAACCCCGGCGCGAGACCCGCTTCCTCGAGGATCCAGGTCAGCATGGCTGTGGTCGTGGTCTTGCCGTGGGTGCCGGCCACGGCGATCACATGCTTCGTCTGCAATACCTGTTCGGCCAACCATTGCGGTCCGGAGGTATACGGAATACCGCGATCCAGCATCGCCTCGATGACCGGGCTGCCGCGGCTCAAGGCATTGCCGACCACCACGACGTCGGGCTTGAGGTCGAGCTGCTCCGCGCCATAGCCTTGAATGAACTCGATGCCGAGCGCCTCGAGCTGAGTACTCATCGGCGGGTACACATTGAGATCGGCGCCGGTCACGCGAAATCCGGCGGCCCTCGCGATATTCGCGAGCCCGCCCATGAACGTCCCTCCGATGCCCAAAATATGCACGTGCATGGTCATGAATTCGGCAGCAACGTCTGCTCCAGTACGATCGATAGCAAGAGATACCCCACGCTCACGGCAACCCCCAGCGCGATCCCTGAATCGAGCGCGGCACGCCATATGTTGGCACAGGCAAGCAGGTACCAAATCAATCCGATCAACATCAGGACTCCGAATGGGACCGACGCGAGCCGGTCCGAACCGATGACGTGAATCAGCGAGCCTATGGGGTACAGCCCGATTTGCGCGAGTACCCCGACTCCGAGCAACGCGCTGCCGGTCTGCAGAAACCGCTGCCGGTGACGGGTCAGCACCAGCACGGCCCAGGCGAAGGCAAGCGGCAGACCCACGCTCATTACGATTCGGATGACGATTCGATCGCTCGAAACGGGCGGCAGAAACGAGCTCAAGCCCTCAAGCAGCGCGGCTGCCGTGGCGACCAGCGCCAATAGGAACAGCGACGCCGGCAAATGCGCGGGCGTCCGCCGCCAAAGGGCAATGTCCCAAAATGCTTTTGCGAGTCGCAGCATCGTCCGATCAGTCATAATCGATTCCAAATTGTACACGCGGACCAACGGTATGCCCGACGCGATTTGGATCGATCGAGATGATGAGCTGCCGGCGCTGGCAGAGACGCTGGGGTCGCAGCCGTCGATCGGCGTCGATACGGAATTCCTGCGCGAGCGCACATTCTTTCCCAAGCTGTGCCTTCTGCAACTGGCCGCCGGCGGCCGCATTTGGTGCGTGGATACGCTCAAGATCCGCAGCCTCGATCCATTGATGGCTGCCCTCACCGCACCGGCGGCGCGCAAACTGATTCATGCCGCGCGCCAGGATTTGGAGGCGGTGTATCTTTCGACCAAGCGCGTCGTATCTCCCGTATTCGATACGCAGATCGCCGCCGGCTGCATCGGGCTCAAGCCTCAGATCGGCTACGCGGAACTCGTCAAGACGCTGCTCGATGTGACGGTGCCGAAAGGCCAGACCCGCACCGATTGGTCGAAGCGCCCGCTCACGCGCGAACAGCTGGAATATGCGGCGGACGATGTCTTGTACCTCGGCGACATCGCGAGTCATCTCATCGAAAAGCTCCGCGAGCTTAATCGCGAGCACTGGGTTTTGGAGGATTGTTTGGCGCTCGAAGACAGAGAGCTGTATGAGCCTGATCCTGCGCAAGCGTGGGTGAGGCTTCGCGGCCTCGCGCAGCTGGCACCGGCGCCGCGGGCCCGCGCCAAAGCGATTGCGATCTGGCGCGAAAGGCTTGCGCGCGCGAAGGATTTGCCGCGCGCCTGGATTCTGTCCGACACCGCCATTTTCTCCGTTGCGCAAGGCTCTTCGCCCCCGCTTAACGAGGGCCTGGCCGCGGATCTGCTTGGTTCGCTCAAGGAGGCGGCGACCGATGTATCGGATCAGGAACCGAGCCAGGACGCGCGGCCGACTCCCGAGCAGAAAGTCATCATCGAACGCCTCGGTAAAATCGTCGATTCACGCGCCGCCGAACTCAATGTCAGCCCGGAGATCCTTGCGTCGCGCGGAGAGCTCAAGGCGCTCGCCACGGCCCCGCCCGCTCGCTCGCTGCGCGGGGCGCACGCACTTACGGGCTGGCGCCGCGCAGAAATCGGGACTCGGCTGCTCGAAGCTATCGGCTGACGCAGCTGGCCGCGCCGTCGCCGGCCGCGCCGCTGCGTACCGCGCGTTCTATGCTTCTAAAGACCGTGTCCACGTCTGCGTCGGCGTCCACGGACCGAAGCAATCCGGCATTCTTGTAATACGCGATCAGCGGTTTGGTCTGGGCTTCGTACACTTCCAGACGCTTCGAAATGACGTCCTCTTTGTCATCCGGTCTCTGGATGAGCCGATGCGAGTCGCCGCACTGCGCACTCGTGCCGCCCCCCGCTTCCGCCGGCGAGGTGTACACGTTGAACACCTGTCCACAGTCCTGACAAATCCTTCGGCCGGACAATCGCTTGAACAGATGCCCTAGATCCAGGTTCATCAGCACGACGGAATCGAGCGGTGTCCCGAGCTCGTCCAGCAGCTTGGTCAATGCTTCGGCCTGGGGGATGTTGCGGGGAAATCCATCCAGAATGAAACCCTTGGCAGCGTCCGGCCGGCCGATGCGTTCGCGGATCATGCCAAGCACGATGGAATCGTCGACCAGCTTTCCCGAGTCCATGGCGGCCTTGGCGCGCAGGCCCAGCTCCGTGCCTTTGGCAACCGCATCGCGCAACAGGTCGCCGGTGGATATTTGCGGGATTCCATGGGCTTTGACCAGCAGTTGCGACTGCGTGCCCTTGCCCGACCCGGGAGCTCCCAATAGAACTATTCGCATGATTTTCTTGAGTGTGAAACAGAGCTACCGTACCTTCGAGCGGCGCGGTCGTCAAACCCAAGCCGATCGGCTATTCTGCGCGCCTCATGTCGCGGGGGTCTCATGCAGAATGCGTTCTATGCACAATCCGGCGGAGTTACCGCGGTCATCAATGCGTCGGCCTGCGGCGTAATCGAAACGGCAAGGCGTCACCGCGACAAAATTGCCAAGGTGTATGCCGGCCGGCACGGCATCATCGGCGCCCTGACCGAGGACATGATCGACACGAGCAAGGAGAGCCGGGCCGCCATCGCAGGCCTGCGCTACACGCCGGGTGGGGCCTTCGGATCAGCGCGCTACAAATTGGCCGGAATCGACAAGAATCGCGCCCAGTATGAACGCTTGATCGAGATATTCCGCGCACATGATATCGGCTATTTCTTCTACAACGGCGGCAACGACTCCATGGATACGGCGCAAAAGGTAGCGCAAATCGCCAAACAAATGGCGGTGCCCCTCACATGCATCGGGATTCCCAAAACCGTCGACAACGATCTGCCCATCACCGATTGCTGCCCCGGATTCGGCTCCGCCGCCAAATACATCGCCGTCTCCACCCGCGAAGCGGCGCTCGATGTAGCCTCCATGGCGCGCACGTCGACGAAGGTATTCGTACTCGAAGTCATGGGCCGGCACGCGGGCTGGATGGCAGCCGCCGGCGGTCTTGCCGGGGAAAAAGCCGGCGATGCGCCGCATATCATTTTGTTTCCCGAAGTCCGCTTCGATCGCGCGCAGTTCCTGGCAAAAGTTAAATACACGGTCGAGAAATACGGTTACTGCGTGGTCGTCGTCTCCGAAGGGGTACGGGATCCCGACGGTAAGTTTCTCGCCGAGGCCGGTACGAAAGACGCGTTTGGCCATTCGCAGCTCGGCGGCGTGGGACCCGTGGTCGCGCAAATGACCCAGGAAGCCTTCGGCTACAAGTTCCATTGGGCCGTCGCCGACTACCTGCAGCGTTCGGCGCGGCACATTGCTTCCAAGGTCGACGTGGAGCAGGCCTATGCCGTCGGCAAAGCGGCGGTCGAATTCGCAGTCAAGGGCAAGAACGCGGTGATGCCCGTCATAGTGCGAAAATCCGCCAAGCCTTACCGCTGGAGCATCGGCGAGGCGCCGTTGGAAGCGATCGCCAACAAGGAAAAAAAGGTGCCGCGCAATTTCATCACCGCGGACGGATTTGGCATCACGGCGGCATGCCGTGCGTACTTGTCGCCTCTCATCGGCGGCGAAGATTACCCGCCTTATCGCAATGGCCTGCCCGCCTATACCGCACTCAAGGGAGCGAGCGTACCGAAGCGCCTCCGCACGCCGTTTGTGGTATAGTTCCGGCGCTTTTTTTTGCTAGAATTTTATACTTTTCAATAACATAAGAATTCACCGGAGACCTCACTCATGACTCTTGACTGTGCGCTGTGGCTGGCAATTGCGGCCGGTGTTGTTGCGATCCTGTACGGACTGATTTCGGTGCGCTGGATTTTGGCGCAGCCGGCCGGGAACACGCGCATGCAAGAGATCGCGGCGGCGATTCAGGCCGGGGCCAAGGCATATTTGAACCGGCAATACTCGACGATCGCCATCGTCGGAGTGATCCTCTTCTTCGCGCTGGGCCTCGCGTTGGGTTGGGCGACCGCCGGCGGCTTCGCGGTCGGCGCCATTCTCTCCGGCCTCGCCGGCTATATCGGCATGTTCATTTCGGTGCGAGCCAACGTGCGCACCGCGCAAGCAGCGCACTCGGGCATCAACGCCGCGCTCAAGGTCGCATTCAGAGGGGGCGCCATCACCGGCATGCTGGTGGTGGGCCTCGGGCTCCTTGGGGTCGCCGGCTACTACCTCATCATGCTGCGCTTTCTCGGCGATCCGGAAGCCGCCCTGCGTTCCCTGGTCGGCCTCGCTTTCGGCGGCTCGCTCATTTCCATCTTCGCGCGTTTGGGCGGCGGGATTTTCACCAAGGGTGCCGATGTGGGCGCCGACCTGGTCGGCAAGGTGGAAGCCGGAATTCCCGAAGACGATCCGCGGAATCCCGCGGTCATTGCCGACAACGTCGGCGACAACGTCGGCGACTGCGCCGGCATGGCGGCCGACTTGTTCGAAACCTACGCCGTAACCCTGGTCGCCACCATGTTGCTGGGCGGCCTCGTGATGGTGGATATGGGCGAGCGGGCGGTATTGTTTCCGCTGGTGCTCGGCGCGATTTCGATCATCTCGTCCATCGTCGGCACGTTTTTCGTCTCCGCCCGTGAAGGCGGCAAGATCATGAACGCCCTCTACAAGGGCGTCATCGTCTCGGCCGCCCTCTCTGCCATCGCGTTTTATTTCACCTGCCAGCGCCTCATGGGCGATCACGCCATGTCCATGTGGTTGTGCACGCTCGTCGGTCTCGCGCTCACTGCGGCGATGATCGTAATTACCGAGTACTACACGGCCACCGAGTACAAACCCGTGCAGCACGTCGCCGCTGCATCGCAAACCGGCCATGCCACCAACATCATCGCGGGATTGGGCGTCTCGATGAAAGCCTGCGCCCTGCCCGTGCTCGCGGTAGCTTTCAGCATTTGGGCTTCCTTTAGGCTCGAAGGCTTGTACGGGATCGCCATCGCCGCCACAGCCATGCTGTCCATGACCGGCATGATCGTCGCGCTTGACGCCTATGGCCCCATCACCGACAACGCCGGCGGCATTGCCGAAATGGCCGGGCTCGATAAAAAGGTGCGCGACGTCACCGACCCGTTGGATGCGGTGGGTAATACCACCAAGGCCGTGACCAAGGGCTACGCCATCGGCTCCGCCGGTCTCGCCGCGCTGGTGCTGTTTGCCGACTACACCCACAAGCTCGGTGAAGTTCTGGGTCACCCCACCAGTTTCGACCTATCGAACCCCGCGGTGATCATCGGTCTCTTCATCGGCGGTCTGGTGCCGTACCTCTTCGCCGCCATGGCCATGGAAGCAGTCGGCCGCGCCGCGGGAGCGGTAGTCAACGAAGTGCGCCGCCAGTTCCGCGAAATCAAAGGCATCATGGAAGGCACCGCGAAGCCCGATTACTCGCGCGCCGTCGACATGCTGACCAAGGCCGCGATCAAGGAAATGATCATCCCCTCGCTGCTGCCGATACTCGTGCCCATCGTGCTCGTGTTCGTGGTCAATCTCCTCATGGGCCCGGGTTCCGGCGTGCAAGCGCTCGGCGGACTTTTGATCGGCACGATCGTGACCGGTTTGTTCGTCGCCATCTCGATGACTACGGGCGGGGGGGCGTGGGACAACGCCAAGAAATACATCGAGGAAGGTCATTACGGCGGCAAGGGCTCCGATGCCCACAAGGCCGCGGTAACCGGCGACACCGTCGGCGATCCGTACAAGGACACCGCCGGGCCGGCCATCAACCCGCTGATCAAGATCATCAATATCGTGGCGCTGCTGTTGGTGCCGGTGCTGGGCAAGATGATGTGATCGCCCGCGTCGGGCGAGCGCCGCGAGTCTAGATATCGAAGTAGATGGCGTCCGGTTCCGCGGCGCCCTCGCGCGTCGCCACGCGAAGATCCGGCTCCTTGAGCGATACGCGCGAGCGCGGCGGCACGCTGCGGGTCAGGAACACCGAGCCGCCGATGACGCTTTCCGCGCCGACGACCGTCTGTCCGCCAAGCACCGTGGCATTGGCATAGAGCGTGGAGCCGTTCTCAACGGTCGGGTGACGCTTCTTGCCGCGGATGATCTGTCCGCTCGAGTCGCGCGGAAACGACAGGGCGCCCAAGGTCACGCCCTGATACAGCTTGACGCCTTCGCCGATATCCGTTGTCTCCCCGATCACCACGCCGGTGGCATGGTCGATGAAAAAGGCCGGGCCGATCTTGGCGCCGGGATGAATATCGGCACCGGTCTTCGAATGCGCCCATTCGGTCATGATGCGCGCCATCATCGGCACGCCTAGATCGTAGAGGGCGTGCGCGATGCGATACACGCTTACCGCCAACACTCCCGGATAGGCGAGGATCACTTCATCCAGATTGGTTGCCGCCGGGTCGCCGTCGAACGCCGCCTGCACGTCGCGTATCAGGAGACCGCGGATCTGCGGCAATCGGCTCAGGAAAATTTCCGCCAATTCGTGCGCACGCGGCGCACACTCGCCGAATTCCGGCCGAGCCCCCTCGGGCTCGCGGCCCGCCTGCTCCCGGCCATAGCACAGGCAGTGCTCCATCTCGCTCTCGAGCTTGGGTGCCAGCGTCGCCATCGAGTGCGCCACATGCGCTCCCAGATTCTCGCTGCTCAAATCGCGGCGCCCGAAATAACCCGGGTACATCAGGTCGAGTATGGATTCCAAGATCTCGACGATGGCTTCGCGCGACGGCAGGTAGCGGCGCGAGATGCGCCGCGCGCGCTCATCGCCCATGTAGCTGTCGAGGAACTCTCCCGTGAGTTCGTCGAGCGCAGGGTTCGAGGACGGCGGGTAGGCGACGGCTTTCATGCCGCCTTTTAGGCAACCGTCTGCATTTTCTCGACCCCTTCGAACAACCCTTCAAACAGCGCGCCCGACAAATAGCGTTCGCCGGCATCCGGCAACACCACGACGATCGTCTTGCCTCTCTGCGCGGGCTCGCGCGCGAGACGCAGCGCCGCAACCAGCGCAGCGCCGCTGGAGATTCCGCTCAACAGTCCTTCTTCACGCGCCAGGCGCCGTGCCGTTTCGATGGATTCTTCATTGTTGACCTGCTCGACGCGGTCGATCTGCGACAAGTCCAAATTCTTCGGGATGAATCCCGCGCCGATACCCTGGATCTTGTGCGGCGTCGGCGTCAGCGGCTGGTTCGCCAAGGTCTGGGCGATGACCGGGGAATGCGTGGGTTCCACCGCAACCGTCAGGATCTTCTTCCCGCGCGTTCCTTTGATGTAGCGCGACACGCCGGTGAGCGTGCCGCCGGTGCCGACGCCGCTCACGAACACGTCGATCTTGCCGTCGGTGTCGTCCCAAATCTCCGGGCCGGTGGTCCTCTCATGGATCCCCGGATTGGCGGGATTCTCGAATTGCTTCATCAAGAGATACTTGCCGGGATCCGCGGCCGCCAACTCTTCGGCTTTGGCGATCGCGCCCTTCATGCCCTTGGGCCCCGGAGTCAAGACGAGCTTGGCGCCGAACGCGACCAATACCTTGCGCCGCTCCATGGTCATTGTTTCCGGCATGGTTAAAACGCAACCATAGCCGCGTGCGGCCGCGGCGTAAGCGAGCGCGATGCCCGTATTGCCGCTGGTAGCCTCGACGATGGACATGCCCGGCTTCAGTGTGCCGCGCTCTTCGGCGTCCCACACCATGGCGGCGCCAATCCGGCACTTCACCGAGTAGGCCGGATTGCGCCCCTCGACCTTGACGAGAATCGTTGCTCCGCTCCCCGCATTCATGCGGTTGATGCGGATCAGCGGCGTGCGGCCGATGGACTTCGTGTTGTCCTCATAAACGTGCATAGGTCACCTCGTTGGCTAGCGCCCAATTTTCCTCCTAAGCGAGGGGGAAATGCCATAGAAGTTTGTTATGAGACCCTGCCCAGAGGTTATATGGCCGCCGGCACGGCGTTCGGGTTCGGTATTACCGACAGCGGTTGCGGCCGGCCGATGGCGAAACCCTGCACGAAGTCGATTCCCATGTCCGTCACCGTGTCGAGAGACAGCTGGTCCTCGACCTGTTCCGCGACGACGCGGAAATGGAGGCTCCGCGACAATTCGATCATCGCCGCTACCATCGCCTGATTCACGGTATCTACGGCGAGATTCTTGATGAACGAGCCGTCGATTTTCAGGTAATCCATCGGCAGCGTCCGCAGCGTGGAGAATGAGCTTAAGCCGCTGCCGAAATCGTCCAGTGCGAATTCGCAGCCCATGCCGTGTAGAACCGCGAGGAAGCGGTGTGCGTGATCGAGATTCGCGACGACGGAGCTCTCCGTGACCTCGAAGCAAATGTCGCCGGGATTGGCTCCCGTATGATCGAAGCAATCGACGACGAATTCCAGAAAATCCGAATCGCCGAGCGTCTGCCCTGCGATGTTGATCGCAACGCTGCGGCCCGGCGGCAATTTCATGCCGCCGCGCCCGAGCGCCGAGAGCACCGTCTGCACGACCCAGCGATCGATATGCGGCATTAGCCGGTAGCGCTCGGCTGCGCGGATGAAATCGGACGGGGGCGTGCTCGGCTGGCCATTCTCGCCCTCGAGGCGCACGAACACCTCGATTGCGGGGCCGCTCGAGCCGCCGGCTTGGGCATGGACGATCGGCTGGTAGTAGAGTTCGAACTTGTTGTCCCGCAAGGCGCCCTGCAGCTTCTGCAGCCAATGGATCTCGCCGCTGTGCCGTGCGCTCGCTTCCTCGCGCGCCGAATACACGTGGACGTGCAATCCGCCCTGTTTTTTCGCCACGTAGCACGCGGAATCCGCTGAATTCATGATGTCTTCGATGGCGCCGCCGTCGCGGCCGATCTCCACCAGACCGATGCTGACGCCGATATTGAATATTTTGTCCTTCCAGACAAATCGATAGTCGTTGACGGTGCGCACCACATCGTCGGCGATTTGCCGCGCTTTCTCGAGCGGGCAACCCACCAGCAGCAGCGCGAATTCATCGCCGCCGATGCGCCCTGCCGTATCCGAATCGCGAACCGCCTCTTTGACCAGCGAGGCGACCTCGCGCAGCATGTTGTCGCCCGCGGTATGACCACAGGTGTCGTTCACGACCTTGAATCGGTCGAGGTCCAGATAGCACAGGGCATGTGCGACGTTGCCGGTCTGCGCCGAGTCCATGGCCTCCTGCAGCCGCCGCTCGAATTCGCGGCGATTCACCAGCCCCGTCAGGGCATCGTGACTGGCTTGATACGTCATTTGACGCGTCAAGCCGCGCAATTCGCTGGTGTCGTGCAGGACCAGCACCAATCCCACGATGTCCTTGCCGTCAAAACGCAGCGGCGTAACGCTGATTTCGACCGACCGCTCCGGGCCGGCGTTGGCTGGAACCAGCACAGCGCGCCGCCCCATGGTCACTCGCCCGCCGGTGGCAAGCGCCTTGCGCACGGGATCTCCCAGCGACCGGCGGTCCGTCTCGTCGACCAGCGACGCAACGTCCGAAAACGACCGGCCCATGACCTGGTCGAACCGTTGGCCGAGCAAGGTCTCCGCGGCGTGATTGATGTAGTCGATGCGCCCTTCGGCGTCCACCGTGATGACGCTCTCGCCCATGGCATCGAGCGTCACCATGGCGCGTGGCCTCGAGGGCACTACCGCGGTCCCTGCTTCCGGCAACATTTCAAGGGCTGTGAGCAGCAGCGCCGCTTCGCCGGCTCTGTCGATCAGGATGTTCGAGAGTTCCACGCGCGTCACCTGAGCCTGAGCGCCGACCAGCTCGATCTCGTAGCGCTCCGCCGCGGGCTCACCGGCCAACCGCCGCCGCAAATTGTTGGCCACCAGATCGGCGTATTCCGGCGCGACGAAATCGGTCAAGGGACGGCCCACGACTTCGGCGGCGCTCAAGTTGAGCAGCGCCAGGAAGCGCGAGTTGGCGAACAGGATGCGATCGCGATGCACGAGCACCGCGTCGTGCACGGTCTCGACCAAGCGTTGAAAGAGCTGTTCGCGGTCGAGCAACCGTGCGCCGCGCTGTTCGAGGTCTTCCAGCAGTGCATTGACCGCGGAACCGAGCTGGCCTAGCTTTTTAGACTTGCCTTCGACCCCGATGCGGCCGGCCGTGCCGGCCTCGCGGGTGAGGCGCAAAATCTGCTCCGAGAACTCGTTGACGGCACGTTCCTGGCGCCGCTTGCGTGCATAGAGCACGGCCAAGCCCACCGCCAGAACGGCGGAGATGGAAAACCAGGGTACGATGGGAGACAAGATCAACGCGGACCTCGATAGTTATGAATCTTAACGGCCCTTGATTTTAGTACCCAGATCGGGTTGGCACGCCGCGACTCATCGTGACACGAAGAATAGCGCACGGGCATGGCGAAGCCTGCCGAAATTGACCATAATCAACGTGGGTTAATCCTGTACGAGAGCTCAAGAATTCATGGATACTTTGGCCGCTCGCCGGCAAATGGTGGATCAGCAGATACGCACGTGGGAAGTTCTCGACCCGCGCGTGCTCGACGTGTTGTCGGCGGTTCCGCGCGAAGCCTTCGTGCCGCCCCAGTATCGCGAGCTCGCGTTTGCCGATGCGCCGATCCCCATCGGATTCGGCCAAACCATGTTGGCGCCGATGCTCCAAGGACGAATTCTGCAAGCTCTGGCCCCCACCGGCACCGACACCGCGTTGGAAGTAGGCAGCGGCACCGGCTACCTCTCGGCCTGCTTGAGCTTACTGACGTCCTCGACGCACTCGATCGACATTCATCCGGGACTCATCGCGTTATGCAAAACGAACGTGCTCGCGGTGCCCCAGGCCACGGTGCAGTTCGAGGTCCGGGATGCTTTCGCCCACGCGACGTTGGGCGAGTACGACATCGTCGCCCTCACCGGCTCGCTGCCGATTTACGATTCGCGTTTCGAGCGCTCGCTTCGCATCGGCGGACGCCTGTTCGCCATCGTGGGCATGGCGCCTGCAATGGACGCGGTCTTGATCCGGCGGGTCGACACCGATGAGTGGACCCGGGAGAGTTTGTTCGAGACGGTCGTCCAGCCCCTGATCAATGCCGCCGCGGCGCAGAAGTTCGTGTTCTGATGATCAAGGACATGACTCCCAAGGAATTCCTGGAACGGCGGTCGGGCGGCGCCGACATGATCCTTCTGGACGTTCGCGAGGACTGGGAAACGACGCTGGCGCCTGTGCCTGAGACAATCGTGCACATCCCCATGGGCCAAATCTCGAATCGTCTCGGCGAACTCGATTCTCAGCGGGAAACAGTGGTGATCTGTCGATCCGGCGGCCGCAGCATGGAAGTGGCGCGTTTCCTCTCCAGTCAGGGCTTTGCCTCGGTGTACAACCTTGCAGGGGGGATCTTGGCCTGGTCCCGAGATTTGGACCCCCGGATCCCGCAATATTGACCCACGGCGGCCCCTTGACACCTAGGTGATATGGTTATATATAACACTATATGACCCGATTGCTAATCTTACTCGCAGTTTGCCTCTGCGCAAGTTCCGCGCCCGCGGCGGATCTTCTCGCCGTCTATCAGCGCGCGCTTCAGAACGACCCACAACTCCGCGAGGCTGAAGCGACCCGCCTTGCGGCGCTGGAAGCGAAACCGCAGGCCCTCTCAGCCTTGCTGCCGCAACTGCAGGGCACCGGCATCGTGACCCGGGAGAAAGACTCCGGAACGGACATCGTCACGCAACCGACGAGCAGCCCTGGCAACGGGCCCGTCGGCCTCATCAGCTTTCCCTTCGATGGGCGTATCAGCACGACGACGCACCGGTACGGCGTCGATCTCAGGCAGAACATATTTCGCTGGGAAAACTGGGTGGCCTTGCAACGCGCGGATGCCCAGGTCGCACAGGCCGAAGCGGACTACCAGGCCGCGCAACAAGACCTGATGGAACGGGTTGCGCAGCGCTACTTCGATGTCCTCGCCGCCCAGGATGATCTCGAGGCGCAGCAGGCCGCGTTGAACTCGATCCAACATCAACTCGACCAGGCCGAGTCGCGCTATCAAATCGGGCTGATCGCTGTCACCGATGTAGAGGAGGCACGGGCAGCCCACGATACCGGCGCGGCAGCCGTGATTGCCGCGAAGCGCACGCTCGCCTCGACTCAGGAATTCCTGCGCGAAATCACCGGCGATGCCTTCGAGTCGCTGTCGCGCCCCATCGAGCCGTTCGAGCTGGCCACCCCGGACCCCGTCAACGAAGACCGCTGGGTCGAAATGGCCTTACAACAGAATCTTTCCCTGGTTTCCAGCCGGTTGGCGGCCGACATTGCACGGGAGAACGTCAGTTCCGCGCGCGGCGGCCACTTCCCGTCGCTGGATTTGGTGGGCAGCCGCTACAAGGCGACCAGCAACGGCGTGGATACGTTCACCGACGGCACACCGGCGGGCGGCACGACCCTGGACCAAACCCAACGGACCATCGGCCTGCAATTGACGTTCCCTATTTACTCAGGAGGCATGGTGTCCTCGCAGGTCCGCCAGGCCGTCTACCAACACCGCGCCGCCAAGGAAAGAGTCGAACGGGTCGCACGCCAAACCGAGCACGACGCGCGCGATTCCTATCTTGGTGTGCTGTCGGAGATATCGCGCGTCAAGGCGCTGCGCCGCGCCGTCGAGTCGAACGCAACCTCATTGCGCGCCACCGAGTCCGGTTATGAGGCCGGCACACGCACCGCCGTGGACGTTCTGCAATCGCGGCGGCTCTGGGTACAGGCGCAAACCGACTACGCGCGCAGCCGCTACGACTACATGATCAACGTGCTCAAGCTGCAGCAGGCGGCCGGCACTCTGTCGCAGCAGAGTCTCGAGCGGATGAACAGCTTGCTGACGGACGCACCGCCCGCAAAGGACCCTGCAACAACGGTTCAATGAGCCTGTAAGAGCGGTTCAATGAGTTCGAGCAGGCGCCGCACCGTACCGCGATTCGATTCGACGATGTGCCGTCCGATGTCGCCCATTCGCAGCCGCTCTCCCGCATCCGCCAGGAGGAGCTTCAAAGCCGCTTCCAGCTCCCCCGCATCCGCCACCTCCAACGCAGCCCCTTGCTGGAGCAGCAACCCTGCGATCTCTTCTCCGGCGTAATGCGAGGGTCCCGTCAGCACGGGAACTCCAAACGCCGCCGGCTCCAGCAAATTATGGCCGCCGATCGGCACCAGACTTCCGCCGACGAAGGCCACATCCGCCGATGCATAGAGCGCCGCGAGTTCACCTACCGTGTCCATCAGCACAACTTGCGACTCCGCCCATACGATCTGCGTCTCCACCGCCTGCGTGGCGCCCTTCGGCAGCATGCTGCTTCGTCGCGTGAAGCGCATCCCTCGGCGGCGGAGCAAATCGGCCGCGGCGTCGAATCGATCGGGGTGCCGCGGCACCAGCAGCAAGAGAGTTTTCGGCAGGGAGATCAGCAATTGCGCGTGCGCCTCCAGCACTTGCTCTTCTTCGCCGGCGTGAGTGCTGCCGGCGATCCATAGAGGCCTTTCGCCGCCGAATGAAGCACGAAGTTCGCCTCCTCGAACCAGGGCCCCCTGGCTCAATTCCAAGTCGAACTTGATATTGCCGACCACATGGGTCCTCGCGCTCTCTGCCCCGATGGCAATGAAGCGCTCGGCATCCGTGCGGGTCTGAGCCGCGATCAACGGACCGGCGGAGAATATCCCGCGGATCAGCGCGCCGAAGCGCCGGTAGCGCGCAACCGATTTCGCCGACAGCCGGGCGCTCGCGAGCACCATAGGCACGCGGCGGCGTTCGCATTCGCCGAACAAATTGGGCCACAGCTCGGTTTCCATGATGAGGGCGAGCCGCGGCCGAATGCGGTCCAGGAATCGCGCCACCGCACCCGGCGTGTCGTAGGGCAGGAAACGTACGTCTACCGCATCGCCGAACAGCTCTTTCGCACGCGCCCTTCCGGTGAGGGTTGCCGTGGTCAGCACCACCGGACTCGCCGAATACCGTGACCGCAAGGCACGCACCAAAGGGGCGGCCGCCGTCATTTCGCCGAGGCTGACAGCATGCAGCCAAATACTTCGGCCACCGATGGAAGGGCTGCCCCACCCGAAGCGCTCGCGCAGCCCCTGCCAGTAGGGCCGATCGCGTAAGCCGCGTCCCAGGACGAAGGCAAAGGCCACGGGAGCGGCCAAATACATCAGCAGCGAGTACAAGCGGCGCGTCATTACGGCCCGTCACCGAATTGCGCCTGATAGCCCGCCATGAACCAGTTCCAAGAATTGCCGTCCCATGATGCGCGCGAAATTTTCGCAAGCGAGCGCTGCAAGCGCCGCAGGTTGCGCGAGGTCCACGCGCCCTGCGTCCGCAGGCGGCCACGGTCGAAGTCGATCACACTGACGGAGCCGCCGTCGTCCAGCAATATATTGTGCGCATTGAGATCCGCATGATCGACGCCGCCGCGATGCAGCTTTGCGACGGCTGCGCCGATGGCGCGCCAGGCCGCTCGAGACACGTTGCCCTGCGCAAGAACCGCGCTCAAGGGTTTGGCATCCATGATCCGTTGCGTAATCAAATCGCAGCGGTACCACAAGCCCGATCGCTGATAGCGGGCGGCGATGGGAACAGGCACAGGCATCCCACGCTGCCCCAACAGCTCGAGCAGCCGCCATTCGGCAAAAGCCCGTACCCTCTCCTCGCCCGCCCACACATAGCGATCGCTCGAGATTCGCGCGATGAAGCCGCCGCGGCGGTAGTGACGCAGCACCCACTGATGTGCGCCCGAAGCTACGAACCACGCCGAACCGCGGCCGCCGGTCACGGCGACGAGCGCGCATCGCGTGCGCCAGTATTCCGGATCGAACATCGATTCCAGGGATTCCTGCGTCTGATTGCCAAGGCAAGCAGGATCAGCCAGCATGGCGCCCGTGGCAGTGGCAATGCGTCGGCCGCCGTTCGTCAATATCGTGAGCTCCGATGACTCTACAATTCAAACCGCCGCTGCAGAATGTATGTCTGCTGCGTCTGTCGGCTATCGGCGATACCTGCCACGGCTTGGCGGCGCTTAGAGCATTCCAAGCGGCTTGGCCGCAAACCCGCTTTACGTGGATCATCGGCAAACTCGAAGCCAAGCTGATGGCGGCGATTCTCCCGGAAATCGAGTTTATCACCTTCGATAAAGGCACGACGCTCAAGGAACTCTGGCGCCTGCGCACCAGCAGCCGGCGTTTCGACCTGCTGCTCGACATGCAGTTGTCGCTTCGCGCAAGCCTCGTCAGCACCCTGGTTCGCGCACCCATCAAACTCGGCTTCGATCGCGCGCGCGCGCGGGAACTGCAGTGGTTGTTCACCAATGCACGCATCGCACCGGCTGCGTCGGAACATGTATTGGATTCGTTCATGGGATTCGCGCGCGCGTGCGGCATAGAAGCCGAAAAACCCTTCTGGAACCTACGCCTGCCTCCCAACGCGCTCGAGTATGCCCGGGACATCGTCACCGACGAACGGCCGACGCTGGTCATCAGCCCCTGCTCCAGCCATGCGGCCCGAAATTGGTCGGCCGAGCGGTATGCCGCGGTCGCCGATTACGCCTCCACTGCACACCACATGCGGGTAGTGCTCGTCGGAGGCCGTAGCTCCACCGAGCACGAGATGGGCCGCGCGATCTGCGCCGCCGTGCGCACCGCTGCGGGCGCCACTGTCATCAATCAGATCGGCAAGGACACGCTGCCGCAGCTTCTGGGGTTGCTGTCGCAAAGCACCGTGCTTTTGTCCCCCGACTCGGGCCCCGTCCACATGGCTACCATGGTCGCGCTGCCGGTGATCGGCCTCTACGCCGCCAGCAATCCCGCCCGCGCCGGCCCCTATTACAGCCGGCAGTGGTGCGTCGACAAGTACGACGTGGCCGCGCAGAAGTTCTTGGGCAAGGCGGCCTCGCAAATTCCCTGGACCACCAAAATCGAGCGGCCCGGTGTGATGAACCTCATCGCGGTGAGCGAGGTGACGTCGAAACTCGACGCCCTCATGGCATGGCGCTGATCGCATCGGGTTGATAAGTATGGTGCTGATCGCATGGTGCTGATCGCATGGTGCTGATGCTAAAATTCGCCGATGAGCGAAATCAAAGTGGCTATTTCTCCCGGTGAATTGCTCGACAAGATCACGATCCTGCGCATCAAGTCGGAGCGCATGAGTGACCCCGCCAAGCTATCCAATGTGCGTTTCGAGCTGCGTTCGCTCGAAGAAACCTGGAAGGCCTCAGCCTATGCAAGGATCAACATCGAAGCGGACGTAAACGCCCTGCTCCGCGTCAATGAGCGCCTTTGGGTCATCGAAGACGACATTCGCGACAAGGAACGCGCGCAGGCCTTCGATGCGGATTTCGTCCGCCTGGCCCGTGCCGTCTACTTCGAGAACGACGAGCGTGCGGCCATCAAGCGGCGCATCAACGCCACACTCGGATCGAGCATCGTCGAGGAAAAATCATACCGCGAGTACAAGAGCTGACCTCGAACAGTCAACCACGCTGAAGCGTGTACTCGGCGCCGCAGTAAGGGCACTTCGCCCAGCCGGTCGCTTCGATTGCCAAATAGACCTTGGGATGGGAGTTCCACAAGAGCATATCGGGCATGGGGCACGACAGCGGTAGGTCAGCTTCGGTCACGGTGTACTGATGCAGCGCATTCGGTTGAATCAATTGATGCCGCGAATCGTCTTGTACCATCGCCGTCATTGCATGCTCCATGGGAAATTATATGGTTTGGCGGCCGCCATGATGTCTTACGCGAACGCTTCTCGCCAGATATCAAGGACGCGGGCGCGCGTCTCGGCGTAAAGAGTCGCCTCCACCACCCGGTCTCCCTGGCCCTCGAGCGACAAATGATGCAGCACGGTCCGGTAAGCGATGTAGGCTCCCGTCAGCCATTGGGCCGTTGCACGGTCGAGCACGCCAACTTGAGCCAAGCCGTCGAGCTGGCGGATATTGTCGGAACACGTCAACAGGTCTGGATGCTCATTCGCCGCAGCCAGCACCCAGTATTGCACTAGAAACTCGATGTCGGCGATGCCGCCCGCATCCTGTTTGATGTCGAATTGTCCCGCACCGGCCTTCGATAACTCGCGCCGCATCCGTCCACGCATCTCCATCACGTCGCTTCGCAAGGTGTCGCGGTGCACCGCTTCTCTAAGGGTTCGGCGCCGGGCCGACTCGAACGCCTCGCGTAGACTCGCATCCCCGGCCACGGCGCGCGCCCGCAGCAGTGCTTGATGTTCCCAGGTCCACGCGTCTTGACGCTGGTAGCGCTCGAATGCATCGATGCCGGTCATGAGGAATCCTCCTTTGCCGTTGGGCCGCAAGCGCATATCGACCTCGTAGAGGCGGCCGGCCGCCGAATGCATGGTCAACAGATGCACGATCCGCTGCCCCAATCGCAGGAAAAAGACTCCGTTGTCTAGCGGACGCGCAGCCTTTGTCTGTTGAATTTCGCCGCTCGAATCATGCAGAAAGACCAGATCGAGATCGGAGACATAGCCCAGTTCCAAACCGCCTAGCTTGCCGTAGCCGGCAACGGCAACGCGCACCTGCCGCTGATTCGTTTCGTTATCGCCGCAGTAAGGAATGCCGTACATCTCGGTCATCTGCTGCCACGCAAGGTCCATGCAGCGCTCGATGATGAGCTCGGCAATATCGGTCAATCGATCGCTCACCTTCATCAGCGGCAGCCGCCCCGTGAGGTCGGCGAGAGCCACCGAGAAAATCGCCACTTTCTGAAACTGGCGCAGCGCCTCCACTTGCCGTTCCGGATCGTCGGCGGGCAGCCGCTCGGTGCGCGCGGCGAGTTCCAGCGCAAAGCTCTGACGCGAGGGCAACTCGTCGAATGCCTTGGCGTCGATCAATTCGTCGAGCAACAACGGAAAGTCGGCGATTTGCCGCGACAGAAAGCCGCTGATCGCACAGACCTCGATCAACCGGCTGAGCGCCGCGGGCTGCTCCTTGAGCAGCGCGAAATATGACGAGCGCGTGCCGATCGACTCCAGGACGCGCAGCACCCGCTGCACGACGCTCGCAGGCTGCGGACGCTCGGCCGCCGCCTTCAGCAAACGATCGAGAATGACGTGCAGCCGCCTCCGTCCCTGCTCGTCCAGCCGCCGATACGATGCCGCCTGCCGATAAGCCTCGAGCGTAGCCGCGACTGCCGGGATGTCGCCGCGGGGAAAGCCGCTTGTCCCCAGTTCCTCGGCGATTTTCGCGTTTTCGGAGGCGAACCAGTCCGCGCCCGCGTCATCGTGACGATGATGGGCATCCGGTGCGCCGAGCAGCAGAGACTCGAATTGCCTCGCGACGTTGTCGCGCGCCGAGTCGATGCGGGCGCTCGTCGTCGCCCAATCCCGCGAACCCATGTTAAGGCTCAACCGGGCGCGGTCGATGTCCTCGCCGGGAAGAGAGTGAGTTTGTTCGTCCCGCATCATCTGCAGGGCGTTCTCTGCCTTGCGCAATACGAAATAAGCGTCGGTCAATTCCGCCACAGCGGCCGGCGCCATCAGCTTCGAGCCCGCCAACGTCGGCAGCACATGGAGCAGCGAGGCGCTCTGCAGCCGCCGATCGCTGCCGCCGCGCACCAACTGCATGGATTGCACGATGAATTCGATCTCGCGAATGCCGCCCCTGCCGAGCTTCAAATGCTGATCGAGTTCGCGCCGCGATACTTCGCGGGCGATGAGGGCTTTCATGTCGCGCAACGACTCGAGCACGCCGAAGTCGAGGTAGCGTCGGTAGACGAACGGGCGCACGAATTCCCGGTAGGCCGCGGCATACACGTCGGCTCCCAGAATGGGCCGCGCCTTGATCCAGGCATAGCGTTCCCAATCGCGGCCGTGCTCCTGCAGGTAATCCTCGAGCGAGGCAAGACTCACGACCAGCGGACCGCTCTCGCCGAACGGACGCAAGCGCATGTCGACACGGAACACGAAGCCATCCTCGTTCCTCACGTCGAGCAACCGAATGAGCTCGCGGCCGAGGCGATTGAAATATTCCTCGTTTTCCACCCCCCGAGGCCCATCGGTTTGCCCCGGCTGCGGGAACAAGAACATCAGATCGATGTCCGACGAGAAATTCAACTCGCGACCGCCGAGTTTGCCCATGCCGAGCACGATAAGCGGCACCTCTTCGCCGAACTCGTTGCGTGGGGTTCCGAAAACCGCGTGCAGAAGCGGTTTCGCAGCGGCTGCAGCAGCGCGAATCACGGCGTCCGCGAAGTCCGACAAAGCGTGCAGGGTTTCCGTCGGTTGCGCCCGCCCGGCAATATCGCGCCACGCGATGCGCAGCATCTCGCGGCGCCGCCACTCGCGCAAAATGCGCTGTGCGTCGGCAGCCGTCGGCGCCCGGCCCGCGCGAGCCTCATACTCCGCGGACGCGATGCGCGCCGCCGACGGCTCCTCGAATCGGCCGAACCACTCTAGCGCCTGCGGATCTTGGATCAGTACCGACGCAATGAACTCGCTGCCGGCCGCGATGCGGGGCATTTCCTCGCGAAATGCCTGCGGAAGCGCCGCGTATGCATCGAGAAACGCAGCTGTGGCGCCGGCGCGCTCCCACCAACGGGCGAGCGGCTCGCGCAGGATCTCGGGAACAGACATGAAGTCCATGGAAGATCCTACAACGGCTTCGAGAACCGCGCGGACTGCCTAACGGATCGCCACAATAAACAATCTTGGGAACGGCAGCAGCACCGAACCATCCGACAGCACCGGATAGGCCCGCTTCACTGCGGCGGTGTAACGCTCCAGGTACGCCGCGCGCGATGCCGAATCGAGCGGTGCCAGGAACGGCCGCAGTCCGCTTCCCTTGAACCACTCCACGATCGCGCCCGGACCCGACAGCGGGTGGTAATACGTGGTTCGCCACACGTCCACCCTGGCACAGAACGGACTCAGCAATTCGTAGTACCAATTCGCGTCCTCGATCGGCGTGCGAACGGCCGAAGCCCCCGCGAGCGCCTTCGCCCAGGGTTCATCCATGGCAACTTCACGCATCAATCGGTGGGCTGGGTCGTCGACATTATCCGGCATCTGAACAGCGAGCGCGCCCCCTGTCGTGAGCTTAGCCACGAGTTCCGGCAGCAAGATGCGGTGATTGGGAACCCACTGCAAGACGGCGTTGGCCAGGATCACGTCGAGCGGACCACCATCCGTCCATCCCTCGATGGCGCCTATCGAAAACTTCACCTGCGGCAAGCGCTGGCGGGCGGCCGCGATCATGTCGGGTGAGCTGTCGAGCCCAGAGACCGCAGCGTTGGGAAAGCGAGCCGCCAAGACTTCCGTTGAATTGCCGGGCCCACAGCCAAGGTCGACTACCAACCGCGCCTCGGTGGCCGGCAAGGCCGAAACGAGATCCCTGACCGGGCGGGTGCGTTCGTCTTCGAAAGCCGCGTATTGCTTGGCAGACCAATTCATCGCGACGATGTTATCAGCGGCCAAAAAACGGCGCACTTCCTTGCACTTGACGGCACAGCGGAACCTGGCTTAAGCGGAATGACATGGAACCGGGGCCGCCGATCCGCACGCCCCGTAGCCGCGCCACCGTTTCGTTAGTTATTCGGCATCTGCTTCACCTTGCGTTGCCCCGATGGACCCAACAGCTTGGAAAATAGGGCCGCCATTGTACGTGAACAAGAGTTTGCGCTCCTTGAACAGGACCAGTACGCGATGTGCCATAAAAAAATCGCATCCGATCAACATCTCCGGCATGTCTTCGTTGACCTTGCCAACGTGGGAGCCGGTAACCGTAACCTTGTCGGCTGCAAACATATCCGAGATTCGCAGCTGCACATTGCGTACGGACTCGCTGCCGAGAGCAAAGGTGGGGAAGGTTCCCATCCAACTGTCAATCGGGACCCCGGCGATCCCGCTCATTTTGACAGCCGCCTGCTTGCCATCGGTCCAGGGAGTCACACCGACAGTGGCCGCCACCGTCCGCGCCACCATCGAGGTGCTTGCCCCCGTATCGAGCATCGCACTTACCTGCCTGCCGGCGAGCGTGACGCGCGCCAGGATTCGCGGTTCGTATAAACCGGCCCGCTCCAGATCGGCCTCCGAATAAGTATCCGACCAATAGGTCAACTGATCGAGTTGACAGCCTTGGGGTCTAAGGAGCCGGACTACCCCGTGCGCCAGGTCAAACTCGGTAACAAAACTCGAGAAAAAGTCTTCTCCGAGAACCATCGCCGCAGCACCGCGACGCGGAAGGGTGTTCTGGTAGATAACCAGCATTTGCAGATTCTTGGCAGTGAACGCTCCGATCTGCAGCTGATTCACCACAGTCTCGTGAACGATTGCCTCGCCTCCCACGCCAAACATGCGGAAATTTTGAACGCCGCCCATCTTGAGTCCGAGCTGCTTTGCTGCCCCTTCCCAGATGAAACTGCCGGCTCCGGTGTCGATCAGGATCTCCACCGGCTGTCCGTTGATCTTGCCTTGCAGCCGCGGCCGATTCGAAGCGACGCTGACAGACAACTCCGCAACCTGTCCGATCTTGCAGGCGCCGAATGCCGCCTGAGCGAGAGGTACGCACAACAAGCATGCGAAAGCCTTTGACCACGTTCTCATTAGGGTAGCCCCCCCTTCCCTGCGGTTCGTGCCTCTCACTATGGCGGAAAACGGTGCAGGGGGGGCAACTGTAGAGGACTTTTCACCTCCGAGTGAGTGCGCGCTGCCGGGCGCACCAAAAAAAAGAGCGGACCGAAGTCCGCTCTCTTTTGAACCGAATACCCTTAAGAGGGGTATTACATGTCCATACCGCCCATGCCACCCATGCCGCCGCCAGGGGCGCCATGTGCATGCTCATCTTCCTTCGGCGCCTCAGCGATCATGACTTCCGTCGTGAGCAAAAGTCCCGATACCGAGGCCGCGTTCTGCAGAGCCAGACGCGTCACCTTGGTGGGATCCAGAATGCCCATCTCGATCATATCGCCGTACTCGCCCGTCTGAGCATTGTAGCCGAACGTGCCCTTGCCCTCGCGGACCCGGTTCAACACCACCGCGGCGTCTTCACCGGCATTGGTCACGATCTGCCGCAGCGGCTCTTCGATCGCGCGGGCCAGGATCTTGATGCCCGTGGTCTGATCTTCGTTCTTGCCGACGAGCTTCTCGATGGCCTTCAGCGCGCGAACCAGCGCCACGCCGCCGCCCGGGACCACGCCTTCTTCGACGGCCGCACGGGTTGCGTGCAGTGCGTCTTCGACGCGCGCCTTCTTTTCCTTCATTTCGATCTCGGTCGAAGCACCGACCTTGATCACGGCGACGCCGCCGGAGAGCTTGGCAACGCGCTCCTGCAGCTTTTCCTTGTCGTAATCGGAGGTCGCTTCCTCGATCTGCTGGCGAATGCTTTCGACGCGGGCCTTGATGTCAGTCGGCTTGCCGGCGCCGTCGATGATCGTGGTGTTCTCTTTCTCCACCACCACCTTCTTCGCTTCGCCCAGGTCGTTCAGCGTCGCCTTCTCGAGCGACAATCCGACTTCATCGGAGATGACCGTGCCGCCCGTGAGCACCGCAATGTCCTGCAACATGGCTTTGCGACGATCGCCGAAGCCCGGCGCCTTGACGGCGGCGACTTTGACGATGCCGCGGATCGTGTTGACGACCAACGTGGCAAGCGCTTCGCCCTCCACATCTTCGGCGACGATCAACAGCTGTCGGCCGCCCTTGGCGATCATTTCGAGCAGCGGGAGTAGTTCGCGGATGTTGGAGATCTTCTTGTCAACCAACAGGATCAGCGGCTTGTCGAGCTCGGCGCTCTGACTCTGCTGATTGTTGATGAAATACGGCGACAGGTAGCCGCGATCGAACTGCATGCCTTCGACCACTTCGAGCTCGTTCTCCAGGCCCGAACCTTCCTCGACCGTGATCACGCCTTCCTTGCCGACCTTCGCCATCGCATCCGCAATCGTCTTGCCGATGCTCTCGTCTGAGTTGGCCGAAATCGTGCCGACCTGAGCGATCGCCTTCGGGTCCTTGCAGGGCTTGGAGAGCTTCTTGAGTTCTTCCGTCGCCGCAACGACAGCCTGGTCGATGCCGCGCTTCAGGTCCATCGGGTTGATGCCCGCGGCAACGGCCTTGAGGCCTTCGCGGATGATCGCTTGCGCGAGAACAGTCGCGGTCGTCGTGCCGTCGCCCGCTTCGTCAGAGGTGTTGGAAGCGACTTCCTTCACCATCTGCGCGCCCATGTTCTCGAACTTGTCTTTGAGCTCGATCTCTTTGGCGACCGACACGCCGTCCTTGGTGACCGTGGGGGCGCCGAAGCTCTTGTCGAGGACTGCGTTGCGGCCTTTAGGACCCAACGTTACCTTGACGGCATTCGCCAGAATATTAACGCCCTTGAACATGCGTTGCCGAGCGTCGTCGCTAAAGCGTACGTCTTTTGCTGCCATTTGCTGATACCTCTAAATTTTGAATTTGTTAGCGGGAAAAAGTGGTTACTTGCCTTCGACGACGGCCATGACATCTTCCTCTCGCATCACTACGAGCTCGTCGCCGTCCATTTTCACTTCCGTGCCGCTGTACTTGCCGAAAAGAATTTTGTCGCCGACCTTGAGGTCGAGCGGGCGAATTTCGCCGTTTTCCAAAATCTTGCCCTTACCGACAGCAACGACCTTGCCGAAAATCGGCTTCTCGGTCGCGGTATCCGGGATCACGATGCCACCTGGGGACTTACGCTCTTCTTCTTCTCGTTTCACGATTACGCGGTCATGAAGGGGACGAATCTTCATAAGACAAGACTCCTAATGCTTGAAATACTGGGTTGTTACGAAGCAGAGGGTATTAGCACTCTCCACCGGTGGCTGCTAATAATAGCGACGAATTCGGCTGAATCAAGGCCTGCATCACACAATATTTGCTGCAATGCAGCGTCCGCGGGCAATTTTTGACGGCCAGCCGGCTGTCCGACTGCGCTAAAGTGCCGGCATGAAGACACCCCTCCTCGCTCTTTTACTGTTAGGTCTGGTGAGCGTGGCGAGCGCCAAGCCCTGGTGGATGCGCGGGATCGAGTCCAATGAATCCGACTTTCTCCCGCCCGACGTAGCGTTCCGCGCCGGCGCCCAAGTCGACGGCCACACCGTACGTGTACGCTGGGTCATCGCCGACGGTTACTATCTGTATCGGCAGCGGATTGAGATCAAGGCGGAAAGCCCGGATCTCGTCATCTCCGAACCGGTGCTGCCGCCTGGAATGCAGAAAACCGACCCCTATCTCGGAACTCAGGAAATCTACCGGCAACAGGTGGAAGCCATCGCACCCTACAACCGAATCGATGCGGGCGCCCACCCGATGCAGATCAAAGTGACCTACCAAGGCTGTGCCGACGCCGGCCTTTGCTATCCGCCCATCACTAAAGTGCTGTCTGCCGGGCAGACCGCCCCCCCGGCCCCGCCCGCGCAGCATTCGTGGGAAGGTATTGCCATCCTCGGCGGCGTCTTCGCGTTTCTTTTGGCCGGCCTCCTACTGCGTAAGGGACGCCGCCTCGACTTACCAGCCGCATGAACACCCCGGTGCTGCGAATCGCCGGCGCCGCCTTGCTGGTGGTCTTGGCTATTTGGGTTGGAGCTGAACTCCGTCACGCGCGTACTGCCGCCCATGGCGGCGCTGGGGTCCCCGTGGCGGCCGGGGAGGCCAGCTCCGCCACTCCCAGTGATTTCGCTCCCAGTCCCGATGACTTGACGGAGGGCGGTCTGGCGCCACCGAAGATTCCGGATCGGCTGCCGCATTTCTCCCTGGCCGACAGGAACGGCAAGGTCACCCCGATCACTTCGTTCGAGGGCAAATCCTTGATTATCAACTTCTGGGCGACGTGGTGTGCGCCCTGCCGCAGCGAAATACCGCTGCTCGAGCGCGTCCACGCCGAATGGCAAGCACAGGGCGTGAGCGTGGTCGGCATCGCCGTCGACCATCGCGATGAGGTGGTGAAGTTTGCCGACCGGTTCAAAATCGTCTATCCGCTGCTCATCGGGGAACAAGACGCGCTTGACGTGGCCACGGCTTTTGGGGTCGTAACGCCGGTATTTCCCTTCACCGTTTTCACCGATCGCCGGGGGCAGGTGGTCGCCCTGTTCGTGGGTGAACTGCACAAGCCGCAGGCCGAGATCATCCTGACGGAGGTTCAGAACCTGAATAAAGACCTGATTGAACTGCCGGCCGCCCGGCGCGCCATCGCCGAGGGACTGCGCGCGCTGAAGTCCAAGGCCGGCGGTGCCGTCCGATCTTGATTCCGGCGACGTTCGCCGCCAAAGCTTGCCTTTTCCACTCCATTTCTGGTTATTATCGCGAACCTTTGCAACGCGACGGCGCCGGACTTAAGGCGAAATGGCTGGAATTCTGCTGCTAAATGGGCCCAACTTGAATCTTCTCGGTACGCGCGAGCCGGAGATTTACGGGTCGGCCGATTTGCAAAGCATCGAGACCAAGCTTGTGGGGCTGTCCCGAGCCCGCGGCCATTCATTGGTAGCGTTTCAAAGCAACGCGGAGCACGAGCTGATTGCGAGGATTCATGGCGTGCGTCGCGACGGCATCGCATTCGTGATCATCAACCCGGGGGCATTCACCCATACGAGTATTGCCTTGCGCGACGCCTTCTTGGGAGTCGGCGTGCCTTTCATCGAGGTCCATCTGAGCAACGTGTTCGCGCGGGAATCGTTTCGACACCATTCCTTCTTGTCCGACATCGCGGTCGGCGGCATTTTCGGACTGGGGCCCATCGGCTACGAACTGGCGCTCGAGGCCGCTTGCGGCCGCCTGTCCAACATCTAAAAAGATTTCTTCAAGGGGTTCGCGGATGGACATTCGCAAAGTAAAAAAATTGATCGAGCTGCTGGAGGAATCCGGCATCTCGGAGCTGGAGATTTCCGAAGGCGAGGAATCCGTGCGCATCAGCCGCCATCCGCGGATGGCCATGCAGGCCCCGCAGGCGATGGCAATGCCGGCGGCGCAAGCCGCACCGCTTAGCGCCGCAGCGACGCCGGCCACCGCGGCCGGCGAGCACAAGCCGCGAAACGACGAGTACACCGTCACATCGCCCATGGTGGGCACGTATTATTCCGCCGCCTCGCCGGGAGCAAAGTCTTTCGTCGAGATCGGCAGCGAAATCAAGATCGGCCAGATTTTGTGCATCATCGAAGCCATGAAGATGATGAACCAGATAGAGTCCGACAAGGCAGGGCGGATCACGGCAATACTCGCCAAGAACGGCGAGCCGGTCGAGTTTGGCCAACCGCTCTTCATCATCGAATAGCCGCAATGCTCGAAAAGGTCGTCATCGCTAACCGCGGCGAGATCGCACTTCGCATCTTGCGCGCCTGTCGCGAGCTCGGCATCAAAACCGTCGCCGTGCACTCGACCGCCGACTTCAACACGAAGCACGTGCTGCTCGCCGACGAGACCGTCTGCATCGGCCCGCCGCAATCGGCGCTGTCCTATCTGAATATGCCGGCCATCATCAGCGCGGCCGAGGTCACCGACGCGGTTGCCATCCATCCGGGATACGGTTTTCTCTCGGAGAACGCCGACTTCGCCGAGCGCGTCGAAAAGAGCGGCTTCATTTTCGTCGGACCCCGCGCCGAAACCATCCGCATGATGGGCGACAAGGTATCCGCCATCAAGACCATGAAGTCCTATGGCGTGCCCTGCGTACCCGGCTCGGACGGACCTCTCGGCACCGATGTCGATGAGAATTTCCGCATCGCCAAGGACATCGGCTATCCGGTGATCATCAAGGCCTCCGGCGGCGGCGGCGGCCGCGGCATGCGGGTGGTCCACACGGACGCTTCTTTGTTGAACGCCATCAGCGTGACGCAATCGGAGGCGCTGGCCGCCTTCGGCAATCCCCAGGTCTACATGGAGAAGTTTCTCGAGAAGCCCCGGCACATCGAGTTTCAGATTCTGGCGGACAACTACGGCAACGTCGTGCACCTCGGCGAGCGCGATTGTTCGATGCAGCGCCGCCACCAGAAGGTCATTGAGGAAGCTCCCGCTCCCGGCTTGAGCGCCAAGCAGCGCAAGACGATGGGCGAACGCTGTGCGAAGGCCTGCCGGGAAGTCGGTTATCGCAATGCCGGCACGCTCGAGTTCCTGTACCAGGACAACGAATTCTACTTCATCGAAATGAACACGCGTGTTCAAGTCGAACATCCGGTCACCGAGTTGGTAACCGGGATCGATATCGTCAAGGCGCAACTGCTCATCGCAGCGGGGGAGCCACTGCCTTACGGCCAGAACGACATCCAGATCCGCGGTCATGCGGTCGAATGCCGCATCAATGCCGAGGACCCCAAAACCTTTGCGCCTTCGCCGGGACCCATCCGCCTGTGGCACTCGCCCGGCGGACCCGGTATTCGAGTCGACAGCCATGTCTACACGGGCTACAACGTGCCGCCGTTCTACGACTCCATGATCGGCAAGGTCATTGCCTACGGCGACACGCGTGACACCGCTATTGCGCGCATGCGCAACGCGTTGGCGGAGATGGTGGTCGAGGGCATCAAGACCAACATTCCTTTGCATCAGGAAATATTCAATCATTCCGCCTTTCGTCAAGGCGGCACCGATATCCATTATCTGGAGCGGCGTTTGGGTTTGAAGTAGCCTCGCAGCAGCCTGCCGGGGTGTTGCATCGATGACGTTCTATGAAATCGAATTCCCTCTCGCAACCCTGAGGGTCGAGGAGGTCGAGGCCGCGCTTCTCGAGATCGGCGCGGGTTCGATCACCTTCGTCGACCGCGGCGATGAGCCGGTGCTCGAGCCCAAGCCCGGCGAAATGAGGCTGTGGGGCGACACGCTGGTTCGCGCGCTGTTCCAAGAAACTTCCGACGCCGGGTCGTCGGCAAAGGCGCGCAATCTGGAGCGGCTCGCCGCCGCCTTGGGACCGCACATCACCATGACCGCACGTGTGCGTGCGGTCGAGGACCGGGACTGGGAGCGCGTCTGGCTCGCCGACTGGAAATCGATGCGTTTCGGACGGCGGCTGTGGGTGTGCCCAACGGCAGCCGACCCGCCGGACGATCCGAATGCGGTGGTAGTGCGGCTTGACCCGGGGCTCGCGTTTGGCACGGGCACGCATCCCACCACGGCGCTGTGTCTGCAAATATTGGATGCATTGCCGGTATCCGGCCGCAGGGTAATCGATTATGGATGCGGCTCCGGCATTTTAGGTATTGCCGCGTTGAAACTCGGCGCGACCCATGTGACGGCCGTCGATCTGGATCCCCAGGCGCTGCTCGCGACGCGCGACAACGCGATTCGCAACGGCGTCTCCTCGGGTATCGACGTGCAAGACGTCGAGGGGGAAGGTATCGACGGCGGCTTGCGGCAGGCCTACTGTGTCATGGCGAATATTCTTGCAGGTCCATTGATTGAATTGGCGCCGAAACTCACCGCCGCCTGCGAGCCCGGCGGGTATTTACTCTTGTCGGGCCTGCTGAAGACGCAGGCTTATGCGGTAAAGGCCGCCTACGCCTCTGCTTTTGATAAGGTGCAAGTCGTCGAGCGCGACGACTGGTGTTGCATCTACGCTCGGAGGAGCGCTTAAGCAGTGTTCACGCAATGTTCAAAATGCGAGACCGTCTTCCAAGTGTCGCCGGATATCCTGCGCGTGGCGGGCGGTCAAGTGCGCTGTGGAAACTGCGGCGAGGTATTCAACGCCTTGGCGCGCCTTTCGGAAGAATCGTCCGCTTTCACGACCGGCGAATCGGCGCTCGAATTGGAAACCCGCGCCGAGAGCATTTTGGAATCGGTTGTCCCGGCCCAGGCGGCCGAAGCTACGCCGACCGACTTCGAGGAATTCGGGCCGCCCGGCGTTGAGATCGCCAGCATCGAAGTTCTCGACTGGCCCGAAGAAGAAACGCAGGAAGAAAACGTCGACGCGACGGATGACGACACCGAGGCCGATGACCGTTCGCTCGAGTTCACGCTCCCCCCCGGCGAACTGGATCGGATCTTTGTCGAATCCAAAAAAACCCCGCAGCCCCTACATCCACCGGCCGAGACGTCGCCGCGACCTTTAGCGCCGGCACCGCAATCGGACGCGCAACCGCCAACACACCCGGAATCGCATCCCGCCGCGCCGACGCCCGCGCCGACGCCCGCGCCGATGCCCGCGCCGACGCCCGCGCCGACGCCCGCACCGACTGCCGCACCGACTGCCGCACCGACTCCCGTGCCGGCGCCGGTGCCCGCGCCGGTGCCCGCGCCCGATGCGCCGGAGGCGCCTGAGATCGAGATCCTTCTCGTGCCGGAATCCGAAGTGGCTCCGCCGCCCCATCCTGAGAGCGTGTTCATCGATGCTCTGCCCGCTCGCAGTCGGGTCACCGGGTTCGAAGTGCCCGACGATGTGCGCCGCGACATGTTGGCGGGATTCGAGCAGCACATACTCAAGGCGCGTCCCGCGGCACCGAGCCGCACCTCGTCGGTCGGCGGGCAGAACAGGCCGCTCATCTGGTGGCTCAGCGCCGCCATCGTTTCGGTGTTGCTGCTGTTAGCGCAGCTCGTGCATCAAAATCGAGAATGGTTCGCCTCGCACGCCCAGGGACCCGTCGGCGCCGTTGTGCGTGCGCTGTACGGAGCGCTGGGCTCTCCTCTTCCTGCGCCGGCGAATTTGTCCGCCTATCAGCTTCGCCAGTGGGGCGTTACCGGCGATCCCGACGCGAACGGCACGTTGCATCTGCGCGCGAGCATTCTCAATGGAGCCGCTCAGTTGCAACCCTACCCGCTGCTCCGCGTGACGCTCGCCGACCGCTTCGGCAAGAGCATCGGCAGCCGCGACTTCGAACCGAGCGAGTACATGGGCAAACCGACTGCACGGTTGCTTGCGCCCGGCGAGCGCGCCGACGCCTCTTTGCAGATTTTGGATCCGGGAAAGAACGCCGAAGGATTCGAAGTCGATGTGTGTCTGCGCGGCGTCGAGAAAAGAATTTCGTGCGCCAATGATGCTGCGGCGCAGACTAAGCCATGACCCCCGCAATCCCGCGTGCCGTCAAGATCGGCCCTTATACGTTGCCGTCCAATGTGCTGCTCGCGCCCATGGCAGGCGTTACCGATCGTCCCTTTCGCATTCTCTGTCGGCGATTTGGAGCAGGCCTAGCCGCATCGGAAATGCTCAGCGCGGACGTGGGCTTGTGGGAAACGCCGAAATCGCGACGGCGCAGGGACCATACGGGGGAACCGAGCCCCCGCGTGGTGCAGATCGCCGGCTACGATCCCGCGATGATGGCCGAGGCAGCGCGGCGCAACGTCGATGCCGGCGCGCAAATCATTGATATCAACATGGGTTGCCCTGCAAAAAAAGTCTGCAATCGGTTCGCAGGCTCTGCACTGCTCCAGGATGAGGAGTTGGTTGGACGAATCTTGCACAGTGTCGTGCGGGCAGCTGAAGTGCCCGTCACGCTTAAGACGCGCACCGGTTGGGATCGTGACCACAAGAACGGCCTCCGCATCGCGCTGATCGCGGAAGACAACGGTATTCAAGCACTTGCGGTCCATGGGCGCACGCGCACGGACCTTTATCAGGGAGACGCTGAGCACGACACTGTGGCCGCCATCAAGGCAGCGGTCAAGATCCCCGTATTTGCGAACGGTGATGTGGATTCTCCGCAACGCGCCGGACAGATTCTTGGCTCAACCGGATGCGATGGCATCATGATCGGCAGAGCGGCGCAGGGTCGGCCATGGATCTTCGACGAAGTCAATTTCTTTCTCTCGACGGGTGAATTACGCGCAGATCTGGCGCTGGAAAAAGTACGTGATATTATGCGCGCCCACCTCGAAGACCTGTATGCATTTTACGGCGATGAGACCGGTGTTCGTGTGGCACGTAAACATTTGAGTTGGTATTTCCGGCAGCATCCAGGGCAGGACGCTTTACGGAATCGCCTCGTGCTAATCGAGACGCCGCAAGAGCAACTGTCGACGCTGTTGGAACATTACGATACAAGTGTAGACCGCGCTGCATAGCGCGTTTAGATAACAAGATGATCGACAGGGAATTCGGACGGGGCCATGGTCGCAAGAAAGAAATCGAAATCACGCAGAGATTCAGCGCCCGCCTTCAACGGCCGCGATTTGAAGGTGAACGGCAAAGGCGTGCCCTTGCGCTCGCAGGCTGAAGAGGCGTTGGAATGCTATTTTGAAACGCTCAACGGCCACAAGCCTGCGCATTTATACGATCTCGTGATGCGGGAAGTGGAAGAACCGTTGTTCAAGGTGGTCATGGGCCACGTCCAGGGCAATCAGAGCCGGGCCGCGACGATTCTCGGCATCAATCGCGGTACATTGCGCAAGAAACTCAAAGAGTTCGGCATCAACGAGTAGGACAGCCATTGCTCACGCCCGTCCGCCGCGCGCTGCTCAGCGTCTCCGATAAGACCGGCATCGTTGAATTCGCGCGCGAATTGCGGGAACGCGGCATAGAGCTGTTGTCGACCGGCGGCACCGCCAAGCTCTTGGTCAGCCACGGCATTACGGTCAAGGAAGTGGCCGAACATACCGGCTTTCCGGAAATCATGGGCGGCCGCGTCAAGACCTTGCATCCGAGGATTCACGGCGGCCTCTTGGGACGCCGCGGCCTCGATGAAGCGGTGATGCGTGAGCACGACATCGAGCCGATCGATTTATTGGCCGTCAATCTTTATCCCTTCGCCGCCACGGTGGCGCGAGCCGATTGCACCTACGAGGACGCGGTCGACAACATCGATATCGGCGGACCGGCCATGGTGCGCGCCGCCGCTAAGAATCACGCCTCGGTAACCGTCGTTGTGGACCCGATCGATTATCGCGAGCTGCTCGATGAGCTGGCCGCCAATCAAGGCGCGACGAATGTTGCCATGCGCCAGAGGCTGGCCGCCAAGGCATTCGCGCATACCGCGCAATACGATGCCATGGTGTCGGCTTATTTCACCGGCGTCATCGGCGGCGGCGCGGCTACGTTTCCGGACGACTTGAATCTATCGTTCCGCAAGCACCTGGATCTGCGCTACGGCGAGAATCCACATCAACAAGCCGCGTTCTACGCGGATCCGCGCGCCATCGGCGCGTCGGTAACCGCGGCCAAGCAAATTCAGGGCAAGGAACTCTCGTACAACAACGTCGTGGATGGCGATACGGCGCTTGAATGCGTGCGGCAATTCGATACGGCGGGGTGCGTCATCGTCAAGCACGCCAACCCCTGCGGCGCCGCTCGCGCCGCCACCCTTGCCGAGGCCTACGCGCGAGCATACCGCACCGATCCCACTTCGGCCTACGGTGGCATCATTGCCTTCAATCGCCAATTGGATGCCGCGACGGCGCAAGCAATCGTCGAGCAGCAATTCGTTGAAGTGATACTTGCGCCCAGCGTCGCCGACGGCGCCAAGTCGGTGTTGGCGACCAAAGACACTATCCGCGTGCTCGAGGTCGGCGAATTGGCCGTTCCCGTCAAGCAACTGCTCGAATATAAAAGCGTTGCCGGAGGTCTTCTGGTTCAAACACGAGACCAGGGCGTGATACGCGCCCAGGAGCTGCGCGCGGTCACCAAGCGCATGCCGAGTCTCGCCGAACTCGATGATTTGATCTTCGCTTGGCGCGTTGCGAAATATGTAAAGTCCAATGCCATCGTTTGCGTGAAGGACAAAGCAACGGTGGGCATCGGCGCCGGGCAGATGAGCCGTGTCGTCAGCAGCAAGATCGCCGCTCTTAAGGCCGGCGATGCGGGCCTTGACATGCAATCTGCGAGCATTGCGTCCGATGCTTTCTTTCCGTTCCGCGACGGCCTCGACGCGGTCGCCGAACTCGGAATCAAATCGGTGATCCAGCCCGGCGGCTCGAAGCGCGACGCGGAAGTCATTGCGGCGGCCGACGAACACGGTATCGCAATGGTGTTCACCGGCATGCGCCACTTTCGCCATTGATGAAGGTCCTGGTCGTCGGCGGCGGCGGCCGCGAGCACGCGCTGGCATGGAAGTGCGCGCTTTCGCCGCGCGTTCATCAGGTGTTCGTCGCTCCGGGAAACGCGGGCACCGCCCTCGAGCCCAAGGTGCGCAATGTCGACATTGCTGCCGACGACATCGATGGGCTGCTCGAATTATCCTCGCGCGAGGACATCGGTCTCACCATCGTAGGTCCGGAAGGGCCCCTGGTCGCCGGCATCGTCGATCGATTCACCGCCGCCGGTCGCGCCTGCTTCGGCCCCTCGCGTGCCGCGGCGCGCTTGGAAGGGTCGAAGGCGTTTACCAAGGAGTTTCTCGCGCGCCATCGCATTCCCACCGCTGGCTACGCGGCCTTCACCGCGGAAAACTTCGATCCTGCCTATATCCGCGCGCGGCGATTGCCCATCGTGGTCAAGGCCGACGGGCTGGCGGCCGGCAAGGGCGTCGTGATCTGCGACAGCCACGAGTCGGCGATCGCGGCGGCCGGCGGGATGTTAGGCGGCAGCTTTGGGCCCGCCGGCCGCACCGTCGTGATCGAGGAATTCTTGAGCGGCGAAGAAGTCAGCTTCATAGTGATCGCGAACGGCAACACCGTGTTGCCGCTCGCGACTTCGCAGGATCACAAGCGCCGAGACGACGGCGACCTAGGCCCCAATACCGGCGGCATGGGTGCTTACTCGCCCGCTCCCATCGTCACGGCGGAGTTGCACGCGCGCATCATGCGCGAAGTCATCGACCCCACCTTGCGTGGACTTCGCGAGGATGGGACCCCGTACCTTGGGTTTCTTTATGCGGGATTGATGATCGCTGCCGATGGCACGCCCAATGTGCTCGAGTTCAATTGTCGTTTCGGCGATCCCGAGACGCAGCCGATCTTGATGCGGCTGCAAAGCGATCTGGTCGACCTTTGCGAGGCGGCGCTCGCCGGCGAGCTCGACAAGATCGGCGCCCGCTGGGATCCGCGCGCCGCGCTCGGCGCCGTCATGGCGGCCGGCGGCTACCCCGACACCTATCGCACCGGCGATCCGATCAGCGGCCTCGATATCGCGGCCCGATTGCCGGGAAAAATTTTTCACGCCGGCACCCGCGCCGAAGGCGGGCAGATCGTCACCGCCGGCGGCCGCGTCCTCTGCGCGGTGGGTTTAGGCGACACGGTTGCCGACGCTCAGACCCAAGCGTACGACCTCGTGCATGCGGTTCACTGGAACTTGGTGCAATACCGCCGCGATATCGGCTACCGCGCGATTGCGCGCGAGAAGAAAGCCTAGCGGCTCACGGCTGGCGGCTCGCCTAACTTTCCTTCTTCCGCACGCCGGCGCGCGCCGCGTGCTTCGTCCAGGTTCTCGCGCAAGGTATTCAAGCGGGCGCATTCGGCGAGGCGCAAGTTGAGCGTTTCGGGCACGGCTAGACCCGCTCCCTTCATACCGGCCAAGCGCGCCCAGACGGCGCGCTTTTTGCGGACCTGGTGCGGCTGGAAGCCGTCGAAATCGCGGAAGCCAACCTTCCGGGGTTCAATTGCGACGGCTCCGGCCTCGAGCGCCGCCCGGTAAAGCTCGAGGCCTCGCGCGGTGCGCACGATGATGCCGTTGAATCCCGCATCGTCACCGGTTGGACCGCCGCCCGGCCACACATCCGAGGCAGCGAGGTCGGCACTCTCGCCGATGGCATCCGGACATATCTTGCATCGGGGTTGAATTCGCCAAGTGGCCTCGTCCTTCCACATCTCCGGGTAGGTCAACTCGAATGATCGCCCGTCCTTGGCCTCGATGCGCGTCGGACCCGGACACCCATGCCCGCGATAGCGAAATAAGGAAATTTCATCCGGTCGCACCTTAAGCTCGCTCGCGACTTCTTCCGATTTGGTCAGATCCGATGCCCCGCCGCAAACAAAAGTCAGCGCGTAGTGCATATATCGGTCCACACGGGAATCGATGCGCGCCAAGTTGCGCACGGCCGCAATATCGCAGGGCTTCGCGATCAGCGCGAACGGCTCGCAGCGATCCAAGAGCTCCATGAAATCGACCAGCGGCGCAGCCGGGCCATAACGCGAGCCGGCCCCCTCGAGCACGGAAGCCGCATCGAAGCTCAGGCGACGGTCGGTACGCATCGGCTCGCGGCGCGACGCAGCTACATGCAGAATGAATTTCACGCGGCCGCTCGCCAGCAGGAACTGGCCGAGCGCGGTCAACACGCCGCCCGTCGAGCCCCGGCGGCGCACCTCGGGGTCGCCCGCGAAACCCACCGCCAGTTGCTCCGCCGATCCCCAGACCACGTCGCGCATCGCTCCTGCGCTCGCCGCGCCGGTCGCGGCACCCTCGATGCGGGTGCCGGGGCAAATCGCGTTGATGCGCTCGAGCGTCGCCTCATCCAGCGCCTGCAGCGCAACGGGCCGCTCGCGTCCTTCGGGAGTCAGCACAATTTGGATTCTGTCGGCTCCGGCCGCGGACTGACACAGCCCGCAGCCGATGCAAAGGCCGCCTTCGACAATTTCCTGCAGCGATAAGCGCGGCCTTTCGCGCGTCACTGCAGTAAAGCGATGGCCACCGAAGTCATCGCCTTGACCCCGGTGGCATCGCAAGCACGCACAGCAACGAGCAGAGAATGGGGATGGTTTTTTTCATGGGTCGATAAGGTACAGGGATGCGATGAGATGCGCGAGGACTCCGTGGCGTGCACAATACATCTCTGCCGGTTCCCCCCAGGAGCTCCCATGCCGCACGTCCGTCCCAGCATCGCCGATAAGCGCCGCGCATTTCACAAATTGCATGCAGCAGGGTGCTTCGTCCTTCCCAATCCATGGGATGTGGGGAGCGCACGGTATCTTCAGGGCCTCGGCTTCAAGGCGCTCGCCACCACGAGCTCGGGATTCGCCTGGTCGCATGGCCATCGGGACGGGGGAATGTCGCGCGACCGGGTGCTCGATCACCTCACCGGCATGGTCGAGGCCACCGATTTGCCGATCAACGCCGATTTCGAAAACGGATTCGCGCCGGATGCGGCCGGTGTCGCAGAAAGCGTAAGGCTTGCCGTAAACACCGGGGTGGCAGGATTGTCGATCGAGGATTCAACGGGCGACGCTTCGCGGCCCCTTTATGAGCTCGACACGGCGGTGGAGAGAATTCGCGCCGCGCGCAAGGCGATCGATAAGGCGGGCGGCGATGCGCTGCTGGTCGGCAGAGCAGAATGCTTTCTGGTGGGACGGCCGGACGTCGAGCACACCATCCTGAGGTTAAAGTCCTACGCGAACGCAGGCGCCGATTGCCTCTATGCGCCCGGTATCCGCACGCCCGAACACATCAGCGCCGTGGTCGCCGGCGTCGCGCCGAAGCCGGTGAATCTTCTCATGGGTTGGCCGGAAAACATGACGGTGCAGCAAATTGCAGAACTCGGCGTGCGGCGTATCAGCGTCGGCGGCGCGCTCGCCCGCTCCGCCTGGGGCGGCTTCATCCGGGCTGCCAAGCTGATCATCGAACAAGGCAAGTTCGACGGCTTTGCGGACGCGGCGTCCGGTAAGGCACTCGACGAATTCTTCGGGAGACACCATGGCTAAACAAATCATTCACACCGAAAACGCACCCAAGGCGCCGCCTTACTTCAGTCAAGCCGTCAAGGCCGGCGGCTTTGTTTTTGTCGCCGGCCAGGGTCCGTTCGATCCGGCGACGGGACAGGTCGTCGGAGTGACCATTCAGGAACAAACCGCGCAGAGTTTGCGCAATGTGTCGGCAATTCTCGGCGCCGCCGGGAGCTCGCTCGCCCAAGTGGTCAGCGCGACGTTTATTCTCGCGGAAGCGGCGGACTTCCCCGGAATGAACGAAGAATGGCTCAAGTGGTTCCCCAGCGACCCGCCCGCCCGACACGCGGCTCAGCTGCCGGTGCGCCCGCAGGATATGAAGATCTCCATCGCGGTGATCGCAGAGGCCTGACATCCCTGCCTCACGGCGGCTTGGGAGCAATCGCAAATTGCTGCGCGCCAAGTCAGCTAGTGTAGACGCATCCCCTGCGCTTCGGCACTCATCGGCGCGGTAAGATCCGCCGCGGCGTGATGGCCCCGGAACAGCTTCCCTTTCTCCGCCAGCAGTACGAATAGGAGACTCGCCAGTCCGCAGCCGAGCGAGCCGGCAGCGAGCGGCAGCATCGTGCCGTTGAACTGCCGGCCGATGAGGGCGCCCACGAGCGCGCCGCCCAGCGTCGATACGAAACCCTGCAGCGACGCACCGATTCCCGCAACCGACGCGACCTGCTCCATGGCCATCGCTCCGAAATTCGAAATAGACAACGCGAAGCACGCCATGGTCGCAGACTGAAACAAGACGAAAAGCCAAAGTTGCTCCAACCCGAGAACGGCGATCAAGGAGTGCGCACCGGTGATGCCGAGGTAGGTCAAGAGCGCGGTGTGCGAAATGCGGCGCATCCCGAAGCGTTCCACGATTTTCGAATTCAGAAACGCGGCGATCCCCATCGTGGTCGCGCACAGCGCGAACATCGATGGCATCAGGCTCGCACGGTGAAATACTTCGCCGAATATCTGCTGAACCATGCCGACGTAGGCCATGATCCCGCCGAACATCACGCTCATCGCCAGGGTGTAGCACAACGAGGTGCGATTGAGCGCCACCAGCCGCACGGCGCCCGCGATGTGGGAAACGGTGAGCGTCAAGCGGTACTCGGCGTGCAGGGTCTCGGGCAGCCGCAACCAGGCCCACGCGCAGACGAATGCGGCAAACATACCGCAGACGATGAAAATATAGCGCCACGGCGCCAACCAGAGGATGAACTGGCCCAAGCTTGGGGCGAGGACGGGGACCATCAAAAACACCATGAAGGTCAGCGACATGACCCGTGCCATCTGGCGGCCCGAATACAGGTCGCGTATGACCGAGCGCGTCACCACCGCGCTCGATGCCGCGAGCCCATGCACGAAGCGCCACGCGAGAAGCGCGTGGAAGCTGCCGGCGAGGCCGGCGAGCAGCGCAGCCAAGACATAGAGGCCGAGTCCGCCGATCAATATCGGCCGCCTGCCGAAGCGGTCCGACATCAGGCCCCAGAACAGTTGGCCGCACCCCAAGCCCGTCATGTACGCGGTGACGATCCATTGAATGTGATTCTCGTCGGCGACGCGGAGCGCGCGCACGATGACCGGGAATGCCGGCAGCATGGCGTCGATGGCCATCGCCTGGGTCGACATCATCGCCGCCGCCAGCGCGACGAATTCCAGGAAGCCGATGTTCGCGGCTTCGCGCTTCTCCGACATGCCGATTACCCTGCCGGTGTGGCCTGGGGAGTCGCGGACGGCTTCCTTGCGATGCTGGTGGCCATGGTCACGATGGATGCAAGGTCGCTGAGATTGGCCGGCACGACCAGGGTCGTTCCGGCTTGCGCCAGCTTGCCGAATTGCTTCACGTATTCCTCGCCGATGCGCAGCTGCATGGCTTCGATCCCGCCGCGATCGGACAAGGCAATACCGACTTGCCGCAGGCCTTCCGCCGTCGCAGTCGCGACCGCCAGAATGGCCTCCGCTTGGCCCTGAGCCTCGTTGATCTGCTGCTGCTTATTGGCTTCGGATTGCTTGATCACGCGCTGCTTGTCGCCCTCGGCGGCGTTGATCTTGGCATCGCGCTCGCCCTCGGAGGTGAGCACCACGGCACGCTTCTCCCGCTCGGCCCGCATCTGCTTCTCCATCGCCTGCAGCACGTCCTTCGGCGGCGTGATGTTCTTGATTTCATAGCGCAGCACCTTGACGCCCCAGGGCGCCGACGCCTTGTCCAATTCGCTGACGACATTGGTGTTGATCGTGCCGCGTGCCTCGAAGGTACGATCGAGCTCGATCTTGCCGATTTCGCTGCGCAAGGTGGTTTGTGCGAGCTGCGAGATGGCAAAGCCGAAATTGGTGATGCCGTACGAGGCGAGATGCGGATCCATCACCTGCATATAGAGCACGGCATCGACCCCCACTTGAACATTGTCCCGGGTGATGCAAATTTGCTCGGCGATATCGATCGCGATCTCCTTGAGGCTGTGCCGATAGGCCACCCTCTCGACGAACGGGATCAGGATGTGGAACCCGGCCTGCAAGGTTCGGCTGTACTTGCCGAGATTCTCCACCACGTAGGCGCTCTGTTGCGGCACCACGGTAGCGGTCTTCGCCAGCACGATCACCACGACCACGGCTATCACGATGAATGCGTAGCTGAAAGGAAACATACCCAAGGAACTCTCCTGAGAAATGCGAGGCTAGATCTCGCCGCGAACGACGAGTGTCAATCCATCGACGCGCTCGATGCGGGCGCGGGCGCCGGCGGCGATCGTCGCCCTGCCGCCGTTGACCGCGCTCCACGAACTGCCGCGATGTTCAAGACGGCAGGTCTCTCCGGGAGGCAGCGCCGTCGGCAAAGTCACGATTTCCCCCGCGGGCCCACTCTTCATCGCCGGCAGTCCGCGGCGCATCTTTTCGTAGATCCGGCGTCGAAACAGGAGCATGGACGTCGCGGCAAGCACCGCAAATATCAGCCATTGCAGCCACGCTGCCAATTCCAACCCGCTCAACTGCAGCATACCGACGACGAACGCGCTGGCGCCGACGAACACGAGATAGAACTGCGCGTCGACGAAGGCCAATTCCGAACCCAAAAGTATGGCGCCGACCGCAATCCACGCCCACCATTGCATGATTGCCCTACCTGGTTTTGCCTATCGCTTCATAGCGTCGAAGAAGTCGGTATTGGTCTTTGTATCCTTCATCTTGTCGAGCAGGAACTCGATCGCTGCCAGCTCGTCCATCGGATGCAGGAGCTTGCGCAAAATCCACATCTTTGAGAGCTCCGATGGCTCCGTGATGAGCTCTTCCTTGCGAGTACCCGAGCGGTTGATGTTGATGGACGGGAACGTGCGCTTTTCGGAGATGCGGCGATCCAAATGGATTTCCGAATTGCCGGTGCCCTTGAATTCCTCGAAGATCACATCGTCCATCTTCGAACCGGTATCGACCAGGGCCGTCGCGAGAATGGTGAGGCTCCCGCCCTCTTCGATGTTGCGCGCCGCGCCGAAGAACCGCTTCGGCCGTTGCAGCGCATTGGCGTCCACGCCGCCGGTGAGAACCTTGCCCGAACTCGGCACCACCGTGTTGTAGGCTCGGGCCAGGCGGGTGATGGAATCGAGCAGGATGACCACGTCCTTCTTGTGCTCGACCAGCCGCTTGGCCTTTTCGATCACCATTTCGGCCACCTGTACGTGACGGCTGGCCGGCTCATCGAATGTCGATGATACGACCTCGCCTTTCACGGTACGCGCCATCTCGGTCACTTCCTCGGGCCGCTCGTCGATAAGCAGCACAATGAGGTACACCTCCGGATGGTTCGCCGTGATTGCGGTGGCGATGTTCTGCAGCAGCATCGTCTTGCCTGCCTTGGGCGGCGAGACGATGAGGCCGCGTTGGCCTTTGCCGATCGGCGCCACCAAATCGATTGCGCGAGCCGTGAGGTCTTCCGTCGACCCGTTGCCGCGCTCCAGTTTCAGGCGCTCGGTGGGATGCAGCGGCGTCAAGTTCTCGAAAAGAACCTTGCCTCGCGAACTCTCCGGCGAATCGAAATTGATCTCGCCCACCTTGAGCAAGGCGAAATAGCGCTCGCCGTCCTTGGGCGGGCGGATCAATCCGGAAATGGAATCGCCGGTGCGCAAATTGAAGCGGCGAATCTGGCTGGGGGATACGTAGATGTCGTCGGGGCCCGCCAGGTAGCTCGAGTCCGAAGAGCGCAGGAAGCCGAAGCCGTCCTGCAGGATCTCCAGAACGCCGTCGCCGTAGATGTCCTCGCCCTTGCGCGCATGCGCCTTGAGCACGCCGAATATGATGTCCTGTTTGCGCGAGCGGCCCATGTTCTCCAGACCCATGGTCTCGGCGAGCTTGACGAGATCGCTGATCGGCCGCTTTTTCAGCTCCGTCAGATTCATCGAGCTGCGGCTGCGCGCGAGATCGGTCGGCGCAATGATCTCTAGGTCATCCCCGCCTTCGGGCAAATCGCCGTAATCTTCTTGCGGGGGCCTGCCCCCGTTGGTGTTGCCGTTGCGGTTGTCGTTGCGCGGTCCGCGATTGGATCGATTGGATCGACCGCCGCCGCCCTGGCCGCCGCCGCCGCCCTGCTGGCCGCCGCCCTGGCCGCCGCCGCGCGACTGGTTTCCTAGGTAGCCCCTCACAGGTTGCTGTCCAAAAAGGCGGCGAGCTGTGACTTGGTGACTGCGCCGACTTTCTGGGCCTCCACGGTTCCGTTCTTGAACAGGATCAGCGTCGGGATGCCGCGAATGTTGAACTTGGGCGGCGTCGCCGGGTTGTCGTCGATGTTGAGCTTGGCGATCCGGATCTTGTCTTTGTATTGATCGGCAATCTCATCGAGGATGGGTGCGATCATTTTGCAGGGTCCGCACCACTCCGCCCAGAAATCGAGCAATACGGGCTTATCGGACTTGAGAACGTCCTTGTCGAACGTGGCGTCGCTGGTGTGGACGATACTGGGATTACTCACTTAGGGAATACCTCCTTTTGGAGATTCGTTTGTTTGGAGCGGGTTTATTTGTGGGAAAGTACAGCCAAAAAGTTGCGCGAAGTGACGATGCGCGGCCGTTCGGGCACAATACAGCGGCTTTAGCGGTCTTGATTACCTTAAAAGGGTACCGATGATACGGTTGATGGGAGCGGATAGACCGGCTCCGGATTGGTTGTATTGTTAACCGGTCCTCATCATTTTGCAAGTTTCCCCACTCCTCAAAGAGAAAATGTCAGACGCCCATCTCAGTCAGCTTACGTTCGAATCCCTCAACATCGCCGAATCCTTGAAGCGGGGCATTGCTGAACTCGGCTATACCCGCTGCACGCCCATTCAGGCGCAAACCTTGCCGGTGGCCCTCGCCGGGCGCGACGTCGCGGGTCAAGCTCAAACAGGCACGGGAAAAACGGCCGCCTTCCTCGTCGCCCTGTTCAACCGCTTGTTGACGGACCCGGGAGCGCCCAACCGCCCCCTCAATGCGCCTCGGGCCATCGTCGTCGCGCCGACGCGGGAACTGGCGGTGCAGATTCACTCCGACGCGTTGGGGATCGGCAAATATACGGGCCTCAAGCTGGCTATCGTGTTCGGCGGCGTCGACTACGAAAAGCAGCGGCGCATTCTCGAGGAAGGCGTCGACGTATTGATCGGCACGCCCGGCCGCATCATCGACTATTTCAAACAGCATGTGTTCGATCTGCGTCATATCCAGGTGGCGGTCATGGATGAAGCGGATCGTATGTTCGATCTTGGCTTTATCAAGGATATTCGCTTCATTTTGCGCCGCTTGCCGCATCCGACGCTGCGTCTGACCATGATGTTTTCGGCGACGCTGTCGCATCGGGTGATGGAGCTCGCCTACGAGCACATGAACAATCCCGAGTTGATCCGCATCGAGCCCGACAAGATGACGGTCGACCGCGTGAAGCAGGTGCTCTACTTTCCCTCGACGGAGGAAAAGATTCCGTTGCTCATGGGGCTTTTGCGCCGCATCGACGCGCGACGCACCATGGTGTTCGTGAATACCAAACGCATCGCCGAAGTGCTCGAGCGAACGCTGACCGCGAACGGTTTCGTCGCCCAGGCCATTTCGGGCGACGTTCCGCAAACCAAACGGCTTAAAATGATGCGCGACTTTCATGACGGCGAGATCGCCGTCTTGATCGCCACCGATGTGGCCTCGCGCGGCCTGCATATCCCCGACGTCAGCCACGTGTTCAACTTCGACCTGCCGAACGATGCGGAAGACTACGTGCATCGGATCGGCCGGACCGCGCGAGCCGGCGCCGAGGGCGACGCCATCAGTTTCGGATGCGAGGAATACGCCATCTCGCTCCCGGACATCGAAAACTACATCGGGCATCAGATTCCGCGCGCCGCGATTGAGGCCGTCGATTTGGCGCTGGTCACTGCGCCCCCGCCCGCCGAATGGCGCGAACGCGCTCCGCGGCACGGTCAGTCCCGATCCCAAGGGGGTGGCGGCAGCGGCCGCTCCGGCGGAGGCCGTCCCGGCGGGTCCGGCGGGTCCGGCGGCCGCTCCTCCGGCGGCGGTAGAAGCGGCGGCCCTCGCCGCAGCCCTGCGAATTCTCGAGCGTCGCACCCCTCCTCGCAAGCGCCGCGCCCGGCCGCGCCGCAGGCACCCCGCTCGGGTAGCGATGCCGGCGGCGGGGAAGCACCGCCCCAAGGCCAAGGCGATCCCGCACGGCGCAGACGGCGCGGCGGCCGCGGCGGTGGCACTCGAGGCGGCGGTCCCGCGGGCGCCGCTACATGAGATCCGCGACCCGATCGACCGCCACGTAGTCGCCTGTGTGCTGCGGCGGCCGCCCCGAATCGGGACGGCGGACGGCGCGCAGCCACCCGATGCCGAAATCGCGGGCACATTCCAGCACACTTAGGGAATCATCGACGAACAAGGTGCGCGCTGCATCGAACCGCTCTTTTGCCGCCAGGCGCGGCCAAAATGCGGCGCTTTCCTTGGGGTGTGCAAAAGTGTGCGTGGAATAACACGCGTCGAAGTACTGCGTCAGCGCCACTTGTTCGTCCTTGATCGCCAATGTCTTGGGGTGCGCATTGGTGACGAGGACGCGGCGCTTGCCGCTGTCCTTGAGCTTCAGCAGAAACTCTTGCGCACCCGGCAGAAAGCTCACTTGCCGGACCGCTTGCCGAATGGCCTCGCGCTTGATGCCGCCGATGTCCAGCTTGAGTTCCCGGCTCCAGTATTCGATGCAATACCATTGCAATGTCCCCCGGACTTCGACGAACTTGGGAGCCAGCAGATCCTGTGTTTTATCGAGCGCAAGTCCGTGCGCCGCCGCGTAACGGCTCGGAATCAGCTCCTGCCAAAACCAATTGTCGAAGCGAAGATCGAGCAGCGTGCCGTCCATGTCGAGCAGCACTGTATCGATGGCGGACCACTCGACCGCGGGTGGCTTATGCATTTGCGTATGATACCAACGATGAGAGATCTACACGCCTTGTGCCTGGGCTTGATGCCCATCGTCGAGCGCGCCGGCGCCGCCATCATGCAGGTCTACGGCGAGGGTTTCACCGTGCAACGCAAGGATGACAACACCCCGCTGACGGCCGCGGATTTGGAGTCTCAACGCATAATCATAGAGGGCCTGAGCCAGCTCACGCCCGGCATCCCGATACTCGCGGAAGAGTCGGCGCAGGCGCCCTGGACGGAACGGAAGACCTGGCGCGAGTTATGGGTGGTCGATCCGCTCGACGGCACGCGCGAGTTCGTCAAGCGCAACGGCGAGTTCACCGTCAACGTCGCGCTGGTGCAGGAGAACGAGCCGGTGCTCGGAGTGGTCTCGGCGCCTGCCCAAGGACTTCTGTATTGGGGCGCTGCAGGCGTTGGCGCGTTCAGCCGCACCCAGGGCGCCGAAATCCCCATTCGTGTGTCCGCGCCGCACCACCCGTTGCGCGTGGTCGGCAGCCGTTCGCACGCCAGTGCCGAGACGGCAGGCTACCTCGCACGACTCGGGCCCCATGTGCTCTCGGGCATCGGCAGTTCGCTGAAATTCTGTCTGGTGGCGGCCGGCGAGGCCGATCTCTACCCGCGGTTCGGTCCCACGTCGGAATGGGATACCGCGGCCGGCCAGGCGCTATTGGAAGCCGCCGGCGGCCACGTCACTCGGTTGGATGGCCACCGCCTGCGCTACAACTGCCGGGAAAGCGTGATCAACGGGAACTTTTTGGCCTTCAGCCACGCGAACGTGTTGGCGTCCGTTTGATCCGCGGGCGCATCGCTCATGCACCTGCGCATCGCTCAAGCGTGTCCGACGGGCTCGCACAACTCCAGAGTCGCGTCCAAAAGGGTCGGGATATCGAACACGACCTCTTCCGCGGCGATGGTCAAGCGCGCCACTCCGGCCGCCGCGATCAACGCCGCCGGAACGTGAATCTGGTCGCGTTTCGGATGGGTCGTCCAAGTGCTCACCCTCGCGTCGCCGAAAGCGCGGTTCAGGGCACTCCAGCGCAGTTGCGCTGCCCGTGCCAGCATCGTATCCCCGCCCCATTGCCGCTGAGCGAGCGCCATGCTGATCTCAGGCGCCGTGGCGCCCTGCGGCATGGTCATCAAGTTCTGCACGTACTGCACCATCTCATTGGGATCGACGCGCACGGTCAAATTCGGTTGTGGGTCTGTCATAAAGGCCGCCTAGCTTTAAGATTCTTTCCTGACCTTAGTATGGGGGGCATCCAGCGGAATTCCAGGGGCGGCGCAGGCGCGGCAGATTGCGGTTAAGCTTGGCGCCATGACTGACGACCTTGTGCTGCTGGTATCGGCCGCCGGTGTCTTGGCCGGGGGCTTTAAAATCTGGCAGCTGTCGCTGGATGCCCGCGAAACCGCGAATCGCATAGCCAAGGACACCTGCTCGCGCGCGGTGGTTCAGTTCCTGGACGGCACAGTTGCGTTTGCCGGCTTTCGATTGATGCGCGACGGCAAAGGCAAGCGGCGCCTGCTTCGCACCTACACATTCGACTACACGAACGATGGATTCGAGCGCTCGCAGGGCTTCATCGTGCTGGCGGGCCGGCGGCTGGAGGCCGTTGGCCTAGCGGGCAGCCCTACGGGTGCTCCCTCATGAACGGCGATCTCACCATCGATTTGCACACCCATTCGAACTGCTCCGACGGCGCATTGACTCCCGGCGAATTGGTGGCGCTCGCCGCGGGGGCCGGCGTCGATGTATTGGCGCTCACCGATCACGACACGGTGGCGGGGCTTGAAGAGGCGGATCGCAGCGCAGGTGGCCATTCCGTCACTCTGGTGCCGGGCGTTGAAATCTCTGCCTCGTGGCGGGCCCAGGCCATCCACGTGCTTGGTTTGTGGATTGATCCCGGCTCGCTGGAACTGCGCCTGGCGCTCGACGCACAGGGCGAGCGGCGCCGGTTGCGAATGCGCAAGATGTGCGCGCGCCTCGCCAAGCTAGGCTTGCCGGGAGAGAAGCTGCTCGCGGCGGTTGAGGCGCATCCCGGTTTGCCGACGCGCGCGCACCTTGCCAACGCCATGGTCGCCGGCGGTCTGGTCAATCGCCCCGATGAGGCGTTCCGCAAGTACTTGGGGACCGGCAAGGCCGGGTATTTTGCCGCCGAATGGCCGGCGCTCGAATCCGTCGTCGGCTGGATCCGCGCCGCAGGGGGCGTCGCCGCGCTCGCCCATCCGGCGCGCTACGCCTTGTCGGCCGGAGCCCGCCGGCAGCTGCTGGACAGTTTCGTCGCGGCAGGAGGCGCCGCCCTTGAAGTGGTGAGCGGCGGCAATGCGACACAGCACGTTGAAGGCTTGGCGGCGCTCGCGGTGAAGTACGGGCTCATGGGATCCGTGGGCTCGGATTTCCACAATCCACAACTTTCTTGGAATCCCCTCGGCCGCTCCCTTAAGCTACCGGATTGCGTCACCCCGGTGTGGCGCAGCTACATAACTAAAGCAGCGACGCCGTGAGCGACGAAGAAAGCAACGTCAACACCGACTTGTTCAAGAACATCGAGCGCTTGCGCCAGCTGCGCATCGAGCATCGCGATCTCGACGACATCATTTCGCGCCTCACCATGGATTTCAAGATCGACGAACTGCAGATGAAACGCCTCAAGCGGCGCAAGCTCATGCTCAAGGATCAAATCACGCGGCTGGAGAGCCAGCTCATCCCGGATCTCAACGCATGACCGAGTTCATCCGTGAGTGAGCTGGGGACCTGTCCGTGAGTGAGCTAATGCAGCGGATCGCTGCGTTCTTCGAGATCTTGTCGACGCGCAATGTACTGATGGAGATCGCGGTCGTGGCGCTGTGCCTGCTCGTCGGTTGGTTCGTCAGCACCGCGCTGCACGAACATCATCGGCGTCGCAGGATCAAGACGCCGGCGGCATTGACTTGGAATTATTTTTCATCGCAGGGCAGCGTCGTCGCAATGCCCGCGATCCTCGCGTTGACATTGGTCCTCGTGGCCCGAACCACGATGCTGGCCGCGCACTACGACGTATCGATGCTGGATGCCGCGGCGCGGCTGATCGGCTTCTATGTGATCGTGCGTATCGTCGTGCTGCTGTTCACCGCAAGTCTCGGCAACAAGTCGTGGATGCAGCATTGGGAAAACCGCGCCACGCTCCTCATTTGGCTGATCATCGCCTCCGAGTACCTCGGCTGGCTTGATCCGATCATCAGCACGCTCGACAGCATTGGCATGGCGACGGGCAAGAGCCGCATAACGCTCTGGTCGGTGATGAAATTGCTGTTCACGCTGACCTTGTTCGTGTTGGTCGCGGCCTGGATCAGCCGCTGGGTCGAGCGGCGCCTGAAGAAGCTCAGCACCTTGGCGCCCTCCACGCGCATCGGCATCGCGAAGTTCTCGAACGCGTTTTTGATCGGGCTGTCCATTCTCCTCGGCTTGAATGCCGCCGGCGTCGATCTGACTGCCCTCACGGTGCTGACCGGCGCCGTCGGCTTAGGACTGGGCTTCGGCCTGCAGTCCATTGCGGCGAATTTCGTCAGCGGCTTCGTGCTCCTAATGGATCGCTCCATCAAACCGGGCGATGTCATCAGCCTGTCGGGGCAAAGCGGCACCAGCACCGAGAACTTCGGCTGGGTGCAGGAATTGCGAGGGCGCTACGTGGTGGTGCGCGACCGCGACGGCGTTGAAATGCTGGTGCCGAATCAGCAGCTGATTTCCAATGCGGTGATCAATTGGAGCTACACCGATCCGCGCATTCGCCTGAAACTGCCCATCCGCGTGAGTTATCGCGATGATCCGGAAGTGGCCCTGGGCATTTTGCTCACCGCGTGCGAGGGCCAAGCGCGAGTGCTGGCCGACCCTGCGCCGGTCTCGCGCCTGATGCACTTCAGCGACAGCGGCATCGAACTCGAGCTGCGCTTTTGGATATCCGACCCCCAGGAAGGGGTCAACAACGTGCGCTCGGAGGTGAATCGCGCCATCTGGCGTCTGTTCAAGGAACACAAGATCACCATCCCGGTTGCGCAGCGCGAGATCATAGTGCACTCGGGATCGTCGGATCTCGACTGACCCCCATGCCTCTGATCATCACGCCCGATGTCGTCATTCCCGACGAAGAACTGGAATGGAAGTTCATTCGCTCCTCGGGGCCCGGGGGTCAGAACGTCAACAAGGTGGCAAGCGCCGCGCAACTACGGTTTCTGCTACCGCAAAATGTGAGCCTGCCGGTAGCGGCGAGGAATCGCCTGCGTCGGCTCGCCGGCCAGAAACTCATCGACGACGGCAGCATTCTGTTCAAGTCCATGAGCGAACGCAGCCAAGAGGGCAATCGCCGCGCGGCGCAGGAGCGGCTGGAAGCGTTGATTCGAGAAGCGCTGGTGGAACCCAAGATCCGCAAGAAGACGCGTCCCACCAAGAGCTCCAAGGAACGGCGCATCGATTCGAAGAAGCGCCGCGGCGCGACCAAGCTCGAGCGCGGCCGTCAAGGCTGGGACTGAGGCTGCCCCAAGGTTACCTGCAGGATGCTGCGTCTGATTTGCTCGGAGAGAACCAGCTGGGCGTCGGCGGCAACGCCCAGCAGCGGCTCGCCGAACAGGAGCGTGCGGTCCTCAGACTCCTGAATCACTCCTCGTCGGAGCAAGAGATCGATGAAGTTGCGGAACAAACTTTTGTCGAAGAACTCCGGCGAATTCAATTCGTAAAGGAGGGATATGCGCTGCGCAGTCAAATGGCAGCGTTCCTCCAAAGCCTCTTGGGTGATGGTGCCGCTGCCCGATTGCAGCAAGAGCGCAATCGCGAGGTAGTACCGCTCGAGCGTTTGAATCATAGCCTGAGCGAGGACCGACAGCTGGAACCCTTCAAGAGAGGTCGAGGGGGGGCGCCGCCACTCGGTCCAATCGGCGTTGGGCTGCAGCAAATTCAAGGCTGCGAAAGTATCGAGCAGCGAATCGGTTACCGCAGCCGCCGCAGTTTCGTCCCAACGCAGGTAGAGCTCCATGGATATGTAGGGATACACCCGCCACACCAACCGATGGATATCGGCCGTGTGCATGCTTGCGTTGCTGACGAAACAGCAAGCCAGGAGCGAGGGCATGGCGAATAAATGCAGAATGTTGTTGCGGTAGTACGTGGCGAGCACGGCGTTTTGCGCATCCATGCGCATGACATCGCCCAGCGGGTGCTTCTGCCGCTCCAGCACGCCCATCGCTTCCGTGTAGCGGATCATCTCGGCGCCGCTGTCGCGGGCAACCGTGACGAGCGGCGAATAGGGCGCGGCGCGCAACAGCTTTTGGTAAAGCTCGAGCTGCCGCACGAGATCAGCTTCCGCCAATGCCTGGCGCGGGGTCGCGAGCAGGGCCGTCGCCACCAGATTGATCGGCGTGACGGCGGCCGCCGCGTTGATCTCGATATTGATGCGGATCGCGAGCTCATTGACGGCGTCGCCGATCCAGCTCGCACCTGAGGCAAGATCCTCGCCGGCGGCACTTCGCCATTCCGGATTGTGCCTGGAGAGCAGCGCGTCGAGCGAAATCGGCCGCCCCATGTTCACGTGCACCTTGCCGAGTTTGCTGCGCAACACCGATATCGTGGATCTGATCAAGCCGAGAACGCTCTCCTTTTTTTTCGGCTGGCCGGACAGCTCGCCGATGTAGGTGCGTCCCTCGACGATCCGCTCGTATCCGAAATACACCGGCATGAAAACGACTCGCCGCTTGGGGTGGCGCAGATAGGCGCGCACCGTCATCGAGAGCATGCCGGTGCGCGGCGGCAGCAGGCGGCCCGTGCGGCTGCGGCCGCCCTCGATGAAATACTCGAGGCTGTGGCCACGCGCCATCATGACCCCCAGATACCTCGCGAATACGACCGCATACAACGCGTCGCCTTTGAAGCTTCGCCGCAAAAAGAATGCGCCGCCTTTGCGCAGATACCGGCCGATCAGCGGCAGGTTTAGATTGATTCCCGCCGCCACGTGGGGAACCGCGAATCCCTTCCGGTAGATCACATAGGAGAGAAGCAGGTAGTCCATGTGACTGCGGTGACAGGGAACGTAGATGACTTCCGCGCCATCACCCGCCTCGTTCAGTTGTTCGGCATGCTCGAATTGCACGCCGTCGAACACGCGATTCCATAGCCAGCCCAGCACGGCTGCCATGAACCTGACGAAGACCTGCGAATAGTTCGCGGCGATTTCCACCGCGTATCTCCGTGCCGTGATCAATGCGGCGCGGCGAGACGAGCCGCGCGCCCGCATCTCGCGGCGCACCGCGTTGCGCACGTCCGCCGTCTTGAGCAATTGCGCGACCAAGGTGCGGCGGTGCGAAAGATCCGGGCCGATCGTCGAAGCCCGCTGTGCGCGCAGGATCGACCTCAGGATGCGCAGCAGCCGGCGTACGCTGCGCTGCTCGTTCATGCCGGCCTGCATGGCGTCGCGCAGCCGCACCGGCTCCCCGAAGTGCACGAGCGTGTTGCGGCCGTTGACCAGCACGTTGAGAGCCTTGCGGAAGCGGCCGGCCAGCACCCAGTCTTCGGCGAGCAATAGGCGCCAGAGGCTTGCCTCCTTGTGCGGCGCGCGGCCCCAGAAGATCGCGACCGGCACCAGATCGACGTCGAATTGCGGATTCGCCGCCGCGGCGTCGATGAGTTGCGTAAGGATGCGCGGCGCGCGCGCGACCCGTCGCCTCCTGAGAACGGCCGCAGGCCGGATCAACTCGAAGTAGGCCTTTTCGGCGTGCTGCTCGCCGATCGGCAAGCGCCTGTCGGGGCGAGGTAGGTTCAGCTCCGAGCAGACATTGCACAAGACGGCAAGATCGGTCTTGCTCTCGCGTTCGAGCACGTAGCAAACGGGTCGCGGCCGCGCCGCGATCGCCGCAGCGGCCTCGTCGGGCTTGATGCTCGACCGCACCCACAAGCTCAACGCCTTGCGGACACTCCAATGCCACGCCCGGCTCAAACCCTCGAGGGGGCCCATGGTCGTCTATGAGCTACGGAGTTGTATCGCCGCGCTCTTGATTGTCGACCGCCTTGCGCGTCGCGTCTGCGTGCTCGTCCACAGTTTTCTGCACTTCGCGCGCGCGTTGTTCCGCTTGCAGCAAGGGATCGAATACGGTCTTTTTCGGCGGCGTTTCGGGAGATGCGCAGCCAATGATGAACAAAACCGACAGTGACGCTGTCACACTCTTGAGCAAGCCCATGTGCACCTCGGGATCCCGTAAGGCCCGAAGTGTACAATCGTTTCCGATATACCGTCACTCGGAGTTCGCGCATGTTTCTTTTTGCACTGCTGATGCTTGTATCCACAGGCGCTTATGCCGCGCAGTCGGTCGACATCGAAGCCGCGGCGAAGATCTATCAGGAAGCAGCCATGCGCGAACAGGTTCGCGCCACGCTCGGCGGGATGCCGGCGCACATACGGCAACTGTTTTCCGCCGACATCGCTGCCAAGCTTTCCGAGCAGCAATTGAACGCGGTGACCGCGGCAGCGAAGCGCGGATTCCGCATCGATGTATTCGAGGTCCCCGCCTTGAACGCGCTCGCCGCCAATCTCGATGTGGCAACGGAGAAAAAAATCTCGGCGTTCCTCGAGAGCGACCTGGGCCGCCGCATGGTGGCCGCGGACGTGGCCACAGCCGCGCTCGAGGAACCGACGATCGACAAGATCATGAAGGGCGAGCTCACTGCTCCGACGACACCGCAGCGCGACGCGATGTTCGACAAACTGGAACTAGCCTCGAGGTCGACCGAGTCCACCGTGCAGATTTTCCTCAGCATGGGACAGGCGGTGGCGATCGGCACCGCCGTCGGATCCGGACGAGATACTGCGGCCGTCGCGGAAAGCGCGCGCAAATCCGGCGAAGCGAGCCGCGCGGGACTGGAACAGGACATGCGCGAGCCCCTGCGCCGCTATCTCGCCTATAGCTATCGCGATATGAGCGACGCCGATCTCAAGCACTTGCTGGGGTTTCTGACCTCCCCGCCGGGCAAGCGGTATGTGTCTGCTTACATCGCATCGCTCGGTGCCGGTTTCGATGCCATGGGCAAGCGATGCGGCGAGCAACTCGGAGAGAGCCTGCGCGAATTGGCGCAGTCGCAAGTGGCTGCGACCGCCGCGGAGCCGCCGCCCCCCGCGATTGCGGCGCCGACGCGGCCTTAAGTGGCGAGCGCGTTCAAGAAGGCTCGCAGCAGCACGCAAATCGCGTCGATCTGATCCTCCAGCCGGTGATCGGAATTGAGCAGGTGCAACGCCGCCTGATGTTCGCGCGCCCAGCGAATGCTGTTGTCGGCCGGGACGATGTCGTCGTGCCAGCCGTGCACGATGACGGTCGGACAGGCAACATCCTGCGGCGTGTACTCCTCGTATCCCGCCATGTAAAAAGCCGGCGCCAGCAGGAACAGGCCGCGCGCGTCGAGCCGGCTCGCCGCGGCCGCGGCGACATGCCCGCCCATGCTCGATCCCACCAGTATCAGGGGTCCGGGGAGTTCCTTCCCAACACCCAGGAGCTTGCGCACTCGGTCGGCTGGATCATCCAGGCCGCGATAATCCACCGATTCGACCGCCACATGGAGGTCCCCGACCACTGCCGCCATGGCCGTGATCTTCGAGCCCCACGGGCCGCTCTCCTTCCCATGGGAAAACACCACCGTGCCTAAGGATCTGGTCATTGCTGCCGCTAACTGACGAATGGCACTGGATGAAGAGCAAGCAAGCGACGCGCACGAAATGCGTCGGGCCATCGAATGCCTGTGCGATTGCGCCGATCTCGCCGGGGTAGACCGCGCGACCCTAGAGGCGCTGGCGGCCGGTGCCGTGCATTTTTCATTGCCGGCAGGCAGCTTGCTGTTCGAAGCGGGATCTCATCCGGATGGAGTATATCTGGTCGCCAGCGGCCGGCTAGGCGTCAAGACACAGGGGCTGGACCGCTTGACCGCGCAAATCGAGCGCAGCGAGCTGGTCGGCGAGACCGCCTGGCTGCTCAAGGAGCCGCGCAGCGCCGCCGTGTTCGCCATGCGCGACAGCGAGTTGTTGCTGCTGCCGATGCCCCTGCTCGATGCCGTTGCGTCGCAATCGACCTATTTTTCGTTGGCGCTAGCCCGTCTCTGCGCGCGCCGCCTGCGTCGCAGCAATCTGCGCCAAGCGGAGCAAAGGCGGGCGCGCGTATTCGCCATCATTCCAAACAGCGTCGCAATCGACGTGGCCGGTTTCGCTACCCGCTTGGTGGCGGAGTTCGTGCGCGCCGGGCGGACGGAACTGGTATGGGATGCGCGGGCGAGCAACCACACCGCGGGCTGGTTCAACGGCATCGAGGAATCGAATGATTATGTCGTGTACGTGGCGGATCCGAGCGCCTCGGGTTGGACGCGCCAATGTTGCCGCCAAGCGGATGCAATATTGCTCCTCGCACCCGCCGGCGCCGCAGCGGTTCCCTGGCCGAGCGGCATCGCCGAAGCGGCGCTGGCGCGCGGCGCGCGCGTTGAGCTCGCTCTACTGCACGATCAGCGAATCGAAGTCGGGGCCGCCACCCGCTGGCTGCGCAGTTCCCCGGTCGCACTGCATCACCACATTGTCGACGGAGCCGATCTCGCGCGCCTCGCCCGTCTGCTGACACGGCGAGGAGTCGGTCTCGTGTTGTCGGGCGGCGGTGCGCGCGGGTTTGCACACCTGGGCATCATTCGGGCCCTGCGCGAGGCTCGGGTGCCCATCGATTTCGTCGGCGGTTCCAGCATCGGGTCCATCATCGCCGCCGGCGTCGCAGTCGGATGGAGCGACGAGGAGATGCGCATGCGCTATCGCCGAAGCTTCGTCGACACGAACCCCGTGAACGATTACACCTTCCCGTTCGTTGCGCTGACCCGCGGCCGCAAGGTCTCGCGGCTGCTGGAGCGCGAGTACGGCGACGTGTTGATCGAGGATCTAAGGCAGCCGTACTTCTGCGTCAGCGCCAACTTGACCACGGGCCGAGTGCTCGAGCACCGCGAGGGGCGCCTTGCCGAGGCGCTGCGCGCGTCGGTCGCCATTCCCGGCGTCATGCCTCCGGTGTACCGCGGCGAGGACGTGTTGGTCGATGGCGCCGCGATCAACAATCTCCCCGTCGATATCATGCAAGCGCACGCACCCGGACTCGTGATCGGCAGCGATGTCGGCGCGGATCGCTTTGCGCTGGCCCGTGGCAAGCGGGGCATCAATATATTTCAGATTCTGATGCATTCCGGCATGATCAACACCGCATCGAGCGTGGCGGCGCAGCGCGAGCTTGCCGATGTGTTGCTGAAGCCGCCGCTCGCGAACGTGGATTTGCTCAATTGGCGGGCGTTCGATCGCGCGATTCAGGTCGGTTACGACTACGCGCGATTGGCGCTCGAGGCGCTGCCGGCCGTCCCCCGTATGCCCGCCCCCGCCGAGCGCACGTCCCGCAGTTCCCTGATGGCCGAATTGGAACGACGCCTGGCCGCGACCACAACCGTGGCGTAAAGGCCCGCGATTCTAGTGCTCGACGCCCCCGTGAGAGAGGCTCTGTGCAAGGGACTCGACCCATTCGAGTTCCGCTGGACTGTAATGGGCGTGCGCCGCGTTCAACCGATTCAAGCTGACGCATTCTACTTTGCTGCCGGATGGCGAGTGCACGATGCGAAAGCTGTGAAACTTGGGGTTCGTTCTTCCGGCGAAGCCGATCACGAGTTGAAACTCGCTCCGTTGGTCATATGCGACAAAAAAGGCTTCTTGCATCGGCCTAGTGCCGAACGTGTGCTCGTCGTGAAGCGCCTCGAAGAACGCGCGCACCTGGGATGCCGCCATGTCGGCGACCTCGATATGCGGCCGCGCCATCGCGACCCAGCGCGTACCGCGCTCGATGCTGTTGACGATGAACAGAGCGAGGCGACGGGCCGCCAAATACTGCCAATCGGCGCTCGCTGCCGTACCTAGGGCCAGGGTGCGCGCTGTGACGCCGATTCGCGCGGCGGACCGCGTGGCAAGTATGGTGTTGACCCCCAAGGCTGCGAGCCGGATGCGGCGGTCTTCGGCCACGAGGCAACTGGGACGGTAGCCAGGTCGCAGGATGGCCTCGTCGTTCTTGGCGGGGGCCCATATCGGCGATGCCTCGTCGCCGCGCGCCAACATGCCAGCTACGGCGCCGCAAGGCGCGAACGACTCGAAATGACCCCGCAGTTTGTCGTGCGCCAGAACTCGCGGGAAGTACATCAGCGCATTTTCGCTGGCAAAGCTCCAATCGCGCATACCGCGCACCGCGTCATCCGCGGTCTGCCAGCTCGACGGCGGATCGACGATCATAAGCGCGCGGCGCTGCTTGCAATAGCGGGCCCCGACTAGAAGCGTGCTTGGTCCGACGTCCTGATCGCGCGACAAGGGAGGGATGCACAGAAAGTTGAAAAAGTCCGCGTGGTCCAGCGCGAAAAGACCGGTGCGATCGGCGGTCCTGCCGATCAAGTCATAGTTCGTGAGCGGCGCGCCATCATCGCCGTCGGAGTTAGAATTCACATAGCCCGTGGCCAAGCCGCTGGCCGCATCCAGGATGCGATCCGGCCGCTGCGCCGGAACCTCCCCGGCCAACTCTATGAGCTCCGATCCCAAAATCGCGCGCGGCACGTAGCCTGAGGCCGCCGGCAACACCGAGAGCTTGTGGAATATCTCCTGATCTTCCACTTGGGCGGTGCCCTGGGCGCGCACGCGCTGCACCGTGAGATTGAATTCCGCGGTTTCGGACGCCGCGATATTGTCGTAATCCACGCTGGCACGGAGAAATTCTCGTGTGCCGGGCCGCACCGCTCGCAGGCGAAGCCTCGAGTTGCCCGCGCAAAGCGACAGCGTGGCAGAACGCGCGCCGTTGACCACGCGCACGATCAGGGCCTCGCGGCCGCCGTTATCGAAGAATTGCTCGACGGCATACCCCAGCAGACTGGGCTGCCAGAGACCGCCGAAAATGTGCTGAAATTCCGTGAAGCTCGTGAGCAATACCGGGCGATTGACCGGTCCGCGCAACGTGCGGCCGACGAATGCGGTGCGCGCGGTGACGAGGCGCGTGATGGTTTGATCGGGGCCGCGTTCCTCCTCGACCTCTATCCCTAAGCTGCCCGGAGTAGCCAAATTTTTTCTCGCGTGCGCACGGGCTGACTCTATCACAACCCGCGCATTTGGCGTGTCGGGGCGGGGCCGGACGCCGGCGCCGCGCAGGGCTCATCGCGGTGTCGTTGCTCCACGAGACGCCCTTGCTCGTTCGCACGTGCCTGCTCGTCCGCACGTGTACGCTCTTCCACGCGCGCCTGCTCGTCCTCCGCCTTCTTGCGCGAGATTTCTTCGAGCATCACCTTCATCCACTCGCTCGTCATTTCTTGCTGATCAATCCGACCCCTCCGCATCTTTGGGAGTGACGATCGCGTCGATCGCCGCCACGGTGTCAGAATGATAGCCAGGACGCGCGATGGCGTACACGCGCTTCGCAAACTGGCTGCCGGCCGGCGTCTTCATCAAGTCGACGTACAGGGGCACGATCAACTTGCGGCGGCCGATGGTTTTCAAGTATTCCTCGAGACGCACATAGGCGGGTCGATAGTTATTGCGAATGACGAGTTCGAGCCAGCTGTGCTCGATCTCCGCGTTTGCGCTCTTCGTCAAGCCGTACGCCTGATCCAAAGCCCCGAGCTCTTTGGCGTTCAATTCTGCCGGCATGTCGCCCAGGAAATACATCCACTGCTGGGGGGTCCAATCAAGACCGAACTTCTTGGGCTGTAGCTTGCCGCCGAGCCACCCGGACCTCGCACCTTCCACTTGCGACAAGGCGCTCGAGGCCGGCAACGGCGCATCGGCGGGAATGCCGGGAGCGTTCTCCCAGGCAAGGACCTGCGCCTGCGTGACGAGGCCGGAAAAGCGGTCGAGTAAATTCTCGGCGAGGTACTGGTTGAACTGCTCGGTCGTGATGCTTTTGAATGCAAAGTGCTCGAAGTAGCCGCGCAAGAAAGCATCGAATCGGTCGCGTCCGAATTTTGCTTCTAGGTAGGTCAAGAACAGCCGCCCTTTCTCGTACGGCACGCTGCTGAACCCGAGTTCCGGGTCGCGATCGCGCAAATCGATCGCCAGCACCTGATCCTTGGGATTGAGGGTGGCCAGCTCCTCGCGCAAGGCTCCGAGGTCGAGCACGGCCTCCATGGCGGCGCGCTGCTCGCCGTAAACCGCATTCATGATGCGGTTCTCCAAATAAGCGGTGAACCCCTCGTTGAGCCACACGTCGCGCCAGGTCGCATTCGTGACGAGATTTCCCGACCAAGAATGGGCCAACTCGTGCGCGATCACGGACACCAAGCTCTTGTCGCCCGCGATCGCGGTGGGTGTGATGAACGACAGCCGCGGATTCTCCATGCCCCCGACGGGGAAACTCGGCGGCAGCACCAGGAGGTCGTAACGCGTCCAGCGGTAAGGGCCGAATAATTTCTCCGCGGCTGCAACCATCGACTCCGTATCGGCGAACTCCTTCGCGGCCGCCTTGACCACCGGCTTCTCCGCGTACACGCCGGTGCGCGGCCCCGTCTCCTTGAATCCGAGATCTCCCACGGCCAAGGCAATCAAATAGGAGGGGATCGCCTGCGGCATGACGAACGAATAATCGCCCGTGCGCTTGGCCGTCGGATCGTTCGCGGCGCTCATCACCGCCACTACATCGGAGGCGGTGTGGATTTTCGCATTATAGGTGGCACGCACCTGGGGAGTGTCCTGCAACGGGATCCAGGTACGCGTGCCGATGGGCTCGGCCTGGGTATACAAAAACGCCCTGTGGCGGCCGGCGGTCTGTTTCGGCGTCAGCCACTGCAATGCGGCGGCGGCGGGCACCGTCTCGTAGTCGATGCGGATCGACTCGGCCGTCTTGCGCGACGGGGGCAGATCGATGACCAATGCGCTGCCCAGTATGGGATCGGGCTTGTCGAGATGAAACGGCCGGCTGACCCACATGGTTTGATTCTTGGCGGTCGCGCCCAGCACGTCGGTGGCCTTCTGGTTCACGTCATTGATCATCAGATCCTTGGTATCGAGCACCAGTTGCGTCGCACGCGGATCGAGCCGCTTCAAGTCGAGCTGGACGACACCGCTGATGGTTTTGAAATCCAGGTCGACCCGCAAATCCAATTCAATGTGGGTGACCCGAAATTGATCGACGTTGGCGAACGAGTGGTAATCGAAACCCGGTTCGATGCGTGATGAGTCGGTGGCGCTCGCCGCCGTGCCCGCGCAGGCGAAAAGCAGCAGCACAAGATGGGACCGCACCCTAAAATCCGGTCATCAGTGAACTAGAGCTTGGGTCTGCGAGGTGGGCGGTGCTTCGGCGCGGCCGCCGAGCAATTCCTGGAAGGTCTTTTCGTCCACCAACAAGCCGGTCTTGCCGTCCCAGTTGGAGCCCGCCGGCAGCGCGTTTTCGACCAGCAAGGAATTCGAAACCACATCGTCGATCCCGCCCTGGTCGCCCGTGATGGGGACGGGAACGGCGCGCGGCGTGTGCGCCAGATCACCCACTCGCTGCCAATCGATTTCCTTGTCGTGATCGGAGATCTTCTTTTGCAGCTTCGGGTTCAGCAGGTGGGCGAGCAAGCGCTTGCGGTTCTTGGACCAATCGCGCGAATCGTCTTCCATCACCGTGTAGGCCTGCAGGTACAGCGTACCGTCGCGCCACCCGAAAAGGTAAGGCTGATTGACGACGGTCACTTTGGTGCCGATCGGGATCAAATCGAAAAATACGGCGATGTCCTCGGGATACAAACGCATGCAGCCGTGACTCGAGCGCATTCCGACGCCGTAGGGCTTGTTCGTGCCGTGGATCAGATAACTGGGCCAGCCCAAGCGAAACATATACTGGCCGAGGGGATTATCCGGGCCGGCGGGCACTTGGGCGGGCAGCTTTTCGCCATTCTCGGCGTGTTCATCGCGGACCGACTTGGGGACCATCCATACCGGGTCCTTCTGACGGCTGACGATCGTGGTCGTGCCTTCGGGAGTCCTCCACCCTACCTTGCCGATCCCGATCGGGTGGGTAAATACCATCTGCGGCTCGCCCTTCTTGTGGGGCGGATAGTAAAAAATGCGCATCGCGGCCACGTTGACTACGACACCCTCGTGCGGAGCCGCCGGCAGCACGAATTGCGTCGGCACGATCACCTCGTGACCGACGCCGGGCAGCCAGGGATCGACTCCCGGATTCGCCGTGAGCATTTCCTCATAACCCACGTCAAAGCGTCGCGCAATGTCGGGCAGCGTGTCATCTTTGCCCACGATCGTCTTCTGAATGTAGCCCACGATATCGCTGCTTGGATCGACTTGCTCGTGATGGGTTGCGTTGGGCTTGGGTAATTGAGGCGCCGGCGGCGGCAAGGCCCTCGCCACGGGCGGCGGAGCGGGCGGCTTCTCCCGGAACAGCCCACAGCCGCCCATGGCCAATCCGCCGATGCAAACGGCTACGGTCACATAGTTCATCCGTTCTATCTACAGCAAAGTTGGTCGGTCAGGCAATTCGTTATGCGATGGCGACGGTTGCCGCACGCCGGGCGGAAAGTGGCGCGAAAGCAAAATGCCGATGGCGTCGACCCCTGCAATCGAGCCCGCCTGGAACCGGCGCGCACGGAAATGCTCCTCCATCAGGCGGCAGACCGCCTCCCACTCCGCGGCGGCGACGCGGCCCGCGAACCCCCGGTCCGCGACTATTTCGACTGCCCGGTCCGCCAGTTGCACATAAATCAACACTCCATTGTTGCGCTCGGTATCCCACACGCGCAGGTGCGCGAAGACTTCCAGGGCACGAGCGCGCGGAGCGGCATGGTTCAGAACGTGCAGCGGCGTCAATGCCGATTCGATGGCGAAGCGGATTTCCCCGGCATGGGTCTGCTCGGCGCCGGCAATTGCCTGCTCGATCGCATCAAGCGTCGCGCTGGAAAACATCATGCGCGTTCGCCAGTGAGTCTGGGCTGCGTGGCGGATCAGACGGCCGATTTGCATTACCAGCTCCCCGAGGCGCCGCCGCCGCTGAAACCGCCGCCGCCGCCGCTGAAGCCGCCTCCCCCTCCGCCGCCGCCGCTGAAGCCGCCTCCCCCTCCGCCGCCGCCGCCGAAGCCGCCGCCAAAACCACCGCCCAGGCCGCCGCCGAACCCACGTCCAACGCCGCTGCCGGTCGACCATCCACGCGTGTTCGATCCCGCCAGCATGGCGAACAGGAATGCGACGATGCCGGCGCCCAGGCCGATGGGCAGGAAGTGGCTCAAAAGCCACGCAATGCCGCCGGTCAATCCCCCTGTCGCAAGCGATCCGAACAGTCGGCCGAAGATGGCGCGCAGCACGCCGCTGGCGACGAAGACCGCCACCAGCAGCAGCGGCAACAAATGGCCGAGCCCCGTATGGTGTTCCCATTTTCTGTCCGGTTCGGGCAACGGCTCACCGTCGACCACGGAAATCATTTTATCGACGCCGGCCTCGACGCCGCCGTCATAGTCGCCCGTTTTGAAATGCGGAGTGATGTTCTCGTCGATGATGCGGTTGGCGATGGCGTCCGGCATCGCGCCCTCAAGACCGCTTCCCACCTCGATGCGCACGCGCCGATCATTCTTGGCCACAATCAATACGGCCCCGTCATCCACGCCCTTGCGGCCGAGCTTCCACGCATCCCCGACGCGGATGCCGAATTGCTCGATCTCCTCAGGCGCCGTCGTCGGAATGATCAGCACAGCGATTTGACTGCCCTTCTTGGCCTCCAAATTGGCAAGCTTTGACTCGATGCGCGTGACCGCCTCGCCGGACAGCGTACCCGTCAAGTCGGTGACTCGGGCGGTCAGAGGAGGCACGGCCACATCGGCGCGTGCAAGCAGCGCGCCGAACAGGAGGAGCGTCAACGCCCCTACGCGACCGATGCGGCAATGTGAACGCACGCGAGCGCCGGACCGAAGCGCTCGGGCTAGTGTTTCGGCGCGGGAGCCGAATCGGGAGGCGGCGCCGGGGCCGGCGCGGGGGCCGGCGCCGCAGGGGCCGATGCGCCGAAATCCACATTCGGCGGCTTGGAGATCACCGCTTCATTCTCGACGGCGAAATTCGGTTTCGGCTTGTAGCCGAAAATCATCGCCGTCAAGTTCCCGGGGAAAGAGCGCACCGTCACGTTGTAATTCTGCACCGCTTGAATGTAGCGGTTGCGCGCCACCGCAATGCGATTCTCGGTGCCTTCCAATTGGGCCTGCAGGTCGCGGAAGTTCTGATCGGATTTCAATTGCGGGTAGTTTTCGGTAACGACCAAGAGCCGCGACAAGGCGCTCGACAGTTCGCTTTGAGCGGCCTGGAACTTCGCGAATGCAGCCGGATCGTTGACTAGCTCGGGGGTCGCTTGGATGGCGCCGACCTTGGCGCGGGCTTGGGTCACTCCCAGCAGGACCGAGCTTTCCTGGGCGGCATAGCCCTTCACCGTATTGACCAAATTGGGGATGAGCTCGGCGCGGCGTTGATATTGATTCAGGACCTCAGACCAAGCGGCCTTGATTTGTTCATCCTGTGTTTGCATCGTGTTGTAGCCGCAGCCGGTCAACAGCAAGCACGCCGCGGCGGCCAGCCCTAAAGCCAATTTACGCATGAGGTCCCCTTCTGCCCCTTAAGGTTTGGGGGCTTGGCGCGAGTTTAGCACCGTGGCAAAAAAAGCCCCGAGTGATGAGCTCGGGGCTGAGAGGCGGACTTCAATGAAGGGAAGTAAAGCCCGCTAGGGGAACGATTCAGTGCAGATGGTCCCACTGCAGAACTTGAATGTCGGTTTCCTCGAGATCGAAGCTGCGTGCCAGCATGCGCGCGATATCGCGATCACCCTGGAGCCTGGCCGACCGATCGAGGAGTTCGACCACGCCACGGTATTCGTTGTATTCGACGGCTCCTTCCGACTGCGCGATAAAGTGGGTGTAATATTTAACGCTCATGGGTAAAGAGCTTATGATTCGCGGCCCGAGCAATCTGTGAGCGACCGCTCAAACGATTGCAGCGGCTTCCAACTCAGTTCACGTCCTGGAATCTCCGTACACTATATTGCAGCGTGTCAAGATATCGCCCTCCCACTGCGCCCGGCTCGAAGTACATCACCCCCGCTGGAGCCAAGCGGCTGCGGGATGAGCTCGAGCAGTTGTGGCATGACGAGCGTCCCCGGGTAACCGCGGCCGTCGCCGAGGCAGCCGCACAGGGCGACCGTTCAGAAAACGCCGAGTACACCTACGGCAAAAAGCGGCTGCACGAGATCGATCGTCGGGTGCGCTTTCTACGCAAGCGGCTCGAAGGCATGACCATCGTCGATCCCCGGGCGGACACCGGACGGCGCGATCCGGAGCGGGTCTTCTTCGGTGCGTGGGTGCAAATTGAAAGCGCCGGGGCCTTGCGTTGGTATCGGCTTGTCGGGCCTGACGAATTCGACATGGCCGAAGAGTACATCAGCATGGACTCGCCGTTGGGACGCGGCTTGCTAGGGAAGCGCATCGACGATGATGTGAGTGTGATATTGCCGGGCGGGGCGACCACCTTCACGGTGGTCGCCGTCAGTTACGGACTCAAACCACCCGAATGTTCTTGAACTGCCAGGGATCGGTGACGTCCAGGTCCTCGGCGAACAGCTCCCCGCGCTGATGCAACGGCGTCCAGTCCGTGTACTTGCCGATGACGCGGCCCAGGTACGGCATACAGACCTCGAGCGGACGCTTGAATTCCATGTCGTCGGGTTCCACGATGCCGCGGTTCGGATTCTCCATAGCCCAAATCATCCCCGCCAGCACCGCCGAGGTGACTTGCAGACTCGTGGCGCTGTTGTGGGGCGCCAATTCGCGCGCCTCCGCAATGGACAGCTGTGAGCCGTACCAGTACGCGTTTTTGCCGTGACCGGCGAGCAGCACCCCAAGCTCATCTATCCCGGAGGTGATCTCGTCGAGCATGATGCGTTTGCGATCTTGCAGGTGCCAGTTGTTGCCGGCGAATTCGTGCACGGACAAGACCGCGTTGTCGCAGGGATGATAGGCATAGTGGGTCGTGGGCCGGTACACCACCTTGCCGCCCTCCTTCACTGTGTAGTAATCCGCCAACGAAATTGCTTCCGAATGCGTGATCAGGAATCCGTGGAAGTGTCCCGCCTCGGGGGTCCAGGTGCGGACGCAGGTGCTCGCGCCGGGTCGATTCAAGTAAATCGCGCAACCCGAACCCACCTTGTGGCGGCCGCCGTCCGCCGGAAAATGCTTCTCGTGGGTGCCCCAGCCGAGCTCGGCGGGTTGCGCGCCTTCGCTGACGAAGCCGTCGACCGACCAGGTATTGACGAACTCGTTGGGTGTCTTCGGGACGTTCGTGACCTGAGTGTCGCGCTCGGCGATGTGAATGACCTTGATGCCGAGAGTTTGGCTAAGCTTGGCCCATGACTCGCGGCTGGCGGGCATCGGCTCCTCGATCCCGGTGTCCTCTGCGATATTGAGCAAGGCCTGTTTGACCAGGTGCGACACGAGTCCCGGATTGGCGCCATGGGTGAGCACGGCCGTAGGCGTTTTGCCGGCGCCCTCGCGCAGGCCTAAGGCCTCCAACCGCATGGTGTAATTGCTGCGGGAATCGACGCTCGCCTTCGGGTCGGTATATCCGCCCGCCCATGGTTCGATACAGGTATCGAGATACAGTGCGCCGCGTTCGCGCGCCAATTGAATGAGCGCGACGCTCGACACGTCGACGGATAGGTTCAACAGGAAGTCCCCGGCCTCCAGCAGCCGTTCCAAGACTTTCCGGTAGTTCTCCCGCGTCAACGGGCTCTTGACGAATTTCACGCCGAGTTGTTCGGCTTGGCTGCGGCCCCTGTCTTCGGCGGTGACGATGGTGATGCGATCGAACGAAGTGCCAATGTGACGCAAGATCAGTGGCAAGACACCTTGTCCGATGCTGCCGAAACCAACACATACGATCTTGCCCGCAAATTTCACATGCACTTCGTTGTTGCTCATAATTTTAATCTCATTTTGGTTTGCCCTCTCGTTTTGCTTTGATTCTGGGATCGCCCCATTTGGGCGGACGCCGCCAGCGTACCTGGCGGGATATGAAATGCTCAAGCTTAAGCGTCGCGCCAATGAGGCGGATAGGTGCGCTCGTAGCCGGGAAGAGACTCGATGCGATGAATCCAGCGAGCGAGCGCCGGGTAGTTGCGCTCCATGGGTAAAAAGCGTGCGCCCAATTCCTTGGCGGCGCTTCTATCCAACGCGCGCCGGAGAACCTGAATCCACGGAAAAATCACCATGTCCGTGGCGGAGTAGGCGGCGCCGACGATCCACTGCTCCTTGCTGAGACGCCCTTCGATCGTACGCGCCTCGCGCCCGACCACGTGCATCGCATCCGTGAGTGCGTCTATGTCTTCGGCAACCCGCTCGCCGAAGATTGCCTCGGTGATCTTGAGAAGCGACGGCTCGGCATACGCCATGAACTCGCAGATCACCCGCATGATCACGCCGGCTTCCTCCGGAGTCGCGCCGAATATAGGTGCTTGCGGGTACTTCACATCGAGGTAGTACAGCACCGCAACGGATTCGAATACGACATAATCGCCGTCCTTGAGAACGGGCACGCGGCCGCGCGGGTTGAGCTTGAGCATTTGCGGCGACTGGTGCTCTTGCTTGTCGAAGTGCAGGAGCTGCGACTCGTAGGGCAACCCTTTGTGCTCCAACGCCAGGAGTACCCGCCACGAGAACGGACTGCCGCTGCCCCAGTAGAGAGTGAGTGCCATGGCGCCGATTGTAGCGGATGAAGTTCATCCGGCGGCGCGCTAAGCTCCGGTTCATGGAATTTCAGACGCTGATCGACGTGGAGTCGTTGCAGAAGCTCATGGGCGATCCGCGGCTGGCCATCGTCGATTGCCGTTTCGATCTCACGCACCCGGATGCCGGCCGTCACGAGTTTCTCGCGGCACATCTGCCGGGAGCGCGCTACGCCGATCTGAATCTCGACCTCTCCGCGCCCATTGGCCCCGAGACCGGCCGTCATCCGCTGCCCGCGCCCGAGAAGTTCGCCGCTTGGCTGGGGACGATCGGGATCGGCAACGGCAGCCAAGTCATCGCGTATGACGAGGCGAACGGCTCGATGGCGGCCCGCCTATGGTGGCTGCTGCGCTGGGCGGGCCATCGCGCAGTGGCTATCCTCGACGGCGGCTTCAAGGCTTGGACTGCACAAGGCGGCGCGCTTGAATCAGTCGAAACAACCCCTCGCCAAGAGCGCTTTACGCCGCGAATTGACGATCAAGCCGTGTTGAGCACCGCCGAGACCGAGCGCGAGGTGCGAAGGCCCGCGGTCCTGCTGGTCGATGCACGGGCCCGGGAGCGCTATGCCGGATTGGTGGAACCCATCGATACCGTGGCCGGACACGTGCCGGGCGCCGCGAATCATCCCTTCACCGAAAGTCTCGATGCGCGCGGCCGTTTCTTACCCGCCGCCGAGCTCAAGCGCCGCTGGCACGAACGCCTCGCGGGCAGAGACGCCAAGAATCTCGTCGCCATGTGCGGCTCCGGCGTTACCGCCTGTCACAATTTGCTGAGCCTCGAGGTCGCCGGTCTCGCCGGCGGCAGGCTCTACGCCGGATCCTGGAGCGAATGGATTCGCGATCCGCGCCGGCCCATCGCCCGCGGTTAGGCGGGCATGGCATTTACATGCAGCCCCAATTTGCTATCGTGCGCGCGAGATGAACACACCCGCCAAAGTCCTGCCGGCAAATCCGGCATGGAAGATCGAAGAGTCGTTGGACCTCTACCAGGTGGAGGCGTGGGGCAAAGGTTACTTTTCGATCAACGATGCGGGCCATGTGGTGATCAGGCCCAGCATGGACGCCTCGCGCGAGATCGACTTGTACGAAGTCGTGCAAGGGCTCAAGGCCCGCGACCTGCACACGCCGGTGGTCATTCGCTTCTCCGACATCCTCGCTCATCGCCTGCGCCACCTCGCGGAGGCATTCGGCACCGCCATCGTCGAAAACGACTACAAAAACCGGTACGCTGCGGTGTTTCCGATCAAAGTCAATCAGCAACGCTTGGTGGTGGAAGAGGTCTACCGCTATGGCAAGGAATTCGGTTTCGGACTCGAAGTAGGCTCAAAACCCGAGCTGCTCGCGGTCATGTCGATCACCGAAGACGCGCCGGACCGCATCGTGGTGTGCAACGGATTCAAGGACGACAGCTACATCGAAGCAGTCATTCTGGCCACCAAGCTCGGCCGCACCATCATCCCCGTGGTGGAGAACTACGAAGAAATCCATCTGATTCTGAAGCATGCCCAGCGCTACGGGGTGCGGCCGAAAATCGGCGTACGGGTGAAGCTTGCGAGCGAGGGCGCCGGCCGGTGGCGGGAATCCGCCGGCGAGAAGTCCAAATTCGGGCTCTTCATCAGCGAGATACTCGATCTGTATGCGCTGCTGAAGGATCGCAACATGCTCGATTGCCTGCAGCTGGTGCATTGCCATCCGGGCAGCCAGCTTCAAGATATCCGCCGCGTGAAGGATGCCATCAATGAATTGGCCCATGTGTACGCCGAACTTAAGATCATGGGAGCGGGCCTGCAGTACATCGACATCGGCGGGGGCTTGGGCGTCGATTACGACGGCAGCGGCACCAACTTCGAATCGTCAATGAATTACACATTGAACGAATATGCGAGCGATGTAGTGTATCGAATCAAGAGCGTCTGCGACGCGCGCGATGTGCCGCATCCCATGATTGTGAGCGAGTCCGGGCGCGCCATCGCCGCGCACCACAGCTTGCTGGTGTTCGACATCTTGGGCTCCTCGAAGCTCGATCAATTCAAAGTCAGCGGTCGGCCCGAAGAGGATTATCACGGCAAGGAAGAAGTGCCGCAGCCGGTGCGCGATTTGTTCGACAGCTTCCGCTCGGTCAATGAGCGCCGTCTGGTGGAGTGCTACCACGACGGGCTGCAAGCGCGCGAACAGGCGCTGCAGATGTTCAATTTAGGGTATCTAAGCCTGGAATTTCGCGCCTTGGCCGAAAAACTTTACTGGGCCACCTGCACCAAGATTCGCGACTATTGCCGCAAGCTCGATCGTGTTCCGGAGGAGCTGGAAAACCTCGAGGACATGTTGAGCGACATCTATTTCTGCAACTTCTCGGTGTTTCAATCGCTGCCGGACAGCTGGGCGATCGGTCAATTGTTTCCCATCATGCCGATTCAGCGGCTGGGCGAGCGGCCCTCGCGCAATGCGGTGCTGGCCGACATCACCTGCGACTCCGACGGCAAAATCGATCGCTTCGTGCATCCCCGGGCGACCAAGCGCACGCTCGAAGTCCACGAACTCATCCCGGGAGCGCCCTATTACATGGCGGCCTTCTTGGTGGGAGCCTACCAAGAAACCCTTGGAGATCTGCATAACCTGTTCGGCGATACCCACGTCGTACACATCCGGCTGCAGGAGGGCGGCGGCTGGTGGATCGAGGAGATCGTCAAGGGCGACACCGCTAACAAGGTTCTCGAGTACATGGAATACGACACCGACGAGTTGTATCCGGGGATCGCCCGGGACTGCGAACGGGCGATCCAGGAAGGCCGCATGTCGCTCACCGAAGCGCAGGCGGTGAAGCGGTTTTACGAACACGAATTGAACGGTTACGCGTACCTCGAAGTCGAATGATTCGGACGGTATTGCGGCTCGTTTGCCAACAATAATCCCCTGGCGTAGCATCAAACTGTAGGTTCGTTCCCTACACGGGTCTTAGGGTACAGCCCCCGGCGGTGATGTGCGCGGCGGCTCTGAGTGTGAAACACTGTTAGTGAGATTAGTTGAATGACGACGATCTATGTTGGCAATCTGCCATTCACTGCTACAGAAGACGAAGTGCGAGCGCTGTTCGAGCGCCACGGCAAAGTCGAATCGGTCAAACTGATCAACGATCGCGAAACCGGGCGTCCCCGCGGATTTGCGTTCGTCGACATGGGGGCCGGTGAAGCACAAAACGCGATTCAACAGACGAACGGCTTCCAGATGGGTGGACGTCCGCTGCGAGTCAACGAAGCCCAGGAAAGAGCGCCTCGGTCCAAGCCGGCGAGCGGCGGTAGCGGCGGCGGGCCGCGTCGCTGGTAGCGATTCGCTCGCGGTTCGCCGATTCACGCGTGGCTTAAGATTTAGAATCGGCTTCAAGCCTCACCCCCGAGAGGGGTAAGGCCGATCGCGCTCACCACATTTGGCCGCGCTCACCACATTTCTTTGAGCTGCGCGACCACGTCGACCGTCGCCGTCTCATCCTCACGCAAATTTTCTACGCCGCGCATGTTGCGCAGCGAAATCCGTTCGCAGGATTCCAGCACCTTGTCCGTCATGAAACGGCTCTTGGCGCCGTACACGTGGGCATCGCCGTTCTTGGGCTGTTGCGTGATGGCGTACTTGAGCGGTGCACAGAGATGCAGCTCGTTTCGCGCCCGTGTCATCGCCACGTACAAGAGCCGCCGCTCCTCTTCGATCATTTCCGGCTTGCCGGTGGAAAATTCCGACGGGAAATTTCCATCGGAGACATTCAGCACATAGACGTTGTCCCACTCCTGGCCCTTGGCCGAGTGAATCGTCGATAAAATGACATAATCCTCGTCCTTCGATGCGGCTCCGGATTGGTTGCCCGTGACCGCCGGCGGATCCAAGGTCAGTTCGGTCAAGAAGCGCTCGCGGGTCGTATGCTGCGCTGACAACTGTTCCAATTGCTCGAGATCACCCATCCGCGTCCATGCGGCATCATGAATGCGCTCGAGCTGCGGCTTATACCATTCGCGCACCAGGCCCACCTGACCGGGCCAGGGGGTCGCGGGATCTGCAAGCCTTTCGAACAGGGCGCAAAAACGTTTCCAGTCCATCTTCACCGGCTGGGGCGCATCGAATCCCGCCAAAGAGCCGACGTTGAAACTCTGCGCCTCGAAATAATCCAGGGCCTGTTTCGCATGGCCGGGGCCGATGCCGGGCAGCAGCTTCAGCACCCTGAACGCCGCGACCGAATTGCGCGGATTATCGGCCCAGCGCAGCACCGACAACATGTCCTTGACGTGCGCCGCCTCCAAGAATTTGAGGCCGCCGTATTTCACGAACGGAATGTTGCGCTTGGTGAGCTCGACTTCGAGCACGTCGCTGTGGTGAGAGCTGCGAAACAAGATGGCATGGCGCTTGAGCGATCCGCCGATTTCGCGCGTCTGCAAAATCTTGCCGGCGATGTATTCGGCTTGAGCCTGCGCATCGTCCAGGGCGACGTAGAGCGGCTTTTGAGTGGATTGTCGCGTTCCCAACAAGGTCTTGCGGTGCTGGCGCACGCCGTCGGCCATCAGCGCGTTGGCCGAATCGAGCACCTGCTGCGTCGACCGATAATTCTGCGCGAGGACGACGATCTCGGCCTTGGGCTTGTAGCGGTCGGCAAACCCCAAAATATTCTCGACTGCGGCCGCGCGGAACGAGTAGATGGCTTGTGCGTCGTCGCCGACGACGGTAACCCCCTGCCCGTCCGGCCGGAGGGCATGGACGATTTCGCCCTGCAAAGAACTCGTATCCTGATACTCATCCACCAGCACATGATCGAAATTTTTCGACAAGCTCTGCGCCAGCGTCGGGTTTTGCATCATCGCGTGCCAATAAAGCAGCAAATCGTCGAAATCCAGGACGCGATTCCTTTGTTTGCGCCCGACGTATTCCCGATAGAGGCGCGTGAGATCCGCTTCCCACTCGCGCACCCAAGGAAATTGTTCTTCCAGAGTCTGTTTCAGCGACAGCCGCGTGTTGACCCGGTATGAGTAGATCGCAAGACACGCGTCCTTGCGCGGAAAGCGCTTGTTCTTCGCGGAGAATCCCAGTTCGTGGCGCACCACATCCATCAGGTCGGCCGCATCCGCGCGGTCCAGCACCGTGAAGTTCGGATCCAGGCCCAGGTGTTTGGCATATGAGCGCAATATGCGGTTGCCCACCGAATGAAAGGTTCCCGACCACAAAAGCCGTGACACCACGCTGCGATCGCCGGCCTTGCCGCGCTCGGACAGCACCTCCGCGACGATCAGCTGCGTGCGCCGAGTCATCTCCTGAGCGGCGCGGCGCGTGAAGGTCAGCATCAAAATGCGCGCAGGATCGACGCCATTCAGCACCAAGTGAGCGGTGCGATGCGCCAGGGTGTTGGTCTTGCCGGTGCCTGCGCCCGCCAGTATGAGCATCGGCCCTGCAGTGACGCCCTTGTCCGGAACGGCCAAGCCGAAGGTGGCCGCCCGACGCTGCGACGGGTTGAGCGAATCAAAGGCCGAGGGCTTGGCTTTCATCATAAGAACTATTCGATACTGTACGTATATCCAGATTACGATGCAATCTGCTTGCAGGATGGCTCATCCCGGACGGCGCGTGCGAGGAGGCAGGTCACAGGCGTGATATAGACTTCAGGGATGCAGAAACCGACCCCCATCGCCAGCCACCACATCCATAGCGGCCGCATCATCCACGTCTCAACCGAGCGGTTGCGCTACGGGAATGGCCGCGAATACGACTTGGACTTCGTCCGTCATCCCGGCGCGGCGGCCGTCGTCGCAGCCGACGGCGACGCCCGCGTTTGCCTGGTGCGCCAGTACCGGCACGGCATCGGGGATTTTCTGTGGGAAATCCCGGCCGGCAAACTCGACCCCGGAGAGGCGCCGGAGGTCTGCGCCGTGCGCGAGCTGGCTGAGGAAACCGGCGTCAAGGCGCGGCGTTGGACGTCCCTGGGACGCTTCTTCCCGGCGCCCGGGATATTCACCGAAGTCATCCATCTTTACCTCGCGCGCGACCTCATTGTCGGAACGTCGGCGCCCGACGCGGACGAGGAGCTGGAAATCCAGTGGCTGCCGATCGCGGAGGCTGCGGACTTGGTGCTACGCGGCGAGTTGAACGACGGCAAGACCGCCCTGGCGCTTTGGCGGGCCCAATATCACCTCCAACTGTGACGCTGCGCCGACTTTTGAGGTGTCTGAGTTGACTTAACTGGGTCCTGGGCTAAAAAGGTACCGTGAGTGCCAATAAATCAAAATCACCCCCTAATCCCGCCGTCGACAACGCGGAGAATGAGTCGATCCCGGAGCTCAGTGACAATACCTCCGGCCGGGTGAAATTTGACGACCGCGGCAATGCCATCTGGGAGTGGTCGATCACCACCGGAGCTTTCGGCCGTGAGGTGTCGACAGAGCGGCTAAAACGGCTCGAGAATCCCGCACTGTCGATCGCCGAGGATGCGCCCACGCCGTTCGACATCGCCCGCCCCAACCCCTTGGGCACGGTGAAGGGCTATGATCCGTACGACAGCGGCAAGCTCGGAAAAGCGGCGGCCGCGCGCAAGAAGGACTTGCGTCGCCTGAGCGAGTTTTTGAAATTGAAGAAGCAACATGCCGGCAATAAGGACGGCGAGGAATAGCTTCTCATCTCCGCGATCACGCCAGCGCGTGACTCAACTTGGCCGTGCTTCCCAGACGATAGAATTTGCGCAGCTCGCGCACCAGCGCCTCGATCCGCGCCTGCCCTCTTTTCACGAAGCGATGTTCCAACCGACGGCAATACTGCGCGGCACAGCGATGCGCGGTTCGATAGCGATGATACTGATCCGGTTCCAAGCGAGAGTCGAAGCTCACGCGATCGAACAGCCGCGCATGTACCTGCGCCGGGTAGTCGCCTCCCTGCTGGTCTGCCAACAAGAACACCGTCACCGCATATTTATCGACTTCGGCTTGAGTCTCGAGTTCGAGCAGCGATACAGGTAAGTCTTGATCGAGCCGCCAAGCCGAATACACGAAGTGGCTGACGCCCTCGAGCGCCGTGCAATAATCCGCCAAATTCTGTTCGGTCAGGGCTTCTGCGGGATCGGCACTCTCCAGGCGCTCCAGCAGACTCGGATCCAAGTACAGCGCGACACCGGCGCCGTCCGGCGTTTCGACCAGCAGCAATTCCTCTTCCGATTCGCGCCTATCGTTGCCGGGCTCGAGGCCCCCGAGGTCACGGCGGTCCGTGACCAGAAAATCGTATACGTCGTAGTCGATTTCGACATCGTACAGGCGTCCGAGAAGCGACTGCAGGCTGCGCAGGACCATCAATGCTCGCGGCGGGCGCCGCCCGCTGCGACCGGTTGCACGCCGAGCTGCTTCAAGAGACCGTGCGCGCGCGGGCTGCCGGTCTTCATCCAGATCTCATACAGCCGCAAGATGTCGGCATCGGTATGCTGATAGGACATCTCGCTTACCTCGTTGAGAGCGTCGACCAACGGCTGAAATTTGCGCGCGAGCTGCGCGTAGATCGCCGCGACGCATCGTCCCGACATGGAGCGTTGCATCGTATCGGCGAGCGAGCTGTAGGCGTTGCCGCCCATCGCGATGTGATAGTCGATGTCGATCAATTTGCGCGCGAAGCTGCGGGCGAAAAAACCTGCGATGAACAGCGAAACGTCGCCGAGGCGCTGCAGCCCCCGGTGTCGGGCGGCAGCGGTCGGTGCCTCGAGCGCATCGGCCAGCATTTGCGCCAGAGGCCGGATGCGCAGACCATCCGGCGTGCGCTCATATAGCGCGTCCGCGCGGGAAAACATGGTGAGCAAGTTGACCACGTATTGTTCGGCCTGCTCGTCGATGTCGAGGTGCTGATGCTCGCTCGCGGCGTGAAACGCGTCGCGAAAAAATTCGCGCAAGGAGCTGACCGCTACAAGAGATCCGGACACTGCCTGCATGCTTGGCATCCTTTTTTGGCTCACACCATCCTATCGACAAAGTGAAGTCGAAGTGAAGTACGAAAGCGCGAACCAGTGTCAGAAAATGCCCATTATTATAGGTTTTTGCGATCAGCACTCTAGTCCGTAGGCTGCTAACCGTGTGCGGTGCATCTCATTGGTGCTACATAATCTCGGCGAGTGTCGAAATGGTGCGCGGTCGTATTCCGGCGCTTCGCGGCCACTCGCGCGCATCGCGGTTGAGCCACACCGACTGCATTCCGGCTCGCGTCGCGCCGACGACGTCGGTCAGGGGATCATCGCCGATGTGCAGCACCTGCGCGGGTTCGACGCATGCCAGCTCCGCCAGCCGCGCAAAAATTCGCGCATCCGGTTTGGCCGCGCCTGCCGCCCTCGCGGTCATGTGGCCGCTAAAAAGATCCGCGATTCCGCAGCGGTGCAGATCCGCGTTGCCATTGCTGAGAGCGAACAGCCGATAACGCGAGCGCAGGCGAAGCAGCGCCGGACGCACATCATCGTAGAACTCGACGCGGTTGCGCGCCATGAAAAACACCTCGAACGCTTCGTCGGCGAGCGACTCCGCATGGCCTGCCGCACCGAACAGATCCTGAAGCGCGCGGTGACGCAGGAAGGTAAGGTCATGGCCCTGCTCCGGAAACCGCTCGGCCACCCGAGCGCGCAGCGCACGCAGCGATTCGAGGTCGTGACCGGTCACCGTTCGCGGATAGCGGTCGCGCAGCCACGACAGCAACTCGATCTCGGCGGCGGCAATGACGGGGCCTACCGGCCACAACGTGTCGTCCAAATCGAAACTCAAGACGAGCGGAGCGCTCATCGCCGTGCTCTCGCTCATCGCCGTGCTCTCGCTCATCGCCGGGTTCTCGCTCATCGCGACATTCTCGATCATCGCCATATTCTCGCGCAAAGCAGACCGCGATTTCGCGCAATTCACCGGTCTCGGGCTACAATCGCCTAGCGCATTCATCCAACGAGAAACCGCAATGGTTGCCGATCGCTTCTTATTCGCCTTCATGTTCCTCGCCGTAAGCACCACCGCCTGGACCGCGAGCGGCGACGCGGCCGGCGACCGCTCGCAGCCTTTCACCGTGCAAGACCTGGTGCGCCTCGAGCGCATCTCGGATATTTCGGTGTCCCCTGACGGTAAGCGTGTGGTCTATACCCTGCGCAGCACCGATATGGAGGCCAACAAGGGCCGTACCAGCGTTTGGCTGGTGGATACCGGCACGCGCGCGCCGCCGGCGCCTCGCCGCCTGACCGACATCGCCGCGAACTCCAGTGCCGCGGAGTGGAGCGCGGACGGGCGATTCATTTATTTTCTGTCGAATCGAAGCGGCTCTACTCAAGTGTGGCGCGTTGCCAATGCGCCGGGCGTGGCCGCACAGGGCGCCGACGCGCCGGGCGCCGGCGCGCAGCAGGTTACTGACCTGCCGCTCGATGTAGGGAGTTTTCGAGTCTCTCCCAAGGGCGATCGGATTCTCGTGAGTGCCGAGGTTTTTTTGGATTGCGCGGATTTCGCCTGCACTCATCAGCGCTTGGACGCAGCGGCGCATTCCAAGGCGACCGCCGTTCTTTACGGTCAATTGTTCGTCAGGCATTGGGACACGTGGAGCGATGGCCGCCGCTCCCAGCTCTTTGCGATGCCGCTCGAGGAGGTCGCACGCGGAGCCCCGGTGAACCTGACCCAAGGAATCGGCGATGTGCCGAGCAAACCGTTCGGCGGCCGGGAGGACTATGCGTTCAGCCCCGACGGCGCCCAGGTGGTGTTCTCCGTGCGCGCAAAGGAAGGAGAGGCTTGGTCGACGAACTTCGATCTTTACGAAGTCGCCGCCACGGGTGGACCGCCGCGCAATTTGACCGCAGATAATCCCGCGTGGGATGGGCAGCCGGCGTTCTCGCCCGACGGCACGCAGCTCGCCTATCTCGCCATGGACCGCCCGGGTTTCGAAGCCGATCGCTTTCATCTGGTACTGCTGAACATGAAATCGGACGTGAAGCGGCCGCTCACTCAAGCGTGGGATCGATCGATCGTGAATTTTGCCTGGTCGCGCGATGGCAAAAGCCTGTTCGCCACCACCGACCACCTGGGCCAGCGGCCGCTGTGGGCCGTCGATGCCAATACCGGCAGAGCCGCCGCCATCACCGGATCCGGTGAGGTCGAAGGCTTCGGCGTTGGAACTCGAAAGGTCTTTTATGCCCTGAGCGACTTGAAGGCTCCCGCCGATCTTTACGCGGTGGGATTCGCAGGCGGCGCGGCCAGGCAATTAACGCATATCAATCAGGCTGCGCTTGCGGAGCGAAAATTCGGCGACTACGAGCAATTCAATTTCTCCGGTTGGCACAACGAAAATGTCTTCGGCTATGTCGTCAAGCCGACGGAATTCAAACGCGATCGGAAATACCCCGTGGCATTCATAGTGCATGGCGGCCCCCAAGGCAGTTTCGCGAACTCCTGGAATTGGCGCTGGAATGCACAGACCTTCGCCGCCGCAGGCTACGGGGTCGTCATGATCGATTTCCATGGCTCGACCGGATACGGTCAAGCGTTCACCGATTCCATCAGCGGCGACTGGGGCGGCAAGCCGTTCGAGGATCTAAAGGAGGGCCTGGCGGCGGCGCTCGGCAAATATCCCTGGCTCGACGGCGATCACGTGTGCGCGTTGGGCGCCTCTTACGGCGGCTACATGATGAATTGGATCGCGGGCCAATGGCCTGATCGCTTCAAATGCATCGTGAGCCACGACGGCATTTTCGACACTCGCAGCATGTACTATTCCACCGAGGAGTTGTGGTTTCCCGAGTGGGAAAATGGCGGCCCCGAATATCGCAATCCCGCGGCCTATGCCAAGCATAATCCCATCGATTTCGTGACCCGGTGGAAAACCCCGACGCTGGTGATTCATGGACAGCTCGACTATCGAGTGCCCGACGCCCAAGGGCTCAGTGTATTCACCGCCTTACAGCGCCAAGGGATACCGAGCGAGCTCCTGTACTTTCCGAACGAAAATCATTGGGTATTGAAACCCGCCGACAGCATTCAATGGTATGACACCGTGCTTTCCTGGCTGAACCGCTGGACGCGGCCTTGAGAGTCGGCGAGTTAAGGAACTACGGCCCGCCAGGCTGCGGGATAGTTCTCGCCGAGCTGCATGATCCGGTGCAGCAGGCCGTCATAGCTCATGCCGGCGGTCAGCGCCGACTGGGCGAAGTCCTCGGCTGCGGAGATGTTGGGGTTCGCGTTCGCTTCGAGCACGAATAATTCCCCATCGGCGCGCAGGCGAAAATCCATGCGCGCGTATCCCGTCAAGTGCAGGGCGCGGAAAATGCGCTTCGACAGCTGCTCCAGCCGCGCCACTGTGCCTTCCGGCAGATTGTCGGCCGCCGCCGTGGTGATCCCGTAGCGCTGTTGGTAGCCGCGATCCCACTTCACTTTGCGGGTGGCGATCGCCGGCAAGTTCTCCGGCAAGGATCCAAAGGTCATTTCCCACACGGGCAGCACCTTGAGCCGGTCGTTGCCGAGCACGCCCACGTATAGCTCGCGGCCTTCGATGTACTCCTCGACCAGTGCGTCGGAATGCGTCTGTTCATGAATGAAGGCAATCCGCTCCGTCAAGGCTTTCTGGTCCGTGACAACCGATGCATGCGCGATGCCGAGAGACGCATCTTCGGTCGATGACTTCACGAACAGGGGAAATCGCAGCTTCTTCGGAACGAGCGGTTTCCTGCCGCGGACGAACACCATGAATTGCGGCGTGGGCACGCGGTGATAGGATAGCAGCTGTTTGGACAGCACCTTGTCGCGCGACAGCAGCATGCCGCGGGGATTACAGCCCGTGTACGGCTGATGCATCAGCTCGAGGAAAGCCACGACGTGTTGATCGTAGGTGACGATACCGTCGAATTCCTCGAGCAAATTGAACACGACGTCCGGCTTCCACTCGATGATGTTGCGCCGCAGGTCCGAGAGGCTGTCGCTCAAGCCCAAGGGCCTGACTTCATGGCCATCGGCTTTCAAGTGCGAAATGACGTCGTATTCGGTGCGCCATTCATCGATCTCTTTTTCGGTCGAGCCCTTCAGCGAATCCGGAGGCACGAGTGTCGAGTGCACGAGGACCAGCGCGCGCAACTTCCTCACAGCGAGACTCGCGGCAATTGGCGCTCTTCATGAGATTCCGCGAGCCGCGCTATCACCCACAACAATTGGGGCCTCAGAGCGCGCCGCGGACCGCGCAGGTATAAGTCGAGCGACTCGCATCGTTCGATCATGAGCCGCAGCACCTGGTGCACCAGGTATTCGCTGAACGCACCCGTTCGCTGGATCTGTTGGCGCAGGGGCTTGCGCAATTCACGCAGCACCTGCGCAGCTTTGGGACGGCTGCGGGTCTTCGGCGCCCCAGTGAACACCTTCAGCAGCAATTCGTCGGCACCGGAGCGGCGCGGCATGCGGTAGCGCGCCAGCTTCTGGTCGTAGTGATCGCGCAGCGTGCGCGTCTCTTCGGTCACCTCTTCAATGGTATCGCGGGCGGAAACCAGCGGACGGCTTCTGCCGATTTCGAGCGCGAGCGAATCGATGTATTCCAGCTTCGCATACGCCGGCCAGCCCAAATATTCGCGCCGCCAAGGGGAATGAGGCTTGAGCCACACCGCAAATGTCTCGGCGAAGTCTTCCGTCGGATGAGCCTGCGCGTACCATGCGCCCAAGTGCTGCACGAAGCGGCGGCTTCCCGGCCGTGGGCGATAGGTGTCGGGGTACGGCAGCGAAGCCGGCCCGAATACCTCGCGCCACTGGCTGCGCCGCCGTAAGCGATACGCCGAATCGATGGCATGCCCGGCCTCGTGGCGCAATATTCGCATCAGCCAATTGCGATTGCCGCCCTCCACTTCCCGCATGAAGCGCCGTTCGATGCCGATCAATCTTCGGTGCGCGAGGTAGAACGGGATGGCGATGCCAGGTATGCCATCCGGCGAGAACCACTCCTGGGACAACCAGCAATGCGGGCGAAAGCGGATCCCCCGCATCGAAAGCTCGCGGTAGAGCCGCTGCACGGCCTCCTCCAGCTCGGTTCCTTGGATTTTGAGTTCCAAATCGCAGAACCGAAGGCTCAGCAACTGCGCGTCGGTTAGGGTTTCCCATGAATGGCGGGGGTTTCGCGGCCGGCGGGCGCTGATAGATCGGTCACGGGATTGCAACATATTGTCTGAACCGACCGTTGTCAGCCAAGTCTTACAGATAAACGGCCCTGCAAGAACGCCGGAGTCATGCAATGCTTGCGGGAATAATGATGCAAATTATCGCACCGGAAGCATTGCTCCCACAATCCACCGTGACCGTGGAAACGGTGACCACGGTGAATGGCGTCGCGGCGCTGCGACCTCATTACGAGCGGCTCAACCGCCTTACAGGCAACACCCTGCCGTTTGCCCTGCACGAATGGCATCTGACCTGGTGTCGGCATTTTCTGAATTGCGACCCGCGCGTCCGCGACGAGCCGTTGTTCTTCGTGCTGCGCGACTCCGCGGAGGTCTGTGTCGCGGTAGTGCCCTTCATCGTCAGCCGGCGCCGAATCGGCCCTCTGAAAATAGCGTCCGTCAATCTGCTCGGCGCCGATCCGGCCATCACGGAGATCCGCACCCCGCTGATCGAGCCGGGTTACGAAGCCCTGACCGCTCTCGCCGTGAGGGCACAGCTCGAGAACGTGGCGGACTGGGATTGGATTCACTGGGTCGGAGCGGACGACGAGTTCGCCGAGGCTTTAACCGCGACCAGCGGCGAGCTGCAGTGGCAGCCCCCGCTGGCGGACTATGTGCTGGATATGGCTCCGACGTGGGAGGAGTTCCGGCACGGCCTCAAGCGCAATATTCGCGAATCGCTGCGCCACTGCTACAACTCATTGAAACGCGACAACCTGAGTTTCGAGCTGCAGGTGATCCAGGATCCATCCGAGGTTCGCGCCGCCGCTACCCGGTTTCTCGCCCTGCATAGCATGCGCGCGCGCGCCGAGACCACGGTGATGCATCCGAATCGATTTGCGGCCCAGGTGTCCCGGGATTTTCTCTATGAGGTGTGCGAGCGGCTGGCTGCACGTGGAGTCGTCCGCTTTTTCCAGCTCAAGATAGGCGAGCATATCGTCGCCTCGCGGATCGGCTTCGCCGTGGGGAGCAGCCTCTATTTGTATTATTCCGGCTACGACGACGCTTGGGCGCGCTACAGCGTCATGACCACCACCTTGGCCGAGGCGATTAAGTATGCGATTGCGCACGGTTTCAAGACCGTCAATCTCTCGCCCACCAAGGATCTTGCGAAGACCCGTTGGAGCCCGCGGCAAGTGGATTATAAGTGCGCATTCGAAGACCGCGGAAGCCTGCGCTCGCGCTTGCTATGCCGCGCGTATGTGAAAGCGAGATCCGTGGATGCACCGCAATCCTGGTATTTCAAGTATCTGAATCCGGTCCGGCGCGACTGGCACTGACGGCCGCGCGCCGGCCCTCGAGCCCGACGAAATCGAACAGTGCCGGGTCCGCGAGCTGGGAACCCGCCACATTGCAAATGCTCGAGAAGATCGATTCGACGCGGCCGGGAAATTGCTGCTCCCATTCGCGGAGCATCTTCTTCACCGCGAGCCGCTGCATGTTGGTCTGCGAACCGCAGAGCGTGCAGGGAATGATCGGAAAGCCCCGGGCGGCGGCGTAGCGCGCGATCTCGCCTTCGCTCACGTACGCGAGCGGCCGAATCACGATATGCCGGCCGTCTTCGCTGAGCAGCTTGGGCGGCATCGACTTCAGGCGGCCGCCGAAGAACATATTCAAGAACAGGGTCTCGACGATATCGTCACGATGATGGCCCAGAGCGATCTTGGTCATGCCGTTCGCGGCCGCGAAACGATAGAGCGCGCCGCGCCGCAGCCGAGAACATAAGCCGCACATGGTCTTGCCGTCCGGGATGACGCGTTTGACCACGGCATAGGTATTCTGCTCGATGATCCGGAATCGCACGCCCAGATCCTCGAGGTAGCGCGGCAAGGTTTCCGCGGGAAAGCCCGGCTGCTTCTGATCGAGATTGACCGCCGTGATTTCAAAGCTCACCGGGGCACTGCGTTGCAGGCTCAACAAAACGTCGAGCAGGGTATAGGAATCCTTGCCGCCCGACAGGCACACCATCACGTGATCGCCTTCGGCGATCATGTGAAAATCGGCGATGGCCTTGCCCACTGAGCCGCGCAGCTGCGCTTGCAGCTTCTTGAAGTTATTGGAAAAGCGTTGGACCGCGAGGGTCATTGGACGTACCCTCAGGGAGTCTCTAAATATTTCGCTTCCAGGTAGCGCAGATACGCGCCCGCGGTGAGCGGTTTGCCCGTTGCTTGCTTGATGAGTTCCTGCACCGGCAGTCGGGCGCCGACGCCGTGCACGTTGTCGCGCAGCCAATCCATCACCCCGCCGAAATGGCCGGCGGCGATTTCCTCGTCGAGCGCGGGCCGCGCCGCGCGCATGGCTTCATTGAGCTGGCCGGCGATCACGGCGCCCAAAACATACGAGGGGAAATATCCGAAATGGCCGACGGCCCAATGAATGTCTTGTAGACAGCCATCCACGTCATTCGTCGGGCGAATGTTCAAGCGCTGTTCCAGGTTGGCGTTCCACGCTTCCGGCAAGTCGGCGACGGGCAGCGAGCCTTCGAGGATCTTTTTCTCGAGCTCGTAGCGCAGCATGATGTGTACGGGATAGGTCAATTCGTCGGCATCCATGCGGATGGTACTGCGCCGCACGCGGATCAGATGACGGTACAGATTGGCCTCTTCCCATTCGGGACCGCTCACCTGCAAATACTTCTCCAGCAGCGGCCGCAGGTATTTCACGAACGAGCGGCTGCGGCACAGATTCATTTCGAACAACAAGGACTGACTCTCTTCGAGAGCGAGTCCGCGATCGCGTCCGACCGGTTGATCGCGCCACTCGAGCGGCAATCCCAAGTCGTACATGGCATGCCCGGTCTCGTGAACCGCCCCCAACAGACCGGAAAACGGATCGCTCAAGTCGAAACGCGTCGTCACCCGGATGTCGCCAGGCACTCCCTCGGTGAAGGGGTGCTCGCTTTCGTCGAGCCGACCGCGATCGAATGGAAAACCCAACGCCTTCAGCACGTCCACGGATAATGAGCGCTGGCGGGCTACCGTGAATTTGCCGGTCAGCGGAATGGGTGCGTGAGCCGCTTGCACCTCGATGGCTTCGTTGATGAGCCCCGGAAGCTTGCGAGACAGCGCCTTGAAGATCGTGTCGATATCCGCGGTCGAAATGCCCGGCGTAAATCCGTCAACCAGCGCGTCATAGGGAGCCAACCCGCGCGCCTGCCCGAGCAGCGCCGCCTTGTCGCGAACTAGGTGCACCACCTCGTCGAGATGGGGCGCGAGCAGTTTGAAGTCATTCGCTTTCTTGGCCTCCACCCAGTAGACCTCGGCGCGCGCGGTCGCCTTGGCAAGGCGCGCGATCAGCGACGGCGGCGTCGCAATCGCATGGTCACGTTGGCGGCGCATCTCGTGCAGATTGGCGAGCGGCCAATCGTCCAACTGGGAGGCGCCCGCCTCGGCGCGCTCGAGCAAGCGCGCCACTTTCGGCGTGGTGAGCAAAGCATGGTGCTCGGTCTCTAGCGCAGCCAGCTGCTCGCCGCGCACGTCGGCGCTGCCGCGCGGCATCATCACCGCGGCGTCCCAGCGCAGCAGCGACAGCGCGCCGCGAAATGCGTGAAGACGTCGAAACTCTTGTTCCAACTGTTCGTAGGGCGAGGCAGCCATGATTACCTTGTGGGCGCCGCTGGGAGGCGGCGCCCTTCGTTAAGGCGCGCAAGTTTACCAGAGGGTGCCCTTAGTCCGGGCGCCGTAATTCAATAAATGTAGTTATTTCAATAAGTTACTGTACGCCTTTGAGCGAGAAAGAGCCCGTCTGATGAAACGGCAAGTCGCGCAAGAAGGGCAAATCGACGCTCGCTGCGCCGGTCAGGTCGTAGTCGACCGAGTCGGCGCGCTGATCGAACTTATTGGCAAGAAGGAGCACCGCCGCGCCCAAGTTTGCCTTGATCGTCATATCGAACTGCGAGTCGCCGAATGGCGGGACGACGAAGGCATGATCGCTGACGCCGCTTGCGATCTGGACTCCGCTCACGCTGAGTTCCAGGTGAAGGCCTCTGACAGGGAGCGATCTGGCGTTGGGGTTTTGAATGTCGAGCTTCACCGCAAAATTCTGCTGGAGCAGGTTGCCGCCGCGCATCTCGATGCTCGCGACGGTGATATTGGGCCGATCGAACTTAGGCGCCACCAGAGAGCAGGCCACGAGACCAAGCACGCAGGCGATGGCCGGCAGACTCTTAAACGTCAAGGACGGCTGGGTCCCGGGCGACCGGGCCTTCTTCGACATACCGTCATTTCCGCTCATGCGCATCGATTGTATCCGATCAACGACGGGCGCCGCCCGTGGCACAATGCGCCGGCGCGAAAGACCAAGGCTTGCCGCGCGTGCAAACATGCGATCGAAACCCTCTTTACCCCTTCAACCGACGACAAAGTGCCTCGTCACGGCCGTCGCCGGTTGCGCGCTCATACTCGCAGGGACCCGGATCGGGCTCGCGGCGCCGCCAACGGCCCCGCCCAAAAAGCCCTCGGGGCCCGTGGGTGGCTGTCTCGAATCGGGAGATGGCTACCTACGCGCGACGTTGGGCGGCGCGATCGAAACGAAAATCGACTGGCCCAATAGCGGGACGCGCTGTCAGGGCGAACAGAAGGACAAGCCGCCCGGCGTACGCTTGAGTTTTCAGCGCATATCCGGGGCATCCCTAGATTTGCTGTTCGTATTCGGCATTACCGGCATCCGCGAGGGCACGCCCGCACGCGCCACCGGCGTAAACCTTACAGTCATTGTGCAAGGTACGAACCGAATCTACGGAACGCTCGGCGACTCCCGCTGTACGGTGGACTCGCTCGCGCAGCAGCCGCTGAAAGCAAAAGGCGCATATCGAGTGGAAGCGCGAGGCTTTTGCACGCAGCCTGCGCACGCCGTGCGCGGCAATGACGCGGTGCTGGTAAGTACCTTCGAGTTCGCGGGCCTCGTGACCTACGACGCTCCGAACACCGATACGACCGCGAGCGGTCAGACCGCCGCCCAATGACGAGGCCGCTGCCGCTGTCGTTCGCGGTTTGCGCAATGGTTTGCGCAAGGGTGTCGCAGGCGGCGATTCCCACCTACGACTATGAGGTCGTGCATGCCTATCCGCATGATGCCTCGGCCTTTACCGAAGGGCTCTTTTACTTGAACGGATATCTGTATGAGAGCACCGGCCTTGAGGAACACTCGTCCATTCGTAAAGTGCGGCTCGAAACGGGCGAGGTGGTCCAGAAGCTGGACATCCCCGCGCAGTATTTCGGCGAGGGGATCGTGGATTGGCACGGGCACCTCATCAGCCTCACTTGGAAAACGCACGTCGGTTTTGTCTTCGATTTGCACACCTTCAAGCTGCAACGTGAGTTCCATTACGAGGGAGAGGGATGGGCACTGACGCGCAACGACAGGCACCTCATCATGAGCGACGGAACCTCGCAGCTTCGTTACCTCGATCCGAAGACCCTCAGGCAGACCGGCAAAATCGAGGTCACGGTCGATGGCAAGGCCCTCAGTAACGTCAATGAGTTGGAATGGGTCAAGGGGCAGATCTATGCCAACGTGTGGCAGACCAACTGGATCGTGCGCATCGATCCGAGCGACGGTCGCGTGGTCGGCGCCATCAACATGAACGGGCTCTTGAAACCGGCAGACATCGTCAAGGGACAGACCGATGTCCTCAACGGCATTGCCTACGACGCCAAGAACGACCGCTTATTCGTCACCGGGAAAAATTGGCCGAAAGTGTTCGAGGTCCGGCTTCACGAGTCCACCGCGCCTCGCCCGTAGTTGTGCACTTTACATAACCCTCGCCGGACTCCTACGCCGGGACGCGATCCCGGCCTACATACAATCTCCACGTACGTAGTACAAAAGCAACATCTATTCAACGGTCCTAGCTGCAAGTGTCTAGAACCGGCGTTTATATGAGATTTCTGTCACGCAGCACATCTATAAATATGTTGCGTTCTTGCAAATAATTACGGAGACCGAGCATGAAGAGCCTGGGTATGAAGCGAGCGATATTGGGCGGCCTTATTGCGGCCGCATGCGCCGTCGCGGTGAGCCCGCAGGTCCTGGCAGCGGATGCCTACGACGACACCGGGGCGTGGTACTTGAGCGCAATGGCTCAATACAGCGTGCTCGACGACAAGCGCATATCCAAGGACGACTTCGGATTGCACGTCGGACTGGGCTACGATTTCGCGCCCCATTTGGCCGCGGAGGTGGCATTGAGCAATGGCTCGTTTCACGTGAGAGGATCCGGGGCCAACGAAAGGCTCTCCGCTGCCTCACTCGATGTTCTGTTCAAGTTTCTCCCCGTCACCTCGATATTCAAACCCTACGTGCTGGCCGGCGCCGGCGGAATGACCGACAACATCGGACGAGTGCCTGGCGACAACAACAAAGCGTGGTTGGCCGAAGCGGGGGTGGGGCTGTTGACCGGCCTAGGGAGCCAGTCGGGGTCCACGCGACTTCAATTCCGGACCGAGGCCAAATACCGATACGAGTTTATCCAGCACACGCCGGGTGTCCCGAACAATCCAGGGGATGTGATTTTCGGCGTCGGCCTCCAACTGATGTTCGGTGCGCATACCCCGCCGCCGCCGCCCGTCGCCAGAGCGCTGCCGCCGCCGCCGCCGCCGGAGCCGGCACCGCCGCCTCCCCCTCCTCCTCCCCCGACCTGCGTAGCGCCGGCGGGCTTTCAGGTCGATGCCAACTGCCGAATCATCGAGCAAACGCTGGTCGTGCGTGCGGTGGATTTCGAGTTCAACTCCGCTCAGTTGACCGCGCCGGCAAGGCAAACGCTCGACGAGGTTGCCGCGTCACTGATCAAGCAACCTGAACTCAAGATAGAGATTCAGGGCTACACGGACTCCACGGGTTCCGCTGAATACAACCTGCGTCTGTCGCAGAAGCGGGCCGAGAGCGTGAGAGATTATTTGATCAGCAAAGGCGTCAATCCCGCGGTTCTTACCGCCAAAGGATTCGGCATGGCCAACCCCATCGCCACGAATAAGACCACCGACGGCCGAGCTCAGAATCGCCGTGTGGCCTTCCATGTGAGCAGTGCCCCGCCGGACGTCAAGGTCATCATCAAAGAGGCCACTCCCGCCTCCACCGAAGCGGCCAAGCAGGGCGAACCGGAACGGGCAAAGAAGGAGCACCAAGAGCACTAGGAGCTCATACGAGCGGGCGCCCCGGCGGTTCTCCTTGGATCCCGCCGGGGCGAAACACGAGATCCGCGCGGCCGAAGGTGGCTCGCCAATCGGCGTGTCGCATTAAGGTTTCAGGGTCTTAGTATCAGTTAACGGCCTCTCATACCCTCAGACGCGGCTCGGTGGTTTTTTTGTCATAGATGGCTCGGGAACCGTGTTTCGGTGCCAGGTTAAGACGGCCGATGGTCGGTCCGGGAGGCGCGAAGGGCCCCGCATTTTGTTTTGTTGCCCCGTGGTGTAAACGCAACAAAAATATTTCGGACCCACTGGCATTTCCCAAACAGGGTGTTATTCTCCGTTCATTAATCTGAACTTGTGCTAATGGCGCAACGTTCAGGGTTTGGGATGAAATTTTATCAACGTGTCAACCGTCCGTCGCGGACCGGTCAACTCTTAACGCATGCAAATGCGCTTGGATGACGTGAAAAGGAGATCCATAAATGTCAAGCAATTTTTCTCTCAGGCAGGCCGTCAGGTTAGCCCTGGGCGCAGCGAGCGCCGCCGCCAGTTCAGTCGGGTACGTTTCCGCAGCAAGCGCCGCGGACCAGGGCCCGGCCCCCGGCGTGGCCTCCGATGCCACTCTGTCGGAAGTGGTAGTGACCGGAAGTCGTATTCGGACCACTGTGGATGAGGCCACCGCGGCGCCGATCACGGTGATCGATTCGGCCACGATAGTCGCCTCTGGATTTCAAACCGCGGGCGATCTCCTTCAACAGCTCCCGGGTATCGCCGGTAAGGCCACGACGACCGCCGTCAACAACGGCGGCGGGTTCGGCGAATCGAACGTCGAATTGCGCGGCCTCAATGCGAAACGCACGCTGGTACTGCTCGACGGACGCCGCATTGGCGTGCTTGGCGGGCCAACGTCGAGCGGCGCGACGGATGTCAATCAGATCCCCATCAACATCATTGATCACGTCGACGTGCTGAAGGAAGGCGCGGGCGCGGTCTACGGCTCTGACGCGATCGGCGGCGTCGTGAACTTTGTCACACGCAAGGGCGTTCAGGACTTGGAACTGACCGGCGAGTACGGCCGCACGACCAGAAACGACGGTGAACATCAGGCATTCGGTCTTATGTGGGGCGGCAGCACCGAGAAATTCGATTTCGTCATTTCCGGAAACTACAACAAGCAGAAAGCGGTGTACGCGTCCGGGCGCGATTTCTCCAAGAATGCCTTGTATTTGTACAGCGGCTCGTCGGGCCGAATCGTCACCAAGGCGGGGTCGAGCCGTGTGCCGAACGGCCGCGCCTCTATACCTAAGTCTAGCCCGCTGCGGGCCCAATACGGGTGCGCCAACGTGACGCGAACCCCGGGAACCGACGGCACGACCACTGCCGACTACCAGTGCTTGCACGGCAGTTACAACTATCAGCCGTTCAACCTGCTGATGACGCCGCAAGAACGCGGCTCGCTGTTCACATCGACCACCTATCACATCACTGACGATGTCTCCGCGTATCTTGAGTTCGTTGAAACCAAGACGCATTCGGGCTTTGAATTGGCTCCGCTCCCATTCGATGCGACGGCGGATGACGTGGTAATTTCGAAGACCAATCAATACAACCCGTTCGGTTTGGATTTCGGCGGGCTCACATTGCCGAACTCCAACTATCGAACTCGCTTCGTGACGTTGGGCGACCGTAAGAGCAAAGCCGACTCCGACACAAAGCTCACGAATATCGGCCTCAAGGGCGCACTGCCGTTGAGGGACTGGCAGTGGGACTTGAACCTCGGCTACAACCGCGAGGATCAAAAGGCGCAGACCTTCGGCTACGTTTACTTCCCGGGATTGCAAAACGAGGTGGGTCCTTCGTTCCAGAACCCTGATGGTACCTGGGGCTGCGGCACCGACCCCGCCCATGCGATTGCCGGTTGCACGCCGATCAACTTCTTCAACCTCGATTCTCCCGCGACTATCGCGCAATTGCGGGCACTGAGCACGAGCTACCACACCGACAACTCATCAATCTACAAGAGCGCGAGCTTGGACTTCAACGGGACGGTGGTCCCTTTGCCGGCCGGTGATTTGAGGGCGGCGGTGGGATTTCAGTACCAGGACCAAAAGGCGGATTACACCTCTGACTACATCACCCACGCCCAGGCACCTCTCTTCGTCAAGTGTCTGATTTCCGAGGAAGCGTGTGGTGGCGATTCCGCAGGCGGCTACAACTCCAAGGAGATCTATGGGGAGGCCTTGATTCCGATTCTCAAGGATCTGCCCGGCGTCGAAGCGCTGAATATCGACCTCGGAATTCGCCACTCGAACTACTCCTTGTTCGGAAGCACTACTAAGTCGCAGGCCAAATTGGAATACAAGCCGGTGAAGACCTTGTTGGTGCGCGGCACGTTCGCTCAAGTGTTCCGAGCGCCGACTCTCGTCGACCTGTTCGCGGCGCCGCTCAACACCAGTTCGACGTTTGCCGATCCATGCTACGGAACCACTCCCGCATCGGTGGCGGCGAATCCCAACATTGCCAAGGCGTGCAACGGCGCGTACCAGCAGAACGGCGCGTACGCGTATAACGGGACTGCGCAGGTCACCGGGTTGATTACGTCGAATCCAAACTTGAAGCCCGAGACCGGCCATGTATGGACGGCGGGTTTCGTACTGCAGGCCCCGTTCGTCGAGAATCTCTCGCTGACAGCCGACTATTGGAATTACGATATCAAGAACATCATCACGCAGCTCGATCCGAATTTTTCGAGTCAGCAATGTATTGCAACGGGTGATCCTGCGTTCTGCGGCCTGATCCACCGCTATACGAGCGGCAATAATCAGGGACAATTGGAAATCTTTGAATTGCCCAACGTCAATCTGGGTGAATTGAAGACAAACGGCGTCGACGCCGACCTGAACTACAAGGTCAACAACACACCCATCGGCGCGTTCAGGTTCGACGTGAGCGGTACATTCATCAACAGCTACCAGCAAATCGCAACCCCAGGCGGTACGCCGATTCAAGTGGCCGGCACATTCGACCGGCAGTTCGGTAACTACGCCAAGTTGCGCTCATTGGCCCAGTTTGCCTGGAGTTGGCAGGGCGTCGAAGCGATGTTCTCGACGCAGTACATCGGTCATATGGTAATTCACAATCCGGCCACTCAAAGCCCGGCCGTGCACGGGAACCCTAATCCCGACCTGCCGATTCCCAGCATCATTTATTTCAATTTGACGGCCGGTTACACCATTCCGGTAGCCAAAACGAAGGTCCTGGCTGGGGTGCAGAACATCGGAGACAAGCAGCCGCCGATCTTCTACCAGAACAACGTTATCAACGCCAACACGGACGTCAGCACGTATGACACCTTGGGGCGGCGTTATTTCGTGTCATTCCAGCAAAAGTTCTGACCAGGCGTAGTTGCCGGACGAAGGCCGCGTGGATTCCCGCGCGGCCTTTTCTTTTGGGCGAGGCTTTTAGGAGAATGCCCATTCGATATAGTCTAATCAGGAAATGACCGCCTCCGCCCTCGACATCGAAGGTCTCGTTCTGTCCGCCCACGCGGCTCTGGACGCTGGAGATTCCTCCCAGGCAGAAGCGCTATGCCGGCAGGCGCTCGCACTCGCTCCGCGCCATGCCCGCGCTCTTGAACTCATCGGTGCCCTGGAAATGGAACAGCGGCGCTTCGGTGAGGCTGTCCCGGTATTCGAACTCCTGTGTACTGTCGAACCCGATCAGAGCGCACATTGGTTCAACTTTGCGAACTCGCTCCGCGAAGTGGGGGATGCCGATCGGTCCCTCGAGGCTTTCGCATGCGCGGCAGCGCGCGGCGAACGATCCGCCGACTTCTATTACAACCTCGGCCTGACGCACATGGCCCGCGGCGATTTTGCCGCGGCAAAGGCCGTTCTGGAAGACGCCTTGAAGTTGGAACCCGGCGACGCCGAAATTTTGCATCGTTACGTGCTGAGCTGTTACGAATGCATGCAATTCGAGCGCGCACTCGCCGCTCTCGATAATTGGACTCCGTCGGCGACCGCCCCGGCCGAGACGGTCGCGGCGATCGCTCAGGTGCTCCTCAATCTCGGGGAGGACTCCAGAGCAGAGTCGCTCATCCGCAGTGCCATATGCGGCAACCAGAATGCCGGCGCCTTGCTCGTTCAAGTGCAAATTTTCGAAAGGACCAATCGCGTCGCCGAGGCCGCAGCGTTGTTGGAGCGGGTCGCGTCGCTACCCGAAGCTCAGTCGATGGGCTCAGACTTCCTCAGAGTATCGGCGAAGATTGCGCAGCGACGCTCTGATCACGCGCTAGCGATCGAGCTGTATCGCCGCGCGCTCGCGGATTACTCTCAACTGCATGACAGGCACTTCATTTTGTTCTCGTTAGCCGAATCTTTGCACGCGCTCGAGCGTTACGACGAGACCGTCTTGACCCTCCTCGATGCGCACCGCTCGCAGGCAGCCTTCATCCGACGCAGCAGGCCGATCGCGGGACTGCGGGGGACGCCGGAAATGGCCGTCACGGAATTCTCCTGCGATCCCGCCGACATTGCCATTTGGGACCACACCGGTGCGCCGCCGGCAGTACACAGCCCCATTTTCGTCGTCGGGTTCCCCCGCTCCGGAACAACACTGCTCGAATTGACGCTCGACGCACATCCAATGCTGCGTTCGATGGACGAACAACCCTTCGTACAGAATGCGCTGGAAGACATTCTCGCGAAGGGAATCACTTACCCGGAGCGCCTCGGCGCGCTCACGCGTGCAGACCTCGACGAGCTTCGCGCTCGTTACTACGAACGAGTACGCAAGAAGGCGCCATTGGATCAGGGGCAGCGGGTCGTCGACAAGAATCCCCTCAATATATTGCGCTTGCCGGTGATAAGGCGGGTGTTTCCCAATTCGCCGATCCTATTGATCGTCCGGCATCCATGCGACGTCATCCTCAGTTGTTTTATGCAGCATTTTCGCGCACCGGATTTCGCGATGCTGTGCTCGGAGATGCCGTCCTTGACGCTGGGCTATCGCAAAACATTCGATTTCTGGTACGACCAGGCCGCGCTTCTCAGTCCCCGCGTTCTTGAAGTGCGGTACGAAAGTTTCGTCTCGGACTTTGGCATCCAAGTCAGACGGATCGCCGAGTTCCTGGAATTGCCGTGGGATTCGGCCATGCTCGAACCCGCCGAGCGGGCCCGTTCCAAGGGCTACATCAGCACCCCCAGCTACTCACAAGTCGTGCAGCCCGTGACTCAAAAGGCGGTCGGACGATGGCATGCCTACCGCAAGTACTTGGAGCCGGCGCTTCCGGTGTTGGCACCCTACCTACAGCGATGGGGGTACGATGGCTGATGGCGCCGAGACGCCCGGTGCAGGTCCCGGCGTGGTGAATAAGAGATAAGTCGATAGAATGTACTTCTCGCCCGACAGCGGCGGCAACCCTTCATGCTGATACATCCAATACGGGGGGAACATCAGTAAACGCCCCTCGCGTGCCTGGACCGTAACGTCCAGCTGGGGAAAGCGCGTTTCTCCGCCGTCATCGACGTCATTGAGGTACCACATCAGCACCAAGTACCGGTTCGCAACGTGGTGGATAGCGTCGAAATGCAGCTGGAATTTCTCCGAACCGCCGCTTCGATACCGTTTAATTATCAAGTCGGAGGTCGTCTGCGAATTGGGCAATGGAATGGTCAATCCAACGTCCGTGTTGTACCGCAGCAGGGCTTGATCGACGAGTTTTTCAAACATCTGCAGGAAGCCCGCGTCCGAAAGCCGAGTGACGTTGAGTTCGGTCCATGCGGATTCCTCCAATCCCCGTCGGACACGCGCCCCGTTGGACTGATGAAAGCGGCTCAATGCGGCGAACGACGCGATGGCCTGCCGGCATAGGGCAGGCTGCAAGCCGTTGTCATAGACCCGAACGTAGTGCCGCAAATCTCGATGACCGCTCATGCCGGACGTATAGTCTCGCATTTTAAGGGCTACGGATATGGTAGCGTTACGGGGATGAGTGCCTCCTCACAAGCTCAACAGTTGTTGCGCCAAGGCCGCATCGCCGAGGGCGAGCAACTTTATAAGCAGATTCTCGAGACCTCTCCGGAGGATCTCGAGGCGCTCAACTTCACGGCCTTGGCAGCGCTGCGGCGCCGCGAATACGACCGTGCATCGGGATTGCTGACGAAGGCCGTTGAGGCGCATCCAACCGACTTTCACTCCCGCTACCATTTGGCGCGCACGCACGATGAGGCCGGCGATCTCGACCAAGCGCTCCTCGACTATCGTGCCGCCCTCGACTTGCAGCCGTCATCCTTCGTCGCTCGTCTGCACCTAGCCTCGACGCTCGATCGCGGCGGCGCACGTGATTCCTGCTTGCAGCATTACGTTCGCGCGCTTGCAGAAGCACAAGGCCAAGGTCACTGGCTGAATCCTGCCACGACTCCCACCAACCTCCAGAGCCGTGTGGAGCGGGCCGTCCAGCTGATCCGCGAAGCGAAGCGCGGCATCGCTGACTCCGTGCTGTCCCAGCTGCGTGAGAAGTTCGGTACTGCGGACATGGCCCGGGTCTCGAAGGCGCTGCGAATCTACCTGCGCGAGGTCACGCCGAATTATTTGGACCCGCGTCAACACCCCACGTTCTTGTACTTTCCGGATCTGCCGCCGAGTCCGTATCCGGACCGTCATCTCTTTCCGTGGATTGAACGATTCGAAGCCTGCACCGCGGTGATCCGTGAAGAAATGCTGCAACGTCTCGGCGCGGCCGACGGCCGCGAGCGTGTTTTTCTCAACGAGACCCTGGAGCGGGTCAATCTGCGCGGAATCGACAACGAACCGAGCTGGAATGGCTACTATTTCTATCGGCATGGTGTGCGCCGAGAGGACAATTGCGCCGCATGCCCGGCGACCGCCGCGGCCATCGACGAATTGCCGTTGTCACGCGTCTTCGGACACGGCCCTGAAGTTCTGTACTCCGTATTTACGCCGGGCACGCATTTGATGCCACATCGCGGCGTCACCAACACCCGCCTCGTGGGGCATTTACCGCTAGCCGTTCCCGAGGACTGCGCGCTTCGCGTGGGGGGAGAGTTGCATGTTTGGCAGGAAGGGCGCGTGATTGTTTTCGACGACACGTACGAACATGAGGCCTGGAACCGCAGTACAGGAACGCGCGTCGTGATGATCTTCGACATCTGGAACCCGCATCTAACCGATGTGGAGCGAGTCGCCGTCGCGGAACTCATCCCACGGATGGGCGCTTTGCAATCGGTTGATAGCTAACTACAAGCGACCTACTCCGTGCGCTTGGCTCGGCCTTTTTATCGTCTTCCGGTACGTTTCGATATCGCGGCGTTGCAGCGTGAAGTGCTGGCGCTCGGCAGCAAGTCCTGGATCGATCATCCGAATGGAATCCACGGTAACTCCGCAATCCGGTTGATCACCGCCGGCGGTGGCGAGAACGACGACGTCGATGGCGTCATGCACGGCACCCCGCACTTGCGGAAGTCCCCCTACCTGCGTCAGGTGCTTGCCAGTCTCGGCGTCGTCTGGAGCCGGTCGCGCCTCATGCGACTGGGTCCGCATGCCGATGTCCCCGAACACGCCGATATAAATTATCATTGGTACTACCGGGTCAGAGTGCACATTCCCATCGTTACGCAGCCCGGCGTCCTATTTCATTGCGGCGACGAGACCGTTCATATGGCCGCCGGCGAAGCTTGGATATTCGACAATTGGCGCCGCCACAGTGTCGTTAATACCAGCGATCAGGAGCGAATCCATTTGGTGGCGGATACGGCGGGCAACTCCACGTTCTGGCAGTTCATCGCGAACGGCCAGAACAGCGGCGATCTGCACGGGCACCGCTTTGACGCCGCGCAAGATGTACAGCCGATGACGGAGCAGAGCGCGCTAGCACTCGTCATGGCGCCGGCCGAGGTCGATTTGCTTTTGCTGGATTTGCGCGCCGAACTGACCGCCGACGAAAATCCCGAAACCTTGCATCGGTTGGCGCAGTACGCCGCTTTGCTCGACGCCTTCCGTCGCGACTGGCGTCAGCTGTATGCCCTGTACGGCGAAAGCGGCATAGGTTGGTCCCACTACGCGGACCTTCGAAAGCAACTGCGTCACGCATCGAAGGCACTCGCCGATGGTTTGTTCATGCGCACCAATCATATTGGAGCACACCAAGTACTCGAGGGGCGCTTGCTGCGGGTGATCCTGCCCGCGGTGGCCGACGCGTCGGCCGCTCCTTATCGGTCAGCCCTGATTCGCAAGGGTCGGCCGACGTTGCAGCGGCCTGTGTTCATCATAGCGGCGCCGCGTTCGGGCAGCACATTGCTATTCGAAACCCTGGCGAGCAGCGATAGCCTGGTCACGTTGGGGGGTGAGGCCCACTGGCTGGTGGAAGATATCGAGGCCTTACGCCCCGGCGCCGCGGGCGTCGAATCCAATCGCCTCGAGGCCTCGCACATGACCGAGCAGCGGGCGGAAAACATCCTCGATTCAATCGCGGGACATCTGCGCAACGCCGACGATGCACCGGTCTCCCTACGTGCGGATTCACGGCTGCTCGAAAAGACACCCAAGAATGCCCTGCGCGTGCCCTTTTTCGATCGGCTCTTTCCTGATGCAATTTTCGTATTTCTTTGGCGCGATCCGCGCGAGAACCTGAGCAGTATCATTGAAGCGTGGCGATCCGGCCGGTGGAAAACCTATAACGGACTTGACGGCTTCGACGGCCCATGGTCTTTGCTACTGCCGCCGGGTTGGCGCGAGATGAACGGCCGGCCGCTCCAGGAGATCGCGGCATTCCAGTGGTCGGCTGCCAACACGATAGCGCTCGATGATCTCGCGCAGCTTGCACCCGAACGCTGGATGTCCGTCCGCCACGCCGAATTTGTGGCGGATCCCGCAGCACATATCAGCCGCATCTGCCGCTTCATCGGCGTCGAGGTGGATGCGCGGCTGCGATGCCGGGTGTCCCAGCCCTTGCCGCTATCTCGCTTCACGCAGACGCCGCCGGAGGCAAACAAATGGCGGCGCAATGCCACCCTTATCGAACCGCTCCTGCCGGCTCTGGGGGGCGTCTGGCGCCGACTTCAGGCGCTCGGCTAGCGCCGCGAGCCTTCAATCCCCGAATTTGAATTCATGCCGCGAGACGACATCCGCGTCTCGCGCGGCGACCAAATCCCTCAGTTCCCGCCCATAGTACTCCGTGTAGCGCGCGTGCTCCGACGTGTTGCTGTCCTCCGCATCGCTCACGTATGCGCGCATGGCGGCGCTCACGGGTTGTCCTACCGCGATCAGCATAGAAATCAGCTCCGCACGCAGGCGATCCGTCCTGCGGATATGCATTACGCCCGGACCATCGTAGAGATACCAATAGAGGTAGCTGTAGAAACCGCGGTCCGACAGGCGTATTCGTTCGAGCGCGAATCCGGGGACATTGAGCCCCTTGTTGGTGTAGCCTGCCGGTAGGGCGCCAATGATCTCGTCGAGTAGATTGTCGAGTGTCCCGAGATTCAGCATATTGGCCACGGTATGCTCGAAATCAAGTTCGCCGTTTTGGCTCAAAATTCGAAACAGCGCATTCGGCGCGCGCCGACGGGACTGAAAGGAATACCACGACACGTAGTAACTCCACGGATTGCGGACGAAACCCAGTGCCGGCAAATGCGCGGCGGCGGGCGGCGACAATCGCCGCGGCAAGTGGTAGCCGATCTGACGCGCCTCGGGCACGAAGCGCAGCAGAAACTCGTTTACGAACGTACCTCCCGATTTATGGAGATGCAAAAAGACGAAGCGATCCGTTACGATCACACGCCTGCCGAGGAATGGCGAGCGGCGCGGTCAAGATGTGTATCAACGTGCGGATTGCGCGTGCCGAGAGTCCGCTCCGCGCGCGCGAGCAATTCCAGCAGCGGCGCGCTCGGCAGAAAATCACAGATGAGATGCGTTCGCGCAAGCGTTGCATGTGCATTCCATACCGCGTGGCGCGCGCTGTTGTTGAGCGCCCAGACTTCCCCCTCCTGCATGACATAGCACCGGTCTGCACACACCATATACGCCAGTTCATGCGTGGCCACCGGCACGTGAATGCGAATAGTCTTACTGAAATAGGGTGCGTGATCGATGTGGAGCGCAATGCAATCGCCGGCCCCGACACGCGCCAGCAGACAGCGCAGGGGCGGCGCCGGAATCTGCGTTTCGATGATCCAGCGCACGTAAGGCAGTTCGTAGAGGAGCGGTCGATTTTCGATCGGAATTTCACCTTCCGCCGGGGCATGGCCACGGAGGAACACCGCTTCCGCCGCCTTCTGCACGCCGACGCGGCCGCCGGACGAACCCCAGATCGAGGGTCGCAGGCGCGCGACTTCCGCGCACAGCTGCGCCGCGTCGACGCGCAACGGCAGACGCGCGCACCCGCCGACCAGCAGCGATTTGTCGAGAATGGGTTGCCCGGGAATATCAAGCATCGCGAGAGTTTGCCAGATCGGGGCAGAAGACTCACCCCGGCGCGCCGGCAATGCGACAATGTGCCGATACCGCCAATCGGATCACCTTGAACGTGCAGAATGCCCTGGACCACGCGTATGAGCTGATGCAGCGAGGCTCTCTTGGCGAAGCCGAAGCGGCGTGCCGCACCGTGCTGGCCGGCGCCGGGGGTCGCAATGCGCCTGCGTGGACCATCCTCGGCATGGTATTGCGTGAGCAGGCGCGCTTCCCGGAATCCGAAGCCGCCTATCGGCGTGCCCTAAAGATCGCGCCGCGAGATATGTTCGCGCATCACAACCTGGGCGCTCTGCTTTCCCAGCTCGATCGGGCCGAAGAAGCCCTCGCCGCGCTCGATCGGGCACAGAGCCTCGGGCTTGGCGCCCGCGAACTACATATCAATCGCGGCCGCACACTGATGCAGCTTTATCGGCCGGATGAAGCCGAAAAAGCTTACGCCAAGGCTGTCTCGCTCGAGCCTCGCGACCCCGTCGCCCAATCGAGCCTCGCTCAGCTGCGATACATGCGCGGCGATCTGAAGTACGCGCGGGATATCGCGGCGGCCGCCAAGGTGCACCGCGGCGATGTCGGGCTGCAACTCGCCTGGGCAGATCTGCAGCGACGTTCGGGGGATCTGATCGGGGCGGAGGAATTGCTGCGCTCCCTGGCTCGGAGCATGTCGCCGAATCCGCAGACGCGGGCCGCCCTTGCAAGCGTGCTGCTCGAAATGGGCCGTCTATCGGAGGCGCGGATCGAAGCCTCCGCGGCATTGCGTGGGGCACCTGAGGATCCCGCGATGATCGAGAACCTGGTGAGCATCGAGCTGACGATGGAACACCCTGACGCTGCCATGCCCTTGATTCGTGCACAGCGTCTGCGGCGCCCGTTTGAGCAGCGTTGGATCGCCTACGAAGCCACCGCGGCTCGTCTCTTGCAAGATCCTCTGTATCGGCGCCTCTATGACTACGAGCGCCTTGTCAGAATCTACGAACTGGAACCGCCGCCGGGGTGGCGATCGATTGCCGAACTCAACGCGTCGCTGAGCGAAGCGCTGCGTAAGCGTCATCACTTTCAGTCGCATCCGCTCGATCAGAGCCTACGCAACGGCAGTCAGACCGCGCGCAGCCTTGCCGCCGAGCGCGAACCCGCCATTCAAGCGCTCCTCAGCGCGTTCGCGATTCCCATCGCCGACTATGTGGCATTCTTGGGGACCGACCCCAACCATCCCGTCAGTGCGTGCAATCGCGGGAGCGCCACGATCAAGGGCTGCTGGTCCGTCGAGCTACGCCGAAATGGATTCCATATCAGTCACGTCCACCCGCAGGGCTGGATCAGCTCCGCCTATTACATCGCAGTTCCGCTGGATGTCCACGACACGCAGACCAAGCCCGGCTGGATCAAATTTGGTGAACCTGGACTACCGATTCCAGGCCTGCGTGCCGAGCACTTCGTGCAGCCTCGCCCCGGCCGATTGGTCTTGTTTCCATCCTACATGTGGCATGGTACGAACCGAATTCTGGGGGACGAGACCCGACTCACAGTCGCCTTTGACGCAGTCCCGCTGCCGGGCGGGAAATAACGCACGGTAATCATTTCTTACAGCGCACAGCGCATATGCCGCTCGCGGGAAATGGCGCGAATGCAGTCGGTACTGAGTCTCTCTGGCCTTAGGGCAAACCTACATCTTGACTTCCACCCCCGCGTACAAAAAGACGCCGAACACATCGTACGTATCTGCGGCGGTCTCGGTGCCCGTGATCTCGGAGGCCATGCCGCCGGGTAAGAAAGGCGGCTGCTTGTTGAACAAATTATTGGCGCCTAAGTACACCGAGGAGTGCTTCTTTTCGTTGAATGTGTAGCGTAGCTGCACGTCATTGTATGTGTACGACGGCACGTGGTTGTACAAGGCCGATATCACCGTATTCGACGCCGTCGGATTCGTGTCGTTGATGCTGCTCAGGTAATTGACCCTCCAAGTGGCTTCGAAGGGCCCGATGTCATAAACAGCGGTCAGGGTCCCGCGATCCTTGAATCCTGACCCCAGGCGGCCGTTGGCGCCGCTATTGAGTTCACCCACGTTATCGAGGAGCGGAGCTCCAGGGACCGCCTGTTCGAGCTTCAGCAGGTGCGTTTCAGCAAGCTGAAGGCTGAGACCGCCTGCGCGCCCCAGATCAAACCCATAGCGCACCACCGTATCGACGCCTCGCGTGTGAATTTGCGCCACATTGAGGCTGAGCTGATTGACCGACTGCAGTTTGCCGCTCTGGGCGTTGCGAATCACGCTGTCGCAGAATGCGCCGCCTGCCAGGCAGTTATTGATTTCCGTTTGGAAGTCGACCACGCCGACCGCGCCATCGATTTTCACATCGTAATAATCGATGGTAGCGTTGAAATGCGGCAGCGCGCGAGGTGTCAGCACGATGCCGATGGTCTCGGTTTTCGCCTTTTCCTGTTTCAGTTGGGGATTGGAACCCACGAACCCATTGATGGTCTGGTAGTCCAGGAAGGTGTATTTGAACTGGCCCCCGTTGGCGATGGCCGCAGCAACCCCCGGGACCTTGGCACATGCACCCGGGAACTGGCCCGCCGTGGCCGCCGTAATACCGTCGCAGGGATCGACCAGACCGGTCGGGAAGGTTTCCGATTGCCCGCCATAGAGCTCGCCAATATTCGGTGCGCGAATGGCCACTGAGTAGACGCCGCGGAAGCGCAGGTCCTGAATGGGTGCCCAATCCAAGCCGGCCTTCCAAGTATTGACGCTGCCGATCGTGGAGTAAGAGGCGTGGCGCAGGGCTGCATCGATGTTTAACGCGTAGGCGCCCGGTTGGTCTTTGAAGATGGGGACTTGCCCTTCGACGAAGGCTTCCTTGACGGTAATGCTGCCCTTGACATTGGGTAGCTGATTGCCGCCGTTGAGCCCGGCATTCGTCAGAGGATCCCAGAATTGCTCGCTCGAATCCTTGCGCTGCTCCACACCAATCACCAACTGCGGGTTACCGGCGGGCAGTGAACCCACGGAACCTTGGATGGACGCTGACAGGATCTGTTCCTGGATCTTCGCATTTTCGGTTACATTGGCGTTCACCCAGGCGGCGGCGGCCGGCGTGATGCTGTTGAAGCCAAAAATATTGAGAGGCACGCATCCCAGGGAGACCCAAACAGGATCACGGCACACTATTTTGCCGGAAGTCGGATCGACCACCGAATCCAACGCCGCACGGACATTGGCGAGGTTCACCTGCCCGGTCGTGAACTGGGCGTCGGTGGTGCGGCCATAGCTTAGCGATACGTCGTACCTCCAGTCGCCAAACGGGACATCACCCTTGACGCCAACCAAGCTTCGCATCGTTTGACGCGTAGCCTCATTGCCGCGAGCGGCAATATCCACCAGACGCTTCCGGAAGTTCAAGTAACTGATGCAGTCGTAAGCCGGGTTGGTTGCGGCGCTACCGACACAGTTTGCGCCGGTGCTGTTGAATTGATTGATCGCCTGTAGCACCGGCGCGAGAACTGGCAGCGTCTGCAGGTAGGCATTGGTAATGGGCACGCCGATCGCATCGCCGTTGGCATCAAAGATTGTTGAATTATTGCCGTAGACAGCGCCGGGGGGGGTCGAACCTGACAATGCAAATGGCTCGATATTCGATTGCGTGTGATTGTATCCATAGGTGACTTCCGCATAGGCCTGATGATGCTCCGCCAAATCGAAGTTCATCGTCGAGGCAATCAGCGTGCGATCCGTCGGGACGGATATGCGCCGCCAAGCGTTGCGATTAAATCCGTTTGCAGCGCTGGAGAATCCCTGTTTCAGTGTTCCGTCAGGATTGAAGGTGAAGAGATCGCCAGCACCGCCGTTAGAGCTCGTGTATGTGAACCGGCCCTGCGGCGCAAAGCTGCTGTAGGTAGGCTTAACCAGCACACCGCCCAGCACCGTCTCGTCTACCGCGGACCGGCTTCGTTGCCGCGACCAGAGTCCATCGTCCTTGTCATAGGACAAATCCAGCAAGAAATGTCCACGGCCCTCGTCAAACGCCGCGCCTGCCATGAGTCCGCCGCCATATCGCGCGTCATCATGATGGCCAGTCTCGCCCGCTTGGCCGCGAAATTGCAGTCCCTCAAAGTTGGTTTTGTAGAGCACATTGACGACTCCGGCGACAGCGTCCGATCCATACACCGCCGAAGCGCCACCCGTCGTGATTTCAATATGGTCGATGAAATCGGTCGGAATGGTATTGAAGTCGACAATCGAACTTCCGGGGAGGCCGGGCACGTAACGCTTGCCATTCACAAGCACCAGCGTGCGTTGATCGCCCAAATTGCGCAAGTTGATCGAATTGACGCCGGAACCACTCGTTAAAAAATTGCTGTTCGTGGTGCTCAACAAGGACGTGCCGACCGACGGCAAATCCCGCAGAAAATCAGAAATATTCAATGTACCGGAGGCCTCGATGGCCTGATTGGTCAACACGGTAATGGGCGTCATGGATTCGAGTTCCGGGGTGGCGATTCGTGATCCGGTCACCACGACTTCTTTCAGCGACTCCGTCTCTTCCGCGGATATTCCCGCGGTGCTCAGACCAAAAATTACGGCACCCGCGACGACGGCAGGAGCACGTCCCTTCAACCTATTCATGCGAATTTCTCCCAGCAAATAGGAGGCAGCTCAAGCGCGCTCAATGAGCAAAAGCCATCCCCGCCACCCCTGCGTATTTAATTAAAGTTCTTGCACAGAATGCACCGGACACGAACGCAACGCAATAAGTCCAAGGATTCGCGGTTTGTGGCGGTGTACCAACACCGCACTGCGGACGGATTTGCATCCCCACGTTTCGCCGCCGCTTAGCCAACATCGGCGATCTATGTCTATAACGAAGCGCAGGCGCGCTACACATTCCCGGTTGGCCCCAAGACGAAGCTCACGGCCTACGGGGGGGCTGGCTTCAAAGCCAAGCATAGGGCTTCCCCCTAGCAGGCACTGTCAAAGGTCACGCTACCCAGCGTGGCCTTTCCTTGGCTCGGATTCGTTTACTTGCCTGGTGGAGGCAGTTGCGGTCTCAACTGATTCCGCAGGTCTTGATTGGTTTGCTGATGCACTTCGTCGAGCTGTTCCTCGGTCAGGCAAGTCGTTTCTTTCACCACATGGGAGCCCGTCTTGAGTTCGGTCCTGCAATACAACACATCGCCATCCTTGTTAACGAGTTTGAATCCCTGCTTCTTGGCTTCGAGCACGCGTTTGCCCGCGACACTGCCGCTTTGATCGCTTGGAGATGCCGCTGGCCGCGGTGATGCCGTCGGGGATGCCGCCTCGCGTATCGACGGTAATTTGCTCGGCTGGCCGGCACATCCTGCAATAATCCACACAGTCATCCACATCGTGTGCCGCATGAAGCGTACCCCTTGATTTGTCCTATCGCCCGCCAGCGTACCTGCAATGCGGCGCTTCATAAAGACAATTTAACGCCCGAGCGTCTTTACGTCTAACCCTTTAATCCACAAGCGAATATGCAAGGATTCAATGACGCATAAGCTTGGACAGGTCGGGGAAAAACGAATTGGTGCGTCCGCGTAATCGCTATATCCGGGCCGCCGTTCCCCAATGTCTTTTTCCAGCAGAGTTACGCCGGAGACGCGCATTAGTAAGAGCGACATCAGCAGCGGCCCGACCATGCTCCACCATGCGCCCCCGGAAGCAGCGATTAAGTAAAAGCCCCACCACACACAAAAATCGCCGAAATAATTCGGGTGCCTCGTGTACCGCCAAAACCCTCGATCCATCACTTTGTCGTTATTGGCCGGCTTTGACTTGAACCTCGCCAACTGCCAGTCGGCCCCCGTCTCGAAGATGAACCCCACGAGACAGAGTGCCACGCCGACACCGTCGAGCACTCCGAGCGGCGCGGAGCTCAAGATCGCACCCAGGAGCGGCAGCGAAATGATCCACGCGAGCACCGCCTGTAGCCCGAATATCAGATACAGGCTCTTTATTGCGAAGCGCGGCTTATTGCGCGCCCGAATGGCTTGATAACGGCGGTCTTCGCCATGACCCCAATTGCGCCAGGTAATGTAGATCGACAGGCGCAGGGCCCACACGGTCACCACGCTCAGCATCAAGACGCCACGCGGACCGCTCACTCCGCCGACCAGTGCGTACGCGCATGCGTCCAATACGAACATCAGCGGCCACAGGCTGTCGACGATGGCGACGTTGCGGCGATACAGGCTCAATATCCAAGTGACAAACGCAGCGGCAGCCCCGACAAGGAGACCCTGCTCGTAAACCGCGATTGAAAACATGGGCGGACTCTAGCGAACCTTTGATGAAAGCATTCGGCTGAGCAATCCGGCTGGATGCAAAGATCTCAGGCGCCGCGAAAAAATTACAACATTACGGCGAGTTAACCTGCCGTTGGCCGACTGCCGGTCGCCTTCTTTAGGCGGGCCGCCGCTCGCCCTGATTGAAAAACGCATAAGCTTAGACAATTGAGTAATAATCACACCGTTGGCCGGGTCTTAGTTAGGGAGCAGCAATAACGCTGCGTTGATAAAACCATTGTTCAAAAACCATTGAGGACTACATCATGCAGATGAATAAACTGTCGAGCGCCGCCATCGCTGCTGCGGCCGCGATGCTGTTCACTTCCGCTGTGCCCACCGTGTCATTCGCAGGGGACGCCGACGCCGGCAAGACGCATTGCGCGGGAGTGAATTCTTGTAAAGGCATGTCCGAGTGCAAGTCCGCAAAGAACAGTTGCAAGGGCATGAACAGCTGCAAGGGCCAGGGCTGGACGTCCATGTCGAAAGAGGACTGCAAAGAGGCGAAATCGAAGGCAGCAGCCTCCAAGTAAGCTGCGCTTAAGCTAGAGTCTTGGGCCGGGCGTGCCTCGAACGCCCGGCCCCGGCATCCTAGCAAGCCCTCCGGTTTCACCCCGAGCGAAGTTCATGAACCTTGCCGGCTTTGGTCTTGGCCTGCGCACGCCGCACTACGAGGCCATGCTCAACGAGCCTCATAACATCGATTGGCTCGAGATCCTCACTGAAAATTATCTCGTGCCCGGCGGCAAGCCTTTGCACTACTTGGACCGCATCCGCGAACGTTTCCCGGTGGTCATGCACGGCGTGTCGCTCTCGATCGGCAGCTCTGATCCCATCGATCTTGAGTACTTGGCCTCCGTGCGGACGCTCGCTGCCCGGATCGAACCGCACTGGATTTCCGATCATCTGTGCTGGACGGGGGTCGACGGACGCAACCTGCACGATCTTCTACCGTTGCCTTACACCGAAGAAGCGCTGGCTACGGTCGCGGCGCGGGTCGGTGAAGTACAAGACGCGCTCGGCCGGCAAATACTGCTGGAAAACGTTTCAAGCTACCTAACCTTTCATGCATCGGACATGAGCGAATGGGAGTTCTTGAGCGAAGTCGCGCAGCGTGCCGACTGCTCCATCTTGCTCGACATCAACAATATCTACGTCAGCAGCGTCAACCATGGCTTCGACCCCCTGACCTATTTGGAAGCGATGCCCAAGGGGCGGGTGCGTCAGTTTCATCTCGCCGGCCACAGCGACCTTGGCGGACACCTCATCGATACTCATGACCATCCGATCGTCCAGCCGGTCTGGGACCTTTACTGCGCGGCCGTCGCGAAATTCGGCGCGGTGCCGACCATGATCGAACGTGACGACAACATTCCGCCGCTGGATGAGCTTGTCGCGGAATTGCAAATCGCCCGCGAACTTGCGGGCCGGTCCGCCCGGCAGGCGGCATAATGCCGGGACTTCGCCAGTTGCAGCGTGATCTGCAAAATCACCTGGTGGGTGCAGAGAGCGCAATTGCGGATGCCATCGTGGATGCGCCGCCTCTGCCGGTCGCTGAACGATTGGATATTTATCGCAATGCCTATCGCGTACGCCTGATCGAGGCGCTCAACGACACCTATCCCGTTCTGCACGCGGTGCTGGGTGACGAGGACTTCGCAATCCTCGGGGAGGAGTTCGTCGCCGCCCATCCGTCCGTGCATCGCTCGATACGCTGGTACGGAAGCGAACTCGCGGAATTTATGGGGCGATGCTCGCCCTATGCCGAGGTGCCTATTTTCGAGGAACTTGCGCGGCTCGAATGGACCCTGGCGGAGGTATTCGATTCGGCGGATGCCGAGCCTACGCCGCGAGCGGCATTTTCCGCTCTCGACCCGTGCGCGTGGAGCGAATTAAGATTCCGGTTCCACCCATCGGTGCGCCGCCTGCCGCTTCGATGGAACACGGTACCCGTATGGCAGACGATGAGCCGCGGGGAGGCGCCGCCGGACCCGGCGCGCGCAGAGCATCCGACGCCGTGGCTTCTGTGGCGGCAAAATCTGCAGAATTATTTTCGTTCCATGACCGCCGATGAGGCGGCGGCGCTCGACCTAGCCCGCAGCGGCGGCACATTCGGACAGATCTGCGAGGCGCTTGCCGAGTGGCTGTCCGAGGCCGAGATCCCGCTGCGCGCCGCAAGCCTGCTGGGGCTCTGGGCGGACAGCGGGATCATAGTCGCGATCAAATAGCTTCAGGTTTCCTCAAAGCAAGGTGCCTTCCTCACCCAGCATTTCTTTGCGCAGCAACGGAATCGGCGGCCCGCCGTACGAGAGGAACTTGTCGTGGAAATCATGCCAGAGCGCTTGTTCGTCGGCAGGCGGCGCGCCCGAACCCGAGCCTGGCTGCCTGGCCGTCCAGTCGGAGCGCAGTTTCCGAATCATGAGCTTGCCCAATGTGTAGTTCAGGTACGCCGGATCAAAGGTGCCCCGTGCGGCCTGCTGGCGCGCGTTGCCTGGATCTTGAAACGCCTGCTCTCGGAACATCTTCTCGGATTGCGCCACGGTCATCCCATGGGTGTGCAGTCCGATGGAGGACAGAAGACGCACGTCGCGCAGCAGGGCATCGGTGAGTTGCCCGATGTGCTTCTCGGGATCGCCTTTCCCCAAGCCCTTCTCATACATCATTTCTTCGCAGTAATGTGCCCAGCCTTCCGCGAAGGCATACCCCACCCATAAAGCTTCAAGCTTCGAGGGATTGGCGTTCGAGTGCAGGAACTGCAGAAAATGCCCCGGCCATACCTCGTGGACGGACGTGAACAACAGCGTCGGCTCGCTCGGTATATAGGCCGCTTGCTCGGTCTTGCTCCACTTCGGATCCGGCGGCGCGATGAAATATACGGACGCAACCCCATGATCGAACGGCCCAGGAACCTCGATGAACGCCGCATTGGAGCGCTTGTAGACCGGCGCCTCGGCCACCAACGCTTCTTCGGCGCTCGGTATCGAGACCACATTGTTCTTGACGATGAAATCCTTGAGCATCGCAAGCTGCGCGCGTGCGGTCTCGAGCGGGCCATCCTTCGGCTTGTGTGCCGACATCTTCGCCGTACATTGCAGCAACGATGCCTTCGGTGCATAGGTATCGCATTCGCTCTTGAGCGCCGCGGAATTGCGATCGAGATCGGCGCGGCCCGCGGCTTCGATCTGATCGATCGAAACCGTCACAAGCTCGGTCTGCGTAACCATCTGCGCGTAGAGGTCCGGACCCAAGGCAAACTTGTCGTTCGCCTGCTTTCGGGCCTCCACCAGAGTCTGCTTCAGGCCCTCCATGGCCTGCGCCGCCGTTGTGTCCGCATCGCTAAGCTGCTTTTGCAAGTCCGGATCGCTCACCGAGGCGAAGACTGGCCCGACATTTTTCGAATAGAACTCGGCCAATCCCCCAAATTGCGCAATCCCTAATTCAACATAAGTTTTCGGCAAAGGCGACTGCAGGTTCGCCTTGATGTCGTTGACCATTTTGGGAATACCGCGCGCGTATTTGATGTAGGCCTTCATGCGCACATCCAGCGGCGCGTAATTGCGGTTCAAATACATGTCGGGATCTATTTTGTCGATATACCAACGGGGATTGGTGAATGGGAATTTCGCCTTTTCCATCCAGAACAAGTCGTTGTCGACGACGGCCAGCAGGTACTCGCGGTCAAATCTCTCCCGCGGATCCAGTGTCTTCGGATCGACTGCGCCGAGTTGGCTACGCTCATCGTGCAGCCAGGCGATGTCCCGCCTGAGTCCGTGATTGCTGAGATCCGACAGCTGGCCGTCGTATTCGTGGCGGCCGGATTGTGCGGCGAAGAACGGCCGGGAATCGAAATAACCTTTCATGAAGGCGTCCGTCAGCCTCTTCCATTGCTGGCTGGCAGCCGAAGGACCTTTGGGCGTTCCGGCCGCGGGCTGTTTCTGGCCGCACCCCGTCAAACCGAGAAACAAAATTCCCGACAAAGCCGCTCCAACCTTTACCGACTTCCACATGGCAACCCCCCGTTTTATAAGTATTCAAATCGATGCGCAAAACCGTGGGCCGGCGGCCTAATAAGAATACGGACCGCCGCGTTCCAGCGCGCGCTTGTATGCAGCGCGCGCACGAATCCGATCCAGAAAGCCTGTCAAGTGGGGCCGGCTGGCGTTCAATCCCGCACGCATAGCCGCGGCTTCCAACGGAAAACTCATTTGAACATCCGCCGCGGTGAACTCCTCGCCGGCAAACCAGGTGTGCGCGCCAAGCTCAGCGTCGATGTAGTCCAAATGCCGTTTCAGTTGCGGGCCGATGAAGGAATTTTGTACCGTGCCGGCGATGCGGCGCGCCACGGCGCTGATGGGCCACGGCGCAGGGTTGTTGGCGACACGGTCGAAGACCAATTTGAGCAAGAGCGGGGGCATTGCCGATCCTTCCGCATAGTGCAGCCAATAGGTATATCGCAGGCGTTCTTGAGTGCCCGCAGGCGGAATGAACCTGCCAAAGCCGTAGCGATCGATGAGGTATTCGACGATGGCCCCCGACTCGGCCACCGTGACCGAGCCCTCGACAATGACCGGGGATTTCCCTAACGGGTGTACCGCCAGAAGCGCGGGCGGAGCCAACATCGTTTTCGGGTCGCGCTCGTAGCGCTTCACCTCATAGGCGACCCCCAACTCCTCGAGCAACCATAATATGCGCTGCGACCGTGAGTTGTTGAGGTGGTGCACGGTGATCATTGCGGTATTGTATGGCATGACGGCACAGAGGTGCTTGCGCACCTTGCGGATAGCGCACCTTCGAAGGGCGCACCTTCGAAGGGCGCATATTACGACTAGCCAGTCAGCGGTCGTCACCGGGCGGAAACCATTCGGCCTTGACTGAGCGAAATTCCGGCAGCGCTTCGCAGCGCTCGGCGATCGCCGCGAGCCCAGGATAGGCAACGGCAGCGTTGCTAATGGCGAGCGCGTCGACCAAGAACGTATACACGCAGGTCGTCGTAATATCCGCTTGGGTCATTCGATTGCCGATCAGCCATTCGCCGGACCGTGCCTGGGAAAGTCGATTCAGCTCAGCCAGCGCCGCATGCATTTGCGTATTGCAACGCTCCATCCAGGGCCGATAGCGCTTTTCCTGGGGGCGAAAGACGGTCTCATAGACCTGGGCGACGCCCTTCTCCGCCGCACCCATGGCAATCGCCACAATCTTCAGGGCCTCGCGCCGGTCGTTATCCGAGCGCGGTACCAGCGCGCGTTCCGGACCCGCGCCCTGGTCCAGAAAATCCAATATCGCGCTCGACTCGATCAGCGCTTCGCCATCCGTCTGAACGAGGGTCGGTACCCGGCCCAGGGGATTGAACTGCCTGATGAGCTCGAAGTCCTTTCCGACGGACCAATTGCGATGCTCAAATGCCACCCCGAGCACATTCATGCTGACCGCGACTCGCCGCACAAAGGGCGAGTCAAACATACCGATGAGAATCAAGTATCAATGCTCCACAGAGGTTGTTAGTGGCCACCCTTGACCAATAGCCCCGCTGACGCAAGGGCCCGCGCCAGCTCCTCCTCGATGCGGGACGCCTCCGAGCGCTTGATGTATTGCAGATGCAAGGTCGGCCCGGTCAGCACTTCCAGGCCGCGTTTCAATACGCTGCCTGCCGCGCGGATACCCGCCTTATGCTGATCGAAGCGCTGCGCCGGACTGTACCTGCTCATTCCCACATACACGCCATGTTCATCGCGGTCCTGGTAGTCCAGAAGCACCAAATAAATATTCGATCGGCCCCGTTCGACCGAGCGAAATTTGAGCGCGACCTCGTATACGGCGGGCAACCACTCGATGTATCGCATCGGCAGCCACTCCGGCACCGACTCCGCGGCACGCGCCCACAATCTTTCGAGCGCTCGCTCAATGTTAATGGACATTTCCCCGCGCATCCACAGTTCGTGAATGCAGTGGGCACCCACCATGCCATCGGCATTCGCTAAGGCATGCTCGAAGCGAGTTGCAATGTCGCTGTGAGTCAGTCCCTGAAGCGGACGACTACCAGGTGGATCCTTGGCGTTTACGGTGGACATCCTGAAAACCGTGACTCGCTTTTGGCGCTCGTCGATTTGGTAAATTACTCGATGCTGTGCCACGTGAATTCGATGCTGATCCTCGCGCTCGGTCAATTGTCCGGCCGGCGCCGGCCGCGGATCAACGCTCAGCGCGGCGATCTTCCAAAGAACGCGCCGGCGATCAACCTTCGAAGCAATCGCCTCGTATTCTTTGGCGGCGATAGCCTTGAGCAGGATCTTATAGCTTGCCACGCCGCCGCAGACCAGAAACAAATGATTCGAACGACGTCTCCGCGTCATCTTGGAGCAATGCAAATGCATCGAGATCGGTCGCATCTGCTGCCAATGCATCCTTGACCGCCTCGTTCACCATTTCCGACATTGAACGATGCGTCGCGGCGGCCTTCATGCGCAGCGCCCTGAAGATCTCCGGCGCAAAGTAGATGGTAGTCCGGGTATTGTTGCGCATATATTTTCGTGTCGCTTTGACGCCATAGCCACCGCTTTAGCGGGCGGATTCAATCGGTCAGCGCAACACTTTCTTGAAGTTTATCCGCTGGGGTTTTAAATCCCAAAGTCTTTCTCGGACGCTGATTTAGACGCAGAGCAATCTTGTCCAAATAGGCTTGGCTATATCCGGAGAGATCAGT
>DASYJX010000058.1:0-1587 GCA_035996065.1 Steroidobacteraceae bacterium | reverse complement strand
GCTGTCGCCGACCACGACGAAAGCGCCGGGCAGGATCTTCAGGTGATCGCGGTCGCGGCCAAGCTTTTCCATGCGGCCTTTGATATCAGCGTAAAGCTTTTGCCCGTCGACCAGGCTGCCGCCGCCGGTAAATACGGCTTCCGCGGTTTCCGCGGCGAGTTGCTTGCCATCTTCGGACGCGCCGGCCTGGACGATAACGGGCCAGCCTTGCACCGGACGAGCGATGTTGAGCGGGCCGCGCACGGACAGATATTTTCCCTTGTGGTTCAGCACATGCATTTTGGCTGGATCGAAATAAAGCCCCGTTTCGACGTTGCGCACAAAGGCGTCGTCGGCGAAGGAATCCCACAGGCCCGTGACCACATCGTAGAACTCGCGCGCACGCTTGTAGCGCTCGGCATGCTCCATGTGATCTTCGCGTCCGAAATTCAGCGCCGCATCCGGATTGGACGTGGTTACGATGTTCCATCCCGCACGGCCGCCGCTGATGTGATCGAGCGAGGCGAAACGGCGGGCGACGTGATAGGGCTCGTCGAAAGTGGTCGAACCCGTCGCGATCAGTCCGATATGTTCGGTAGCGCCGGCCAATGCCGACAGCGGGGTGAACGGCTCGAACGAAGTCACGGTATGGCTGCGCTTGACCGCATTGACGGGCATGTTGAGCACGGCGAGATGGTCGGCCATGAAGAACGCGTCGAACTTGCCGGCCTCAAGCTTTTGGATCAGGCGCTTGATATGCGCGAAATTGAAATTGGCATCCGGCCACGCCCCGGGATAGCGCCACGCGCCGGTATGAATACTGACCGGCCGCATGAACGCGCCGAGCCGCAATTGACGTTTTGGCATGGATGATCTCGCATTGGTTCGCCGACCTCTTGGAGATAGGGAGTTCCTGGCCAGAAGGCATCAGATACGGACGAGAAGAAATTTGCGATTTGAGCTGCGCCTGGAGAACGTTTCCCCGTCATTGCGAGCCACCGGGTCGCGCGAATGCGCGCCCGATGACGGGCTCCGCGAAGCAATCCAGCTTGCTTAGAAAAAAGCTGGATTGCTTCGTCGCAAGTGCTCCTCGCAATGACGGCGGAGAAAGCAGAAACTACGTCCCCAAAACATCCCTATGCATCCTGCCGCCGTAGAAATGAAAAAACGGCACGGCCGTATCGTGTTTCAGCGGCCCAGTGGCGAGGCGCTTTTCCAGCTCGTTCAGCACATTTTTGGTCATTGGGTGCAGGTCGGCGAGCGGTTTCGACCCCAACTCGACCCAGACCAGTTCCACCAATTCCGCCTCGGCATGGATCACACCTTCGACGTGGTGGGTAATGGCCGAAGCATCCGCGGTGAAAAACCGTGTATCGAAACGCCGCACGCGGCCCGGCGGGGTGATCGCGCGCGCGATCAGGAACAGGCCGGACGGGTCGGGCAGCAGGCCGGCATCGGAGAAAGGTTTCCACCCGCCTTCCAGCGCAGGGGTCGCACCGTTGCTCTTGCGGCCGAGACAGAGCCCGGTCTCCTCGCAGGCCTCGCGGATCGCGGCGACAGCGAGTGAGCGTGCGCGCGATGGCGTGATCTTCGGGCTGCCCTTGAGCA
>DASYJX010000057.1:0-2701 GCA_035996065.1 Steroidobacteraceae bacterium | reverse complement strand
CGGAAAAACCGTCTTCAGCAATCGCATCGCAAATTCTGCCGGCGACGTGTTTTCCGTCCGTTACATCGACCTGCTCGCCGCTTGCGACGACAGTGAACATTGACGCAATGAAGGCCGCTCCGTCGGCGGCCGCTCGCTGTGCGCCGGTTTCTCCGGGAATCTCTTTTGATCCGTGGGCGTCGCTCAACGCTGCGAGCAGGGCCTGCTGATACACGGGGTTGAACAATACATGCGTCGCATTCAGCGCGTAGGCCTGCGCCGCGCAAAGCCGTGCCTTCTGGTCAACCACGAAGACTTTTCGGCGCGCGCTCTTGAAGGCGTCCAACGTCCCTCTGAGGGCCGTGATGTTGCGGGCCTTGCGAAGATCGGCGGCGACTATGATCGCGTCGCATCCCCTTGGCGCGCCGCTCTGGGCGCCAAGCAGCGAAGAAGTGACGCGATGCTGCGGTCCAAGGTGCGTCCGCAGCTCTGAAATCTGGTTCGGCCGTTCTGCAACGATATGCACTAACATGGACGGCAGGACTCTGTGTGATATGAGATCAGTCAATCCAGACTACGCCTCGGCGCCCGCGGGCAGGTGGAACAAATCCTCAAAACGTGACGCCCGTTCGTCTTCCGGCTTTCCAGACAACGCGGCACTTCTTCTTGGTGCCGCCCCAGAGCAATTCAAACCGGGTCGGCAAAACGACCGGTCCGAATATTTCCAGGCAGGCGCCACCCGCGGAGTAATCCACGATCGCGCAGTCGATGACCGGCTCCCGCGGAGCAACGATTATCTTGGCGACCTTGGAACTCGGTCCATTCGGCCGAATACGTGCAAATCGGCGAGGATGAATCATCTCAGGCCCGATGACAGATACTAATTCGGCGATCATGATGGCGAATGTTTCATAACGCACGCTTAATGCGAAAAGTAAGAGTGGCGCGAATTGAGGCAATGGTTGAAATGGAATCAATATGCCCGAAACCCGCGCGCAGCGTTAAGCTTGATGGAACCTTACGCACTCACACGATCCGCGAAGCCTTGTTGCCCCAATAGCGGTCGCGCAACAGCCTCTTGTAGAGCTTGCCGGTCGGCAGCCGCGGCAGTTCATCCTCGAACTCGATCGAGCGCGGCACCTTCTGGTGCGACAGCGACTGGCCGCAGAACAATATCAGTTCCTCGGCCAGCGCGGCGCAAGGCTCGATCCCGGGCATGGTTTGCACCACCGCTTTGACTTCCTCGCCAAGATCGGCGTTGGGAACGCCGAACACCGCGGCATCCGCGATCTTGGGATGCGTGATCAGGAGGTTCTCGCATTCCTGCGGATAGATGTTGACGCCTCCCGAGATGATCATGAAAGTCGCGCGGTCGGTCAGGTAGAGATAGCCATCGTCGTCGACATAGCCGACGTCGCCGACAGTGCTCATGCTGCCGTCCGGCGAGCGGGCCTCTCGCGTCTTGTTCGGATCGTTGAAATATTCGAACGGCGTCGCGGTCTTGAACCACACCGTGCCCGGGGTGCCGGCCGGGCATGGCCGCATGTTCTCATCGAGAATGTGCAATTGGCCGAGCAGCACACGGCCTACGGTGCCGCGGTGCGCGAGCCATTCCTCGCTGTTGCATGCGGTAAAGCCGAGGCCTTCGGTGGCGCCGTAATATTCGTGGATGATCGGTCCCCACCACCCGATCATCTCGTCCTTCACCGCGGCCGGGCAGGGCGCCGCGGCGTGAATCGCGATCTCCAGGGATGACAGGTCGTAGCGCGCCCGCGCTTCTTGCGGCAATTTCAGCATGCGCGAGAACATCGTCGGCACCAGCTGGGTATGGGTGATGCGCCATTTCTCGACCAGTTCGAGGTAACGCTCGGGGTCGAAACGCTCCATGATGATGGCGGTGCCGCCCATCCGGATCGTGAGATTGACCGCAGCCTGCGGCGCCGAATGATAGAGCGGCGCGGGCGACAGATAGATCATGCCCTCGCGGTACTGCCAGAGCTTTTGCAGGAAGTCGAACAGCGGCAATTGCTGACTCGGCGGCTGCTCCGGGAGCATGCGCAGAATGCCCTTCGGCCGGCCGGTGGTGCCCGACGAATAAAGCATCGCGGTGCCGATGCACTCGTCCGCTATCGGCGTATCGGGCAGGCCTGCGGTGGCTTCGCGCAGGCCGACGATGCGTTCGCTCTCTCCAGGGCCGTCGGCAACGATGCAGAGTTCGACGTTTGGACATTCCTTGAGCGCCTCGCGGGCGACGCCGAGCTTTGCGGTCGATGTGATGAGAACGCGCGACTCGCTGTTATTGACGATGTAGGTGAGTTCGCTTGGCGTCAGGTAGGAGTTCACGCAGGTGAAATAAAGTCCGGAGCGCTCGCCCGCGTCGCAGGCCTCCAGATAGCGGCTGTTATTCTCCATGAAGACGGCATAATGGTCGAGGCGCTGGAGGCCTAGCCTGCGAAACAAATGCGCCAGCCGATTGCTGCGCGCCTCAAGTTCGGCATAGGTCACGGCCTCGCCGGTATCTGCCATGATGAAGGCGGGTTGCAGCGGGCGAAGGTGAGCGTGCTTGCCGGTGTACATCCTGCCTCCACCAATTCTATGCGGCCAATGAAAGAATCTCGCGGATCTGCGCGGGGCCGTCGATCCTGCGCGGATTGCGCGGAACCCAGGGTGTTCTCATGGCCTGCTCGGCGATGAGGTCGAAATGTTCCGGCCCGACCCCAAC
>DASYJX010000056.1:0-1501 GCA_035996065.1 Steroidobacteraceae bacterium | reverse complement strand
CGGAGAGCGGCGCCGTGCTCGAGCGGCTGGAGATGCCGCGCGGCACCGCCGTCAGCGGGCTCGAGTCCGACGGGGCAGACCTCTTTTACTGCGGCGGCGGAGCGAGCGGAAAGGTCCGCGCCGTGCGACGTCCGAAAGGAGTCGGGTCGTGATGATGACCGATCTCATTCAAGCACTGTCCTGATCAACCCCAACCCAAGGAGCAAGACCATGAAGCTGTACTACATTCCGTCCGCCTGTTCGTTTTCGCCGCACATTGTTGCCACCGAGCTTGGCCTATCAATCGAACTGGTGAAGGTCGACGGCAAGACCAAACGCACCGAACACGGCGAAGATTTTCTCGTCATCAATCCCAAAGGCTATGTGCCCGCATTGCAACTGGACGATGGCAGTGTGCTGACGGAAGGCCCAGCCATCGTGCAATATCTCGCCGACCTGAAACCTGATGCGCAGTTGGCACCCGCCAACGGCAGCATGGCGCGCTACCGCCTGCAAGAGATGCTGGGCTACATCAATTCAGATCTACACAAGAGTTACATACCGTTGTTCAATCCGGCGAGTAGCGACGACGTGCGCACCGAGCGTATGGCCTATCTGCATCAACGTTATGGGCTGATCGAAGCCGCGCTTGGCCGCACGCCATTTCTGCTGGGCGAACAGTTCACCATCAGCGATGCCTATTTGTTTGTGGTCACGCGGTGGGCGGAGTTCGTGAAACTCGACCTGTCGAAGTTCCCGAACCTGCTGGCGTTCCAGGAGCGCGTCGCTGCCCGCCCTGCTGTGCAAGCGGCGATGCGCCGCGAAGAACTGGCAACCGCCTGAACCCTGACATTCAAAGGAGATCTTCGTGAGCTTAGTTAGACTGAGAGCGCCGGGAGACTTGGAAAATCTCAAGCGTCTCGGGGCCGACACCGTCATCAATTACAAGGCCGTGCCGGACTGGGGCCAGAAGGCAAAGGATTTGACGGCCGGCCGCGGTGTCGATCATGTGATTGAGGTCGGCGGACCCGGCACGTTGACGCAGTCGATAACAGCCTGCAGGACAGGCGGCCATATCGCCCTAATCGGCGTCTTGACTGGTTTTGCGGCCGAAGTGTCGATCCCGGCACTGTTTTCGAATCAGATTCGTATCAGCGGGATATCCATTGGCAGCAGATCAGGAGGACATGATTCGGTCGATAACGGCCAATCGTTTGAAGCCCGTTATCGACCGCCGTTTTCCGCTGCAGGAAATCGCCGCTGCCTTCAAGTATTACGAATCCCAACAGCACTTTGGCAAGATTTGCCTCGAACTTTAAGATCAACCCTGTCCGAACCAAGGAGCACATCATGAACACCACCATTGCCGAACCACATACCGTGAACCATCCCGTCGTCTCCAGTGACCGATGGGTGAACGAGCGCAAGACGCTGCTGGCGCGCGAAAAGGAACTGATGCGCCTGCATGACCAGATTGCCCGCGAGCGCCGCGCGCTGCCGTGGGAGCGCGTCGAGAAGGACT
>DASYJX010000055.1:0-78710 GCA_035996065.1 Steroidobacteraceae bacterium | reverse complement strand
GGACGCTCTCGTCCGGCGGCACTTCCGACGCCCGTTAGTGCGATAGCCTATCAATCATCGCCGAGACGCAGCAACAGCGCCTGGTCGTTCTCCTTCGTCTTATTTTCGAGCGTTACCACCATTTGACCGAGCGCCGGTGTTTTCCGGAATTCCGTCCGGTCGATTGTCAACGGCACGCTCGCCTTCATTCCCGGCGCGAGGCTGACGTATGCGCCGGTGCTGATCGAGCTGTTGAATGCATTGAAGCTCGCGGCGCTCGTGCTCATATCAGTCTTGGCACTCAACAAGTCCGTCGTCAGGGCGACGTAACTGAACCGCGGGTTGGCGGCCGTGATGCCGATATCGGCAGCCACGAGGGGCAAGAGGACCGTCGTGCCGTCGGTGGGTGCGGTTGCGAAGAACTCGAGCACGCCCCCACCCAAGTTCAGATCGAACACCGCGACCACTAACTCGCCGTTCGGCGAGCCGGTTGTCAGCAGGCCGAGATCGACGGCCTCGATGTCGTAGTCCGGAGCGCCATCGCCGTTCACGTCGACCAACACGTCGTAAACGGTCGTCGCAGGGTTCGACGAACGGCCGAAGGTGTTCACCGCGAACACGAGCATTTGGCCATTGCCCGGGTCAGCGAAGGACTGCACCCCGACCGCCCGCAGCCCGATCGATCCTAGGCTGGCGTTGCTGCCGCGCAACCCCCAGGCGTAGAAATCGGCGGTGCCTGCCACCGACTTCGACTCGTTGTCGAGCCTGACCGTTGACGCATGATCCGATTCGCTCAGCCGAGCGTCGACCATCGAGCGGGCGCGCGGCACCAGATAATACGGCACGCTCAATGTGACCTGGTTGTTGCCGCTGGTCGGGGTAAATACCACCCGGCCCTGTACCTGGCGGAAGGCGCTGGAATCGCCGACGGTCGCTACCGGAACCGTCAAGTGCACCTGCACTGTCCGCCGCTCGTGTGCCGACAGTGTGATCGAGGTTGGCGAGACTGTTGCCGTATGCGCGGCACCGGACCCTTGAACGACCGAAATCGAGAAGCTCGCCGGTGCGCCGTCACGATTTTGAACGATGATGCGCGACTCGTCGCTGAAGTCGTGCGTCAGCTCGGATACGCCGAAGCTGACACTCGGCGTTCCGTCTTCCGCTTGCGCAAAGACCGATGTCCGCGTCGCTGCGAATGGCTGCACCAGCCCGTTGCCGCCGAGGCGTGCCGAATAGCCGGCGATCTTGGTTGCATCGGCCGTGTTGACGACCGCAGCGGATACCTCTTCGGCCTCCCAATGCGGGTGGGCTTGAATGGCGAGCGCGGCGCTGCCTGCAACGTGCGGCGTTGCCATCGAAGTTCCCGATTCGAACAAACCTTGGTTGCCGGTGCCCATCGCCGTCGAAAAGATGCTGACGCCGGGCGCCGAAATATCGGGCTTCAGATGACCGTCGGCGGTGCGCGGTCCGGCGGAGCTGAACGAGGCGAAACGCCGGAAGGTCGGATTGACGATCGTCGTGGTGGCGAAGCTCGCCGCGGTCGAGGCCGCCAACGTCGGGCCATCGGTCGACGGCGGTCCCTGGACGCCGAGGAACGGTATCGTGACCGTATAGGGCGCGCCGGTGTCCGGGTTGGAAGTGATCGGGCCTTCATACGGCGGGTAGCCGGCCGCGTTGTTGATCATCGCAACCGCGGCGGCGCCTGCTTGCTGGCCGTAAATCGCCCGGTCCACGCGCGCACAATTGCCGCGAACCGTGACCACGAGCTTCCCCGCGACCCCCGCGGCCGTGTACTCAGCGGGATCGCAACCGAGCGAAATGCCGCCCGAGCCCGTCCCTTTCGTATCCTTGAGCACGACCACCTGCAGCGACGTGCCGTTGCCGACGGGAATTCCATTGGCATCGAGCGCAGTGATGCTGCCGCTCGGCGTGAGCGTCAGCGTTTCGCCGGGAAACGAACTATGCGAATCGATCGCGGCCACGCTGATCACTTTATCGCCCGAGCCCGGGCTCGACGTGATGTAGGGAGCCGGCCCTTCATTCCCCGAGGCTGCGGCCACGACGATGCCGGCGTTGACGGCGTTCTCCGATGCCTCGGCATCGGCGTCATCCTCCGTACCCCAATCCGCGCCGAGCGACATGCTGATCACCTGCATGTTGTGAGCGACCGCCCAGTCGATGCCGTCGATGACGACGTTGGTGGAGCCTTTGCAGCCGAAGACGCGCACCGCGTAGAGATCCGCGAGGGGCGCAACGCCAGGCCCGATAATGAACGACTGGCCGGGTGTGGCGGCGTCGTACGGTCCCTTGAAAGTAGTGCCCCCGGTCGCTACGCCGAAACCGGTCGCCGTGCCCGAGGTATGGCTGCCGTGCCCGTTGCAGTCCAGTGGATTGGGATCCGGTACGGGTACGTTGTTCGCCACTCCGTCGTAGGCGTCGCCCACCAAGTCGATACCGCCCTTTACCTTCGGTGCGTTCGGGCCGAACATCGCCGGGTCGGGGGCCTTCGTGTTGTTTGCGAACGCGGTCGTCCAAGCGGCCACCGTGCCCGGGCCGCCAAAGTTCGCGTGCGTGTAATCGACCCCGGTGTCGATGACGGCGACACGGATATGCTCACCGTGAACTCCGGGCGGACCCTGCCACGCCTGCGGGGCGCCGATGAACGGCACGCTCTCGGCATTGTCGAGATGATAGCTACGGACATGTTTGACCGCGACGACCCCAGGCAACGAAGCAAATGACTTGATCTGATCGGGGGTGGCGCTCACTTTGATGCCGTTGATCGCATGCTGGAACTGTCCGAGCACGGTGCCGCCGATCGCTTCGATCGACGGTACGAGCGCGTTCTGCTTGTGGCGCAGGTCTCTCTCGATCGACTGCCGGTCGGCTTCGGCGAGCTGCTTGCCCGGCATGCGGCTGCGGACCACGGCCACCGAATCGCCCGCCAACTTCAGCATGACGATTTGCGGGCGCTGGGCGAGCGGCGCCCCGGTAATTCTGACTCCGGAGAGCCGGGTGAGTGCGTGACGGCCGTTGGATTGCGCCGTGGCACAGAGGGGGATCATCGCGACGACGGCGGCCGCGAGCATGCCGCTGGAAATGAATCGAATCCTTTGCCAATGTCTCAGAGTAGTCATGATTCCATCCCTTTAAGTTGTTGGCACCGGCGTCCGCGTTGTCGAGGACGTCGGTCACAGATTATCAAGAAGACTGGCGGCAAGAGTAAGCCTAATGAAATACCGCGGCCAGCATTTTTGTTTGAGCGATCCCTAATTATGTAAAGCACGTCTCGCGATACGGGGGATCGCTTCGCGCTTGGGCCTGGGAAGCAGGGTTTTGTTTGCGGCTTTTACGGCGCGGGCGCGCGGCGAGGACGGCGGCCGCGGGTTTCGCTTTGACTCGTCGATTCCTTCGGCGGCGGCAAATCGACGACTTTGCGCAGATGCGCGTACGTGGCGGTCTTATGCGGAATCGCCATGGCCTCGACGAAGTGGTGCTGAAAGCGCGGCTCGATCGCCGTCTCGACTTTCTCGATGCGCCGGACCAAGGTCTCGATGACCCCGCGCGAGGCTGCATCGAGCAGTGCGATGCGCGCCCCGGTTCCGGCAGCATTGCCGGCCGAGCGGACTTGTGCTAGGTCGCAGTCGGGAATCATGCCGAGTATGGTCGCGTACTTGACGTCGATGTGGCTGCCGAACGCGCCGGCGAGGCGGATGCGGTCGACGTGATCGATGCCGAGCCGCTCCATCAGCAGCGCGATGCCGGCATAGAGTGCCGCCTTCGCAAGCTGAATGGCGCGCACGTCGTTCTGCGTGATCTTCATCTCCGGAACACCCTGATGCAGCACATAGGCGAACGTACGGCCATTCTCGACGATGCGCGGCGAGCGCCCGCGCAGTCTGCCGTCAAGAACGCCATCCTGGTTGATGATTCCGGCGAGATACATCTCCGCGATGACTTCGATGATGCCGGATCCGCACACGCCCGTGATGCCGGTGGACTTCGTCGACTCCTCGAAACCGGGATCGCCGGACCAGAGGTCGGAACCGATGACTTTGAAGCGCGGCTCGAGGGTCTCGCGGTCGATGCGCACGCGCTCGATCGCTCCGGGCGCCGCGCGCTGACCGCAGCTGATTTGGGCGCCTTCGAATGCGGGACCCGTGGGGCTGGAGCAGGCGACGAGCCGCCTGCCGTTACCAAGCACGATTTCGGCATTCGTGCCGACATCAACCAGCAGTGTCATGTCCTCCGATAGGTCGGGACGCTCCGAGAGCACCATGCCCGCGGCATCCGCGCCCACATGCCCGGCGATGCACGGCAATACGTAGATGCGCGCGTTGCGGTTCAATTTGAAGTCGATGACGTTTGCCCGCAGCGTAAGCGAATGATCGACGGCGAGCGCAAAGGGTGCGCCGCCGAGTTCCACCGGATCGATGCCGAGCATCAGGTGATGCATGATCGGGTTGCCGACCAGCGTCGCCTCGAGAATGTCCTCGTGCGAGATGCCTGCTTGCCGGGCAACGTCCGCGGCCAGCCCGCACAGCGCCTCGCGCACGGCCGCGGTCATCAATGCCGCGCCGCCCGGATTCATCATCGAATAGGAAACGCGGCTCATGAGATCCTCGCCGAAGCGGATCTGCGGATTCATGACTCCCGCGGAGGCGACCACTTCTCCGCTGCTCAAATCACACAGGTGCGCGGCGATCGTCGTCGACCCGATGTCGACCGCAAGCCCGTAGACGAGCTCGTGCAGTCCCGGCCAAACGCCGATGATCTGCCTGCCGGCATGTACCGCCGCCGTGACTTGCCACGCACCGCTACGCAGCGTGGGTTGCAGAGTCTGCAGCACCGACAAATCGCAGGTGAGATCCTTGAGGCTCCATTCCGACTCGAGCGCCTCGAACAGCCGGCGCAGGTCGCCGGATGGATCGTGCATGTCGGGCTGCTTCACCTGCACGTAGTGCAGGCGCACGACCGGATCGAGCTCGATCACGTGCGCATCGGCTTCCTTGCGCACCACTTGACGATGCACCTGGCTGCTCGCCGGCACGTCGATCACCACATCGGCCTCGACTCGTGCCGAGCACGACAGGCGGCGGCCTTCCGCCAACGGCACCCGCCGCGAGAAACGCTTTTCCGGCTCGCTGAACGGCGACAAGCTGGCGCTGGAGGAGGATACGCCGTGTTTGGCGAACTCGCCCTCCGCCACCAACACTTGACAGCGCCCGCACAGTCCGCGGCCGCCGCACACCGAATCGATATCGACGCCGAGACTCCGCGCGGCCTGCAGCAGCGGTGTGCCCGCGGGGAAATGGCCGCGCTTGCCGGATGGCGTGAATACAACCAGCGGATCTCGGGTGGCCATGCGAATCGGCGATTCTTACGCCGGACGCCGGCGATGACCGCCTTCGCGCCGGCCGCGCGGCGCTTCGCCCGGCGCCGCGGTTGTCGCGGCCGCGCCGCTCGCCGACGACGGAGGCGAGTCGCGGAAGCGGCGAATCCAGCGGGCGCAATCCGGATCGTGGCCCAGCATGACGTCGGCGCCCATGCAGGCCTTGATGACTTCGACGTGCAGAGGATTGGTGATCGCCGAAGTCATCCCGGCCCCCATTGCCATCGTCAGGAACGCACTGTTGATGCCGTCCCGGTTCGGCAGCCCGAAGCTGATGTTCGAGGCGCCGCACGACGTATTGACCTTGAGTTCGGTACGCAGCCTATGCACCAGGCGCATCACTTGTACGCCGGCTTGATTGATGGCGCCAACGGGCATCACGAGCGGATCCACGACTACATCGCTGGCGGGGATGCCGTAGTCCATTGCCCGCTCGACGATTTTCTTCGCGACCGCGTAGCGCACATCCGGGTCCTCGGAAATTCCCGTCTCGTCGTTGGAAATCGCGATTACGGCGGCGCCGTACTTTTTGACGAGCGGCAGCACGGCTTCCAATCGCTCGTCTTCGCCGGTCACCGAATTGACCAATGCCTTGCCCTTGTAGACGGCGAGCCCGGCCTCGAGGGCGGCGACGATCGATGAATCGATCGACAGGGGCACGTCGGTGATGGATTGCACGAGTTGGATGGCCCGCGCGAGAATCGCCGGTTCGTCCGCAAGCGGAATTCCCGCATTGACATCGAGCATGTGGGCGCCGGCCGCGACTTGCGCGCGCGCATCCGCTTCGACGCGGGTGAAGTCGCCTGCCGCCATCTCCGCGGCAAGGATCTTGCGCCCCGTCGGATTGATGCGCTCGCCGATGATGACGAACGGCCGATTGAAGCCGATGACGACCTCCTTCGTGGCGGAACTGACGATGGTGTCTGTCATGATGCTGTCCTTTGGGGAAGTTGTGAGGCATCGCGGCCGGGATACCAGGGAGCACGGCCTTGAAGGACGCCGGATCGCTCGACGATTTCGGGTACCGACTCTTCCTGCCGGTAAGCCATCACGTGCACGCCGCTGACGCCGGGGATCTCGCGCATTGATTGGATCAGCTCGACGCAGATATCGCGGCCTTCGCGCGCCTGGTCCCGCGCGCCGCTGAGGCGGGCGACGAGGGCATCCGGCACATGCATGCCGGGGACGTTCTTGCGCATCCACTCCGCCGTCTTCGCCGAACGCAGCGGACCGACGCCGACGAGGATATAAATTTTTTCCAAGAGCCCGAGCGCCTCCACCTGATCCATGAAGGTGCGCAGCAGCGGCAGGTCATAGCAGTATTGAGTCTGGATGAACTGCGCGCCGGCGGCGACCTTCTTCGCCAGGCGCTGCGGCCGCCAGGCGTGCGGTAGCCCTGCGGGATTTTCAGCGGCGCCCAGAAATACGCGCGGCGCGAAGGTGATTTTGCGGCCGCTTTGAAAATGGTGGTCGTCGCGAAGGGTGCGCGCGATGTCGAGCAGCGACACGCAGTCCAGATCGAACACGGGCTTCGCCTGCGGATGATCGCCCGCCTGCACGCCGTCGCCGGTCAGGCACAGTATGTTGCATACGCCCATCGCGGCGCCGCCGAGAATATCGCCTTGAATCGCGATGCGGTTCTTGTCGCGGCAGGAGATCTGCATGATGGGGGCGTAGCCAACGCGCGTCAACAATGCACAGACCGCCAGACTGGACATGTGACAGTTCGCCCCACTGCCGTCGGTGGCGTTGATGGCGTCGACATACCCGTCGAAAACGCGCGCCCGCTTATAGACATCCTCGGGGTCGGCGGAATCCGGCGGTGCGAGCTCGGTGGTGACGGCAAAACCGCCCGCGCGCAGCACCCGTTCGAACCGTCCGGGAGACGTATAGCCGGGGAGTATCGGCAGGGGATAGCCAGGGACCGGTTCGTCCTCGAATCTCATGGCGCTGCGCCGCCCTTCTCGGCTTTCTCGCGTGCAACCCTGAGCCACGATGAGCGGCCCTGGCACCGTTGATCGACAGCGAACTGCACCTTGGTCATCGCCTCAACGCCGCCTGGAATGCGCTCCCCGCCGCGGTATGCCTCGACCCAAACACACCTCATGTTCGGCTTGACCTCGCAATTGCCGTCGTCGCGCACGCCGCCGCAGGGGCCATTGCGCAAGGATTTCGGACAGTTCATCGGGCACGACATCCCGGTCGAACTGAGAACGCATTGACCGCACATCCGGCAATCGAACAGCAAACCCTTGACCGCTTTCTCCACGGCCGCCACCGGCCGTTCGATCCGCTCGTACCCCACTGCGCGCAACAGAGGATGCAGCTTCACCAAGAATGCTTCAAAGCCGCGATAAAAGGCGTTGAGACCGCGCGCGTGGCGCACCGACCATAGCCTGACCGCGTACATCAGACGGTCTCGGATGCCGGCGCGGCTCCCGCATCGGGAACCTCGCGATTCGCATCCACGCCTTTTGCGCGAATGAGCCGTTCTAGATCCTCGTCGGTAAACTTCGCTTCCAGGCGCGCCGCTTCGGCGGACGCCTCGGCTTTCAGATCATCGCCGCACGGTCGCGGCGCGCTGCGCGCCCAGTCGGCGAGGTAGGCATCGGAACTGCCTTTGCCGGCCCGCATGGCGGCGCGGTCGACAGCCTCCTGAAAACGCGGCGAAAGCTGCACTTTGGCAGTCTCGCGGGCGCGCTTGGCGATCACTTGCGCAGGGATGTCGCGCCAGGAAATGATGATCAGCGAACCCATGCTACGACCTTATCGCTGCCGGCGACCGCAGCGACCAGCGTTGTCTCCAGAGTCCCATAGCCGGTGCGGCGAAATTCAAATTGCAATCCCATCCGCGCTGCGACGGCGCGAGCCTCAACCTCGGAGTCGGGCTCCGGCGTCTGTGCCAAATAGACCAGCTTGCGGTAGTTGCCGAAATAAGCGCCGAACAGCTCTGGATGCCGATCGAGGCCGAGACCGCGGATGACCAACCGCTCGAAATGACGCAGCAGAAAATCCGTCAGATAGAACGTGCCGAGTTCGGCCTCGGCAAGCGCCGCAAACACGGGAGCGGTGGCGAAAAATTCGTAGCAATGGGCGCCCGGGATGCGTTCGACGCCCTCCTCGCGCAGCACCTTGTCCAGCTGTCCGCCGGTGCCGCAGTCGCCGTAGGCGACGAAGATCGAGCGATAGCGGCCGCGAGAGGACTGAATCAGGGCACGAACGGCGTCGGGAATCTTTTCCGGGCGGTTGTGCAATTCGGCCGGCAAACAGCGAACGTCGAGCGCACTCCAGCCATTTGCGCGGCGCAAGGCCGTGATCTCGTGCGCGAGCGCCCCGCACGCGATGATCAGCATGCCTTCGCCTTGCGTGGGTCCGTCCGCCATGGTGGCTTCAGTGGGCCGCCGCGCCCGCTCGGCGCTTCGCGATCAGTCCCTTGGCAGTCTCGACGGCGATCGCGGCATCGCGGCAGTACGCGTCGGCACCGACCGCCTTACCGAACTCCTCATTGAGCGGCGCACCGCCGACCAGCACGATGTAATCGTTGCGAATGCCGCGCTCTTTCAGGGTATCGATCACGACCTTCATGTACGGCATGGTCGTCGTCAACAGCGCGGACATCCCGAGGATATCGGGTTTATGCTTGTCGAGCGCGTCCAGGTATTTCTCGACCGGGTTGTTGATGCCCAGATCGATGACCTCGAATCCGGCCCCTTCGAGCATCATCGAGACCAGGTTTTTGCCGATGTCGTGTATGTCGCCCTTGACCGTGCCGATGACGATCTTCCCGATCGGCTCGACTCCGGTTTCCGCCAACAAGGGCCGCAGGATCTCCATGCCGCCCTTCATCGAGTTGGCGGCGAGCAAGACTTCGGGCACGAACAGAATGCCATCGCGAAAATCGATGCCGACGATGCGCATGCCTTCCACCAGCGCGTCATTCAACACGCGTTCGGCCGACCATCCTCTCGCGAGGAACAGCCGCGTCGCCTCTTCGACCTCAGTCTTGAGTCCGTTGTACAGGTCATCGTGGACCTGTTCGGTCAGCTCCTCGTCATTGAGCGAGGCCAGGTCGAAATCACCCTCAGTCAACTCTGACATCTAAGTCTCCAACGATTATTTTCCAATGGACATCGGACCTTACATGGTCCTTATCGCCTTGCATGTTAAGACGGTGGCAATCTACGGACTTGTGATATCGCGACGGCGACATGTCCAGATGCGACATAGTCAGGTCACCGGCGGCGCGCCACCTTCGGCCACCCGCCGCGCCACGTACGAGTCGAGCGCCTCGACGATGGCAGGGTCACGAGCGGGGGGGACATAACGCTCCAAGGTGCTGCGCCAGATGCTTGCCGCGCGTTCCGTGGCGGTCTTCGAACCGTCGTCTGCCCAACTGCCGGAGTTGCGCCAATCCGACACCAGCGGTGCGTAAAACGCGCTTCGATAGCGCTCCATCGTATGCGCGCATCCAAAGAAATGGCCGCCGGCGCCGACCTCCGCCACCGCCTCGAGCGCGAGATCGGGCGGCGTGGCACCAACCGGTTGAAACACTTCCGCAAACATTTGCAGCATCTCGATATCGAGGATGAATTTCTCGTACGAGGTGGTCAATCCGCTTTCGAGCCAGCCCGCGGCGTGCAGGATGAAGTTGCAGCCGCCGAACAGCGCGCCCCATAGGCTCATCTGCGACTCATAGGCAGCCTGGGCATCGGGTATGTTCGATGCGGTCGCGTTCGACGACCGCCACGGCAGCCCAAGGAAACGTGCGAGCTGACCTGCACCGAAGGCGGCTTTGACGTACTCGGGCGTGCCGAACGCCGGCGACCCGGACTTCATGTCCACGTTCGAGGTGAAGCTGCCGTAGACGATCGGGGCGCCGCTCTTCACGATCTGCGCCAGCGTCAGGCCCGCGAGAAATTCGGCGTGCGCCAGGGTCAGTGCGCCCGCGATGGTCACCGGCGCCATCGCCCCGGCGAGAGTGAACGGCGTGATGATCAGCACTTGCCCGGCGGCTGCGAAGTCGATGATGCCGTCGGCCATCGGAATATCGAGCTGCAGCGGCGAGTTGGTGTTGATGATGGTGTACGTGTAGGGACGCGAGCGGAATTCCTCCGGCGTGATGCCGTGCGCGAGGCGAATGAGCTCGAAATTATCGGCGACTTGGCCGTGTCCGCGCGAAAATATGAAGGGAATTTTGTCGGTCAACTTCAGCTGCGAGCGCGTCACCTCGAGATGGCGAATGTGCACCGGAACGTCCTGCGGCTCGGTCGCTCCGCCGAGCACGTGGATGACCTCGAAACTCTGGCAGAGCTTCATCAGATTGGAGAAATCTTCGAGTGTTCCGGCGCGCCTGCCGCGCGCGGTGTCCATGATGTTCGGCGGCCCGGAGGTTACCGCAAAGGCGACGCAGGGATTCGACAGCGGAACGTGCCGCTGCGGATCCACCGAGTGCAGGGTGATATCGCGCGGCGCGGCGGCGAGAGACGCGCCTACCAGTTCGCGAGGCAGTCTCACGATCTGCGTCGTCTCGTCGACCTCGGCACCGGCGTTTCGATACCGAATACGCGCGTCTTCCGACAACACCTTCATTCCCTGCGTTTCGAGTATCACGAGCGCAGCGTCGTGAATGGCGGCGACTTGGTCGTCGGAGAACACCTTCATCGGCGAGAATGGATTGCGCAAATGCCGGTACGAGCGCGTGCGGTCGAAGACAGCGTGGCTGACGTCGGCGCTGGATGGGCGGCGTCGGCTGCGTCGGCCTTGCGTCTCATCGGGTTGTTTCATTCAAGTGCCGCTCGGGTTCTCAAGAGAAATCCATTATAAGGAATAATATGCGCGCACCCGTGCCGCCGTGCGCAGTTTCCGTATGCCTTTATCCGATATGCCGATTTGAGCTTATGCCTTTATCCGATATGCGGTGCACGAGCATGCCCAGCAAGCGGACGGCCGGTCGCCGTCGAACGAGCCACGGCCTCCGCGAGATACTCCGCTCCGGGACCGACGTTCGCGATTCGTTCGTCGACGCTCGTTTCTACATGCGGATCGGCGGCGCCGGCGCGGCGGGCCGCCGCCAGCGCCAACTCGCGCGATACGCGCCTTGCATGGTCCAGCGCAGGCGCCGAGTCGGGGTAATCGTGACTTCCCGCCGGATCATGGACGCGGAAGACCTTGAAAGTCGGTTGATTCACCAAGATTTCCACCGTCTGCGAAACCACCCCGGCGACGGCACCCACCGCATTGCAGACCGCGGCATGTGCGGGGATGCTGAGTTCAGCGCCGAGGCGGCGCGCGACATCCGGGTAGTACGCTCCGACCGGCGCGCCGATGGCGATCAGCGGCCGCGCAAGTGACAGCGACACCTGCAGAATCTTCGAGAAGCGGCGGCCGGCGACGGTGTCCTCGATCAATCGGTCACCGAGTTCACCCCAGCCTCGCCCGCGCGTTTGGATACCGGGATCGTGAGCCAGCGCGGCCGCGAGCAAAGCTCTGCCGGTTTCGCACACGACATGCTCGTACGTTCGCTCGCAGACGGCTCGCGGCGAGGCGGCCGAGCGGGCGCCGCCCGCATTGCGTTCCTCGGTGGCAAGGATGCGCGCGCCGCACTCGGAGGCCTCGACACACCATTCCCGTTGCCGGTCGAGTACGTGCATTGCGTCGCTCGGAGTGAAGGCGGCAAGGGTGGCAAGCCCTGCATCGGCAAGGCGGCGCAGCGCCTCGAGCCCCGAGCCGCTGCGCACGACGTCGGACACCGGACGCGGCTCGAGGCCGAGCGCGTCCCACACGCGCCGTTCGAGAGAGGACAGATGTGCCGGCAGCGAACGATCGGGATTGCGAAACGCGAATTGCGTCGGGTACGCGGGAAGGCGTTCGAGCTCGGCAATCACTCTCAGGCAAGCGAGCGCCGAGGGGAAGCTTTGCGCCAGCAAACTGAGGGGCATCGCCTTGCGCGGACCTACACACAACCGATGTTGCCTGTCGAAATGAACTTCGCTGTCGCCGCCGAGACCGGTGGTGCGAACATCGACGGCTTCGACCATCGTGCGCCATGCGCCGACCAAAGCACCTTCGCCGCTGATAACCGGCCGTCCGCCCGACACGATGGCGATGTCGGTGGTGGTGCCGCCCATGTCAGAAACCACGAAGTCGGAAAGGCCGGTCAAAAAGCCCGCTCCGACGACGCTTGCCGCAGGACCCGAAAGGATGGTCTCGACCGGATACTCGAGGGCAATTTCCGCCTTCATCAACGAGCCGTCGCCCTTGACGATCATCAGAGGTGCATCGATCGACTCTTCCTTGAGCACGCGCGCCAAGGCCTCGATCAGATGCCGAATCTGGGGCGTTAGGCGGGCGTTCAGGGCCGCGGTCAGCGCGCGCCGCGGTGCGTCGAGCTTCGAACTCAATTCGTGAGCGCATGTCACCGGCTTCGGCGATAGCGACCGGATTATCTTGCGCGCGCGCAGCTCATGAGCCGGATTGCGCACCGAAAAATTCGCCGCGACGGCGAAGGCCTCGACCCGTGCCTCATGATCGGCCACCGCCTTGCTGACGGCGGCCTCGTCGAGTTCCGACGCCTCTTCCCCCGTTGCGGTGTGGCCGCCCGGCACGCGCACCACCACCCCGCCCGTGCCGGGGCGCTGCAGGCCCGAACGCTCGACCATCGGATCATCGAAGCCGATCAGCAGGGTGCACACCGGACTGAAGCGATTTTCGACGACCGCATTCGTAGCGAGCGTGGTGGACACAGAGACGAGGCCGACGTCGGCGCGGCTCGCGCCGGCGGCCGAGTCCAGCACGGCCCGGATCGCCTTGCCAATGCCTAGGGCAAGGTTCCAGGGCGTCGTCAGCGCCTTGGCGCTGGCAATGACCCGGCGGCCGTCCGCGAGCAGTACCGCGTCGGTAAACGTTCCGCCGGTGTCGAGACCGAGCCAAAGGCCTTCTGCTGAATCAGTCGCGCTCATCGATGGTCCTTTTAATGTTTCTCGTGGATGGTTAAGCTGACGTTTCGGTGCATCCCAGGATAGGAGAGACAGATGCAGCGAGCTGTGCGCAAGTATCTCAAGGCCCTCGAGGCGAGCGACGTCGACAAGGCGGCGGCGCTGTTCACCCCCGAAGGCTGGGTTCAGTCACCGTTCCTCGGCCGCATTCCGGTGCGGGACTACATAGCGAAGGTCGCCGCCGCATCGAGCGCCAGCGAACTCACCGTGCACGATGTTCTGGTGAGCGCCGAAGGCCACATGCGGGCGGTAGCCTACTATCTCTACGACTGGCGGCTGAAGGACGGTTCGAAGGTGGCGTTCGAGTGCGCGGACGTTTTCAATTTCGATCCCGATACCGGCCGAATCGCGTCCGTGGTGCTGGTTTACGACACCCATCTCGTACGCGACGCGGTGGAAAACAAGTACCCTTAAGCATCGGCGGCGCAAGCTTTTAGGTATTTTCAGCCCGCGCGCCGCGCCGGTTCGTCGTACGTCGGCCCGCGGCGCCGGCCGCCGCTCCTGCTTGCCGACTGAGCTCTCCGCGCAATTGCGCCGTCGCGCCGCTCGAAATGGCGCCGAGGCTCGACTCGATTGTCGCCAGATCCGGCTTCGGTCCCCGCACATGCGCTTCGAGCGCCCGGCGCATGACGCGAAGGTGCTCCGGCGTGGTGCCGCAACAGCCGCCGATGATGCGCGCCCCTGCGTCGAGCGAGAGGCAGGCATATTTCGCCATCAGATCCGGTGTGCCGTTGAAGCGGATTTCGCCGTCGATGAATTGCGGAATGCCGCAGTTTGCCTTGGCGACGAGGATGGCCGCGGGCGCGGAGGCCGTGGCGAGATTGACCATGCATGCGACAAGTTCGGAGGGTCCTGTACCGCAATTACTGCCGCACGCCGCAAGCTCGAGCTTGCTGTGCAATCCGGCAAGTTCGTACGGTGTGATCCCCATCATGGTGCGGCCGTTGGTATCGAAGCTCAACGTGGCCACCACCGGCAACCCGGTCGCGCGCGCGCCGGCGACGGCCGCTTCGGTCTCCTCGACGGACGACATCGTTTCGATCCAAAGAAGGTCCGCGCCGCCTCTCGCAAGAGCGATCGCCTGCTCGGCAAACGCCTCGCGGGCGGCATTCTGGCTTAAGGGCCCCAGCGGCTCGAGTATTTCACCGGTCGGTCCCATGCTCCCGGCGACCAGCACTACACGCCCGGCGCGATCCGCTTCGGTACGGGTGATGCGTGCTGCCTTTTCGTTCAACTCGGCCACCCGATCTTCCGCCTTATGCAGTTTCAGCCGGTGTCGCGTGCCTCCAAAACTGTTGGTCAGGATGATATCCGCTCCTGCCTCCACGAAGGCCCGCTGCAGTTGGGCAACGCGCTGGGGATGCTCGGAATTCCATAATTCAGGCGCGTCGCCGGACTGCAACCCACGCTCGAACAGGTTGCTGCCCGTCGCGCCGTCGGCAAGCAGCCAAGGTCGTTCCGCCAGTAGTGCCGTCAATCGATCGGTCATATGCTCTTCTGCTTTCAATGGGGCGAAACTCTAGCATGGCCGAAACTTGCTGCGGGCGCGTCTCCGATCATAACCTATATTTAATCGATGTAAGGGCTGTAAGTAATTGACGTATAATCGATAATCGACTCCCTATGGAGGCATTCGCGGCTCACGCAATCTGGCTCCTGAAATAAGTCGGAACGGCCCCATGGCGCTAACTCGCGGTGGTGGTCATAATTCGCTTTGTTGAGTGCAAAGGAACAGCGCAAAAGGAAATCGATGAAGACACTTTTTCTGCAGGCACCCTCGTTCGACGGTTTTGACGGCGGCGCGGGTTCACGCTATCAGGCCAAGCGTGAAATCAAGTCATTTTGGTTTCCCACCTGGCTGGCGCAGTCCGCCGCTCTGGTGCCGGACTCCCGTTTGATCGATGCCCCGGCCGACGAGCTGACGGTCGATGAGGTCCGCCGTATCGCGCGCGGCTACGATCTCGTCATCATGCACACCAGTACGCCCTCGTTTCCGACGGACGCGAAATTCGCCGAACTCCTGAAACAGGACAATCCGAACATTCGGATCGGTCTGGTCGGCGCCAAGACCATGGTCGATCCGGAAGGCTCGCTGAAAGCCACGCGGGCGGTGGATTTCGTCTGCCGGGAAGAGTTCGACTACACCTGTAAGGAAGCCGCCGAAGGCCTGCCGTTGAAGGGCATCAGAGGACTTTCCTATCGCAGCGATGATGGAACCATCGTGCACAACCTGCCGCGCGCGATCATCGAGAACATGGATGATTTGCCGTTCGTCGCACCCGTGTACCGCCGGGACCTCAAGATTGAAAACTACTTCATCGGCTACCTGAAGCATCCTTACGTGAGTTTCTACACGGGCCGCGGCTGCCGCTCGAAGTGCACGTTCTGCTTGTGGCCGCAAACCGTCGGCGGCCACCGCTACCGGGTGCGCTCGGCGCAGAACGTTCTCGCAGAAGTACGTTGGATCAAGGAGAACATGCCGGAAGTGAAGGAGATCATGTTCGACGACGACACGTTCACCGACACTTCGAACCTTCCGCGGGTGGAAGCCATTGCGCAAGGTATGGGCGCACTCGGCATGACCTGGAGCTGCAACGCAAAGGCCAATGTCCCTTACAAAACGTTGAAGGTGATGAAGGACAACGGTCTGCGCCTGCTCCTGGTGGGCTACGAATCGGGCGACGACCAGATCCTGCTGAACATCAAAAAAGGGCTGCGCACGGACATCGCTCGGCGCTTCACCGAGGACTGTCGAAGGCTCGGCATCCTCATCCACGGAACCTTCATTTTGGGATTGCCCGGCGAGACTCGAGAAACGATCGAGAGCACCATCGAATTCGCGAAGGAAATCAATCCGCATACCATCCAGGTTTCGCTCGCTGCCCCCTACCCCGGCACTACGCTCTATCGTCAAGCGGTCGACAACGGCTGGCTGCAGGAGAATGACGCGATCAATCTCGTGAACGACAAGGGCGTGCAGCTGGCGGCGATCAGCTACCCGCATCTGTCGAAAGAAGAAATCTTTCACAGCATGGAAGTGTTCTACAAGCGCTTCTATTTTCGGCCCAGTAAAATCTGGGAGATCGTCAAGGAAATGCTGACGAGCTGGGAAATGATGACGCGGCGCTTGCGCGAGGGCGTCGAGTTCTTCCGCTTCCTGCGCGCGCACGAGGCCTGACGAACCCCCTGTTGGCGCCAATGCCGTTCATTCGACCGCTCCTGACGATTGCCGGCATCGCGACCTCGTGTTTGGCGGCGATTTATGCGGTTCTCACGGTCGTGGCCGTGCTCGTTTGGCGCGCAAAAAAGGGGCCGCATGTTTCGCGTTCGCTGCCGGCCATCACGGTGCTCAAGCCGTTGTGCGGTGCGGAGCCTGGGCTGTACGAGCACCTGCGGTCATTCTGCCTTCAAGATCATCCCCAGTTCCAGATCGTCTTCGGCGTGCGCGACCCGGGCGATCCCGCATGCGCGGTCGTGAAGAGGCTGGCGGCGGAGTTCGCATCGATACCGATCGAGTTGGTGATCGATCCCCGGCTTCACGGCACTAATTTGAAAATCAGCAATTTGATCAACATGCTTCCCTACGCGCGGCACGACGTACTCGCCATCGCGGACAGCGACGCGTTCGTCGGAAGCGATTACCTCAATTGTGTAATGTCGCCCCTGCTGGACCCCGATGTCGGCCTCGTCACCTGCCTCTACCGGGGAACGCCGACCCCGCGGATCTGGTCCCGCCTTGGCGCGATGTACATCAATGAATGGTATCTCCCCTCGGTGCTGCTGGCGTGGCTGTTCGGTCACGAGGGCTATGTTTCCGGCCAAACCGTGTGCTTGCATCGGGACACGCTGCGAGCGATCGGCGGCCTGCAAGCCCTGGCGGATCATCTTGCCGACGACCATCGCTTGGGTGAATTGGTGCGCGAACTGGGTTTACGGATCGTCTTGTCGCGCTACGTGGTGCAAGGAGAGCATCACGAGACGAGCTTCGGCTCGCTTATACGCCACGAACTGCGGTGGATGCGTACGATATGCGTGCTTCGGCCGCGTAGTTTCCGGTTTCTGTTTGTAAGCTTCATCGTGCCCCTGGCGCTTCTCGGCATCGTGGCTCAGTCATCGCATTCGTGGGCGACATGGATGCTATTCGCAGTTGCGGTGGTCGCGCGCCTTGTGCTGCATTTCGTGCATCGGATGGGTGATCGTGCTTTGCTGTCGGATCTTTGGCTGGTGCCGGCGCGCGATCTGTTGATCTGCTGGGTCTGGTGCCGGACTTTTTTCACTTCCCGCGTGACTTGGCGGGGAACTGAGTTCGACGTCGACGCCGACGGCGTCATGCACCCGCTGTCCTGAACACCGACCTGCCCCAGAATTAGCAACGGTGAAATACGCTGCCTACATCGGCGGGCTGCTGGGACTGGCTCTGTTGGTCACTCTGGTCATTCGCGCGGATTTCTCCGCGATAATGCACACCTTGGGTTCGGGCGGGTGGCAGCTCTTGTGGTTGATACCCTATCGCGCGCTCTTCTTTTTCCTCTACGCCGTCGGCTGGCTCGTGCTGCTGCGGCCGTACGATCCGGAGCGCCGTGCGGGTCTGGGCTATCTTTTTTGGGTCGCCGCCGTACGCGAAGCAGTCGACCGCCTGCTGCCTGTCGCAAGTGTGGGCGGAAGCGTCGTCGGCATCCGACTGGTTCGCTGGCGAGGGCTCGCCACTGCGCCCATCGCTGCCTCGGTGATCGTCGAGATCGTACTGACTCTGATTGTGCTGTACCTGTTCACGGCGCTGGGACTCTGTCTGCTGGTCGAGTTTGGCGCGGCAGGCCAGGCATACCACCGTGTGCTGCTCGCGTTCCTGTTGACCCTGCCGGTGCCGGTGGCGAGTGCGCTGCTGCTGCGGTACGGATCGGCGTTCGAGCGCTTGCACAGATTTCTGCGTCCGTTGGTAGGCGAAAGCACCCTGTCCGAGCAAGCGGCCTCGCTCGATCATGAGCTTCGCGCCTCCATGCGTCGCGCGTTGAGGTTGCTGCTCGCAGGAGGTTTGCAATTCGCGGCATTTATTTCCGGATCATTCGAGATCTGGTTTGCCCTGCGGCTCTTTGGACACCCGGTGGGCTGGGGCACGGCCGTCGTGCTCGAGAGCATGACGCAGGCAGTACGGCATTTGGCATTCGTCGTGCCGGCAGGCATCGGCGTGCAAGAAGCCGGCCTGGTCGTTTTTGGGCACGCCCTTGGCATCAGCGGCGAGCTGGCGTTGGCCGTATCGATGGCCAAACGGACGCGTGAAGTGCTGTGCGGCCTGCCGGCCCTTCTGTCCTGGCAGTGGCTCGAAGGCAGACGCCTGTCAGCTCAGGACTACGAGCCGTCGCGGTAGCTTCTATTGCGCCGCGTTTTTGCTTGACTGCGCCAACGGCGGGGCCGCAAATGCGAGTAGATTTCCCGTATAGGTTTCCACGACTTCGCTGAACGGCGTGCCGTCAGGCAACACCAATATTGCTCGATGCCGCAACAGTTCGTCCGGGACTTGCAGCGCCGCTGTACGGTCGCCCGGGTCTGCATGACCCGTGTCTGCATGAGCCATTTCCCATCCTTCGGGCAGAGGCGACCATAACAGCGTCGCGGATAGGGTTAGTCGCCGGAAATGAAGCGCCTGCGCCACTTTACCGAAGGGCGCATCCGTGGTGTCAAGCTGCGCGTTCATCTGCGGCGTCAGCCGGCCAGGCACGTACCAGTTATCCGCCTCCGAGAGCACCAATCCGCCGCAGCGCAGCCGCACCCGTCTGTAGTGAACCGGTTCAGTCGGCGCGACATGCAACTCGAGTCGCTGTCCGGGGGTGGGTTCCTTGTCCACGCCGCTTACCCGTTCCGCAACGATTCGCGGCGGCGATGCCAGCCGGTGAACGTCGCACCAGTGCTCGAGAGTTAAGGTCGCACTGTCATGGCTCAACAGGTCGGCATTCAATGTCTGTAAAAGTGCAAGCGCCTCGACCCGTGCGACGAAGCTGTCCGTCCAAGCGGCCGATCGCTCTGGCGCAGAATCGCGCGCGCATACGATCGCCGCACACAGCAGCAATGCACCGCAGATCCGGGCCGCATCATGAATGCCGAGTGTCATTGGTGCCCGGCCCATCGCACGTAGCAAACGGCAACCGGCATTTGATGCTGAGTGCAGAATTCCAGCAGCCGCCGCTGATTATCCTGCAGCCGATCGCCCGGGCCTTTCACTTCGATCATCCGGTAGCGCCGCTGGTCGGGCCAAAATTGCACGAGATCGGGAAACCCAGCGCGGTTCAGCTGAACGTCGCGGACAATCCATTCGAACCAAAGCTTCAGATGGCCGGGCGGAAAACATGCCAGCGCCCTCTCCAACAGAGGTTCGCTCACTAGATTCCACGCGACGAAGGGCGACTGGATGCCCATTTTTGCGGCATAAGTCTGCCGGATTGCCGTTCGATAACGCCCGGACTCCAGCTGCGCAAAGCATTCGGCAAATTCCCGCGAACGCCGCGCGCAAAACTGGCTGCTCGATAAATCCGCAGGTGCCCGGTGAAAATCATGGAAGAAGGCGCCCGCAACGGGCGCAAAAATGGCCGGCCAGCACAGCAACCCGAACAGGGAGTTGACCAGCCCGTTCTCCACATAATGGACTGTCGCGCCGTCGGCTTGCGCGAGACAGTCCCTCACCTGCCATTCCACGGCGCGGTCCGACGCCGGCGCCTCGAGAAGCAGTTCGAAACTGGGCACGCGCGCGCCGGGCGCTCCCGGCAGGTGCGAGCGATTTAGCCGCCGTGGCAGCCGGTCGCGCAGCCGGATGACGCGCGGGCGTGCTCCCGGATGCGTGCAGACCGAGTAAATCGCCAGCGCCGAGGATGGATCGCCCGCTCGCTCGTAATGGCGCGCAATATTGAAGAGAAGCTTTTGCCGCCGGTCCTCGAGCCAGTCGCAACCGAGAACCCGCGGGGGCGCAGATTGCGCCACGAGCTCCGGCGGCGCTTGCGCATGCAGCAGCTCGGCGCAACGCTGCAACTGCTGAAATGCATCGATGTCCGCGCGAGTGCGGAATGCCCGCGACTGCACCGGCGCCTCGATTCTCTCGTACGCGAAGATGCCTAGATCGACCAGCACGAATTCGGACCAGCTTTGATGAAAATTACCGAAGAACATGAGCCGGAAGCGCTCGCACAGGGTCGCCGCAAGCAGCTGATATACACGATCTTCGGTACCGGGCAGCCAATCCTGAAAGGGCTTCGTTTCGGGAAATCGGTCGCGCAGAATCTCGACAAGATGGGCCTTTCGAGAATCGCGCGCCGACAGGGGGAAAATTCGCGTCAATTCCGCTTTTGTGAGCAACCCCTGGAGTTGATCCAAACTGAGGTTCGGCCGCGCATCCACCCACTCGGCCTCCAGCAATGGCACGGCGGCGGCTTCGGTCTCGCCGATCTCCGAATAATTCAGCCTGCTGGCGCGGAATAGCGCGCCCTTGCGCATGGCCATGCGCACGAATAAGGCGCGAGAAACTTGCGGCAGCGTGCTGAAGCGCGCAATGAACCCTCGCTCCTCCTCGGACAGCAGGTCCTCGTAGCGCTCGAGCAGCGAACGCAAGACCGACTGGAAGTTGTTCAGGTAATAGAACCGATCGAGCGGCGGCGAAGTGCCAACGGGATCCATCGGAGCCTCGCCACTACCGCTGCGCGGTCCGCCAATTCGGGGCAGCGTAGAACTGCGTGTCCTCGGGGGCCAGCAGCGGCGTTCCCAAGATGTGATCCGCGGCCTTCTCGGCCAGCATGATGGTAGGAGCGTTGAGATTTCCCGTGGTGACGGAGGGCATGATGGAAGAATCCACCACGCGCAGGCCTTCCAATCCGTACACGCGGGTGTCCGGAGCGACCACCGCCAGGGGGTCCTGAGGGCTGCCCATCTTGCACGTACAGGATGGATGATACGCGCTCTCCACCTTGGCGCGGATGAAGGCATCGATTTCCGCATCGGTCTGAATCCGATTGCCGGGCTGAATTTCCCGCCCGCGATAAGGATCGAATGCGCGCTGCGCGAAGATCTCGCGCGTCAATCGCACGCAAGCGCGCATTTCGACGAGGTCGTCCGGATCACTCAGATAGTTAAAAAGAATGCGTGGTTTGTGGCGAGGGTTGGGCGACGCCAAACGCACCCAACCGCGGCTCTTGCTGCGCATTGGACCGACGTGAGCTTGAAAGCCGTGCTCTTGCGCCAGCGTCGAGCCGTCGTACGCCACCGCCATGGGCAGAAAATGATACTGGATGTCGGGAAACGGAACGCCCGAACGGCTGCGGATGAAGCCGCATGTCTCGAAATGATTGCTGGCTCCCAAACCGTCCTTGCGCAGCAGCCAGCGTGCGCCGATCAGAGCGCGGTTCCAAAGATTGATGGACGAGTACAAGGTGATCGGTTCCTTGCAAGCCACCTGGAAATAGAACTCCAAATGGTCCTGTAAATTCTCGCCGACACCGGGTAAATCATGAATCACGGGAATGCCGAGCGCGCGCAGCTCCGCCGCCGGACCGACGCCCGACAGCTTCAACAGTTGCGGTGAATTGATCGGACCGCCGGAAAGAATCAGTTCGCGGTCGATGCGCACGCGATGCGTGGCATCGCCTCGGACGTACTCGAGGGCGGCTGCCCTGCGGCCCTCGAACAGAATGCGTGTCGCGAGCGCATGCGTCCGCACCTCCAGATTGGCCCGGCGCATGGCGGGTCTTAGGTAAGCATTGGCGGCACTGCAGCGCCGGCCGCCGCCCACCGTCATGTCCATTCGACCGAAACCTTCCTGTTGAAAGCCGTTCACGTCCGCCGTGTGCGGATAACCTGCCTCTCGGCCGGCGGCGAGCCAGGCCGCATGCAGGGGATTCTCCAAGGTGCCGTAGCGCGTATGCAGCTTGCCGCTGTTGCCGCGATACTCGTCGCCTCCCTCTTGGCGGGTCTCGGCGCGCCGAAAATATGGCAATACGTCCCGGTACGCCCAACCCGCCGCGCCCTGCGCGCTCCACCCTTCGAAGTCCTGCGCATTGCCGCGTATGTACACCAATCCGTTGATCGACGAGGATCCGCCCAAGACTTTGCCCCGCGGCGTATGCATGCGGCGCCCATCCAAATGCGGCTCCGGTTCGGTATGGTAGAACCAGTTGTACTTTTCCATGTTCATCGGTATGGACAGCGCCGAGGGCATTTGAATGAAGATCGATCGATCCGATCCGCCGTATTCCAGCACCAGGACCCGCTGCCGCCCGTCCGCGGTCAATCGATCCGCGAGAACGCAGCCGGCCGACCCCGCGCCCACAATGACGTAATCAAAGTTCTCTTCGGCCAAGATTTGCTCCGTCAATATGGCGCGTCGACATCGCCCATCGCGACATAGACGCTCTTGAGTTGAGTGTAGTGCTCGAGCGCCGCGCGGCCGTTCTCGCGGCCGAGACCGGAGAGTTTCACGCCGCCGAACGGCAGCTCGATCGGCGTGATGTTGTACTGATTGATCCAGCAGGTTCCGGCCTGCAGTCGGGCGATAACGCGGTGCGCACGGGTAAGATCATTGGTAAACACGCCGGCGGCTAGGCCGAATTCGGTGGCATTCGCGCGCTCGATGACTTCTTGCTCATCGTCGAATTCCAGCACCGACATGACGGGGCCGAAAATCTCTTCGCGCACGATCGCCATGTCGTCGCGGCAGTTGTCGAATACGGTGGGCGCAACGAAGTATCCGTTCTTGAGCTCGCCGCTCGTCACTCGCATGCCGCCGGTCAGAACCTTCGCACCCTCGGCGCGGCCCCGCTCTATGTAGGAAAGAACCTTGTGCAAGTGCTGCTCGGACACCAGCGCGCCCACCTGGGTTTCCGGATTCAAGGGATCGCCGATGCGCATCGCATTGACGCGCTTGACGAGCCGTTCGAGAAACGCTTCTTTGATCGAGCGGTGCACGAACACGCGCGTACCGTTGGAGCACACTTGGCCGGAGGAATAGAAATTCGCCAGCAGCGCGCCCGATACCGCGTTGTCGAGCTTGGCATCGCCGAAAATGATCAACGGCGACTTGCCGCCCAGCTCGAGCGTGACGCTCTTGAGGGTATGTGCTGCGTCGCTCATGACAGCCTTGCCGGTACCGACCTCTCCGGTGAGCGAGACCTTGCGAATATCGGGGTGGCGAGTCAGGAGCCGGCCGGTATCTGCGAATCCTTGCACTACTTGAAAAACGCCGGGCGGTAATCCCGCCTCCAGGAAGATCTCTTGCAGTTTGACCGCGGTGAACGGCGTCAGCTCCGCCGGTTTGAATATCATGGCATTGCCGCAGGCAAGTGCCGGGGCGGATTTCCAACACGCTATTTGCAGCGGGTAATTCCAGGCACCGATACCTGCCACGACCCCCAGCGGCTCGCGCCGCGTATAGCCGAAAGCCTGCGGTCCAAGATCGATATGCTCGCCGCTGAGACTCTGTGCAAGGGCGGCAAAATATTCCAAGCAATCGGCACCGGATGCCACGTCCACCACTCGCGTTTCTTGGATCGGCTTGCCCGTGTCGCGCGTTTCAAGTTCGGCGAGTTCCTGGTTGCGCGATCTCAAGATGTCGGCAGCCCGGCGCAACACCCGAGCCCGCTCGCTGCCGGGCGCCGCTCCCCAACCCACCTGCGCTTTTTGCGCCGCGCGCACCGCGGCGTTGACCTGCGCGGATCCGGCTGCCGTGACATAGCCCAGTATTTCGCCGCTTGCGGGATTGATGGAAGCAAACTTCTCGCCGGGTGCGGGCCCGGCGGCACCGCTCGGCCGCGTCGGCAGGTCCGCGCCCCTCGCCGGTGTCGCCGCCTGTTTCAGACGACCGTCGACGAACTCGGTCAGCAAGGCGCGGGCGCTTTCACTGTCGGCTTCATGCCACCCGGAGAGCGCGGCCCGCAGCCAAACGCCGTCGATCATGGCCGCGATCATCGCTGCCAGGCGCTGCGCTTCGTCCGGCGGCAGCAGCTTCCTCAGCGAACTTCGCAAGTTCGACAAGGTGCGCTGCTGATACACCGACTGCACTCGCTTCAACGACTTGACCTGCAGCACTTGGCCCCAAAACGCCAGCCACGCCGTGCCCGTGCGTTGTTCGAATTCCGCCGGCGCTAGGTTCGCGTCGATGATCGCCTGAATACGCCCGCGGGGCGTGCATACCTGACGCAGCCGCACACGAACCTGGTTGCCTACCCGCCGAGCGAGCGAGCGAAAGGCCGCGTCGAGCAATCCGTCCTTGTCGCCGAAGTAATGCGCAACCAATCCCGGTGATACTCCGGCTCGGGCCGCAATTTGCGCGAGCGTCGTGCCCACGTATCCAAGTTCCGCTAGGCTATCGATCGTGACTTCGATCAGCTGGCGCCGCCGCGTGTCCTCGATAGGGGACTGGGACCCTTCAAAAAACGTCGTTGACTGATTGTTCAATTTGGCAGCTCCCTGTTCTCCAGGTGGACGACCGGGAGAAGTTGTGGCTAAGATACGTATCGCGAAAGTTATACGTTTATTTTCAATCTACTAGGGAAGCATGGTGAGCACTAACCAGAACTCGTTAAATACCTGTTCAAGGCGCGAGTCACTGTTTCAATCATGCCGCCGCTGGGCTCGCCTGGTCAAGCCCCCGCCTGCGGGTCGCGCGGCGACGCTCTCGGGCGTTGCGCTGCTTACCCTAATGACCGTGTATGGGTTCCTCGGCGGCGCGCGCAGCGCAGAGACGATCGATCCCAAGCCGCCGGCCGGCGGCAGGCGCGACCCCGTCAGCTGCCAAACCGTACGATTCTCCGACGTCGGTTGGACCGATGTGACCGCCACCACCGCGCTCGTCACTCAGTTGTTGCGCTCCATCGGCTACTCGCCCACCGTCACGGTGCTGTCGGTTCCCGTTACCTTTGCCTCTTTGCAGAACAGAGACCTCGACGTCTTCTTGGGTAACTGGATGCCGGCCCAAGAGGCTGATCGACATCGCTACGTCGAGGACGGATCCATCGTCGTGGTTGGAGCAAATCTGTCCGGCGCCAAATACACGCTCGCGGTGCCGTCCTACACATTCGCGGCAGGCCTTCGCGATTTCAAGGATATTCAGAATTTCGCTCCGGCGCTCAACGACTCGATCTATGGGATCGAGCCCGGGAATGACGGCAACCGGCACGTACTGGAGATGCTCAAGCAGAACCAATTTGGGTTGGGCGGCTTCAAACTGGTCGAATCGAGCGAGCAAGGCATGCTGGCGCAAGTAGAGCGGGCCTACCGCGACAAGAAGCCGATCGTGTTTCTGGCCTGGGAGCCGCATCCCATGAACATGCGCTTCGACCTGAAGTACCTTTCCGGCGGCGATGAGGTATTTGGTCCCAACTACGGGGGCGCCACCATTTATACCGTGACCCGCAAAGGGTACAGCGCGGAATGCCCGAATGTCGGCCGGTTGCTCGCCAACCTTAAGTTCAACCTGCGCGGGGAGAGCGAAATGATGGCGGCGATCTTGGAACGGCATGAAGCGCCCGAGATGGCGGCGACGGAATGGTTGAAAGCCAATCCGGCGGCGGGCGCTGCCTGGCTCGAGGGCGTGCTCACGTTTGAAGGGCGGCCGGCGGCCACCGCGTTGGCTCGCGCCGCGCCGCCTTCGCATGCCGGCGGATTCGAGCAATGGATCGTCGGCCACAAGATTCCGGTGGGCGACGCGATGGCGGTGGCCATCGACTATATCAAGACACATGGCACTTTTCTGTTCGACGGAATATCCATCGTCATTCGCGGCATGGTGAACGGCGTGACTGCGATGCTTCGCGCCTTGCCGGCGCCTTTCCTGATTGTCGCCGTGGCCGTGCTGGCATGGCTGCTGCGGCGTTCGCTGCCCCTTGCCGCTTTCGTCGCGCTTGCGTTGCTGTTCATTCTGAACCAGGGTTATTGGCTGGCAACGCTGGAAACGCTGTCGCTGGTCATGGTCGCCACCTTGGCATCGACAGCCATCGGTGTGCCGCTCGGCATAGCCGCCGCTCATCGGCCCCGCCTGTTCGCGGCCTTAAGGCCGGCACTCGATTTGATGCAGACTCTGCCGACCTTCGTCTATTTGATCCCCACCCTGGTGCTGTTCGGTCTGGGGGTGGTTCCCGGATTGATCTCAACGGTGATATTCGCCCTGCCCGCTCCGATCCGCCTCACGCATTTGGGCATCTCTTCCGTGCCGAAACCGCTCATCGAGGCGGGCGAAGCGTTCGGCGCCACGCCCATGCAGCTATTGTGGAAAGTCGAGCTGCCGAGCGCGGCGTCGGCGATCATCGCCGGCATCACCCAATGCATCATGCTGAGCCTGTCGATGGTCGTGATTGCAGCCTTGGTCGGCGCCGGTGGGCTCGGGGTGCCGGTGGTGCGCGCTCTGAACTCGGTGCAGGTCGGCATGGGCTTCGAAGCCGGCTTCACCATCGTGCTGCTCGCCATCATATTGGACCGGATCAGCAGGCCCAAAGAGCGTGGAGCGTCGCGATGAACTCGGCGGTTGCGGTGAGCTCGGCAGTGGATTTTCAGAGCGTCGACATCTTGTTCGCACCGGGCGGCCGGGATGGACGCAAGTCGTTGCGCGAGGCGCTCGCCGCGCTCGATGGAGGCGCCACGCGTACCGACATTCAGAGCAAATACGGCGTCATCGTCGGCGTCGCCGGTGCTTCTCTGAGCGTCGCCCGCGGCGAAATTTCAGTGCTCATGGGCCTTTCGGGCTCCGGCAAGTCCACTTTATTGCGTGCGGCCAACGGCTTGAACCCGGTCACGCGCGGCCATGTCCTGGTCCGTGACGGCGAATCCGCGATCGACGTCGCTACTTGCGACACGTTGCAAATGCGGCGCCTGCGGCGTGAACGCGTCGCCATGGTCTTTCAGCAATTTGGCTTGCTCCCTTGGCGCACCGTGCGCGAAAACGTGGGCTTCGGCTTGGAGCTCCGCGGCGAAGGTGCGGCGCGGCGCAAGGCAATCGTCGACGAGAAGTTGGAACTGGTGGGCTTGTCGCAGTGGGCCGACCGCTACGTCAGCGAACTCTCGGGCGGCATGCAGCAACGTGTCGGCCTGGCTCGCGCGTTCGCCACCGATGCCGACATTCTGCTGATGGACGAGCCGTTTTCAGCGCTCGATCCGCTGATTCGCGGCAAGTTGCAGGACGAACTGCTGACGCTGCAGGCGCGAGTCAAGAAAACCATCTTGTTTGTCAGCCACGATCTGGACGAGGCGTTGCGGTTGGGAGATCACATTTCGATTCTGCAGAACGGCCGCATCATTCAGACCGGCACCGCCGAAGACATCGTCCTTGCCCCCGCGGATGAATACGTGGCGGAGTTCGTGCGCCACATGAATCCGCTGACTGTCCTGACCGGCGGCATGATCATGCAACGCCGTGCGTCGATGGCGGGTGAGGACGGAAACCTCTGGCTGGACAGCGGGCGGCGCTATCGGTTGTCCCTCAATTCCTCGGATGAGGCGCTGGGTCTGCAAATCGACGGCGCCGCCCATGCGCTGCGCCACGTCCAAGAAGACGGGGACATGACTCTCCTGGAGGCAGGACTCGCCGTGGCACCCGCCTCGCTGTCGCTGCAATCCATCATTCAATTGCGCCAGACCACGGGCCACCCGGTGCTGCTGGTAGAGGACGGCAAGGTTCTCGGCGTGTGCGGCGAGGCCGAAATCATCAGGGCGCTTGCCGGCGGGCGCCAAAGATAGTTGCTCACACGGGACTTAAATATTATCATGAAGATAATAAAACCAATCCGCTTTGCACGTTGAATCCCGGGAGGGACCATGAACCACGATGTCATCATTTCTTGCGCCGTGACCGGAGATGACACCAAGGTCACCAAGAGTCCGCATTGCGCGATTACCCCCGCTGAGATCGCCGCCACGGCCGTTGCGGCCGCCCAGGCGGGCGCGGCCATCGTCCATATCCACGTGCGCGAACCCGAAACGGGCGCCTTCAGCATGGAAACACGGCACTACCGCGAGGTCGTAAAGCGCATTCGGGAGAGCAAGGTCGATGTCATCGTCAATCTGACGTGTGGTATGGGCGGCTACATCGTCGTGGGCGACCATGGGCTCGAGGATACTCCCGCACCCGGCAGCGACTTCGTGAGCCAGGAAGACCGCATGCGACACGTCATCGACCTGTGTCATGAAGGACTGTACCGGCCCGACATCGCGACCTTGGACTGCGGCAGCCTGAACTTCGGCGACGGGAACCGCGCCTACGTATCGACGCCCAATTATCTGCGCCAGGGTGCCGGCATCTGCAAAGACCTCGGCGTGAAGCCGGAATTGGAGGTCTTCGATACCGGCAATCTCTGGTTCGTCAAGCAAATGATCAAGGAAGGGCTCCTCGCTGCCCCGTCGCTCATCCAATTGTGCATGGGCATCCCCTACGGCGTTCCCGCCGACGTCGGACATTTGTTGGCGATGGTCAATTCGCTTCCCGAGAATTGCAACTGGGGCAGCTTCGCGATCAGTCGCATGCAGATGCCTTGGGTCGCGCAGGCGATCCTCCTCGGCGGCAATGTCCGTGTCGGGCTCGAAGACAATCTTTATTTGAGCAAGGGCGTGTATGCAAGCAACGCCCAGTTGGTGGAGAAGGCGCGCGCCATCGTCGAGGCCATGGGAGCGCGGGTGCTGAACCCTGCGCAAGCGCGCGAGAAGCTGCAGCTCCGTTGAGAACGGCCCAGGTGGCGGAACTTCCCGTTTATCGTGCCAGGATCGAACCGGACTGGATCGATTTCAACGGGCATTTGCGCGATGCCTACTACGTATTGGTAGCGAGCTACGCCCTCGATGAGGTCATGGATCATCTGGGGCTGGATGCTCCCTACCGTGCGCACACGCACTGCACGCTATACACGCTCGAGATGCATCTGCATTATCTGCACGAGGTCAAGGATTCGGACGATCTTACCGTCATCTCCTCGATATTGGATTTCGACCGCAAGCGGCTCCAAATCGGCTGTCGATTCATCTGTTCGCGGGTCGCCGAACCCGTCGCGACCGCCGAGGTCATGTTGTTGCACGTGCACCAGGGCGACAAACCTACCGTCGCCCCGTTTCCCGAGGAGGTATCGGCGAAGCTCGAGGCCCTCAAAGTCGACCCCGCCGCGCGCGACGCGTTCGGTCCCGGTTCCCGCAAGATCGAACTGAAGCGCCGCTGACGCCTGCCGACCGTGGACATTCATCGACTCATCGCGCCGCGCAGCATTGCCCTGATCGGCGCCGGCGCGTGGACCGACGCGGTTGCCGCCGGCAACCTCGCCATCGGTTACTCAGGCACCGTGTGGCGCGTGCACCCCACCCGCGCGACGACCGCCGCCACGACATATTATCGGTCGATCGCCGAACTGCCGGGTATTCCCGACGCGGCGTTCGTCGCGGTGCCGAATCACGAAGCCCCTCGGGTCGCGGGCGCGCTTGCCGCGCACGGCGCGGGAGGATTCGTCTGTTTCACCGCGGGTTTTTCGGAGACCGGCACCGAGTCCGGCCACGCCCTCACCCGTGAGCTGATCGGCAATGCCGGAGAGCTGCCTTTTTTTGGCCCAAACTGCTACGGCTTCGTCAATTTCTTCGACAGAGTGGCGATGATGCCGGACCAGATCGTCGGAGCGCCGGTGTCACGGGGCGTTGCCCTCATTTGCCAGAGCGGTACCATCGCGCTCACGCTCATGTTCAATCAGCGTTCGGTGCCGATCGGCTGCCTGTTCACCGTCGGCAATCAAACACGTTTGGCGGTGGAGGATTTGATAGAAATCCTTTGCGATGACCCGCGCGTAACGGCATTCGGCCTGTATCTCGAAGGCATGAAGGATGCGGACCGATTTGCTCGCGCCGCTGCGCGGGCGCGCGCAGCGGGTAAACCGATCGCCGTTATCAAGTCGGGGCGCACCGCCGCGGCGGCGCGCACCGCTCACAGTCATACCGGAGCGTTGGCGGGCGCCGATGATGTCTTCGAGGCGTTTTGCCGTCAGGCGGGCATCGCACGCTGCGACACATTGGGCACGCTCTGCGAAACGCTCAAGCTGTTTCACGCCGGTGGGGCGCTCCCTGGCCGCAAGGTATTGGTCATGGGTGCCTCGGGCGGCGACATGGCGATGACGGCCGACGTGTCGCGCGACATGAATTTGGATTTTACGCCCATGCCCGAGGCACGCGCCGCTTCGCTGCGCGCGGTGCTGACCGATCGCGTAACCATCGCCAACCCATTCGATATTCACACCTACTTATGGTTCGATCCGCCTGCCTTGAAACGCGTTTTCAGCGAGGTCCTGCACTCCGGATACGATGCCGCCGGCTTCATGCTCGACAGTCCGCCGGAAGGCCAGGCCGACTCAGCTGCCTACGATGCAGTCATCGATGTGTTCATCGAGGCCGCGCGCGGTGCGCCGACCCGCGCCGCGCTGATCGCCTCTCTGCCCGAGACCATTAGCCCGAGGATCCGCCGGCGCTGCCTCGATGGCGGCGTCATCCCCTTGCAGGGTCAGCGCGAAGCCTTGGAAGCCATGTCGCTGGCGGCGGATGTCGGCAGAGCGTGGAGCAGCGATCCGGGCGTGCAATTGCACCGGCCGCCGTCGCGATCCTCGGTTGCGGCCGATATCTACGCTCTCGGCGAGCATGAAGGCAAGACGGCGCTCGCTGAATTCGGCGTGCGAGTGCCCAGAGGAAAATTAGTGCCGGTACATGCCGCCGTCGAAGCGGCGTTGGCTCTGGGATTTCCCGTCGCCATGAAGGCCTCAGGCGCGCACCTTACGCACAAGACCGAACTGGGCGGCGTCGCACTCAATCTCCGCACGGAAGCCGATGCGAGAAGCGCTGCCGAGCGGCTGGCGAAGCTGTCGGACACTTTGCTGGTGGAAGAGATGTTCATCGATGGTGTGGCCGAAGTCCTGATCGGTGTCATTGTCGATCCACAGTTTGGACAAGTGCTGGTGTTGGGCGCGGGCGGCGTGCTCACCGAGATCTTATCCGACAGCGTCAGCCTGCTGCCGCCCTGGACCCATGAATCGATACAGGCTGCGCTCCAGCGCTTGGTTCTCGGCAAATTGCTCGTCGGCTATCGCGGCAAGCCCCCTGCCGACATGGATGCGCTCATCGGCACCATCATGAATGTGGCGCGGTATGCGTCGAGCAATTTGGCCACCCTGGTCGAAATCGACGTGAACCCTGTGATTGTCCGTCCCGTGGGTCTGGGCGCCGTCGCCGTGGACACGATGATTCGCTTGCAGCATTTTCCCTGAAGGAGGGGTACATGTCAGATGGAATTTATACCGCCAAAGACGGCGCCGTTCTCGAAATAACCATCGACCGGCCGAAGGCCAATGCCATCGATCTTGCGGCGAGCCGCCGCTTGAATCAGGTGATCACCACATTTCGCGACGACACCGAATTGCGGATTGCGATCATCACCGGCGCCGGCGATAGATTTTTCTCCCCCGGATGGGATCTGAAAGCGGCGACGGCCGGTGAGGAGTCCGATTCGGATTGGGGTGTCGGCGGCTTTGCCGGGCTCAACTACCCTCGAAATCTCAACAAGCCGATCATAGCGGCGGTCAATGGAATCGCCTGCGGCGGCGGTTTCGAGGTCGTGCTCGGCACCGACATTATCGTGATGGAAGAACACGCGAAGTTTGCGCTCCCCGAGATCAATGTCGGCGTCCTCGCCGATGCGGGCACCGTCAAATTACGGCGGCGCATCCCCTATCACGTCGCGGTGGAATTCCTGCTCACGGGGCGCTGGATGGATGCCGCCGAGGCCAAACACTGGGGTCTCGCGAATCATGTCGTCCCCAAGGGTGAAGGCATGGCAAAGGCACGCGAAATTGCGCGGCAACTGGTTGCCGGACCACCCCTCCTCTTTCCGGCGATCAAACAGCTGCTGCGACATACTGAAATGGTGCCCGAGCATGAGGCCTTCGAATTGCACGATTCGCTTGACGCCGTGCAGCGGGTCGTTCGTTCGGATGATCTGAAGGAAGGCACTCGCGCCTTCACTGAAAAACGCAAGCCGCGCTGGACGGGGCGTTGACTCGCTGAACAGGATCCTTCTTCACACTGCCGCGGGAATGCCCTTTTGCTCGCTCGACAAGTGCAGGGACTGCTGCGGCATGCAATCAGGACAGGATTGGGGTGCAGCGCCGATCGTGGAACTCAGCAGATCTGTCAATTCGTGAGCGTCGTTGTGAAATTCCTCCGCATAGGGGGCGTGCTGGTGGACCAGCTCGATGGCGACCGCAAACGCGCGCGCCATATTTTCATCATCGGCGCACTGCTCCTCATCTCCGCAGTACAACTGATTGTGGATCGGACACGTTTTGAGCACCTGGGTTTGCAGTGCGATGCCGATGGCAATTTCTTGTTTTCTTCCCCTGGCCGTTATCCCCATTTGAGCCTCCTCGCCACGAATTCGCCGCCGCCGCGGTGCCGCACGGGCGGCGCACATCCGATCACTTTCAGCGCCCTTCGCCATGCGGCGGCCTGCGGGGCGGGCGCGGGCGGATCGTAAGGTGCGAGAGGGGGACGTTCGGGACTGGGCGGATTAGGTACGTTTTCGGTGCGCATTGCGACTCCTGCACTGGCTCGGTGCGCCCAAGTATCTCCCCTGCTACCGGCTGCCCGGGGTCGGCGCTTTGCGCCGGCTCATGTAGGAATAATCAGACGCGGCCGCGTCGGCGCACCTTGCATCGGCTCAAAAGGCCAAGTAAGGCCAATTCCCCGCCTTGACGGCGTTGTCCGCGTGCGCGCCTACGCCGGCTTCGGCCGGTGAAACCGCCGCGTGAAGCGATCCGCTTTCGCTACGCACGCCAGCATCCAATTCCCTTTCCAAATTGCGGATCTGCGCCTGCAAGCGACCGAGTGTATCGCTCAGGTCGGTGGACCGGGTCAACGACCGGGTATCGTCCAGTTCACGCACCACGCACTGCAACTCAACGGCCAACGTTTGCAGGCGGCGGCCTCTATATCGGGCAATACCGCTCAACAAGCGCGAGCTCATGCGATCGTAGGCGGCGCGCAGCTCGCTCGGTCCTTGTTGGTAACTCAAGTAAGGATGCGTTCGCAGACGGCCCGTGGTCACGCGAGCGATTCGCCAGCAGCACATCGCGCTTTGCGTCAGGAGTCCGCGCCGCTCCGGATGAGAATACAGGGCCAAGGCCATCGCTCTCGCTCTGAGCGCCGCATCCCGCAGCCGCCGCAATCGCACAACTTCTGCATCGGTCATGTGTCATCCCGTCCAAGCTTTTATTTTCGACCCTTTGCGCACATCGTCTCCAGGCGCACATCGCGGTAACCCTTGCATTTTCAAGCGTAAACGCAAAGCAGTCTGTAGGACGACGCCTCACTCTTCCCGCATAATGTTAAAAGGACGAGCGGAGCGCGCCGGAAATCAACCCCCCAGCGGCCTGAGCAGGGCGCGCGAAATAATGTGTCGCTGAACTTCGCTCGTCCCGTCCCAAATACGTTCGATGCGTGCGTCGCGCCAAATTCGCTCCAGAGGCAAGTCGCTCATCAGCCCCATCCCGCCGTGTATCTGCAAGGCTTCATCGGCCACCATCGCCAGCATCTCCGTGGCTTTGACTTTCGCCATGGCCATATCCATATCGGTGTCGATCTTGCGGTCGCGTTTCCATGCTGCATCCAGAACCAAGAGTTCCGCAGCGCGCAATTCCACCGCCATGTCGGCCAATTTAAAGCTTACTCCCTGGAATTTGCCGATTTGTTGGCCGAATTGCACGCGATCCACCGCCCATTGCGTCGATAGTTCCAGGGCGCGCTCCGCGCGCCCGAGGCAGGTGGCGGCTACTTGAAGTCGGGTGGCTCCCAACCACGTGTTGGCCACTTCAAAGCCGCGGTGCAATTCCCCCAGTATGGCCGAGTGAGGCACGCGACAATTATTGAACTCGAGAATGCTGTTGGTATAGCCGCGATGCGATACGTTCCTATATCCGGGCCGCACCTCGAATCCCGGATGTCCCATATCGATCAGGAACGCGGTCATTTTCTTTCGCACGCCGTGCCCCGTGGTCTCTTCGCCGGTTGCCGCGAACAGGATGACATAATCCGAGTGATCGGCATGGCTGATGAAATGTTTCGTGCCGTTGATGATGAAATCCCCGCCCGTCGCGACGGCCGTGGTTTTCATTCCGCGAAGATCCGAACCGGCGCCCGGTTCCGTCATCGCCAGGCATTCAACGCGATCGCCGCGCACGGTGGGAAGCAAGTATCGCTCTCGCTGCTCACCCTCGCACGCGAGCAGGATATTCGACGGCCGGCCGACGCAAGAATAGTGCAAGGCGTAACTGGTGCGTCCCAACTCCTTTTCGTACAGAACCCACGTGACGGTGTCCAGTCCCGCCCCGCCAACCTCCGTCGGCATGTTGGCCGCATACAATCCGGCATCGATCGCTTTCGCCTTCAGCTCCCGATGCAGATCCTCGCGCAACGCGCCGCTCTCTTCGACTTCTTGCTCGTGCGGGTAAAGCTCATTCGAAACGAACTCCCGGGTCGTTTTGATGATCATTTGTTGCTCATCGCTCAGCGAAAAATCCATTGCCATCCCCTTTATTTCAACCGGGAGCCGCTGCGCGCCTCCCCTTTTGCCCATTGACGCAACAGGTCCAACTGCATCCGCAACAGTTCGGTTTGCGTCGCGGGCGGCCAATCGCTCGGACTAGTGACCGCGCTTGCCGTGAGTCCGTTGATGAATGTCACCAACGAACGAAGCACTTTGTCGCGCACCGGTTGCGGCCATGCCGCCCATTCCTGCCAATGCTCGGCAAAGCATCGGGTGAACAAACGCATGTACTCCCGATGCACCCACGCGTTGAGTCGCTTAAGCTTCTTGTCGGCGGACACCTGTCCCCAAAATGCCATCCAAAACGCGCACTCGGTGAATCGCGGCGCATCGATGGCCAGTGCCTCCGACAGCACCTCCAACAGGCTTGCTTCGCCGTGCGCGCGCGCGCGCGTGAGTCGTACTTCGATACGCAACAAGATCAGGCGCAAAGCAGCCAGGATGATGTCCTGCTTGGACTCGTAATAATGAGCCACCATGCCCGTCGTGTAGCCGGCCGCGCGGGCGATGCGGGCCACCGTAGCCCGTTCGAATCCGTAATGTGCAACCACTTGGCAGGCGACCTGCGCTATCTCATCGCGTCGCCGGGCGTGATCGACAATTTTCGGCATTGCGCTAGTGCCGGGGGTGCCCGATCGAGCGGCCCGCCTCGGCCGGCATGGGTAAGCCCGCATGGGCGCTGCGCATCGCTTCGAGCTTGGCGCGAATCCCGGTGTCGGCAGGCGCCGCTTTCGTCGCGGCGGTATTCACGTGAAGATACATTTGTTCAGCCGTTGCAATCGGCTTGTCGTCGCGGCCGCGATGCATCCGTTGGAAGACATGGAGGCGTTTGTCGTCGACCCCGAGCACTTGGGCCGTCACGTACAGCGCCTCGCCCGCCTTGGCTTCCCCGAGGTGCATGACGTGATTCTCAACGGTGTAGTACATTCTCCCGGTTTCGCGGTACGACTCATCCACCCCGACTTGGCGGAAGAGCGCATCGATTGCCTCGCCGAACAATTGCCCATAGCGAAAATCCGACATGTGCCGGTTGTAATCTACCCACTCCGATCTGACCGCCGTCTCCAGCAATCGCAGGGGCTTGCCCGGTTCAGCCGGCTGCGCAGCGCGCTTGGCTCCGGCATCACGATAGAGGCGCGCTTCGAGTGAGCGCAACGTGGCGCCGGCACCTATGTTGTATTGCCGCAGTACCTGTTGGATCGCGACCAGATAATCGTCCCGCAAGCGTTCGAGTTCCCGGATCGAGCGCCCCGCGGCTTGTTCCTGGGTACCTTCGACCATGCGGTCGATCAAGGTCTCGCTCAGCTCCGGGGCTTCCAGCTTGGTCCAGGGCCACTTGAGGCAGGGTCCGAATTGCGCCAGCATGTGCCGCATGCCGCTCTCGCCGCCGGCGAGATGGTAGATCAGATTCGTACCCATCGCGGCCCAGCGCAAGCCAGGTCCGTAAACAATCGAGTCGTCCAGTTCGCCGGTGGTGGCGACGCCGTCGTTCACGAGGTGCAGAATTTCCCGCCACAAAGCTTCCTGAAGGCGATCGGTCAAGTGACCCGGCACCTCGCGCCGCACATGCAGCGGATGCATGCCGATATAGGTAAAGAACTTGGCAGCCGCGTCGATGGTGCTCTGCGAAGTTTTTTGTCCGCCGACGAGTTCGACCAAGGGCAGCAAATACACGGGGTTGAACGGGTGCGCCACGCAGAAGCGTTCGGGTGCGACCATGTCCCGTTGCAGATCGGTCGGCGTTAGGCCGGAAGTGCTCGAAGCGATGATGACATCGGCCGCGGCCTGCCGGCTCACTTCCGCCAAGACGCGCTGCTTCAAGGGCAATTGTTCCGGAATATTTTCTTGGATGAAATCGGCGCGCCGCGCCATCTCCCGCAGATCGGTGGTGAACGACAGCGTGCCTTTGGGCGGCAAAGGCGCGAAAGTCAGCCTCGCCAAGGCGGGCTCCGCATTGGCAACCGCGCCGCGTATCCACTCTTCCATTTCCGGCTTGACGTCCGCAGCGATGACGTCGATCCCGAAATGCAGCGCGCGCGCAGCCCATCCGCCGCCGATGACTCCGGTTCCGAGAAGCCCGAGTGTTTTCACATTGCGCATGTTTACCAATCCCTCGAAACGGCCTATCTTTGTAATGTCACCACTATAATATAAAAACCATTGCGGCGGCACGCCATGCCGCACGGCGCGTCATGCGGGTGTCTTTTCATATAACAAGTGGTTGTAATGTAAAGGTAATTTTTACAATGGGGATCGTCAATGCGAAAGATAAAAGCGTGGCGCGGCGCGCTGCTCGAAATCGAGGTCATCGCGGCCGAACCTCGCTGACCGCTCTCGACAGGGACAGCTCCGGTAGAGACGCCCCTAATAGACGCCGGTGACGATGGACCGCCGCTAGTCGTGCCGTGTGTCGAGGACACCGCGAAGCGGCACGGCCGCCTTCGGCACGTCGTGGCGATAATCCTTGCCGACGAACGCGGCCACCGTCGCGGCGATTTGCGCCTGCGTCACGGGGGCTACCTGAGTGCGCTCGCCGAGCGGCGCGGTATCGGGGCCCAGCACGGCGATCCAGACATTTTCGGATCCCTTCTCCTCGACGCCGTGCTCTTTCCACTCCGTGAGACCGCTCCCGCGTCCATGATCGGTGGTGATGATGAACGTCGTGTTGCCGCGATATTGTGGCATCGCCTGCATGGTGTTCCACAACTGGCCGACGAACCGATCCATCCCGTGCGCGCTCTCGAGCACCAGATCATAGCGGCCTTGGTGCGCCCAATTGTCGGTCTCGCCGTAGCCTACGAAAAGGACCCGGGGATGTTCCTCTTTGACATAGTCCAGTAGCGGAATCTGCAAAAAAGAATTCGCGACATCCTCGTCATCGAAACGTGTCGTCGTGCCGTACAGCTCACGCAGCAGCGCGTCGCGCGGAGTCTCCTGCGTCTTCTGCGGCAAGGTCCAGCCCGTCTGCATCACAAGGCCGCTGCGCCTCTTGTTGAAGATGTTGTCATAAACACTCCAAGTGCCGAAAATGGCGACCTTGCCGCGGAATTCGTCGAGCTGATTGAGCCATTCGAACACCGTCGCATTCGGGTTCGGTCCGAACTCGTTGCTGTCGATGGCGTCGTTGGGGTACCCGGTGGACATTTCGTTGTAGCCCGGATAAGAAAACGCCTTGCCATTGGTGACATGCGCAACGCTTCCTTTCAGTTGATTCCCGAACAGCTGGCCTTGCCTGGCCACGGTTCCCCACAAGAACGGAAACAGCGCCGCGCGGCGAGCGCCGACGTCGTCCCGCCAATAGCGCTTACGGAGTTCCGCTTCCGGCAGCCAGCTTCCGCCCTCCTTGTCGTTGAGGAGAGCGGGATCCGCGCCGGTGAAGACTTCCTGCCATCGCAGTCCGTCGCTCACGATCAATACGACATTCTGTGTTTTACCGGCAAGCGCGGGCACGGCGTTCAACAGCAACAGCGCGCCAAGGCCGAAGGCTTTGCGGATGGTGCCGATTCGCGATTGCACGCGGGTCACTGCTGCAGGAGCACGGCGCAATTGGCCGTCCAACTCAAGTACACCTCGTCGCTCCAGTCGATGGACCATTCGGACGTGCGTCGATCGTTCTGGGCGAAAACGGTCACGAGCTTGCCGGTTTCCGTCTTGATCCGATAGGTCGAACGATTGCCGAGATAGCCTAATTCCCATACCGTTCCCTTGACTTGATTGAAGCGGTTGCCCGCGATGGGCTCCTTGCTCAGCCGAATTTTCTCGGGCCGCAATGCCACCCACACGCGTTGGCCGCTGCCGAAGCGCGCGAGCTCATCGACGATGAGATCGCAGCCGGCCTCGGCACTGCGTACGATGATGTGGCCGGGCTCGGTGCCGCTCACGGTTCCCTCGAACAGGTTGGTGGTTCCGATGAAATCGGCCACAAAGCGATTCTGCGGGAATTCATAGATCTCCGATGGGGTCCCGACTTGCACGACCTGACCTCGATTCATGACCGCGATGCGGGTCGACAGCGCCATGGCCTCATCTTGATCGTGAGTGACGAAAACGAAAGTGATGCCTACCTTGGATTGAATGTTCATCAGTTCGAATTGCGTCTGCTCGCGCAATTTCTTGTCGAGCGCGCTCAAAGGTTCATCGAGGAGCAAGACCTTGGGGCGGCGAATAAGCGCCCGCGCCAGCGCGACACGCTGTCTCTGACCGCCCGACAGTTGATGAGGCTTGCGCTTGGCGAGGGGCGCAAGCTGCACCATTTCGAGCGCTTCCTGGATTCTCTTGGCTTTGGCGGGCTTATCCAAAGGCACGCGGCGCAGACCGTAACCGACGTTGTCTTCGACCGTCATGTGGGGAAACAAGGCGTACGACTGAAACATCATGTTGACCGGCCGCTCGTGCGGGGGCACGTTGGTCATGTCGACATCTTCGATCACGATTCGCCCGCCACTGGGGCTCGCGAATCCGGCCATCATGCGCAGTAGCGTGGTCTTGCCGCAACCGGAGGCGCCGACCAGCGCAAACATCTCGCCCTTGTAGATCCTCAAGTTGACGCTGTCGACCGCTGTAAATGCACCGAACGTCTTGTTGATGCTCTCGATGACTATTTGGGGTTTCGCGTCCGGATCAAGCCACGGACGGTCAGCGATGGATTTGAGGGTAGCGACCACGCGTCCTAGAACTCCGCAGGCGGCGTCATGCGGCGGCGCTCGGGCGCGAAAAACGGACGCTCGACAACCTGCGCTCGCGACATCCGACGCTCCCATACGAGTTCACGATTCAAGTAGATTTCCGCCCAAACGGTCGAGCCCATGCGGAAATGCGGTGCATCGACGATAGCAAGCGCTATATTACGCTTGCAAGTCGGCGACCAAATCGCGGACGTGACGCTGCCGACCTCACGTTTGCCGCCGTCGTCGGTATAGAGAAGCGAATTGTGGGCCGGTTTGTTGCCGGCGATGTCCAGACCGACGAGCTGGCGCCGTGGCCCTTGGATCTTTTCGTTCAACAATGCTCGCCGGCCCGTGAAATGCCCCTTATGGAAGTCCACCAGCCAGCCTAAACCCAACTCCAACGGGGATCGATCACGCCCGGTGCGAATCGTGTGCTCCGCCGACACGAAATCGACGTTTGGAAGCAGAAATCCGGCTTCGATGCGCGCAACGTTCAACGCCTGCGAGCCGATCGCCCGGATGCCGCGCGAACGGCCCGCCTCCATCAAGGCATCCCAAACCGCCTCGGCGGATCCCGGCTCCATCCACAACTCATAACCCAAATCGCCGGTAAAGCCCGTGCGCGACACGGTTAACCGATGTGGTCCCAGCGCGAAGTAACCAATCTCGAACGGCTTGATTTTCTCCACGCCCTGCAAGCCGAGCGCCTTGAGAACTGCGCAGGAGGTCGGGCCCTGGACGGCGAGCGCCGCAATGTGCTCGGTGACCTCGGCGACCTCGACATCGAACCCGATCGCCGAATCGAGCAGCCAATCGATTTGGCGTTCCGCCGTACAAATCCGATATTCGCTCGCCCCGAATCGAAATACGGTGCCATCGTCGATGAGATGCCCGGCATCGTTGCACCACACGCAATACGTGACGCGGTCCGGCCCGAGCTTCTCGATATCGCGCGTGACCAACCGATTCAGGTATGGCAGGGCATCCGGGCCCGCCACGCGATACTTCACCATCGGCGTCAAATCATAGAGTGTGGTGGCGTTGCGAATCGCGAAATATTCCTGCTCCATCGTAGTGAAGACATCGACGGTGGTATATCCGGCCCAAGGAATGAAGCTGTCGACCTGACTCAAGGCGCGGGCGCGCTCGTGAAACGGAGTCTTGAGCAGCGGTTGCTTGAAGTGCGGCGCGAGCGATTGAGTCATGCTGATTTCAGATCCACTGTGAGCACTTGACGAGCGGCGTTGCGGCCGGCGACGCCCATCACACCGCCGCCGGGATGACAACCCGCGCCGCACAGGAACAAACGGTCCACAGGGGTCCGGTATTGGGCCGCTCCCGGCACCGGGCGAACCATCAGGAATTGATCGAAGGCAAGATCCCCGTGATGCCAGTGGCCGCCGCTGGTGCGAAACTCGTGCTCCAAATCGACCGGCGTCAATAGCTCCTCTCCGACGACGCAGCTGCGCAGCCCCGGCGCATATGCTTCCAGCGCTTCCAAGGCCGTCTCCATGAACCTGTGGCGGCCGCTCTGCCACCCCTCCTTGAGCTCGTAGGGTGCATATTGCACGATGGCCGACAGCACATGCTGCCCCGTCGGCGCCAGCGTCGGATCATTGATGGTCGGCACCGTGACTTCCATGATCGGCGCCGACGAAAACTCGCCGTACTTTGCGTGATTGTATGCAAGCTCGATATGCTGCAAGGAGGGCGAAATGAGCAATCGGCCTCGTAAACTCGCCTTGCCCGCCCCGCTGAACGACGGCGCGCGATTCAACGCCAGATGTAATTTGGCGGCAAGGCCGCGGGAGCGAATATGGCTGACGCGGCGTACGAAGCCGGCGTCGAGATGGCGCGAACCCAGCAACCGCAGAAACGTAGTCTTGGGGTCGGCGCTGGAGATCACGGTGCGCGCGCCTATGCTCTCGCCCGATTGAAGCACGACGCCGGCGGCCCGATCGCCGTCCACGACGATAGTGGCCACCGTCGCACCGGTGCGGACCGTCGCTCCGGCCGCACTCGCCGCCTCGGCGAGTGCGTTGCACAGCGCACCCATGCCCCCCGTGGGCTGCGACAAGCCGGAATCGCCCGCCGCGGATTCCCCCGCCAACCGATACAACAGCGTCAACACGGTGCCGGGCGAGCGTGGACCGAAATTGGCGCCGAGCACGGCATCGAAGCCGAGCGCTCCCTTCAGCGCCTCCGATTCGAAATTCTCCTCCAGCAGATCATGGACGTTCATGCCGCCGATTCGCAGAAGCTCGCGCATGTCACGCCGTCCCAGACGGCGTATCTCCCAGCCGACGCGCAGCAGTGCGAGACGATCGGCCCACTCGGACGTGCCCAGGCGCGGCGGCGAGCGGGAGAGCGCCGGTGCGAGCGCTGCGGCGAAACGGCGCATCCGTGCCCTAAAAATCGAATATGCCTGCGCGTCCGCCGCGGATGGGCCGAGCACGGTCCCGTCGTGGCTCAAACTCAAATTTGCCCCGCCGGGTACCAGCGCCGTGGTACCCATTCCCCGCGCGGCCCACTTGAGTCCGTGCGATTCGAGCTGCAATTCGCGCAGCAGTTGCGCCGGCACGAGATGCAATAAATGCGCGCCGGCCGAGACGCGGAAGCCCGGTGCGAACTCGCGCGTCACCGCCGCCCCGCCCACCTGGTTCCCGGCCTCGAGCACCAAGACTGACCGGCCGGCGCGCGCCAGCGTCGCAGCGCACACGAGGCCATTGTGGCCGGCGCCGATCACGACACAGTCGTAACGGGACGGGACGGCGGACACGGTCAATGCGCCATTCTCAGATCCCGCAGAACGGCGCGCGCCGCGTTCGCACCCGGCGCGCCCATGACGCCGCCGCCGGGATGCGTGCTCGAGCCGCACATGTACACGCCGCGCACAGGCGCCCGGTACTGTGCGTACCCCGGCACCGGCCGGTTGAACAACAACTGGTCCATCGTCAATTCGCCTTGGAAGATATTGCCTTCCGTGAGGCCCACTTCGTTTTCTATATCCCAGGGAGTGCGGATTTCAGCGTGCAAAATTAGGTCTTTGAAATTCGGGCTGTGCTGCGCAATCGTATTGATCACGGTGTCCCCGAAAGCCTTGCGCTTGGCGGCGTCCCAAGGACCATCGGCGAGCTTGTACGGGCAATACTGAACGAAGACGGACATATAATGCTTGCCGTCGGGAACCATCGTCGGGTCGATCTGCGAGGGAATAAGCATGTCGATGTACGGCGCGCGCGACCAGCGTCCGTCCTTCCAATCATCGTAAGCGCGCTCCATCATCTCTATCGTATCGGTTACATGCATGTCGCCGCGCGTTGAGGGAGAGCCTTCTGGAATGGCAGGGAATCTGGGCAGCCCATCCAATGCGATGTTCAATTTGCCGGAGGACCCGCGGATCTTGAAGTTTTTCACCTGCCGCACGAACTCGTCAGGCAAATCTTTCGCATCCATGGTTTCGAGAAAGGTTCTGCGCACATCCATGTTCGACATGACCAGCGGTGCATGAATCTCCTCGCCATCCGCAAGCGCGACGCCGGACGCGCGCCCGCGGCGGACCAGAATCCGAGCGACGGGCGCGGCGCGGCGGATTGTGCCGCCACTTGCCTCGAACGAGGCGCCGAGCGCCTTGGTGATCGCGCCCATTCCGCCGCGCGCGAAGCCCCATGCGCCGACCGTATCGTCGATATCGCCCATATAGTGATGCAACAGAACGTATGCCGTTCCGGGCGAGCGCGGACCCAACGCCGTGCCGATGATCGAACTGCCGGCAAAATGCGCCTTGACGATTTCGCTCTCGAAATATTCGTCGAGAAAATCCGCGGCGCTCATCGTCCAGAAGCGCAGCGTGTCGTACATGCGCGCTTCACCCAGACCATGGAAACGCTTGCCCAGGTAAAGCAATTCCTTGAGATCGCGCGGCTTGAACGAAGTGGGATCCGGCGGCTCGCGCATCAACAGCGGCTTGATGAACTTGCACTGACGCATCACGTCGCGCGAGTAGCGATCGTAGGCCTCGGCGTCGCGCTTCGAGTGCCGGGCGATTTCGCGGCGCAGCGCGTCGTGATTGTCGTACACGGCTAAATGTCCGCCGCCGTGCATCATGGTGCATCCCCCCTCGTAGGGAATCACTTGCAACCCGTATTTCGGCAGTTCGAGAGTTCGAATGATCTCCGGCCGAAGCAGGCTGCACACGTACGAGCAATTCGAGTAGGTGAAATCCTGGTACACGCGGCGGCTGACCGCCGCGCCGCCGATATAGGGTTGCCTTTCCAGCACCAATACCTTGAGTCCGGAGCGCGCGAGGTAGCATGCGGCAACCAAGCCGTTGTGTCCGGCCCCGACGATTATGACGTCCAGGTCCGCAGGCGTTCTCACGGCGCCGCCGCTCAAGCGGTCACTTTCCGCGTGGCGCCGTTCGACTTCAAGGTGGCATCGACCGCAATCTCGAATGCCTTCAATGTGTCCGTCAGACACGACGCATCATGCGCCGCGGAGACGAACCAAGGTTCGCGCGAATCGGGCTCGCAAAGTACGCCCTCGTCATGCAGCACCTGCGCCATGGCATCGTAGAAGGAGTAGTCGCTGCTCTTCCAGGCGCGGTAGTTGCGCGGCGGCTCGTGCGCGAAATACAAGCCGCTCATGGACGGATGCCCGACGAAGCTATGGGCGATTCCGCGGGCGCCGAGCGCGGCACGCATGCCATTGCGGAGGCGCGTACCGTAATCGGCGATCCGTTCCAACGCATCGGTTTCGTCGAGAATTTGCAAGGTCTTCTCGGCCGCCGCCAGCGACACCGAATGCGCGGTATAGGTGCCGCCGTGCGCGACGCCGCGGCCGATCTTGCGCATGATCTCCTCGCGGCCGGCGAGCACGGAAATGGGATAGCCGTTGGCCACGGCCTTGGCGAAAGTGCAAAGATCAGCCTTGACCCCATAGAGTTCCTGAACGCCGCCGCGCGCAACGCGAAACCCCGTCTTGACCTCGTCGATGAGCAGCACAACGCCGTGCTTGTCGCAGAGTGCCCGCGCTGCGCGCAGATATTCCGGCTCTGCCGCGATCCCGAGACAATTGCCCATGATGGGCTCGATCAGCATGCAGGCAATTCGATGCGAGTGACGCTTGAAGACATCCTCAAGTTGATTTGCATCGTTGGCCTGCACGAAATGCGCGAAGCTGCGCGTGCTGATGGGGACGCCTTCGCTGTACGGTTTTACTTCGGGATCGCCGACCTGCGACCATTTATCCATGGGGGTGAACCACATGGCCGCATCAAACAGCCCGTGATAGCTGCCCTCGAGAATGACATAGTCGTCCTTGCCGGTATACGCGCGCGCCAGGCGCAAGCCGGCCATGACCGCTTCGGTGCCCGAGTTTGAAAAACGCACGAGCTCGGCGGCCGGCACCATTTTCGAGATGCGGTCGGCCACGATGAGTTCGCGTTCGGTCGCCAGCGCGAATACGCCGCCCACCTCAATGCCTTCGCGAGCCGCTCGATCCACCTCGGGGTGGGCGTAACCGAGGATCGCGGGACCGTAACCCAGGCGGTAGTCGACATACTGATTGTCGTCCAGATCGGTGATGCGCGCCCCGCGGCCGCTTTTCACATAGATGGTGCGGTCCTCTCCCCAGTAGCGGAAATTCGAAGCCACGCCGAGCGGCAGGCGTTTGACGGCGCGCTGGAAATGCGCGTTGTTCTTGGTCAGTTTTCTGGCCATGACGTCCCCTTGATTCTGGTGGAGTTGGAGCGGTTTTGTGCGACCGTAACATCCGCCGCGCACCCCGTCCAGAGTTATTATATGAGTATATAAATGCGTGCCGGCGCTTTTCAGGGGTGGCGGCCGCCAAATCACTGAATCCGGCGACAGCCGCGTCAAATTGTACATTTTTGCCCCTCAAGACTTGCTGCAGTGCTCCGACTTGCCAAGGCCAGAGCCTTCGGCGTACATTAAATGACCATATAATCGCTGCAGGGGAATGCCATGACCAACCTATTCGCCGCGAAGCTCGCCGACGCGGCTCCGGGCTCCTTGGCGCATGCTCTTCCCGCTTGGGTTTACAACCATGGCGAAATGACCCGGCTCGAGCTCGACCGCATTCTCAAACCGAGCTGGCAAATCGTGTGTCACGTCAACTCGATTCCCAATGCCGGCGACTACGAAACTTTCGATCTGGGCCCGGAAAGCGTACTGGTGTTGCGGGATCGCGATGGCTCCATCCGCGCATTTCACAACGTCTGCCGGCATCGCGGCGCACGCCTCCTGGACGGCCCGGGAAACTGTCCCGCGACTATCACCTGCCCCTATCACGGCTGGACTTACCGGCACGATGGCGGCCTGATCGGCATGCCCGTTCGCGAGAGCTTCCCTGAACTCGACCGTTCCGAGCACGGCCTGCGGCCGGTGCGTACCGACGTTGCGTTCGGTTTCGTATTTATCTGTCTGGCCGGAGATCCGCCGCCGGTAGCGAAAGTCTGGGGGCGCTTGGCCGAAGAGCTTTCGCCCTATCGGCTCGAGGAGATGGTTCCGCTGGAGCCCATTTCCCAAGAGACATGGAACGTCGACTGGAAAATCGCCATGGATAATTACCTAGAGTCATACCACGTGCCCATCGGACATCCCGGCCTCTATCGCATGTTTTCGCCTGACTACGAAGATCAGGCCTCGGTGCCGGGCGTCGCGCGCGGCATCAGTTGGCTGCGCGAGAAAGAGTCGCCGCGCTGGTCCGAGAGGCTGTATCAACGCTTGATCGGCAAGGTCACCGGACACCTACCCGAAGATCAGCGCCGCTGCTGGCGCTTCTACAGCGCATTGCCGAATTTGGGCATTGACGTGTATCCCGAGCGGATGGATTTCTTCCAGGTACTGCCGGATGGCCCGGGGCGTTGCATCGTCCGCGGCGGCGTATTCGGACTGGTGGACGAGCGCCGAGAAATGCGTGCCGTTCGCTACTTGAGCTCGCGCATCAACACGCAGGTAAACAACGAGGACAAGTGGCTCTGCGGGCGCGTGCAGCGCGGGCTCGCGTCCGGCAGCTACAAGCCGGGGCCTCTGTCGCAGCTGGAACGTTGGATGTATGAATTCCACAACCTCCTCCGTGAGCGCATTCCGGAATTCGCCCTGGCGAGCGCGCCCAAGCACTTCGGTTGATCAACCGAGATTGATCCAGGCAGATTTCGTTTGGGTGTAGGAGATCAGGCTCTCCACGCATTTGTCGCGACCTTGGCCCGACTGTTTGTAGCCGCCGAAAGGCTGCGTCATATCGCCGTGGTCGAAGCAATTGACCCAGATGACGCCCGCTTCGAGGTCGCGGACCGTTTTATGAGCAACGCTCAAGTCCCGCGTCCAGACCGACGCAGCCAAGCCGTAGATCGAGTCATTGGCCACGCTCAGCGCTTCGCTCAGGCCGTCCACCTCGATGGCCGCTGCGACCGGTCCAAAAATCTCCTCCCGCGCGATGGTCATGCGGTTGTTGACGCCGGAGAACAGGGTGGGATTGACGAAGGCTCCGGGTAGATCCGGCGTGCTGCCGCCGAACTCCAGCCGCGCACCTTCCGATTTTCCGCGGTTGATGTAGTTCATCACCCGCGAGCGGTGCGACGCGGTGACCAGCGGGCCCAAATTAGTAGTCGGATCGAGCGGGTCACCGGCGCGATACGCATCCTTGCCGCGCTCGATGAACCGCGCCAGAAATTCTTTCGCGATCGGACGATCGAGCAACAGCCGGGAACCCGCATTGCAGACCTCGCCCATGTTGCCGAAGATTCCGTTGATCGCGTAGGTCACTGCAGTATCGAGATCCGGCAAGTCGGCGAGGAATATCTGCGGAGTCTTGCCGCCGCATTCGAGGCTGACGCGCTTCATGTTGGACTGACCGGCATAAATCAGCATTTGCTTGCCGATTTCAGTCGAGCCGGTGAATCCGATCTTGGCCACGTCATTGTGCAACGCCAGCGCGGCACCGGCCTCTTCGCCCAAACCGTTCACGACATTGAACACGCCCGGCGGACCACCCGCCTCCACGAACAGCTGCGCCATCAACAATCCGGAGAGCGGCGATTGTTCGGCAGGCTTCAGCACCACGGAATTTCCGGCGGCGAGAGCGGGCGCAACCTTCCATGCTGCCATCAGCAACGGGTAGTTCCATGGCACGATGCTCCCGACCACGCCCAGCGGCTCACGCAGAATGTAGTGAAACGCGTCAGCTGCCGTGGCAGTGACCATGCCGTCTATCTTGTCGATCAACTCGCCGAAATATGCAAAATTGCGCGCCGCCGCCGGTACGTCGATGGTCACCATGTCGGTGATCGGCTTGCCCATGCAAAGCGTGTCGAGCAGAGAAAATTTCTCGGTGTTCTCTTCCAGAAGCCGGCTGTAGGCCGCCATGATCGCCATTCGGTCCCGCGGCGCTTTGCGGCTCCAAACACGCGAAGCGAAGCTGCGCTTCGCGGCCGCGACGGCCAAGTCGATGTCGGCCGCTGTGCCCGCGCTGACCTCGCACAAGGGCGTCCCGGTAGCGGGATTCACCACGGTAAAGCGGCCGCCCGCGACTGAGTCCGCGTATCGGCCATCGATAAAATGCCGAGTCTCGTAGCGCACGGCGGCAGCGCGGGCGTGCCAGTCTTTGGTGGTCAGGGACGTCAAATTCATTAGCGCTGCTCCCGATGAACGCGGTGAATGGTCATGGTGAATGCTCGTAGTATAGTAAATTTCATCAGAGATCGTTCGGCGGCCGAGCGAGCGCCATCATCGGGATGAGCGTGACAAGGTGCCTGCGGAAAGCCGCCGTCGCGGCTGCAGCTTGTATACCGTCCGCTGCCTGGTGACCGAAAGTAACAATGCCTTTCTGAGTCGACTCCGCAACGGCAATGCTCGATTGCCGCATGAATGCGTTCAAGCGCGACGCGACATAGCGCGCGGCTCGTGCGACTCGGTCTTCTTCGCATAAGGTGAAGTCGTGTCTGCGCAGTACACTGTGGCCCGGGCCGCTCGGCAGCACCTGCAACATGGTGAAGCCGTCGGGCCTGAGTTCGACCAGGTGATTCGGCGCAACGAATTGCCGTTGCCAGGCCGGATGCGCCGCGGGACCCAGAAGGTGCCGGTACGAGCGAGCGCTCCACCCCTGGTTCCCGGGATGCGATCCCTCCATCATGGTCGATTCAAGCCATTGCTCGATGATGAGCTTCCAGTCTGCGGCCATCGACGCGTCTACCGCCGTCCCGAGGGGTCGCACTCCCGGGGGCGGCGAGAAATCGATCCAAGGATCAGCGGCGTTCGGCTGAGACCGGCGCCGTTGCGCGGCACGTACCAAGATCAAGCCGTGCACCAATCGTAAGTCCAGGGTCGTCAGGTCCGCGACGCCTCGGGCGCCGCGTCGCCTGCCGTCAAGGTCGAATTGCAGGCCGTGAATCATGCATTGAATGAAGTCGACGTGGCCGCCGCTCGCCGCGTTCAGTATATGAGGGGCTTCGGTGCAACTATTGCGAAATGCGCGTATTGCCCCCGCCGCGCCGCGCACTACCAATACCCGCTCGACGCCGAGGTCGATGCCCAAGAAATCCCCGGGACCGGGGATTTGCGACTGATGTGCCACGAGCTGCCACGAGTCTCGAAACAACGACTCCCGCTCTACGCCGAATAGACGGGCATCGGCATAAACCCACCCCGCCAGCCGTGTATCGCCGGCCGGACCGCCTGCGTCGCTCAGCGAAGCAGTAAATTGACCGGGGAAAATCGAGCGCAAATAGGCGAGTGCGCGGCGCTTGGCACGGGCGCGATCGATATCGGCCTCGGTTCGGAAGGCAAAATCCTGCCACAGCATTTCCAAGACGCCGATGAGCCCGAGCGCTATGCCGTCCGGGTCGAGTTGCAGCTGGGACGTATCGACGATCAGGCGCTCTATGAGTTCGCGCACCAAAGCCGCAAAGCTCTCATCTTTCTGCCCGCAAATATCGTAGTATTCCTGCCGTGAACTCGCCTCGCCCCAAAACGCGTACCAGACAGAGACTTTGCGGGGGCTGGCGATTTCAGGATCAAGATACAAATCGACCAGCAGCTCAAGCGCCGCAACCGGCCTGGATTTGAGCCGCGATACGGGCATCAACAATTGTTCCTCGAACTCGGCAGACAGGAATTGCAGAGAGGCGACCAGCATCGCCGCTTTGGAGGCGAAATAGAATCGAACGATGCCGGGCGACATTTTGGCGATCGCCACAACTTTTTCCACCGTCGTTCTCGATGGCCCGTAGATGTGCAAGGCGGAGATGCACGCGTCGATCAAGCGCTGGCGCTGCCGGCTGTGGGCATTGCGGGCGCGCGGAATACGGGCGGTGTTGTGGGATTTTTTCCTGGGATTACGCATGCTTCGGCTTAGGTGCTTATGACATCGGCGCCGTACGACGACATCCGGGCTCCGGTGCGCGTCCCGCGGGCGGACCGGCTGAAGCGCGGCGGCAAGTGGTTCATTATTCTGCCGCCTATGCTGTTCCTGTTGGTTTTCTTTCTCATTCCCTTCGGGTTTGCCTTAAGCATCAGCTTTGCCGACACGGCGGTCCGGGTGCCGCCCTTCACGGATATTCTATCCGTCAGTCCCGACTGGCACATCAATCTCACGCTGAATCTTGGCAACTTCAAGTATTTGTTCACGGACGAAGTGTATGGCCTTTCGTACCTTTATTCGCTCAAGACCGCATTTTTCTCCACCCTGATCTGCTTAGCCATCGGTTATCCGATGGCCTATGGTATCGCTCGAACCTCCAAGAGCACGCAAAGCATCCTGCTGCTCATCATCATTCTGCCGTTCTGGACCTCGTTCCTGCTGCGTGTTTACGCGCTTGAAGGAATTATTCGCGAAACCGGTTTGCTCAACACCGCCCTGCTGTGGTTGGGTGTAATCGACCATCCGCTGCAGATCATGCGTACGACCTTCGCGGTGTATCTGGGGATCATTTATTCCTATCTGCCTTTTATGGTTTTGCCCTTGTTCGCTACGCTCGAGAAGCTGGATCATTCTTTACTGGAAGCGGCCGGCGACCTTGGCAGTCCTCCGTGGCGCGCCTTCCTCGAGGTAACTTTGCCGCTGTCGATACCCGGCATCATTGCAGGCTCCATGCTCGTGTTCATTCCGGCGATCGGCGAGTTCGTCATACCGACCCTGCTCGGCGGTCCGGACAATCTGATGATCGGCCGAGTGCTGTGGGACGAGTTCTTCGGCAATCGCGATTGGCCCGTCGCCTCCGCCGTGGCCATCGCGTTTCTCGTTCTGCTGGTCGGTCCCATCGCCTTGTACCAGCATTACAGCGCCAAGCAGCTGGAGTCCTAGGGTGGAGAACCGCATATCCCCCTTCCTCATCTCCATACTGTGCGTCGGCATTGCGGTTCTGTATGTCCCGATCGTGGTGTTGATAGGCTATTCCTTCAACGCGTCCGCGCTCGTCAGCGTTTGGGGCGGCTTTTCGGCCAGCTGGTACACCGAACTCGTCCACAACACTCAGATCCTGGACGCGGCTTGGCTGTCGCTGAAAATTGGGGTTGTCGTATCGACAGGGTCGGTTGTCTTGGGCACCCTTGCAGCGATTTCCTTGGTCAGATTCAAGGTCTTTCGCGGCAGGCTGCTGCTCACGGGAATGGTCAATGCCCCCCTGGTGATGCCAGAAATCATCACCGGGATCACGCAGCTGCTCCTGTTCGTCTCGATGCTGAAGATGCTGGGCTGGCCGCATCGCGGCTTCACGACCATCGTGATCGCGCATATCGCCTTCTGCAGCGCCTACGTGACGGTCACGGTGCGATCACGGTTGGCGAGTGCGGACCGTTCTCTGGAAGAAGCCGCCATGGACTTGGGCAGCGGACCCGTTCGAGCATTCATCGACACCACCCTCCCCGGGATTGCGCCCGCGCTCGCCTCGAGCTGGCTGCTCAGCTTCACGCTTTCGCTCGACGATCTGGTGATATCGAGCTTCGTGTCGGGACCGGGCGCAAGCACGCTGCCCATGGTGATTTTCTCCAAGGTAAAGCTGGGCGTGAGTCCCGATATCAACGCCCTCGCCAGCCTGATGATTTGTCTGGTGGGAGCCTGCGTCCTGCTCGCCGGCTATCTCATGCGCCGCGCCGAACGGCTGCGCCTGGTCGATGCGCAACTGGCCGAACGCTGACCCGATCCGAGCGCTTGTCAGGGCTTCCGGCCCACGTAGCGAGGATCGTGTGCCGGCCGGCTGAAAATTTCGCGCACGCGGGACTCGAACACGCTCAATGGCTCCGATGGATATCCTGGATCGAACGAGCACTGATCCCAATTGGCGCAGAAATCTTTGCAAGCTTGATACCAGGGGTGACCGCGAAATTTGTCGCGGGCATTTCGATCCCGGCCGCTGTAATGCGCATAGTAGTAGGACTGGAAGAGGCCGTGCTGTTCGACGATCCAAGTGACCTCCGGACGCACATAGGGACCAATGATCCCCGCGGCTATTTCCGAATGGTTATAGGGCGCGAGGTCATCGCCCACATCGTGGATGAGGGCGGCAACGATCAGTTCGTCATCTGCGCCATCCTTGAGGGCTCGAGTCGCGGTTTGCAGGGAGTGACCCAGACGGCTCACGGGATATCCCGGGAGCGATTGATCGAGTTTCTGCAGCGCGCTCAATAGACGGTCCGGCAATGCGCGGACATATTCGCGCTCGCCACGCTCCAGCAACTCGTAATCTTCGCGCGTGCCGTCCTCCATCCGGTGAAAGCTGACCACTTCAGGGGACGGTGCGGCTCGGTCGGCGGTTTTATCGGTCATTTAGCAGTCTTCACGCGTGTCCAGGTTCGTGTGCGAATGCGCTCTGTCGCGGCGGACGCCTCGGTCAGCCGGTACAATCTAGCTTCGATCTCCGGCGTCGGATACAAGGTCGCGTCGGCAAGAATACGGGGATTTATCAATGGGCGCGAGGCGATATTGTCATTGCCATAATAAATCTCGTCGGTTATCTCGGCGATTATGTCCGGCCGCAGAATGAAATTGATGAATGCATAGGCCGCCTGTGGATGGGGTGCGCCTTCGGGTATCAGCAGCGAGGTGAAGTTTTGATCGGCGCCCTCCTTCGGCACCGTAAAAGCGAGATTGACGTTCACCCCCACGGCGCGGGCGCGCGCCCTGGAAAGCGCATAGTCGCTTGACCAGGACATCGCGATGCAGACTTCCTTGTTCGCCAATCCATTCAAGTATTCGGAGGAATCGAACGAGCGGATATACGGCCGGACCTTCAGGAGCAGATCCTCCGCAGCCTTGTAGTCCTCGCGTCTGGTGGAATTTGGATCCAGCCCCAGATATTTCATGGCGAGCGGCAATGTATCGGCCGCGGAGTCCAGCAGAGTGACGCCGCAATCGGAGAATTTCGCCACGATTTCCGGATTGAAGAGCATGTCTAGGCTATCGACCGGCGCGTTCGGCATGCGGGCCTTGATCATGTCCACGTTGTACGCGAAACCGTTGATGGCATGCAGATAGGGTACGGAGTGGGCGTTGCCGGGATCGTGTTCGCTCTGGATTGCAAGAATTCGAGGATCCAGATTCTTCCAGTTCGGCAGCTTGCCGCGGTCCAACGGGATATAGACGCCCGCCTTGATTTCACGCCCGAAGTATTCGGTGGAAGCGACCACGACGTCGTAACCGGAGCTGCCCGCCAACAGCCGCGCGTCCATGGTTTCCTCGGAATCGTAGACATCGTACGTCACTTTGACTCCGGATTGCTTCTCGAACTCGGCGATGGTGCTGCGGCCGATGAAATCCGTCCAATTGTAGATGAAGAGCCGCTTCTCCTCGGCGGCGGCTGCTCTGCCGGCGCCCGCGGCGAGTGCAATGAGCAGCGAGAGCATAGCCCCGGCTGCGTGAAATCGACTGAATCGCATGCACTTAGTTTACCATCGCAGTGACGCCGCGTGCCTTCAGGCGAACGCATGCGAGAATTTTTACCTCGTGGAGAGCAGCAATTGCGCGATTTCAGTCGGTGGCCTCGAGTCGTGTTTTTTCTACTCGCTTCTGCGGCGGCGGCATCGGCCGCCGCGGGAGCGCCGCCGGAGAGGCCGCGTGCACGCGAACTTGGAGTTCCGTTCGACGGCACTCCGGGACCGTTCAATGCCATTACGGATGTGGCCGGCGTGACCGTCGGCCACACGACACTGATTTCGGGATCCGGTAGATTGCAATTGGGCCATGGGCCCGTGCGCACCGGGGTAACGGCAGTGCTGCCTCGCGGTCGAGACTCGATTGCCAATCCGGTGTTTGCCGCATGGTTTGCGCAAAATGGGAACGGCGAGATGACCGGAACTGCCTGGGTCGAAGAGTCCGGATTTCTCGAAGGGCCCGTGATGATCACCAACACCCACAGCGTGGGGGTCGTACGCGACGCTGTGATTCAGTGGCGAGTGGCGAAGGCCGGTGCGGACGCGACCGGGTTCTATTGGTCGCTGCCGGTAGTCGCCGAAACGTGGGATGGCTGGCTGAACGACATCAACGGTTTTCACGTCAAACCGGAGCACGCCATGCACGCCCTCGACAGCGCGCGCACCGGTGCCGTCGAGGAAGGCAGCGTCGGCGGCGGCACGGGGATGATTTGCAACGGCTATAAGGGCGGGATCGGCAGTTCGTCGCGCGTTCTCAACGCCAAAGATGGCGGCTATACGGTTGGCGTGCTCGTGCAATGCAATTACGGCACACGGGACAATTTGCGGATCGCCGGAGTTTCCGTCGGCCGCGAGATCCCCGCGCCCGAACCGTACGTCTTCATGCCCTCGGACATCGCCGAGCGCGGCTCCATCATCGTGGTGGTGGCCACCGACGCCCCGTTGCTGGCCCACCAGCTGAAGCGCCTCGCACGCCGGGTGACTCTGGCTCTGGGGCGCAACGGCAGCATTTCCGGCAACGATTCAGGCGACATCTTCATCGCCTTTTCCACTGCCAACTCCGGCGCAGCCGCAGCGGCACGCGTGGTCGATCTGAAAATGCTGCCGAACGACGCTTTGGATCCGGTCTTTCGCGCAACTGTCGAAGCAACGGAAGAGGCCATTGTCAATGCCTTGGTGGCAGCGCAGGACATGACCGGGATCGACGATCATCGCGTGATTGCCCTGCCGCATGCGGCGCTGCGTGCCGTTCTCAAGAAATACGGCCGCCTGCAACAATGAACCCTACCTGCGCAACACTCAGTGAAAATGCTCGCCGGTCAACACCTCGGTCAAACTCCGGTCGAGGAGCACGAACGCTTCATCCACGTCGGATTCATCGATCAGCAGCGGCGGCATGAAGCGCACCGTGCTCTGCCCGCATGAAAGCAGAATGAGCCCGTTGTGGTAAGCGCGGGTAATCACAGCGTCGCAGAGCTTTTTCGCCGGTTCCTTGCTCGTTCGATCTTTCACCAATTCGATCCCGATCATCAATCCCTTGCCGCGCACTTCCCCGACCACGGGAAATTTGTCGGCGAAACCCGTCAGGCTGCGCATGAAATAGTCCCCGATCTTGGCTGCATTGGCGCAATATTCGCGCTCGACGAGGTCTATGGTTGCAAGCGCAGCGGCGCAGCACAGGGGATTCCCGCCAAATGTGTTGCCGTGAGCGCCCCGCGTCCACTTCTGCATGATGCCGCGCTTGGCGACGACCATTCCGATGGGCAATCCCGACCCGAGTCCCTTCGCCAGAGTCATAATGTCGGGCGCAACGTCCCAATGCTGAGCGGCGAACATCTTGCCCGTGCGGCCGATGCCGGACTGAACTTCGTCGAATATCAACAGGATCCCGTGCCGATCGCAGAGTTCGCGCAGACCCTGTAAGAATCCGTCGGGCGGCACAAGGTAACCACCCTCTCCTTGAATCGGTTCGACCAGGATCCCCGCCACTTCGCTCGCCGGCAGGTTGTGAACGAACAGAATATCTTCGATATACCGCAGCACCGCCTGTCCCTGGTCCGTCCCCGAAAAAAGCGGGCGGTAGTTATTCGGATACGGCACATGAGTCACGCCGGGCATGGTGGGGAAGAAACCCCTCTGCTGCGTATATTTGCTGGACGTGAACGACAACGAACCCATGGTTCTGCCGTGAAACCCTCCTAAGAAGCCGATGAATCGGCCGCGTCCCGTCGTATAGCGCGCCAATTTCAAGGCGGCTTCGACGCTCTCGGTGCCCGACTGGGCAAAGAAGCTCATGGCGGGCTCTTTCATCGGCGAGAGTTCGTTGAGGCGCTCGGCAAGTTTGACCTGGCCTTCGTGCCAGTAATCGGAAGAAATATGCAAAAAACGGTCAGCAGCTTCCTTGATGGCTTGGACCACGGCCGGATGGCTGTGCCCGGTACTGCACACCGCGATGCCGGCGGCAAAATCCAGAAAGCGGTTGCCGTCGACGTCCCAAATTTGCGCGCCCTTGCCGTGCGACATGACGAACGGATAATCGCGCGGATAGGAAGGCGACACGACCAGCGCATCGCGAGCGAGCAGCTCTCGAGCCTTGGGTCCCGGCAAATCGGTTTTAATATTTGGTTTTTTCATCCTGACTCCCCGCGAGAGAAGCATCCATCATATCGGGGGACCGGCTGCGATGGGCTATTTTTGATTCGTATCGGCAAAGCGACTAGGATCTGATGCGATCCGTCAACGTCGTCCACTACCAGAAATTGCATGAGCCAACCCGCGCGCGGCGTGCCGCCGTACTTCTCGCCGTGTTTTTAGTTCGCAAACGTCGCTGAGGCAACGCGATGTGGCGATCCTTCATTGCGGTATCCGTGGGCGGCGTGCTCGGATGCCTATTGCGGTGGGGCCTCGCCATTTTTCTCAACCGCTACTTCCCTACGATTCCGCCCGGCACCTTGGCGGCAAACCTCATCGGTTGCTACATCATCGGAATGGCCCTCGCCTTCTTCACCGCGTACCCGGCGTTTGCGCCGGAATGGCGGCTGTTCATAACGACGGGATTTTGCGGCGGACTGACCACCTTTTCGACTTTTTCAGCAGAAATCGTGATCCTGCTGCAATCGGGACGTCCCTTGTGGGCCGTGGCCGGGGTAGGGGCTCATTTGGCCGGCTCTTTATTGATGACTTTTGCCGGCATCGCCACCGTCGTTTGGCTCAAACCCTAACCGGCGCGGCGCAAACCTCTCAACTGCCGAGCAAGCCGCGCGCGCGACACCAGCGCGCGCACGATCGGCGAAGAATTCTTCTTGCGGCCCTCGATCACCAGCAGATGCGTAAGTCCCGCCTCTTCCAACACGTGCAGCACATCGCCGGCGCGCGCCGATTGAACGGTGTCCCAATCCAGCGCCAATAATTGGTCCCACGGCGTCATGATGTGGCCGACTCGAATGTCCTGGTGCCGTCTGTAATTCGACGTTTGCAGGAACTGCAGCGGTCGCTCGCCTTGAATGTCGTATGAGGTGATCAGCCCGACGATGCGCTGCTCGTGCATCACCAACATGGCGCGGACTCCGAGGTGGATCATGTCTTCCAAGGCGTCGTCGATCTGCCTTTCCTCGTCGACGGTGACCGGTTGCTCGCGTGTGAAATCGGTGATCGCATGGATCGCCGGGTCGCTGGGATCTAGAAACTGACCGTCGGACACCGAACGGCGGGGCAATACGGCTTCGCTGAATTTCGCAGTCGGGATCAACCATGCGCTTTTCATAAAGCACCATGAGGCCACAGGCGACAAGCCCATGCTCACGCAAACAACGAGCGCTGTCCACGGGAGTTCATGCAGTAAATTCGCGCTCCATGCTTCGCGCTCCATGCTATATTAGTTAGGGTGCTAACCGTTAGGGATCTCTGCAATGACTGACCTTGAGGAACGTTTCAGTGGCGCGCTGCACAACACGTCGCGCGCTTGGCGGCAGGCATTGGACCGCAGGCTCAAGTATCTCGGGGTGAGTCAAGCCAGTTGGATGACCATCGCAGTGGCGGCCAAAGCTGCGGCGCCGCTGTCGCAGTCGGAACTCGCCGACCGTCTGGCCGTCGAGGGCGCGACGATGGTCGCGATGGTGGATCGCTTGGTGAAGGCTGGACTGGTCGTTCGCGAGCCTTCGACCACCGACCGGCGAATCAAGCGCGTCGTGCTCACGCAGGCCGGCAATGCGCTATACGGCAAAGTACGCGCTGAGGCCGCCGCATTCCGTAAGCAACTGCTCGCCGACGTGGATCCGAAGAAGTTGCTCGTCGCCACCGAACTCCTCGAAGACTTGCAAGGCATCATCGATTCCGCGCCATGATCCGGCCGCTCAACCGCCCCATGATCACGTTGTCCATCATGCTGGCGACGATCATGCAAACCCTCGACAGCACGATCGCCAACGTCGCGTTGCCGCATATGCAGGGAGCGCTGTCGGCATCCCAAGACCAGATAGCCTGGGTACTGACCGCATATATCGTGGCGGCGGCGATCGCCACACCTCTTACCGGTTGGTTCGTGGATCGGTTCGGACAGAAGAACATATTTTTGGCCTCCATCGGCGGGTTCACGGTCGCCTCGATGCTGTGCGGGATGTCGAATTCGCTGGCGGAAATCGTGGCCGCACGGCTGTTGCAGGGCGTATTCGGCGCGGCCCTGGTGCCGCTGTCTCAAGTCGTCTTGCTGGATATCAACCCAAAGGAAAAGCAAGGCTCTGCGATGGCCATCTGGGGCGTCGGGGTCATGGTGGGCCCGATACTCGGACCCGCGTTAGGCGGCTGGCTGACTGATAGCTACAACTGGCGATGGGTTTTCTTTATCAACGTCCCCATCGGTCTGCTGGCCAGCTACGGCATGTGGAAATACATCCGCCCGGTACCTGGCCTGCGGCGCCAGCGCTTCGACGTATTCGGATTCGCCACTTTAAGTCTCGCGATTGGAGCGCTGCAATTGCTGCTCGATCGCGGCCAGCAGAATGATTGGTTTTCATCGACGGAGACTTGGATCGAGGTCATCGCTTTGATCGTCATGGCCACGTATTTCACGGCACATACCTTGATGACTCCGCCCGACAAATCCTTCGTCGATTTCCGTCTGTTCAAGAACCAAAACTTCGTCACCGGCGTGCTGTTCATTTTTATCGTCGGACTCGTGTTGTACGCGACACGAGCCCTGATACCGACCATGCTGGAGACTTTGTTGGACTATCCGGTCGCCACCACCGGATTGGTCACTGCGCCATCGGGCATCGGCACAATGCTGATGATGCTGATTGTCGGCCGGCTCATCGGCAAGGTCGACCTGCGCTTGATGCTATTCGTCGGGTTCTTATTGACGGCCGTGTCTCTCTGGCAGATGGCGCACTACTCGCTCGATCTGTCGCGCGGCGACATCATCTGGCCGGGTGTGATACAGGGAATCGGCATGGGGCTGGTCTTCGTCCCGTTGAGCGCGGCCACCTTCGCCACGTTAAGTTCCGAAATGCGCGCCCAAGGCACCGCCCTCTTCAGCCTGATGCGCAATATCGGCAGCAGCATCGGAATTTCGTTGGTGCAAACCCTACTGGTGCGCAACACCGTCATTGCGCATGCCTCGCTCACTGAGCGTGTCACCTCTGCGAGTTCTGCCTGGCAAAATCCCGCCATCGCGAAGGCATATGACCTGAGCACTTTGGCCGGCGCCGCATTTCTCGATGGTTCCGTCACGCAGCAGGCTGCCATGATTGCTTACATCGACGATTTTTGGCTGATGTTGTTCCTAACCCTGGCGGTCACGCCGCTGATCCTGCTCATTCGACCCCCGGGCCCACGGCAGACCGAGACCGCCGAGGTCGAAGCCCACGTCGCAATCGACTAGCGCGGAGCGGAAAATTCCTGGGTCCAATACATCCCGCCCGCGCTATTGAGATTTGTGGCGTATGCGATTCCCATCTGGGTGAAGCGCACGTCCATGATGTTCTCGCAATGCGGCGGGCTTGCCAGCCACCCCTCGGTGACTTCGGCCGCCGTCATGGCGCCGGCTGCAATGTTTTCACCGACGATACGGGATGCGCCGTAGCCCGCGCGTGCGACGCGCATCGCGGGGGTGCTGCCGTCATGCTCGCGATGATCGAAGTCGCCGGTCTTGGCCATCGCGCGCGAGTGGGCGAGTGCGGCGCTGGTCAAGCGAGGGTTGAGCGTCAAGGGCGCTACCGGCGAGAAGTATTTAGGGCCGCAGCGCCGTCCGGCGGCACGTGCCGCGTTCACCCTATCGAGTATCTGCCGGCTCACCTGAGCTGCGTCTGCGGCGCCGGGCGCCGCGACCGGTGCTGCGAGCACTATCCATAAGTCGCGGCCGCGACGCTGCGCACCGATATCGCGTAGCTTGGGATTGATCAATGTCCGGCAGTAATTGGCGGTGAGCGCACGGCTGATTTGCGCATCGCTCATTGCGTCCGAGAAACGCAGCGCGGAGGACTCCGAGGCGAGATAACCCTCGGCCGCCAAGGCTTCATGCAGGGCTGCGCCGCCGGCAAGCCGGCCGGCGGCCTCTTGCAGCTTCAAGTTCGACTGCAAGGCGGCGCGCGTCACTGGGGCGTTGCAACCGTGTTGTCGAGCAGAATTCACCAGACTCGGCACGTCGATGCCCGCGGCCTGTGAAACCGCGGCGGTCAAGCTCGCAACGGCCAGCAATATCCTCAAACGACGGGTTGGGGCGCCGACGGGGAGGAAGTCTCGGCCAGCAGCTTGCCGGCTTTTGGTGCTATCCAGCGCTCGACATCATCGAGCACGGTGAATACGGCGGGCACGATGACCAGGGTCAGAGCGGTCGAAGTGATCAGTCCGCCGATCACCGCGATTGCCATCGGCCCGCGAAAATCACTGTCTCCGCCCCATCCGATTGCAACGGGCAGCATGCCGGCCACCATCGCGACCGTGGTCATGACAATGGGCCGCGCGCGTTTGTGGCCTGCCTCGAGGATTGCCTCGAGGCGCGGTTTGCCCGCGCGCATTTCCTCGATGGCGAAGTCGACCAGCAATATCGAATTCTTGGCGACTATGCCCATCAGCATCAAAATACCGATCACCACCGGAAGCGAGAACGGCAGCCCGGTGAGCAGCAGCGCAAGAACGGCGCCCCCCAAGGACAGAGGAAGCGCGGATAGAATGGTGATGGGCTGCAAAACACGAACGAACAACAAGACCAGCACAGCGAACACCATGAGCACCCCTGCCCCGACGGCCAACAGGAAGTTCTGATACAACTCCGTCATGAACTCGGTGTTCCCGGTTTCAACCAAGTGCACGCCTTGCGGCAAATTCTTGAGTGTCGGGACCGCGTATATTTTTTTCTTGGCCGTGCCCAGCTCCACGCCCGGGCTCATATCCGCCTCGAGGAACAGGCGTCTGCTTTGGTTGTAGCGCCGCAGAGCCGAAGGCCCCTGGCCGAAACTCAAATCGGCGACGGATTTAAGCGGCACGCTGGCGCCCGACGCCGTGGGCACCGGCAGATTTTCCAGCGTCGTCAGGTCGCGTCGCGCGCTTTCGATGAGGCTGACGCGGATGGGAATCTGCCGGTCCGCCAAAGAAAACTTCGCTCCGTTTTGCGGCAAGTCTCCGAGCGTTGCAATCCGAATCGTCTGGCTGATGCTCTGAACGCTGACCCCCAGTTGCGCTGCGATATCCAGGCGCGGATGCACCACGATTTCGGGCCGGGGCAAATCGCCCTTGATGCGCGCGTCTCGAACCTCGGGCAATGCGCGCATTTCTTCGAGGACTTTGTGCCCGGTGCGTTCCACCAGCGACGGATCATCGCCGGTCAAATACAATTGAATGTCGCGCCCGCCGCCGCCTTCGGAGAAATTCAAATGACCGTCGGGAACTTGGCCGAGCAGAGGCATCATCTTCTGCTCCCATTCTTTCTGGGTGATGCGCCGCTGCGATCGGGGTACGAGGCTTATATACAACGTAGAGTTGCGAATCTCGCCATAGTCGCCGCCGCCGACGAATTCGACGATGTCGGTCACCTCGGGTGATTTCCTCAGGACCGCGGCGGCTGACTGCGACACCCGATCCGTGTCTTCCAAGGTACCGCCGGGCGGCAGTTCGACATCGAGTTCGGCGCTGGCGAAATCCTCAGGTGGAATAAAGCCGCTCGGGATGATCCCGAGACATGCCACCGACAATACGAAAAAGAGGACGCCTGCAGCGACGGTTTTCCAGCGATTCGCAACGCACCATCGCAGCGCCGACAAATATCGCGTCATGATCGGCCCATCGACACCGTGCACGATGACGGAGCCGCTGCGAAGCGCGTACGCCGCGAGGACCGGCGTAATGAGCCGCGCCACCATGAGCGAGATGAACACTGCCGACGCGATGGTCAGCCCGAACTGCTTGAAATACTGACCGCTGAAGCCGCCCATGAAGCTCACCGGCACAAACACCGCGATAATGGTGAAGGATGTCGCCACCACCGCGAGGCCGATCTCGTCCGCCGCATCGATGGCCGCTTGAAAGCAGCTCTTGCCCATTCGCATGTGCCGCACGATGTTCTCTATTTCGACGATGGCATCGTCCACGAGCACGCCGGCGACCAGCGAAAGCCCGAGCAAAGTGATCTGGTTGAGCGTGAAGCCCATCCACTGCATGAAGACGAAGGTGGGCACCGCGGACAACGGAATGGCCAGCGCGGAAATGAGCGTCGCGCGCACATTGCGCAAAAAGAACCATACGACCACGACCGCGAGAATGGAGCCCTCGACCAGCGCGCTCATCGCCGAATGATAGGTACGCAGCGTGTGCGCCACCGTGGTGTAGATGTTCTTCAAGTGCACCGCGGGATTCTCGGCCTTGATCTTGTCGAGTTCGGCATCGACCGCCGTAGCGACGGCGACGTCCGAGGCGCCCTTGGCTTTGAAAACACCGAAGGTGGTGGCCGAGCGGCCATTGAGTCTCGCAATGTTGCGCACTTCGGCGATACCGTCGTGCACATCGGCGATTTCGCGCAGGCGCACCGACTTCCCGCCGGGAAGGATCACCTGCGTGTCCGCGAGCGCCTGCGCCGTCTTCGCGCCGCCGAGCACACGTATGGCCTGTTCGCCTCCGCCGACCTGCGCACGGCCGCCGGCGGCATCCATATTGAGCGCTCTCAACTGTTCATTGACTTCGACGGCAGTGAGCCCCAGGGCCTGCAGCCGGCCGGGATCGAGTTCAACGCGAATTTCGCGATCCACGCCGCCGCTGCGCGACACCTGCGCGACGCCGCGGACCGCGAGCAACCGCTTGGTCACCGTATTGTCGATGAACCAGCTAAGCTCCTGGGGCGTGAGATTGGTGGTGGTGACGGCGTAATAGACGAATGCACCGCCGTCGGCGTTTACCCGCGCCACGAGCGGTTCCAGAATCCCCTGCGGCAGATCGTTGCGAACCTTTGCCACTGCATCGCGAATATCGGTCACCGCACGATCGATCGGCGTACCGATCTCGAACTGCGTGAAGATACGCACTTGGCCCTCGACGATGAACGTCGTGATGTTGCGCACATTGCCGATGCTCGAAATCGAGCCTTCCACTTTTTGCGCGATCTGAGTTTCCATCTCCGTGGGCGCGGCGCCCGGCTGAGAAATGTTGGTGTCGACTGCGGGAAAGGTTACATCGGGATCAAGATTGATCGGCAGGCGTATGAACGCGACTATGCCCAAGAAGAACAGCACGACGAACAGCACGATGGGCGTGACCGGATGACGAATGGCCCACGCCGAAATGTTTCTCATGACCGGCCCGAGTCTTTCGAGACCGGATTCACCAATTCGCCCTCCTGCAAAAATGCGCCGGCGGTGGCGACCACTTGATCCTTGCCGCTGATGCCGTCGGCGATGGTCACACCGTTCTGCACCATCCCCGTCACATGCACGGCGCGGCGCTCTATCTTGTGCTGCGCGTTGACGATCAACACATAGCTGCCCTTCTCGTCGGTCAATACGGCTGTTTGCGGGAGAACCGCACGTTCGGCATTGCTCACGGTCACGTCGGCGCGCGCAAATGCGCCGGGCCGCAAATTCGGGTCCGGAGTCAGCTCGACTCGAGCCATCCCCAAGCGGGTCTGCGGATCGATGACGGCACCCAAAAGACGGACGCGGCCCGGGTAGACGCGGGTGGTCCCCGTCAGCCTCACATTGACGAGTTGACCGACCTTGAGCAGGGGCAGATCTTGCTCGGCCACTTGCCCGCGCAGTTCGACTTCTCCGCCTTCCGACAGACGAAACAGGGCCTCGCCGCCGGACGTCGCGGTCTGGCCCACCTCGACGTTGCGAGTCAATATGATTCCATCCGCCGGGGCACGCACCGCGGCGCGGGCGAGTTTCGCTTGTGCTTCCGCCAGCTGCGCGGCGGCCACTTTGACCTTGGCGGCCGCGGTCACGGCGGCGGACTTACGGCGCTGCGTTTCCTCAGCCGACAAGGCGCCCGACGCGCCCACCGCTTGCGCGCGGTGATACTCCGCATCGGCGAGTTCGGCCTCCGCGCGTGCTTGCTCGAGCGAGGCCTGGAGGTTCGCCACCTGCGGTTCCAATACCGAAACATTGAGGCGCGCCAGCAGCTGACCGCGCTTCACGTGATCGCCCGCTTCGACGTAAATCGCCGCGACCCGGCCCGCATCGCCTTCGACGCCGATGGGCATGTCGTAGCGCGCCGCAATGGTGCCGATGATGCTCACCGTCGTCGGCACGGTGCTCACGCCGACCTCCATGACCGACACCGTAGGAATGGCGTCTTTGTTGGGAACATTCTTCACGACGAGAGCCTGCGTGAGGCGCCACGCGAGCACTGCGACGAAGAGGACAATTGCGCCGATGATCAGCGCGCGCAGCCAGAAGCCGGACCGCCGTTCGTCCTGGGAACCGGAGATGGGAGGGAATTCATTGGAAACTGCACTCATGACACGATGTCCCGGGGATAACTTCCTTTATCCAAGATGAACCCAGCCCGCCGGTTCATATCCTCATCCGCGTTGCGCGCGATTCGCCGCAAGACCTTCGCCATGCACCGCCTGCGAACTGGTGAGTATACCGCTCATAGATCCCGGTTGCCTCGTCGCGGACGCTCATGCGAATCCTTATTCGGCGACGCGATCAATGACGAGATCGCGTACGCCGTCGCGGCCCACGTCGTAGGCGAGTTCACCGTAGAGATCCCCTGCCGACGGCACCGGCCGTCCGCTGAAGGATACGCGCGCGGTGACGGAGACCCGCTGGCCGCTCTTGATGGCGCGCCCCGGCAACATGGAGTCTGCCGGCGAGAGATGCACTTCGGTGCCTATGGCATGACTCGTCAGCCGCTTGGCGGCTAGCGGAGGTCCCTGACTGCCGGGCTCACGTGCAAAAACGAACAAGGGCGCCTCCGATACGAGTCGTGACTTCAAGGCAGGTGCGATGCTGATTTTGACAGTGACCTCCGCCGCGCTTAAGCCCTCCGCCGACGTGCTCGTCCCCGCGGACGACGCACTCGTCCCAGCGGATGCCGCCTCGTCGCGAGCGCCGCTTTCGGACACCGCACCCGCAGTCCCAAGTTCCGCGATGCGAGCATCGAGCATCTGAGCGATCTGCGGCGGCGGATCGAGGGCTTTGAGTGCCTCCCATCGTTTGCGCGCCAGCGCGCGATCGCCGCGCTCCGCGGCGGCGAAGCCGCCGTACAACAAGGCCTGTGGGTTGCCGGGGGCGTACACCAAGGCGTCCTCGAACAATTGCGCGGCCTGCGGGGTGATTTGGCCTCCCGCACGAAGGCTGACGGCTTCACCCAAACCCATGGCGGCATCCGGGCTTTTGGCATCCAGCTGACGCGCGTGATCGTAGGCAACGATGGCATCGTCCAACCGAGTCAATGTCAGGTAGGAGCGGCCGAGCATCAACCAGCCCGTAAGGTCGTTAGGGTCCTCCCGCAAGCGCTTTTCCAGCTTGGCGACCATGGCGGCGACGTCCGGGCCCGCGGCAGATTGGGATTGCTCGGTCGGATGCCAATTCCAATTCGACCACAGCGGATAGAGCCCTGCCGCCGCGGCGATGACGATCAGCCCTGCAACTGTTCCGAGTACCCGGCTCCGGCGGTCGCGAACGAGCGGTAAGGCGACCGCGGACGCGGCGACCGCGGCCATGACGGCGGCGATAACGAGAAATGTGTTCATTGAGTTGCTTACGTTCCGGCCGCGGGCCCGTCATCCAGCGGCATGCTCGAACGATGGCGAACGACGCGATAAATAATGACGCCGCCCACCACCAGCATGACGAATGGAGCGCCCCAAATAAACAGCGTCTTGGCTTCCAACGGGGGACTGAAGCGGACGAACTCGCCATATCGGTCAGTCATGAATTCGAATATCGCGTCATCACTCTTTCCATCGAGCAGCATCTCGCGCACTTGCCTGCGAAGATCGACTGCAAGTTCGGCATTCGAGTCGGCAATGGTCTCGTTTTGGCACTGCAGACATCGAAGTTCGCGGGCTATGCGCTCGAAGCGTGACTGCAATGCGCGGCCTTCAAGTTGGCCGTTGGCGTCAACACCTTGAATTGCACTATGGGAAACGACACTCCCCATAAAGCCCAGGGCCACGAGAACGAGCATTGCCGGAGTCACCGGAAATCGCGATGCCGGCCGGCTCATGCGCCGCCTCTGCGCGCGGCCGCGATTCGCGGCATGAATTCGCGATCCCAGATCTGCTGCGTCATCGGGGAGATGAACTTGAAAATCACCCGGCCTTGCCCATCCACCAAGTAGGTCTCCGGTGCGCCATACACGCCCCAATCGATCGCGGTGCGCCCATCGCCGTCGAATGCCACGACCTGATAAGGGTTACCGAGTTGCTCCAGCCACTGTTTGGCCGGTTCACGCTGGTCCTTGTAATCGAGTCCGATGATGGGTACGACGTGCTGCTGCGAAATCGAGAGCAGCGCCTCGTGTTCCTCGCGGCAGGCAACGCACCAGGTGGCCCAGACATTCAAGACGTACACCTGCCCCTTAAAGGCATCATTGCTGACGGGACGTGACGAGTCCAGTACATCGGTGAGCGAGAATGCCGGCGCGGGCCTGCCGATCAAAGGCGACGGCAGCGCATGGATATCCCGGCTCGGGTTGAGTCCAAAAGCAAATAGGACCGCCAGCGCAACGAACGCCGCAAACGGCAGCAAAAATTTCCACATCAGGCGACCCCGGGCTTGGGTTCAGCGTTCGGCGGCGCAGCAGCCCGGTCCGACGTGGCGACCGTCGCCCTGACCCGATAGCGGCGATCGGTCGCCGCGACGAAGCCTCCAATCGCCATCACCAACGCGCCAAGCCATATGTATCGAACCAGCGGCTTGTATTGTATTCGCATGCTCCAGGCGCTCTCGCCCAGGGGGTTCCCCATGGCGACGAATAGATCCCGCGCCCAATTCACCGAGATCGCGGCCTGGCTGTTGTCGGTCTGTTGCACCCAAAAATGTCGTTTTTGCGGCTTCAGGATCGCCACCGGACGGCCGCCGCGAGTGACTTCCACCAACGCCTCGACCGCGTCGTAATTCGGTCCGCGCACATTCACCGCATTGACGAATCTGAATTTATATCCGGCGATGAGAAAATCCCCGCCGGGCTTCAGAGCCACGTCTTTCTCGATCTTGTAGCTCTCGACGCCGCTGGCGCCGATCGCAAACATGCCGACGCCGAAATGTGCGATACACATTCCCATCAATGCCGCCGTGACGGTTTGTCTCTGCCGCCAACGCCGCACCGGTTCCAGCAAGGACGAAAAAATAACCCAGAAGCCGAAAGTGAAGCCTATGAGGCCGAGCCAGTGGAATTCTCGGAACACAAGGCCCTGAATGCTTATGGCCAAGACCACTGCCAGTGCGAGCAACAACCACAGAGGTTTGGCAGCCGCGCTGAGCTTGCCGCGCCGCCAAACCGAATGCATGCCAAACGCCATGAAAACCATCAGCGGCAGAACCGGAACCAAGAACATCACCGCGAATACCGGCGGCCCGACGGAAATCTTGCCGATTCCCAGCACTTCGTACACGAGCGGAGACAGAGTCCCCCAAAGCACAAGCCCGGCGACACTCACCAGCGCCACGTTGTTCACCAGCAGAAAGAACTCGCGTGAAAACAGCTCAAAGCCGCCGGGCGCATACAGCTTCGGTGCCCGCCACGCATACAGGGTCAGAGAACCGCCTATGGTGAGCACCAGAAACGCAAGGATATAGAGCCCTCGCGTGGGATCGGTTGCGAACGAATGCACCGAGACGAGAACGCCCGAGCGCACCAAGAACGTCCCCACGAGACTCAGCGAGAATGCAAATATCGCCAGGAGCAGCGTCCAGCTCTTGAAAATGCCGCGCTTCTCGGTGACGCTGAGCGAGTGGATCAGCGCAGTGCCAACCAGCCAAGGCATGAAGGATGCGTTTTCGACCGGATCCCAGAACCACCACCCGCCCCACCCCAGCTCGTAATAAGCCCACCAGCTGCCGAGCGCGATGCCGATCGTCTGAAACAACCACGCGAATATCGTCCAGGGGCGAGTCCACTTGGCCCACGTTTGATCGAGGCGCCCTTCGAGCATCGCGGCAATGGCGAACGCGAATGCCACCGAGAAGCCCACGTAGCCGGTGTAGAGCATGGGCGGATGAATTGCGAGCGCGAAGTCCTGCAAGACGGGATTCAAATCCGCGCCGTCGGCCGCCGCCGGAATCAGACGCTGAAACGGATTCGAAGTCCACAGGGTGAACAGCATGAAGCCGCTGCTGACGAGGCCCATGACTCCGAGGACGCGGCTCGAAAAACTCAACGGCAGCTGGCGGCTGAAGGCGGCGACAGCCACGCTCCAGATCGACAAAATCAAAATCCACAAGAGCAGCGAGCCTTCGTGCGCCCCCCAAACGGCCGCCACCTTGTAGAACAGCGGCAGCTGCGAGTTCGAGTTGCGTGCCACATACAAGACCGAGAAGTCATTGTTGACGAAGCTGTAGACGAGGCAGGCGAAGGCCATGACGACAAACACAAATTGTCCCGTCACAGCCGGACGCGCCACAGCCATCCACACGGGCTTCGCCTTCCAAGCCCCCGTAAGGCTGAAGAACGCCTGCGAGAGGCTCAGCACGAATGCCAAGATGAGCGAGAAAATTCCCAATTCGGGTGCCATCGAGATACTCCAGCGGTCTAGGTGGTCGGCCCTTTGACCGTTGGGTTAGGGACGGTCTTGTTCTTGAGCGAGGCCGCCACTTCCGGCGGCATATATTTCTCGTCGTGCTTGGCCAGCACTTCATCGGCGACAAAGGCGCCGCTCGCATTCATGGTGCCGTGCGCAATGATCCCCTGACCCTCGCGAAACAGATCGGGCAGCACGCCTGTGTACTCCACCGGCACTTGGTGTGCGAAGTCGGTCAACACGAATCGAACTTCCAGATCGCCGGGTTTGCGTGCGACGCTCCCTTTGACGACCATACCGCCAATGCGAAAGCGCTTGGCGAGCGGTGCTTTCCCTTCGATCACCTGGCTCGGATCGTAATAGAACATGATGTTCTCGCGCGAGGCCATGACCGCCAGCGACACGGAGGCGGCAACACCGCCCAGGATGCCGAGCACCACGAATAAGCGTTTTCGACGTGGCGTCATGATTCGTCACCCGCCGCCGCTAGTGCGCGCCGCGCCCGCAATCGTGCCGATGCCTGATAGCGGCGCGCCGACCACACGTTCCAGGCAAGAACAACGCCCGCCAAGCCGAAGCACGGCCAAACGTAGCGTGCATAACCACCCATGGACCAAAAGTCATTGCCAGTCACGATTTGATCGCCTCCCGCACCCATTTGGCCTGCCGCTCCCGATTGAGCACCTCGCCTTGCAGGCGCATGCATAGCACCGCGCCGTAGAAAAACATGAACCCGAGCAGCATCGACAGTAAGGGCCACAGCATGCTGCCGGGCATGGAGGGTTTCCCTATTTTAGCAATCGTCGCTCCCTGATGCAGGGAGTTCCACCACAGAACCGAATAATGGATGATGGGTACGTTCACAAGACCTACCACCCCCAACAGCGCGGCCGCCCGGTCGCCCCGGGCGGGATCCTCGAAGGCAGACCGCAACGACATCACGCCGGCGTAGAGAAATAACAGGATCAGTTCCGAGGTGAGCCGCGGGTCCCATGCCCAGTAAGTGCCCCACATCGGTCGTCCCCAAAGCGAACCCGTGAACAAGGCCAACAAGGTGAAGGAAGCGCCGATGGGCGCGGACGCTGCTGCCACGGCATGACCCATCTTGATCCGCCAGATGAGCGCAATTGCCCCCGCAATCGCCATGCTCGTGTAGGAAAAGAGGGACATCCAAGCGCTGGGTGCGTGCACGTAAATAATTCGAAATGCATCGCCTTGCTGATAATCGGGCGGCGCAAAAATCAACCCCGCAACCAGTCCATAGACGATGGTAATCACTGCCAGGCCCAAAAACCAAGGCGTCAAGGCGGCCGTCACTCCGTATACGTACGGCGGCGAGGCGAGCTTGTAAAACCAGGTCCACATGTCGATTCAATCTCTATTCGAGCGTGATGCGTAACGCCACGGTTGCCGCGAACGGCGCCAGCGTGCACGTGAACACGCAAAGAGCCGCCAGAAAATACAATGCGCCCGACGCACTCACGCCCGAGATAGCCCTGTCGGTGGCGCCTGCGCCAAATATCAACAGCGGCATCGCCAGCGGTAGCACGATGAGCGAGAGCAGCACGTTGCCGCGCTTCAATCCCACGGTCAGGCCCGCACCGATGGCCCCCAACCAACTCAAGGTCAAGGTTCCCAATACCAAGCTCATCATCATGGTCGCAAAGGCGCCGCCCGGAATTCCCAGCGCGGTCGCAACGACCGGCGACACCGCTACCAGCGCCGCCCCCGTAACCAACCAATGAGCGAAGGTTTTCGCGATAACGATTACCGTCAGCCCTTGGCCCGACAGCGCCAACTGCTCCAAAGTGCCGTCATCCGCGTCGCTCTTGAACAATGAATCCAGCGACAGCAGAGACGATAACAGTGCGGCGACCCAAAGCACACCCGGCGCCATGTCTCGCAGTAGCGACAGCTGCAGACTTAAGCCCAACGGAAACAATGTAGTTACGATCAAAAAAAACACCAATGGTTGCAACAGTTGATCCGGACGCCGGAAACTGAGACACAGTTCACGGCGAACGATCAGGCTGAACGCCTCCACGCTGCCGACGTTCACGAGGCGAGCTCCAGGCGGCGCATGTCCACATCGATCTTGAGGTCATGGTGAGCGACCACCAGCGCGGACCCACCTCGTTCCACGTGCGACTGCAGCAAAGCCGCCGTCAAATCCGTGCCCGCGGCATCGAGATTGGTGAAGGGCTCGTCCAATAGCCATAGCGACGCGCTCATGGCGAGAACCCGCGCCATCGCCACGCGGCGGCGCTGACCTGCCGAAAGCACGCGCGCCGGCAGGTCGGCGCAAGCGCCGACACCCGTCCTTTCCAGGCTGGCACGCAAATCCGCAGCCGTGACGCGGCGTTTCAGCCCCACCGCGAAGCGCAGGTTCTCGAGCGCGGTCAGATCGCCCTTGAGCGCCGGCTCATGCGAGGCGTAGGCAAGCGCGGCCTGATATTCGAGCCTGACCGTCGAGATCGACTGGCCGAACCACGACACCACGCCCTCTTCTGGCCTCAACAACCCGCAAACCACCCGCAGCAGCGTGGTCTTACCGGTCCCGTTCGGGCCGGAGATGTGCAGCAATTGGCGGGGCCGAAGCGTCAGACTCACGCCCTTGAGCACATGGCGATCGCCGCGCCAGACGTGGACCTTTTCGACGCTAAGACCATCCACTGCCGTATTCATGAGGTCGCGAGCTTAACTAAATCAAAGAGTTGAAGCTACCTTTTCATCGCTAGATAAACATAGGGCACGCACGGGTCTCTCAGCGCACGGGCGCCTCAGCGGTCCAATTCGATTATTCGCGCCTTCGTGGCAGTGCCCGAAACGATGATCTCACCGACGGAGATCGGAAACTTGAACCGCCGGGGCCCGCAGCTCCCCGGATTGACATACAAGACTCCGGCGCGCTCCACGATCTTCGGAATGTGCGAATGGCCGGAGACGACCACGCGCACGCCGGCGGCCACCGGGTCGATGTCAAGCTCCGCGATATTATGGATCACGTACAGAAATACGTTGCCGATACGGATCAATTCCGTGTCGGGAAGACGCTCGGCCCAGGGTTCGTGGTCATTGTTGCCTCGAACCGCAATCAGCGGCGCGATAACGGCAAGCTCATCGAGAATTTCGGCACCGCCGACGTCGCCCCCATGAATGATGTAGTCGCACCCCAGAAGCCACGCGCGCGCCTCGGCCCTCAGAATTCCGTGGGTATCCGACAGCAATCCAACACGCATGTCATGGTCTGTGTGCATGGCAGCGCTCGGCGGCGGGCGTCCACCCGCCGCTCGAGCATGAACCAACCTCTTGGACGTCTTAGCGCTCCCAGTGCCCGTGCAGATGGTGCCAACGCGCCCCGCGTTGCTCCCAACGATCGGGAGCCCAGTGATAGCCGCGACGCTCGCGGATATAGCGGCCCGGCACCCACAGATGTTCGTGACCCCGCCACTCCCAGAATCCCGGCGCCCAGACGTAGCCTACGCGAGGCCCCGGCACGGCCTCGACTCGCACGGGCGGCGGTGCCGTATCGATATCGACGACGATTCCTGCCGACGCAACGGCGGGCACGGCAACCGCACCTGCAGTCATCATCAAGCCCAACAATAATGCCTTACCTGAATCTTTCATTCCGGCCTCCTCGTTCTAAGCGTGCACCCCAAACTCATCATCTGCAGGGTCCAACGCGTTGCGCCCATCGCCGGTTGACGGGGGTCCGTCGGACGGCGCCGCATTCGCTGCACGACGGTATAAACTAAACTATTGATCAATCAGAAGAAAACGGGGTAATGGCTTCAGCCTTAAGAGTCGGTAATGTGGTGACGCTGCGAATCACCGGGCGATTCCAGGCGATTACCGCCAGGATGAGCGCGCTGCAGCCCGCGAAACCGAGCGCGACACGCAATCCCAAGTGCTCGCCGAGCCAGCCGCCCAACAACGCCCCCGGTCCCGCGGGTATCAAAATGAGCCAGCGCATGGTGCTCGTCATTCGCCCCAGCATTGGCGCCGGCGTGACCGATTGGCGCAGCGACAGAAAGTTGATGAAAATGAACACCGCCCCGACGCCGAACATCAGCAGCATCAGCGCATACGCAAGGATACCGAAGGCGTTCAAGGGTGCGATGCTGAGCACCAGCCAGCCGCTCCCGGATACGGCAAATCCGAGTACCAGGGTGGGCCCCGGACCCAAGCGCCGCACCACGCGGTGGCCGGTGGCGCTCGCAACAACGGTACCCAATCCCAATGCCACGTAACTCAACCCGACGCCGCGCTCCGACAGTCCGAGCTGGCGCGTGGCAAACAGAATTTGCACGACCATGGCCGCCTGATTGCACATTTGCCAGGCGCCGACGCAGGTCGCCATGGTCACCAACAGACTGTCGCTGCGCACGAAATAAACACCCTCGCGCATGGCAGCCCAGAACGCTGCCGGGTTGGGCGTAGATCGCTCCTTGACCGGGACTCCGCGCAAGATCGATGCGGATATCAACAGCAGCAAGGCGTCCGCGAGAAGAGCGAGAGGCGCGCCGGTGAGCTTGATCAGCGCGCCCGCCGCCCCGGGCCCGGTGACCTCCGCCGCCGAGCTCGCCAGCGCGTTTTTTGCATGCGCCTCGACCAAGCGTTCGCGAGGGACGATTTGTGTGAGCACGATTTGTGCCGCGCTGCCGGCGGTGGTATTCACTGCGCCGATCAAGAATCCCACGACGTACAGCCAGTGCATCGACAACCAGCCGAACCACCATGCCACCGGCACCGTCGCCACGGCGACTGCGATCAATAATTCTCCGACCATGTAAACCGGGAGTTTTCGGACGCGATCGAGCCATACGCCGGTTGGCAGCGAGAACAATGCGAACGGCAGGAGTTCCATCGCCGTCAACAAACCCATCTGCGTCGGGGCGGCATGCATCAGCACGGCCGCCGTCAGAGGCAAGGCCAGCAGCGTCACTTGGCCGCCGAAGGAGGATATCAAAATCGAGGTCCACAACCGCCGGTAGGTTGCGTCGCGCAGCAGATCGGTGGGCGCGAGCGTGAAATGATTGAGCCACCGATGCGGCAGCCATGTGCGAAGAGATGCTGGATTCATGATGCCGACAAGCGGGTGCGATGTTAATCGAAAACGCGCGACGAGGCGAGGCACTCATTTCGATTACAATTCGCGCATGACTGCATTCACACATTTATTTCAGCCTCTGCGCATCCGCGGCTGCACCCTCAAGAATCGAATCATGTCATCGGGCCACGATACGACGCTGCCGGTGGACGGCACGGTCAATGCCGCGCTGGTGGCTTATCAAGAGGCCCGGGCTCGCGGCGGCGTGGGTCTGATCGTGCTGCAGGTGTCGGGCGTTCACGAGACGGCGCGATACACCAATCATGTGCTGATGGCGACGGACGACAGCTCGATTGCCGGCTACCGCGCCGTAGCGGCGGCCGTGCATCGCTTCGGAACCGTGCTTTTTGCGCAGTTGTTTCATCCGGGCCGCGAGATCGCCGAAGCGGATGGTGGCTTGCTCAGCGTGGCCTATGCACCTTCCTCGGTTCCCAATGAGCGATTTCGCGTCATGCCCCGTCCGCTCAGCCGGAAGATGATCGACGCGATCGTGCAAGGCTACGGCGATGCGGCCCGGCGCATGCAGTCGGCTGGACTGGACGGAGTCGAAATCGTCGCAAGTCACGGCTACTTGCCGGCGCAGTTTCTAAACCCCCGCGTCAACCTGCGCGATGATTCCTACGGCGGCGATCTTGACGGCCGACTGCGCTTCCTGCGCGAGGTGATCTCCGATATTCGAGCCAAAGTGACCGAAGGATTCGTGGTCGGACTGCGAATTTCGGGATCGGAGGCCGACGAACAGGGCCTGACGGAGGATGAATCTTTCGATGCCGTGACGCGGTTGGATGACAGCGTCGACTATGTGCACATCACGGTCGGTACGTCCGCTTCCCTCGGCGGCGCCATCCACATCGTGCCGCCGATGAGCTTGAAAACCGCGTACGTCGTGCCTTACGCCGCCCGCATAAAGCGGCAATCGCGAATTCCGGTTTTCGTCACCGGCCGCATCAATCAGCCGCAGGACGCGGAAGCCGTCATCGCGGGCAATCACGCCGACGTGTGCGGCATGACGCGAGCACTCATCTCCGATCCGGAAATGCCGAACAAGACTGCGCGGGGAGCAACGGAAGACATTCGTGCCTGCATCGCCTGCAATCAAGCCTGCATCGGTCACTTCCACAAGGGATATCCGATCTCCTGCATCCAAAATCCAGCGAGCGGACGCGAGCTTCGGTTCGGCACGCTGGCTCCTGCCGCGCGCCGCAAGAACGTCATGGTCATTGGCGGCGGACCGGCCGGCATGAAGGCGGCGGCAATTGCGGCGGAGCGAGGACATCACACGACTTTATTCGAGGCGGAGCGGCGTCTCGGCGGTCAGGCGCTGCTCGCGCAGATGCTTCCCGGGCGGGCGGAATTCGGCGGTATTATCACCAATCTGCAGCGCGAACTGGAGTTGAGCAAGGTTCAAGTCCGCAAGGGCACGCGCGTCGATCGCCCAATGGTCATGGCTCACGCCCCGGACGTCGTGATCATCGCCACGGGCGCCAAACCCTACCGGCCGCAATTCCCGCAGGAAGGCGCGCTGCAGATCGTTGACGCGTGGCAGGTGCTGCGTGGCCATGAAACGATAGGCCAGTCGGTCGTCGTCATCGACTGGCGCGCGGATTGGATCGGCATCGGAATCGCCGAACATCTGGCGCATCAGGGACGCAAGGTGCGGCTGGCCGTCAGCGGGCTTGGTGCCGGAGAATCCCTGCCGCTCTATGTGCGGGATGATGCTGCGGCATCTCTTCACAAACTCGGAGTCCAGGTGCTCCCCTATATGCGGCTCTACGGCAGCGATTCGGATAGCGTGTACCTGCAGCACGTGACGAGCGGCGAGGCGGTGGTCATCGACAAGGTCGAAACGCTGGTCCTGTGCCTGGGCCACACGCCGGTCGACGAACTCTCCGATGCGCTTCAGGAACTCGACATCGAAGCGCTGGTCATCGGCGATGCCGCTTCGCCGCGCACGGCCGAGGAAGCCGTTTACGAAGGACTGAAAGTAGCGGCTGAGATTTGATGCCGGGGAATTCTTGGTTCATCGGCGTCCTCACCCAAAAATCCGCCGCTTTGATGGGCCCACAACCGCGCGTATAGACCCCCTTGGGTGAGCAGTGAACAATGATTTCCTTCCTCGACGATGCGGCCTTTGTCGAGCACGATCAGGCGGTCCATGGCGGCGATGGTCGAGAGCCGGTGCGCAATGGCTACCACGGTCTTGCCCTCCATCAAGCGATTGAGGCTCTGCTGGATCGCGGCTTCGACTTCGCTGTCGAGGGCGCTGGTCGCTTCGTCGAGCAGCAGGATGGGGGCGTCCTTGAGCATAACGCGCGCGATCGCAATACGCTGCCGCTGGCCGCCGCTCAGCTTGACGCCGCGCTCGCCCACATGAGCATCGTAGCCGGCGCGTGCATTCGCATCGGCCAGCGCGACGATGAAATCGTGCGCTTCTGCGCGCTTCGCCGCTGCCACCATTTCGGCATCGCCGGCATCCGGCCGGCCATAGCGGATATTTTCCCTGACGGAACGGTGCAGAAGCGAGGTGTCCTGAGTCACCATGCCGATTTGGGCGCGCAGGCTATCTTGGGTTGCCAGCGCAATGTCCTGGCCGTCGATGAGCACTCGTCCGCGCGGCACATCATAAAAACGCAGCAACAAATTCACGATCGTACTTTTGCCCGCGCCGGATCGTCCCACCAGACCGATTTTCTCGCCCGGCCGAATATGAAGACTGAGGTTGTCGATCACGGGGAGCGCCGGACTCGCGGCGCCGTAGGCGAAGCTCACTTGTTCGAAGCGAATGTCACCGCGCGTAACGCGCAGCGGCTCTGCACCGGGCCGGTCCAAGACCGTCGGCGGCTGCGCAAGGGTATTGATACCGTCCTGCACGGTGCCGATCTGCTCGAAGAGCGAGGCCATTTCCCACATGACCCAGTGCGAGATTCCGTTCAGGCGCAGCCCCATTGCCGTCGCGGCTGCGACCGCGCCCACCCCCACGCGGCCTTGAGTCCAGAGCCACAGCGTGACTCCGGCCGTGCTCGCGATCAAGCCCATGCTCAGTACATGATTGACGATCTCGAAGCCGGTCACCATGCGCATCTGGCGATAGACCGTCTGTAGAAACTCGTCCATCGCACCCTGCACATAGCTAGCCTCGCGTTGCGTATGCGAGAACAGTTTGACGGTCGTGATGTTGGTATAGGCATCGGTAATACGGCCCGTCATCATCGAGCGCGCATCGGCCTGCGCCATGGCAACGGCCCCAAGACGCGGCACAAAGTACCGGATTGCGACCAGATAAAGGCCTAGCCATCCCATGAACGGCAGCAGCAGCCAGAGATCGAACGCGCCGACGACCAGCGCAATCGTGACGAAATAGATAACGACGAAGACCAGAATGTCCGCGAGTATCATCCACGTGTCGCGCACCGCGAGTGCGGTTTGCATCAGCTTGGCCGCGACTCGGCCAGCGAATTCATCCTGATAGAAGCTCAGGCTCTGAGCGAGCATGTTGCGATGGAAATCCCACCGCAACCGCATCGCAAAGTTACCCGCCAGCGTTTGCTGTTTGAGCAGACTTTGAAGCGCTATCAGCACGGTGCTGCCGGCTAAAATTGCGGCCAGCAGCAAGAGATGACCGCGCTGCTCGGTCCACAATCGTGAAGGCTGCACCTTTGCGAGCCAATCGACGACCCGGCCAAGCCAGCCGAACAGCAACGCTTCGAACACTCCGATGACGGCCGTGAACAAGGTCATTGCGGCGATATAGCGCCGCACGCCGCGGGCGCAGGCCCACAGGAACGCAAAAAAGCCCCGCGGCAACGGCGGCGGCGGCGTGTCCGGGTACGGGGAGACTAGTTTTTCGAAATAACGAAACAAAGTTTGCAGCTCGGGCGGCCGTGAATCACGCGATCTTACGTCAATCCATAGCGCGGCTGTTTCCGACCGGCTGCTTTCTGACGCTTCGGGTAGCGGGTAGAATTCATTGCCAATAAATTCAATACCGGATCGACATCTGTCGTTCTTCAGGAGGGACCCTAGGATGAGAGCTGCAAGCCGCGCAGGCCGCATTGTCGGCGTTCTCATAATCATGCAGATGGTCGGCGGTGGAATCGTGAACTTCGCCGTGGAGGCGCCGCTCTTCGGCGCGCCGGGGTTCCTCGTCAACGCCGCTTCCCACTCGCAACAGTTGGGTCTGGCCGCGAACAGCTTCAGACGGTCAAGATCGTCGTGGCCTCCGCGCGAAACGGGACGCACTACATGGCTCGGATCTTCGACGGTGGTGCAATCTTCGTGTTCTATGTCGTCCTATACCGATTCGCATTGGTTCCGCGTGCACTCGCCGGCTTCGGACTGATCGCGGTCACGCTCATGGTCACGGCGGTCGCGATGCCCCTCTTTGGACAGCACGTTATAGTTCCGATGCTGGCGCCGCGGGGATTGAGTCAGCTGATCCTCGCGGTATGGCTCATTACGAAGGGCTTACGGGCTCAGCCGAATCCTGTCCAAGCGACTGCTGAATGTACTCCGAGTATCACGCGTAAGTGATTGGCGGATATGTTTTTATTGCTTCCTCGCCCAGAAGTCGCGTCTCGCCATGCTGGTGCGAACGTTTAGTGTGATCCCTCATATTGATGGTAGTGCGCGATAAGTATGGGACTTCACGCACGCACGAGTGTCGAATACGTCAGCAACATAAGGAACGTGTATGAATGGAAGAGAAAAAGGTAACGAGTTTAGAGCTGATTAGATTGCGTCGCAGCATGCGACTCCACGGACTCGCGACGCCCGTCACGTCAAACGCACCAACGACTACCGGCATCCCATGGCCCTGGCCCTCCGATGCAGCCCAACGTGATCACAAGCAGCGCGGAGAACAACACGCGGGTCAACTTCACGATCTCATGATAGCGAGGAAGGCGCAGATTCAGAATCACAGCGAGGAACCCTC
>DASYJX010000054.1:0-284400 GCA_035996065.1 Steroidobacteraceae bacterium | reverse complement strand
GGCAAGAGCTGGAGGCTCAAAGAATCCGCCGAGCGCCTTGCCAAGGGGCGTCAAACCGCGTAATCATCGCGCGTCCCGCCATCGCCAGGTGGGGGATTTTGACCCGGCCACGGGTGGGGGATTTTGAGGTGGCCGCCGGGGAGATCCCTCGGCAACACGTTGGATCGGTACGGCTTAGATCCACTTCAAGCAATACCAGCGGAGAAGATCGAGGTGCCTGATTTCAAAGCAAAACGCTGGCCTCAACTCCTTGAGGCCTCTAAAAACGCTCGAGAGGCTCGTGCGAGAAAGGCGGCCAAGAAGATTGAGTCTCGAAAGCTCTCTTCGAAGACAAAGATCTCTTAAGAACTTCGCTTTCTTGACGGTTTTAAGACCCTTTATCTTGACGAAGACAGGTCACCTTGCAGCCGGCGCGAACCCGGCCGCAATTCAGTGCGATGGCTTACTCCGAATCGCACTTTTTGACACAATCAGCCGCTTCGACCTTACGCTGAGCGAGCTGACACCACCAATTGATTACGCAGTTTTGGCGTCCACAGGTGAAGGCAGACCCTTCCATTTCCCGTAGATCGGTCCCTCTACATAAACCCACGATATAGCGATACCTTCCTGACCTTGGACACGATAAGTTTCGAAGCGCACCTTCAGCTTCACCGAATCGTGTTCGGCAGCAACGCTCCAAAACTCGATCAACATCGATAGCTCTCCGATCATCCCTATGTCGAGTTTGACGTCCGGGTAAATCGTCGGAATGAAAAATGCCGCAATCTCGTCTGGGTGGACGACATTCATGGTTCTCACAGGCGTTACTTGATAGGTGACGCCTTGAAACAAAATCCCTATGTCTTGCACGATGTGGAGGACGCGCGATTTCCCGGGATTTTTCAATTGAACCGAGGCCACGAGCCCGTTAAGCCGCTCTGGCGAAAAGGCTGTTGCTTCCTTCATCTGCTGCGCAAAGTTCAGAACATGAAACGAAAGATAGGGAAGCGTTTCAATCTCTGCCAATTGCTTGGTGGAAAGGCTCGATGGAAAGCGCTGCTATATCTTCACGGATTCTAATACGCCCGATGGTGAATTCGGCTTCCTGCAACCCAAGGCGGCCCACACGTCTGGTTCGACGCAAAGAGCATTCGAACCCAAACCCACGCATTGTTCGTACGCAGATCTGGCCACAGCGAAATCCTGTGCGGGAGTCCGCTACCACGTATATGCTTGATTTTATGATTTTTTTGGTGCCGCAAAGAGGATTCGAACCCCTGACCCACGCATTACGAATTCATAGGTCGTTCGCGTGGGATCTATCAATCAATGGGTTGCGAATGCCAAACGCGATTTATCGCTTTAGAAGGCGGCCAATATCCGCCTGTGATGGTACAAAAGTGGCTACAGCCAATGCGCGCCAAGCCGCCAAACGACACTACCGGAAGCGAGACCACTGCCCCGTTTTACGCGGCGAGTTTAAGCTTTGGCTTGAGAAAAGATCGCTAGTCTTCTCCCTCGTCCGCGACCTTAGCCAATGCCGCGGGAGCGCTCAAGAAGCCGGATCCAGAATCGAAATCGAAACCTTTGCTGTTGGGAATTGGGAAGGGACCGATGGTTCTACCCGCCCTGAAGCGGATGTCCTGCGTACTATCGCGCAACAAGCGGTATATCGTATCGGGCGCCATTGGAACGCGGTGCATGCGTCGACGCTCGTCGATCATGAGGGCCGCTACGGCTGCGACATGCGGTGCAGCCGCCGAAGTGCCAAAGAAATTGGGAAACGCATCCGGCTCGGTGCTGCCCGGCACTTGCGCAGTTAAAAGAGAGAAGAAAAACGTCGTATTGCCGCCATCCGGGCCGGTAAGGCCCGGCTTGCGCCGAATTTGAGGCCGCGTAAGTCTATGGCCGCTGGTGTCGAAGAGGATCGGAACTCCCCCCGCCGAGGAATACAAAGCTAAGCAGGCTGTGTCGCATTCCGCATGGAATGGCGTGCCCCAGGCTCCGGTATTGTACCAAGCAGCAGCCCCAACCGACTCGGCCCCGGCTGCGTTGGAATGACCATAGTCCGTCGGACTTTTGGTGTCGTATTCATCGATATTCATCGTACCAAGCCCAAGATCGAAATAAACGTACTTCAACATTCCCGGTGCGGGGCCTTTGAACAGTTCAATGCTGATTTGCACGTCGATAGATGCGCCTGTCGTGTTAGAGATCACGGCCTCCTCGAGCGCATCGCCGCCGATGTTGTTGGAAATACCCGAAAATTGACACACGGACGGCTGCAAATTGTTGTCGCAATCCGGAATGAGCTCGCCATGCATGTCATAAAAAATAAGGTCTACATCGGACATCGATCCTGCGCCCCCTACGGACCGAAATGGTTGATCCCAATTCAGTACCAGCAACTCGAGTCCTTGGTCGGTCACGGTGATCTTCTGCAAACCATGCGCTTTACCGCTGGTTGAGAAATTATGGCGCTCCCCGCTCAATCCGTCGCTATGGGAATGCCGGAATGGCGCCTCATAGGATTGCCGCGCTTCGTTGCCGGCAGACGAGAAATACGCAACGCCATGCCTTTTGACCGTATCGACCGCTTGCGCGACAATCCCGTCTTGAAACATTGGCTCATCGTAATATAGGACGTCATCGACGATGACCGTCGCGCCCGCCTTCATGAGATTGATGATGCCCAGCGCAAAATCCGGTTCGCTGTTGTTGGCCGTGTGAAAGGCGAGCGAGCTGCCCGGCGCTACGTCATGCAGGACTTGCATGATCGCACGTCCTTCATCATTCGCCTGCGCACAGGCATTGTCTTTCAAAATCTTTAAGTCGCGGGGTAAGTCACCGTTGACTATGTCCTCGTGCGGCGTCGTGAACATTTGTCCCGGAAAAATTGGCCCCGTCAAGCAGCCGTAGCTGTCCGATAGTACGCCAATCCGCACGCTGGCGCCGTCGACCTCATAGCGCTGGCGCGCGAAGCCAGCGTGCATGGCAAAATCGCCCTGTGTGGTAACCAGCCCGGCGTGGGTGCGTGAGAACACCGGCCGCACAGATTGCACGCTGGACAGTGCGGTAATGCTGTTCAATGCAGTTACCGCGATTCGGCCGGAAACCATACCACCCATCGCTACGGCGTCCTGCATGCCCAGAGACTCCAGCTCCCTCTTAAGCGTTGCGCCGTCAGAAGCCGCAACGACATTGATCGACACGTAGCCCCATTCCGCTCGAAGGCCGGGAATCTGTCTTGACAGGTACGCCTGCGCGCGCGGCATCGAAGAAGGTCCGTTTGCCAAGGCACGCAAGGTCGAATCGAGCTTGCCCTTGTCAGCCGCCGCGGCGCTCATGACAAGACCCGCGGCAAGACACACACCACCAATGATGCTAGGTATTGTCATTTTATGTTCCCCGGAAACTGATTGTTAATCCCGACCTTTCTAGAATTTTGCCGTGAACGCGAGATACAGCTGGCGGCCAAGAACGTCGTATGTCGCGAACGTGTTTGCCTGGCCTCCGGCCTGAAGCGACGGGTTTGTGACTACCGGAGGGTCCTTGTCGAATAGGTTGTTGATGCCTCCGCGCAGGTCGAATCCCTTCGAGACATGCCATACCCCACTGAAGTCCAGATAGCTCACGTTGGGCAGCGCGGGCTGAGCGTAGTCCCAACCGCCGCTGTAGGTAGCGCCACGGAGAAGCGGATTCGGGTCGTTGTTGTCTTGCCCAACCTTTCCGATGAAGCGCCAGATGATCGACGCGTCTACGTTCCACGGCATCTGCCAGGTTGTGCGCAGATTGTGCCGCCACCGCGAGTTGACGGATTGGCACGTTGATCCGTACAGACCGGCGCAGTCGTAAGAACCGAGTCCCGCGAGCGGCGTCGTGCTGGCGTGAAGCAGGAAACTGCCGTTTAGCAGCCACTGCAGTGATCCCGCAGCATTGAGGTTCAGCTTGTACGCGGTCTGTAGATCAATGCCGCTGTTAAGCGAACTGGCGATGTTATGGTTTGTCTGCAAGAGGTAGCCGCCGCCTGCTACGGTGGCTCCCTGCAGCGAAAAGTCGGTCGAGGTGCGAACGATTTGTGAGCAGTAGGTCGGGTTGGCGGTCTGGAGACAGTTGTTCAACAGCACGGTCGCAGGGTATGTACCGACCCCACCCTCGATTCGGATCTGCCAGAAATCGACGCTTCCCGACAGGCTGGGCACCGCAGTCGGGGAGAACAGGAGGCCGAACGAGTATGACTTAGCCTTTTCTGGCTGTAACGCGGGGTTGCCGCCCTGCACCTGGCCGAGCTGACCCGAGATGGCCTGCGGAATGGTATCGGTCGTGGTGCCATTGCCATAGGCCGCCGTGAAGGCCGCGCGCTGGGCCGCTGCGACCGTATTCAGACACTGTTGCAAAGTCGCCGTTGCGGGGGCCGCGCACGGGTCGTTGCCGAACCCAGCCAGGCCGATATTCGGCGCGTCAAACAGTTCGCTGACACTGGGCGCGCGGATCGCCCTGTTAAACGAGCCGCGGAAACGAATGTCCTCGATCGGGGACCATTGCACGTCAAACTTATAGGTATTGACGCCGCCGCTCACAGAATAGTTCGAATGACGGAATCCGGTGCCGAAAACAAAATCCTTGGCGAACGGCAGATCCTGCGCCAAGGGCACTCGCAGCTCGACGAACTCCTCACTTACGCCGATGCTGTTGTCGAGCGGCTCCTCCGTGCCGCCTGCACCTGACAACTGGCCACTATTCGTCGCGTCGTCTGGAAGGAACTGGACAGTCTCATTGCGATGTTCAAAACCGAAGTTGATGCCGACGCCGTCGCGAGCTGTCGGCAGCTTGATCCCGTATTTTCCAAGTTCGCCGCTTATATCGGCGTGGAGGGTGCGCAGACTGTTATCGCCCGATGACGTCCCAAGCAGGTACAGATAGTTTAGAGCGTCCGTGGTGACACCGCCGTCGGAAAAGATGTTCCACGGCACACACGGCGGCCCGGCCAGGCACCGCGCATTGGCTGCGGTGCCGGTGGCGAGCAGCGCGTTGTCAATCTTTGCGTAGCTCAGGTAGTTGTTGTTCGCCCCACGGAAATTGACGTAGTAGTACTGTCCGTAGGCGTCATAGCTCCAGGCATCCAGGAAATTGCCCTTCATTCCGATCACCGCACGATAATTGGTATGTTCGTAGTCCGACGAACGCGGACCGCCCTCCACGTTGCGCCGCCCCAGCGTTATAGCTACCTGGTTGGCCGCGAGCGTTTGATCTCCCGAGATCTGCGAGGGTGAGCAGCCGAGGATGCCCACCTGCTGGGCGCTCAGGAACGGGTTGCCGCAATTGACGAAGTACGGGCCTCCTGTGTTTGGATTACCCGACGTGAAGGCCGCAGCAGGTGCGACCACCTGATGCGTCCGGTCGTCCATGAAGCTGAACTCCATGTACGGCTTCGCGTAATCTGACAGGTTATCGTGGGCCATGAATCCGGCCAGATAGCGATCGTCCTCGCGCTGCATGTAGATGAAGGGTTGGCTGTTGAACAGAGCGGGCGGGTTCGTAGCTACGGTACCCCACGGAACGAAGCTGGTTCCAAGAACTGCGTACCGGGTGTTGGCATTCGGACCGCTCAGCGGGGTGAAGCGGTTAGAATTACTCGAGCCGAAGCACGTGCTTCCGGTCACGTTTCCGTTGGCGTCGAAGACTTCTGTGAGCTGACATTGGCCGAAGTCGCGATCCGCGCTCGCCACTGGATCGGAATGCCGGTAAGAAAGATAGCCGGTGATGTTGCCGGCGTCATCGGCGAAATTGGTCCCTGCGACGATATCGAAGGTCTTGCTTCTGCCGCCCAACGTATTGCCGCTCAAGGGCTTGTAGCCGGCGGCCGTCAGCAGAGGTTTCATAAAGCCGTTTCTGTTGTCGTGCAAGTTATCGCCGAACTGGCCATCCACTTGTACTCCCTGGAAATTCTTCTTCATGATGAAATTCACGACGCCGGCGATGGCGTCGGAACCGTAGGCCGAAGAAGCGCCGCCGGTCAGAACCTCGACCCGCTCAACGAGCGAAGCGGGAATCTGATCGAGATCGGGCGCCGGGGAGCTGATAGTAGTTTGAGGAGAGCCCTGACCCAGTCGGCGTCCATCGACCAACACCAGGGTGCGGTTGGGGCCGAGTCCGCGAAGATCGGCGGTCGTCACGCCTCCCGCCGTCGAGAGTCCCGACGTACGGTTGCTGAAGTCCTGCCCTAAGTCGTTGTTGAGGAGCTGTGGCAGCTGATAGAGGATGTCGCTGATGTCGGTTTTGCCGCTAGCCTGTATATCGGCCGCGGTAATCGCCTGGATCGGGCTCGAGCTGACAGCGTTGGGCGCCGCTATGCGCGATCCCGTGACGATGATCTCTTGCAAAGGTGCGGGCGCGGCTGTTGCAGCCACCTGCGCGACGGCCGGCACACTGATCAACGCAATGGCGGCGGGAAGAAGCACGCGCTTCTTCCAGGCAAGCATGGTTCGAAACATGACAGATTCTCCCTTCGTGATACCGGCATGCGCAGCGTTAAGCTCTCGCAACAGGCCCCTGCCTGAAGCTTGCATCCCCTACCGAGCGTCGCCGCGCCTCTAGACGCGAAGATAATCTCCGCCCAAATGAAAGAAACCATTAGGTTTCAATTGGTCATATCACGTGACGAAGTAGCCCAAGATCGGGACGGATGGGAGCGACCGGCCGATGGCCTTCGGCCTGCACATCGAAGCCGCGGAATTCGCGCGCTATCATCGACGAGCAGGCAGTCGTCTCAAATCGTTTGGCCAAAGTGAACCATCGATCTTTTAGTATCGCGAACCGCGCATTTGCTCCTGGCAATAGACAGATTTATCCCAGAGAGAACCCATTTGCTCGAGGCGCTGCTAGCTTTCAGCACATGAGATTGGCTGATCGCGTTGCTCAGTGCCGCACACCGTTCATCGTGAAGAGCGACACAAACAATGGTTTGACACGCTTGAAAGGCGCTGCCGACTTCGCTAAGGACGTTCTGCAATGTCCGACTAGATATGTGCTTGACGACGGGCTGACCCGACTGTGCACCGCTCTTGCCTATTCGAAAGGCGCGCGCAACCTTGCGTGCGCCGACCTCTTGCACGTGCCGATGGAGCGTGTGTGGGTCGAGTGGTGTGAGGCGACATGGCAATCAGAACTACAAGCCTACGGATTTAAACTCGAACCTGGTAATGGCAGATCAGACCGCCGCGGCGCCTTGATCCAGTCATCGAGCAATGGGCGCTGCGGTTGGATTAGGACGTTCTGGACCACCGGTGAAACCGATCTGGATGTTCTTTCGAGCAGTATGGAAGCCTACTTTGATTTGGACACCGAGGAAGGTGGCGAACCCACGCCGCCCAACGAGTCGAATCCGACGATGCTGGGCGTGACTGACGTGGCCAACGGAGACGCAGATATTTTGCGTCGTTGCTTTCGATTTCGATTTGAGCAATCGTGGGCGGATTACTACAGGCGTGCAGCGCTGCCACTTGAGCGTGCCGCAGCGATAACTCGCCACTCGCTTGGAACCATCGCCGCTGAAATCCCAGTGCTGTTGGCGTTCTTTCTACTTTTATCAACTCGCAACGGACTACCACAGCGGACGCAGTCCCTCGAGCGGCTCAATCGGTCACGGGCACGAACGGGCAAGGTGCCGCTGCTTGATCATATTGAAGTACTTTGCCCCGCTTTGAGCAAGTACGCCTCGCCGAGCAGCGACGGATCACTTTCGGGGAGAGCCCGACCGAGGCTTCATCAAGTACGCGGACACCTCGTGCGGCGCGGCAGCAAACTATTCTGGCGCCTTCCTCATCTTCGCGGTAATACTCGGTCGGCAGCCGTCCATACGCGGACAGTTACATGGACGATCGACCGACCGAGGTCCCGAGAGTAACCAGCAAGGGTGGTGAGCTGGTCGTTCGTCAGAACTCAAATACCAAGGTATCGCAATACCTGCTCTCGGTAACCAGCGGTACACGTAATCGACTTGCCGTCACGCAGACGTACGTTTATCCGTCCGCGGAAATTGCGCTCAAAGCTCACGATGTCCGCGGCGCGGATGATGATGGATCGGCTGACGCGGATGAAATCCGTACCATCGATGACTTGCTCGACTTCGTTGATCGACTTGCGAACTCGCAGCCGGCGCCCGGCTACACAAAAGCATACGTAGTTCCGCTCTGCTTCAATCAAGGTTACATCCCGCAGATCCACGACGACGTGTTCATCGCCTTCTCTGGCCACGAAGCGTACGGGCATGGACGATGATGCGGCACGGGATCCGGCGGCGATACGCTCGGTCAAGGTGGCAACCGCGGCAAACAATGTTTGAATATCGATCGACACCGTGGACTGAAACAAGCGGTCAACCGTTCTTCGAACCCGCGCAGGGTCCAGTGGTTTGAGCAGATAATCAATCGCGCTGTTGTCAAAGGCGCGCGCCGCGTATTGACCGAATGCCGTGACAAATACGATTTTTGGCAGGGGGAGACGGAATTGCGACAGCACGTTGAACGAGTTGTGTTTTCCCAATCGAATATCAAGAAATACCACGTCCGGTTTGCATTCCTCAATAAGGCTTACTGCGCCAAGAGCGGAATCCGCTTCACCGACGATTCGTATCGCCGGATGTTCGGCAAGAAGCTCGCGTAAGAACAGTCGTGCAGGCAATTCATCGTCGACGATGACTGCAGTCAGCGAAGTCGAGCAGACGGGACCGGCGGATGCGGTGAGGTTCACGAAGCGCCGTTCGAAGCTGTCGTGAGTCTTGCGTCCGCACGACCCGATGGTGCAGGTATTACGCGCGGGATCTCGAGCCTGAGGCAAGCGATATCGCCCGCGCTCGGCATCCATTCGAGTGCGAAGTCATTACCGTAGGACAGTCGAAGACGTTCCCAAGTATTGCGAAGCCCGATTCCGGACGATTCCGCAGGGGGTAAGAGGACGGTTGCGGGTGAGCAGGTATTAGAGATCGTGACTTGGATTCGATCTGACGTAACTTCGCCGCCGCTTAATCGGACGATAACCGCAGTACCGGCGCAGTTCACGCCATGCAGAGCCGCATTTTCGACTAAGGGTTGCAGCAACAGCGGTGGGATGGCCGCATCACGGCAGTTCTCCGAGAGAGTCACTTCGATGGTGAGCTTATCTGGAAATCGAAGCTGATATAGCGCAAGATATTTCGCGGCGACAGCAAATTCATCGTCTAACTTAGACTCAGCGACGTCGTCGCGAAGTGTCAGCCGCAACAACTCCCCGAGGCTGCTGAGCATTTGTATCGCTATTGTTGGAGCCGAACGTACGCTTCCGGCGATGGCATTTAGCGTGTTGTACAGCGAGTGTGGGTCGAGTTGCCTTCTCAAAGACATGCTGCGACTTCGTTCGGCATCGAGAGCGAGCTCAGCTCTGGCAATCGCCTCCAAGTGATAGCGGCGCGAATTGACTACTCCTGCGGCAAGGGCCAGTCCAACGCCATATAGAGATGCCAGCTCGAGCGATGCTCCTAAAGCCGTCCATGGATTTATCCAAAACGTGTATAGGCTTTGAGTTACGCCCGGTTCATGCGCCTTCGTCATGAGGTACCAATTGACCACGAGATATGCCAATTTGGCCGTGATCAAAACAAACAGAAAGATCAGAAAATGTTTTGCTACCGCGACGCGCCGACGTGATTCCGGAAGCCCCACTCCATAGGCCACGCTGTACGCCATGAGGAGCGCGGGCGCAAAGGCTATATGGACGAACGTAAAAGCTTCCGGGGACGTGGCTTCCGCCATCGGGGCCGATCTGTACCATAGGGCGCGGATGAACACACGAGTCACCGTCGTATAGGTCCAAAATGCGATTAGGGAATATGCATAGACGGCTACCTCGCCGTGCGACACGAGCCATCCATTTCCAGCGGCTTGTAAACGCCGAGGCATAGCTCGATTTCCCATACAAATCTTGTCTGAAGGCTGGTGATTGAATGAAATGTATGGGCAATCGGCGTGCTTGGCAAGGACGCACCGCCGACCAACCCGACTTCACTCGGTTCGTCCCGGAAAACGACATTTTCGTCCCGGTACAGCGCGGGATTTCGTGACCATCAAAGCAGCGGAACCCCTCGAGTGACCTGCCTGGCATTTGCCGGACCAATCTTCCCTTAAGAAATGGCTATCGATGAACCGCTCTGGTTTCCCGGACCACTTCGAGGGTTAGGCTTCCGGACGTTCCTGGACGATCTTTAGGCGCCTAAGTTGATATTTTTATTATATTTTTCTTTATTTTGCGGGAAGGCTTCGGACGTTGTCGGAAGTCGCTGGAAAAGGGGGAATGGTGGGACGGCTGGGACTCGAACCCAGGACCAAAGCCTTAAAAGGGCCTTGCTCTACCAACTGAGCTACCGTCCCGATCAGGCGCGCATGATAGCGGAAGTTAAGTGCCAGATCACCGGCAATTCCTTCAACGATACCGCGTCGGATCGGGTATCCGTGCAGCCGCAAAACCGGCGGCGCGCAATCGGCAGGAATCGCACTTTCCGCAAGCAGCACCATCCGGCGCCGCCTGATAGCACGATACGGTCATGCTGAAATCTACGCCAAGGTCAGTACCTGCGCGAATGATATCAACCTTGGACATGCCGATGAGCGGGGCCTGAATCCTAAAGGGGGCGCCTTCGACGCCGGCCTTGGTTGCGAGTCGAGCCAAACCCTGGAAGGCCTCGATGAATTCGGGTCGGCAATCAGGGTACCCCGAATAGTCGACTGCGTTCACGCCCAAAAAAATGTCATTGGCTCCGACCACCTCCGCCCAGCCGAGCGCGAGCGACAGAAGGAGAGTGTTGCGTGCCGGCACATACGTGACCGGTATGCCGCCGGTGGGGATTTCGGGTATCGAGATGCCGGCGTCGGTCAATGCGGAACCGCCGATGCCTGCAAGATCAACGCCCATCATCCGATGCTCCCGGACGCCCAGCGCAGATGCGATCTGCCGCGCGGCCGCGAGTTCCGCGCCGTGCCGCTGGCCATAGTGCACGCTCAATGCATAGCAGTCGAATCCGCGAGCGCGGACCATGGCCAGAACCGTGGAAGAATCCAATCCGCCGGACAACAAGACGATGGCGCGCCCAGGAGGCGCGGCTGAATGGCCGGCGCTCACTTGCCGGGCGTGTCGCCCCACAGGACCTTGTGAAGCTGTAGTTGAAATCGCACCGGCAGCCGGTCCGCCAGGATCCAATCCGCGACGGCCGTGGGCGAAACGTCGTTGTAACTCGGCGAGAACAGTACGCGGCACCGGTCGGTCAATCCGTGGTGCTGCAAAAACGCTTTGCTCCAGTCGTAGTCTGCGCGGGAACAAATCACAAATTTGAGCTGGTCGGGCGCCCTCAGTAGTTCAAAGTTTTCGATTCTGTTGCGGGCGGCTTCGCCCGAGCCCGGTGTCTTCACATCGATCACTCGCGCGACGCGACTATCGACCGAGGCGATATCGAGCGCGCCGCTGGTTTCGAGCGATACCTCGAAGCCCTGGTCGCACAAGCGTTCGAGAAGCTTCAGGCAATTTGGCTGCGCCAGGGGCTCGCCGCCCGTCACACAGACATGCTGCGTGCCGTAGCCGCACACGGTTGACACGATGTCTTCAAGATTCATCCAGTCGCCGGCATGGAAGGCGTACTCGGTGTCGCAATATTGACAGCGCAGAGGACAACCCGTCAGCCGCACGAACACCGTCGGATAACCGACCGCATCGGCCTCCCCTTGCAACGAATAAAAAATCTCATTGATGCGCAGGCGTTCGGATTTGGGTGCGATTTCAATCAATGTTGCTCGGTCGCCATTTTATCGAGCCGTTGCTGCGCCAAGCGTCCCGCCGATGTATCCGGAAATTGCGTGGCCACCAGCGACAGGGTTCGCTTGGCCGAATCCCATTGTTTCAACTCGTATTGGCCAAAACCGATCTTGAGCAAGGCGTCGGGACGTTTGCGCGATTGCGGATACTTGTCGAGCACGCGCTGAAAGGCAGCCTGCGCTTCAGGGAATGACTTGTTGACGTAGTACGCCTCGCCCAACCAATATTGAGCGTTCTCGGCGAGCGGACTGTCCGGAAAGGACACCAGGAACTTCTGAAACGCCGCGATGGCGCGATCATATTGACTGTCTTTCAACAAGGTGAAGGCGGTCTGATACGCCTCCTTGTCGTCCGCTCCCGCGCTGCCCCCATCGCCCGATCCGGCGGCCGCCGCCGCCGCAGCACCGCCGCGCATCTCCAGGTTTTTCATGCGCCGATCGAGGTCGGCGTACAAATCGCGCTGCTGCTTGCGGCTTGCTTCCAGAGCATTCGTCATTTCGTCGATGTCGTTGTGCATGGCGCGCAAATCGCGGCGCATCGCCTCGTTTTGATTGGCCAAATCGAGCAGGCTTTGGTTGGCCACCACCCTCTCGATGCGAGCCAGCCGCGTGTCAAGATCGTGCAGTTTGATTTGCACCGGATCCTCTTCCGGCGGCGTGCTGGCGCAACCTGCCATGGCGAGCGCAACCAGGCAGCCGCCCATCAAACGGTACGAGGTGCGGGAATTCACGGGCCGTAGACCAATTCCACGCGTCGATTCTGTGCCCATGCTGCCTCGTCATCGCCCTCGACCGCGGGTCTTTCGGAGCCGAAACTCACCGTCGTGAGCTGCGATTCCGCAACCCCTTGAAGCATCAGAGCGCGGCGTACCGCCTGTGCGCGGCGCTCGCCGAGTCCAATGTTGTATTCGCGCGTGCCGCGCTCATCGGTGTTGCCCTCGAGTTTGACGTGCAGGTTCGGATGGCTGGTCAAATTGCGCGCATGAGCGGCCACGAGATCTGCAAACTCGGGCTTGATCTCCGACTTGTCGAAGTCGAAATAGATGATCCTCTTCGCCAGAGGTCCCGTGGCCGCGTTCATGCCGTTTGCGCCTTGAGCAGCGGCGTCACTGTCCAACGCCCGCCCCGAGGTCGATGCGCCTTCCCCCGATCTCGTATTGGATGATCCGGGGACCTGCGTGCCGGCGGCCGGCGGTTCAATCACATTGTGCTTTTTGGGGCAACCCGAGAGCAGTGCCGCCCCGACCATCAGCAACGCGATCGATACAATTCGTTTCATTTATGTCTCCATCCGATTGATGTAACTCTAAGCCTACCGACGAATACCGTGTTTGTGTACCTTGTTTGATCGCGCCGCGTTAGAACGGCGCCCACGCGGGTTCTTGCAACTCGCCCTCGCTCGACACCAGGCGCTCCTGAACGCGACCGTCGGCGCTGACCAACGCAAGCACGCCGCGCCCGTGGTCGCGGCTCGCGTAGATGATTTCGGCGCCGTTCGGCGCAAAACTCGGAGATACGTCAAAGTGGCCCTTGGTAAGCACTTGGACCTCGCCGCGCCCGCGAAGATCCATGGTTGCTATGCGATAGCCTCCGTCTTCCTGGGTGACGAATGCCAGTTGCGATTCGTCGGGGGAAAGGCGGGGACGGGCGTTGTAGGTGCCTTGAAACGTCAGGCGGCGAGGCTTGCTGCCGCTTTCAGCATCGACACGATAGATCTGCGGGCCGCCCGCGCGATCCGACGTGAAATACAGGGTTTGGCCATCCTTCGACCACTGCGGTTCGGTGTCGATGCCGGGATCGTCGGTAATGCGCGTCAGCGCCTGAGTCGCCAAATCCAGCACATAGATATCCAGATTGCCGTCCCGCGTCGACAGCGTGAGAGCCAGCTTCTTGCCGTCCGGCGACCACGCCGGCGCCTGATTCACCCCGGCGCGGGCCGATACCCGCTGCCGTTCTCCGGTCTTCAAGTACTGCACATAGACCGACGGCATGCGGTTCTCGAAGGAGACATACGCCAATTTCTGACCGTCCGGCGACCACGCGGGCGACATCAAGGGCTCGCCCGATTGCATCACGACATGCGGATTTTCCCCGTCGGCGTCCGCCACGATCAGGCGGAAATCCTTATGGGGCAATGCCCCAAGCACGGAAATGTAGGCAACGCGGGTCGCGAAGGCGCCGCGTATTCCCAGGATCTTCTCGAACACCATATCGGCCACTTGGTGGCTCGCGAGGCGTAGTCCCGGTTTGTTCGCGGTGATCTGGAAACCCAGCAGCCGCTGCCGAGTGAGGACGTTATAAAGTTCGAACGCAATGTTGAAGCGGTCTTGGCCCAGGCTCTGAACCTGGCCGACCACGATGTAATCGTTGTTGAGCCGGCGCCAATCATCGAAAGATATTGCGCCGCCGGTGTGCGGCTGCTCGACCATGTCCTTGCGGTCAGTGGACTTGAAGCGTCCGCTGCGGACGAGATCGTCGCTCACGAGCTGTGCCACGTCGAAGGCGGCGGCCTCGGGCAAACTGAAAGGCACGATCGCGATCGGAATCGCTTCCGCTTGCCCCTTTGTGATTTCTACCACGAGTTCGGCCCGCGTCAGCGGGCAAACCAGAAGCAATCCGAACGCCACCAAGCATGCAAAACGTTTATTCATTGGGCTTAAACCTAAATACGAAGTTTCGTTCAAAGAGCGCCGGGTCCGGCGGTTCCGGTAGAGGCGATGCACGATACACCGCATTTTCGATGGATTGGCGGGCTGCGGCATCGCCGTTGCACTGCGTAACGCGCGCACCTGTGACCTCGCCGCCCGGAATTTGGGTGACTTCGACCAAACAATCAAGCCCCACGCTCGCGGAAGGAGGCTTGATCCAGGCATTCTGGATTCTATTGCGAAGTTTGGCGATGTAGCTGTCACGCAGCGGGCCGGACTCGACTGCGCTTCGATGCTCCTCGTCGGCCAGTTGCTTGCGTAATTCCGCCTCGCGGTCTTGCCGAGCGCGCTCATCGACCGCATGCTTGGCATCCGCGATTTGCTTGGCGTCCGCGGCCTGTTTGGCCTCGGCCGCCTGCTTTGCTTCAGCAGCCCTTTTGGCGTCAGCCGCGCGTTTCGCATCCTCGGCGAGCGCCGCTTCTGCCGCCCGCCGCGCAAGCGCCGCTTTCTGTGCGGCCGTTGCTTTCTGCGCTTCGATGAGCCGCTGCTGCTCGGCCGCCGCGACCTTGGCGGCCGCATCTGCCGCTGCAGCCTTAGCCTCTGCCCGGGCCTCTTCGGCAGCCTTGGCCTCTGCTGCGGCAGCCTTTGCAGCTTCGGCCGCCTTGGCGGCTTCGGCAGACTTTGACTGCTCGGCAGCTTTCGCCTCCTCCGCAGCTTTTGCCTGATCGGCTGCGGCTTTGGCATCGCGCTCCGCAGCCGCGGCTTTCGCCTCTTCAGCAGCACGCGCACGCGCAGCCTCTTGCGCGGCGCGTTCCTCTTGGGCGTGTTGTGCAGCATGCAAGACTTGAGAATCGACCACCACGGCATCGATCGGCAGCGGCTGCACGCTAGGTGGCTTCTTGTGAGCGGAAATCAGCGCCGCGACCACTAGGGCGCCCACCAGTAGTCCGTGCAGCAGCACGGAAACAAGGATTGCCCACGAGTGTTCACGCAAGAAATCTCGCATTCAACCCGCGCCGCCATTGGCTTGCCCCCGCGCCGGAGGCCGCACGGGATCCGTTAAGAAACCGACCTTGGCGGCGCCCGCGTGTTGCAGCAGCACCATGGCATGCACGACCGTGCCATAGGGCACGGTGGTATCGGCTTTGACCAAAATGGGTGTCTGCGGATCGCGGCGTAAAAGCGCGGCCGTGCGGGCACTCACCGTCGCTTCGGACGTCGGCTTGTCCTGGTTCGGTCCAAAATTGACGTACAAACGTCCCTTCGCGTCGATGGTCACGATAAGCGGTTCGTGTTTGGTCAGGAATTCGGGGTCGATGGGTTTGGCACCGGCGTCCGGCAAATCCACTTTGACTCCTTCTTTGAGCAGCGGCGCCGTAATCATGAAGATGACCAGCAGCACCAGCATCACGTCGATGTACGGCACCACATTGATCTCTCCCATCAGCTTGCGGCGGCGAAGCGGCTTGGCCATGCGTTTACGCTTGCGCCCCACGGGCCGGGCCGTGACGCTGCAGAATGGTCGAAAACTCTTCCACGAAGGTGTCGAACCGAAGCTCGAGGCGGCTGACCTGATCGGCAAATCGGTTGTACGCGACAACCGCAGGAATGGCCGCGAACAAGCCGATGGCCGTCGCAATCAATGCCTCCGCAATACCGGGTGCCACCGCCGCCAGAGTCGCCTGCTGCACGTTGCCGAGATTGTGGAAGGCACTCATGATTCCCCACACCGTACCGAACAGGCCCACGTAAGGACTCGTAGACCCTACCGTGGCAAGCATGGCCAGGTTGCGTTCGAGCCGATCCATCTCGCGCATCTGGGCGACGCGCATTGCGCGTCGAGCCCCTTCGAGCAGTAAATCCGTGGGCGTTCCCTGTTGGCGAAGCCGGCTGAATTCGCCGAAGCCCGATTCGAAAATGCTTTGCTCGCCCGTACCCGCCCGGCCTTTGGTCTCGATGCTCCGGTACAGAGCGGACAAATCGCCGCCCGACCAAAACGCCGCCTCGAATTGATCGGCCTGACGCTGCGAGTACGTGATCACCCGCCCCTTCTTGAAGATGACGGCCCACGACGCCACTGAAGCGCCCATGAGCAACACCATCACCGCCTGCACGATGGGGCTCGCATCAAGCACTAAGGCCCAGATCGATAAGTCATTGCCCATTAATTACGCCACTCCACAAATAGATCTTTTGGAATCGGACGCGGTTTCAGCGTGCCGGAATCGAGACAGGCGACGCGAGTACTCGCGTCGATAAGCTGCACATCGCCGCGCAGGATGGTTTGCTTGAAGTAAATTGTCGCACCGCTCAGCCGCACAAGTTCCGCAGTGACGAGAATTTCATCATTGAGCACGGCCGGCCGCAAGAAATCCACGGCGACGTTCACCACTGCAAACTGCAATTGCCGCTCCATTCGCAGGCGCAGCTGATCGATTCCGAGGGCGCGCAGCCAATCGGTGCGGCAGCGTTCCATGAATTTGAGGTAGTTCGCGTAGTACACCACACCGCCGGCATCCGTATCTTCCCAGTAGACGCGGCAATTGATCGAAAAGTTCGGCACCGCTCAAGGATCTCGGAACAAGGGCAAGGTCAAATCACGCTCGATCGCAGGCGCGGCCAATCCGAAGTGCGCATAGGCGCTGCGTGTCGCGACGCGCCCGCGGGCGGTGCGCATGAGAAATCCCTGCTGTATCAAGAAAGGCTCGATGACGTCCTCGATGGTGCCTCGCTCTTCGCTCATGGCCGCGGCCAAGCTGTCGACGCCGACGGGCCCCCCTTCGAACTTTTCGATTACGGTCAGCAGCAACTTTCTATCCAGCATGTCGAACCCTTCAGGATCCACTTCCAGCATGTTGAGTGCCGCCATTGCGACTTCCGCGCTGATGACACCGGAAGCCTTGACCTCCGCAAAATCGCGCACTCTGCGCAGCAGGCGATTGGCGATGCGGGGCGTGCCGCGCGACCTCTCGGCAATTCGATGTGCACCGTCCGATTGCAGCTGCAGTTTCAATATCGATGCGCTGCGCGTGACGATTTTCTCCAAGTCCTCCGTCGAATAGAACTCCAGTCGCTGCACGATGCCGAAGCGATCCCGCAATGGCGAAGTCAGAAGCCCCGCGCGGGTCGTGGCGCCCACCAGCGTGAACGGCGGCAGATCGAGTTTGATCGATCTTGCCCCAGGGCCTTCGCCGATCATCAGATCCAACTGCGAATCCTCCATTGCCGGATAGAGGACTTCTTCGACCACGGGGCTCAAGCGATGGATCTCGTCCACAAACAACACGTCCCGCGGTTCGAGATTCGTGAGCAAGGCTGCCAGATCGCCGGGGCGCTCCAAGACGGGACCCGAAGTCTGCCGTAAATTGACTTTGAGCTCATTGGCAATGATGTTGGCCAGCGTGGTCTTGCCGAGTCCCGGCGGTCCGAAAATCAGCACATGGTCCAACGCTTCGCCCCGATTGCGGGCCGCCTGGATGAAGATCGCCATTTGCGTCTTCACGCTCGACTGTCCCACGTAGTCGGCGAGACTCTTCGGCCGCACGGCACGGTCGACCACTTCGTCTTCGCGCTTGGCCGGCCCCGCGATGATTCGATCCTCTTCAATACCCATTTCGGTTCTTCAAGCCTTGGCCGCCGACTTGAGAGCGCGTCGTATGATTTCAGTGGTGGCAAGATCCGGTTCATCCACCGATTTCAAGAGTCGAATCACTTCCGGCGGTTTATAACCCAACGCGATAAGAGCGCTGAACGCCTCGCTTTGCGCAGTCGCGGGTTGGCCCACGCCCGCGGCGCTGCCGGCGGCCGGCGGCATCGACAGTTTCTTGACGCTGTCGCGCATCTCGATGATCACCCGTTCGGCGGTCTTGCGGCCGATTCCCGGAATGCGGGTCAGCATCGCGATGTCCTCCGCCTCGATGATGCGAAGAAAATCGTCCACGCTGGCGCCGGAAAGAATGCCGAGAGCGATCTTCGGGCCAACCCCGGAGACCTTGAGCAGGCCGCGAAACAGCCGCCGTTCGCCTTCGGTGCCGAACGCATACAAAATATGCGCGTCCTCGCGCACCACGAGATGCGTGAACAACGCGACGGCTTCGCCCGCCGCCGGCAACCCATAAAAGGTCGACATCGGGGCTTCCATTTCATAACCGACGCCGTTCACATCGACCATGAGCATAGGCGGTTGCTTGGCCGCCAAGCGGCCTTTGAGAAAACCGATCATCCGCGGCTCGCACTACGCAATACGGAAATCCGCACGCGGCCCCGCAACGCGTGGCACACGGCGGCCGCGAGGGCATCGGCCGCATCAGGCGACAGCGGTCCGTCGAGCCGGAGAATATTTTTCATCATGAGCTGGACCTGCGCCTTTTCAGCGCTGCCGGACCCGACCACGGCCTGCTTGATTTGCCGCGTTGCATATTCGAAGACTTCAGCATTGGCATCCGCGGTACCGCAAATGGCGGCGCCCCTCGCCTGACCCAATTTCAAGGCGCTGTCTGGATTGCGGTTGACAAAAACGCGTTCGATGGCGATTTCGTGGGGTCGGTACTCGGCGACAATGGTCTGTACGCAACGAAAGATCTCGCATAGGCGATCAGCAAATTCGCCTTTCTCGGTGCGAATCACCCCGCTTGCCACGTAGGTCAATCGAGGGCCGACGGCATCCAGCACACCGAATCCCGTGCGCTGGGAACCGGGGTCGATGCCGAGCACCCGCACGCTTGTCAGGTCAACGCCGCGCAAGCGGTCCGCCCTCATCGCCGGCCGTGCCGCGGGCATGGCCTTCAAACCGCATTCTTGGGTTCCGTCATTGGAGGCGTATGATACCGACAATAGGCGCTTAAACCCACCGGCACAAGCAGCGCAATTCAAGTGGAAACAACGGCTTCAACCCGGTTCGCGGCGAGCGAGCGGCTGCACGCCGCCTTTGCAGCGGTGCGCGCTCTCGATCTACCTGCTTCGGAGCTCAATGTGCTGCGCGCGGGCTTGGATGTCGCGGAGATCGTGCGCACGCTCGATGCCGACGATGATGTGGTAATCGCCGCCATGCTGCAGCCGCTGCTTGATGCCAAACTCATGGACCGAGAAGCGGCCGATCAGCGGTTCGGCGCCGAAGCGGCTCGCCTGGCTCGCAACTTGAGCCAATTGGGAGAATTCGGCCTTCCGGCCGATTGGACTCCTGAGCAGGGGCTCGAGTCGGGGCAGGCCGAGACATTGCGCAAGATGCTGCTGGCCGTCATCGGCGACGTGCGGTTGGTAGTCGTGCGGCTGGCCGCGCAATTGCAGAAAATGCGCGCTGCCAAGTCGCTCGATCAGCTCCAGCAGCGCAAGCTCGCGATCGAAACCCGCGAGGTTTATGCCCCTCTCGCCAATCGGTTGGGCGTGTGGCAATTGAAGTGGGAAATGGAGGACCTCGCGTTTCGCTACCTTCAGCCCACCGACTACAAGCGCATTGCCGCCGCCCTCAAGGTTCGCCGCTCAGAGCGCGAGCGCTACATGGACGAATTGAAAACGCTCCTGCGCACTGAACTGCACGGTGCGGGCATCGACGCGACGATCGAGGGCCGGCCGAAACACATCTACAGCATTTGGCGCAAAATGCAGGCCAAGCAGCTCGCGTTCGAGCAACTCATGGACATTCGCGCCGCCCGCGTGCTGGTGACCACCGTTGCGGAATGCTACGCCGCCCTTGGGGTTGTGCACTCGCTTTGGCAATTCATTGCCGGTGAGTTCGACGACTACATCGCAACCCCCAAAGACAATCGGTACCGTTCGATTCACACGGCAGTCATCGGACCGGGCGGGCAAGCGGTGGAAATTCAGATCCGCACGCATGAGATGCATGCGGATTCCGAGCGCGGCGTGGCATCGCACTGGCGCTACAAGGAGGGAGGCCGCGGCGATCAGGCCTATGAGCGCAAGATCAACCAGTTGCGCTCGTTGTTGGCACCAGCTGAGGGAACCGAGACATCGCGGGATTTTCTCGATCGTATGCGGGTGGATCTATTTCAGGATCGGATCTACGTCGTGTCTCCCAAGGGGGAGATCGTGGACGTTCCGGTCGGCGGCACGCCGTTGGATTTTGCCTACCAAGTTCACACGGATTTGGGTCATCGCACGCGCGGTGCCAAGGTCAATGGCCGTATGGTGGGACTCGATTACCGGCTTAAAAACAGCGACACCGTGGAGATCATCACCGCTAAGACGGGACATCCGTCCCGCGATTGGTTGTCTCCCCAGTCGGGATTTCTCGCAAGTCCAAGACACCGCAACAAGGTGCGCGCCTGGTTCCGCAAGCAGAACGAGTCCCAGAACAAGGCAGAGGGCCGGACGATGTTCGATCGCGAGATGCAGCGATTGGGGATCAACAGTCCGCCTCTCCCCGAACTGCTGAGCGAGCTCAAATTGCCCGGCACCGAGGCGTTGCATGAAGCCTTGGGATTGGGCGAGGTCAGCCCCGCCCAAGTGGCGGGCGCCATCCAGCGCATTTTTCACGCGCGCGAGGTGCGGCCGGAGCACTCCGGCCGTCCGAGGAGCGCGCCCGCGCTGGAACCCGAAATCGCCGTGCAGGGCATCGGCGACTTGCTGTCCACCTATGCGCGCTGTTGCAAGCCCGTGCCGCCTGAGGCGATCGTGGGCTATATCACGGTGGGCAGAGGGGTCAGCGTACACGCCCAGTCTTGCGCCAATCTCGGCCGTCTCAGCATCAAATCACCGGCACGGGTGCTCGCGGTCGCCTGGGGAAAGATGGGCTCGACCGAGTTCCCCGTGGATATCGAGGTTCAAGCATTCGACCGGCGCGGACTGGTGCGCGATGTCAGCGCGGCGCTGGCGGACGATAAGATCAGCATCCAGGGCATGAATACGGTTACCGATAAACGCGACAACGTGGCTCACATGCTGATCAAGATCTCGGTCGCTGGACTGCCTCAGCTGTCGCAGGTGCTGACCCGGATCGCGCAATTGCCCAATGTCATCAGTGCCCGAAGGAAAAAATAGGCGTTCCGCCAGCGTGATCGGCAGCCGCCGGGTCGCCTCCGGCGATTTCGTCGTATAGTCATCCCCGGAGTGACGTCTTTTGTCAGTGCGGAGGCCAGAAGAGCGATGACCGATTGGGCGAAATGGGAAAGCCAGGTGATTAACGGGGTCTTTCCCTTGCGGCGCTTCCTGGGTCGATCAAACCACAGCGTCGTATTCCTTACCGAATACAAGGCGCAAAGCGTGCCGAATGCCGCGATCAAGATCGTCCCGGCCGACCCGTTGCAAGCCGATGCACAGCTCTCGCACTGGAGGACGGTCGCTGCTCTCTCCCATCCTCACCTGATTCGCCTTCTAGACTTCGGACGTTGCCAGCTCGGCGGGCATAAATTTCTATTCGTTGTAATGGACTATGCCGAACAGACTCTCGCGCAAATCCTGCCTCATCGGAGCCTTACGACCGAAGAGGCACGCGAAATGCTGCTTCCGACCCTTGACGTCTTGGCTTTCCTTCACCGCAAAAACTTGGTACAGGGGCAGCTGAAGCCGCCGAATTTGCTGGTCGTCAACGATCAGCTGAAGATATCGAGCGATACCGTTCATCCCGTCGGCGCATTCACGGCAAGCGTCGCCAAGTCCTCCGTGTACGATGCTCCGGAAGCAAAGAGCGGCACGATTTCCGCCGCCGCAGACGTTTGGGGCCTTGGGGTAACACTGGTCGAGGCTCTCACGCAGCATCTTCCGACATGGCCCGATGAACGATCCGAAACTGCCTTCTTGCCCGCCGCGCTTCCGCCGGCATTCGTGGATCTCGTTCGGCGATGCTTGAGTCGAAACCCCGCGAATCGTCCGACGATCGCCGCGCTCGAAGCCCGGATCAAGCAACCCTCGCCGGCATCCCTGAATTCGGTTCCTCACCCCCCCTCGCCGGCATCGCTGAATTCGGTTACTCACCCCCCCTTGCCGGCATCGCTGAATTCGGTTCCTCCCCCGGGCTCGCCGGAATCGCCGAATACGGTTCCTCAACCGGCCGCCGCGCCGGCCGGCGCCGCTCCTTCACCAAAGTCGCCCATTTCGCGCAGGTTCCTCGTGGCCGCCGCGGCAGCGGGCCTCTTGATGCTGGCGGCAGTTTGGGCGGGGTTGCGCCCATTTCAAAGCCGTCCCGGCTCCCGGCAACTTGCTTCTGATGCTTCTCAAAAGACTTCGCGGCAATCGGCTTCGCCGGCCGCCGCTTCGCCTGCAACGGCCTCGCCCGCAGCGGCTTCGCCTCTGGACACGCCACAGAGTCCGCGGATGGCCCTGGCCGCGCCGACTGGCGTGCTTCACGAAGAAATTCCCGAAGTTTCGCGCAACGCCCGCGCGTCGATTCGCGGCCGTATCAAGGTAATGGTTCGTGTGGCCGTCGATCGCTCCGGCCGAGTCGTCAAGGAAACATTGGAGAGTTCCGGTTCAAGCCGGTATTTCGCTCATGTGGCAAGCGAAGCCGCGAAAAAATGGAAGTTCGCGCCGGCGGAGAATCCGGACTCTCGGGTATGGCTATTGCAGTTCGAGTTCACCCGCGGGGGCGTCACCGGTCACGCCACCCCCCGGACTTAGCGGCCCGGCCGAAAGGTCGCGTTGGCTCGGTACAATGCGCACGCATGAAGTTACCCGATCGGCGCTACAGGGTCTGGGGCACTGGATGGGCAGTCACCGCAGCACTGCCGATCTTTGCCGGCTTCACAACATTCGGTTGGGAATTTTCGGAAGTCCTCGGCCTCGCGGGCGCACTGGCATGCCTCGCATTGTGCGCTTGCCCGGTCCGGCCGCGAGAATCCACACCGGCGGTTCTGCTCTCGCCTCGCCGCCACGAATTAGTGGCCTGGATAGCCTTAGGGGCGGCGGCGCTTCACATTCTCGTAGCAGTGCTGGCCGACCCTACGGTCGTCGAGTATCTAAAACCCACTGCGCCGCTCTACCAACTGGCCGGCATCGCGGCTTTCGTCGTACTCCTTCTCCTCGTAGTGTCCTCCCTTCCCAGTGCGCGCCGGCGGCTCTGGCGAAGCCACCGCGACTTCCAGGCAACTCACATTATTTTTGGCTGCCTGCTCGCCGCACTCCTTGCTGCGCATCTGATCACGGCGGCTCGTTATACCGCAGGCTACGCGCGCCGCATCGCCTTTGTCGCGGTAGCGGCAGGCGGCATCGCGATGCTGCTTCGGCGCAGGCGTGCTATCGGAACGGGCACGCACGGAACCGCGGCCGTACGCCGGCTCGCATTCGGGCGGCATTCGACCCTCATTGCGAGCGTCATCGTTGTCACTATCCTTGGACTTGGCACGCTCATCGCCGGCCGCGCCGGCGTCGCTCTCCGTGAACCTCTGCTACGGCGCGGACAGACGCTGCCGTTGAATTTCGACCATGGCAAACACGTGGCCGTGAACTGTCTGGTCTGCCACCATAACTATGCGGACGGCCGCGGCTTCGATGCGTGCATCCATTGTCATCGCAGTCCGCGTGCGGACCTCAAGCTCGAGGTCGAGGCGCGGTTTCATGGCTTTTGTTTTAATTGCCATCGCAATCCCGAGCCGCGCTTTCCGCGCCACGGGCCGGTGTCGGGCTGCGTGTCCTGTCATCAACTCCCCCCGACGGCGATTTAGCGGGGAGTGACCCGGTCAGGAGTGACCCGGTCAGCAAACGGCCGGGGTCATACTCCAGGATTTCGCCGTTGGCGAGCGAAACGCCGGTCAACGCTTGAATGAATGCCCAGTGACCGACCAAGAGCGTCGTCGCGCTGTCTTTACAAGCGGCCATCAGAACACGGAACGCCTCCGCGCGTTCGCTGGTCTCGCGCGCCGATTCGATGCCGGAATGCCACCACATGGGCGGGAGGTGCCCAAACTCATGATGCGGAAAGCGCCGTGCAAGCACCTCGGGGGCACTGCCGATGTCGCATGCAAAAGCCGCTTGCTCACGAACCTCGTGCATGATTTTAACCGGTACCCTGTGCACCGCCAGTACCGGCTGCGCGGTCTGCAGCGCGCGCGTGAACGGCGAAATGATGACGCGGGTCAACGCAGCGCCCGACAATTGCACCGCGGCTGCCGCAGCTTGTTCTTTGCCAAGCGGCGTCAACTCCGGGTCTTCAATGCCCGGGTCGACTCGGGTCTGGTTGAAGAGCAGATTGAAGTAACTTTGTCCGTGACGCAGCAAAAACATTGGTAAACGCGGCGTCAGCGGTTGATGCTGTCGATCGCCTTCTTGTCGACCGCCAATGCGGCCTCGTGAATGGCTTCAGAGAGCGTTGGGTGGGCGTGAATCGTGCGCTGGATGTCCTCGGTGCTCGCCGAATACTCCATGGCGAGTACCGCCTCGCCGATCAGTTCGCCGGCCATTGGCCCGATCACATGAATGCCGAGAACCTCGTCGTCGTCCTTGGCGGATATGATTTTCGCGAGGCCCTGTGCGGCTTCCATTGCACGCGCCCGGCCGCTGGCCGAGAACGGAAAGGTGCCCACCTTGTAAGGCCGGCCGCCTGCTTTAATCTGCTCTTCGGTTTGTCCGACCCACGCGATTTCAGGGGCGGTGTAAATCACCGACGGTATGACCTTGTAATTCACTTCCGCAAAATGTCCGGCGATGAGGTCGGCGGCCATCACGCCCTCCTCTTTACCCTTGTGGGCGAGCATCGGGCCACGCACGACGTCGCCGACCGCCCAGACGTTCGCGACGCCGGTGCGGCAATGGTCGTCGACTTCAATGAAGCCGCGTTCATCGAGCCGGACGCCGGTGCCTTCCGCCAGCAGGTCTTGTGTGAAGGGGCGGCGCCCGACGGCGACCACCAGCTTGTCGACCTGCAAGGTATGCTCACCTTGCGCATCGGAATAGACCACGTCTACCGCCGCGCCTGCCACGGAAGCGCTCACAACCTTTGCACCCAGCTTGATGTCGAGTCCTTGTTTTTTGAAATGCCGCTGCGCCTCTTTCGCGATCGCGCCATCCGCTATCGGCAGGAACTGTTGCAGCGCCTCGAGCACCGTAACTTCACTGCCGAGGCGCCGCCAAACGCTGCCGAGCTCGAGTCCAATGACGCCGGCGCCGATGACCCCGAGACGCGCCGGCACCGCATCGAACTCCAAAGCATTCCACGAATCGACGATATGCTGTCCGTCATGCGGTACATTCCTGAGCCGCACCGGCACCGATCCCGAGGCAAGAATCACATGCTTCGCCTGCAACGTCTTTTCGACACCGTCGGGCCCCTTCACGAGCACCTTGTTCCCCGGCAATAGACGGCCGTGTCCTTGAATGCCGGTTACCCCGTTCGCCTTGAACAGCGCCGTGATGCCGCCCGTCATGGTCTTCACCACGGAAGCGCGGCGCTTTTGCATGGCGGCAAGGTCGAGCTTGAGGTCGCCGATCCTGATCCCATGCACGGAAAATTCATCCTTGGCGCGCTGATACAACTCCGAGGACTCGAGCAGCGCCTTGGAGGGGATGCATCCCGCGTTCAGGCACGTTCCGCCGAACGCAAAACTGCCGTCGGTGTTTTTCCACTCGTCGACGCAGGCGACCTTCATCTTGTTCTGCGCCGCACGTATGGCAGCGGGATAACCCGCGGGGCCGGCGCCGATCACGATTACATCGTAGAGCTCGCTCATACGCCGAGCACCATGCGCGCGGGATCCTCGAGGCACTGCTTGACCGTCACCAAGAACTGCACCGCTTCACGGCCGTCGATGAGCCGATGATCGTAGGTCAGCGCGATATACATCATGGGCCGAACCACCACCTGGCCATCGATCACGACCGCGCGATCCTGAATCTTGTGCATGCCGAGAATTGCACTCTGCGGAGAATTGACGATGGGGGTGGACAGCAAAGACCCGAACACCCCGCCATTGGTAATGGTGAAGGTGCCTCCCGTGAGTTCTTCTATCGTGATGGTTCCGGCGCGGGCACGCGCTGCGAAATTCGCGATCGATTTTTCGATCTCGGCGAAGCTCTGCAGATCCGCATCGCGCAACACCGGCACGATCAAGCCGCGATCGGTGGAAACCGCAACGCCGATATCGAAATATTCGTGATAGACGATGTCGTTGCCTTCGACCGACGCGTTGACCGAGGGGAATTTTTTCAGCGCTTCGACGCAGGCCTTGGCGAAAAACGACATGAATCCGAGTTTCACCCCATGCTGCTTCTCGAATGGATCCTTATAACGTGCACGCAGCTCGTTGACGGCCTTCAGATCCACCTCGTTGAACGATGTCAGCAAGGCTTGAGTGGCCTGCGCCTGAACCATGCGCTCGGCGATCCGCGCACGCAGCCGAGTCATCGGCACGCGTTGCTCGGCGCGTGCGCCGCGCGCACTTGACGCCGGCGCGTCAGTAACCTTCGCGGCAGGAATTTTCGCGGCGGGAGGCTTCGCGGCAGGAGCCGGCGCGGTTTCCTTTGCGGACAGGTAATTGACCACGTCCGACTTCGAGACACGGCCGTCGCGGCCGGAGCCGGCGACCGCCTTCGGGTCCACTTTGTTCTCTTCCACGACGCGTTTCGCCGCCGGACTGAGCTTCGCCGCAGCCGCGTCGGCCTTGATTGCCTCCGTCGCAGTCGTCGCCGCGCCGCCCGAGGTCGTCATGATGGCGGGGGCGCTCGCTCCCGGCAAGGCAGTGGCGCCCTCTTCGATCACCGCCAACAGCTGGCCGCTGGTCACCGTGGTGCCGTCATCAAGCTTAATTTCCTTGAGCACTCCGGCCGCGGGTGCCGGAACCTCGAGAACCACCTTGTCGGTTTCCAGATCGACGAGATTTTCATCGCGCGCGACCGCATCTCCGGGCTTTTTATGCCATGAGACAAGCGTGGCGTCGGCTACCGATTCCGGCAGCTGCGGCACGCGCACTTCGATAGTCATGACGCGGTCCTAGTTTGAGCCTGAACCGCCGTCGGGAGGCGCATGGTTTGGCGAGAAGTCTCTTCCGGCGGGACGCCTTGCAACGCCGCGGCGACCAGATTTTTCTGCTGCTGCTCGTGTAGAGCGGGAATACCCGTCGCGGGCGCCGCCGCGCCGGCGCGTCCTGCGTACAGCAGCTCGTGCTGGGGGCCGAGCTTCGATTGCAGGCGATGACGAATCTGATACCAGCTGCCTTGGTTCTGCGGTTCTTCCTGGCACCAGACGATTTCGTGGGCACTCGCGTATTTGCGCAGAATCGCTTCGTATTCGTCCGAGGGAAAGGGATAAAGTTGCTCGAGGCGGACGATTGCAACCGAGTCGGCTTTCACCTCGCGGCGCGACTTCAACAAGTCGAAATACACCTTGCCGCTGCAAAGCACGATTCGCGTCACTGCCGAGGGCTTCAGATCGTCGATTTCGTCGATGACGGAATAGAAGCCGCCTCCCGCGAGCTCTTCAAGCCGTGACACCGACAAGGGGTGGCGCAGCAAGCTCTTCGGCGTCATGACGATGAGTGGTTTGCGCAGCGGCCGCAGCATTTGCCGGCGCAGCATGTGAAACATCTGCGCCGGGGTCGAAGGCACGCACACCTGCATATTGTACTCGGCACAGAGCTGAAGGAAACGCTCCAAGCGCGCCGAAGAATGCTCCGCTCCCTGGCCCTCATAGCCATGGGGCAAGAATAAGGTGATGCCGGATAGCCGGCCCCATTTTGCCTCCCCGGAACTGATGAACTGGTCGATGATGACTTGCGCGCCATTGGCAAAATCGCCGAACTGCGCTTCCCAGATCGTCAGGCAATGCGGCTCGGTGGTCGAGAACCCGTACTCGAACCCCACGACCGCCTCTTCGGACAATATCGAATCGGTCACCGTGAACGTCGGCTGATTGGTCGCCAAGTGCTGTAGAGGGACGTAGGTGCGTCCCGTGGCTTGGTCGTGCAGAACAGCGTGGCGATGGAAGAAGGTACCGCGGCCGCTGTCCTGGCCGGTGAGCCGGATCGGATAGCCCTCCTGTACGAGGCTCGCATAGGCCAAGTTTTCCGCGCAGCCCCAATCGAGCGCAAGGTCGCCGCTCACCATTCTCTCGCGGGCCTGCATGATGGCAATGACCCGCGGATGCAAAGTCCAGTCCGACGGGTACGTGGTGATCGCCTTTCCCAGCGCCCGCAGGCGGGCCATCTCGACCGACGTTTTCACCGGCTCGGACCAGTCCGCGTCCAAGTAGCCGCTCCAATCGACCGTATATTTGTTGCCGATGAGACCCAATGCGGCGCGCGCCTGCGGCTTGCCCTCATCCAAACCGGCGCGATACTGCTCCATCATTGCAGCCGCTTCGGCAGCCGTCAGGACGCCTTCGGCCACCAGTTTATCGGTATAGATTTGGCGTGCCGTCGGTTTCTTGCGGATGACTTGATACATGAGCGGCTGCGTCGCGGCCGGCTCGTCGGCCTCGTTATGGCCATGGCGCCGATAGCACACCAAGTCGATGACCACATCCTTGTGGAAAGTCATGCGGTACTCGAGAGCGAAACGGGCCACGAAGCACACCGCTTCCGGATCATCCGCATTGACGTGAAAGATCGGCGCCTCGATCATCTTCGCGACGTCGGAGCAATAGAGCGTGGAGCGCATATCGCGCGGATCGCTGGTGGTGAATCCCACCTGATTGTTGACGATGACGTGCACCGAGCCGCCCGTGGAGAAGCCGCGAGCCTGCGACAGCTGCAAGGTTTCCATCACGACACCCTGACCGGCGAAGGCAGCATCGCCGTGTATCTGCACCGCCAACACCTTGTCGCCGGGGGCATCGCCGCGCCGCTCCTGCCGCGCCCGCACCGAGCCTTCGACCACCGGGTTCACGACCTCCAAATGGGACGGATTGAACGCAAGCGCGACGTGCACGTTGCCCGACGGGGTTTTCAGATCCGAGGAAAATCCCTTGTGATATTTCACGTCCCCGGAGCCGCGCAGTTTCGCAAGATCGTACTGACCTTCGAATTCGCTGAACAAATCCTTGGGTGATTTTCCGAGCAGATTCACGAGCACATTGAGGCGGCCCCGATGCGCCATGCCGATGATGGTCTCCTCAACGCCGGCCCTGCCCCCCTGCTGCACGAGGTCGTCGAGCAAGGGGATCAGGCTGTCGGCACCCTCGAGCGAGAAGCGCTTCTGCCCGACGTACTTGGTGTGCAGATAGCGTTCCAAGCCCTCCGCGGCGGTCAGCTGCCACAGGATATTTTTCTTCTCATCGGCGCTGAAGCGGCGATGCATGCGCGCGACCTGGAAACTGTCCTGGAGCCAAAGGCGCTCGTCCGTGTCCGAGACGTGCGCAAATTCGGCGCCTATCGTTTCGGCGTAAATGAACTTCAGGTCCGCGAGGATATCCTTGAGCTTGGCGCGTTCCGGGATGGCAGCATTGCGGCTGCCGGTAAAGAATTCGGTGCCGAGATCGGCATCGGAAAGCCCGAAATACGCGAGATCGAGCACATAGGGTTTGGCGCGTTGCTGCAGGCCAAGCGGATCCAACTTTGCGGTCAAGTGGCCGCGATTGGCGTACACCTGGATGAGGCGCGACACCGCGCCCTGCTTGGCGCTCGCGCCGCCCGGTTCCGCGCAATCGACGCTGCCCGGGCGGGATAAATTGGCCCGCGACAACAACCGCTCGCGAATGGGGCCATGCGCCACATCGCCGGTCTCGCCGCCCTGCAAATGACGGAAGTAAGCAGCCCAGGCCGGATCGACCGCGTTCGGATCCTTCAGGAACTGTTCGTAGAGTTCCTCGATGAAACCGGCATTTCCACCGGACAGGGCTGTCGTGGCCAATTGGTCGGCAAGTGATTGACTCATGGCGAGGACGGTGAAAACCTCAAGTACATCAATATGATGGGATGTCGGGGCGGGCTTGCGAAGATGTCCATAGTTTAGCCGAAGGCGGCACAATATGGAATGTGAGGGAGCCCGGCAGAATTACAAGATCGCCGCCTCGAGAGGAGCCTTGAGCATGTAAACCTCATAGCCGATGAGGCTCGCATAAGCGATAAGAACCCCGTAAAGCACCCATGCGACCGGCAGCAGGCGCATGAAACGATAGCGCGCCAGAAACACCATGAATACGATGCTCATACTGGTCAAGGCCATTTTTAGCGCAGCAAATGCCGCGACGTTGCGGCCGACGAGCAGCGCCATGATGGGGTTTACCTCGGCGGCGCCCCTCTGCAGCAGTACCAGCGTCAGGAACGCATCCAATACGCACAATAACAAGATGCCGATCGCCACTGCGAGCAAATGAGAGGAATGCCAATCCAGGGACTGATAGCCCGAGTCGCCCCGACGTCGCGCGGCGGTCCGGCGGCGCGGATTGAAATTGCCGTGCCAAACCGACCACCAGACGCGGCGGCGCCGATCGTCGCGCTCGCGGCGATCCTGAGTCGCGGGGGGTCCTGAACGGTTCGCTCGCTTCATCGGGTGCACTATCCCTACTCGTGCGGGTACTCGGCAAGCTCAATGCGTCATAATGCGCGTTCGACGGGCGGTTTTTTTACGATGCCGTCACCAGCGCCGCGACGAACTCGCCCACCGGCATCGCGGCCAGAGTGCGAGGGTTCCCGAACATCGCTTTGATCGATTCGGTTTGATTCGGTCCGAAATGCGCAGCGACGCTCGACTCGAACTTGCGCACCAGCACCGGCATGCCTTCTGCGCGGCGCTTGCGATGGCCAATCGGGTAGTCAACCCGCACACGATCACTTGCGGTCCCGTCCTTGAAAAACACCTGCACGGCATTGCCGATGTAGCGTTTATTCGGATCGTAGTATTCTTGCGTGAAAGTTGGGTTTTCCTTGACCTGCATTTTTGCGCGCAATTCGTCGACTCTGGGGTCGCTGGCAATGTGATCCTCGTAATCCGCAGCCTCGAGCCTGCCGAACAGAAGCGGAATGGCGACCATGTATTGAATGCAGTGGTCGCGATCCGCGGGATTGGCGAGGGAACCTGTCTTGTCGATGATGCGCACGCCGGGTTCTTGAGTCTCTATCGTGATCCGCTCGATCTCGCCGATTCTGGCCGCGATTTGACCGTGTAAAGTCATCGCCGCTTCGACTGCGGTCTGCGCGTGAAACTCGGCCGGGTAGGAGATCTTGAACAGGACGTTTTCCATCACATAGCTGCCGAAGGGTTGCGGCAAGGACAGCTCTTTTCCCTTGAACAGTACATCCTGGAAGCCCCAAGTTTGGGCGGACAGCGCGGACGGATAGCCCATCTCGCCCTTGAGTGCGAACAGCGCATGACGCACGGCACGGCTCGTTGCATCGCCTGCGGCCCAGCTCTTGCGCGAACCGGTGTTCGGAGCATGCCGGTACGTGCGCAGCGCTCCTCCATCGACCCAGGCATTCGACACGGCGTTGATGATTTGCTCGCGCGACCCCCCGAAGAGCGCCGTGACGACGGCGGTGGACGCAACGCGAACCAGCAGCACATGGTCGAGCCCGGCTCGATTAAAGCTGTTCTCCAAGGCGAGCACCCCCTGGATTTCGTGCGCCTTGATCATGCCGGTGAGCACCTGGCGCACCGAAATCGTTTTGCCTGAGCGCGAAAGGTAATCCGCCGCCGCGAGAATTCCACCGAGGTTATCCGACGGGTGCCCCCACTCCGCGGCGAGCCATGTGTCGTTGAAATCGAGCCAGCGAATCATAGTGCCGATATTGAAGGCGGCATTGATGGGATCGAGTTCGTACGCCGTGCCCGGTACGCGTGCACCGTTGGTGAGGGTCGCGCCGGGGACCACCGGCCCCATCAATTTGGTACAGGCCGGATACTTCAATGCCTGAAAGCCGCATGCCAACGTATCCATGAGACAGTAGGTGGCCGTCTCATAGGCGAGTTTGCTCTTGATTTCGAAGTTCAGCGCATAGTCTGCAATCGCAGTCAGGATGTGATCGGGTGCAGGACGTTCGGCGGATTTGATGTTGTGGAACATGTAGCTTGATGGCTTATGCGGATGGAATGGACCGGCGGGCGCGCATCACGGGCGCTGCTCGAGCGGCACGAAAGGAACATTTTCCGGTCCGATGTAATTCGCGCTCGGACGAATGATCTTTCCGTCCTCGCGCTGCTCGATGACGTGCGCGGCCCAGCCCGAGGTGCGGCTGATGACAAACAGCGGCGTGAACATGGCGGTCGGCACGCCCATCAAGTGATAGGACACGGCCGAGAACCAATCGAGATTCGGAAACATGTTTTTGATCTCATGCATCACCGACTCGATCCGCTCGGCGACCGCGAAACCGAGCGTATCGTTCGCTTCGCGGGCCAAGCTGCGGGCGACCTCCTTGATCACCTGATTGCGGGGATCGGAAACCGTGTACACCGGGTGGCCGAATCCGATGATCACTTCCTTACTCGCCACGCGCCGACGGATATCCGCGTCGGCTGCATCCGGCGTGGGATAACGGTTTTGAATCTCGAACGCGACTTCGTTGGCGCCGCCGTGCTTGGGCCCACGCAGCGCACCGATTGCACCGGTGATGCACGAGTAGAGGTCCGACCCCGTACCTGCAATCACCCGGGCCGTAAAGGTCGAGGCATTGAATTCATGCTCGGCGTATAGATTGAGCGAGGTGTGCATTGCGCGCACCCATGGCGCGGATGGCTTCCGTCCATGCAATAGGTGCAGGAAATGCGCGCCGATCGAGTCGTCGTCGGTTTGCATATCGATGCGCCGCCCGGTGCGCGAATAGTGGTGCCAATAACACAGCATCGAGCCCAAGGACGCCAGCAACCGATCGGCGATGTCGCGAGCGCCCGCGCTGTTGTGATCGCCGGCTTCGGGGATCGAGCAGCCGAGCGCCGAGACTCCCGTGCGCAAGACGTCCATCGGGTGACTCTCGGCCGGCAGCTGCTCGAGCACCCTCGACACCGCGCCAGGCAGCACCCGCAGCTTTTTCAGTGTGGCCTTGTAGGCGGCAAGTTCCGCACTGTTCGGCAACTTCTCGTGAACCAAGAGATGCGCGATCTCCTCGAATTCACATTGGGTGGCAATGTCGAGAATGTTGTAGCCACGGTAGTGCAAGTCATTGCCGGTTCTCCCGACGGTGCAGAGCGCGGTATTGCCCGCCGTCACCCCCGACAAGGCCACGGACTTCTTGGCTTTGAACGCGCCGGTGGGCGGTTCCGCTTCGGGTGTTTTCATCTCGTGGTCACTTTTCCTTGCCTTCGGCGAATAACTCGTCCAGCTTTGATTCGTATGCGTGGTAGTCGAGGTACTTGTAGAGATCCGCACGGGTTTGCATCGAATCCAAGACGTTCTTCTGCGTACCGTCACGGCGTATCGCCTGGTAGGTCGCAAGCGCGGCCGCATTCATGGCCCGATAAGCGGAGCAGCAATGCAGCACGATATCGACGCCGACCGAGCGTAATTCATCGCGCGTGTACAAAGGCGTATGGCCGAATTCGGTGATATTGGCGAGAATCGGCACCTTCACGGCGTCCTTGAAGCGCCTATACATGGCGAGATCCGTGATCGCTTCAGGGAAAATCATGTCGGCGCCCGCCTCTACGCAGGCGATCGCACGCTCGATGGTCTTGTCCAAGCCCTCACCAGCCAACGCATCCGTGCGCGCCATGATCACGAACTCGGGTTCCGTGCGCGCGTCGACGGCCGCTTTCACGCGATCCATCATTTCTTGCTTGGAGACCACTTCCTTACCGGGCCGGTGGCCGCAACGCTTAGCCTGAACTTGATCTTCGATGTGCAGGCCGGCGGCGCCCGCCTTGATGAATGACCTCACGGTACGCGCAATATTGAAGGCACCCCCCCAGCCGGTATCGGCATCCACCAAGAGCGGCAGCGGACACGCATCGGTGATGCGCCGGATATCGATCAGCACGTCGTCCATGGTGCTGATGCCCAAGTCCGGAACACCCAGCGAGTTGGCGGCTACACCTCCACCCGAGAGATACAGGGCTTTAAATCCGCATGCGGCTGCCATTCTTGCCGCATAGGCGTTGATGGCGCCGACGACTTGCAAAGGGCGTTCAGCGGAGACGGCGGCGCGAAATCGCGCGCCGGGCGAAGCAGATGAAGCAGCCGTCATACGCGCCCTACCACCGGAATCAATGCTCCCGTGACCGCGCGAGCTTGATCGGAGACCAAAAATGCGATCACCTCGGCTGCCTCGGCCGGCGTCACCCAGCGAGTGAAGTCCGCCTTCGGCATATCGAGACGATTCTTTGGCGTATCGAGGATGCTCGGCAATATGGCGTTGACCGTAATGCCTCGATCCTTCAATTCATCGGCGAGCGCTTCGGTCAATTTCTCGACGCCCGCCTTCGACGCGGCATATGCGCCCATGCCCGTGGTGGCCTTGCCGGCGACCATCGAGCCGACATTGACGATGCGGCCGCTGCCGGCTTGCAACAGGTAGGGCAGCGCCGCCTGACACGAAACGACTGCGGTTCTGAGATTGATTCTGTACATCGAGTCCCATATGTCGAGCGTGCCGCCGGCGAGTTTGCCGACGGTGAAGCCGCCGGCAACATTGATCAGACCGTCGAGCCGGCCTGTCTCCTTGACCACCCGTTCCAGCGCCGATCGCGCGGCCCCCTCCAGGGTCAGATCCACTCCCGCGTAGTGCAGGGTTCCGACCGGCAGGGCGCCCGGGGGCGCCTGCGAGTGAGCGAGCAGCGCCAGCTTCGCTCCGTAGCCCGTCAGGATCTCGGCCACCGCTTGACCCAGTGCGCCGTCGCTGCCGGTTACCGCCAGGATCTTGCCGGACAGATTCATAAAGCAATTATCCTCGATTCGCCGATGGGTTCAGGGTGACCAAACCGCTCAAAATCACTGAGCATAATTGCAACATGCCTGACCCGCTAGGCCTGCAGCGTGCGCCGGAATTCGCCCGGCGAGGCGCCTGTCCATTTTCTGAACGCCCGATGAAATGCACTGCGCTCCGAGAAGCCTAATTCCAAGGCAATATCCATGACGCTGCGGCTCGAATGACTCAGGTAACTGATCGCAAGGTCCCGGCGCAGCTGGTCCTTGATCGACTGATACGACTCGCCCTCCTCGTGCAGCCGCCGACGCATCGTCGCCGGAGTCATGTTCATTTCTTCGGCCAACCTTTCGAAGTCCGGCACCTCGCCAGGCAGACACTGGCGCAGGCGGCGCCGCACCCTTGCGTTGAGGCTGCTGCTGTTCTTATATTTCAGAAGGATACTCTCGGGCGCCGTGCGCAGAAACTCCTTGAGCGATCGCTCGTTCTGCACCACCGGCAGGTCGAGGTAACTCGCTTCGAAAGCAATCAACGTATTCGGCCTATCGAAGCGCAGATCCGCGCTGTACATCAGCCGATATTCCGCGCTGTATGCGGGTTCCGCATAGCTGAATTCGGTTCGCAGGATGGGAATGCGCCGCCCCACCAGCCAGCAAGACACTCCGTAGAGGAGCATCAGCAAAAGTTCATGGGCAAAAGCTCGCTGGCTCGTGCCCGCCAGCCGCTCGTGCAGAACGATTCTCGCCTCGACGGCGTCGCGCTCCGCCTTCCCTGAAATGTCATCGAGGATCAGCGCGTAGAATCGCAGGCTTCGGTCAAGCGCCTGCCCCAAGCTCTTACAACTCAGCACCGAATGACACAGCATCGCGAAACTTCCGGCCTTCATCCGGCGGGAATCCTGGCCGAAAAACTCATCATCGAGCGCAAGCGCAACGGTGCGCCACAGGGCGCCGTAGTGTTTCGCTGAAACCCGTGCTTGGGGCACTTGCAGCAGGCTCGAGGAGAGCCCGACATTCGCCAATAGCTCCTCGGCATTCAAGTCGCGGGCCCGCACACTCTGCAATGCTGCGGCGACGAAGCAAATTGCGATGGTTCCCGGTTCCGCGGACCGCGCCGCCGTTGCCGGCGCGCGGACAGCCGCGCGCGGTTCCATGTTGCGATTTCGCTTAGGCATTTTGACCGATTTAGGCACCAACTGATCGAAAGGAAGCTCTATAGTTTAAACTATAGGGTTCGGAATACGCATATGTTAACGACTCCAAGGGAACGCTCATGAACATCAAACCCGCAACGTTGGCCGATCACGTACCGACCGTCAAAATGCTGCTCGACGGCAAGTTCGTCGATTCGCAAACCAGCGAATGGCACGACGTCGTCAACCCGGCAACCCAGGAAGTGCTCGCGCAAGTCCCGTTCGCCACCGATGCGGAAATCAACGCCGCGATAGCCTCGGCCAAGCAAGCCTATCAATCCTGGAAGAACACGCCGCTGGCGGCTCGTGCGCGAGTCATGCTGAAGCTCCAGGCCCTGGTGCGGGAACACATGAGCCGCATAGCCCAAACCTTGAGCGCGGAACAAGGCAAGACCCTGGCGGATGCCGAGGGGGATGTATTTCGCGGGCTTGAAGTCGTCGAGCACGCCTGTTCGATCGGCAGCCTGCAACTCGGCGAATTTGCCGAAAACGTTGCCGGCGGCGTGGACACCTACACCTTGCGCCAGCCCATCGGCGTGTGCGCGGGCATCACGCCCTTCAATTTTCCGGCGATGATTCCGCTGTGGATGTTTCCGATGGCCATCGTCTGCGGCAATACGTTTGTACTCAAGCCCTCCGAGCAGGACCCGCTGACGCCCGTACTGTTGGCCGAGCTTGCCCTCGAGGCCGGTGTACCGCCGGGAGTATTGAACATCATTCACGGCGGTAAACGTGCCGTCGACGCGATTTGCACCCACCCGGACATCGCCGCCGTCTCCTTCGTCGGGTCGACCGCCGTGGGGACGCACGTCTACAGCCTGGCCTCGCAGCACGGAAAACGCGTGCAATGCATGATGGGCGCCAAGAACCACGCGGTCGTGATGCCGGACGCCAACAAGGAACAGTCGCTCAATGCCCTGGTCGGCGCAACCTTCGGCGCCGCGGGACAACGCTGCATGGCCACGTCCGTCACGGTGCTGGTGGGTGAGGCGCAGAAATGGATACCCGACATCGTCGCCAAGGCGAAAACGCTCAAGGTCAATGCGGGCGTGGAAAAAGGCGCCGATCTCGGCCCCGTCGTCTCGAAGAACGCGAAACATCGCATCCTGGGTCTGGTTGAGGACGGCATCAAGGAAGGCGCCAAGCTCGAGTTGGACGGCCGCGCCATCAAAGTGCCGGGCTATGAGAAGGGCAACTTCATCGGTCCGACGATTTTCTCCGGTGTGACTCCCGAGATGAAAATCTATACCACCGAAATATTTGGGCCGGTGATGGTCATCGTGGGCGTGAATACGTTGAGCGAGGCCATCACGCTCGTCAACGCCAATCCCTTCGGCAACGGCACCGGCATCTTTACGCAAAGCGGTGCCGTCGCCCGCAGATTTCAAAACGAGATCGACGTGGGTCAAGTGGGAATCAACGTGCCGATTCCGGTGCCCGTGCCTGTCTTCAGCTTCACCGGATCGCGTGGCTCCAAGCTCGGCGATCTGGGTCCCTATGGCAAGCAGGTGGTGCAGTTCTACACGCAGACCAAAACCGTCACGGCGCGCTGGTTCGACGACGGCGGCACGGTCTCCGGCGTCAACACAACCATCAGCCTTAAGTGAAAATCCTGTGCAGCTGAAAGAAACACATGCCATCGTCACCGGCGGGGCCTCGGGGCTGGGGCTCGCGGTAGCGAGCCGAATCGCCGCAGCCGGCGGGAAAGTCACGCTTCTCGATGTGAACGCAGCCCAAGGCACCGAGGCAGCCGCGTCGCTCGGCGAGCGCGCCGCCTACATTGCGGCCGACGTGACCGACGAAACCGCCGTCAACCGCGCAATCGAACTCGCCCGCGAGCGCATGGGATCGGTCAATGCGGCGGTCAATTGTGCGGGCATCGCAACGCCCGCACGTTTGGTCGGACGCCAAGGGGCGATGGCCGGCGCTTTTTTCAGAAAGATGATTGAAATAAATCTGGTCGGCACCGTGTTGATTGCCAAGGCTGCAGCGGCAGCGATGCAGCAGAATTCTCCCAATGCCGCGGGCGAAAGAGGCGTAATCGTCATGACGGCGTCGGTCGCCGCCTTCGACGGGCAGATCGGGCAAGTGGCGTATGCCGCCTCGAAAGGCGGAATCGTCGCGATGACGCTGCCCATGGCGCGTGAGCTCGCTTCCTCCGGAATACGCGTCATGACCGTCGCGCCCGGGCTGTTCGCGACCCCCATGATGAAGGGCCTGCCCCAGGAGGCACAGGACTCGTTGGCGAAGCAGACGCCGTTTCCGGCACGGCTGGGCGAGCCCGATGAGTTTGCGGCTCTCGTGGCGCACATAGTGGAAAACTCCATGCTGAACGGCGAAACCATCCGGCTGGACGGTGCCGTTAGAATGCAGCCTCGCTGAGAATCGAGACCCGGACTGATGGCCTTGGCGGCAACCTACGACACCATCGGGATCCTGGCTACCGCATTGTCACCTGTGGTACCGGCCGACCGGGCTAAGCGCATTTCCGGGCTTGCGCATCGTTGGTTCAGCAATGCTTAACCTTGGGGTAACAACAACTGACTGTACACCAATGATTCTGGATCCTACAGTCCCCCACCGGGGCTGTCCTCAGCCTGGAGAGCCGTTCTATGAAGGTCACTCGACTGGGTCGATTCAGGGCTGACGGGGAAGTCAATGGACATTCATGAATATCAGGCAAAGGAACTGCTGTCGGGCTTCGGCGTGCCAATCCAGCCCGGGGCGGTTGCCTACAGCGCCGAGCAGGCTTCGTTCGTGGCATCGGAATTGGGGGGTTGGCACTGGGCCGTGAAGGCGCAGATCCATTCCGGTGCCCGTGGCAAAGCCGGCGGAATCAAGCTGTGCAAGACCTACCACGAGGTGCATGAAGCGGCCAAGGGCATGCTGGGCAAGAAGCTGGTGACCCATCAAACCGGGCCCGAAGGCAAGATCGTGCAGCGTGTCTATGTGGAGGTCGCGGAGAAGTTCGAGCGCGAGATTTACTTCGGCATCGTGCTGGACCGCAAGGTCGAGCGGGTGCGCATCATCGCATCGGCTCAGGGCGGAATGGAAATCGAGGAAATCGCAAAGACTTCGCCGGACGCAATTCTGCAGGTCATCGTCGAGCCGGCGGTAGGTTTGCAGCCGTTTCAGGCGCGCGAGATCGCCTTCGGGCTCGGACTCAACATCAAGCAGGTGAGCCGCGCCGTGACCGCGATCCTCGGCGCCTACCGCGCATTCCGCAGCCTGGACGCCAGCATGCTGGAGATCAATCCGATGGTGGTCACCAAGGACGACCGCGTGATCGCGCTCGATGCCAAGATGTCCTTTGACGACAATGCGCTGTTCCGCCACTCCAATGTGGCCGAGATGCGCGACTTGTCCCAGGAAGACTCACGGGAAGCGGAAGCGTCGCAGGACAACCTGAGTTATGTGGGCTTGGACGGCGACATCGGTTGCATCATCAATGGCGCCGGGCTCGCCATGGCCACGATGGACACCATCAAGTACGCCGGCGGTAAGCCCGCCAACTTCCTCGATGTGGGCGGCGGCGCCTCGCCCGAGCGGGTGGCCAAGGCATTCAAGCTGGTGCTTTCCGACAGTAACGTCAAAGCCATCCTGGTGAACATCTTTGCCGGCATCAACCGCTGTGATTGGGTGGCCCAAGGCGTGGTGCAGGCCGTGCGCGACATGGGGATCAAGGTGCCGCTGGTCGTGCGCCTCGCGGGAACCAACGAAACCGAGGGGCGCAAGATCATTGCCGAGAGCGGGCTGCCGATTATCAGTGCCGAGACTCTCGCCGATGCCGCGCAGAAATCCGTGGTTGCTGCGCGTTCGGCTCCGGAGCCTCTGCGATGAGCATACTCATCGACGAGAGCACGCGGGTGATCCTGCAGGGTTTCACCGGCGAGAAGGCAACGTTTCATGCCAAGGAAATGATTGCCTATGGCACGAAAGTCGTCGGTGGCATGACGCCCGGCAAGGGCGGCCAGCTGCACCTTGACCTGCCCGTATTCAACACCGTCAAGGACGCCGTCGAGGCCACCGGTGCTACCGCCAGCCTCGCATTCGTGCCCCCGCCCTTCGCCGCCGATGCCCTCATGGAAGCGGCCGATGCGGGTCTACGATTGGTCTGCGTGATTACCGATGGTATCCCCGCGCAAGACATGATGCGGGTGAAGCGCTACCTCATGCGCTACCCGAAAGACAAGCGCACGATGGTTGTGGGACCGAACTGCGCCGGCATCATCAGCGCCGGGAAGGCGATGCTCGGGATCATGCCGGGGCACATCTACCGGCGCGGCAACGTCGGGATCGTGTCGCGATCCGGAACACTGGGGTACGAAGCCGCGGCGCAGATGAATGCCTTGGGAATCGGTCAGACCACCAGCGTGGGCATTGGTGGAGATCCCATCAACGGCAGTTCGTTCCTTGACCACCTGATGCTGTTCGAGCAGGACTCGGAGACCGAGGCCGTCGTCATGATCGGGGAGATCGGCGGACCGCAGGAGGCGGAAGCGTCGAAGTGGGTAAAGGAGAATATGAGCAAGCCCGTGGTGGGTTACGTCGCCGGCCTTACCGCACCGAAGGGCAGGCGCATGGGCCATGCAGGGGCGATCATATCGACGGCCGGCGACTCCGCCGCGGAAAAAGCGGAGATCATGAAGTCTTATGGTTTGACCGTGGCGCCCAGCGCCTCCGAATTGGGGTCCACAGTCGCCAAGGTATTGCGCAGCAACCGGGAACGCAGCGCCGGTGCTTGATCGGTCGGGGGACGATTCCTACGAAACGGGACTCGCCGGCCTCCTGTTCGATCTCTTGATCGAAGTCGTGGGCCGCCACCAGCCGGAAATCGTGCCGCTGTTGCGCAATGACGCGGGGGGCCCAGAGCTTACACTCGAGCTTCTCGGCCGCGCTCTGCAGGCCCAAGGCATCTGGTTTCAGTTGCTCGGCATCGCAGAGCAGAATGCCGCCATGCGAAGGCGCCGAGAGACGGAAAACGCGCGCGGATATGACAATGTGCGCGGAACCTTCGCCCAGCTTCTCGCCGACGCAGCGAACGCCGACGTGACGGCTGATAACGTGCGGATCATCCTGCGCGGCTTGAAAATCAGGCCGGTCATTACCGCTCACCCCACCGAGGCGAAGCGAGTGACGGTGTTGGAGCGGCACCGCTCGATTTACCGCCGATTGGTGGAACTCGAATCCCCGCGCTGGACGGACCGGGAGCGCGTAGAGTTGATTCAGACGCTCAAATGCGAGATCGAAACCCTATGGCTGACCGGAGAGCTGCGGCTCGAGAAGCCGACCGTGGCGCAGGAGGTGGCCTGGGGATTGCACTTCTTCAAGGAAACCCTGTTCGATGCCGTACCGTCCCTGTTGGCGCGGCTGGACAACGCCCTGCAGAGGAACTTCCCGGGCGAATGCTTCGAGATCAAGCCGTTCTTCCAGTTTGGCGCTTGGATTGGCGGCGACCGCGATGGAAATTCCTTCGTCACCAACGAAGTGACGCGCCGCACGCTGTACGAGAATCGCGCCGCCAGTCTGAATCATTACCGCTCGCGATTGACGGGCTTGATATGCAGCTTCTCTATCTCGCAACGGTCGGTGAACCTGCCGGCAGCCTTTCAGGATGCGTTGGCCTTGAATCTCAATCAGTCGGGTGACGCGGCGGGAATTGCTGCACGGAATCCCGGCGAGCCCTTCCGCCAGTACCTCGCCTGCGTGGCGAGGAAGCTCGATGCGACCGTGACGCGATCCGTAGCCGGTCCTGCCGACGCTGCCGGCTATGCGGATGCGGATCGACTGGTGGCGGAACTGCAAACCATGGAGGATGCATTGTCCGAATGCGGAGCGCGGGAACTCTCGCGATTTCTCGTCCGGCCGCTGCGCCGGGAAGTACAGATCTTCCGTTTCAGCACCGTACGGCTTGATCTCAGAGAAAACACCACCCGGACCACACAGACCCTGGAGACGCTGTGGCGCGCAATGAGCGGCGTCGGCGAGCCGCCCTCGGTTGCGTCTGCGGAATGGAAGGCTTGGCTGCTCGCGGGACTTTCGCGCCCGCGCGAGGCGGGGCGTGAAATCTCAAAACTGCCCGAGGAGTCCGTGGAAACCTTGGGCCTCTTCAAGCTGATCAAGGAGATGCGCGGCCGTGTCGACCGCGAGGCGTTCGGCGCCTTCATCCTCAGCATGACCCGCAGCGCCGCCGATGTACTCGGCGTCTATCTGCTGGCCAAGGAAGCGGCGCTGTTTGCCGATGCGGCAGCCGTGGAGACCTGTACCCTTCCGATCGTACCCCTGTTCGAGACCATCAACGATCTGCGCGCCGCCCCCGGCATCATGCGCGAATTGCTGAGTGTCCCGATGGTGAGGCGCAGCATTCGCGCTCAAGGCGGAGTGCAGGAAGTGATGATCGGTTATTCCGACTCGAACAAGGACGGGGGTTTTCTCGCCTCCAACTGGGAGCTTTACAAGGCCCAGCTCAAACTAACCCGTCTGGGAAAGGAACTCGGCGTTCCCATCAGTTTCTTTCACGGGCGCGGTGGGTCCGTGAGCCGCGGCGGCGCTCCCACGGGGCGGGCCATCGCCGCCCAGCCCGCGGGCTCCATCAACGGCCAGTTCCGCGTCACCGAGCAGGGAGAGGTGGTTTCGTTCAAGTATGCCAATCGCGGTACGGCCGGGTATCAGATCGAACTGCTTGCGACCAGCATCGTCGAGCACACATTGAAGTCGGAACGGGAACGCTCGCTGATTCCGGTGCCTGAATTCGACGAAGCCATGGAGGCGCTTTCCGGCACCTCGAAGGCCGCCTACAGCTTGCTGATCCAGGATCCGAACCTCATCACCTATCTGCAGTCGGCGAGCCCGCTCGAAGAGCTGGCTCTGCTCAACATTGGCTCGCGTCCCGCACGCCGCTTCGGCGCCAAGTCGCTTGCCGATCTCCGCGCCATCCCTTGGGTATTCGCCTGGTCGCAGAACCGGCACAGCTTGCCGGGTTGGTACGGCGTGGGCACCGGCATTGCCGCCTTCTTGGAGGTGCGCCGGGAACCGGGGCTCACGCTCTTGCAGCGCATGTTCAAAGACTTCCGGCTGTTCCGTCTGATCGTCGATGAAGCGGAGAAGACTTTGCTGCAGGTGGAGCTGGACATCGCCAGGGAATATGCAGGGCTGGTGAGCGACGCGACCGTTCGGGAATCTGTCTATCGCGCGATCGAGACGGAATATCGACTGACGGCAAAAATGCTGCTCACGGTCAGCGGCGGACGGGAGATCGCCGAACGTTTTCCCCAACTGCGACGCCGCCTGGCGCGCAAGCTCCCGACCATCGCCTCCGCGAATCGACAGCAAGTGCGGCTGCTCGAGCGCTTCCGCAAAACGGACAACGAGGACGAGAAGGAGACGTACAAGGCATCCCTCTTGCTCTCGATCAATTGCATCGCAGCGGGGTTTGGTTCCACCGGCTGACCGCAGCGAGCCGTTGCCGCAGATGGCGTGTTCACTTTAAGGAGAGAAATCGGAATGAGTTTCACGACGATCGAACAGGCGACCCCCAGATTGCATCGCTCCGAACTCGCAGTGCCCGGAACGAATCCGGCGATGTTCAAGAAAGCCGCACAATCCGGCGCCGATATCGTTTTTCTCGATTGCGAGGACGCCGTGGCGCCGGACGACAAGGAGCAGGCGCGCAAGAACATCATCGAAGGTCTCAACGAGATCGATTGGGGCAGCAAGACGCTGATGGTGCGGATCAACGGTCTTGACACCCACTACATGTATCGCGACGTCGTGGATATCGTGGAGGCCTGCCCGCGCCTCGATATGATACTCATTCCCAAGGTCGGCGTGCCTCAGGACGTGTATGCGGTAGACATGCTGGTGACCCAGATCGAATCGGCAAAGAAGCGCGAGAAGCGCCTCGGCTTCGAGGTGCTGATCGAAACCGCGCTAGGCATGGCCAACGTGGAGAGCATCGCGCAATCATCCCGGCGGCTCGAAGCCATGAGCTTCGGTGTGGCCGACTACGCCGCCTCCACTCGTGCCCGCACGACGGTAATCGGCGGTGTGCACAAGGATTCCGGGGTGCTCGCCGACAAGGACGCCGGCGGCCTGCGGCAATATTTCTGGACCGATCCGTGGCACGCAGCGCAAACGCGCATGATGGTCGCTTGCCGAGCCTACGGCTTGCGGCCGATCGATGGCCCGTTCGGCGACTTCAGCGACCCCGACGGCTATCTTGCTGCGGCGAATCGTGCGGCCGTGTTGGGATATGAAGGCAAATGGGCGATCCATCCTTCGCAAATCGACTTGGCGAACGAGATCTTTACCCCATCGGCGGCCGAAGTGACCAAAGCCAGGCGAATCATCGAAGCCATGGCTCAGGGCGCCAAGGAAGGCCGCGGCGCCGTATCGTTGGACGGAAGGCTCATCGACATCGCCAGCATCCGCATGGCGCAGGCGCTCATCGCCAAGGCCGATTCCATCGCCGCGGCGAATGCCAGATAGCCCGGTCCCTTCCGGGCGGCCGCTCAGGGCTGGCGTTGCGTCAACGCGCTCAAGATTTCGCGCCGCCGCTCGTCGTCCGCGTTCGGCCATTCGGAAATTTCGCGCAACGTCCGGCGGCAGCCGACGCACAGGCCCTGCGCATCCAGTCGACAGACATCGACGCAGGGCGACGGCACGGGGGTCGTGGTCAACGGCGCGTCGACCATTGCCGCACGACTCGGTGAATCGCATCGAGCCCGTCGGTAAGCGCCGCCGGACCCGGCTGCAGAATGAGGGGTGATTTGATCTCGTGCAGTTCCCCGTCGCGCACCGCAGGCATCGCATCCCAGCCGGCGCGATGCGCCACTTGCTCCGGGCGGAAGCGTTTGCCGCACCAGGAACCGAGCACGATATCGGGCGCACGGCGTACGACCTCGCCGGGATCGCCGACGATCCGATCCTTGCCAAGCGCGCATGCCGCACGTTCGGGAAACACATCATCGCCGCCGGCTATGCCGATCAGTTCGCTGACCCAACGAATTCCGGTGATGAGGGGCTCGTCCCATTCTTCAAAATAGACGCGAGGGCGGCTCGGCAGCAGAGCGCCTGCTTGCCGCACGCGCTCGATGTGCGCTTCGAGTTCGAGGGCATAGCGCTCCGCACTGTCGGCGGCACCCACCAATGCGCCGAGCCGGCGCACGTAGCCTAGGATTCCGTCGACCGATCGATGATTGCTGATCCAGACCTCGATGCCGCTCTTGATCAACGCCTGCGCGATGTCGGCCTGGATATCCGAGAAACCAACCACGAAATCCGGCCTGAGGGCGAGAATGCGATCGATTTTGGCGCTGGTGAACGCCGAGACCCGAGGCTTTTCACGGCGCGCCCGCGCGGGGCGTACGGTGAAGCCCGAGATGCCCACGATCCGATCCTCCATCCCGAGCGCATAAAGAACCTCGGTGGGTTCTTCGGTCAAGCAAACGATTCGGCTCGGATACCGGGTGTCCATGGTGAGCCGAGAACTACAGTACGCCGTCGGCCAGTGCGCCTGCCGCGCCGTGCACGACGCTGTGCGCGAGTCCCGATGCCTGCGACAGCACGTGATCCGCGTAGAACCGCGCGGTTGCGATCTTTGCTTCATAAAAACCGGCATCGGCGCCGTCCTGCGGCCGTTCGGCAAGCCGTTGTTGCGAGATCAGCGCCGAGCGCAGCAGCTGCCAGCCGCCTGCCGTGATGCCCAAGAGCCTGAGCAGGGGCACGGCGCCCACCGACACGCTGCGGATATCTTTGGCGTAATTCTCCACGACGTAGAGGACCGCTCGCTCCAGCGCGTCGACTGCGGCGTCCAGGGCCCCTGCCATCTGCGACAGATTCGCCGAGGATGCCGATGCAGCGGCGGCAGCGGCAGCGCCGGCCGTCGCACGCATGTCGGCGATGACGCTCTGCGCCGCACGGCCTGCGTCGCGCGCGAGCTTGCGGCCGATCAGATCGTTGGCTTGGATGCCGGTGGTGCCCTCGTAGATCGTCGTGATGCGCGCATCTCGCAGATACTGCGCGGCCCCCGTCTCCTCGACGAATCCGACGCCGCCATGCACTTGGATCCCCAACGAGGCGATGTCGATGGAATTCTCGGTGCACCAGCCTTTGACCACGGGAATCATCAGATCGGCGAAGGCCTGATGACGTTCACGTTCCTCGACGCGCGGATGCAGGCGGGCAGCGTCCAGCGACACGGCGGACACGGCGGCAAGCGCGCGCATCGCTTCGGTCTGCGACTTCATGAGCAGCAGCATGCGGCGAACGTCGGGATGGCGGACGATGGGTACACGGGCGCCTCCCCGCACGCCGGGCTCCGTGCCTTGGATCCGCTCGCGCGCATAGGCGAGTGCCGCTTGGTACGCACGTTCCGAAAGACCGATTCCTTCCACCCCCACCGAAAATCGAGCCGCGTTCATCATGATGAACATGTACTCGAGGCCGCGGTTCTCCTCGCCCACGAGTTCGCCGATGGCGCCTCCGTCTTGCCCGTAGGCGAGCACGCACGTCGGGCTCCCACGGATTCCAAGCTTGTGCTCGATGGACACGCAGTGGACGTCGTTGCGCTTGCCCAAGGAACCGTCGTCATTGACACGGAACTTCGGCACCACGAACAAAGAAATGCCTTTGACCCCTGCTGGGGCTCCGGAGATCCGTGCCAGCACCAAGTGAACGACGTTCTCCGTGAGGTCATGCTCACCATACGTGATGAAAATTTTCTGGCCGTCGAGCCGGTAGCGGCCATCGCCCGTCGGCACCGCGCGCGTACGCACCGCCGCGAGGTCCGAGCCCGCCTGCGGCTCCGTCAGATTCATGGTCCCGCTCCACTCGCCGCTGACGAGCTTCGGGAGATACGAGGCCTTGAGCGCCGCCGACCCCTTGAGCTCAATGGCGTCGACCGTGCCGCGCGTCAGCATCGGGCAGAGCGCAAAAGCCACGTTCGCGCCGTTCCACATCTCCTCGATCAGGGCCGACAGGGCGCGGGGCAGATTTTGGCCGCCGAAATCCGCCGGACAGGACAGGGCCGCCCAGCCTCCGGCAACGAATCGATCGTATGCATCCTTCCAGCCATCGGCGGTCAGCACTTGGCCGTTTTCCCAGCGCGCGCCCTGGACATCCCCGCTCTGATTAAGCGGCGACAGTACGCCGGATGCGAATCTGGCGGCTTCGTCCAGCACCGCCTCCGCGACCTCCAGTGTCAGATCTTCGAAGCCCGGCAGCTCGGCGAGCACGTCAACACCGGCGAGCTCGCGCAGAACGAATTTCATGTCGGCTAACGGCGCCTGATATTCTTGCATCCCGGACCTACATGTTGCGACGGTAGCGGCCGCCGACATCGTACAGGGTGTGCGTGAGTTGGCCGAGCGAACACCCGCGCACGGCATCCATCAGCACCTCGAACGTATTGCCGTCCTCGATCACGGTGCGCCGCAGCCGCTCGAGCAGCTGCGCCGACTCCTCGGCGTGAGATTGCTGGAACGCCTTGAGGCGCTTCAGCTGCGACTGCTTCTCCGCATCGGTGGAGCGCGCCAGCTCGATCGTTGCCGGTGCGGCCTCGGTGTTCGGATTACGAAACGTGTTGACGCCGATGATCGGATACGAACCGTCGTGCTTGCGGCGTTCGTAATACAGCGACTCTTCTTGAATTTTTCCGCGCTGATAGCCCGTCTCCATTGCACCGAGCACCCCGCCGCGATCGGCGATGGCGTCGAATTCCTTGAGCACCGCCTCTTCGACCAGATCGGTCAGTTCGTCGATGATGAAGCTTCCTTGATTGGGGTTCTCGTTCTTGGCCAAGCCCCACTCGCGATTGATGATCAGCTGAATGGCCATGGCGCGGCGCACGCTTTCCTCGGTGGGAGTGGTAACGGCCTCGTCATAGGCGTTGGTATGCAGGCTGTTGCAGTTGTCGTAAACGGCGCACAGCGCCTGCAGCGTCGTGCGGATGTCGTTGAATGCCATCTCCTGGGCGTGCAGCGAACGGCCGGATGTCTGCACATGATACTTGAGCTTCTGACTGCGCTCGTTCGCCCCGTATTTATTCTTCATCGCCACGGCCCAAATGCGGCGCGCCACGCGGCCGATCACCGAATATTCCGGATCCATGCCATTGGAGAAGAAGAACGACAGGTTCGGCGCGAAGTCATCGATATGCATGCCGCGGGCAAGGTAGGACTCGACATACGTGAAGCCGTTGGCAAGCGTGAATGCCAGCTGCGAGATGGGGTTCGCTCCGGCTTCGGCAATGTGATACCCGGAGATCGAGACCGAGTAGAAATTCTGCACGCGGTGGTGCACGAAATATTCTTGAATATCGCCCATCATCTTGAGAGCGAACTCGGTGGAAAAAATACAGGTATTCTGGCCCTGGTCTTCTTTCAAGATGTCCGCCTGCACCGTACCGCGCACCGTCGATAAGGTCCAAGCCTTGATCTTCTGGTATTCGTCGGCGGTCGGATCACGCCCGTTCTGCTGCTGGAACTTCTCCACTTGCTGATCGACGGCGGTATTCATGTACATGGCGAGTATCATCGGCGCCGGGCCGTTGATGGTCATCGACACCGAGGTGGTGGGCGCGCACAGATCGAATCCCGAGTACAGCACTTTCATGTCATCGAGCGTCGCGATCGATACGCCGGAATTTCCGACCTTGCCGTAGATATCCGGCCGCCGGTCCGGATCCCAACCGTAAAGCGTCACTGAATCGAAGGCGGTGGAGAGGCGGTGCGCGGGCATGCCCTCGGAGACGCGCTTGAAGCGCTGATTGGTGCGAAAGGCGTCGCCCTCGCCGGCGAACATGCGGGTCGGATCCTCGCCCTCGCGCTTGAAGGCGAATACCCCGGCCGTATAGGGATAGGAGCCGGGAACGTTCTCCTTCATCAGAAAGCGCAAAATCTCCCCGTCCTCCTCGAACCGCGGCAGCGACACCTTGCGGATCTTGGTGCCCGAGAGTGATTCGCTGTCGAGCTTGGTGCGAATCTCCCGGTCGCGTATCTTCACCACATATTCAGGCTGCGCGTACAACTCCTGGGTCTTCGGCCATTGCGCGAGCAGCTTCGCCGCGCCTAAGTCGAGCTCGGTATTTTTCGCTGCAATCAGCTCATCGAACCCTGCCAGACCAAGCCCGGACGCGGCGAACAGGGCCTTGGAAGTACCGAGCGATTGGCGCTCGCGCGCTATCCGAGCCTGCCGTCCGATGAACCGGTGGAACTCGCGCAGCGCTTCGGAGATCTCGGCCAGGTAGCGCACTCGCTCGGGCGGCACGATGGCGCGGCCCCGCGAAGAAGCCTTCACGGCGACCTGCGGCAGCCTCGCAGGACCCAACTTAAGGCCTTTGGCCGTCAAGTGCGGCAGCATCGCTTGGTAGAGTGCGGTGACGCCGTCGTCGTTGAAGCGCGAGGCCATGGTGCCGAAAACCGGCATGCTCTCCGGACTTTGCGCGAACGATTCATGGTTGCGCTGGTATTGCTTGCGCACGTCCCGCAACGCGTCCAGGGAGCCCTTGCGGTCGAACTTGTTGATGGCGACGAAGTCGGCAAAGTCGAGCATATCGATCTTTTCCAACTGCGAGGCCGCGCCGAATTCGGGCGTCATGACGTAGACCGACGCATCGGCCAGGGGAACGATCGCCGATTCGCCTTGCCCTATGCCCGAGGTCTCCACCACGATTAGATCGAAGCCGCTGATCTTGCAGCACGCGAGTACTTCCGGGAGCGCCGCCGAGATCTCGGTGCCGGTATCGCGCGTCGCCAGCGAGCGCATGAAAATCTTATCGGATTCGATCGCATTCATTCGAATGCGATCGCCTAAAAGAGCGCCCCCCGTGCGCTTGCGCGACGGGTCGATGGAAATGACGGCGACGCGGACCCGATCCTCTTGATCGAGACGCAGCCGCAAGATGAGCTCGTCGGTGAGCGAGGATTTGCCGGCACCGCCGGTCCCGGTGATTCCCAAGATCGGAGTCTTGATTCCGGCGGCCGCTTGTAGCAACGCCTGGCGGGTCTTCATTGAGTAGGCGCGGCTTTCGACCGCCGTGATGACCCGCGCGAGCTGCCGGCGATTGCCGGTCCGCAATGCTTCGAGCGCCTCACCCTCCGCGGGTGCGAGCGCGGACAGATCGTAGTCGCTGGTGCGGATGACATCGTCAATCATGCCTTGCAGCCCCAATTTGGCCCCGTCCTCGGGGGAATACAGGCGCGACACGCCGTAAGCCATCAGCTCTCGGATCTCGGCGGGCACGATGACGCCGCCGCCGCCGCCGAATACCTTGATGTTCTCCCCGCCGTTCTCGCGCAACAGATCCATCATGTATTTGAAAAATTCCACATGGCCGCCCTGATACGAGGTGATGGCCACCGCTTGCACATCCTCCTGCACGGCGGCATTCACGATCTCCTGCACCGAGCGGTTGTGCCCGAGATGAATGACTTCGGCACCCGAGGCCTGCAGCACCCGGCGCATGATGTTGACAGAGGCGTCATGGCCGTCGAAAAGCGAGGTAGCGGTTACGAGCCGGATCTTGTGCGTGGCCTGATAGACCGGCTTGGCGGCGATGGATACGGCGCTCATGGGCTGCTCGGTGGTTGGGTGGTGAGATCGAGGGTCTGTCGCGTCATTTTAGAGAACCCCTGCGGCGAAACAAATGCCCAAATCGGCCGCCCTGAATGAGCGAATTTGCAACATCAGGCCGGGGGGCCGGCGCCCCAGTTCGGCGTGCGCTTCTCGATGAACGCGGAAATCCCCTCCTGCGCGCTGTCGTCGATCATGTTGCACGCCATCGCCTCGCCGGCGAGCTGGTATGCCGCTGCGACGCCCAGCTCGAGCTGGCGGTAGAACAACGCCTTGCCCGCCGCAATCACCGACGGCGGCTTGGCCGCGATCGCAGCCGTCAACGTCTCGATCTCCCGGTCGAGGCGTTCCGCCGCCACGCATCGATTGATGAGCCCGCGATCGACGGCGGCGGGCGCATCGATGAACTCGCCCGTCACCAGCATTTCGAACGCAACCTTGCGGCCGACATTGCGCGCGAGCGCGACAGACGGGGTGGCGCAGAAGAGGCCGATGTTGACGCCCGAGACGGCGAAGCGCGCGGTGTCGGCGGCCACGGCGAGGTCGCACATGGCCACCAGCTGACAACCCGCAGCGGTTGCAAGGCCATGCACGCGCGCGATGACCGGTTGCGGAAGGGTCTGGATGCGCATCATCAAGCGGCTGCAGTCGTCGAACAGCCGCCGGTAGTATTCGAAACTCCGATTGGCCTTCATCTGTTTGAGATCATGGCCCGCGCAAAACGCCTTGCCCGCACCGCCGAGCACCACCGCACGCACGGTTGAATCCGCAGCGATCGATTCCAAGGCGGCATGCAAGGCCGCCAGCATCTCTTCGGACAGCACGTTGTACTGCGCCGGACGATTGAGCGTCAGGAACGCGACGCCGCCGCCTCGCCGCTGCAAAACCGGCGGCACTTGATCACCGGCAACGTCCGATCCATTCATAGCTTGCTCGATTTCCATGCTTCACCCATCGAGAAATAAGAATAGAAATTACTCGTATGCAGTTGCTTACGAACGTTTTTACAATGGATCCATTAGTTTGTTCGGAAAGCCCCCGGCCCTGCTCAGCATCCCCGGAACATCCCGGCCCATGGCGTTCCCCAACCATCGTGCCGATGTAACCAAGCGATCGATATCCAATCCTGTTTGATAACCCGAACGCTGCAACATGTACACCACATCTTCGGTGGGCACGTTACCAGTGGCGCGCGGTGCAAACGGGCAGCCACCGATGCCGCCCAGCGACGCATCCACGATTTTGGCGCCGGCTTGCACCGCCGCCCATACGTTGGCAAGACCGGTATTTCGCGTGTTATGGAAGTGCACGCGCACCGGCAGCGGCTTGATCACGGCAGCCACCCTCGCGACCAGCGCCGACACCTCTCCTGGACTCGCGACGCCGATGGTATCGGCGATGGCAACTTCCACGGGACCCGCCGCCGCAGCCACACGCGCCATCTCCACCACTCTCGAGGAATCGACCTCGCCGTCGAAGGGGCAGCCGAAGGCCGTCGAGATGGTGATTTGCGCACGTCGACCCTGAGCTCGCGCCAGCCGGACGACTTCGCAGCACATTGCGAGCGACGCGTCCGATGTTGCGCCCTGATTGCGCGTGGCAAAGCCGTCGGAGGCGGCGCACACCGCGCCGAGTTCATCCATGCCGGCTTCCATGGCGCGTAGCGCACCGCGTTTGTTCAGTACCAAGCCGATGAAAATAATGCCGTCGCGGCGCGGTAAGCCGGCCGCCACGGCGTCGGCATCGGCCATCTGCGGGACCAGCTTCGGGCTTACAAAACTGGTCGCCTCGATTCGGCGCACGCCGGCATCGAGCGCTCTGCCGATGAACTCCAATTTTTGCGACGTCGTGAACAGTACCGACTCGTTCTGCAAGCCGTCGCGGGGGCCGACTTCCACTAGCTCTATGTCTACCATCGTTAACTCTTTAATTTCAATGTGTTACTCGCCTATTCTCGTGCCACTTATTTGTGCTGGGGGCGGCCCATAGCCGCCGCCCCCGGGTGTCGATATGACGAAAATGTCGCCGGGTTTCATTTCGACTTCCGCAAGATGCTCGAGACGCTCGAGGCGGCCATCCACTCGCTCGATCCGGTTCTCACCCACGGCGCCGGCCTGTCCGCCCGCCAAACCAAATGCACCGTGCCGCCGGCCGTTGCTCAAAATGGAGGCAGTCATTGCTTCCAGGAAACGAATCCGCCGAATCCCGCCGTCGCCGCCCCGCCATTGCCCTCGGCCGCCGGAACCCATCCGAATCTCATAGGACTCGAGACGCACCGGAAATCTAAATTCCAGAACCTCCGGATCGGTTAGCCGCGAATTGGTCATGTGCGTTTGGACCACGCTAGTGCCTGCGAATTCGGGGCCCGCACCCGAACCGCCCGCGATGGTTTCGTAATATTGATGCCGGGAATCGCCGAAAGTGAAATTGTTCATGGTGCACTGGCTTGCCGCCATGACCCCCAGCGCCCCGAATAGGGCATTCGTTATGCACGTCGAGGTCTCGACATTCCCCGCGACCACGGCTGCCGGAGAACGTGGATTAAGCATCGAACCTTCCGGCAGGATGATCCGCAGCGGCTTGAGGCACCCGGCGTTCAGCGGAATATCGTCGGCGACTAGTGTCCGAAACACATACAAGACCGCGGCCGTGGTGATGGCCCGAGGCGCATTGAAATTGTTGGTCAATTGCGCGCTGGTGCCGCTGAAGTCGATAGTGGCGCTGCGCTGCCGCGCGTCGACCCGAACGCTCACCCGGATCCGCGCCCCGTTGTCCAGCGGCAGCGTGAACTCCCCGTCCTTGAGCGCCGTGATGACGCGGCGCACCGACTCCTCGGCGTTGTCCTGCACATGGTGCATGTAGGCGATCACGGTCTCGCGGCCATGCTCCGCGACCGTCGATTTGAGCTCCAGCGCGCCCTTCTCGTTCGCCGCGATTTGCGCACGCAGGTCGGCGCGGTTTTGCACGGGGTTGCGCGACGGATGGGGTCCGCTCGTGAGCAAATCGTTGAGAGCCTCTTCGCGCAGGATGCCCTGCTCGATAATCTTGAAGTTGTCGATCAGCACTCCTTCGTCTGCAATACAGGTCGAGAACGGCGGCATGGAACCCGGCGTCGTGCCCCCGACGTCTGCATGGTGGCCGCGCGAGGCGACGAAGAAGCTGGGGTGGGCATCGCCGTCATCGAGATAAACCGGCGTGACCACCGTTACGTCCGGCAGATGCGTCCCTCCATGATAGGGATCGTTCAACATGTAGACATCGCCGCTTTGCATCCGTGGATTGCGTGCAATGACCGTGCGGATCGACTCGCTCATCGATCCTAGGTGCACCGGCATATGGGGTGCGTTGGCGATCAGCGAACCTTTGGCATCGAACAAGGCACAGCTGAAATCCAAACGCTCCTTGATGTTCACCGAATAGGCCGTGTTCTGCAGGCGCAGTCCCATTTGCTCGGCAATGTTCATGAACACATTGTTGAACAGCTCGAGCGTTACCGGGTCGACCTCAGTGCCTGCGGCGAAGCGGGCAGCCCTCGGCCGAACCCGGCGCAACTCGATGCATGCGCCCGCGGTCACCGAAGCGCGCCAACCCGGCTCGACCACCGTGGTTGCGTTGCGGTCGGTGAGGATGGCCGGGCCGTCGATATTCGCGCCGGCGCGTAAGACGTCGACCCGGAACAGGCGTGTGGTACGGCCGCCGGCGGGCCCGTCATCGGCAAAGCAGTACATGCTTACGGTAGCATTTGGCGCGGCGTCGTAGCTTGTGCTCGAGGCCGGCGCCGCTGCGCCGGGCGTCGCCATGCCGGCGGGCGCCGCGGACCCGGCGGCAATGCACTCTACCGACACCGCCTCAATCATCAGCGAATGATTCGGCATCAGAAAGGCGAAACGGCGGCGATAGCGATTTTCGAAGTCCTTGCGGATCGACGCGACGGCCTCGGTCGGCGGCCCCCGCATGGGCAGATCTACGTCCAACGCCGTGTCGGTGCCCTGGTAGCGGACCCGCACGCGACTCTCGGTCCGCACCGTCGCAATCCCCCCCTGCTCAGCGGCATTTACGCCTTGAGCCTCGAGTTCAGCGGCCGCCGCAATTTGCAAACGCACGGCGCGCGCCCGCGCCTCCTGGAGCCCAACGACGTCGAGTTCGAGCTCGATTGCCGCTTCCCGCATCGCGATTTGGTCCGCGAGCCCCATGCCGTAGGCGGACAGCACACCGGCCAAAGGATGGATGAACACGCGCGTCATGCCCAGCGCGTCCGCGACCTGACAGGCGTGCTGACCGCCGGCACCGCCGAAACATTGCAGCGTATACCCGCTCACGTCACAGCCGCGCATCACCGAAATACGCTTCACGGCGTTGGCCATGTTGCCGACGGCTATCTGCAGCGCGCCCGCCGCCACCTGTTCGGGTGCCGTGGGCTTGCCCGTTGCCGACGCCATCTGCTCTGCCAGCTCCGTGAAGCGCCGGGTTACGACCTCGCCATCCAAATGTTCATTGGCCTCGGGACCGAAGACGCGCGGAAAGAATTCGGGTTGGATGCGGCCGAGCAAGACGTTTGCATCCGTAATGGTCAAAGGGCCGGCGCGCCGATAGCATGCGGGCCCGGGACTCGCCCCTGCGGATTCGGGACCGACCCTCAAGCGCGCGCCGTCGAAGCGAATGATCGAGCCGCCGCCCGCCGCAATGCTGTGAATGCTCATCATCGGCGTACGAATCCGAACTCCGCCGACCTCGGTGTCGAAGGCGCGCTCATACTCGCCCGCATAATGGCTTACATCCGTGGACGTGCCGCCCATGTCGAAGCCGATGACCTTCAAGTGCCCGGCCGCCCGCGCCGTGCATGCCATGCCGACGATCCCGCCGGCCGGACCCGACAATATCGCATCCTTCCCATGGAAATTATGTGCCCGGGCCAGCCCGCCCGAACTCTGCATAAGAAAAAGCGGCACCTGCGGCATGAGTTCGGCCACGCGCTCCACGTAACGCCGCAGGATCGGCGAGAGATAGGCATCCACCACCGTCGTATCGCCGCGCGGCACCAGCTTGATCAGCGGGCTTACACGGTGGGAGACCGAGATTTGCGTGAAGCCGATTTGCCGCGCCGCGGCTTCGGCGGCGAGTTCATGCTGCCCGTACGCATACCCGTGAAGGAAGACGATGGCGCAGGAACGCAAGCCCTCGTCGAACGCCCTCTGCAATTGCTGACGGAGCAGGAGTTCGTCCAAGGGCTCGACGATTTCGCCCCGGGCACCGACTCGTTCCGCGGCCTCGATCACACGTTCGTACAGCATTTCGGGAAGCACGATGTGCCGGTCGAACAGCCGCGGCCGCGCCTGAGTCGCGATTCGCAGCGCATCGCGGAAGCCGCGGGTGATGACCAATGCCGTGCGCTCGCCCTTGCGCTCCAGCAGCGCGTTGGTGGCCACCGTCGTTCCCATTTTCACGCAGGCGACGCACTGCGGCGTGATCGACTCGCCCGGCGCCAACCCCAGCATCCGCCGGATCCCCTCCACCGCGGCATCGGGATACTGCGATGGATTCTCCGACAGTAGCTTTTCTGTCTGCAGGCGGCCGTCCGGAGCGCATCCGACGACGTCGGTGAATGTGCCGCCCCGATCGATCCAGAACTGCCAACGCCGGCTCATAGCTTAGGTGGCGGCGCCGGCCTCAACCCCGAGCACTCGGCCGCGAGTTTCCGGCAGCGCCCACGCCGCGATCATCACCACCGCATAACAGGCCACGGTCATTCCGCCGATCGATTCGCCCAAGGAGACACGCGTGCTCCAAATGCCGATCAATGCCGGACAGGCGGCGCCGACGGCCCGGCCTACGCTGTAGCAGAATCCCTGGCCGGAACCGCGCACGGCGTTCGGAAACAATTCGGAAAAACAGGCCCCCATTCCCGAAAAAATGCCGAGCACGAAGAATCCCAGCGGAAAACCGATCAGCAGCATCCCGCCGCTCACCGGCATGTGCAGGTAGACCAAGATCAGGAGCGCTCCGCAGCAGGCGAACAACATGAAACCACGCCGGCGCCCTACCGCATCGGACAGCCAGGCGCTGGCCAAGTAGCCCGCGAGCGAACCCACGATCATCATCATCAAATAACCGGTTCTCCCGGTCACCGACAGATGGCGCTCCGTTTCAAGAAAGGTCGGCAGCCAAGTCGTGACGGAATAATAGGCGCCAAGCATTCCGGTTGCGAGCAACGTCGCCAAACCGGTGGCGAACAGCAAGGGCGGGCGAAAAATATCCAAGAAATTTCCTGGTGCGACCGCCTCGAGCCCTTGCCGCGCGCGCATCGTCAGGTATATCGGGGGCTCCTTCACGTTGCGGCGAATATAGATGATCAGCAATGCAGGGAGAATTCCCACCCAGAACAGGACTCTCCATCCCCAATCCTGCGGCAACAGCGTGTTCACCGCCCAGAACGCAACCGCCGCCGCCGCCCACCCCACCGACCAGCTGCTTTGCACCACTCCGGCCGCCTTGCCGCGGTGACGCGCCTCGATGGTCTCGGAGACCAGCACCGATCCCACGGCCCATTCGCCGCCGAAACCGAAGCCCTGCATGGCTCGCGTGAACAGCAGTTGGCCGTAAGAATGCGTAAAACCGCTCAAGAAGGTAAAGGCCGCAAACAACAGGACGGTCATTTGCAGAACGCGCACGCGTCCAAATCGATCTGCGAGAACTCCCGCACCCCAGCCGCCGATCGACGACGTGATCAGCGCGGCGCTCGCGATGTAGCCGGCCTCCGCCTTGGTCAGCCCCCACAGAGTGATCAGCGTCGGAATGATGAAGGTGTAGATCATGAAGTCGAAGCCGTCCAGGCCGTAGCCGCCATAGGCGGCCAGCAGTGCCCGGCGTTCATTCTCGCTGGTGGTGTTGAGCCACATGACTAGGTTCGAGTGCGCAGACGCAAGCTCTCCCAGCTCGCTTCGGCGAGCCAGCCGCCGTCCACCGGAAGGCTCGCCGCTCCCGTCGCGACGATGGTTTTCACGACGCGATCACCGTGCGATCCGCGGGATCCGTGTGCGGGGTAACGGCATCGACCGGTTGCTCGACCTCGATTCCCAGCCATGCAATGGCGCTGGCCAGTGCGAATCCCGCCCCGATGACGAACGCAGCCCGCCACATATGCTCTCCCGACAAATAGCCGATGATGGGTATGCCGATGATGCCGCCGAGATTGCCGCCGGTGTTCATGACGCCGCTCACCGCCATGGTCTCGCCGCGCCCGACCGTCATGGCGGCGCCCCAAAACGCCCCTTCATTGAGCTCGACCGCCGCAAAACAGCAGGCGAGTCCCACCACCGCCAGGTAAGGATTGGCCGCACTTACCGAGACCAACAGCAACGCGCCGGCAATCGGCATCGAGAACAGCGGCACCAGCCGGTAGCCCCAACGATTGCCGACGCGAAGGCATAGCGCGCCGGTGATCAAGCCGCCGGCGCCCGCACCCAAGGCTGCGGCGAGCGGCGGTGTACTCGCGAGCCAGCCGCTCTCCAAGACGGAGAATTTGCGCTCTTGCACCAGATACAGAAATACCCAGTTGGAAAGCAAATAGAACGAGTAATTCATGCACAGATAGGAGAGCCCAAGCAGCAATACGTTGCGGTTCGTCAGAATGTTCAGCAATTGCTTGGTGCTGATCGTGGTATCGACGGGCGCGATGTCTTGGTTGCCGATCTCCGCCAACTCTTCGCCGGACACCGACGGATGCTCGCGTGGCGTGTTGCGTCCATACCAAGCCCAAATCGAAATCAACACAATGGCGGGCAGGCTCGCCCACAGCAAGGCCCTCTGCCATCCCAACGCCGACATGAGATGGGCGATGAGCGGCGGAGTCAGCGCCGCGCCGAGGCCCAGTCCCATGGTCTGCAGGCCCTGCACGAAAGCCCAGCGGCGCGGCGGAAACCACACCTCGAATACGCCGGCGGAAACCGGAAAAATCGCCGCCTGCGAGCAGCCCAGCAGCACTTGCAGCGAGAGCAACGCGGCGAACAAGCCGGCGCCCGTCAGCCAGAACGGCGCCAGCGGCGTCGCGATGGTAGCCAGGAACGCGGCGATCCCGATGATGACGAAGGTACGCCGCGCCCCTTGGCGCTGCCCAAAGATACCGCCGGGAAGCTGAAAGAGCCCATATCCCAAAACGAATGCCCACTCGATCAAACTGATCTGAAATTGGCTCAAGCCCAATTCCGGCATCATGGGCGCGGCCGTCACCGTGATGCTCTTTTGCTGCAAATACGCTAGAAAACCGAAACCGAACAAGAGAGAGAAAATGCGCCAACGGATACGGAGCACGGGCGCGCGGTTATCGTTATTCATGCTTGAGCCGGTGCTCGCTGCATGTCGAGACAGATCTGTACCGCATGACCCAGAGAGGACGCCGCCTTGTCGGCGCCGCGCACGCTGTCGATTTCGGTCTCCGGCTGCAGCAGCGTTCCCGGCAGAAATACCGCGACGATGCAGGCATTCGGGAATCGTTTGCGCATTTCGTCTGCGGTCGCCTCGCCGCGGCTGCGCTCGTCGCTCGGGAAGGCGCTGACGACATAGACGATCGAGACTGCGTCGACCGCCTCGGGCGGCGCCGCCGCCGCCATATCCTCGATCGACATATGGCGCGCGTCTATTTTTTGGTCGCGCAAAATGCGCACCAACAGTTCCGTCGCCAAATCGTCGGCCATGGATCCCAAGCCCACGCACACCATGACGGATCCCGGGGGGACGACCAGAGGCCCCTGCCAGCGCCCGCTGATCTGCTCGCGTTGCTGGCGCAACTGTCGTCCGGCGTTGGCGCCCTCCAGAACCGAGGAGCGGCGGCGCCGCGACGGTTTTCGCTTATCCCCGCCGATGGCTGCGATCACGGCTACCATCGCGCTGCGTACCTTGGATTGCTGATCAGCGGTGATGGCGCCCGCAACGAGATCGATGCGCGCCAAATGCAAGGCGGGCATCAGCACCAAGTCGCAATAATTGGCGAATGAATTTCGTTTGAGGAAAATCCGCGCGCCTGCAATGATTTCATGAGAATCGGCCGACAGGGCCCGTTGGTAAAAGCGCTCCGGCATGGTAAGCGCCTGCGTGTCGCCCAGCAAAATGTCGAGGAGGCTGAGCGCCTTGATGTGCCGTCCCGCAACCAACAGACAAAGAGTCAGGGGAGTCGAGACGATCAAGCCGATCGGACCCCACAGCCAGCTCCAGAATATCGCCGCGATGACCACCGAGAGCGGCGACAAGCCCGTGGTATGGCCGTACAGTAGCGGCTCGACCAGCTGCCCGGCAATCAACTCCACGATGACGAAAAGGCCGAATGTCAACAAGGCCAAGGTCCAGCCCGGGTCGACTGCGGCCGCAAGCAGCGCCGAGCATAGCGCCGCGATCCATACCCCGACGTAGGGAACGAAGCGCAGGGTTCCCGCGAGCGCCGCCCAGAGCAGCGGATGAGGCAGCGCGAGAATGCTAAGGCCGATCCAGATCATGAAGCCCACACCGAGGTTTACGGCGAACTGCGACAAGAAAAATCGTGACAGGCGCTCCCCTGCGTCGTTGATTGCGAGCGTGGTCAAGCGGATGTCGCTGCCGCCGGCGATTCGAATGAACCGATCGCGCAACGCGTCGTGTTCCAAGAGAACGAAGATCAGAACGACCAATACGATTCCCGCAGTCTCGATGGGCACCCAGATCGAACCGAGAACCCTTTGGATGACCTGCAAGGGATTCGGCGGCGGGTCGTGCAGCTCCACGGGAATAGGTGCGGCCGCCGCAGCGGCATTCGGCTGCTCGAGAGTTCCCGGCTCCTCCGGCTGCGGGAGACTTCGCGGCCGCGCTTGAGTTCCCGGCTGCTCGGTGCCCGAGCGCCTGCTCGTCAGCCGCTGCGCCTGTCCCGTGATCGCATTGACCTTGGCCACGGTGATGTTGTTGAGGGTCTTTAGCTTGCCTTCGATGGTGCGTTCGTAGCGGGGCAGACTCGCCGCCATGCGTACGAACTGTGAACCGATGACGCCCGCCACCGCAGCAAAAGCAAGCGCCAACACCAGCACGGCCGTTAGAACCGACAGCGTTTGGCCCAAGCCGATGCGCCGCAACGCCCGCACCAATGGCGCGATCAGCAGGCTCAAAATCACCGCCAAAGTAATGGGAACCAAAATGTCCCGGGCAAGGTAGAGCAGCGCCAAGACCGCTACCGTCGCGACGATTCCGAGGGCTCGGTCGCGGACCGCGCGCGGCGACGACGGATCAGGATCGGAAGAGACTATCGAGGCCATGCGATATATTCGCACAATTGCCAAGAGAGGTTATTCAATGAAAAAACGGCCCAGTGGGTTTGGTATCGAGAAATTGCCGCGGATCGAGCGCGGCGAGGGCAGCTACTTGTTCGACACGGCGGGAAAGCGCTATCTCGACGGCTCGGGCGGCCCTGCGGTGTTCTGCTTGGGGCATGCCCACCCCGAGGTCAATGCGGCAATCGCCCGGCAGATGAAAGAGATTGCTTACGCCTATCGATATCTCTTCACGAGCTCAGCCCTCGAAAACCTGACCGAAACGGTTCTGCGCCTGTGCGGCGGCGCCTTCCAAGACATCGTGTACTCCGGCAGCGGATCGGAAGCCGTCGAATCAGCGATGAAAATCGCTCTCCAGCATTTTGCGGCGCGCGGCCTGATGAGTAAACGTCGCTTCATAGCGCGGCGGCGATCTTGGCACGGCAATACCTTGGGAGCGCTGTCGGTTTCCGATTTCTCCCAGCGACGCCGCGCCTTCGAGGGGAGCCTGCTCGACGTCACATTCGTCTCGGCGGCAAACTCATACCGGATGCCCGACGGAATCTCCGGCGAGAATCTGGTGAGTCATCTGGCCGCAGAACTCGAGCACACCATCGTGTCTTTGGGACCGGAATTCGTTGCCGCATTCGTGTTCGAACCCATCGTGGGCGCGGCCGGTGGGGTCGTGCCGGCCCCCGACGGCTACGCGCAAGCCGTTCAGAACGTTTGCCGGGAATACGACGTACTGCTGATTGCAGACGAGGTGATGTGCGGCTCAGGGCGCAGCGGCACCTGGCGCGCGCTGGAGCACGACGGTGTCGTTCCGGACATCATGAGCATCGCCAAGGGATTGGCGGGCGGCTACATCCCCTTGGCCGCCACGCTCGTGACGGCGGCCGTCGCGGCTCCCATTCACGAAGAGCACGGTGCGTTCATGACCGGACACACGTTCACGGGTCATACCGCTGCATGCGCGGCAGGTCTCGCCGTGCAAGGCATCGTGCAGCGAGATCACCTCCTCGAGCGGGTGCGTACCATCGGCGCAGGCTTTCTGGAAACCGTTCGCCGAACCTTGTCGAGATTCGACGAGATTGGCGATGTGCGCGGGCGGGGGTTCTTCGTCGGCATCGAGTTGGTCCGCGACCGGCAGACGAAGACACCGTATCCCGCCGAGAGGGCCCTCAGCTTCGACATCGGAGCGCGCGCTTTTGCGGACGGCCTGATTTGTTATCCGTGCGCGGGCAACGTCGACGGAACGGCGGGCGACACCATCATTCTCGCCCCGCCCTACAACGCGAGCGACGGCGAGCTGGAGGAAATCGTCGCCAAGATGGCGCGTGCGATCGACGCCGCGTTAAGCGCCGGTTGACGGCACCTCTTCCTGCACATCGACCGCCACAAAGACACAGCAGTTCGCGCGTTCCGCGAGTGAGGCGCGATGCGGACTGCCCCACCAGAAGCCTCCGGAGGCTTGGGGGTAGTGACCTAGCACGATGAGATCGATCGCCAGCCGGCGCGCGAAGGCGACGATCTGCTCGACGGTATTGCCGCTCGCCAAGTAGCCTTCGGCGCCGACGCCGCGCGTTTTCAGCCACTCGATGGACTCGTCGAGGAGCTTCCGGTAGCCGCCTTCCTCATCGACCAGACACGCATGGCCGGCAGCCCCTGCAACAACCGCGGGCGCCGTGACGCCGCTCGGAATAATGGACAATACGTAGACTTGCGCGCCGACGAGAATCGCGAGTTCCGCGCCGCGCTTGAGAGCACGGCGGCCCACTTCGGAACCGTCATAACAGAGCAGCACCCGTTTGAACATAATCTCACTCCAGTTCGAACTGCAGACTGATTCTGCCAATGTCCGCACCGACGGAGTTCCAACTCCACTCGTCAAAGTATGCTCGGCCTTGGTGCTCAATGCGAATTATTGTGGAACACCGCGTGCCATAATGCGGCGCCCGCACGAACGCGCTCGAGAGCAGCCGCTCCCACTCAAGGCTTACCCCCGTCCGCGGTAGTTGTTCATCGGACGCGGGCCGATCATCGCGCAATAAATCGAGCAGGGGCCCCGTGCCGGTCAACCCGCTCAGGGCCGCTTGCAGCCGACTTTTGGCGTTTTTAACCTTGGGCCAAGGCGTGTCGAGCAGGTGATTCGACAGGCCATAAATCCCCGGACCGAGTTCACGTCCCGAGCCGCGCACGCTCTCGTAGATGCCGAGCCGTTCGCCATCGGAGAAGATCAGGTTGAAGCCGTTGTAATCGGCCCCCACGCCGCGAAGGAAAGTCAAGCTCTCCGCGACCGTGGCGTCCGATTCGAGCATGGACGTGACCAGCGCTCCGCGGCTGGGTGCCACTCGGTGGCGCTGTTCCGGGTCGCGGTAGTTCGTGAGCGCGGCAAATCGACCCGTGCGGGTCAGTCCAAGCCAAGTCCCCCCGCCTTGGAGGTCCGTGCCCGCAATTACCCGCGGGTTGTCCGGCCACCACTCGGCACGCGACGCGGGACGGGCGTGAAACTCGTCGCGGTTGGCCGCCACCAGGCAGGGATATCGCGGATGCACCCGCCAGACAACCAGGACCAGGCACATTCAAGTCCCGCCGCCCGCCTCGGCGCCGGTCATCGGCAACAAGGCTTCGTCCACTACTTCTATCCAGTGCTTTACCGGAGTGAGCGTGCCGGACTGCAGATGTTGAATGCAGCCCATGTTGGCCGAGACGATCGCATCGGGTTCGAGCTTCCCGAGATGGGCGAGCTTGCGGTCGCGCAACCGTGCGGCAAGATCCGGCTGCAGGATCGAATAAGTGCCTGCGGAACCGCAGCAAAGATGGCTTTCACCGCTCGCGACGTGAACGTCGAATCCCAGGGCGCGCAGCTGCGTCTCAACGATACCATTCAAACGCTGACCGTGTTGCAACGTACAGGGCGGGTGAAACGCCAGACGCCGACCGCCATCGAACCGCATCTTGCCTTTCAGTGCCGGCAGGATCTGCGGCAGCAATTCGCTCAAGTCGCGGGCGAGCGTGCTGACGAGCGCCGCTTTTTCCGCGTATTTTGCATCGCCGGACAACGCGTATCCGTAGCCCTTGAGGGAGAGACTGCAGGCCGAGGCGGAGCTGACGATCGCTTGCACATCGCCCCGAGCGACGATCGGCGTCCAGGCATCGATGTTGCGCCGCATATCCCGAAGGCCGCCTTCCGGGTCGCCCAGGTGCGAGCGCACGGCGCCGCAGCACCCGGCGCCCGGTGCGTATTCGATCTGAACCCCCGCTCTGGCGAGTACGCGCCCGGCGGCCCCGTCGATGTTGGGCATCATTGCAGGCTGCACGCAGCCTTGCAGCATCACTATCTTGAACGGAAATTCCCGAGCCGGCACTTCCGATCCGAGCACACGGCGGCGGGTAGGCACCTTGTTTTTGAGTACGGCGGGCAACATCGGCCGCAGCGCTTGACCGACCCGCATTGCCGGCGCAAACAGCGGCGATGTGAGACCTTCTTTGAGCAGCCAGCGAATCGTCCGCTCGCCCGCAGGACGAGTCACGCGCGCGTCGACAATTTTTCGGCCGATATCGACCAGGTGGCCGTATTCGACCCCGCTCGGGCAAGTGGTTTGGCAATTAAGGCACGTGAGACAGCGATCCAAATGCTGCTGCGTGCTGCGCGTGATTTCTCCGCCCTCGAGAACTTGCTTGATCAAATAGATGCGCCCTCGCGGGCCATCGAGTTCATCGCCCAATAATTGATAAGTCGGACAGGTGGCATTGCAGAATCCGCAGTGCACGCATTTCCGCACGATGGCTTTTGCCTCCTCGCCGTCGTCGGTGCCTTCGAACTCCGGACTCAAGTGCGTTTGCATAGCGGTCTCAAAGCTCGGCGTATAAACGCCCGGGGTTGAACACGCGCTCCGGGTCGAAGGCCTGCTTCAAACGCCGGTGAACGCCCATCAGCACATCGTTCAACGGCGTAAACACTCCGCCGGACTTGTCGGTCCCTTGAATCAGCGTCGCATGTCCTCCTGCCCGAGCAGCCGCCGCGCGCACCTCTCGGGTGTCGGCGGCGCTGCGCCACCAGCGTTCCGCACCGTGCCACTCGATGAACTGCCGCCCGGGCAATCGCATCGGCGCCGTGGTGCTGGGCACCGACAACCGCCACAGACGTTCGCCGCGGGCCAGGCTGACTTCATTGAGCGAAAAAAACTCCTGCGTCTGATCTCGTACGCTCAACCACCAGCTGATCGCCGCGTCGGAAGCGACCACCGTTCCGCCCAATTTGCCGCACGCCGCGCTCACGGCTGCAGCGGCGCCCGCCAGGCGTACGCGCAGCCGCCCGTCATGCCAGGCGCTGCCGGTCACGGGCAACGGCTGCGACGCCCACGCCTTGAAGCGCTCGAGCGTCTGATTCTCATCCTGATCGAAGCACAGCGTCGCGCAGGCTCGGCTGATCGGCAAGACTTTGAGCGAGACCTCGCAGATGACGCCCAAAATACCCAGGGACCCCGCTATCAGCCGCGAGACATCATAGCCCGCCACGTTCTTGGCGACCTGCCCGCCGAATGTCAGCAACTCGCCGCGTCCATTGAGCAGCGTCAAGCCCAATACGTGATCGCGCACTCCTCCGGAGTTTGCGCGCGAAGGGCCCGATAGCCCTGCTGCCACCATCCCTCCCACCGTGCCACCGGCGGTAAAACGCGGGGGTTCGAATGGCAGGCATTGCCCCTGCCCCTCGAGCTCGGCCTCCAGATCGCAGAGCGGTGTCCCGGCCCGAGCCGTCACCACGAGTTCCGTCGGCTCGTAGGAACTGATACCGGAAAGACCGGTCACGTCCAGCGGCTCGCCTCTGGCCGGCTCGCCGTAGAAGTCCTTGGTGCCGCCGCCGCGAATAGTCAGCGGCGCACCGCGAGTTCGCGCGAGACGGACCTGATCGATCAAACGAGCGAGCGCCGGATCCTGCTGATCCATCAGAACCTCTCCAGGTTGGGGAACGGCAGCAGGCCGCGGTGGACGTGCATCTTGCCGTACTCGGCACAGCGATGGAGACTCGGGATCACCTTCCCCGGATTCAACAGGCTGCCCGGGTCGAATGCATATTTGACCGCCAGAAATTGCGCACGCTCCGCCGGCGAGAATTGCACGCACATGGAGTTTAACTTCTCGACGCCTACGCCGTGCTCGCCGGTGACCGTGCCGCCCAGCCGAACGCTGGTCTCCAGGATATCGGCGCCGAATAACTCGCAGCGCCGCATCTCATCCGGGTTCTCGGCATCGAACAGGATCAAGGGATGTAGATTGCCGTCACCGGCGTGGAACACATTGACGCAACGCAGGCCGTATGTGCCCTGCATCTGCTGGATTGCCTGCAACATCTCCGCCAACCGCTTGCGGGGAATGGTCGAATCCATGCACATGTAATCAGGGCTGATCCCGCCCGAAGCGGGAAACGCATTCTTGCGGCCGCTCCAAAATTTGAGCCGCTGCGCTTCGTCGGCGCTGACCTCGATTCGCGATGCCCCTGCGGCGTGGAGAACCTCCTCCATTCGGGCAATCTCTTCGGCCACCTCCTCGGGCGTGCCGTCGCTCTCGCATAATAGAATGGCTGCGGCGTCGAGGTCGTAATCGGCGTGGACGAACGCTTCAACCGCGGCAGTCATGGCCTTGTCCATGAGCTCGAGGCCGGCGGGTATGATGCCGCGCGCGATGACACTCGCCACCGCGGCGCCGGCCGATTCGATGTCATCGAAACTTGCCATGATGCAGCGGGCTAACTGCGGCTTGGGAACGAGCTTCACGGTGACTTCGCTGATCACGGCCAGCATGCCCTCGCTGCCCACGATCACCGACAGGAGATCGAGGCCCGCCGCATCCAGGGCCGCCGAACCGAAGTCCACCGGCTCCCCGTCGACCATGAAGCCGCGCACCCGCAGCACATTGTGCAGGGTGAGGCCGTATTTCAAGCAATGCACGCCGCCGGAATTTTCAGCCACGTTGCCGCCGATGGTGCAGGCGATCTGGCTGCTGGGATCCGGCGCGTAGTACAACCCAAACGGTGCCGCCGCCTCGCTGATGGCCAGATTACGCACGCCGCATTGCGCGACCGCAGTGCACGCGGCGGCATCGATCTGGAGAATCTTGTTGAACTTGGCGAGCGACAGGACCACGCCGCGGTTGTGCGGTGTAGCGCCGCCGGACAGACCGGTGCCGGCCCCGCGAGCGATGATCGGCACGCCCATCCGGTGACAGATCTTGAGTATCGCCGCTATCTGTGCCTCGGTTTCCGGCAGCGCCACCACCATGGGCGAGGTGCGGTAGGCGGTAAGCGCATCGCACTCGTAGGGGACGGTGTCTTCATGACGAAAAAGTATGGCGCTGCGGGGCAAGACCTCGCAGAGCGCAGTCACCACCTCCGCTTGGCGCTGTTCGCGCGACGGGAGCTGCACTTCGGGCTGGTGGGAGGTGTTCATGTTGCTCATCATCCTGAGCGGCATTATGCATCACTCGGCGGCCATGCCTGCCGACGGACCATGACATCTTTGAGCCGCGTGAGTAGCCAATTTGAGCTAGTACGGCCCCCGTGATAGGTTATGTGTTGCATCGACCGGAGCAATCGCAAAAAAAAGAATCAAATGCGGTGGACGCCGGCCCTGGGCCTGACGCCGCGCCGAACATCGAAGGAAACATCATGTTCACGCAACTGATAGACCCGCTCGATAACCTGACGCTCACCTGTCTCGTGGCCCTGGTTCCCGTCGTGTCTCTGCTGATCTTGCTGGCGGTATTCCGATGGCCGGCCTGGCTGGCGACGCTGGCGGGCTCGGTGATCACCTTCTCTCTAGCCTCGTGGGTGTGGAAAATGCCGTTTGACGACGGCGCCCATGCGTATCTCTACGGTTCGGCGACCGGCGTGTGGAGCGTCGATTGGATTACATTTTGGGGCATGGTGCTGTTCAACACGCTCGGGGTGAGCGGCGTGTTCGAGAATTTCCGTCGATGGCTGATCGCACAGGGCAGCATGGACGTGCGCGTTCAAACGATGCTGTTCGCGTGGGCCTTCGGAGCGCTGCTCGAGGGCCTGGTCGGTTTCGGCTACCCGTGGGCGGTGGTCGCCCCGATCCTGATTTCACTCGGCATCTCGGACCTCAACGCGATCCGGGTCGCGGCAATTGCCAATAATGCGCCCGTCTCTTACGGTGCGTTGGGCGCGCCGATCATCGCGCTGGCCGCGGTGACCGGCTATCCCCTGTTGGCCCTGTCAGCCTCGATCGGCAGCGTGGTCGCGGTGCTTGCGCTCCTACCGCCGTGGGTTCTCTTGTACTTGGTCTCCGGCAAGGAGGGAATGAAAGGTGGCTGGCCGCTCGCGGTGGTCGGTTCGCTCGGGTATATCGCCGGCCAGTATCCCGTCGCCGTCCATCTGGGACCCTATCTGCCCGACGTCACCGGAGCGATCGTTTGCTTCATCGCGCTGCTCACATTGCTCAAGTTCTGGCAGCCGAAATCCGTACTTGGCTACGGAGGCGTGCCGGTCGATGCCGCAACGGCAAAGCAAATGCAAGGACACGGACTTAAGTTTGGCGAAGTGCTGCAGGCGTGGATGCCCTTCGCCGTGCTGCTGACAGTGGTTGCGGCTTGGACGGGCCCGTGGTCACCGTTGCCGAAAATAACCTGGTTCAGCGCCAAGGCGGTTGCCTGCTCGGCGCTCATCGCCGTCTGCACGGTGGAAAATGCCAATGTCAGCGCAGTGTTCAAATTCGCCCCGTTCATCGGCGGCACAGCGATTCTGGTGTCCTGGCTCCTCGTTGCGGCGTTGCTGGGAGGACAGGGCAAGCTGAAAAGCTCGCAGATCGGCGAAATATTCCGCCGTACGTTTCACCAGATGTGGGGCGCGTGTCTGGTCGGCATCTTCATCTTCGGGCTGGCATACGTTTTCAATTATTCCGGCATGGCAGGCTCGCTCGCAAAGGGTTTTTCGAGCATGGGCAGCGCGTTCATCATTGTCGCCCCGATACTCGGCTTCATCGGGGTCGCACTGTCGGGCTCGAATACCTCGACGAACGCCATGTTCGGCAAGTTCCAGGCGCTCGTCGGCGCTCAGCTCGGCATGCCGCCGCTGCTGCTGCCGACGCTTAATTCGGTAGGCGCGGAGATCGGCAAGCCGGTGGCGCCGCAAACGGCAAGCGTGGGCGTCTCGACCAGCAAGTATGTGCGCAAGGAAGGCGATGTCATCCGCCACAACATGGGTTGGACTTTTATTTTGCTCGCGTATCTGATCCTCGTCGCCGTCGGGTTCTACCTGTTGCATCCGGCGGTGATGACGGTAACGCGTCCCTAGGAACAGCGGACGGGTATCATCGGCTTACGATGAGCCCATTGCCGCCAAACACAGACCGCCGCGAGTCCCCCACCGGCAATCGTTTTGATCGAATGGAATGGGCGGGAGCGTTCGGCGATCTCGGCACGCTGATTCCATTTGTCGTCGCTTACATCGCCGTGCTGAAGATTGACCCCTTTGGCATCCTGTTTACGTTTGGAGCCGCCATGGTGGCATGCGGCCTTTACTATAAGACCCCTTTTCCGGTTCAACCGATGAAGGCCATCGGGGCCGTTGCGACAACCCAGGCGGCGCAGACGGCAGTGATCACGCAAGCGGCCGTCTATAGCGCGAGCTTGGTCACCGGCTTGTTATGGCTGATCCTGGGGCTCACCGGGGCGGCAACTCACATATCAAGACTGGTTCCGCGGTTCGTGGTCGTGGGGATCGTTCTCGGCCTCGGGTTAGGCTTCATGCTCGAGGGCATTAAAATGATGAACAGCGGCTGGGTGGTCGCTGCCGTGGGGCTCGTCGGTACGCTGCTCCTTCTCACGAATCGATCCATTCCGGCGATGTTTCTCCTGCTTTTTTTCGGCGCCGTGTGCGGAGCAGTGCAAAACCCCGTGTTCTTGCAGGCCCTGTACGCCGTGAAGTTCCAATTCCACACGCCCCACTTCGTCTTTTCCAGCATCACCTGGTACGACTTCATGGTGGGAACGGTGTTCCTCGCTCTCCCGCAACTGCCTCTGACGCTAGGCAACGCCGTGATCGGCATTACCGAGGAAAACAACCGGCTCTTTCCCGACCGCCTCGTCACCGAGAAAATCGTCGCAACGTCGACGGGATTGATGAATCTTGCGGGTGCCGCTGTCGGCGGGGTGCCTATGTGCCACGGCGCGGGCGGAATGGCCGGGCATGTCGCGTTCGGAGCGCGAACGGGCGGCGCCCCCATCATCCTTGGCGTCCTCCTATTGAGCTTTGCTTTTTGCTTCAGCAGCTCCATCGGAGCTGTTTTCAGCCTGTTCCCGCAGGCCGTGCTCGGCGTCATCCTGTTTCTGACCGGCGCGCAGCTTGCGCTCGGTTCGTGCGACTTCAGCGAGAACAAGGGCGAGCGATTCATTACTCTCGCCACCGCGGCGTTTGCGATGTGGAACGTCGGTCTGGCATTCATCGCGGGAATGACCTTAGCGCACATCGCGAGACGAGGATTGCTGCGGCTGTAGCATGCGGTTTGTGTCAGCGCGCTACACTTGAACAGCGCTCAATATATACTTTCGAACAAAGATAATTGCCATCCGAGGGGAACAAGTTGATTCGTTGCCGACCTCCGTGCCGCTTAGCGTGATCGCGACGAACTGGCCGCTGCTCCTCGGCATGGGCGTGCTCATGCTGGGTGCCGGGCTGCAAAGCACGCTTCTGGGACTGCGCGCCACGCTCGAGGGGTTCCCCACGGCGGTCACCGGCATCGTCATGTCCTGCTACTACGTAGGCTATGTCGTCGGCACCATCGTCGCGCCGCCGTTGTTGCGCCAACTCGGACACATCCGGGTATTCGCCGCCCTCGCGGCCGTCGCGTCGGTGGCAATCCTGATTCAAGGCTGCTTCGTCAATCCGTGGGCTTGGGGCGCCATGCGGCTGGTGTCCGGCCTGTGTTTCGCCGGCATTTACGTGGTGGCCGAAAGCTGGCTCAATGATCGCGCAAGCCGCGCGAACCGCGGCCGCCTGTTCGCGATGTACATGCTCATCCTGTACGTCGGCCTCGGTGCGGCGCAGTTCCTGCTGGTTTTCTCGGATCCGCAAACCCCCGCTCCATTCATGCTCGTGTCCGTTCTGATTTCCCTGGCGATGGTGCCGATCGTAGTTTCCGCACAGCAGGTGCCGAATCACGCCGTGCCGCGCAAAGTGCGGCTTAGGGAGCTGTACCAGAACTCGCCGCTCGGAGTCGTGGCGGTCACGATGTCGGGCTTGATTTCCGCCATCATTTTTTCGATGGGTCCGGTCTACGCGCGCTTAAGCGGTTTGGAGACCACGAGCGTAGCGACCTTCATGGCGGTGAGCATTCTGGCCGCCGTGGTTACGCAATACCCCATCGGCCGGCTGTCCGATCGCATGGATCGGCGCACGGTCATTGCCGGCGTTTGTACGCTGGCGATGATCGTTGCGGCCAGCATCGTCGCGTTCCCCGAGCTGCCTCATGCGGCGTTTTTGGCGCTGGCGGCCTTGTTCAGCGGATTCGCCTTGACGCTCTATTCGCTTTCAGTCTCGCATGTCAACGATAAGCTCGAGCCTGCGCAGATGGTCGCCTCCAGCAGCACTCTCCTGCTGTTGAATGGAGGTGCTGCGGCGATCGGCCCCTTGCTTGCAGGCAGCCTGATCACCGCCTTCGGACCGCGCGCCTATTTTGCCACGCTTGCAGCGCTGAGCGGTGCGCTGGCGATCTACGACCTGTGGCGCAAATCTCGACGCAGGCCCGTGCCGCCCTCACAGAAGAGTCCTTTCATCCGCGCACAGCCCAGGGCCTAGGTCAAACGGGCAGCGCGGCCAAGTCGCGCCGCGCTAACCCTGCTTTTCGGGCCGCCTTTCTATACAAATTTGTAAGCAATGCCCTCACTCGCACGAGGCATAGTTCGCCTCCGCATACCGGGTATGATGTTCCATGCTCCGGCAGTCGAATTTTTGTATTAATCAGGAGAAATCATGCGCGTGAAATTCACGACGATACGCCGCTCTGCCGGATTGGGACTGCTCGTGGCGATTGTTGCGGGCGCAGCCGCGGGGGCAGCTGCGGGCGCAGGCGCGGCCGGCTCGGCATCCGCCGTTTCGGACATGCAGGTGCTGCAGCGTTGGAAGTTGGGGGGCGCGGGTGGTTGGGACTATCTCGCGCTGGACGCAGCCGGTGAGCATCTGTTTCTGAGCCGCGCGACCCGAGTCGATGTCGTCGATACTCAAACGGGAAAAGTGATCGGCACGGTGCCGAATACGGCCGGCGTTCACGGCATTGCGCTGGCCGAGGACTTGAAGCGCGGTTACGCGAGCAACGGCAAATCCGACTCCGTGACGGTTTTCGATTTGAAGACCTTCGCGGTGATCCAAGAGGTAAAAATTCCCGGGCACAATCCGGACGCGATCTTGTACGAGCCGGCAGGCAAGCATGTCTTTACGTTCAACGGCAAGAGTAAGGATGTAACGGTACTCGATGCGTCAAGCTTGGCGGTGATCGCGACCCTCCCGGTTCCGGATAAGCCGGAATTCGCGGTCGACGATGGCAAGGGCCACATCTACGTCAACATTGAGAGCGCATCGGGACAGATAAGCGTGATCGACAGCCGTAAGCTGTCGGTTACGCGCACTTTTCCGTTGCCCGGCTGCGCAAGCCCGAGCGGACTTGCCATCGACAAGCCGCATCATCGCTTGTTCTCCGTCTGCGATGAAAAGACCATGGCCGTCACGGACGCCGAAAGCGGCACGCAAGTCGCTCGGGTGCCGGTTGGAGAAGGTCCGGATGCCGCCGCGTTCGATGCGAAACGCGGGCTGGTTCTGAGTTCCAACGGAGAAGGAACATTGACTGTTGTTCGTCAGGACTCGGCGGATCACTACAGTGTCCAGGCCACCATTGCGACCCAGCGCGGCGCGCGCACCATGGCCTTCGACGAGGCGAGGGGCAAGATCTATCTGGTCACCGCTAACTTTGAGCCGCCGGCCGCTGCGACTGCGGACCAGCCCCACCCTCGCCCAGTCCCGACGCCCGACTCATTCACGGTACTGGTTGTAGGGACGCGTTGAAGCGCTAAGGCCGGCCGATTCCGCGGGCCGCCCCAACACCATTCCCCAATGCCAGGGCGAATTCGGCAGGGTGAGAACGCCTTGCCAGCGCAATCCAGCCTGCTCAGCCCAGGTTCGGCATTGATCGGGACGGGGACGAATTTCGATCGGAGGGCCGCGCGGGGTCTCAATGTCGTGTCTCCAATGAATCACCGCAGCCGCACCTCCGGGGCGCAGGTTTCTGTGCGCTTCGCGCAGCAGACCAACGGGGTTTTCAATGTGCAATATGTTGAACAACAGCGCGAGACCCATTGAACCGTCAGGTCGACCACTGCCGGCGGCAGTGAAATCACGCTGCTCCACCACGATGTTGCGCACTTCTGCCGCCGACGCGCGAGCAACTGTCGCTTTCACCATCCAGGGGTCGATGTCGACTGCGTAGACGATACCGGAGATACGCAGCGCCAGCGCAACCGTGAAGGTGCCGTATCCGCACCCAAATTCGACCGCATCGCCGTGCAACCCAAGACATCCAAGGGCCTCAAGGATGGCCGCCGGGTCGAAGAATTTTTCCCATGCGTCCATGGGGGGCATGCCGCTATCGCGACCTTTCGCCATTTAATTTACCGTCGTCGTTTCGCCTGCTTCGCTCGACAGTAAGGCCTGCACGCGGCTGATTGCATTCATGTAGGTGTCGCGGCCCGGAACACCGTCATCTTTCGATTCCATTTCCTCGCCGAGGATGTTTGCGAGCGAGTCGACGGCGAGCCGCACCGTCATTGCCTCTTGGTCGGTCAACGCCGTTCCATTGATCACGATTCGCGCTTCCGATGCCATGCCGCAGCCCTCGATTGATTGCCGACCGCCATTGTACGTGGTGCCGCCCGGCCCCACTGCCCTTCGCGGCTGCGGTTTCGGCCGGGCGCCGCACAAAAGTCCATAGTCGTGCCACGGAAAGGCTTGCCCCGGGCAGGAATCGAACCTGCGACCTAGCGCTTAGGAGGCACTCGCTCTATCCACTGAGCTACCGAGGCCAAGAACCGGCGGCCGGAGCAATGGCTCCGGCCTAAGGTTTGGTGGAGGAGAAGGGGATCGAACCCTCGACCTTCGCATTGCGAACGCGACGCTCTCCCAACTGAGCTACTCCCCCTAAAAAGGGCCCGGAATATTAGCAGCAAAGGCTGCTCAAGCCAAAGTATCGCTATCAGGCCGTGAACCTAGGCTAGGATGTAGCACCAGGAGGGGGACAATATGATCAAAGTAGGCGAACGTGCGCCGGAATTCACGCTTCCGGATGAAACGGGAAAGGACCGATCGCTGACTGAACTCTTGAGTGCCGGCGCTACCGTTTTATATTTCTACCCGGCTGATTTCACTCCGGGATGCACCCGTCAAGCCTGCGCCTTTCGTGACATGCACACGGAAATTCAGCGTGCCGGCCTGCGGGTGGTCGGCATCAGCCCGCAGAGCCCCGAAACCCATGCGAAGTTCAAGGCCAGGTATCAATTGCCCTACGATCTACTGTCGGATCAACAGAAGACCGTCATCAAGATGTACGCCGTCAACGGTCCTCTCGGTATCGGCGTGCGTCGGGCCACGTATTTGATCGACGGGAACCGCCGGATCCGCGACGCCGTATTGGCGGATTTCATGATCGCCCGTCACAGCGATTTCGTCCGTAAGGCGATCATGTTACGCGCCACCTCGATCACCTAGCACCGCTCGCCGCAACCGCCGACGCTTTTAGTAATTCAAACGCACCAGGTTTGCGTGACCGATTTTCGGCACCGTCACGATGTACATGGTGCCGTATTCCGCGGCCCCGATTTCGGGAATCTTGGGGTTGCCGCTCAGTGCCGCAACGATCTGAGGAACCGTATCCGTGTGGCCGACAATCAATATTCGGCCGCCGGGATGCTCATGCAGAACCCGCCGCGCCAGGGCAGCGGAATCGTCGGATGGCACAACGGTCTCGGCGATGCCCAGATGCGCCGCCAGGGGCGCGGCAGTCAGACGATTGCGCAATGCGGGTGAAACATAAATCGCGTCAAGGCGACCCAAGACCTTGGCGTCGCCGAACATGCGCGCGAGCAGCGCCGCGCGCGCCTCTCCTGCCTCGTTAAGGGGCGGATCGGCGGCGCTGACGCTCACATCCTTTTCGGCATGGCGAATGACGACAACGACGGTCGAGCCGGCCGTTCCGAACACCCACACGGCAAAGATTGCAAAGCCGAGACCTAAGGCAGCCGCGAGCGCCGTTAACCAGATGGGCGTCAAGAATGGCCGGCGCTGAAAGCTCGCATGATCTTTTTTCATGAGAATATCATACCAATGAATGCCGCTACCCTGACTAGGCTGCAAGTCATCGTCCTTGGCGCTGGATTTTCCTCGCGGTTGGGATGTCCGAAGGCCCTGGTGCGGGTACGCAGCTTGACCCTACTGCGTAGAACTCTCCTCTTGGCGGCGCGCGTCTCGCCTGCGCAGATCATTGTGGTGCTCCCGCCGCGCGCCGCGCGCTACCGAATCGAAGCGCGAGGGCTCAAAGTGGCTTTTTCCCCCAATCCGCACCGCGCCGCGGGTCTGTCGAGCAGCGTCCGTCGCGGCATTGCACGGGCGAGATACTCCGCCGCCGTTCTGCTGTTGCCGGTCGATCTGGTTGCTCTGCAGCACCGCGACATGGAACGGTTGGTTTCGCGCTGGCGCTCGACGCGGCGGAGCGTAATTGCGAGACGCATCGGGCCGCAAGGCGGCGCATGTCTTGCCGGCATACCTCTCATCCTGCCCCGATGGCTTTATGCACGCGCACGTGCTGTGAGCGGCGATATCGGACTGCGCGAATTGGTAAACGGATTGCCGGCATCGCAACGAACGCTGGTGGAGCTTCCCTCCGCGGAAATGGACGTCGATACTGCGCAGGATCTTCGCGCGGCCAGAGACCGGCTTCGTCGATCCCGCCTCAGTCCTTAGCGCCCTGGATCAGACGGTATCCGACGGCGGTTTCGGTCAAGATATGTTTGGGCTGCGCGGGATCGTCTTCGAGCTTCTGCCGCAGATGGCCCATGTAGACCCGCACGTAGTGGCCGTCTTCGGTATGCGAGGGGCCCCAGACCTCGCGCAAGATCTGACGATGAGTGAGCACCTTCCCGGCATTGGCGATCAATAGACTCAATAACCGGTATTCGATCGGGGTCAGGTGTACCGGCGTCCCGTTCTTTAAGACGGTGCGCAGGCTCATGTCAATCTTGACGTCGCCGAACTCGAATAGCGAGTTCAAGCCTGCCCCTGCGTCCCGGTGCCGGCGCGATGCGGCGCGGACCCTCGCCAACAATTCTCCGACGCCGAACGGTTTCGTCAAATAGTCATCGGCACCCGCGTCCAATGCCTCTATCTTGTCCTGTTCCCCGACGCGGGCCGACAGCACGATCACCGGAACGCTCGACCAGCCGCGCAAATCGTGCAGGAATGTCATGCCGTCGCCGTCGGGCATCCCCAGATCCAAAATGATCAGATCCGGCTTGCGCGTACCGGAGTCGATCAGACCTTGGCGCAAGGTCTCGGTCTCGTGCACGATCCAGCCTTCCGCTTCCAATGCGGTACGCACGAAACGGCGAATTTGCCGCTCATCCTCCACGAGTATGGCGACGGGCTGCGGCTCAGCCACCGACTATCTCCTCGGCTGCCTCGGGCGGGTGCCCGAGAGGCAAAGCAAACGTAAATTGGGCTCCGCCGCCCCGCCGGTTGCTGGCGACGATAGTGCCGTGATGTGCTTCGACGATGGCGCGGCAAATCGACAACCCGAGCCCCACCCCCGGGGTCGCCGATTCGCGTTCGCCCCGTGTAAATTTCTGAAATACCGCTTCTTCCCGTCCGGCGGGAAGTCCGGGACCGTTGTCCGATACGGATACGCTGAGCCGATCCGCCACCGGTTCCGCGGCCAGCGTGATTTTGCTCCCCGGCGGAGTGTATTTAGTGGCATTCTCCAGCAGGTTGACGAGGACGCGCTCGATCAGCAGCGCATCGATGCGCACCAACGGCAGATCCCGCGGTATGTTCACCTCCATGACATGTTGTTTCAACATGCCACGGGCCGCATTCAATGCCGAGCCCACCACCTCTTCCAGCGGCTGCCACTGCAGGTTGAGCTTGACCTCGCCGCTTTCAATGCGGGCCATGTCGAGAAGATTGCCGACCAGAGCGCTCATGCGGCGCGCTTCGTCCTGGATGGCCTCCGCGCTCTCCAACTGCGGCGGTGAAAGCGGCGGCTTGGTCAAGGCCAGGGACTCCGCCAGACCCACCAGAACGGTCAGCGGCGTGCGCAAATCATGCGACAGCGCGGCAAGCAAAGAATTTCGCAAGCGCTCCGATTCCATGCGCACGACGGCACCTTGCGCGACTTCCACGTAGTGCACGCGCTCGAGCGCGATGGCGATCAGCGCGGCGAAGGTGTCGAGCAGCTGCCGCTGTTCCGGGATGTGCAGCAGCCGCCGATTGCGCGCTCTGACTGCCAGCACCCCGCGCGCCTGCGTCGGGGCGCGCAGCGGAATATAGAGAATCTCGCTGCCCGGCAAGGTGTCGGTGCCGAAACCTGCCGGTTGGCCTTTGTCGAACGCCCATTGAGCAATGCCGATGTCGACGGTAAACGCAGTATCCGCCCGGGAAGAGGTCGCGGCCAATTGACCCGCGGCATTCGGCAGCAATAACGCAGCGCTGGCCCGAAAAGTACGCTCGATGGATTCATCGCTGATTTTTACCACTTGATCGACCTGCACCGCGCCGGACAGGTCGCGGGCAATCTCATAGAGTGAACCCGCGCGTTCTTCGCGATGCCCGGCGACTCGCGCCTGAAAACGCAATCCCGCGGTCAATTGCCCGGTGATCAAACCGACGGCGAGCATGATGCAGAACGTGAGCAGGTACTGCACATCGCTCACCGCAAAGGAAAATCGCGGTGGAACAAAAAAGTAATCGAAGGAACAAACGCTCAGCACGGCCGCCAGCGCCGACGCGCCCCGGCCGAAACGAACCGCAACCAACACTACGGTTAAGATAAATATCGCCACGATATTCGACCGGTCGAATTGATCGGCCAGCGGAATCGACAGCAGCGTGACGGCGACGCACGCCAGCGCCGCCCAGAGATAACGAAAGCGTTTGGATTTATGGCGACCGTTCGAATCCGTGCCCGAAGACACCGGCCATGAGGAACTCTTGAGATCCCCATTCTGCATCTGTCCGTCGGCGCGGCCGATCTCCACCAAGTCGATATCAGGCGCCAGCATCGCGAGCTTCTGGCCGCTGGATCGTTGCCAGGGCCACAACCGCCGTGCCGGATCGCGGCCTATGACGAGCTTGGAGAGGTTGTGGTTGCGCGCATAGGCAATCACGCTCGTTGCGACGTCGGCGTCGGCGAGAACCGCGGTTGCTGCGCCCAATTCCTTGGCCAGGTTCAGTGTGCGCAAGATCTTCTCGCGCCGCGCCGCCGGCAGGCGCTGCAAGCCGGGCGTCTCCACGTAGATGGCATGCCATTCTGCATTGAGCTGACCGGCGAGCCGCGCCGCCGCCCGCACCACCCGCTCCGCGCCGGCGTCGGGGCCGACGCAAGTCAGCAAGGCATTGGCGGTTTTCCAAACGGATCCAATCGATTTGTCGACGCGGTACGCTTGGACATCACCTTCGACACGGTCGGCCGTACGGCGCAGCGCAAGCTCCCGCAAGGCCATGAGATTGCCCTTGCGGAAAAAATTATTCGCTGCCCGCTCCGCCTGCTGCGGGACGTACACTTTGCCGGTCTTTAGGCGCTCCAGCAGCTCCTCCGCCGGAATATCGACCAACACCACTTCATCGGCCTCGTCGAAAACCGTGTCAGGCACGGTTTCCCACACCCGTACATTGGTAATTCCGCCCACGACATCATTGAGGCTTTCCAGGTGCTGAACGTTCAGGGTACTGAACACATCGACACCCGCCGCCAAGAGTTCTTCGACGTCCTGCCAGCGCTTCGGGTGGCGCGCGCCCTGCACGTTCGAGTGGGCGAGTTCGTCCACCAGGATCAAGGAGGGATGGCGCTGCAATGTTCCATCGAGATCGAATTCGCTGAGATCCTTGCCGCGGTACGGCATCGACTTCGGGGGTAGCACTTCCAGATCAGCAAGCAGGGCGGCGGTTTCGGCGCGGCCATGAGTCTCCACGACGCCAACGACGACATCGCGCCCTTCGGCTTTGAGTTTGCGCGCGGCTACCAACATGGCGTAGGTCTTGCCTACGCCGGCGGAAGAGCCAAAGTAGATGCGGAGTCTGCCGCGCCGCTCCTCGGCTTCCTGACGCGTGACCCGTGCCAGCAATTCGTCCGGATCGGGGCGTTGTTCGCTCAGTGTCGGCATCTGCCGCTATTGTGCGCCCTCGAGCGCCAGGTTGAGCAGTAAAACATTGACGCGCGCTTCGCCGAATATCCGCCATTGCGGGGGTTCGATGTGCGCCAAGACGAGCTCTCGAACCTTGCCGACATCCCTATGCCTCTCTCGTGCGACCCGCGCCACCTGGTAGAGCGCCGCGGCCGGGCTGACATGGGGATCGAGACCGCTGCCCGATGCGGTCACGAGATCCACGGGAATGGGCGACGAGTTGCCCGGATCGGCCGCCTTCAGGGCATCTATCCGGACGCGCACGGCATCGATCAGCGCGGTGTTGGTCGGTCCAAAATTCGAGGCGCCGGAGGCTACTGCATTGTTCGGCATCGGCGATGTCGCGGACACGCGGCCCCAAAAATATTTCGGATCCTGGAACGACTGGCTGATGAGCTCCGAGCCGACGGCATCGCCGTTGCGCAGCACGAGACTGCCCGACACCTGATGGGGGAATGCCAGCGTGCCGATTCCCGTGACCGCCAAGGGATAGACGATGCCGGTAATGACGGTCAGTAAAACGAACAGCACCAATACGGGTCGCAGCATTAGACTCATGGAATCACCCTCTAAACCAACCGCACGGCGGTCAGAATCATGTCGATCAGCTTGATGCCGGCGAACGGGACGGCGATGCCTCCCACCCCATAGATCAAAAGGTTTCTGCGCAACAGCGATGCGGCACCGAGCGCCCGGTACCTCACGCCTTTGAGAGCCAGCGGTATCAACGCGACGATGATCAAGGCATTGAAGATGACGGCCGACAAAATTGCCGAATTCGGGCTCGTGAGATGCATTACGTCCAGGACCGCGAGCTGCGGATAGGTAGTGGCAAACGCCGCGGGAATGATCGCAAAGTACTTCGCGACATCGTTGGCAATTGAAAAGGTGGTGAGCGAACCACGGGTAATCAGCAACTGCTTGCCGACTTCAACGATCTCGATCAGCTTCGTCGGATTGGAATCCAGGTCCACCATGTTGCCGGCTTCCTTGGCCGCTTGCGTACCGGAGTTCATAGCGACTGCGACGTCCGCCTGAGCCAAGGCGGGTGCATCGTTCGTACCGTCGCCGGTCATGGCGACCAGGCGTCCATCACCCTGGTATTGGCGGATCAATTTGAGTTTCGCTTCCGGGGTCGCCTCGGCAAGAAAATCGTCCACTCCCGCCTCGGCAGCGATGGCCGCCGCGGTTAGACGGTTGTCGCCGGTGATCATGACGGTGCGAATTCCCATGCGGCGCAGTTCGACGAAGCGTTCCTTGATGCCTCCCTTGACGATATCCTTGAGTTCCACGACGCCCACGATGCGGCCGCCGTCGCTGACCACCAAGGGAGTGCTGCCCCTGCGTGACAACTCATCGACCGATTGCGCAACCCGCGGCGGGAACGTAAATCCCTGTGCCTCGATATACTGGCGTACTGCTCCGGCGGCGCCCTTGCGCACCTCACGCGAACCGATATTGACGCCGCTCATGCGCGTTTGCGCGGAAAACGGCACAAACGTCGCCTCGAGCTGACTCAAATTACGTTCGCGCAAATTGAAGCGTTGCTTCGCCAGCACCACGATGCTGCGCCCCTCGGGCGTTTCATCCGCGAGCGAACTCAATTGCGCGGTATCCGCAAGCTGCTGCTCCGTGAAACCCTCCGCGGGCATGAACGTCGCGGCCTGCCGATTCCCCAAGGTGATCGTGCCCGTCTTGTCGAGCAACAGGACATCGACGTCTCCCGCCGCTTCGACGGCGCGTCCCGACGTGGCGATGACGTTGGACGCCATCATCCGGCTCATGCCCGCCACGCCGATCGCAGACAGGAGGCCGCCGATCGTCGTCGGTATGAGGCACACGAGCAGTGCAACCAGCACGGTGATCGTGACCGGCGCGCCAAGTTTGGCCACGGAAACGCTGAAGAGCGAAAACGGCAGCAAGGTGGCGGTCGCGAGGAGAAATACCAGCGTGAGCGCAATCAGAAGAATGGTGAGCGCGATTTCGTTCGGGGTCTTCTGTCGCTTGGCTCCCTCGACCATGGCAATCATGCGATCGATGAACGCTTCGCCCGGATTGACGGTGACGCGCACCACCAACCAGTCGGACAGCACGCGGGTACCGCCGGTCACCGCCGAAAAATCGCCGCCGGATTCGCGAACCACGGGGGCCGACTCGCCCGTAATCGCACTTTCATCCACCGAAGCGACGCCGTCAACCACCTCGCCATCGGCCGGAATCACGTCGCCGGTTTCCACCAAGAAAAAATCTCCTTTGCGCAGCTGTGGCGCAGGCGTCGCCGCCCAGTCGCTGCGATTCTTCGGGGCCCGCAATTTCTTCGCGCTGGTGGCTTGCTTCAGGCCACGAAGGGAAGCCGCCTGCGCACGGCTCCGGCCTTCGGCCAGCGCCTCCGCGAAATTCGCAAACAGCACGGTGAACCATAACCACAGAGCGACCGCCAGGATGAAGCCGGCGGGCGCCTCGCCTTGGCCGCGCAGCGCCTGCACGAACAATAGCGTGGTCAAGAGACTGCCGACGTAGACGACGAACATTACCGGATTGCGGAACTGCACCGCGGGCGAGAGCTTGCGAAACGAATCGGCCACGGCAGGGCCGATCAGTTTGGAATCGAATAAGGTCAAAGACTTGCGAACCATGACACGCCTTCAATGAACCGAGTGCAGCTGTAGATGTTCGATTACAGGACCGAGTGCGAGAGCCGGCACGTAGGTCAGTGCACCCACCAGCACTACAGTGCCCACCAGCATCGCCACGAACAACGCGCCATGGGTCGGCAACGTGCCGGCGGTCGGCTCGATTCGTTTCTTCTTGGCGAGGGATCCCGCGATCGCAAGCACGGGAATTAGAAAGGCGAATCTTCCGAACCACATGGCTGCGGCCAACAGCGAATTGTAAAAGGGCGTGTTGGCCGACAAACCGGCAAAGGCGCTGCCATTGTTGTTCGCCGTCGACGACAAGGCATACAGAATTTCAGAAAACCCATGCGCGCCGGCATTGAATACGCCCGCCCTTCCCGACTCGGTCATGACGGCGATCGCAGCGCCGACCAGCACCAGGCAGGGCGTCACCAGAATGACGATCGACGTCATTTTCATTTCAAAGGACTGGATTTTCTTGCCGATGTACTCCGGTGTTCTTCCGATCATCAAGCCCGCGATGAACACCGCCATGATGGCGAAAATCAGCATGCCGTAAAGGCCCGAACCCACGCCGCCGAACACGACCTCGCCCAGTTCGATCAGCCACATCGGCACCAAGCCGCCGAGCGGCGTAAAGGAATCATGCGCAGCGTTCACCGCTCCGCATGACGCTGCGGTAGTAATGGTTGCGAACAGCGACGAGGCAACGATGCCGAACCTCGACTCCTTGCCCTCCATGTTGCCGCCGGCCTGCAGGGCGCTTTGCGTTTGATCCACGCCCAAAGGCGTGAGCAATGGATTGCCCTGCTGTTCGGCCCAAATTGCGACGATCGCCATTGCCAAAAAGATCGTGGTCATGGCCGAGAATATCGCCCAACCCTGCCGCGAATCACCCACCATGCGGCCAAACGTAAAGCACAACGCTGCGGGGATCAGAAACATCGATATCATTTGTAGAAAATTGGTGAGCGGAGTCGGATTTTCATACGGGTGCGCGGAGTTCGCGTTGAAGAAGCCGCCGCCGTTGGTGCCCAGCATCTTGATCGCCTCCTGCGAGGCCACCGGTCCCATTGCGAGAGTCTGCGTATGAGTCGTGAGAGTCTCGGTGATCGGGTTGCCCTGTGCGTCCTTGAGCGCTTGGCCCGCGGTATCGAGCTTGGGTTGGGTGTACGTCAAACTTTCCAGCGGGGTGACGTCCTTGTAGGTATCGAAATTCTGGATGACTCCCTGCCCCATGAATACGACGGCCAGCAGCATGGACAGCGGCAGCAATATGAACAAGGTGCTGCGCGTCAAGTCGACCCAAAAATTGCCGATGCCTTGCGCCGAGCGTCGTGCAAAGCCACGGATTAGGGCGAAGGCAGCCGCAATTCCGGTAGCCGCGGAAAAGAAATTTTGCACGGCCAGCGCAACCATTTGAGTGAAATAACTCATAGCGGACTCGCCCGAATACGCCTGCCAGTTGGTGTTGGTCACAAAGCTGACTGCGGTGTTGAATGCGCTGTCCGGCGTGACGTTCGCGACGCCCTGTGGATTTAGCGGCAGCCAAACCTGCAGCCGCTGCAGGAGGTATACGACGACCACGCCCAGTCCGTTGAACAACAACACGCTCACGGCATAGCGCGTCCAGGGCATCTCTTGCGCCGCATCAACCGAAGACGCGCGATAGAGGAGCCTCTCCATCTTGCCGGCAATTCCGCCGATCGGCGCCGGATCGGCGATGCGCGCGATATAAACACCAAGGGGATACGCCAGCGCAATCAGTGCCGCGAGGTACAACAGCAGCGTGAACCAGGCTTGAGCGGACATCACAGGTCCTCGGCCCGAATCAATGCGACCACGAGATAGACGAGGAGAGCGAGCGCGGCGCCACCGCTCAATGCGTACGCCCAGGTCATTTTTTGCGCTCCAGCGCGGCGCAACCCGCGACCAATGCCAGCGCCAACGCAACAAAGGCGACCATGACGCCCACGAACACGATGTCCACAATGTCTCCGGGTGCGAGCTCGAGAAAGCTCCTCAAGAGCGTCAAATTAGTCTTCGGAGGCTAAAAACGGCGGAGAACTTATGACCGCGGATGTAAAGGCGGTGTAAAAGTGCGGGCAGTCGATCCCTAGGGCGAGTCCCATCCAGGATAGTCGCGGAAGGCTCGCAGCACGGCGTCGATCTTGGCGCGTGGCAGGTCCCGATGCGTCACCAGCCGCGTACGCGGGGCGATCGTTGCCAATATGCCACGCTGCCCGAGATGCTTCGTGAGCTCCGCCGTCTGGGTCGCGGGGATAGTGATGTACAGCATGTTGGTTTGCGGAGGCTCGACCTGCAATCCCATCGCACGCAGTCCTTCGGCGAGAAATTCGGCATTCGCATGGTCGTGCGCAAGCTCGCGCACGTGATGCTCCAGAGCATAAATGCCTGCAGCGGCCAGTACGCCGGCCTGCCGCATACCGCCGCCCAGAGCCTTGCGCCAGCGCCGTGCCTGGGCGATGAATTCTCCGGAGCCGAGCAATAGCGATCCGGCGGGCGCGCCGAGGCCCTTAGATAGGCACACCGATACGGAATCGAAGCCGGCTACCGCGGCTCGCTCGTCGATCTGTAATTTCACGATGGCATTGAAGATTCGTGCGCCGTCAAGATGTGTGCGCAGTTCCTGCACGTGGGCGAATTCCGTGACCTGCCGCAGATAAGCCATCGGCAGCACGCGGCCGCCAATCGTATTCTCGAGCGCCAGCAATCGCGTGCGGGCAAAATGCACGTCGTCGGGCTTGATGGCATTGGCAATGCGGTTGATTGATATTCCGCCGTCCGGCTCGTTCTCGAGCGGCTGTGGCTGGATGCTGCCGAGCACGGCGGCCCCGCCCTGCTCGTATTTGTAGGTGTGCGCCTCCTGGCCGACCAGGTATTCGTCGCCGCGGCCACAATGAGCCATCAAGGCGGCCAGATTGCTTTGCGTGCCGCTCGCGAAGAACAGCGCACTCTCGAAGCCGAATCGCTCGGCAATCAGCGATTGCAGGCGATTGACCGTCGGGTCATCGCCATAGACGTCATCGCCTACCTCTGCCGCTGACATGGCGGCACGCATACCCGGCGAGGGCCGCGTTACCGTATCACTGCGTAAGTCAATATCGTTGGGAGCCAATCCGCACCAGTTGTCTCGGCAATTTTGGCGCGCAAGCGTAGCATGATTACCCATTTCCGATGGGGGTCAGTCTGCGCACGCGTATGCCGGGCGCTGACAGCCGCTATGGTGGTCGCCTTTCGCTGAACGACAGAGGGGATATCGTTTGAACATTTGGCCTGACCGGCGCCTCCTGGAGCTATTCGGTATTGAAGTTCCCATCGTTCAGGCGCCTATGGCGGGCCCCGGCACCGCCGAATTGGCGATCGCCGTCAGTGACGCGGGGGGATTGGGTTCCCTGCCCTGCGCGCAGCTCAGTCTGGAGCAGGCGCGGGCTGCGCTTGACTTTATCCGGCTTCGCACCTCGCGGTCGCTCAATCTCAATTTCTTCTGCCATCCTCCGCCCGTGGCGAATGCCGTGCGCAGTTTGACTTGGCGGGCGCGGCTGGCGCCGTACTACGTTGAGTTGGGGCTCGACCCTGAGGCATCCGTTCCCGTCGCAGGTCGGCAGCCATTCGACGGCGATTTTTGCAAGCTGGTCGAACTGCATCGGCCGAAAGTCGTCAGCTTTCATTTCGGTTTGCCGCCCTCCGCACTATTGGAACGCGTCAAGGCCACCGGCGCCATCGTGGTTTCCTCTGCGACCACCGTCGCGGAAGCGCGCTGGCTCGAAGAGCACGGCTGCGACGCGATTATTGCAATGGGGCTCGAGGCCGGCGGTCACCGGGGCAGTTTTCTGGTCGAGGACATGTCTCGACAAGTCGGTACTTTCGCGCTGGTGCCGCAAGTGGTCGATGCAGTCGCAGTTCCGGTCATTGCGGCCGGCGGCATCGCCGACGCACGCGGCATCGCGGCGGCATTTGCCCTCGGCGCGGCGGCGGTGCAAATCGGAACCGCTTACCTGTTCTGTCCGGAAACGAATCTACCGCAAGTCCATCTGGATGCCCTGAATGGCGCACGCGATGACGATACGATCGTCACCAATGTATTCACCGGCAGGCCGGCGCGCGGCATCGTCAATCGTGCCATGCGTGAGCTGGGGCCTCTGTCGTCTGCTACGCCGGAGTTTCCGCTTGCCGCCGCGGCATTGGCGCCGCTCAAAGCAAAATCCGAAGCAGCGGGCTCGGGCGATTTCACCAATCTATGGTCAGGACAGGCGGTCCGCTTGGCTCGCCGGTCATTGCCCGCCGGGCAACTGACGCGCCTGCTCGGGCAGGAGGCACTGGAAAAACTTTCGGCCTTGGGGCACGGGCCTTAGCGCGCAGGCGTCAGGGCGCGTCAGGTTTGGGCGCGCTCTCGTCGGGTTTCGCGGTTCCCTGTATGCCGCGGCAACCCGCACCCTCGACACATACCTGATTGACCGGACACACCGCCGGCGTGCCCTTCACACAGCCGCGCGCATCCGCTTCCCGGGCGCGGGGCGCGCAACGCTCCTTTCCGTTGCAGGTTCGCTTGTCATCGCAGTCAGCATCCGCGCGGCATGTCAGAGCCGCTTGATCGCGCTCCTGAGTCGCGAGTTCGCCTTCGCGGGCAATCATGCCCGAGAGGGTGGCGTTCAGCAGCGAATCGGGCGGCCCCTTCTGAGAGGGCAATTCGACATCGGCGGAAACGATGTCAAGCCCAGGCGCCGAGGGACTCGAACTCCGATAGTACAAGCTGAAGCGCACCACGTTGCGCGGGTCCAGAACGTCATTGAGCCGTATAGGGATGATGTGGGTGGAATCGCGCGGCCACGCCTCTCCGTGCACCAAGGGCAGCCGCCTCACGGTGTTGCCGGCCTCATAAATGCGCAATTCCAAGAAGCTGCCGGCGCTCAGTTCCGTGGCGCCCGTGACAATGCGAACCTCGAGATGGGACACCGGGACCGCCTCGGCGGCTGCGGCGCCGAGCGCCAACAGCAAAAGGGTCGGCCAAGCTGACATTGGCAGGTGTAACTTCACGGCACCTCCTCCCGAATAAAGATAGCTATGTTCCGGCTATCATAGCCGATACGCGGCATGCACCGACCGGTGCATGCCGCGACCGTCGCCAAAAACCGACTGATCCCCCGCAACCGGATCGAATCCGGATAATTGCGTAGCTTCGGAGCGGCGGTGGTCCCGCGGCGTTCGGATAGAATGCCCCACGGATTCCACGAGTAGATGCGATGGCGGAATTGAAGGCGGCGTTGAAACAATTCTTCGGCTTCGATCAGTTTCGATCCGGGCAGGAAGCGGTGGTGCGCGATGCCTTGGCGGGGCGCGATGTCCTGGCCTTGATGCCGACCGGCGGCGGCAAATCCCTCTGTTTCCAACTCCCGGCTTTGCTGCAGCCGGGGATCACCTTGGTCGTTTCACCTTTGATCGCCTTGATGCAGGATCAGGCCCGCCTGTTGCGCGACAATGATATTGCCGCGAGCTTCATCAACTCCAGCCTGGATGCGGGCGAAGTGTCGCGCCGGACTGCGGCGCTGTTGCGGGGCGACTACAAACTCTTCTACTTGGCGCCGGAGCGATTGCTGCTGTCGGAATTTCTCGATGGCCCGCTGCGCCGGCTGAACGAAGGCCCGGGACTCAACGCCTTTGTGATCGATGAGGCACACTGCGTCTCCGAATGGGGCCACGATTTTCGGCGCGAATATCGGCAGCTAAGCCTGTTGCGCCGCCGCTATCCGCAAATCCCGATGCTGGCGTTCACCGCAACGGCGACGCCGCGGGTACGCGCCGATATCGTCGTGCAATTGGCGTTGCGCGATCCGGCGCTGCACGTCTCGAGTTTCAATCGACCGAACCTTTTCTACCAAGCCCGCTCCAAAAGCAAACAAACTTATGCGCAATTGTTGGCGCAGGTTCGCGGCGGCGGCGCCGGCATCGTCTACTGCCTGTCGCGTCGGCGTGTCGACGAATTGGCGCTGCGGCTGCAGAGCGATAAAATCCGGGCACTGCCCTACCACGCGGGGCTCGAGGCCGCTGTGCGGCACGACAATCAAGAGGCGTTCATTCGCGACGATGTGCAAGTGATCGTCGCCACCATTGCATTCGGCATGGGCATCAATAAACCCGATGTACGTTGGGTTACGCACTACGATCTGCCGAAGACCCTGGAAGGTTACTACCAAGAATCCGGCCGCGCCGGACGGGATGGGGATCCCGCGCACTGTACTCTTTACTTCGGGCCTTCCGATATCCGGACGGCGGAGTACTTGATTCAGCAAAAGGTCGATCCCGGAACGGGTGCGCCTCTCGAGGAAGAACAGCGCATTGCGCGCCAGCAACTGCGGCAGGTTTTGAACTATGCCCAATCGACCGAATGCCGCCGAGCGGTTCAGCTGCGCTACCTGGGTGAGGTTTTCGCCGCGCCGTGCGGAGCCTGCGACAATTGTTGCGAGCCGCGCGCCATGAGCGATTGGAGCATGGAAGCTCGGCAATTCATTTCCTGCATCGCGCGCCTCGCGCAACGCGGACAGCGCTTCGGGTCGGCCCAGATCATCGATATCCTCCGGGGATCCCGCAGCGACCGGGTTCTTTCGCGGGGTCATGACACGCTCAGCGTTTATGGTATCGGCAAGCAACGCTCGGTGGAGGAGTGGCGCAGCGTGGCGCGTGCCCTGCTCCATCAGGGCCTCATCGAGGAGACGCAGGATGGCTATCCGGTTTTTTCGCTGAACGCGTTAAGCAGGCAGGTGCTTCGCCAAGAACTTTTCGTACACGTAGCGGCCCCCGTCTCCCCCGCTCCCGGTGTACCGGCGGCGCAAACCGTCGGGTTGTTCGACTATCTGCGCACCTTGCGCAAGCGTTTGGCGGACCAGCATGGTGTGCCTCCCTACGTCGTGTTCCACGATGCCACGCTGCGCGAAATGGCCGATCGCCGGCCGCTCACGTTGAATCAATTCGCCGGCCTTCCGGGCGTGGGCCAGGCCAAGCTGGCGCGCTACGGCGAGCTTTTCATCGCCGCTCTGCGCGAGTACTCCGCGCACGCGGATGAAGTGCGCTGAAGCCGGCCGAAGCCTGCCCCGGTACCCGGCTCAATCGGCTTGCTTATAGGCCTTACCTTCTTTCATGACGAATTGAACATGCTCGAGTTCGCGAATATCGGCGAGCGGATCGCCGTTCACGGCGATAATATCCGCCGACTTGCCGACAGCGATGGAACCGAACAGCTCGGAGTGGCCGATGAGATCCGCGGCATTCACCGTAGCCGACTGGATTGCCTGCATGGGCGTCATCCCATACTTCACCATGAAAGCGAATTGGCGTGCGTTGATTCCGTGCGGGCACACGCCTGCGTCGGTGCCGAATGTCATCTTCACGCCCGCGCGAACCGCTTTGGTGAAATTTCGGCGCTGAGCCTCCGCCAGATCGCGGTCGTGCTGGAGGAAGTCGGCCGGCGTGTTCGGCGACGACTGGATGCACTCTTCATCGTAGATGTCCATGTCAAGATAGGTGCCACGCTGCTTGGCAAGTGCGATGCCTTCGTCATCGATGAGCGTTGCGTGTTCGATCGATGCGACCCCCGCGCGAATGGCATTTTTGATGCCTTCCGCCGCATGGGCGTGTGCTTCGACCCGCAGGCCGAAATTGGCCGCTTCCTCGACGGCCGCGCGCAGTTCCTCGGGGGTGAACTCAACGGACTTCGGGTTGCTGCCGTGCGTGAGGACCGCGCCCGTCGAAAGGATCTTGATATGGTCGGCGCCCCGGTGCGCCAGCTCGCGAATTTTTTGCCGCACCTCCCAAGGGCTGTTCGCCTCGCCGTAGCGTAAATCCAGCGGCAGCTGTATGTCCGGCGACAAGCCCGTCATCGCGCCGGCACCCTCGCTGATGGTGATGTATGCGCCCGCCACGTACATGCGCGGTCCGACGATGACGCCGTGCGCTATTGCGTCGCGCATCGCGACATCGTTGAAAGCGCGATAGACTCCGACGTCGCGCACCGTCGTGAACCCCGCGAGCAGCGTGACTCTCGCGTTGGGGATGGCCGCGTACGCGGTCTCGGCGGCGCTCCTTTGCAGCACTTTGAGCGGCTCCGCGTCGGCAAGATCCGCCAGGTGGGTGTGGCAATCGACGAGCCCGGGAAGCACCGTCATCTTCGACAAATCGATGACTTGGGCTTCCTCCGGGATGGGTATGTGAGCGCCGACGGCCTCGATTTTCGTTCCGCGAATGAGGATGATCTGATTTTCGATCACCCGTCCAGCCTCCACATCGATGAACTTACCGGCGCGGATGGCGGTGACGGGCGCGCGCTCGGAGGGAGCCGCCGCCGCACCCGCAGCTGCCTGCCCGCCCAGGGATAGCAGCGTGATGAGAGAGCAAAGCATCGGGAACAATATTTTATCCTGCACAAGCGTCCTTCAATTGCATTGACCCGGTCAACTCCTGCGCCGCAGGGCATCTTCGCCGGCACGAACGGGGCGAAATGATACTACTTTTCGAGTGTTCAAGTAGAGTGGCGATCGAAGCGATGTTTTCGCTACCATGGCGTCCCGCGCATCAGGATTTAGATATGAACGATCTCTCCGCGTTTGCCGTTACCAGGAAATGGCCCGCCAAGCATCCCGACCGGCTGCAGCTCTACTCGCTGCCGACCCCTAACGGCATCAAGGTCTCGATCATGCTCGAGGAGATCGGCCTGCCTTACGAGCCGCACCTCGTCAGCTTTGAAAGCGGCGATCAGATGACGCCGGAGTTCTTATCGCTCAACCCCAACAACAAAATCCCGGCCATCCTCGATCCGAACGGACCCGACGGTGATCCGTTGCCGCTGTTCGAGTCCGGCGCAATTCTGGTCTATCTCGCGGAGAAGACGGAACAGCTCCTGCCGCGGGATGCGGCGGGCCGCTACCAGACCCTTCAGTGGCTGATGTTTCAGATGGGCGGCATCGGCCCCATGTTCGGGCAGCTGGGATTTTTCAATAAATTCGCGGGCAAGGACTATGAAGACAAGCGCCCGCGCGACCGCTACGTCGCGGAATCGAAGCGTCTGCTGGGCGTGCTCGACCGCCGGCTCGCGGACCGCGTCTGGATAATGGGCGACGCGTTCACGATCGCCGACGTGGCCTCATTCCCGTGGATCAACAATTTGATCGGCTTTTATGAAGCAGGCGATCTGGTCGGTATGGCGAATTTTCCGCACGTGGCGCGCGCGCTGAGTTCGTTCATGGCGCGTCCGGCCGTCGCCAAAGGCTCGCGTATACCCGAGCGCCTCAAATAACGCGCCGCAGCCGGCGCTTGATCGTGTGTTGCAATTGCTTGAATTCTTCGATATGCAGCACGACGCCGCAACCCGCAAACACGAGCGCACCCACGACGACCGTGCCGATCAGGAACGCCAATTTGGTCAAAAACATCTGCGATTGCCAGTCAGCGAGCAGCCACCGCGATGAGGCCGCGCATACCGCCGCCAGCGCTCCCGCCGCAACGGCAACCTTCCCCAGCATCAGAAGCATGCGGCGCGATTCGAGACCGCCGAGGTGCTTGCGCATCAGCGCGTACAAGAGCAGGAAATTGACCGTCGCGATGCAGCCGGTGGAAAAAGCCAGACCGCGATATCCCCATCCCAGACGGAACGTGAATATCCAGTTGAAAATCAGATTGAGCGCAACCGCCAGAAAGCTCACGAGCATCGGAGTCTTGCGCTTGTCGAGCGCGTAAAACGCGTTGACCAAGACCTTGAGCGCGGCGTAGCCGGCAAGACCGATCGCGTAGAAGCGCAGCGCACCCGCGGCTTGCGCCGCTTGAAAAGCATTGAATTTACCGTGCTGATAAAGCACGGAAATGATCGGCTCGGCGAGCAAGATGAGACCGACCGTCGAAGGTATCGTGAGCAGAAGCGCCAAACGCATCGCCTGCGCAAGCTCCGCGCGAAACGCGGCCATGTGGCCGGCCACCACCAATCGCGACAACAACGGCAGTGTCACGGTACCGAGCGCAACACCGAACAGACCCAAGGGCAACTGCATCAACCGGAAAGCGATTGAAAGCCAGAATATCGGCCCATCGCCGAGCGTCGAGGCGAATATCGAATTGACGAGCACATTGAATTGCGTGGTGCTGGCGGCGATCACCGAGGGACCCATCAACAACAAGATGGCTTTCACGCCCGCGTCACGCCACCGAAAGTCGGGCCGGAATCGATAGCCGAGGCGGGCAAGCGACGGTAGTTGCACGGCCAGCTGGAGTGCGCCGCCGAAAACCGTCGCGTAGGCCAGGCCGATCAGCGCGCCGCGGCCGAAGTGGGGATCTATCCAATAGCCCAGGGTCACGCCGCCGACAATCGATCCAAAGTTGAAGAAGCTGGATGCCATCGCCGGCATTCCAAAGACGTTCTTGGAATTGAGCATCCCCATGACCAAGGCGGCGAGGGACACCAAGAGAATGAATGGAAACATGATGCGGGCGAGCTGCGCCGTCAGTGCCGCTTTTCCCGGGTCGAAGCCCGGCGCCAGGGCCGCGACCAGCTGCGGAGAAAAAACCATTCCCGCGGCGCAAATGATCCCGAGTACCACGGCCGTCAATGTGGCCACCTTGTTCGCCAGGCGCCATGCGGCGGCATCGCCGCCGCGTGCGACGGTTTTGCTGAACGTGGTGACGAATGCCGTGGACAGCGCACCTTCGGCGAACAGATCGCGCAGCAGGTTCGGAATACGGAACGCTGCCGTAAACGCATCCATCGCGGCGCCGCCGCCATACAGAGCCGCAAAAATCTGCTCGCGCGCCAATCCGAGCAGCCGGCTGCACATCACCGCAAGGCCGATGATTCCGGCCGCCTTGGTATTCAGCGTCTCGGTGCGAGTATCGGGGGCAATAGCGGCGGCCGGAAGCGATGGATCGTTCATTGGCGAGCAGCTTACCTAACGCCGCTGGTCACGTCGTGGCGATCATCGCCGCGACCGTTGCCGCCATCACCCCACGGCCGCAGCCTTGGCCTTTGCTACCTCGGCAATCACCTCGTCCGCGACCTGACGCGGCACGGGCTCGTAGTGAGAGAATTCCATGGTGTAGGAGGCACGGCCGCTCGTCATTCCGCGCAGCTGTCCGATATAACCGAACATTTCCGACAGCGGCACGTTTGCCACGACCGCGATGTTCGTGCCCCGCTCCAACTGATCTTGAATCGCGCCGCGACGACGATTGATGTCGCCGATCACGTCGCCCAGGTAGTCGCCCGGAGTCACCGTCTCGACCTTCATGACCGGTTCCAACAGGATGGGTCCGGCCTTGCGGATCGCCTCGCGGAAGCATGCCTTGGCCGCAATTTCGAACGTAAGCGCGTTGGAGTCCACGTCGTGGTAACTGCCGTCGATAAGAGTCGCCCGGAAATCCACCGTTGGGTAATGCGCCAGTACGCCATCTTCCTTTTGAATCTTGAGGCCTTTTTCGACCGAGGGTACGAATTCCTTGGGCACCGAGCCGCCGACGGTCTCATCCTCGAACTCGAATCCGGCACTGCGCGGCAGCGGCTCGAAAACGATCCACACTTCGGCGAACTGCCCGGAACCGCCGGTCTGCTTCTTATGTATGTATTGTTCGGTCAACTTCTTGGTGATGGTCTCGCGATACGCTACCTGCGGTTCTCCCATGAGGCCTTCAACACCGAATTCGGTGCGCATGCGATCGAGGGTGACTTCCAGGTGCAATTCCCCCATGCCGCGCAAAATGGTTTGCCCCGTTTCCCGGTCGGTCTCCAGGTGCAGCGACGGATCGGCACGGACCATCTTGCCAAGCGCGGCGCCGAATTTCTCCTGCTCCGCCTTTACCTTCGACTTTACCGATACGCTGATGACGGGGTCCGGGAAACGCATACGCTCGAGAACGACCGGGTTGGCGGCATCGCAGAGCGTGTCGCCGGTCTCGGTATCCGCCAGAGAGACCAGCGCGATGATGTCGCCGGCGCGCGCTTCTTCCACCGGATTGGCTTCTTTGGCGAACATCTCGACCATCCGGCCGATTTTTTCACGCTTACCGCGAGTCGAATTCAGAACCGAGGCCCCCTTGGTCAGCACGCCGGAATAGACGCGGATGAAGGTCAGAGCGCCGTACACGTCATTGATGACCTTGAAGGCCAGGGCTGAGAAGGGCTCATCATCGGAGCATTTGCGCTCGCCGATAGGTTCGCCGTCCGCGTCGACCGTTTTGATCGACGGAACGTCGGTCGGCGCCGGCATGTAGTCGACCACCGCGTCGAGCACCTGCTGCACGCCCTTGTTCTTGTACGACGAACCGCATAGCACGACCGTGAACGCGGAGTGCAGGGTTCCTTTGCGCAGCGCCTGGCGCAGCACGTCGGCCGAGGGGACGGTGCCGTGTGTGAGATAAGCCTCCATGGCCTCATCGTCCTGCTCGAGACACGTATCGACCAGCTCGGTGCGGTACTTGGCGACATCGTCCAGCAGCTTTCGATCGCTCGGGGTCGTGATGTGGAGCTTATCCGCGAGCTCGGGAGTAACCTCGAGGCTCTGCCACTGTGCGTCCTTGTCGTCCGAATCCCACACCAGCGCCTTCATCTCGACCAGATCGACCATGCCCTTGAAGTTTTCTTCAGATCCGATCGGAATCTGCACGGGCAACGGCCGTGCGCCAAGACGTTTTTTGATCATGTCGAGACAGCGCAGGAAGTTCGCGCCGCTGCGGTCCATCTTGTTGACATAGCAAATACGCGGGACGCCATAGTTGTCGGCCAGCCGCCAATTGGTCTCCGACTGCGGTTCGACCCCGGCGACTCCGTCGAATACCACGACGGCACCGTCCAAGACCCGCAGTGATCGATTGACCTCGATGGTGAAGTCGACGTGTCCCGGCGTATCGATAAGGTTGATTTTCTTATCTCGCCAGAAAGCGGACACGGCCGCGCTTTGAATCGTGATGCCGCGTTTCTGTTCCTGCTCCAGATAATCCGTCGTCGTCGAGGTTTTCAGATCCTTGGTATCGTGAATGTCGATGATGGTGTGCTTGCGCCCCGTGTAATACAGAATGCGCTCGGTCGTCGTCGTCTTGCCGGCGTCGACGTGGGCAATGATGCCGATATTGCGGATATCGGAAAGAGGCGTTGTGCGGGGCATAGCGAGGTTCCGTAAAATTGTAACAAATAGGGCCGCGGGTCGGCGGGCGCCAAAACCGTATATTCTGACATGCTGTCAGGTCCATGTCGAAGAATTCATCGCATTCGAACCTATCCTTCCCCAGCTGATCTTGGCACTGATGCTTGCTATTTCTCGGCAGTTCAACGATTTATCGAAAGGATCACTCGGCCGAATCCGTAGAATACGGCCGGCATGAGCGCAAACGTTGAATCGTCTCGGCCTCTCCCGGCGGTCGCACGGCGAGGCCTGCTGCTCGCTGGATTCGGCGCAGTCGCGTTTTCCGGAAAAGCCATTATAGTCAAGTTGGCGTACCGCTACGGTGTCGACGCGGTCACGTTGATCATGTATCGCATGCTGTTCGCGCTACCCATGTTTCTGATCCTTGCGTGGTGGTCAGGGCTCGGTAAACCGCCGCTCACGTGGCGCGATGTCCGGGCCGTGCTTGGCCTCGGCTTTTGCGGCTACTATCTTTCGAGTTTTCTGGATTTTGCGGGCCTGCGCTACATCAGCGCCAGCTTGGAACGTCTCATTCTCTACCTCAGCCCGACACTGGTGCTCGGACTCGGCGCCGCTCTATTTCACCGCAAAGTTACCCGCCGACAGGTCGTCGCGCTCGCCGTGAGCTATGCCGGCGTGTCGTGTGTGTTCGGCAAAGAGTTGACGCTTCAAGGCTCGAACGTCCCGCTCGGCGCGACCCTCGTGTTCGGCAGCACCGTGAGCTACGCGGTCTACCTGACCTACAGCGGCGAGGAAGTTAAGCGCCTCGGAGCTCTGCGGCTCACGGGTCTCGCGACCAGCGTTGCGTGCATCATTTGCATCGCCCAATTCCTCGTTTTGCGGCCCCTCAGCGCCCTGTCGGTCGCGCCTCAAGTACTTTGGCTCTCGGCATTGAACGCGACCGCGTGCACCTTTGCGCCCGTTCTCATGGTGATGATGGCGATGGAACTCATCGGCGCATCCCTGACCGCGCAGATCGGAACTATCGGTCCGCTGTCCACGATTCTGATGGCGGTAATGTTGCTGGGCGAGCCACTGACCGCATGGGTGGCGGCCGGTACCGTTCTGGTGGTCGCTGGGATTTGGCTGCTCACGAGGCCGGCGCCGGTATCGGAAAGCTATCGTCGAACCGGAATCTCGATGTAGCTGTCGCCGTACCACTGAATCTTGAGAGGAATTCTCCCGTCTGCGACGCTCTCTTCGCTGACGTCGCTCCCCGTGCCGTAATTGATTTCACGATCCGGCCGCTTGTTGATGCCGAGTATCATGACGAGGCGGCTGCCCGCCTGCAGCCGCCGGCTCGTCATCCGCTCGCTCTTGAATATCAATTCCTCGCGCTCGCCCGCTTTCAACAGATGCCGATGGAGGCGATCCCTGACGTAGCTGGCGCGCAATTCGTAGGTCGGATTGAAGAGGTAAATGTAGTCGCCGCTCGGCAGAAGTTCGTACAAAGTGGCGTTGAGGTCCATGTCCATCTTGTTTACCTTGAAATCAAGACGGCCCGAGAACATGCCGTTGAACTCGGTTGTCTTCGCGAGGGGCTCGCTCACGAACATCACGGCATTGTGGGTTGCCAGACTCCTGCTCGTGAAATCGGCCGGTGGCGTCCAGGCAAAGTCGCTGCGATCCCTGAAGCTGACGGTCTGCCGCCAGACCACAGGATGGACCGGCTTGCGCTGCAAGAGCCGATGGCTGTCGCCGGCGCCGCTGCCGTCCAAATAGAACTTCAACGACCCATCGGCCATCGTGTCGAGCGATGCTGCATGCCGCCACTCGTTTGCGCCCATAACTTCGTAGTTGACGCGGTCCTTCAGCAAAGGAGGCATCGCGCCCCCCTTGAGGACATGGTCGAACCACTGATAGCGCATCTCGCGCAGGTCAACCAGGGCGGCCGAATCGACTTCATAGCTCTGCAGCCTGGCCGACGGCCCGCGCTGCATCGCGCTGTCGTCGTAAGGTCCGATCACCAAGGTATGATCGGCATGCGGATTGTATTTATGATGCTGGGTGAAATAGTAGAGGGCGCCGGGTTCGCTCCCGGCGTAGTAGCCCGTGGTGGTCAGAATCGGGATGTTGATGCGCGCGAATTGGTCTCGGTAAGGGATCAAATTTTGCCAATAGCGATCGTAGCTCGGATGGTTCAGCCAGCGGATGAAGATTGGATTGGGCTTTCCGAAGATGCGGCCTAAATCCCGATACCGCCTGCCGCTTCTGTACCACTTTTGATCGAGCGAGCGCCACAGCGCATCATCGTTGTAGCGATCCGCCTCTTCCGGATTCGTGTTCGTCACAAAGGACGACCACCGATACGCCGAATTCTGAAAGATGCCGCCGCCCATGGGAAAATCGATACCGGGCGCGTCGGATGCCGAGGTGGCGATCGCCTTGAGCGCAGGCGGCAGGCGCTTGGCGGCCGCCCAAGGGGTAAAGCCGCTATAGCCGTTGCCGTACATTCCTACTCGGCCGTCGCTCCACGGTTGCTGGGCTATCCAATTGATCACCGCGCGTGCATCGTCGCCGTCGTGCTGGTACGGAACTATTCTATGAGGGTCGGTGTGTCTCCCGCGCGTGTAAGCCACGACCCCGACATAGCCGTGGGCGGCGCACTCCATTGCGTAATTCTGCGAGTCGTAAATCGTGAACTCGAGCAGCGCGGGCAGGGGCTTGGAGGAGTCCTTGGGACGCACGACGATGGCGTCAATGACGGCCCCATCGCGGGATTTGACTCGAATGGCGTCCTCGACCGTGTAGCGTCGATGATGATCCTCCGCGGCGAGCGGACCGACCAAGGGACCGAAGCTGCGATAGGCATCGAAAGCGATATATTTCCAGAGCAGCTCCATCGCCTCCGATGGGCCGATGATGTCCTTGGTCCGTTGCTGGTCCAAAGCCTTTTGGAGGGCCTCTCGGAATACGGCGGGGGGGATTTCGAGCCACCTCGTGACCAAATACGCATCGTGGTCGTTGAAGCGAGACACCACCTCCCGGAACGATCTCGCAAAGCCGTCGGCGAAAGAAACTCGATTCTCCGACTCCAGCGCCTTGGCGTACGCGTAGATGTCGTATACCACCTCACGGCCGATCGGCCTGCGGGCGTTCGAACGCCGCCGTCGATCGCGCAGCGATTGCCGAGACACGTCGGCGGACGCAAAGTCGCCCGCCACCATTTGCAGCGCGGACAAGTTCGCAAGATAGCGGTCAGGATCTGATTCTTGATAAACGGGAAGAAGCCGCGAGGCCAAATCGCGCATGGTTGCGGCCGCGGCAGGGTCGCCCATCGACGAAGGCGCGTGAAATTCGAGGTCCGGCGCCGTAGCCCATGATTGCGATATCACAACAAAGAAAAGCGCGACAATCCGATTCGCGACCCGCTTGAGCCCCGGCCTCCCCGCCCATGTCGAGGCGCCTCTCATTCGTGATTTCCGGGTTCGGTGACGGGCGTTACGCCCTTTCTAGTGCGCCGAGACTTGACTAGATGCAGAACGCGAGTGAACAAAGGGTGCGCCTGACCGGGCCCGCCGATGTGAATCACACCGGTCCCCTGCAGCTCGTTGCTGAAGACGTCGATGACGAGCTCGAGGACGTCGTCATCGAGGGAACCGAACGTGCCGTCGATGAGCACCCAAGGCGGAGACTGCAATAAAATGCGTGCGATGGCGAGGCAAAGCTGTTCGTCTTGGCTCAACTCCCGATCCCAACGCTGGGTCGCATCGAGCAGCGGTGCGAGCCGTTCAAGGCCCAGCCGGTAGAGGGCGCGCTTGAAGGCACCCTCGCCGAAACTCTCCGCCTTCAATGGATAGGCGAGCACTTCGCGCAATGTTCCGCGAGGCATATAGGGCGTGCCGCGCGGCAGGTAAAAGATCTGTTCGCCGATCGGCCGAGAGATGCGCCCTGCGCCCCACGGCCAGAGTCCTGCCAATGCCCGAAAAAGCTGCGTCTTGCCGGTTCCCGGCGCTCCCAGAATGAGCACCCGTTCGCCGGTCTTCACCACGACATTGGTTTCCTTCAGCATGTCCGCGTTTGCGGCGGATACGATCTCGAGTTCATCGATTGAAATCGCGCCCGGGCCGCCCTCGATGTAGGCGATGCGGCTTTCATATCCGCGCGGTTCATGGATGCTCATCAACGCGAGACGGAAATTCGCGACCCGAAGCAGCGTCGCCCGCCAGTCGGCGATGGCGCTGAAATTGTCTATGAACCAGCGCAAGGAGGATTGCGCCTGGCTGAATGCGCCGGCCGCCATCATGAGACCGCCGAACGACACCTTGCCGCTGAAGTACAGAGGCGCCGCGACGAGAATGGGCGCAACTAACGTGATCCAGCCGAAGCCGGCGGTGATCCATGTCAGATTGGCGTGCCCTCGGACGATGCGCCGCGTCGCGGCGAGCACGTTGCCGAGATGCAGCTCGATGCGGCGTTTCTCGTCGGCCTCGCCTTGCGCCAGGGAAATATCATCGACATGCTCGTTGACGCGCACCAGCGAAAAGCGCAAATCCGCCTCGCGCGCGTAGCGCGTCGCGTTTCGGGTGATGAGGCCTCGCCCCACCCAGTAGCTCAACAGCGAGCCCGCGCTCGCGTAGATTATCGCCGCCCATACCATGAATCCCGGCACGGTGTAATCCCGGTCGCCTACATGGAAAATGAAGTCCTTCGAAAGGCCCCAGAGCACGCCCGCGAAAGTTAAGAATAATATCGACGCCTGCAGCAGGCCGACGATGAGATCGGCCGAAAGCTCGCAGAGCTTGCGCGAATCTTCATGAATGCGTTGATCCGGGTTGACGCCCATAGAGCCGGCATTTGCAAGCCAGAAGGCGCGGCGCGGCGACATCCAGTCGTTGAGCAGGCTGATCACCAGCCCTTGGCGCAGCTTGAGCTCCAGGGTTTCGACCAGCCACCGCTGCACCACGTTGAGCGAGAGGAGAAATCCTGCGATCAGAAAAAAGACGCCGAGCTGGAAGAGAAAATCGCGCAGGTCGCGGCGCGACATGGCATCGTAGAAAGGCTTGTTCCAGCCGTTGAGGCGAATTTGTCCGTAGGCGGTGGCGGCGACGACGAGAATGATTACGGCCAGCAAGACGATGATCGTCTTGCCGACCGGCGAGCCGAAGATGGTGCGGCTCATGAGCCCGATCTGGCGCGCAAAACCCAGATGGGCGGTCTCGCCCTCGGATGCCGTGCCGGAGATTTCTGTCGAGCGTTCTGTCACCGTGCGAAACACTCTGCCACGCTTTGATGGGCCAGCATAGCATTCATGGCGCTACAGGCTCAGGACGTGGTGCAGATGACTTCCGCGGCGGCACCGAACAGGCTGATGGAGTCCTTGTCGAAAGTGTCGCACGTGCGGCCGTCGACCATCACGCTGCGCAGCGGCGCTCCCAGCGGCGGACGCAGGATCCTCTTGACCGAGATTGCGCTTTCGATCTCGAATCGCAATGTCGCGGAATCGACCCTGCGCAGCGAATAACTCAAAGTGCCGTACGCCGTCCGCATGCCGTTCACCCGCACGCCGGAACCCTCGATCCATTCGGGCGCAAGCCCGGCCGCCAGGACCAAAGATCGATCGGTATCGCGCTCGTACGCAAACAGGCTGCGCACCGCGAGCACATATTCGGCGGCAATCCATGTATGGGGCAGATCGCCGACATGGGCAGGCGCCTTATGGTCCCGCCACGCGATCTCCGGCCACTGATTCCACGGCTGCGGGCGGCGGTCGGACAAAAAGAAGCGCAACAGTTCCAGCGCCGCGCCGCGCCGGCCCAAGCGCACCAAGGCGCCGATGATGCGGATTTCATAAGGCGTGTAATTTGCCCATGCCACGGCGCCGCTGCGCTTGCTGCGCCAATCGGCAAGATACTTGTCGAAAGTACGCTCGATCGCGTCGCGGTCCAGGCTGTCGGGCGCATCAAGCAGGTAAATCGCATTGGCCGTCGCGGTGGGATCGAAGTCCGCCCACTCGATGCTTCCCGGAATGAAATCCAAGTTGCGCTGAGCTCGGGTGGCCTCGATTGAACGATAGAGCGAAGCCGCAAGGCGCCCGGCCAAGGCTCCCCATCTTTGCGCCAACTCTTCGCGGCCCATGCTCTTCGAGAGGTAGGCGGCATCGAGCAAACCGCGCAGCGCCCAGAAATCGTCCCAATAGGAATGCACGGGCTGGGCGAGATAGCCTTCATGGCTCACCGATATCGGCAGTAGTCCGTCCGGACCGAGCAATCCTTCGATGCACTCGACGGCCTTTTGAATGATTGTCCAGATTTTCGCCAAAAGATCATCATCCGACGTGAATCGATAATAATCGGCGACCAGGGCCAGCAGCTCCCCGTGGCTATCGTGCTCGACCAGCCAGTCGATTCCCTCGCGGTCGACGCAGCAAGGCACAAACCCATCCGCACGCTGATGCGGCGCATACCAAAGGATGAACTCCCGGACTTCCCGCGCATGCCCCATGCGAAGCAATGCCGCAGCCATCATGGCGCCATCTCGGATCCAGGAACGCGTGTAGCGACGTGGGCCCGGTTGCAGGGCCGGACCCGACCGGGTCACTAAAATGTGTGCGGTCGCGGTGAGCGCCGCATGAACGGCGTCGGTTATCCAGCCATTGCCGATCCATTGGCTCGGGGAAAGCGTGGCACCCCACTCGAATGCGGCCTCTCCTTCCGAACCCGCTGCCGCGATGGGCATGCAGTTCACGACGTTCTCGACGATCTGGTGAGGGCGGGACGATAACTCGAACCTCAGCGCGCCGGTGGCGAACCCCGACGGATCGTGCACCTCTGCGGCGGCCGGGAAATCGCCGCGTGCCAGGTACTCCGCAATGAATCCCTCATCGACGCTTAGCGCTCCGAACCCCACCGCCCCGCCCGCTCCGTCGCCGGCTGCGGGCACCGCCAGGATCGTCTCGTTGACGCGCACCGCGCCGTCGCGCCATTTGAGGTCGTAGATAGGACTGACGCCGCCCAGGCGGCGGAAGCTCTGCCAGGGAGGAGTGACTTGAAACGGCCGGATCAGCACGAACAAGCGGGCCGACAGTTGTCGATCGGTCAGATTCTCGAATCGATAGAGCACCCGCGATACGCCGCTTGGCGTCGCCTGTGCCTCGATGCGCAAGCGCCACTCCCCGCCTTCCCAGATCGCGGACGGCACCGGCATCCAGCCGTCTTTTAGCTCCTGCCGTGAGGAAATGTCCGTCCAGGTGAAGAGCCGGCCCCCGATCCACAGCATCGGCTCGATCGAAAACGAACCCTCGTCCACCTCGGCCATGCCGTCTTCGTTCAATAGCGCGCAGCGAATGCCGTTCGAGATGCCGAAAGGCGTCCATAGGCTTTGTTCGTTATGCAGCCAGCGCGGATGCCAGCCGCGCGGTTCCCCGCCGGCTACGTTGTTCCAAAAGGCATGAATGGAACGCGAGAACTCGAACGACCGCACACGCAGCGCCGCGCCGGCCGAGGGCTCGCGGAGCTTCAGGCGAAGAAATCTGATCTTGACCTGGGGCAGATACACGTAGCTGCGTTTGCCGGCCGCGGTCGTCGCCGCGTGCAACTTTTTCCAGCGAAGACCGCTGTTCGAGCCGAGAACTCGGAAGCCGCTCGCGGGCGCGTGCTCCAGCCAATCGACGATCAGGCCGCCGATCGCGCGGCGTTCGATCAAATCGATCATGATCCACGGGCGGGAGTCGTCGGGCCGAGGCTTCCAGCCGGAGCCCAGCAATGCCGCGGAAGCTTCGAAATGCGGAAGCTCGCTCGACGCGGTGACTCTTGGGGTTTCGGTGGGACTTAAGTCTTCGATCCTCAGGTCGGAAATCCACAAGATGCCGCCGCCGCCCTCGCCCGCGACGATGCCAAACTCCATCGACCCGAGCGTTTTGATGCGGCCGCCGCTCGACGGACCCCAGGCAAAATCGATGTCCCGGCTGTGCACCGTGATTTGCTTCCAGCGCGCTGGAGGCTTGAGATCCACTTGCACGTGCCGCCAAACGTTCTGGCCCGTTGCGTCGACGAGTTTCAGTTCCAAATGATTGATCGCGCCGCGGCCGCGCAGTCGAAATTTCACCGCAAACTCCTCCGGCATGCTGCGGCTGATCGCACGGCGTGCGACTACGAAGCCTCCTCCCGCTTTGAAGTCGTACTCCATTTGCAGCGCCGGATGGCGCCCGGCGGATACCGGCGCCAGCTTCAGCAGTGCGTTGCCGGAAACAATGGCTTCCCATTCGGACGGAACGAAGGAATCAGCAGGTGGATGTCGCATCATTCACGTGGTGCGGTTTAGGACTGTGCTAGCTGCACTGTCGAACGCCCATCTCGCGCAAGGCGTCGGCAATGGCGGCAACCGCCTGCCGCAGGGTGGCGGCGCCGATCGCGCCGATACAACCGACGCGGAAGGTGTCGACGGCCGTCAGCTTTCCGGGGTAGAGGATGAATCCGCGCTGGCGCACCCGACGGTAGAAATCGTTGAAGTCATACTTGGGATCGGGCGGTGAATGGAACGTGACGATGATCGGCGCCTGCAAGGAATCGTGCAGGAACGTCTTGAAACCCAGCGCGCGCATGCCGGTCACCAGCGCTGCGCAGTTCTCGGCGTAACGAGCCTGCCGAGCCGGCAGTCCACCCTGCGCGTGGTATTGGTTGAGCGCCGCACGCAGGGCGGCGACCACGTGCGTCGGCGGCGTGAATCGCCATTGACCTGTCTTCTGCATGTATTGCCATTGGTCGAGCAGATCCATGGCGAGCGAGCAACTATTGCCCGCGGAGCGCTCCAGCGCGCTGCGCCGGGCGATGACGAAGCCCATTCCGGGCACGCCTTCGAGGCACTTCCCGGAGGCCGCGATTAGTGCGTCGAAATGAACGGTCCGCGCATCGATCGGAATGGCTCCGTAAGAGCTCATCGCATCGACGATCAGACCGCGCCCGCGATTTGCAACGATCGCCGCGATCTCGGGCAGCGGATTCAGTATTCCGGTACCGGTCTCGCAGTGCACCTGCGCCACATGCGTGATCGCAGGATCGGCAACCAACGCCGCGTCGATTCGCGCCGGGTCGGCCGGCTGTTGCTCGCCGTGCGTCAGGACGACGGCTTCGCGCCCCAGGTATCCCAATATTCGCACGATACGCTTGCAGTAGCTGCCATTGTCGGGCACGAGCACCTTCCCGCCTCTTGGGACGAGCGTGCCGAGCGCCGCTTCCACGGCAAATGTCCCGCTGCCCTGCAGCGGCACACAGACATGCTCGCCTTGCGCATCGACGATCGCAACGAGATCACGGCAGACCGAGGCGGTCAGCTCGTTGAATGCGCCGTCCCAAGATCCGAAGTCCGAGAGCATGGCGGACTTGGTGTCCGCGGAAGTCGTGAGGGGGCCGGGCGTCAGCAGTATCGGGTCCGTCATGGGATGCTCTTTTCAGTGTAACTCAGGGTAATTGCGGTTTGATGGGCACCCGTTTTGCCCGGACTCGGCCAAAGGCGGGATCCTTGAGACGGCTGCGCTGCAGCGCACCCGCGCGTTCGAGAACGGGATAAGCGGCAGAGCATAGGTGCGAATGCACACGCTTGAGATCGCGCAAGATGTCCAAATCGAGCGAGTACGACTCGATAGTCTCCGGAGTCCCCTCGCGCAAGCGCGTCAGATACCTCTCGGCCAGTGCGAACTCCCTTTCACGCAGCTGCGTTTTGGCCGCTATCAATTGACGCGCGACGTTCATGTCGCCCGACATAAAGATCCCGACCGAGAGCCTGAGGCTATCGACGACTTGCTGGTGAAACTCGACGAGGTCGGCTTCGCCCTCCTTCGAAAACGTGATGCCGCGCCTGATTTTCTTCGATGCAAGATCCATCAGATTCTTGTCGATGATGTCGCCGACGTGCTCGAGATTGATTGAGAATGAAATGATCTCCATGGCGCGATAGCCGTCGCGATCATCCAGGCTGTCGCGTGTCATTCGCGTCACGTACAGTTTCACCGCCTCATTGAGGCTGTCCACGGCGTCGTCCATGCGGCTGATGTCGGAGACGAGCTTGCGATCGTTGGTGAGCAACGCCTTCATCGCCTGTCGAAGCATCGTTTCAATCAGGTCGCCCATGCGCAGGACCTCGCGCGCGGCCGAGACCAGGGCAACGGCAGGAGCTCCGGTGGTGGATGCATCCAGATACGCTGGAGTTCCGGGATCGATGCTCTTCGGCTGGTCGGGCAGCCAGCGAGTAAGCAGCTGGGCCACAAAATCCAGCGGACCTATGAATACGAGCGCAAGCAGTATGTTGAAGGCGGTATGAAAGTCCGCCGCCAGACGCGCAGGGTTTGGCTCGTAGCGCTGCAGGATGTCTGCGATCGGATTCAGGAACGGGAGGACCAGGGCGCATCCGACCAACCGTGTCAGCAGATTACCGATCGGCAGCCGCCGGCTCGCGAGGTTCCCTGCTTGGCTCGTCTCGATCAGGGGGTTGAGGGCGCTGCCGACATTGGCGCCAAGCACCAGGGCGATCACCGCCGTCGGTGAAACGAGGTGGGCTGCTCCGAGCGACATCACTACCAGCACGACGGCGACGCTGGAATGTGCGGCCCACGTGATGGCTGCCGCCATCAGAAGGCACAGAACGGGCTGGCCGGTGATCGCGCCTAGCAGTGCTTGCGAAACGGCCGCGCTTTCGGTCGTAACCAGAGCGCCGAGGAAAATGTGGAGCGCCAGCAGCATCAAGCCGATCCCGATCACCACGCGGCCCAAATCCCGCGTCCTGGTTCTGGCACCGCGTTTGAATGCGATCACTCCTGCCAACAACAGCACGGGTGTCACGACGGTAATGTTGAAGGACAGAATCTGTACGACCAGCGTCGTGCCGACGTTGGCGCCCAGCATGACGGCGAGGGCCGGAGCAAGATCCAAGGTACCGCCGGTGACGAAAGATGCAGCCATCAGCCCTGTCGCGGTGCTGCTCTGCAGGAGCGCGGTGACGAATACGCCCGCAAGAAACGCCCGGAACCGGCCTCTGAGGGCCAGGCCAAGAAGGCGGCGCAGGTCGGCGCCGAACGCGCGCACGATGCCGCTATGGACCATGTGCAATCCCCAAAGAAGCAGCGCGACGCCGCCCATCAGGTCGAGAATGACTGTGCTGCCCACGGGGTGCTCTACCTACCAGCCGCGGTACGTGGCGTTCTTGGCGTCGATCATTCGTTCACCATGGCAGCGAATAAGTCTTCGTGTTGCAGAAGCTCTTCATGGCTTCCAGTACACCCTCCTTGTAGCCCAAACCCGAGTCCTTGACGCCGCCGAATGGCGTCATCTCCAACCGGTAGCCGGGAACCTCGCGCACGTTCACACTGCCGACGTGCAGCTCCTTGATGAAGCGGGTGATGAGATCGATGCGGTTAGTACACAGAGACGATGACAAGCCGTAGGCGGTGCCGTTGGAGATCTCGATGGCTTCCTCAACGGTCTTGAAGCGGATGACGGGCGAGACGGGACCGAAGGTCTCATGACGCACCACCGTCATGTTCGGCGTGACCCGGTCGAGCACGGTCGGTGAGTACAGCGCGCCACGGCGAAGATTGCCGATCTTGAGCTTCGCGCCTTCCGCGACGGCTTCATTCACAACGGCCTCGAAACGCATCGCCGATGGCTCGTCGATCACGGTGCCCATGTCGACGGTGGGATCGAACGGATCGCCGTACTTGACGGCACGAGTCTTCTCCACGAGCAGCTCGACGAATCGGTCGGCCACATTCTCCTGAACCAGGATGCGCTTGACGGCGGTGCATCGCTGACCCGAGTTCTTGTACGATCCGCTCGCCGCGAGACCGGCCGCTTCCTCGAGGTCGGCATCCTCGAGCACGATGATCGGATCGTTCCCTCCCAGTTCCAGCACCTGACGCTTGTAAACCGCTTTGGCGGCTATGTACTTGCCGATCGGCACGCCGCCCGTGAAGGTGACGAGGTCCACGTCCGCATTCGTCAGAAGCTCATCGGCAATCTCGGCCGGGTCACCTGTCAGCACCGAGAGCATTTCAGGCGGCAGTCCCGCTTCATAGAGGATATCCGCGAGCGCAAACGCGGTCAGCGGGGTCTTCTCGCTCGGCTTGAGTACCACCCGATTATTGGTGGCCACCGCCGGCGCTATCTTGTGGATCACCTGATTGAGCGGATGATTGAACGGAGTTATCGCGGTGATTACACCGAGCAGCGGCTCCCTCATGGTGTAGACCTTGCGGCTCTTCCCATGCGCCGTGAGATCGCACGAGAACACTTCGCCGTCGTCGACCAAAGCTTGGTTTGCGGCGAAGAGCAAGACGTCAGAGGCGCGGCCCACCTCGTACTGCGAATCCTTCAGGCAAAGTCCGGACTCGAGCGTAATCAGGCGCGCAATATCATCGCGCCTCGAGGCAATGATGGCACCCGTTTTCATGAGAATTCTGTAGCGATCATGCCGCGTGAGGGGGGACCGGAAGCTCCGCGCAATCCGCAGCGCGCGTTTGACATCGTCACGAGAAGCCTTGGGAACGGTACCCACCAATTCACCGCTGTAGGGGTGGCGAACATCAAGGGTGCGGTCACGAGACACTTTCTCGCCTGCAATCCGCAGCGACTCGCGGATCGGTCGGGCGGGTTCTGAATGTGCGGCGCTGCCGGTCATCGGTCACCTAACGGGTTCGAGTAACGAGATTCAACCCCAGATCGAACGCATCGAAGTTGCGCCAGCGGCGGGTTTGAGGTTGTTCGCTCACGCCGCGATTCACGAGAAGCGGTACCTTCTGTTCCGAGATTCCGCCGTGTGAGCGCAGCGGAACGTCGAGGCCGGACAGATCGTGCCGATCGCGGCTGGTACCGATGACCGTGTCCCGCCGCGACACGACCGCGAGGTCGCCGATACGGTCCGGCGGCAATTCGAACCGAACGGCCGCTTCGGCACGCGTCAGCACCAGGTCGATTCCCGGCAGGGCGCCGATCCGTTCGGCCAAGGCCCCCGCCGACCCGGTTTCAGCGAGGTACACGAGCGCGAAGGAACCGAGCGCACCATGGTGGACGACGTAGGGGTCGGTGATCGGCAGGATCACCCTCGACTTGTGTTCTCCAAGCCAAGCGTCGAGGGTATCCTGCAGGTAAATCACGTTGGGCCGGCCATCGGGGCCGTGCTTGGCGTTCATTCCGTGATCGGCCGTGAGCACGATGGTTGTCCCGAGGTCGTCGAGCCGTGCGAGATTGCGATCGATCATCGCGTAGAAATCATTCGCCATGGGCGTGCCAGGCGCCGCCTTGTGCTGGATGTAGTCGGTCGTGGATAGGTACATGAGGTTCGGCCGCTCATCCTCCATCAGCTTGACGCCTGCCACGAAGACGAACTCCGATAACGCCGCACTGTACACGTCGGGAACCGGCATACCCACGCGTTCGAGCACGTTCTCGATGCCGTTCTCGGCTAAGGTGACCTGGTCGGCCTTTTCGGACGAAAAGCAGATGCCTCGCATCTGGTGGCCCAGGAGTTTGCGCAGCTTGTCCTTCGCCGTGATCACCGCGATCTTCGCCCCCGCCGCGGAAAACGCTGCGAGTATGGTTCCCACCCGGAGATGTCGCGGGTCATTCATCATCACTTCTTCTCCCCGCTCGGGGTCGAAGAAGTAGTTGCCGCAAATCCCGTGCACCGCCGGCGGCACACCGGTCACGATCGACAGATTGTTGGGGTTGGTGAAGCTCGGCATGACGCAGTCGGCGATGAACGACGTGCCCGCCCCTGCCAGCAGCCGGCCGAGGAAGGGTGCAGCTCCGGCGGTTACTGCGGCCGTGATGTACTCGAATTGACAGCCGTCGACGCAGACGACGACCAGGGGACGGTCCATCCAACGGTAGGTGCGGCCGTTTACTGAAATATCGGTTTGCAAATTCATACTCCGTTGGAGCCGTCGCCGGCCGCCTTGTGCATTCGGGCTCTGCTCTCCACCGCATGGCGGCGGAGCAAGCGCCCCGCGCGGGCAGGATCGCGGGCGGCAATGGCCGACACGATTGCCTTGTGCTCGGTGTTGGACACTGCGAATCCGCCGCCGCCCCGAAGCCCGCGTAGGCGGAACAGGAGAAGCCCTTTGGTGAGAAGCCGGTAGCTTTCGGTGAGCCGTGCGTTGCCCGCGAAATCGACGAGCATGTCGTGAAACTTCAAGTTCAGCGAGTGATATGACTTGATGTCCTGCTTGCCGGTCGCCTGATCCATGTCCGTCACGACCGCCTCCAACTCGCGAAGCTGCTCCGCTGAGGCGCGCTCGGCAACGCGTTGACCGATCAACTGATCCAGCGCTTCGCGGACGTCATAGATTTCGTCGGCTTCAGCAACGGATACTTCACGGACAAAAACTCCCCGATTTTTCTCCGAGCGAACCAGGCGTGATTCTTCGAGCGCCCGCAGTGCCTCTCGAATCGGTCCGCGGCTCATACCGAATCGGGATGCCAGGTCGCTCTCGTTGATGCGCTGGCCGATCGCGAGCTCGCCGCCCAGGATCAATTGCTCGATCTCGGCCTGTACGAGGGCCGGGAGTGAGTTCGACTGCACCAGCTGAAGCACTGTCGGCGCAATCTGTGGCATCGGCGTACTCGGTTACCGGAGAATTTATGTATGCTACCACGATTGAAGACTGTTGACAATAAGCAGTTTACAGCTAGGGTGGCACCCTCGGGGCGACTTCTTCGGTCGACTTCTGCGGGCGCCTCCTTCGGGCGACCCGTTCAGCCAAAAAGTTCGCCGATCACTTCTTCGCCGAGGGCGAAGCCAGTCGAGGCGCCGACGCCGCCGGTGACCACGACCAGGCGGATGCTCGGCGAGGGGGCGTCAATGAAAACCGCACGGTCACTCGCCACCGCATAGGTTCCCATCCATCGCTCGCGGACGGCGGGCGGTAACTGCCCCATCACAGCTCGGTATTCGTCGAGTAGCAGTTCATACACGCTCTCATTGGCGAACGGCGCAGCACCGTCATGATGGCTGTCGCCGACGACCAAGCTGCCGTCCGACGCTTGCGCGATGATGAGATGGATGCCATGCCGCAGATGCTCGCTCTGCTCGGCTTGCAAGCGCTGTCGCAGCGCATTGGCCTCGGCCAGGCTTGCGAATCCGCCGTAACGTGCCAGGCTCAAGTCCGACATCACCGTCCCGGGCAGCGCGAAACCCGGACTGTCCAGGCGCAGCATCTGCAGTGTGCAGCGGCCGACTCCGGCTGCGTTTAGCCGCTCCGGAAAAAGCGTCACGAGATCATCGCCCGGACAAACCACTGTCGCTTCGGCAAAGATGCGGCCGCGCGAGGTTTCAATTATGGGCGGGGCGACCCCATGCACCGCCGTTTCCCAGCGAAATGTGACTCCATGGTCGCGGGCAAGCCAATCGGCGATCGCCGGAATCGCATCGCGAGATTCGACGCGCAGTTCATGCGGGCTCCAGAGCACGGCCTTAAGTCCGGACGTGCGCAAATTGGGACAGCGCCGCTGCGCCTCCGCGGGAGTAAGAAGTCGGCAACCCTCAGCCATATCCGACCGCAGAAAGGCGTCGAGTACGGCAGCCGATTCAAAGCGCCGCGCCGCAACCCACAGGCCTCGGCTCACGATCCGTATCCCCGCCTCCGCCGCCACCTCTTCCCAGATCTCGCGCGATCGGCGGGCCCGTGGCCACACTCGGTCTCGATCCTGACCGGTGATTGTGATCAGGCCGAAGTTGCGCACCGAAGCGCCGCGAGCCCGCGCATCGCGCTCGATGACGATGACCTTGAGGCGACGCTTCGCGGCAGCGAGCGCGCAGGACAAACCGACGATTCCGGCCCCTACGACCGCGAGATCGAACTCGCGCGAGGCAGTCATGGAGAAAGCCCCGGCGTCGGTATCACTGATGTGGCTCCTCGCCAAGTTCCTCGCGCAGCGGCCCGATGTAGCGCTCGTAGCGGCGCCACCGATCGACCGAGCCCTTACCGATGGGCTGGCGCACCTGCCAGTTGCTCGCGGTGAGGACCGGCCGATCGGTGCGGTGGAACTCTAGGCAGCGCGGATCCCACGGCAGCCCGATGTGCGCGAGCATGCGGCGGCTCCAGCCTTCAGGATCGTCGACAAGGTCCTCGTACCGGACGTCGAGCAGCGTCTGCGGCGGCAGCACGGCGCGCCAGTGCGCCATCGCGCGCCGGTACTCACGGTAGTAATGCGCGAGGTCGCCGAAGTCAGTCGCATAGGGATGCGCCGCCGAGAACCCCTGGAAGTAGATCGACAGGCACGTGTCGAGCGGATTCCGCTCGAGATGAATGAACCTGGCACCCGGTAGCGCCGAGTGAATGAGGCCGATATTCCGGAAGTTGACAGGCAGCTTGTCGACGACGCGAGACGCGCCGCCGGGTGCCTGCGCCGCGAGCCCCTCCAGATAGGTGCGGCCGAGCTCGGCTATCGTCGCAGCGCGCTGCTCTGCGGTGGCCGCGCGCTCGGCGTCCGCCGCAAAGATCCAGTAGAGCAGCTCGCCGGCGCCGTGCACCTGCGGATGCGAGGCGAGGATCTGCTCGGTCAGGCTCGTGCCCGACCGCGGCATCCCGACAACGAATACCGGGCGTTCGGAGCCGAGCCCGCCGCGCCTCAGGGCCGCGAGCGCATGTCGATCGAAGGCCGCGAGAGTCCTCGTTACCCGCTGCGTCATCTCGGCACGGTCGTAGCGTGATCGGCTGCCACGGGCCAGCTCGTTTCCACTGCGATGATGCTGGAAAGCTCTCTCATGGTCGTTGATGTCATCGTAATACTTGCCCAGGGCATGGTGCAGATTGATGGCATGTGCGACCGGCAGGCCGCGCGCCAGCACGCGCTCGGCGGCATCCCGCCACGGCACGTCGGCCGGGCTCATCTTGCGCAACGTAGCAAGGCTGGCCAGCGCCTCCGGCAGATTCTGGTCGATCGCTAACGCTTTGCGCAGCAAGTCCTCCGCCTCATCGAACCGGCCATGGTCGACGGCGAGGCTGCCAAGCAGCGCGAGTGTGTCCGCAGCCTGAGGACCGAGCGCGAGCGCCCGCCGCGCGCTCGCTTCCGCATCCGCAAGCCGCCCGACGGCACGCTCGGCCATGGCATGGGCGGTGTGAAGCGCGGCATGGTCCGGGGCGATCTTGAGCCCGGCAACGTAGGCGGCCTCGGCCTCAAACAGTGCATTCTGCGCAAGCAGCGAGTTGCCAAGGTGCAGGTGCGCCTCCGGCAGCCGCGGCTCGAGCTCGATCGCCTGCCGGCAGTGCTCGATCGCCGCGCGAAAGTCGCCGAGGCAATGCAGCACGTGACCCAGGTTAGCGTGCAGCCGCGCATTATCCGGCGCCCGGTCGAGCAAGTCGCGATAGCAGCTTGCGGACGCTTGGTAGCGACCGAGCCCTGCCAGCAGGGCCGCATACTCGTCGAGCGTATCGTCCGCGCGACGGATGGCCAATAGTCGCTCGTAATGGGGGACCGCCTCCGCTCCGCGACCGGCGGCGGTCAGTGCGTGCGCGAGCTGCGCGACGGCGTCGGCAAATTCGGGGCGCAGCTCAATGGCCCTGTGTAAGCTGACGATCGCCGCCTCCCCGTCGCCGGCCTCGAGAAGCGCGCTGCCGAGGTTGCGGTGCGCCTCGGCGAGTCCCGGTTCGAGCGCGATCACGCGACGGTATCCCGCGATCGCCGCCGCGAGCGCGCCGCGAGCGCGCTCGGCGTTGGCAAGATTTCCAAGGGCCGCGGCGAAGCGCGGCCGAAGCGCGAGCGCCCGCCGGCAACTCGCGATCGCCTCGTCGGTCCGTCCCAGCCGGAGCAGCACTGCGCCTAAGTCGTTGTACGCATCGGCAAACTCGGGATTGAGAGCGGTCGCGCGCCCGAAGCTCTCGGCTGCCCGCTCGAACTGGCCATGCTCCTCGAGCGCCTGGCCGAGCAGATGGTGCAGTTGAGCATCGCCGGGCAGGGAACGGCCGGCCGACTCGAGCGCTGCCAGCGCGTCCGGTGCGCGCGCTGCGTCCGGCAGCGACCGTTTCGGGGCCGTCGCGCCGGCCGCAGCCTTGCCGCAGCAGTGCTTGTACTTGCGGCCGCTGCCGCAGGGGCAGCGCTCATTGCGTGCGGGCGGCATCGTAGGTCAAGTCCTCTCGGGAGCGGCCTAGCGATAGCGCACGAGGGCGTCGCCGAGCGCCTCGCGCAGCGGGCCAAGCCAAGTCTCGTAGCGGCGCCACTGGTCGAGGCCCTCGCGGAAGATGGGCCGGCGCACCTGCTCCGAGCTCGCCGTACGGATGCTGCGCTCGGTGCGGTGGAATTCGACGCAAGCCGGCTCGAACGGCAGCTCGCAGAACTCGAGGATGCGCCCGACACTGCCCTCGAGGTCGTCGACCACGTCCTCGTGCTGGACACGCAGCACCTTGCCCGGCAGGGCGGCGTCCCAATGCTCCATCAGCTCGAGGTAAGTGCGGTAGTAACGGGCGATATCTTCGATGCTGTAAGTGAACTCCTGCCCACGCGCGAAGAGTTGCTTGAGGTTCCCGAAGCAGCAGGCCATCGGCTCGCGGCGCGCGTCGATGATCTTCGCATTCGGGAACATCAGGTGGATGAAGCCGATGTGCCGGAAATTGTTCGGCATCTTGTCGATGAACCGCGGCTTGCCGGTGCGGTAGACGCGGGTGTCATCCAGATACTTTTCGGCGAAGCGCGCGGCTTCCGGGGCCGGAAGCCTCGCGAGTACCGCGGGATATAGCGGCGACTCGACATTGGGGTCGCGGCCCTGCAGTTCGAGCACGAAGCGCGGGACATCCGCGAGTTCCTGCGTGCCTTCGACCGCGGAGTGCGAGGCCAGGATCTGTTCGATCAGCGTCGAACCCGAACGCGGTAGTCCAACCACGAAGATCGGCGCCGTGCTCGCCACGCCGGAGCCCGTGCGCTGCTCGAAGAACTCCCTCGTGCAGACGATCCGCTGATTGGCCGTGTTGCGCTCGATGACTTCCGGCCGGTACCGGCTCTCGGCGCGCTTCAACGCGTTGCCGCGCTCATAGCAGCGCCACGACTCGGCGTATTCACCACGGTCCTCGTGGGCCTTGCCGAGCGCGAAACACAGCTGGTAGCGGTCGGCTGGCCGGGTCGCCGGTCCCACCTCCGCGGTGCGCATGGACTCGAGTTCTGCGTCGGTGAACCGGTAGGTCTTGAGGTTGGCGAGGCTCCAGTACGCATCCCCGAAATCCGAACGCTCCCGGGCTGCCGCCCGGTACGCATCGATCGCATCGGCTTGGCGGCCCAGGGTCTTCAGCGAATGCGCGATCGACAGGTGCAGTTCGGCGGCATCGGGCGATCCCGGCGGCGCGCCGCGCAGCAGATCCTCATGGAGGCTGATGGCGCGGGAATGGTCGCCGAGACCCACGATGGCGGTTGCATACAGCGTCCGGTATTCGCGATTGGCCGGATCGATGACCAGCAGCTTGTCGAGCTCCGCCATGGCTTGCTGGTATTTGTGCCGTCCGACCAGCACCGAAGCGTAATCGTAGCGGGCGGCGAGGTAATCGGGGATGCGCTCCAGCACGGCCTCGAGCAGCAACTCCGCATCGTCGTACACCTCGAGGGCAGCACCGATCCGCGCCAGCAGGCGCATCGCCTCGATGTGATCGCCGTGGGCGAGCAGGAACGCGCGGATCATCTTCTCGGCCGCCACCAGATCGCCGTCCGAGAACAGCCCGGTCGCCGTGATCACTTCCTGCGGCAGCGTCTTGAGTTTCGCGACATGGGCGGCGGCCCGGCCCGCATTGTCGGCGTCGCCGCACATCCGGTAGAGGCCTTCCAGCATGCCCCAGCTCGCGGGCAGCGCCGGATTGATCGCGACGGCCTGCAGGAATGCCTCGATGGCCTGCGGTGCCTCGCGTCGCGCAACGCGGCAGTGGCCGCGCTCCTGATAGAGACGGCTATAGCCCGGATGCAACCGCTCGAGTTGCGCGAGCGTGGCGAGCGCGTCCGCGGTCCGGGTGAGCTGGCGCTGGCCGAGCGCAAGCAGATAGAGCACGTCGCGGTTTTCGGGGACTTGGCCGAGCAGCCTGGTCGCGGCCGCCACTCCCTCGGCGAAGCGCCGCTCCTTCACAAGCACGCGGATGCGCGCGACCTCCGACTCCACGGTCGAGGGCACATGAGCGGTTGCTGTGGCAGGCATGGGCTTCCGATAATAAGAGGGCGGGCATCGCTGCCCACCCGCCCAGTCTAGCGCAACCGCGCGGGCGGTCGCCGCATGTGCGCATGCCCTCGCACCGGCCGCAGCGCCCGGGCGGCCCTTCCTTAAAATTTGTATCCGATCTTCAGGCCCAGCACCCGCGGTCGCAGCGGCACTTCTGCCTTGATGAACTGCGCCGACGTCGTGTACGTGCTCGCGTCGGAGTTGCCAAGGTTCGTGCCGTAGGCCTCGATGTGCCACTGGTCCTTCGCGAAGCCGAGGGCCGCATCATACGTCGTGTATGCCGGCTGGTCGTATCGCAGCCAGGTCGTCGTCGGCACGAGGACTCCTGCGCCTGATTGGAAGCTGCTCGGCTCGTTCTGCATGTCGCCGACGTGCTCCGCGCCGACCATGAAGAACATCTTGTAGTCGTTGAGGCGCCAATCGTAGCGCGCGCGCAGGTTGTACTCGATCGTCGGCGAGAAGGCCGGATGTGCGCCGACGGTGCCGAGCGGGTTCTGCAGGGCTACGTTCTGGCTTTGCGCCGGCGACCAGACCTGCGTGATGCAGCTGCCGAGCGGCGTCGGGTTGTTCGCCACCTTGTTCGTGGACTTGATGCACGGCGAGTTGGTCTCGGACGCGTTGTTGTGCGATATCGAGCCCTGCAGGGTCAGGCCTTCGGTGACCCGCGCGACGATCTGCAACTCGACGCCCTTGATCCGGTAGTCGGGTCCCTGCACGCCGAACGTCGTGTTGCCAAAGACCGGCGGGTTGTAGATCAGCGTCTGGACGTTCTTCCAGTCCATGACGTAAGCCGAGCCATTGACCTGGAGCCGGTGGTCCAGCCACTCCGACTTCCAGCCGATCTCGTTGTTGACCAGCGTGTCGGGCGGATACGTATAGGGCTTGTTGTACTGCTTGACCAGCGTCGGATTCGCGTCGGGGCCGGTGGTCGGCACGAAGACGCCGGGGGTCGTCTGCGCGACGTCGATCTTGACCTCGGCGCTGTTCTTGCGGTTGCCGGCGCCCGGGCGGAACCCCTGCGAAAATGTATAGTAAAGCATCGCATCCGGCGTGACGTGCCAGGTCAGGTTGCCGCGGCTCTTGAAGCCGCTGTAGGTCGCATCGTGGGTCGCCTCGGTGAGCTTGGAACCCACGCAGGTGCCGTTCGGGATACCCGCGCAGCCGGTGCTCGTGGAGTACTGCGAGCCCTTAAAGGTTTCCTTATAGTGGTAATAGCGCGTCCCGCCGGTCACCGTCAGGACCTTCGGGATCAGGTCGAAGTCAATCGACGTGAAGAACGCCGTTTGCTTGTAGCCGCGCTCGAGGTCCTCGCCGAATGCGACATTGTCGTTGCGCTGGGTCGGATCGATCGCCGCGAACCCGGGAGCGGGAATCACGTTGCCGACGCACACTTGGGTACCCGCCTGGTAGAGCAGCAGATTCGCCGGAGTGCAGGATGGGATCGACTTGTACAGGAAGTTCATGTCGTCCTTGATGTCGAAGTCCTCCCAGAACGCGCCGATGAGACCCCGCAGCCGCCAATCGTCGGGTGTGCTCAGCCTGAGTTCATGGCTCTGGTGCGTGGTTTCGACGTGGTCCAGCCAGGACAACGCCGGCGAGTAGCAGGTCAACGGACCCACGCCCTTGCCGATCGGGGCGCCGCCGCCGGCGCAGGTGTAGTAGAACCCGCCCGCCGAACGCGTGTAGTTCGAGTAATCGGCCGCATTGTCGATCGTGCGGCTGAGGTAGCCGCCCGTATATACCAGCTTAAGGTCGCCGATCTTCCCGTTGGCGGTCCAGGAGGTGTTCTCCCACTTGTCCTTGTCGTAGGACGGCGTGAATGAGGTCTCCTGCCAGGGGCCGAGCCGTGTCTCCTGCGAACTGATCGGGTACTGCGCGTCCACGCCCTCCGCGTCCATGTGCTGATAGCTTTGCTGGATCAGCAGGCTCCAGTCGTTGTTGATCTGCCAGAGCGCCGAGGCACGGATGCCTTGGTAGGTCACCGGGTTCTGCGCCCTCCCCGCGAGCGAGTAGTTGTTGGCGGTGGCCGCATTCGCCGGGTAAGGGAGGTGATAGGAAACGGTGCCGGGATCCGTCGGGAAGCGCGTGAACTGGCTCGGTACGTTGTCGATGTAGCCGCCGCGGCGATCGTTGTAGATGACCGCCCGAACAGCCAGCGAGTCCTGGATCAGCGGTACATTGATCATCGCGGTAACCGCGGTGTTGGGATCGCCGTGGGCGGTCGTACTGTAGGAGGCCTCGGCATTGCCCTCCGTGGCGTTCAGCTTCGGCTTGTTCGTGATGTAGCGGATTGCGCCCGCCTCGGCGCCACCCCCGAACAGCGTGCCCTGCGGACCCTCGAGCACTTCGATGCGCTCCATGTCCGCCATGTAGACGTCGACATTGCGCGCCGGAAATGCCATCGACTGATCGTCGAGGTAGGTCGCGACGTTGGGGAAAGGATCGATCGCCGCGCTCGATTGATTGCCGGCAAAGCCCGCGCTCAGGCCGCGCATGTAGATGTTTCCCTGGCCCGGACCGTTCGAGCTGAAGGTCACATTCGGCAGGTATTTGAGGACGTCGTCGAAGGTCGTCACGTTCAACTGATCGAGTTGCTCGCCGGTGATCGCCTGGATCGTGATGGGCACGTTCTGAATCGACTCTTCGCGGCGTTGGGCAGTAACGACGATTTCCTCGATCCCGCCTGTAGCCTCCGTATCGGCGGCACTCGCCGCGCACGACGCGCCGGTGTATCCGCTGAGTATCGCTGAAATGGCATACGCAAGCTTTTGATTGGCGTTCAAGCGTCTCTCCCTGAAGAATCAGTGGCAAAAATACGGAAAGGCGTAACGAACGAAGTCGTCACGCACGCACATTCCGAACGGCAGCGTTAAGCGTCTCAAGAAAGATCGAGCCTCGACTCCATCCCATCTGCGGCCCGCCGCATCCCCGCTGCGTGTTTTGTACGCAGAGCACATTACATATTTATGACAATACTATGACTTAACTATGATGAATCATTCAAGCGGTTTTCTGCGTCCCGGCGGGGACGGGCTGCGGAGGGCATTTTTTCGCAGCCCGCGCCGCGCATAGCCCGTCTCAATGGCATGATTCGCATCCCTTAGCAAGGTCTACCCCGCAATGCAGAAGATTCATGAAGCCGCCCGCTCGCTCGATGTGATTCTGGAAACCGACGTTCTCGTGGTCGGCAGCGGTCCCGGGGGCCTCGCGGCAGCGCTGGCGGCGGCTCGCGCCGGCGCCAGTACCGCGCTCGTCGACCGCAATGGCTGCTTCGGAGGAAATATCACCCAGGTGGGCGTGGAAGGCTTTGCCTGGTACCGGCATGAGCAAACGGTCGACTGCGAAGGCATCGGCATCGAGTTCGAGGAGCGCGCGAAAGCCATGGGCGCGGCCATGCCGGAGCCGCAGTCCTTGAGCCACGCGCTCGACGCCGAGATGTTCAAATGGGTTGCCGATACGCTCGTGCAAGAGGCGGGCGTCACCCCGATGCTGCACCGGCTCGGAGTCGCGCCCATCATGGAGCATGGCGTCATTCGAGGTGTCATCACCGAGAGCAAGGCTGGCCGCGAAGCCATCCTCGCCAAACGCGTGGTCGATGCAACCGGCGATGCCGATATCGCCGCCCGCGCGGGTGCGCCGGTGCGCAAGTCACCGAAGAAAGACATGATGGCCGTGTCCGTGATGTTTTCGATGAGCGGCGTCAACAAGCGGGAATTCATCGACTCCGTGAAGGCCGATCCCCAAACTTACGCAGACTGGTCGGGCAACGGCGAATGGGATTACGAAACCACGGGCAAGGAAGACCAGCTGTTCTCGCCGTTCCTGCGCAAGCCGTTCCAAAAGGCGCTTGCCGCCGGCATCATTCCGCCGAGCCTGAAGACCATCGCCGGCACCTGGGGCACGGTCACCGATCAAGGGGACCTGACGTATTTAAATCTTGTGCATGTACCGGAAATCGACGGCACCGATCCGAGCGATCTGACCGTCGGTGAAATGCGCGGCAGGCGCGAAGCGATCTATGCCGTGGAAGCTCTACGCGGCTTCATGCCGGGCTGCGAGCACGCGAAGCTGCGCAACTTCGGCATGACATTGGGCATCCGCGATACCCGAAAAATCGACGCGCTTTACAATCTCACCGGCACGGACGTGCGCGAACAGGCCCGTTTCGACGACTCGATCGGCATTTTTCCGGAGTTCATCGACGGCTACGGGATCCTGATCTTGCCGACCACGGGGCGATACTGGCACGTGCCCTATCGTGCGCTCGTGCCCAAAGGCGTCGGCAACCTCATCGTCGCGGGACGATGCATCGGCGGCGACAAGATATCGCACGCCTCGGCACGCAACATGATGTGCTGCGCTGTGAGCGGCCAAGGCGCGGGCGTCGCCGCCGCGATCTCCGTGCGGCGTGATGAAGAGTTCGATCAGCTGAACATGGGAGCGGTGCAGAAGGAACTTGCACGGCAAGGCGCCCGCTTCCGGTGACGCACCCTGCGACCGGGCCCGAAACGAGCGGCAATTCGCAGCTGCGTTGGTGGATGCTCGCGCTGGCGGCGATTGCCGTCTCCAGCAGCTACTATGAGGACGACGTGATCGGCCCGATTGCCGATCTGCTGCACCGGCAACGCGGCCTCAGTCAGTCGCAGCTTGGAATGCTGAACGGCGTCATCAGCATCCCCAACGTGGCGCTTGCGCTCATCAACGGCGTGCTGATCGACCGTTATGGGCCGGCACGAATCGCTCTCTGGTCGGCGGCGATCGGCGTCCTCGGCGCGGTGCTTACCGCGGTGGGCAGCCCGTACGAACTGATGGTGGCCGGCCGCTTCATCTTCGGCGTCAGCGAGGGCGCGATCTTCATCGCGCTCATTGCGGGGCTCGCACGGTGGTTCCCGCGCAGCGGCATCGCACTCGCCACCGCGTTGTACTTGAGCCTCGCCCGCGTCGGTTCCTACGCCGTGGACACCTCGACCGCGTGGGCCCGCCCGCTATACGATCGCGGATGGCAGCCGCCGCTGTGGTTCGGAGCGGGCGTTACCCTCGCGGGTCTGGCGGCGGCTGCGATTTTCTATTGGTTGGACCGTCATCACCGGCCGGGCGCTCGCTCGCCCGGCGGCGTCACGGCCAAGCGTGTGAACTGGTCGCATCTTTTGAAGTTCGATCTCTCATACTGGTACATCCTTGCGCTGCACGTACTCTATGCCGCGGTTTTCTTCCCCTTCCGCACGACCTACGCCATCGAGTACTTCCAGCACGCCAAGGGACTGACACTCGAGCGGGCGGGGGTCGCCAATAGCTGGGTATTCTTCGCGGCCATCTTTGCAACCCCTTTCTTCGGTTTGCTCGCGGACCGCTTCGGACACCGCGCGCTGATGCTGGTGTTTGGCACCCTGCTGCTGCCGATGACGTTCGTGGTGTTGGGGGTGACCAACATGAGCCTTTGGGTGTCGACGGTGATGATGGGCATAAGCTTCTCGCTGGTGCCCGCGGTCATCTGGCCGGCGACGACCCTGATCGTCGAGCCGCGTCGTCTCGGCACGGCGCTCGGGCTCATCACGCTGATTCAAGCGCTCGGCATGGCGGCATCCAATCTTGCCGCGGGCTGGCTCGCCGACCGCACGGGTGCCGGAGAGCAAAATCCGGCCGGCTATGCAGCCATGCTATGGTTCTTCTTCGTGCTCAGCCTCGTCGCACTGTCCTCGGCCTTTCTTCTCTGGCGCCGCGAGACGGGGCCGAACGGTCACGGCCTCGAAATCGCGCGCCATGAGGATCGCGCCGGCCGGGCGATTCAGGCAGCTTGAACTCGTTGTATTTCGTCAGCCCATGACGGGCGGGCAAAGCAATGAGAAAGTGTTTCCGCGTTTGAGCACCACAAAACCGCGTTCGACCCACAGTTTCTCGAGAAAAGGGTTGGCATAGATGATGCGGATCGGGCGCGGATGTTCCCGATGCGACCGCAGCACGCTCTCAATGACTGCGCTCATGACCAGATCGTTGAAGGGGTTGTAGAGATAGATCACCGAAGGCTCCGGGGGCAACTCGAATTCCGTTGCATCGGCGTGGACAAGACCGATCCGATCGACGTCGGTACCGGCGGCCGCGACGCGAATCAGATTGGCTTGCGCGATACGATGAAGCTCCAAGGCGAACTCCACCCCGATGATCCGGCGGAAAGGAAAATGCAGAGCCAACAGCAGCGCTCGGCCCTTCCCGGAACCCAAATCGATAAAAACGAAGTCCTCGTGCTTTATTTGCAACGACGCAAGCGCCTCCGAGAACTCATCGGGATCGCTCGCGATGTGAGCAATTCCATGCAAGCGATTTCGCCCGGATATCTGCAGCTCCGCCAATTGGGTGATGCCGCGCGTATCGATGTCGTACTTATGATCGAACAACCGGTCGACGCGCTCTTTATGGACCAACCATTTGGCGTCTTCCTTTTTCTTCCGGGTCAGTGAGTAGAGTCGATCGGCGTAATGCGACATCAGGCCGCGCAAGCCGTGGGAGTGAAAGCGTTCACGAGCAGTCGTTAGTTTGCGGCGCCAATCAATCATCCGGGCGGCTAGTGTTGCCCGAGCCCGCGCACATCAACCGGCGGCGACGGCCATAGGCGCGTATCCAGCCAAACGGCACCCAGGTATTCGCGAAGCTGTTGAACTTCCACGTCGCTCGCTTTCCACGATCTGTCGTGGCAGGTCGCGTAGAGCCTAATCTTGCGATCATTGATCAGCGCATCTACCACGTCAGCAATGCGGTAGGATCCAAGCGCCTCATTCCCGCATACTGGGCACTTCACCGGAAATCTCACCCTGGGAACCACGTACGTTCCTCCGTAGATACGGCGATACAAAGCCCCTCTTTGGCACCGTGACTCGGCGCTTTGTTCCCGTGATTCGGGGGAGCTCGATCGTCTCGCCTGGCGGAGAGGGTGAGATTCGAACTCACGAGCCCCGTAAAGGGCCTCCGGTTTTCAAGACCGGTGCATTCAACCGCTCTGCCACCTCTCCGTCGCAAACAAATCAAATAGTTAGGGCACGTGCACCCTCGCGTCACCTACGCTGCCGAGGCATTTCCAGACTCTCATGATTGCTATCGGCACAGCAAGCTGTCGTATTCCTTCTTGGGTGTATGCTAGATCTCTCGAACGGGCGATGGATCGCCAAGACCTCAGGGAGTGTCCATGAAAACAAGGATAGCGGGATTTCTAGGCCTGGCTTTTGTCGGGGCGTCGCCGGCGGCTGCCGCTTGTTGAGCGCTAGCATTCACCAGGCCCGCTGCGGGCATCTGCCTCAACCTCCGCAGAGCGGCGATTCGGACCCATTCGAGCAAGTCATCCTCATTGAGGCGCCCCTTTCTCTTTTCATATAATCAATAAGTTACAGATATATTATATAATTCTTCATCGAAATTTCCGGAGCTGTGGAAATGCGGACCATCAAGCTGGCTGTGTTAGGGATCATCGCAACTTCCGCCGCGGCGACGGCCGCCGCCCAAGCACCGCCTACAGTCCAGCCGTCTATTTGGCGCACAAGACCCGACGCGGCCGCATTCGAAAAAATCGAGAGCGGCCGCCTCGTGGCGGCGCAGCGATCCATCGACGGGATCATCGCTGTCAAGGGGCCCAGAACCATCGACAATACGCTGTCGAAGTACGATGCAGCGGTCAGACAAATCAACGCCGCTCTCTATTTCTCATCCCTCATGGAGGCCGTGCATCCTGAAGCAACATTTCGCGACCGCGCCACGGCGATGACCCGCAAGGTGAGCGCCGCCCAAGCGGCGCTCTCGTTGAATCGAGGGGTCTATGAGGCCCTGGCGGCCGTTCCCGTAGCGCAGGCAGAACCGGCAACTCAGTATTATCTGCGCCGCCAGTTGCTCGAATTCAAGCTCGCCGGCGTCGACAAGGACGACAAAACGCGGGCGCGCCTGAAGGCCCTCAACGATGAGCTCACCGAAGAGCAATCGGCCTTCGACCGTAATATCAACGACGAGCAGAAGGAAATCGAGGTTCGCGATGCATCCGAGCTCGCCGGATTGCCGCGGGATTACATCGACGCCCACAAGCCCGGGAAAGATGGCCTCATCCGCATTACCACGAGTTACCCTGACTATATTCCGGCGATGAATTTTGCCGCGAGCGACGCCCTACGCCGCCGCTTGTATCTCGTATTCAATACGCGCGCCTATCCGAAGAATCGCGATGTGCTGACAAAAATGCTGCACACGCGCTACGAAATAGCCTCCACTCTCGGGTACAGCTCGTGGGCGGATTACAACGCGGCCGACAAAATGATCGGTTCTGGCGCCCGGATTGCCGACTTCATTCGGGACCTCGATCAAGCGGTGCGGCCGGTGGCGGAAAAGGAATTTCAAATGCTGCTCGCGGAGAAGAAGAAATCCGACCCGGGGGCGACGGAGATTGGCCTTCAAGAAAAGAGCTACTATCAGGAGCAGGTCCGCCGGTCGAGTTTCAACTTCGATTCGCAATCCGTGCGCCCATATTTTCCGTACGCACGTGTAAAGCAGGGAATACTCGACACGGCGGCCACTCTATTCCACGTCACTTTTCGGCGCGAGGAAGGAGTTCCGGGCTGGGATCCGTCCGTGGAGACCTGGCAAGTGTTCGATGGCGGCAAGCTGATCGGTCGCTTTTATCTGGACATGCACCCTCGCACGGGCAAATTTTCCCACGCAGAAATGATGATGGTGCTCGATGGAATACGCGGCAAACAGCTCCCGGAAGCCGCACTGCTTTGCAATTTCCCGCGGCCGACCGCGGATGATCCGGGCCTGATGGAAGTTGACGACGTGCAAGTGTTCTTTCACGAATTCGGACACCTGATGCACGCGATCTTAGGAGGGCAGCAACCTTGGGCGGGAGTCAGCGGGATCTCGATGGAATCGGATTTCGTCGAAGCGCCCTCGCAAATGCTGGAAGAGTGGATCCGGAGCCCGCAAGTTCTGGCATCGTTTGCGCGCGACTATAAGTCCGGGCAACCGATCCCCGCCGAGCTGGTGCTGCGAATGAATCGAGCATCGGCATTCGGGCGCGCGAACTTCGTCGGCCAGCAACTCGGCTACACCGCGGTCTCCTTCGATATTTACAACGCCAAACCCGAAGACGTGAACCTCGATGCGATCACCGATCGCGACACGATCAAGTACAGTCCCTTCACGCCGCCGCCGGGCACGCATATGTACGCCTCTTTTGGACACCTTTCAGGGTATTCTTCCGCCTACTACACCTATATGTGGGACAAGGTCATCGCGGAAGATTTTTTCGAGCAATTCGACCCGGCGAACCTGCTCGCCGGAAATACGGCGATGCGCTATCGACGGACCGTCCTGGAGCCCGGGGGTTCGGTATCGGCAAATGATCTGGTCAAGAACTTTCTCGGCCGTCCGCAGTCTACCGAGGCGCTGCAGCGCTGGATGGCCGCTGAATTCTCTGCCGCACCCCGTTGAAAAGCCGTCCTTTTGACTCCAAATCCATGCGAGTCGGGTGAGTTCCGCATCCCCGCATGCTGCGGGTGCTAAAATAGCCCGCAAGATTCACTAGAGGACGTTTGATCATGGCCACTTTCTCAAGTAACAACGCCGCCTTTCCGGGTACTCAGACGGACAGCCGCAGCGTTTTCATCACACGCACCTACACCCATCTGGTGGGGGGCATCCTGGGCTTCATTCTGGTTGAATTGGGATTGTTCGAATCCGGCCTCGCCGGCCAAATCGCGCAGTTCATGCTCGGCTTCAACTGGTTCCTGATTCTCGGGGCCTTCATGCTGGTCGGTTGGCTGGCCTCGCGCACTGCGCAAACGAGCACCTCGATCGGGATGCAATACTTCGCCTATGGGGCGTACGTCGTTGCCGAAGCACTTATTTTCGTGCCCCTCCTCTATCTCGCCGATGCAAAAGCTCCCGGGGCGATCGATAGCGCCACGTTGGTCACGGCATTGGGCGCGGGGGGCCTCATGTTCGTCGCACATCGCACCCGCAAGGACTTTTCGTTCTTGCGCGCGTTGCTCATGTGGGGCGGCATTATCGCGTTGATCGCAATGGTCGGCGGCGCCATTTTCGGCTTCCAGCTCGGCACCTGGTTCTCGGTGGCGATGATCGGATTCGCCGGCGTCGCGGTGCTCTACGACACCTCTAACATCATTCACCATTATCCCGAAGACCGCTACGTGTCCGCCGCGATGCAGCTGTTCGCCTCGATCGCGCTGATGTTCTGGTATGTGCTGCGCCTCGTGATGGGCAACCGCAACTAGTTTCCTGTACTGCTTTTCGGACCAAAGCGCGGGCCTTATGGGCCCGCGCTCATTTTAGAAGAGCCGTCCCGCCCATGTAGGGTGCAAGCGCGTCCGGAACGACGATGCTGCCGTCGCTCTGCTGATAGTTCTCCAGGACTGCGACGAGCGCGCGCCCCACCGCAACGCCGGACCCGTTGAGGGTGTGCACCAATTCCGGTTTGCCGGTCACGGGATTGCGCCAACGCGCCTGCAAGCGGCGTGCTTGAAACGATTCGCAATTGCTGCAAGATGAAATCTCGCGATAGCGCTGTTGCGACGGCAGCCAGACCTCGAGATCATAGGTCTTTGCCGCGCTGAAGCCCGTGTCCCCGGCGCACAGGGCGAGTACGCGGTAGGGCAGTCCCAATGCCCGCAGTACCGCCTCGGCATGTCCCGTAAGTTCCTCGAGCGCCGAGTAGGAATCCTCCGGACGCACAATGTGCACCAGCTCCACCTTCTCGAATTGATGCTGGCGAATCATGCCGCGCGTGTCCTTCCCCGCTGCGCCCGCCTCCGATCGAAAACACGGCGTGTGCGCCACAAACTTGAGCGGCATCCGCTCCGGCGCGAGTATTTGATCGCGCACGAGATTGGTCACCGGCACTTCGGCCGTGGGAATCAAGTAGAAGCCGGGATCGCCGCGCACGGCGAATAGCTCCTGCTCGAACTTGGGCAATTGGCCCGTGCCGACCAGCGCCGCGCCCTGCACCAGGTAGGGAACATAGGCTTCGCGGTAACCGTGATCGCTCACGTGGAGGTTGAGCATGAATTGCACGAGAGCACGATGCAGCCTCGCAAGATCTCCCGTCATCACCACGAAGCGCGCTCCGGAGATGCGCCCGGCCGCTTCAAAGTCCATGCCGATCCGCTCACCGAGTGCGACGTGATCCCTCGGGATAAAATCAAATTGCCGCGCACCGCCCCATCGCCGCACTTCCACGTTCGCCGATTCGTCTCCGCCGTCAGGAACGCTTGGATGCGGGATATTGGGCAATCCCAACTGCAACGTCGACACGTCGGCTTGAATGGCCTCGAGCTGCCGGTCGACCTCGAGCAGCCGCTCGCCCAGGGCTTCGCCCGCGCCGAGCAACGCAGCCGCATCTTGGCCTTTGGACTTGGCGTACCCCACGGCTTTGGCATTGGCGTTGCGCTCGGCGCGCAGCCGATCGGCTTCGATTTGCACGGACTTGCGCCGCGCTTCTAGGGCGGCAAAGGTCTCGACGTCGAGCGCGAAGCCACGTCGCTTGAGCGCGGCAGCGACTCCGGCCAAATCGCTGCGCAGCAACTTCGGATCGAGCACGATGCACTTCCTTGGGCTTAAGGGTGAGGCTTAAGGGTTGAAATCGCCATTGTAGGCGACGTTAGGATCCGCCCGCACCGCGAACCTGGGCGTCGCGCTCGCGGCGCTGGTTAAGCGCCTCGCCGATCTTGATTTCCAATCCGCGCGGCGCCGGCACATAGTAACGCCGGTCGGGCATGTCGTCGGGGAAGTAGCGTTCGCCGGCGGCATAGCCGCCGGGTTCGTCATGGGCATAGCGATATCCCTTGCCATAGCCGATCTCTTTCATCAAACGCGTCGGCGCATTGCGCAAATGCAGCGGCACCTCGAGGGACCCCAGGCGAGCGGCGTCCTCGGTCGCCGCATTGTATGCGGCATAAACGGCGTTGCTTTTCGCGGCGCATGCCATGAACACGATGGCTTGCGCGATGGCGAGCTCACCTTCCGGACTGCCCAATCGTTCGTATACCGCGCAGGCCTCCAGAGCGAGGGTAAGGGCGCGCGGGTCCGCGTTGCCGATGTCCTCGCTCGCCATGCGAAGTGCGCGGCGCGCGATATACAGGGGATCGCAGCCGCCCGCCAGCATGCGGCATAACCAATACAGCGCGGCGTCCGGGTCGCTGCCGCGCACCGATTTGTGCAAGGCGGAGATTTGATCGTAAAAGGCCTCGCCGCGCTTGTCGAAACGCACATAGGTGCTGCCGATGACGGCGCGCGTGGTGTCGGCGTCCAGCCGACGGCCCGTGTCCAGCGGCGTACTCAAGTCGGCCGCGGTTTCCAGTAAATTGAGCATGCGCCGCGCATCGCCGTCCGCGGCAGCCAGCAGTAATTCGCGCGCGTCGGCATCGATGCGCAGATCCAGCGCCCCCAAGCCCCGCTCACCATCGGAAATTGCGCGGTCCAGGAGTTTGGCCAGATCAGCGGCATCGAGGGGCTTCAGAACGTACACCCGCGCCCGCGACAGCAACGCGTTGTTGACTTCGAAAGAGGGGTTCTCGGTGGTTGCACCCACGAAAATCAAGGTGCCATCCTCGACGTATGGGAGAAATGTGTCCTGTTGCGCCTTGTTGAAGCGATGTACTTCATCGAGAAACAGCACGGTATCGCGCGTACCGCGCAAGCTGCGCGCCTGCTCGACGACCGCTCGTATATCCTTGATGCCGGCCAGGACGGCCGACAGCGCGATGAATTGCGCACGCGCTCCGGTCGCGACCAAACGCGCCAATGTCGTTTTGCCGGTTCCCGGAGGACCCCACAAGATCATCGAATGAGGGCGACCCGACTCCAACGCGCGGCGCAGCGGTGCTCCGTCGCCCAACAAATGAGCTTGCCCCACGTACTCATCGAGAGACTGCGGCCGAAGGCGATCGGCCAGCGGTCGGTATGTGCCGGCGGCGGCCGTCACTTGCCGCCGCGCCCGATCACATCGACCCCGGGCGGCGGTACGAACGAAAATAAATCCGGCGCCAGCGGCAGATTGCGCTTGGAGTTCGAAAAGGTCAGCTGCGTGATTTGATTGAGCTTGTCGGCGAGAAACATGGATCGCAGTTCGCCCTTGTCGAAGCCGATCCGCACGAGTTGAAAATCGGTATCCGCGTGTTTGGGAATGAGCTGGAACCACTCCAGTCCCTCGCTCCGAGGCAGAGCCTTGATATCGAACTGGCTGCTCACCGACCCGCTGCCCGACAGCAGACTCGCGGGCGTGCTGGCGAGACTGGTATCCATGTCTCGAACGTTGGCCTGCGACAGGTCCTTGTCGTAAAACCAGATTTGCTTGCCGTCCGCCAGCACCAGCTGTTCGGAGGGTTCCGCATAGTCCCAGCGGAACTTCCCCGGGCGTTGCAAATACAGGCGCCCGGCGGCGCTGCGCAGCACATTGCCATGACCATCATCGATGGTCTGTTTGAAATCCGCCGTCCAGGTGGCAAGGCCGCTCAAATACTTCTCGAGGTCGGCTGCGGGCGACGCCGACGCCGGCCTTGCACTCAAGAGCGCCGCCAGGAGTAGAAGGCTCGCCGCAATCGTCCGGCTCCGTCGATGCAGGGTCATGTACTCATTCCTCGGGCGGCGCGGCGCCGTAGATTTCGCGTCCGCCGTTGGACTGCAACGGCCCCACCAAGCCTGCCGCTTCCATGGCCTCGACCAGACGCGCCGCTCGGTTGTAGCCGATCTTCAGACGCCGCTGGACGCCGGAGATGGACGCCTTGCGCGTTTCGGTCACGATGCGCACCGCCTCGTCGTACAACGGATCGGCCTCGGCGTCGGCGACGCTCTCGCCGCCCTCTTCGTCGTCGGATGGAAACCCCGGAATCGGATTGCGCGGTCCGTCCAATATTTCGTCGATGTAGGTGGGCGGCACGGCGGATTTGAGGCCGCCGACCACGCGATGCACTTCTTGATCGGACACGAAGGCGCCATGCACGCGGGTCGGAATGGACGTGCCGGGAGGCAAGTACAGCATATCGCCGTGCCCAAGCAGCGACTCGGCGCCGCTTTGATCGAGGATGGTCCGCGAATCGACCTTGGCGGAGACCTGGAATGCGATTCGCGTCGGGATATTGGCCTTGATCAACCCGGTGATGACGTCCACCGAGGGTCGCTGGGTCGCAAGAATCAGGTGGATGCCTGCGGCGCGCGCCTTTTGGGCCAGGCGTGCGATCAGCTCCTCGACTTTCTTGCCGACGATCATCATGAGATCGGCCAATTCGTCGATGATTACGACGATAAACGGCAGCGTCGTCAGATCCGGGACGTCTTCCGCAACCACACCTGGAACCCCTTGCGCTATTTTTTCCATGCGGATCGGATCTTTGATGGGTTTACCCGCTTCCGCGGCATCTTTGACCTTGCGATTGAAGCCGCCTATGTTGCGCACGCCGAGCATCGACATGAGCTGGTAACGCCGCTCCATCTCGGCGACGCACCAGCGCAGGGCGTTCGCCGCCTGCTTCATGTCCGTCACCACCGGCGAAAGCAGGTGAGGAATACCCTCGTACACTGAAAGCTCCAGCATCTTCGGGTCGATCATGATCATCCGCACGTGTTCCGGAGTCGCCTTGTACAAAAGGCTCAGCACCATGGCGTTGATACCGACCGATTTGCCGGACCCCGTCGTTCCGGCAATCAACAAGTGAGGCATGCGCGCGAGATCGGCCACGATGGGCACGCCCCCGATATCCTTCCCCAGCGCCAGCGCCAGCGGCGAGGTGACATCATCATAGGGCTTGGACTTAATGATTTCCCCGAGCGTCACGATCTCCCGCTTCTCGTTGGGAATTTCCAGACCGACCACCGACTTGCCGGGGATGATTTCCACGACGCGCACGCTGATCGCAGACAGGGCGCGGGCAAGATCCTTGGAAAGATTGCTGATCTGGCTGACTTTCACCCCCGGCGCCGGCCGCAACTCGAATCGTGTGATCACGGGGCCCGGCTGGACCGCCACGACCTCGGCTTCCACGCCGAAATCGCGCAGCTTGAGTTCGACCAAGCGCGACATCGCTTCCAGCGCCTCGTCCGAATAGGACTGCTCGCGCGGACCCGGCTCGTCGAGCAAGGACAATGCGGGCAACTCGCTCGATTTGGGCGCGTCGAAAAGCGGCACCTGCCGCTCGCGCTCGACGCGGTCGCTCTTCTGCGGCACGGGGGCGGGCGCCTCGATTCGCGGCGGTGGCCGGGTCGCCACTTTTTTCTGCTCCTCGCGCACGACTTCCTGGCGAGCTTGCTTGCGCTGTTGGCCCGAAGCCAGTTCGCGCCGCTGCACGATGCGGGCGCGGATCCAGTCGATGCCGTTCAAGACCCACGCACCGAGCCGGTCCATGACTTCGAACCACGAAACGCCGAGGAAGAGCGCAACGCCCGCGAGCCACAGTCCCAGCAGCAGCAGCGTCGCACCGAGAAAACTCAAGGCGCGCGCGCTTGCTTGCCCTGCGAGTTCACCGAGCACGCCGCCTGCGCTGTTCGGCAGCGCCGCCCCGTTCCAGTGCAGCGTCGCAAGACCGCAGCTCGTGGCCAGGGTCAACAAGAATCCCGCGGCCCGCAGCAGCGTATTGATCCGCGAGCGCGCGTCCGGCAGTGCCTGCTCCTTATGGACCAGCCAGCCCGCGTACACCAGCATCAGGGGAAATAGATAAGCCGGGCGACCAAAGAGAAACAGGAAGAATCCCGCAAGCCAGGCGCCCGCCGGGCCGATCCAATTGTGTACCCGCAGCCCCGGTTCGCCGGTATCCGCGAAGCCTGCGTCCTGCGCGTGGTATGACAGCAGAGCCAGCAGCAAGATCAGCGCGAGCGCCGCCGACACCCACAGCGTGCCTTCGCGCAGCGAGCGCGCCACGGCTACCGAGAGTGTGCTTCTCTGGCGGGACTTTTTTGGCTGAGCGAGTTCAGACAATTCTAGACCTTTAATGATATTTACTTCTTAACTGATTGAATAATATGTGATAGTAACTCAGCTAAAACCACGGCACCAACATTGCGTGGGCCGTTGGCCTTAAACGGGAACGCCGCCTTGATTGAACTGGCTGGCGCCCGCAGATTTACTTACCATGAGTCGATAAAGATATTTAGAAGAGAGGCAAATTATACATGAGCGTCCACAGGCACAGTCCACTCCTCATCCTGGGGTCCGGACCGGCAGGTTACTCCGCCGCCGTCTATGCGGCGCGAGCCAACCGCCATCCCCTCCTGATCACCGGTTTGGAGCAGGGTGGCCAGCTCATGACCACGACCGATGTGGATAATTGGCCGGGCGATGTCGAACATCTTCAAGGTCCCGCCTTGATGGACCGCATGCGCCGTCATGCCGAACGATTCAATACGGATATCGTGTTCGATCATATCAACCGCGCCGAATTGCGCCACCGTCCTTTTCGTCTGTTCGGCGACAATGGCGAGTACACCTGCGACGCGCTCATTATCGCCACCGGCGCCTCGGCCAAGTACTTGGGCTTGGCTTCCGAAGAGGCGTTCCGCGGCAAGGGCGTTTCGGCATGCGCCACCTGCGACGGCTTTTTCTACCGCGGCAAGGCAGTTGCCGTCGTCGGCGGCGGCAACACCGCCGTGGAGGAGGCGCTTTATTTGACGAACATCGCCTCGCACGTGACCCTCGTGCATCGCCGCGATAAGCTGCGCGCCGAAAAAATTCTGCAAGATCGTTTGTTCGCGCTCGAAGCCTCCGGCAAGGCCAGCATCCTGTGGAACCATTCAGTCGATGAAATCCTTGGCGATGAGAACGGTGTCACCGGCGTGCGCCTGCTCGCCGCCTCGCCGGGCGGTGCCACGCGCTCGATCAAGCTCGATGGCGTTTTCATTGCGGTGGGCCATCAACCCAATACGCAGCTGTTCGAGCACCAACTCGAGATGCGCGGCGGGTACATCGTGGTCAAGGGCGGCAGCGACGGAGAAGCGACTGCCACCAGCATCGCAGGCGTGTTCGCCGCCGGCGATGTGGCCGATCACGTGTATCGTCAAGCCGTCACCTCGGCGGGTACCGGATGCATGGCCGCACTCGATGCCGACAAATATTTGGAACGTGCGGAATCCGAGCCCATAGCGGTACCGCGCGTTCAACACGCGTGATCCACGCCAGAGCGCGGTTTCTTGACAGCATCGAACAGGTCGATGCGGCAAGCTGGAATTCCCTGGTCGGCCAAGGCGAACCGTTCCTGCGCCACGAATTTCTCCGCGCGCTCGAGCGCTCCGGCTGCGCCGTGCCGCGGACCGGCTGGACGGCGCGCCACCTGGTGATTGAAAACGCTGCGGGGACCCCGATCGGCGCAATGCCCTTGTACCGCAAGGGACATTCGCGGGGGGAATTTGTCTTCGATTTTTCATGGGCGAACGCCTATGCGCAGCATGGGCTCGCGTATTACCCGAAATTATTGTCCGCCGTGCCTTTCACCCCGGTGCGCGGGCCGCGTCTGCTGGTCGGCGCTCATGCGGATCAAAAGGCCGTGACCGGCCTATTGATCAAGGCGGCGATCGACTACGCTCGCAGCGAACAGCTGTCGTCGTGGCACGTGCTGTTCCCGACCGACGACGCTGCCGAGCGCTTGAGGTCCTCGGGGTTGATCCTGCGGCGCGATTGTCAGTTTCATTGGTACAACCGCGGCTACGAGTCGTTCGACGGATTCCTCGCGACCTTCACCGCCGAAAAACGTAAAAAGGCAAAGCGCGAGCGGCGGCGGGTCGCCGAGGCCGGCATTGAGTTCGATACGCTTCACGGCGGCGACATGGATGATGCGCTCTGGAATACGGTGTACGCCTTCTATGCGGATACCTTCTACCGCCACGGGCACGAACCCTACCTGAATCTGCAATTTTTCAAGTTGCTGGCGGCCTCCATGCCCGAGCGGCTGATGCTCAAAGTGGCGCGGATCGGATCCGTGCGCATCGCGGTTGCGATCTACTTCGTGGGCGATGATGCTCTATTCGGCCGCTACTGGGGTGCCGGCGGTCATTACCACAGTCTTCATTTCGAGACCTGTTACTACCAGGGAATCGAATACTGTATCGAAAAGAACTTGCAACGCTTCGAGCCCGGCACTCAGGGTGAGCACAAGGTACCGCGGGGTTTCGTGCCGACGTTGATGAGTTCCGCGCATTTCGTCGTCGATCAGCGGTTTGCCGCCGCCATTCGCGATTTCGCGGCACGCGAGGCGCGGGGCGTGGACCACTACGCCGCGGCGGTCAACGAGCATGTGCCCTACCATCGCGCACCCGATGAGGAATTGCAGCTCTGAGCAGGCTTATCTGGCTGGGCGAGCAGGCCGACCCTAACTGGTTTCCGCCGTTGGAGCACGCTCTGCGCGAGCCGCCGGGGTTGCTTGCGGCGGGCGGCGATCTCAGTCCGGCACGCCTGCTGGCCGCCTACGAGCGCGGCGTGTTCCCGTGGTATTCGGCGCAACAGCCGATACTTTGGTGGTCGCCGGATCCGCGCATGGTCTTGTTCCCTAAGGAATTCAATTGCTCCCGCAGTCTGCGCAAGACTCTGCGCAACGGCCCCTACACGACGCGGGTCGATCACGCATTCGGCGCGACCATCCGCGGCTGCGCAGCTCCGCGGCACGCCGGACCCGATACCTGGCTGAACAACGACATGATCGCCTCCTACGAGCAGCTGCACACACTGGGGTTTGGTCACTCCATTGAAACCTATGATGCCGATCAACTCGCGGGCGGCTTGTACGGTATCCAGCTCGGCCGGGTATTTTTCGGCGAATCGATGTTCAGCCGCAGCCGCGATGCCTCCAAGGTCGCTTTGGCGCGCCTGGTCGATGAGTGCTGCGCGCGCGACATCGAACTCATCGACTGTCAAGTGGCAAGTTCCCACCTCGCCTCCCTGGGCGCTCGCGAGGTGTCGCGCAGTCGGTTTGCGGCGTTATTGCGCCGCTACGCCCGGCGGACGCCCAGCGGCAGCTGGGCCGCGGCGGGGATTGACGAAGCGCCGTAAATTGCATTAACAAGGGGCATTATGCACAATGCGCCCGGTTTCCCGCATACCACAAGGACGCATGTCAAAAGAAGAGGCCATTCAGTTCGAGGGCGAGGTCGTCGAGACCCTGCCTAATACGACGTTTCGCGTCAAACTCAAGACGGGCCACCTCGTCACCGCTCATATTTCAGGCAAGATGCGTAAAAACTACATACGTATTTTGACCGGGGACCAAGTCACCGTGGAGATGACTCCTTACGACTTGACCAAGGGCCGCATCGTTTACCGCGGTCGATAGCCGGAGCTGATCGGCGCTAGCTCTCATTCTCGTGCGATAGCAGAGCCGGCTGGTCCGCTGCGCGGGCGTCGAGCTTGAGTTTCTCGCCATCTTCGCTCAAGGTCACTTCCACATGGCCGCCGTTGACCAGTTTGCCGAACAATAGCTCCTCGGCGAGCGGCCGCTTGATGAACTCTTGAATGACTCGCGCCATCGGCCGCGCGCCCATCTTGGGATCATAGCCGCGTTTGGCGATCCAGCGGCGCGCCGGCTCATCCACCGAGATCGAGACTCGCTTCTGTTCGAGCTGCGCTTCCGCCTCGATCAGCAGCTTGTCGACGACGCGCTCGATCGTGTCCTGATCCAGACCGCCGAATTGAATGACCGCATCCAGCCGATTGCGAAATTCCGGTGAAAACAAGCGCCTGATTGCCTCCATACCGTCCGCGCCGGTATCGGACTGAGTGAACCCGATGCTCGGCCGGCTCATTTCGAATGCCCCGGCATTGGTGGTCATGACGATGATGACATGACGGAAGTCCGCCTTGCGGCCGTTATTGTCGGTGAGCGTACCGTGATCCATGACCTGCAGCAGCAAATTGAACACATCGGGGTGCGCCTTTTCGATTTCATCGAGCAACAGCACGCAGTGCGGGTGCTTGGCAATCGCCTCCGTCAACAGGCCGCCCTGATCGAACCCGACATAACCGGGCGGCGCGCCGATGAGGCGTGACACCGTATGCCTTTCCATGTACTCCGACATGTCGAAGCGCACGAACTCGACGCCCATGGCGATGGCTAGCTGGCGGGTGACCTCGGTCTTGCCGACCCCGGTGGGACCCGAGAACAGAAACGAACCCACAGGCCTGCGTTGGTCGCCCAAACCTGACCGCGACATCTTGATGGCGGATGACAATGCCTCGATTGCCTTGTCCTGGCCGAATATCGTCAGTTTCAAATTGCGTTCCAAGTTCTTGAGCACGTCGCGATCCGACAGCGATACGTTCTTCGGCGGAATCCGCGCGATGCGCGCCACCACGTTTTCTATTTGAGTCACGGTGACGGACGAGGCTCGCTTCTCCACCGGTTGCAGCCTCAAATTGGCGCCGGCCTCATCGACGACGTCGATCGCCTTGTCCGGCATGTGCCGGTCGTTGATGTGCCGCGCCGCAAGCTCGGCGGCCGCGCGCAGCGCATCGTCTTCGTATTTGATCCCGTGATGCTCTTCGTAGCGCGATTTGAGCCCGCGCAAAATATCCACGGTGTCCGAAACGGACGGTTCGGTGATGTCGATCTTCTGGAAACGGCGCGCCAGCGCATGATCTTTCTCGAAGATCCCGCGATACTCGTTGTAAGTGGTCGAACCGATGCAGCGCAAGTCGCCGTTGGCCAGGGCGGGCTTGATCAAGTTCGACGCATCCATCACCCCGCCCGACGCGGCGCCGGCGCCGATGACCGTGTGAATTTCATCGATAAATAGAATCGCTCCCGGCTGCTTCTTGACTTCGGCCAGCACCGCCTTTAAACGCTTCTCGAAATCTCCACGATACTTGGTGCCGGCGACCAGCGAGCCCATGTCGAGCGAATAAATCGTCGCATCCAACAGCACGTCCGGCACCAGGTTCTCGACGATCATGCGCGCGAGTCCCTCCGCAATCGCCGTCTTCCCGACGCCGGCTTCGCCCACGTACAAGGGATTGTTCTTGCGTCTGCGGCACAGAATCTCGATGGTGCGTTCGACCTCGAGTTTGCGGCCGATCAAAGGATCGATCTTGCCCTTGCGCGCCGACTCGTTGAGGTTCGTCGCATATTTCTCCAAGGCGTTGCCGCCGCCGTCGCCCTCGCGCTCGGCGTCCGTGGAATTGCCGCCGTCTTCGCGTTCCCCGCGCTCCTCGCCCCCGGCCTTGGAGAGGCCATGCGCGATGAAGTTGACGACGTCCAGGCGCGACACGTCCTGCATGCTGAGCAGGTACGCGGCGTGAGATTGCTTCTCGCTGAATATTGCCACCAGCACATTGGCTACGGTGACCTCTTTCTTGCCGCTCGATTGGACGTGAAACACGGCCCTCTGCAGGACGCGTTGGAATCCCAAGGTTGGCTGGACGTCCCGATCTTCGCCGGCGGGCAGCCGCGGCGTCGTTTGATCGATGAATTGCTTCAGTTCGGTCTTGAGTTTTGCGGTATCCGCGCCGCAGGACTTCAACACCTCGCGGACCTTCGGGGTATCCACGATGGCGAGCAGCAAATGCTCGACGGTCATGAATTCGTGCCGCGCCTCGCGGGCGCCTGCAAATGCGTCGTTCAAACAAAATTCGAGTTCTTGACTTAGCACTTTACGCCTCTTCTAGCGTTGCCATCAGCGGATGCTGATGTTGTCGCGCGTACGCGATCACTTGAGCCACCTTCGTCTCTGCAATCTCATAGGTAAAGACTCCGCAGACTCCTTTACCCTTGGTATGCACTTCCAGCATAACCCGGGTTGCTTTCGATCGGTCCATCGCAAAGAAACGCTGCAGGATGTCGACCACGAACTCCATAGGAGTGTAGTCGTCATTGATCAACACAACTTGATAAAGTGGCGGGCGTTTGAGCTTCGGCGCCGCTTCTTCGACGACCAAGCCTGTTCCTTCCCTTCCGCGTTCGATATCGCTCATGAATCATCAGTTTATAGGGTGCGTCTCGGCGCTTTACAAGACGTGCGGCCGAATCGCTCCCCAAGGCGCCCCCCTGTCGCCAATCAGTATCAGTTTACTTTAACAAGTAAAAACAAATGCTTGAGCGGTCAAGCGGGTAGCCCGTATGATTACCGGTCACGTAACCATTGGCCACTTCCATATGCTTGATATTCGCACACATGGATGGCTGTCCCGTCTGCAGGGCAACGGCCCCCGCTTAGTCTCGCTGGCATTGGCGGCACTCATCGCCGTTGAGCTGGCGCGGGTCGCCATTGCCTTGCTGAGTGGAACACCGGTCAAGTCGCCCCAGCCGGTGCTGACCAACGGTGCGCCGCGCAGCCGGCCCTCCGGATTGGACGTCCAAAGCGTGGTGTCAGCCCACCTGTTCGGGGTCGCGGCCGTCGAGTCCGGCACTCAAGACCCCGCCAACGCTCCGCAATCCACCGCCAATCTGGTACTGGCCGGGACGATTGCAACCCAGGACCCGAAGCACGGCGTAGCCATCATCAGCGACGGCGGCCCGGCGAAAGTGTATTCGGTTGGCGACAATATCGGCGGCGCTACTTTACATTCAGTCTATCTCGACCATGTCATTCTCGATCGTGGCGGCGCGCTGGAGACTCTGCTATTACCGAGGCTGCTCGGGCCTGGCATGCGCGGGCCCCCGGTGGTGCGTCGGCCGGGCGGAGATCCGCGCACCGTGGCCGCCGTCGAGAATATCCGCCGCATGGTGCAACAGGATCCCGGTATTCTCGACCAAGTCATGCGGGTAGTGCCCTCGTATGACAGTGCTGCGGGCAAACTCCGTGGCTTTCGCGCCTATCCGGGTCGAAATCGGCAGATATTCAACAAATTGGGGCTTAAGCCTGGCGATTTGGTGACGGCGATCAACGGCACCGTGCTCGATGATCCGCAGCATAGCCAAGACGTCTTCAACACGATTCAGACATCGGACCACGCAACAGTGACCATCGAACGCAGCGGGCAAAGGCAGGAAATTACGCTCAACATCGCACAAGTCGCGGCGCAGGCGACCAAGGAATTGGACGGCGAGACAAACTCCCCCGCAGGGGCTCCGAACGGCGTGCCGCAGCCGCAAAGTTCCGTTCCCGAGAATCCAAACGAATAGCGCGAGGCAAAGTCGAATGCGTTTCACATACGAGTACCCATGATGCCGAATCCAAGCCAACCGCAAAGCAAGTCCCGCATCGCCGCTGTCATGGCGCTCACTGCGGCATTGCTCGTGTCAGCAACCTTGTCGGCGGCGCCGCAGTCGAAGCAGCCTAAGCAGAGCAGGCAGGAAGACGGCCAGACGATCACGCCCAATTACAAAGACGCGGATCTGAGTCAGATCATCCAAGCCGTCGCCGAGGTCACCGGCAAGAATTTCATCATCGATCCGCGCGTCAATGCCAAGGTAACCATGCTATCGGCGACGCCCATGTCTCCGGACGCGTTCTACGAAGCCTTTCTCTCTGTCTTGCAGGTGTATGGCTACGTCGCCGTGCCGGCCGGCAAGGTGATCAAAATTGTCCCGAATACCGATGCGCGCCAGTTGCCGGCGAACGATTTGCCGCAGAACGTGAGTTCGACATCGGATGAAATTGTGACGCAGGTCATCACGTTGAAGAATGTCAGCGCCGCGCAGCTCGTGCCCATGCTGCGGCCCCTCATTCCGCAATACGGGCATCTTGCCCCTTATGCAACGGGCAACATGCTGATCATCTCGGACCGCGCCAGCAACGTGAACCGCCTGGTGCGGATCATCGAGCGCATCGATCAAGGCGGAGTCGATCAGCCGGTCGAGGTTGTCGCGCTGCACAACGCGAGTGCTGCCGACGTGGTGCGAATTGTCAGTTCGCTCAATCAAGGCCAAGGCGCCGAGGGCGGCGGCGCCGGCGTCAAAGTCGTCGCCGACGAACGCACCAACAGCGTGCTGCTGACCGGTGAGAGCAGCATGCAGCGCCTTCGGATGAAAGCGTTGATCATCAATATGGACACTCCCCTGGCGACGGGCGGGGACACCCAGGTCAGATACCTGCGCTATGCGGACGCTGAGAAAATCTCCGACAAGCTCAAAGGGCAGGCCACGGCCTCGGCCAAGGCGCAGGGCGGACCGCCGACGGCCCCCCCTGGCGGCGGCGGTGGCGGCACCTCCAATGTGGATGCCAGCGTCACCATCTGGGCCGACGTGGCCACCAACGCACTGGTTATCACGGCGCCGCCTAAAATCATGAAGTCCTTGATGTCGGTGATCGACAAGCTCGACATTCGCCGCGCGCAGGTTCAGGTCGAAGCCGTGATCGCCGAAATCGATGTCAATAAGAGTGCCAATCTCGGCGTGCAATGGATCCTCGACGGGGGCAACAGTTATGGCTACGGCGTGACGAATCTTCCCGGCAGCGGCACGAGCATCGTCAACCTGGCCGCGGCCGTCCTGGGTGTAACGAACGGCACCCCGACGACGGTCCCGACGACCGGGACGACCGGCACGGGAATCAGCAGCTCGACGGTCGGTACCGGAGCCACCTTTGCGCTCGGGAAGTATAATTCGAACACTGGCCGGGGTTTCGCCGCACTGGTTCAGGCGTTGCGCAGCGACGGCAGCAGCAACATCATTTCCACGCCCTCGCTGATCACGATGAACAACGAGGAAGCCGAGGTAAAGGTGACGCAAGAGATACCGCTGATCACAGGCTCCTACAGCAGTTCGACGGCGGCCGTCGGCGGCACCACCAGCCCTTTCACGACGATTCAGCGCGAGGAAGTGGGCACGATTTTGAAGGTTACGCCGCACATCAACGAAGGCAATTCGGTGCAGCTCAAGATCGAACAGGAAGACTCCTCCCCGGGAGCCAAACTCACGGACTCCGCCGACATCTCCACCAATAAGCGCTCCATCAAGACCACCGTGCTGATCGAAGATGGCGGCATCATCGTGCTGGGCGGTCTCATGTCGGATACCGTGACGCAGAGCGAAGACCGCGTGCCGGGATTGGGCGCCATTCCGCTGCTCGGCAATCTGTTCAAGTCGCGCAGCGGGTCCCGGCAAAAGAAAAATCTGCTGGTCTTCATCCGGCCGAAAATATTGCGCGACGCCGAAGCCACCGAGAGCACCAGCGAGTCGAAATACGATGAAGTTCGGCAGGGTGAGAAATCGTTGGGCAACAAAGGACATATCATGCTGTTGCCGGGCGAAAGACAGCCCGTCGTGCCGCCGATGCCGCCGGGATCGGGCAAACCGGCGGCGCCGCCGCCCGGCGCGAATCCTCAGGGTGCTACCCCCAACCCGGCCCCGCCGGCTATTGCGGCTCCGGAGACCGCGACGCCTCCCGCGACGACGCAGCCGCCGCCCGCGACTGCGCCGCAGAGCCCGGTCAACCCGTGAACGCTGAACTCAACGATCCGGGGGAGCAAAGGAAATTATCGTTCCCCTTTGCAAAGCGGCATGGGGTGTTGGTGCGAGGCATCGCCAATGGCATAGCCGACACGGTGTGCCGGCCGGGCGTGACGCCGCAAAGCTTGGCCGAGGTACGCCGCTTCGTCGGCGTGCCCTTGAAACTCGAGCGCGTCTCCGTCGAATCCTTCGACTCCATGCTGCGCGTCGCTTACGAAGCGGGCTCCGGCGCCGCGATGCAGATGCTCGAGGGATTGGACGACAATACCGACTTGGCGCATCTGGCCGAGGACATTCCCGAATCCTCCGACTTGCTGGAAAGCGATGACGAAGCGCCGATCATCCGCTTGATCAACGCCCTGTTGACGCAGGCGGTGAAGGAAAACGCTTCGGATATTCACATCGAGCCGTACGAGAACCGGCTGGTGATCCGCTTTCGGGTCGACGGCGTGCTGCGCGAGGTGCTGCAGACCAAGCGTGCCGTTGCGCCGCTGGTGGTATCGCGCATCAAGGTCATGTCCAAACTCGACATCGCGGAACGCCGCCTGCCGCAGGACGGCAGAATTTCGCTGCGCATCGCCGGGCGCGCCGTGGATGTGCGCGTCTCGACCTTGCCGTCCGGGCATGGCGAGCGCGTGGTGCTGCGCTTGCTCGACAAGCAGGCCGGGCGGATCGAGCTGACCTCGCTCGGAATGGACCCGCGGACCCAAGAGACGATGGATGACATCATCCATAAGCCGCACGGCATCATCTTGGTCACCGGACCCACCGGATCGGGCAAAACGACCACGCTGTATGCCGCTCTCGAACGAATCAATGACAATACACGCAACGTCATGACCGTCGAGGATCCCATCGAGTACTACATCGACGGCATCGGTCAGACGCAGGTCAACACCAAGGTCGAAATGACCTTCGCGCGCGGCCTCAGGGCGATCTTGAGACAAGATCCTGACGTCGTGATGGTCGGCGAGATCCGCGATCTGGAAACCGCGCAAATCGCGGTGCAGGCGAGTTTGACGGGGCACTTGGTGCTCTCGACGCTGCATACCAACACGGCCGTGGGTGCGGTCACGCGCCTGCGCGACATGGGGATCGAGCCCTTCTTGCTGTCGTCGAGTTTGATCGGGGTCCTCGCCCAGCGCTTGGTGCGGGTCCTCAATCCGGATACTCGCGAGCCCTTCTTGGCGGGCGAATATGAACGGCGCCTCTTGAACCTTGATTCAAAGGGTAGCCCCGTTCAGTTATATCGGCCGGGCAACGAGTCCGGAAACGGCTATCGTGGGCGTACGGGCATCTACGAACTCATCGCGGTCGACGATCATATGCGAACGATGATTCATGATGGCGCGTCCGAACAGGAATTGGAGCGTCATGCGCGTACGGCGAGCCCGGGCATTCGCGACGACGGTCGCAGAAAGGTGATGGCGGGCGACACGACGCTCGAAGAAGTGCTGCGCGTCACCCGCGAGGACTGATGGGCGCGTTCGAATATACGGCTCTGGACGCTCAGGGTCGGGAACGCAAGGGCCTGATCGAAGGCGACACTCCCAAGCATGTCCGCCAGCTGCTGCGCGACAAACACCTGCTGCCGATGGATATCCAGGAGACCGCCCAGCGCGAGCTCAAGAAGAGCCGCGCCCGCGGTTTTTGGCGGCGCGGACTTTCGACGCTCGATCTTGCGCTGCTGACGCGCCAGCTGGCCACGCTGCTGCACTCCGGTCTGCCGCTCGAGGAGTCTTTGCAGGCGGTCGCGGAACAAACAGAAAAGCCTCGCGTACAGCGCATTATCTTGGGCGTGCGCAGCAAAGTCGTCGAGGGCCACCCGTTGGCGGATGGTTTGCGGGATTTCCCGCAGGCGTTTCCGGAAATTTATCGGGCGACGGTATCCGCCGGCGAGCAGTCCGGCAAGCTCGATCAGGTGCTGGAGCGCTTGTCCGATTACACCGAATCGCGCCAGGTCATGGGCCAGCAGGTCAGCAACGCGCTGGTGTATCCCATCGTGCTGATGGTCCTGTCCTTCGCCATCGTGTCCTTTCTGCTTGCCTACGTCGTACCGCAGGTCGTGGCCGTATTTGAATCCGGCCACCAAGAATTGCCGATCGCGACACGCATCCTGATCGGCATGAGCGATCTGATACGCCATTATTGGTTTTACGCCCTGATCGTGATCGCGGCCGGCACCTGGGGTTTCCTGCGCTGGCTCAGGGCGCCGGACGCGCGCTTGGCGTTCGATCGGTTTCTGCTGCGGGTCCCGTTGGCTGGAAAGCTCATTCGGGGCCTCAATACGGCCCGATTCTCCCGCACTTTCAGTATTCTCACTGCAAGCGCGGTACCAGTGCTCGAGGCTTTGCGCATCTCCGCCGAGGTGGTCAACAGCATGCCCATGAAAAAGGCCGTCGAGGAAGCGGCGTTGCGCGTTCGCGAGGGGGCTCCGATCGGCAAGTCTCTGGCGGCGCGCAAGCTCTTCCCGCCCATGATGATTCACCTGATCAGCAGCGGGGAGAGCAGCGGCGAGTTGGAAAAGATGCTTGAGCGCGCTGCGACCAATCAGGAACGCGAGATGGACGGCTTGCTCTCCACCATGACCAATCTGCTGGGGCCCTTCATGGTGGTATTCATGGGCGCAGTCGTCATGTTCATCGTCATTGCGCTCCTGCTGCCGATTTTTCAGCTCAACGACCTCGTGAAGTAAAGGATGTGAGCTGGGGTCTTGCGCCTGGCCTGCATTTCCGTTTATAACGCGCGTGCTTCACCAATGAACCCAACTCGGACTTTCATTTTGCATGAGCGAAAAGCCTGAATCGGATGAGTTCGAGGAAGAAGACGTCGAAGATGTGGCCCCTGGGGGCGATGAGGTCGACGTCGATCACATCATGCGCGACGTCGAATCGCAGCGCCGGCGCGCGCCGAAGGGCGCAGAGCCCGCGTGGCGCCGCCTGGAACGGGTCATGGAAGAACGGCGGACTGCGGAACTGATGAGCGACTTCGATGACTACGAGATCGGGGACGCCCCTGTCGAGGGCGCATCGGAACCCGCAGATATGGACGAATCGGACCGGCCGCCGCGTCACTCCGACAAGACCGGTCGAAAGAAAAAGAAAACCCGCTGACCGGTCCTGCGCGCGGCACAGCTTCGCGCTCAGATTTCGTTGCGTTTGGCGAATTGGCCGATATGATCGGCCGCGCGGAATGCCAACGCCTGAATGGTCATGGTCGGCTGACCGCGGCCCGACGTGACGAAACTCGAACCATCGCACAGAAACAGATTCGGCACGTCATGCGTCCGGTGATATTTGTCGACCACGGAGGTGGCAGGATCGTTGCCCATGCGGGCAGTGCCCAACAAGTGCACACCCCAGTTGAGTTCGGCGACGTCGTCGCGCCAAACCTTCTGCGCGCCGGCCGCCTGCATGATCTCCACTTGACGGTCCTGGAGGAAACGGGCGAAGGCAAGGTCGTCGGGATGATCTTTGTAGGTGATCCGCAGGGCGGGGACGCCCCAGGCATCCTTGAGCGTCGGATCGATGCTGACGCTGTTGGTTTCTACCGGCAGCGAGGTGGTGTGCCCGGCCGATACCATGGAGCGCGGAAACGCTTCGATCCGAGCCTTGAGATCGGCGCCCCAGCGCGGTAGATCGCCCCCCTGGGACATCGCCCACAGTGCGGGCTGCGGATCGATGCGCCCGTCGATTCCGCCGCCGCCGTAGAATCCGCGCTTCGGATCGGCGTCATAGAAGTCATGCAAGATGCGCGTCACTTGCACGCTCTTGTACTCGTTGAGCTCATGTTCGAAGACTGCGTGCGCGGACGCCCCTTGATTGAACATGAGATATTTGCCCACCAGGCCGCTCGAGTTCGCCAGCCCATCGGCAAACCGGCTGGTCCTCGAGTTGAGAAGCAAGCGCGCAGTCTCCGCGCCGTTGGCGCACAAGAGCACCGCCCGGGCCTTCTGGAAGTGTTCGCGTTTGCCGGCATCGAAATAGTGCACCCCGCTCGCGCGCCCGCTCGCATGGGTCGCCACATGGTACACGTAGCTGTTCGCACGCACCTCGCAGCGGCCGGTCGCCTCGGCCTCCGGAATCATCGTGTAGAGCGAGGAGGACTTCGCCCTCGCCTCGCACCCGAAACCCATGCAGAATCCGCAATGGACGCAAGCGGGGCGGCCGCGATACGGTTGGGATGCAATGGCCATGGGCGCTGGAAACGGATGCAGCCCAAGTTTTCTGGCGCCGCGCTCGAGCAACGCGCCGGAGGACTTCACCGGCAGCGGCGGCATCGGATAAGGCTTGCTGCGCGGCGGATCGAACGGACTCGCATAAGCGAGCCCCGACACGCCTACCTCCCATTCCACCTTGGTGTAGTAAGGCTCGAGTTCCCGATACGTAATCGGCCAGTCGGCAAATCCTGTCCCGGGAATGGCGCCGAGCACGCTTCGCTCGTTGAAGTCGATCTCGTGAAAGCGCCAGTAATTGGCCGTGAAATGATTGGTGCTGCCCCCGACGAGACGTGCATATAGCGCCGGCGGCGCCCCCAATGACGGCTGCGCGGTGACCCCGGGACCCGCGCGAAAGGATTGCGGGCTCACCTTCAGGTCGACGGTAATCCCGTTCATAAAAAAGTATTTCAACTCGTCGTGTTCGAAGTCGGCGGGGGAAAAGCGCGGCCCCTGTTCGAATACCAGCACGGTGAAACCCGATTGCGACAATTCGCGCGCCAGCACCGCGCCTGCGGCGCCCGAGCCGACCACCGCGAAGTCCACCGTCTCGGCGGGCTTGAAGCGGCGGGCGGTCACGCTTGGCGCTCCGTGGTATAGGGAACAAAGCCCGTGTATTCACGATCGTAGTAGCCGTACGGCGCCGTGAAGACGTGCTGATCCTTGAACCCCATCATCGCCCACCCTTTGCCTTGGAAGTTGCCCCCGTATTTCGGCGACGAGAACATGCCCAGCAAGGTCAGTGTGCGCATCGCTTCGAAGAACGGAGTGCGGTCGACGGTTTTAAGATAGGCGATCTGTACATCCGGCGCGGCGTCGGCGAAGCATACGGACTGCGGAATCGATGCACGAAACCGCGCTTGAAATTCGCCGAGCCCGGGACGGAAATCATGGGCCCAATCCGCGAAAAACGTGGCCATCGCGCGATCGATGAAAAACACCGCATGCGCCTCGCGCGCACCGGGGGTCGCGCCGCTCGGCACGATCTGCGCCGCGATTGCCTCGACGTCGGCCGCGTCGGCGGCAGTAAAAAAATCGAAGCGCGCCGGCACGGGCGCGGCGGACGCTTCGGCGGCATGATGCGCGGCGGCCGCAATCGCCGGCCAATGGGCGCCGATCCAGACGCTCGTCAACCATCCGCCGCCCGACAACAGAAACGAACGGCGTGAGCGCCCCGCTTGATCATCGTCGGTTGGAATCATGGGCTCCCTCGCGCCAAGCGATCGTCCGGAAGCGGGATCTTAGCAAATTGCCGCCGGGGGAACGGCAAGATTTCCGACGGCGCTCAGTGGAAATTTCGCGACGTGACGGCAAGGTCTCCCAATAACGCCGAGAGATCCGTCAAGCGCCGCGCGATTACATGCTGCACATCGCCCTGCCGCTGCAATTCACCCTGCACCTCGAGCAGACGCGACTCGAGCAATGGCGCGCGCTGCGCCACGGCAACGCGGTTCCACACGATCAAATTCACATAGCCGGTTTCATCTTCCATGGTGACGAACGTGACGCCGCCCGCGCTGCCCGGGCGCTGACGCGTGATGACGAGCCCCGCCGTTCTGACCCATTTCCCGTTCGGTTGCTTCCACAGATCCTCGGTCGGCAGCACGCCGCGCCGCTCAAGCTTATCGCGCAACAAGCTCAAGGGATGGCGACGCAGCGTGAAGCCGATGCTGCCGTAGTCGGCGACGATATTCTGGCCCTCGCGCGGCGCGCGCAGCAGCGGGATTCCTTCCTCGAGTACCGTCGCGGCGGGCAGCAAGGGCAATGCGCGCTCCACTCCGCTGACCTGCCACACCGCGCGATGCCGGTGTCCGGAAAGGCTCGAGAGCGCATCGGCGGCCGCGAGCGCCTCCAGATCTCGTCTCTCGAGCTTCCCCCGTTCCGCAAGATCGGCGATCGTGTCAAAGACACGTGCGGCGCGCGCCGCGAGCAGTCGAGCCGCCCCCTCGCTCGATAAATGCTTGACCAAGCGCAAACCCAAACGCAGGGCAGGCCGGCCATCGGCTTGCCGCTCGAGCGTGCAGTCCCAGTCGCTGCCGGTCACGTCGATTGCACGCACCTCGACTCCGTGAGCACGCGCATCGCGCACCAACTGCGCCGGTGCATAAAAGCCCATCGGCTGACTGTTGATGAGAGCCGCGCAAAATGCCGCGGGCTCGTAATGCTTCAACCAGGCGGACGTGTACACGAGCAGGGCGAAACTCGCCGAATGTGACTCGGGAAATCCGTATTCGCCGAATCCCAATATCTGACTGAATATCTGCTGCGCAAAGCTCTCGGAGTATCCCCGTCCACGCATGCCATCGATCAGCTGGCGCTGGAAGGGCTCCAAGCCGCCCTTGCGTTTCCAAGCCGCCATCGCGCGGCGCAGCCGGTCCGCTTCGCCCGGCGAAAAACCGGCCGCGACGATCGCCAGCTGCATGACTTGTTCTTGAAAAATAGGCACGCCCAATGTGCGCTTGAGCACCGCCTCGACAGCCTTGCTGGGATACGTCACCGCCTCCTCGCCGCTACGGCGCCGTAAATACGGATGCACCATCTCGCCTTGGATCGGCCCGGGGCGCACGATCGCCACTTCTATCACAAGATCGTAATAATTTTTCGGCCGCAGCCGCGGCAGCATGGCCATTTGCGCCCGTGATTCGATTTGAAACACGCCTACGGTGTCCGCACGGCAAATCATTTCGTATACGGCCTTATCCTCGCTCGGCACCGCCGCGAGGTCGAGTTTCCCTGCGGCCGCGGATGAACCGCCGAACTCATTGATCAATTGAAACGTCCGCCGAATTGCGCTCAGCATGCCGAGGGCAAGCACATCCACTTTCAGCAACCCCAATGCATCGAGATCGTCTTTGTCCCACTCGATCACAGTCCGATCGGGCATTGCTGCATTCTCGATGGGCACGAGTTCATCGAGACGCCCGCGTGCAATGACGAAGCCGCCCACATGCTGCGAGAGATGGCGGGGAAAGCCCAAGATTTCCGCCGCGAGCGCGATGAGGCGCGCGATCACCCGATCTTCGGGATCAAAACCGGAGGCGCGGATGCGATCGGGATCGATGCGCTGGCCATCCCACCATTGCATGCCTTGTGCGAGTCTATCGACTTGCGCGAGATCCAATCCCAATGCCTTGCCGACGTCGCGCAGAGCGCTGCGCGGACGGTAACAGATGACGGTCGCCGCCAGCGCCGCCCGCTCCCGGCCGTACTTTCCATAAATATACTGAATCACCTCTTCGCGCCGCTCATGTTCGAAATCCACGTCGATATCGGGCGGTTCGTTGCGTTCCTTGGAAATGAAGCGCTCAAACAGCATGGCCATGCGCGAGGGATCCACCTCAGTGATCCGCAGGCAATAGCAGACGGTGGAGTTGGCCGCAGAACCGCGGCCTTGACAGAGTATTCCTTGTGAACGCGCATATTCGACGATATCGTGCACGGTCAGAAAGAACGGCTCGAATTTGAGTTCGGCGATCAAACGCAATTCGTGTTCGATGTTCTCGCGGACCGCCGGCGGCGCGCCCTGAGGCCAACGCTGCGCGCTGCCCCGCATCGTCAGCTCGCGCAAATGACTCGCGGGAGTGGCGCCGGGAGGCACGATTTCTTCTGGATATTCGTAGCGCAATTCATCGAGTTTGAAAGTGCAGCGCCCGGCGATCTCCAGCGTTTGCGCCAACAAGGGCGCAGGATACAGCTCCTGCAGGCGCTGCAAGGGCCGCAAACAGCGCTCGCCGTTCGGGAATACCGCAAACCCCACGGCTTGCAGGGGCGTGTTGAGCCGTATCGCCGTCAATACATCTTGCAAAGCGCGGCGGCGGCGGCGGTGCATGTGGACATCGCCCGCGGCCACTCTCGGCACATCGAGGGTCTTGCCCAATGTTTCGAGCAGCTGCAATCGGCGCATGTCGAAGCCGCCGGTCAGTAATTCCACGCCCAACCATAAACGTCCCGAAAATCTTTCGCGCATCCACCGGCCGTCCTCCTCCTGCCGCTGCATCGACGCTCTGTCTGTACGCGGCAGCCAGATGATCACGCAACCATCGAGAGCATCCTCCAGATCAATGCGTGCAAGCGCGTAGCTGCCCTTGGCGGCGGCGCGGCGCGCTCGGCTGATCAATCGGCTTATGGCGCCATAGCTCGCCCGATTGGTGGCGAGCACCACGAGTTTGAGCCCATCGATGCAGTTGAGCTCGGTACCGATGATCAGCGGTAACCCATGCTGCTTGGCAGCGATATGAGCGCGTACTGCGCCCGCCAGTGAGCATTCGTCGGTGAGTGCGAGCCCACGGTAATTTAAACAGCTAGCCTGGGCAATCAATTCCTCGGGGTGCGAAGCGCCGCGCAAAAAAGAAAAATTACTCAAGGCATGCAGTTCGACATACATGTTTTAAGAGCGCCCACCGTTCAGGCGAACATCCCGTGTAGATACCAACACTTGGATTGCCTTTCCTGAAAAACCCACAACTTTGCGCGATGAGAACGGCGTGCGTCGGAGGCTTGGCGTGCAATGTAGTAATCGCGTGCCACGTCCTTGCCGTCCCACCAACCGCTCTCGATCCGTTCAGGACCGTGTTCCAGAACCAAGCCGCTCGCCAATGGCCGTGGTTCGTCCAGCAACCACACGGGGCGCGGCATGCCATCGCCGAGACCTCGGTCGATCGTCTTTTCGCCGCCGCGTGAAACAGAGGTGAGCGGCAGCTCGTGCACGCGTCTCCAGGCCGCTTCGGGCCGATGTTCCGCAATTGAAGCGATTCCATACACCGCCTCTTCGCCGAGCCGAGCGCGCAAACGCTCCACCAATTGCGGCACACTGTCGCGTCCGCCGGAGCCTGAGCCCGCGCACGCCAATCCGGCAAACGCATCGAGCGAGCCGGCCGAGAGCGGCAGTAGGGCTCCGGAAATGAGTTCCATGCCGCGGACCGGAGCCGGCAGCTCGAGTCGCGTCAATTTTTGCGTCAATACATCCATCAAGCGGCGGCGTTCGCTCGTGATGCTCGCCAGCCCCAAATGCACACAAGTCGCAGGCCCCGCACGATGTCGCAGACTCAACCGCAACGCCTGTACGCCGGCCTGACGCTCTCGCAAGAACTGCGCACACCGTGCGATCAGCGGTTCGAGCGCCTTTTCCAGATAAGCGACATTCTCGATCTCGGTCTCGAAATCACATCGCTCCCGAAAACGTTCACGCGGTACGAATGCTCTGCGCGGCGCGAATTGGCGCGCCAGCGCAATATCGAGATCTTGAACCGCTGCCGCACCCAAACGGCGCGCGAGACCGGCGCGCGGCAGGCGCAACAATTCACCGATACGCGTCACACCCATGGCGCGCAAAGTCTGCAGCCATGCGATATCCCAGGCCGTACAAGCAATCGGCAATCCCGTAAGGTGCCCGGGCAGCGTTGCGAGGTCTTCGATATGTAGCGGGGCGGCGTCCGCCGCGGGGGTGACGGCGCACGGTTGGCGGCCCCGAGCGAGCCAGAGCGCTGCCAGAGTCGTTGGAGCCGAAGCGCTGCGAGCTGGCAATGCCAGCCGCCGCCAACAAGCATCGATGTCGGCATGCATGCGCTCAAGAGGACCGAACAGCTGCAGGCTGCCCTTGATTTCCAATAACAAAGCGTTGGGCGGCTCGATGCTGACGAAGGAGGTAAATTGTTGCGCATACATGCAGAGGCGCTGCAGCGCCGCGGGTGAATGTTCCTTGGCCAACTCCGGAAAAACCACGGCATACCAAAGCTGCTTTGAACGCGGGCGGTCCGCGGATCGCGTCGCAGGCGGCATGCCGAATACTAAGTCGGCCGTCTGGCCCACTTGAACGGCCGAAGAGACGCCGAATAAATCTGCCGTCTTTGATTTCGCCATCCGCGATTTCATGGGTCACCCAGCATAGTGCCGCCCGGCGGAGTGCCGCCCCGATCGACAGGACCGGGCCGGCCGCCTTGCACCTTGAGTAGATCGAGACGCAACTCATGCTCACCGGATGTCAGAGCCAAACGCAGTGTGGCGGGCGAAGATTCGAAACGATGCCGCTCGGGGCGAAACAGCACACCGAGGGCCCCGCCCGCCTGGGCCGCAAGTTTCAAACGCCGCAGCCAGCGATCGTCGGTGCCTTTCAACCAGAGCAATACCGCGGCGCAGACACCCGAACTCAAAGCCTGTTCAGCCGCCCACAATGCTTCGGTGGCGCTCGCAGGCTGCACTACAAGCAAGCGCTCCAGTTCGATTCCCTGCTGCGCTAAGGCAGGGGCATAAGGTTCATGAGGGGGTGCAATCCAGACGATCCAGGGAGCCTCATCGGTGCTGCCTTGACTGGTCCTGCGTTGGCATTCCACCAAAGCCGGTAAAAACAGCTGCACCTCGCCCAAACCGGTGTCGTCCAGCAACACTTCGATGAGCGACGCCGTCGGCCACCCACCCCCGGGCAGGCGCGCATCGAGCGAGCTACAACCTGTGGACCAAACCGGACGAGCGGGGGCAGCCGAGGCGTCTTTTAACTTCCAGACGCGCGCATCGGCCAAGATATCCGCAAGCTGCGATACGTCACGCGGCATCCACATCTTTACCGCGACGAAGCACCCCGACGACTACCCCTTCGATAATCATGGGCTGTTCTTTCAAGTCGACCCGAATGGGTTCGAAATCGGTATTTTCGGGTAGCAGCCAGACGATCGTGCCAACTTGACGATAGCGCTTAACAGTGACTTCGTTTTCCAAACGCGCGACCACGATTTGGCGATTGCGCACTTCGGGCGTGCGATGCACGGCAACCAAATCACCATCCAAGATGCCGGCATTTTTCATGCTCATCCCATGCACTTTCAGTAGATAGTGGGGTTGAGGTTGAAATAACTGCGGGTCGATCTGATAGCGCCTTTCGATATGCTCTTCTGCCAAGATCGGACGGCCGGCAGCGACACGCCCGATGAGCGGCAGCCCCAATTGTTCACGCAAAATATCCTTGAGTTGGATACCACGGGAGGCGCCGGGGATAAGATCGATGACGCCCTTGCGTTGCAAGGCGCGCAGGTGTTCCTCGGCGGCATTGGGGGACTTGAAGCCAAGCGTGCGGGCGATTTCTGCGCGTGTTGGCGGCATTCCGCTTTCCAGAATCGCGTCTTGAATGAGCCTGAGGATCTGGGTTTGACGGGGGGTAAGGTCCGACATGCATCACCTGTATATGTAGCCAGTGACTGTTATTATATACAGTCTTTTGAGGGTGGCAAGTCCGTCTAATGCACGGTAATTTAACGGCCATTCCATGACCCAAGAAAAACAAGATCCCGCGCGCGACCGCTTACTCGGCATGAATCAGCCCATCACACGGCGCGATTTCTTGAATGGTGTCGCCATCGGTGCCGCCGCCGCATCCAATCCCCTGCTCGCGGCCGCGCTGGCGGACCCCGCCGCAACCGCTTCCACCGCCGCTCAGGACGCTCCCGGCTATTACCCGCCGCTGCTCACCGGCCTGCGCGGCAATCACCCCGGCTCTTTCGAGGATGCTCATGCCTTGCGCGATGGCCGCAACTGGCCGGCGACCCAGGATACCGGCGAGGAATACGATCTTATCGTCGTCGGAGCCGGCTTGAGCGGTCTCGCCGCTGCGCATTTCTATCGCGCGCAGAAGCCCGCGGGTCGCATTCTCATTCTCGATAATCACGACGATTTCGGCGGTCACGCGAAGCGCAACGAATTCCACCTGAACGGCCAGCTGAATTTATTGAACGGCGGAACATTGGAGATCGATAGCCCCCGACCCTATGGTCCGGTCGCCGCGGGCCTTCTCGCCACGCTCGGCATCGATGTGGCGAAACAAGTGCAGAGCACTCAGAACTTCGAGTACTACGATCAGCTTGGCCTGCAGCGCGGCGTGTTTTTCGATCAAGAGACCTTTGGCGCCGATCGGCTGGCGGTAGGCCTCGGCCGCCTTTCGTTCGAAGAATTTCTGGCGCAATCACCGCTGTCCGCGACGGCACGCGCGTCAATCGTGCAGATTCAAGAGGGCAAGGTCGACTATCTGGCGGGCCTCTCGTCCGATGACAAGAAGGATCGCCTGTCGCGCATGAGCTATGAAGCGTTTCTGCGCGATGTCGTGCGCGTTGAACCGGCGGTGCTCGGTTTCTATCACGCGCGCACTATGGGTGAGTGGGGAGTCGGCACGGACGCTGTGTCCGCGCTCGATTGTTGGGGATTCGGCTTGCCCGGATTTCAAGGCATGAGTCTCGCGAAGGGTTCGATCCGTCGCATGGGCTTCACGCCCGCGGGGTACGAAGATACCGGGGGATCTCTGCGGCTGCACTTTCCGGACGGCAACGCCACGCTCGCGCGGCTCTTGGTAAGAGATCTCATACCAAGCGCGGTGCCCGGCAACAGCGTCGAGGATGTGGTCACGTCCCGAGTGAACTATGCGCAACTCGACCGAAGTGCCACGCCGATTCGCCTGCGCTTGAACAGCATCGCAATCCGTGCACGCCATCTCGGCGATCCGAAGTCGGCCGATCGAGTGGAGGTCACATACCTGCGCGGCGGTCGAGCGTTCTCGGCCCGCGCGCGCGGTACCGTACTCGCCTGCTACAACATGATGATTCCCTACCTGTGCACGGAATTGCCGGAGGTCCAGAAAGACGCACTGCACAAGCTGGTCAAGACCCCGCTGGTCTACACCAGCGTGGCACTGCGCAACCGCCTGGCGTTCGATGCGCTGAAGGTCCATGCCGTCTATGCACCCGGCGGTTATCACACCTACTTCCATTTGAACCAGCACGTGAATATCGGGCGCTATCAAAGCCCGCAGTCTGCGCAAGATCCGATTCTGGTGCACATGGTGCGCACGCCCTGCCGACCTGGACTGCCCGAGCACGATCAGAACCGCGCCGGACGAGCTGAGTTGTTAAGCACGCCCTTCGCGACCTTCGAGCGCAATATCCGCGAACAACTCGCTCGCACTCTTCGGAAGGGTGGTTTCGATTCAGCTCGCGACATCACCGCCATCACGGTGAATCGATGGCCGCACGGCTACGCGCCGGAATACAACCCGCTGTTCGATCCGGACGTTCCCGAGTCCGAGCGGGCGCATGTCCTCGGCCGCGCGCAGTTTGGCCGCATAACCGTTGCGAATTCCGACGCGGGCGGCGGTGCATACACCGATTCGGCCATCGATCAGGGTCATCGCGCGGTGATGGAGTTGCTGCGGGGCTAGTGAAGCGCGGATAATCATTTGCCTGTAAAATTTACATTCCGTAGTGCATTCTTAACGATGTTTTAAATTGTGAATGGAACTTAACGAAAAACGTCGACGAAAAGCGACAATTAGCGCATTTCAGTTGCATTCGACGCGCGAATTTGGCTTTATGTGCGACTGTGTTGCGACGCAGACCGGCCCGACCGTGACTGGCTGGCCTGCGGCAGCACTTCGGACTTTCCGATACGAACGAATTAACCCTAGGGGAATACTTTTATGACATTGACCACCACACTGAAGGCCTCTCTCGCCGTGGCTTGCGTAGTTGCATTCGCAGGCTGCACGGATCTGAAGCCGATCCAAGCCCAGATCGATGATCTGAAATCAGAACTCAGCAAAAACGCGGCCGACGATCAAAAGACCGCGTCCGCGGCGGCCTCGGCCCAGAGCGCTGCAGCGGCTGCTCAGTCTGCCGCTTCGGGCGCGCAGAGCACCGCCAATCAGGCCTTGTCGACCGCGCAATCGAATTCGACGGCCATTGAAGCGATCAACGAGAAGATCGATCGCATGTTCAAGAAGTCAGTGTCGAAGTAAATCGATTTTTGCTTAAGCTTGAGCGCCGCGGGTAATACCGCGGCGTTTTTTTATCCATGATTTGCGTCGGAGCCTTTGAGGCCCGCCCGCCCGCGGCCATGCCCGCATCAATATCGAATGAGAGCCGAACCCCAGGTAAACCCGCCGCCGAACGCCTCCAGCAGCAGCAGCTGGCCGCGCTTGACGCGCCCATCGCGAATACCCGTGTCGAGCGCCAGCGGCACCGACGCGGCGGACGTGTTGCCCTGGGAATTGATCGTCACGATAACCCGATCCATCGGCAAATCGAGACGCTTGGCGATCGCCTCGATGATTCGAATATTCGCCTGATGAGGGATCAACCAGTCGAGCTGCTCCTTGCGGATCCCGTTGGCATTGAGCGTCTCCGTCACTAGGTGTCCCAGCGTATTGACGGCAACCTTGTAGACCTCATTGCCCTTCATCTGCACACCGGCTTTGCCCTCGCGCACCAATTTGAAACCCTTGGACACGCCGTCCGGGTACAACAGCAAATCCTTGTACTTGCCGTCGGAATGCAGCCGCGTGCTGATAATCCCCGGCTCCGGTGAAGGCTTCAGGACCACGGCGCCCGCCCCGTCCGCGAACAATACGCAGGTGCCTCGATCGTTCCAATCCACGATCCGCGTCAGCGTCTCGGCGCCGACGACGAGTGCGCATTTCGATTCGCCCAGACGGACGAATTTGTCCGCCACGCTCAACGCGTAAACGAAACCGGTGCAGGCCGCTTCGAGACTGAAGGCGGGACAGCCGTGGATACCCAAGCGATCCTGCAGCAAGGTGCCCACATTGGGAAAGACGAGATCCGGCGTCGTCGTGCCGACGCAAATCAAATCGATGTCGGTCGCAGTGACCCCGGCATCCTCCATCGCGCGCCGCGAGGCATGTTCCGCAAGGTCGGTGGTGGTTTCACCCTCCGCCGCAACGTGGCGCTGCTCGATTCCGGTCCGGGTGCGAATCCATTCATCGCTGGTGTCGACAAGCGTTTCGAGTTCCTTGTTGGTCAGTATTTTTTCCGGCAAATAGCTGCCGGTACCGGCGATTCGTGCGTACATTGAATTCCTTCAACCGTCGCGTGGCGCCGCCAACCGTTCCGCGATGCGCGCCGGCAGGCCATTGCGCGCTTCGGTGACCGCAACCTCGAGTGCGCGCTGAAATCCGAACACATCGGCACCGCCGTGGCTCTTGATGACGATCCCTTTCAATCCGATCATGCTCGCGCCATTGTAGCGGCGCGGATCGATCCGCGTGCGCAGCGCTTTGAGCGCCGGCCGCGCGGCGAGGTAGCCCAGCTTGCGAAAAGTGGTGCGGCCGAATTCCTCACGCAGCGCATCGGTGATCAGGCGCGCGGCGCCTTCCATCGTTTTGAGCGCCACATTGCCGGTAAAACCATCGGTGACCACCACATCCACTTTATCGGAGAAAATGTCGTCGCCCTCGACGAAGCCGACATAGTTGAGGTCGCTGGCGGTCAACAAATTGTGTGCGGCCTGCACGATATCGTTGCCCTTGATTTCCTCTGCTCCGATATTGAGCAGACCCACCCGGGGCCTGGCGTGAGCGCCTTCCAAATCGGCCGCAAGCACCGATCCCATCACGGCGAACTGGCACAATTGCACCGGCGTGCAAGAGGCATTGGCGCCCAAGTCCAACATGTAGGTATGGCCGCCGCGAGAAGGGATCAGCGAAATGATCGCCGGACGTTCCACCCCCGGCAGCATCTTCAATACGAAGTGCGCCATTGCCATCAGGGCGCCGGTATTTCCCGCGCTGACGCACGCGTGCGCGTCATTCGCCTTCACCAGATCGATGGCACGGCGCATCGACGAATCCTTCTTGCGCCGCAAGGCCTCGCGCGGATGGTCGGCCATTTCGACCACCTCGGCCGCAAACATGCAGGACACATTCGAGGGGAATGCGCTCCCGAGCTCGCGTTCTAGGTCGGGCTGGCGCCCGATCAGCGTGAAGCGGACATCGCTGAACTCACGGGCTGCGGCCACCGCCGCCGGTACGGATACCGAAGGCCCGCGGTCGCCGCCCATGGCGTCGATGGCAATATGGAGCAGCGCAGACACGGTGCGTCAAGAAGTCCGAGCGGCGTATGAAACGACGACGCCGGTGATGTGACGCTTATTCTTCGGCCGCTGCCGCGTCCGCCTTGGTCTGAAGCACCTTGCGGCCGCGATAATATCCCTCCCGGGAAATTCGATGACGCGAATGAGTCTCTCCGCTCTTGGCGTCGATCGACACCGCGGGTAACGGCAGCGCGGAATGGGAGCGATGCATGCCGCGCTTGGAGGGGGTTTTTCTGCTTTTTTGAACTGCCATGAGTAATGTGTCCTATCAAGTTTTCTTTAACAAATCCTGCAAAGCGGCAAACGGCGTGGATCGATCGCCCGATAAATCCTGAATCGCGTCCGCCTCCTCAATCGGCGCCCGCTCACAGCTTTGCGGTGGATGCATTGCGGCGATCGGCAAGGCCAACAACAATTCCTCCTCGGCCAGTTCCCGCAAGCTGATCCGGCCCTCGACCATCGCATACGCCTCGCGCTGCGAGTTCGCAGCGCCTCCGTCCGAGTCGCTGGAAAACTCGAGCTCGCTGCTGCCGGCTGCGTCAAAAGCGAAGCCCTTCAGACAACGCTGGCACAGCAGTTGCGGCATCGCCTCGACCGCGACGGTAACGCCCGGTTGGCCCGCCGCGAATTTCGTAAATGCAAACCTCGCACGCACCGAGCCTCGCGTATCCGCCAGTAAATCCTGCAAGCGAGGCAACTCGCCGAGCGGGTAGACGCGTTCGAGCACCGCGGCATTCTCAGCTAGGTGCGCGCAATCGACTCGGTCTGGCATGCCGGCTGCCATGGGCCGCGTATAATAGGGCCGGTTCCCACCCCTGTCAAAATCAATCGGGTGCAAGTCGTTGTTTTTGAAGTCTCCGCCTTCACTTATTTTGGCCTCGACCTCTACCTACCGCCGCGACCTTCTGGCACGGCTGCGACTGCGTTTCTCCTGCAGCGCACCGGGGGTCGAGGAGGCCCGCCACGCCGGCGAGCGGCCCCTGAGTTTGGCGATGCGATTGGCAAGGGCCAAGGCCTCTGCCGTGGCACTCCAAAACCCCGACGCGTGGGTCATCGGCTCCGATCAAGTCGCGGTGTGCAACGACGATTCAGGCGGGTTCGTGCTGGGTAAGCCCGGCACCGAGGCGGCGTGCATCGAGCAATTGAGAAGCTGCTCTGGCCGTAACCTCTCCTTCATCACTGCGGTGGCCGTCGTGCGGGCCAATGACCAATCGGCGCACGAGTTCACCGATACCACCCGGGTGGCATTCCGCATCCTGGATGATGCCGTCATCGCCCGCTACGTCGCTCTCGAGAGGCCGTTCGATTGCGCCGGGGGGTTCAAGAGTGAGGGCCTCGGGATCGCGTTGTGCGAATCCATCGACAGCGCAGACCCTAGCGCACTGATCGGCTTGCCGTTGATTCAGTTGAGCACGGTGCTCCGCGGCGTGGGCTTCGAGTTGCCCTAGTTGCGGCTTGGGCGGCGTGCCGGACGCTTCGCGCTTGCGCGCCCGGACGCTTTGCCTTGCGGGTTCCGGCGCTTCACGGGGGTAATGGCATCGATCACAGCGGCCAGTTCTGCCGGCAACGGCGCACTTGCGTGAAACGGGACGCCGGAGCCCGGCCACTCGAACGCAACCGATTGCGCGTGCAGAAAGGTACGCTTCAAGCCGTGGCGCCTGAGTTCGGCATTGCGTTCCCGGTCCCCGTACTTGTCATCACCCAGCAGCGGATGGCCCGCAAAGGATGCGTGCACGCGGATTTGATGGGTCCGTCCCGTGGGGATGTCCACCTCCATCAACGTTGCGAGGGCACCGAAGAATTGCACCGGCTTGAATACGCTGACCGATTCCTTGCCCGCCGGCGCCACCCGCACATGCCGCTCGCCGTGTTGGCGGTTATCGGTCGCGAGCGGCGCATCGATGCGTTTGGTGCCTAGCTGCCAACTACCCGCAACCAGCCCCAGGTAGGTCTTGTGCATGCCGCCGTTGCGGATCAAGGCATGCAGGGTGGTCAGCGTGCTGCGCTCGCGCGCCACCAGTAAGCAGCCGCTGGTATCGCGGTCAAGCCGATGCACCAGCTCCAGCGTCTCGCGGGGCCGCGACGCTCGCAAGGCCTCGATGACGCCAAAACTCATACCGCTGCCCCCATGCACCGCGACGCCGGCGGGTTTGTCGATCACCAGCAGATGCTTGTCCTGAAAAATGACTGCCCGCTCGATCAATTCGATCAAACTGCTCGACGGCAGCCTTGGGCCACCGCGACCCAGGCCGGCGCGCCCCGGGCCGTCGTGCCGCGGGCCGTCATGCCCCGGGCCGTCGTGCCCCGGGCCGTCGTGCCCCGGGCCGTCGTGCCCCACTTCATCGCCGGCGTCGATCCGCACGGGAGGCAAGCGCACCTCGTCCCCTTCCTGAATGCGGTATTCCGCATCGACGCGTTTGCGGTTGACTCGTACTTCGCCCTTGCGCACCAGCCGGTAGACCCGGCTTCGGGGCACGGACTTGAAATACCGCATCAGGAAATTATCGATGCGTTGGCCAGCCTCGTCCGCGGTCACCGTGCGCAGGATCACGGGACTTTTGGGTGAGTAAATCCGCTCGGGCTGCGGCGCAGTGCTGTTCATGTTTTCACGATATTTGGCGGGCAATCTTCTAAGGTATTGATTACATTGACCCTGACGGCCTGGCGTGATAATGTCCTAAAACCGTGTCAGGCGCTGAACCATTTCTGGGCGACGTCCATTTCTAGGTAATGCATGTAGACACCGGTTTCAGTGGTCCCCCATCCGTTGGGGAACCGCATATTAGTTGGTTCTGGAATTCCAGACCATCGCTCGGCCGATGAGACGGACGCAAGAGAGCCCAATGGAGCTTCGGCGTCTGACAAGCGGTTAACCGAGAACAAGGCCCCGGGCTTGCCGTATACGTTTTGGCAGAATTGGGTTGATGTGATGCCGGGAGCGTGGCTCGCGCTCGGCGTATCCCTATTCATGATCTCCCGACACGTCGCGGCCCCGGCTTCTATTCTCAAGCTCACCTCCTCGGCCCCTACCACCTTAGTTGGGGCACATGAAAAGAATGCTCGTCAACGCAGTTCAAGAAGAAGAACTGCGAGTCGCACTCGTCGACGGCCAGAAACTATACGACTTATCGATTGAGATCCCGTCCCGGGAGCAGAAAAAATCCAATATCTATAAGGGCCGGATAACCCGCGTTGAGCCGAGTCTCGAAGCGGCGTTCGTCGAATACGGCGCGCAGCGCCACGGCTTTTTACCGCTGAAGGAAGTCTCCAAGGAATACTTCCGTTCCCAGCCGGCAAACTCCAACAGATTGAACATCAAGGATCTGCTGCAGGAAGGCCAGGAACTGATCGTTCAAGTGGAGAAAGAAGAGCGCGGCAACAAGGGCGCGGCGCTGACGACCTTCATCAGTCTAGCCGGCCGCTTTTTGGTGTTGATGCCGAACAATCCGCGCGCGGGCGGCGTCTCGCGCCGCATTGAAGGCGAAGACCGCGATCAAATGCGCGAGGCCATGAACGGCCTGCAGATCCCGGAGGGCATGGGCGCCATCGTGCGCACCGCCGGTGTCGGCCGATCCACCGAAGAATTGCAGTGGGACTTGAATAATCTCAAGACCGCATGGGATGCGATCGTCGCGGCCAACGATGGCCGGCCGGCGCCGTTCCTGATCTTCCAGGAGAGCGATGCGGTCACCCGCGGACTTCGCGATTACTTCTCGGATGATGTGGGCGAATGCCTCATCGATCAGCCCGAGGCTTTTCAAAAGGCCCTGGAGTACATGCAGCGCTTCATGCCGCCCGACGCGCAGCGCAAGCTCAAGCTGTACCAAGACCCGGTTCCGTTGTTCACGCGCTACCAGATCGAGAGCCAGATCGAATCTGCCTACTCGCACAAGGTCACCCTCCCCTCGGGCGGCAGCCTGGTGATCGATCATACTGAAGCGCTGGTATCGATCGATATCAACTCGGCTCGCAGCACCCGCGGCGGCGACATCGAAGCGACTGCGCGCAACACGAATTTGGAAGCAGCCGAGGAAATCGCGCGGCAATTGCGCTTGCGCGACATCGGCGGCCTCATCGTCATCGACTTCATCGACATGGAATCGCAGGCCAATCAGCGTGCCGTCGAAGACATGCTGAGAGATGCGGTCAAGATGGACCGCGCTCGAATCCAGCTCGGCCGCCTGTCGCGCTTTGGCTTGCTCGAACTGTCGCGCCAGCGCCTGCGGCCGGCCTTGAGCGAAACGACCCATATCAACTGCCCGCGCTGCAGCGGCATGGGCACGATACGCGGCGTCGAATCGATGTCCCTTGCGTTGTTGCGCTTGATCGGCGAAGAAGCCCGCAAAGAGCGGACCGGCCGGGTAATAGCCCAGGTGCCGGTCGACGTCGCAACCTACCTCATGAACGAGAAGCGCGACTGGCTGAATCAAATCGAGTCGCGGGACAAGGTGTCGCTCGTGATCGTGCCGAACCCTCACATGCAGACGCCGGCGTACGCGTTGCGGCGGATCCGCGACGATGAAAAAGAGCTTCCGGAGAACAGCACCGTCAGCTATCAGTTGGCAGATCAGCCCGTAGTTGACGATTCGAACATCGGAAATCGCGACAAAAAGCCGCAGGGCGATGTGCCCTTGGTGCCGAGCATTTTGCCGGCATCCGCCGCCCCCATCATCCCGATGCCCGTGCCCGACGCTGCTCCCCCGGCGGTCGCGGCGGCAGCTCCGCAAGCCGGCGCACTGGTGCGCCTCTGGCGTTGGTTGTTCGGCAGCGGCGCAGATGCTGCGCCCAAAACAGTCCCTTCGCCATCGACGCAGACTCAACGCGATCGACCCGCGCACCGCGATGCGCGTCAGGATCGCTACCGTAGCGGCGGCGATCGGGATCGAAATCGGGACCGCGGCGATCGTGACCGAAATCGCGACGTGCGGCGTGACGGACCGCGGGACCCGCGGCGCGACGGCCGCCCGCGCGGCGAGAACCGCAACGATTCCGGACCGCGGCGCCCCGAAGGCGCGGCGCAGGCGCAGTCATCCCGCCCAGACCAATCGCAGCGCTTGGATCAACCGCCGCGCGCCGACCAACCGCCACGCGCCGATCAACCGCCGCGCACGGATCAGTCGCCGCGAAACGACCAGCCACCGCGCATCGACCAACAGCGGGGCGGCGAGCCCCGTTCCGGCGATCCCGCAGGTGGGGAGCGGTCCAGCAGTGAGCGCGGCGGTCGAAGCCGACGGCGGCGCGGGCGCGGGCGGGGGCGCGACGGAGGTGAAAACACCTCGAATGGCCCTGGCGCCGGTCAATCCTCGAATCAAGTGTCCAATGCCGGTGTCGCCCAGGGGTCGGGACCTTCCCAAACCTTGCCGAGCGGCGCCTCGACTGCGGGCGAAGGCAACGGCGGTGGTGTGCCGTCATCCTTGGAAACCCCGCGCGAACGCCCTGCTCCGCCGATGGCACCGGAAATGCCGTCGCCGGCTCGGGCGCCGGAGCCACGGACGCCCGAGCCAGCACCCTCAAGCGCGGGCACCGGCGACAAATACGTCGTGTGGTCATCCGTTCCGAGCGAGGTGCCGCGCACGGGTCCCGACGACCGGTAGCGTCGAAGCCTGTTACGGCGGTCTGTGCGCGCTCGATGAGCGCAGCGCGTGCAGACGCCAACTCAAGGCTATGCTGGTGCAAAGGAGTGCCATCGCAGCGCCGCGAAGAGCTGCCACCGCAATTCCCGTTGCAAGCGCCTTTATGGAGTGCCCGGTAGACTCGCCCATGCGCGCCCAGAGCCACCAAGCGGCGCTCAGGGCGATGGCGCCGATCACATAGGCCAGTCCCCATGCAAGACGCTCTGCGGGCTGCAACGGACGCGTGGGCGAGGCCGGCTCCGGGCCGCGCCGCAGACCGTACCAAAGCACCGCTATCACGATGAACAGCCCGATCAACGAACTCCCGTCCTGCAGGAGCCTGACCCCGGCCATGCGATGATTTCCGATGTCGACCGCCGGCTCCTCGAGCCACGGGATCATGCGAATGCCGCGTGCATTTTCGTGAGTGAACGCATCCCACACCAGGTGGGTTAAGGCGCCGGCCAGCACCCCGCAGGCCGCCAAAATCCACTGGCGGATGCTGGTGAAATCCGCCGCGGAAGAAACCGCGCGCCACCGCGCATACGCACCCTCGGGCAACACCTCCATCAGCGGCGTCTTTACCAGATATTGAAAGAGCCAATAGGTAGCCATCCCGACCGGCAAGCAAAACGTCAGCAACGCCATGGCACTGTGCGTCTCGAAGCGAGGCATCCGCCAGGGAAAGAACAGTCCGAAGTCCGGCACCATGGCTCCGATGACGACCGCGGACAAGAGCCGCCATCGCGCGAGCAAGCGCGAAAACGGCAGCACTACGGCGGCGTGGGAAATCGTAAATGGCATCACATGGCCCCGGTTCTCATCTAGCCGTCATATTACAGATCTATAAGCTAAGCCCGCGCTTCACCCAGGGATCTTGCACGTCCAGCATCGATGCAATCAATTTCTGTAGGGCGGCGGTCAGGCCTCGTGGGGCGGCCACGCAGAGATTCAGTGCGCCGTCTTGCCTGCCAGAACGTCACGCACGCGTTTCAAGTCCTCCGGCGTATCGACGCCCGCAGGGGGCGCTGCGCTCAACGCCACCAGGTGAATCTTCATGCCGTTCTCCAGCGCGCGCAGCTGCTCGAGCTTCTCAGCCTCCTCGAGCGGCGTTGGCGGCCATGACGCAAATTGCAGCAGGCTGCGAACACGGTACGCATAGATGCCGACATGCCGCCACGCACCGGCGAACCATGTGGGCTTGCCGGCCGTGACGTTGTCGCGCGGCCAAGGCACCGGCGCGCGACTGAAGTAGAGGGCCTCGCCCTGCCGGGCGCGCAGCGCCTTCACGCAGCTGGTGTCGAGAAATTCCGCCAATGACTGAATAGGCGCAACGGCCGTGGCAATATCGATCTGAGGCCGTGAGCTGAGGGCTTCCGCGACTTCTTGCACGACTGCCGCCGGCATCATGGGTTCGTCGCCCTGCAGGTTGACGACCACCTCCTCCGGTGCGAATCCCTTCGCGCGAACTACTTCGGCAATGCGGTCCGTGCCCGAGGCGTGGTGCGGCGAGGTCATCTGAGCGTCGGCGCCGAAACTCTTGGCCGCGTCGAATACGCGGACATCATCCGTCGCGATGATCACGGATGCCGCGCCGCTCGCGCGCGCGCATTCCCATACCCATCGGACCAGCGGCCGATCGCCGATGATGAGAAGCGGTTTGCCAGGTAGGCGCGAAGCGGAGAAACGCGCCGGGATGATGACGTGAAACACGTTCGAGATCGGCGCTAGCCGTCCAACAAGGGATCGTCGGCGCCCAAGACCCTAGCTTCCTCCGGTAGCATCACCGGAATTCCGTCTCGCACGGCGTAGGCGAGCCGATCCGCCCGGCACACGAGCTCGAGTTCATTGCCGGCGCCGGCACTGCGCAATGGGCCCTTGCAAATGGGACATACCAACAATTCGAGCAAGCGCTTATCCATTTGAGCCTCATGCGCGGGAAGCGCGCTTCTTAATAGCCTGAGTCACGATGTCGAGCAGCACATTCGATTCGGCGCCGTCGAAGCGCGCGGTAACGGGTACATACCAATGATGCGGCCCGGCTATCTTCGCGCATTTTACGGCATCTTTTTCGGTCATGAGCACCGGACGCTCGTCGGCGAAGGAAATGTCGGCGGCCCGCAGTTGCGAATGGTCCGGCAGCGGATGGCCGAGCACTTCGATGCCATAGGCTCGCAGCATGTTGAAAAAACGCTCGGGATTGCCGATGCCGGCGATGGCATGCACCGAACTGCCGGTGAACTCGTCCAGGGCCTTCGAGGCGGAGCCGACCAGGCTCAAGGCGCCTTTCGGCTCGAGCCGCATGCTGAAGACCCCGTCGAGCGGTGTTTTTCCGCCGTTCACGACGACGGCGTCCGCAGCCGCCAAGCGTGCCTGTGTCTCGCGCAATGGTCCTGCCGGCAGCAGCCGACCATTGCCGAAGCACCGATCGCCGTCGATGACGACGATTTCGCAATCGCGCGCCAACGCGTAGTGCTGCAAGCCATCGTCGCTCACGATGACATTGCATCCGGCATTCACCAGCAGTTGCGAGGCTGCCGGGCGATCGCGGCCGATTGCCACGGGCGCGCCGGTGCGGTGTTTCAGCAAAATGGATTCGTCCCCTACGGTATCGGGATCATCGCCCGTATCGATCAGCCGCGCGCCGCCCGAGGAACCTCCGTAGCCGCGCGTAACCACACCGGGCCTGAACCCAAGATCGGTTAGTCGCTCCACCATCCAGCAGACCAGCGGCGTCTTGCCGGTTCCGCCCACGCTCAGGTTTCCGATCACGATCACGGGCGAGGACATCCGGGTCGATACCCGCAGGCCCTTCGCATAGAGGTATCGCCGCAATCCCGCTGCGGCGCCGTAGATGAACGACAACGGCAGTAACCACCATGGCGGCGGCGCGCGGTCGTACCAAATCCGATTGAGCCAAGATTGAACCGACATCCGGTGTGGCCTGTGTTAAGCGTTGAACTGCATCCCGTGCAGAGCCGCGTACAAGCCGCCGCGCGCCAATAGTTCCTGATGCGAGCCGCTCTCCACGATGCGGCCTTGATCGAGCACGATGATTCGATCGGCGCCTTCGACCGTCGATAGACGGTGTGCGATCACCAGCGTCGTGCGCCCGTGCATGAGAATTCCTAGCTCCTGCTGCACCCGCCGCTCCGACTCGTTATCGAGGGATGCGGTGGCCTCGTCCAAGATCAGAACCGGCGAATCCTTGAGCAGCGCGCGCGCGATGGAGATGCGCTGCCGCTGTCCGCCGGAAAAATTCTGCCCGCGGTCCGCCAAGGCCGTGTCGAACCCCTGCGGCTGCTGCTCGACGAATTCCATGACATTGGCTGCCCGAGCGGCTGCTTCCACTTCCGCATCCGATTTATCGACTGCGTTGAAGGCAATATTGTTTCGTATGGTGTCGTTGAACAAGACCACCTCCTGGCTGACGAGGCTCACCTGAGAGCGCAAGTCCGTGAGGCGATACTCGCGCACATCCACGCCATCCAACAGCACCGCGCCCTGCTGGACGTCGAAGAACCGCGGCACCAGGCCGACCAAGGTCGTCTTGCCGCTGCCGGATCGGCCGACGATGGCCACGGTTTCGCCGGGACGCACGTGAAAACTCACCTCATGCAGCACGTCGCCCTTGTCGCCTCCGTAGTTGAAGGTGACATTGCGAAATTCTATGTCGCCGCGGGCACGCGCAAGCTTGATCGAGCCGCCGCTGCCTTCGGTCGGATAATCCAGGATCTCGAAGACGCTTTGGCCGGCGGCGATACCTTGCTGCAGGGGCCCGCTCATGCTGACCAGGCTGCGCAGCGGCGACGGAATGAGCATGAGCGCCGTCAAGAACCCGAAGAACTCGTCGACTTGCATATGATGGGTAAATACCTGCCTTATCGCGACATAAAGAACGCTGGCAAGTGCGATCGAGGCAATGCACTGCACGACGGGATTGCTGATGGCCCTCGCGCGGATCAGTTTCATGTTCGACGCGCGATTGTGTTCGTTGACTTGTTCGAACCGTTCGGTTTGATGATCTTCGGCATTGAAGATCTTGATCAGCCGATGCGCCTCGATGGCCTCCTTGGCGACGCGAGTGATGTCGCCCATCGAGTTTTGAATCCGTTCGCTGTAGCGGCGGAAGCTGCGGTTGGCGATCTGCATCAGCCAAGCGATGATCGGCGCCGCAACGATACAGAAGGCCGCGAGGCGCCAGTTCATATAGAACAGCGTAACCAAGAGGGCAAGGATGCTTAAGCTGTCGCTGATCAGGGAAATGGCAGCGCTGGTGGCCGCCGCCGCGACCAGCTCGATGTTGTTCGTCAATTTTGAAAGCAAGTGCCCGGATTGCTGCTGGTCGAGATAGGCCGTGGGCAGCCGCAAATAGTGCGAGAACACATCGCGCCTCAGACCCTTGATGACCTGCCTGCCGACCCAACTGGGAAAATAACTCTGCACATAATCGCCGATGCCGCGCAGAGTGAACAGCGCCACGACCCCGATGGGCACTTCCCACTGGACATCCGGATCTTTCACGAGGAACGCGCCGCGCAGAAATTTCTGGACCAAGTACGCGAGCGATGCGTTGGATACGGCGAACAGGATGGCGCCCAGGACGCCGATCAGAAATACGCCGAGATAGGGTCTTGCGTATTTCAACAGCCGCCGATAGATCGACCAAGCGTCGCCGGCAGGTTTAGGGCCCGCAGCAGCCGCTTCGCTCAAGGCGAGGCTTCCTCGTGAACAGTCGCGATATTCAATTGCGCGAATCCTAATTTCCCTGCCACATCCATGGCCGTGACCACGGCTTGATGAGTCGCGCGCCCATCGGCGCGAATCGTGATGGGGCCGCGATTGGCGCCGGCTTCCTTGAGCAGCGCCGCTCGCAGAGTGTCGGGACTGGCGTTGATCAAAGTCCGCTCATTCACCCGGTAGCCGCCTTCCGCCGTCACCGTCAGCACCACGGGTTCGCGCGATCCGCGCGGCAATGGAGTCTCGCTCGCCTGCGGCAATTGAACCTTGACGCGGCCCTCTTGATTGAAGGTGGTCGAGACCATGAAAAAGATCAACAGCACCAGCAGCACGTCGATCATCGAAATCAAGTTGATTTCGGGATCTTCACGATGACGGGGACGCAGGTTCATTTCAGCGGAGCGCCAGTTTGCCGCGTTCGTCCAACGCGTCGACGAGTTTCATGGCTTCCTTTTCCATGCGCACGACCAGGCGCTCGACTTTGCCTCGCAGAAAGCGATAAGCGATCAGCGAGGGAATCGCAACCGTCAATCCCGCCGCCGTCGTGATCAGCGCTTCACCGATGCCGCCGGACAATATTCTCGGGTCGCCGATTCCATTGGCCGTAATCGCGTTGAACGCATGAATGATGCCGGCGACGGTGCCGAGCAGGCCGAGCAGCGGTGCAACCGCCGCAATCGTCCCCAGGGTATTGAGAAAACGCTCCAATTCGTGCACCACGTGCCGGCCGCCGTCCTCAAGCCGCTCCACCATCAACGCACGCGGCTTATTGCGATTTGCAAGCCCGATGGCCAGCAGCTTGCCGAGAGGCGAATTCTGCTCAAGAGCAGCCACGAGTTTGTCGCTAAGCTGATCCGCTTCGATCCAGTTCCAGACCTTTTGCGCCAAGTCGCGCGGTATGACCCGGCTGCTTTGCAGTGTCCATAGCCGCTCCAATATGATCGCCACCGCCGCGATGGAACATAAAATGATCGGCCACATGAAGCCGCCGCCTGCGCGGATGATCTCCCACATTGCGTCCTCTTAGGGTGTATAAAGCTGCCGGGCATGATACTTGACCGCCGACGGTTGAGATACCGTCATTGACCGGCGTAACTCGTTGATTTGCGTTACGGTCGTGGATCACTGTCGCGAACCTCCGAAAACGGCATAATGCTGTTGGAGTTGTCGCAATCCATGCAACGCTGGCTAAAACGCATCACACCGGACCGCTACACGCTGGAGAAACTCTGGTGTTTGAGGCCTTTTAAGGCCCTCGTGCTCGACCGCGGATGCTGGACTTTCAATCGGCACAGCGTCACCCGGGCATTCGCGCTCGGACTGTTCATCGCCTTCATTCCGCCCACCCCTTTGCCCGTGCATCTTGTGACCTGCGTCATACTCGGGGTGATGTTTCGGTTGAACCTTCCGGTGCTGTTCGCCACCGTATTCCTGAGTAATCCTTTCACCTGGCTGCCTCAGGTGGTCGGCTCCATCTGGGTCGGTACGAAACTCATGGGGATGGATCTGGTGCCCTTCCTGCACCAACTAAAACGCGGACACTTCGGCGCGCAAGTTCACCAGTTGTGGGCGCCGCTCCTGCTCGGAGCGCTGGTGCTGGGGCTGGCCGCCGCCGGCGCCGGCTACGTGCTCGCGCAATGCGCCTGGCGGGTCCGTGTCCTCTACCATCTGCGTCGCCGGCGAGCCCGATCAAACGGCCGCGGCACCGCGCTCCACTAGCATTCCGTCCGCAAGCACCAGCACGCGATCGAGACGCGCCGCCAGCCGCTCATCGTGCGTCACGATGACGAGACTGGTGCCGAGCTCGCGATTGAGTTCCAGCATCAATTCGAATACCTGCGCCGCATTCCTCCCGTCGAGATTACCCGTCGGTTCGTCGGCCAACACCAAACTCGGCTGAGTCACGAGCGCGCGAGCCACCGCGGCGCGCTGCCGTTCGCCGCCTGAGAGCTGGGACGGCCGATGCGTGAGGCGTTCGGCGAGCCCGACGCGCGCCAACAGAGCGCTCGCCCTTTCCCCGGCGGCGCGAGGATTCATCCGCCGCACCAGCAGCGGCATGGCGACATTCTCGAGCGCGGTGAACTCCGGCAGAAGGTGATGAAATTGATAGACGAAGCCGACAGCGCGATTGCGCAAATGCCCGCGCTCGGTATCGCTCAATCGGTTCATTGCAGACCCCGCGATCTGCACCGTGCCGCCCGTCGGCAAATCGAGTCCGCCCAGCAGCTGCAAAAGCGTCGTCTTGCCGGACCCGGAGGCGCCGACGATGGCGATTCGCTCGCCGGCGCGCACGCTGATCGACGCGCCGCGCAGCACCTGGATTTTAACATCGCCCTGGACGAATTCCTTGGTGAGATCCTTCCCTTCGAGCACCGCCGCATTTGAATTCGACATCGTCCGTTGTTCCTCAATCGTTTCGCAATGATTCTGCGGGCAACAAGCGTGCGGCACGCGCCGCCGGATATAAAGTGGAGAGGCAGGCAAGCACGAATGCGAAGCCGCAGATCCGTGTGACGTCCGTCGCCCGCACCCGAGCCGGCAGGTCGCTCATGAAGTACACCCGCGCGTCCAAGAACTTGAATCCGACGATCCCCTCGAGGCCGTGCACCAGATCCTGCAAGTTCACGGCAATGGCGACGCCCAGCAACACGCCGGCGCCGATGCCCAGCAGGCCGATCAGGCTGCCTTGCACGACGAATACCGTCAGGATACTGCGGGGTGAAGACCCGAAAGTGCGCAAGATTGCGATGTCGCGGCGCTTGTCCTTCACGACCATGACCATGGTCGATACGATGTTGAACGCCGCAACCGCCACCATCAGCGACAGGATGAAGAACAATATGCGTTTGGTGATCGAAATCGAACGGAAAAAATTGGCGTGTTCTTTGGTCCAGTCCTGAACCTCCAGATCGCCTCCCAGCGAAACGGCGGCGGCGCGCGACACCCGCGGCGCGGCGTACATATCGGTCAAGCTCAAGCGAATGCCTGTTGCATCGCCGCCCATGCGCAAAAGCTTGGCGGCGTCTTGCATCGCGACCAGCGCTATTCGCCTGTCATATTCATACATTCCTATGGATAGAATGCCGGCGACTTCGAACGCCCGCATACGCGGCATCACGCCGACCGGAGTCACGTCTCCCAGAGCGACCAGCAGCACTACGCGATCGCCGACCTTCGCTCCGAGCTCTTCGGCCAGAGCCGACCCCAATATCACGCGGTACTTGCCCGCGGCAAGATCAGCCACTTGGCCGCTCAGCAGGTGGGGTTGCAAATCGACGACGCGCCGCTCCGCCTCCGGCAATATGCCGCGCAGCAGAATGCCCGACGACTTGTCGCCGCGGATCAACATGCCTTGCTCTTCGATATACGGCGCCGCGCCTGCGACGCCCGGGAAGTGCTGGAGATTCTCAAGGTCCGGCCGCCAACGAGGCATCCGACCTTCGAGCCCGGAAATCGTCGCGTGAGCCGTCAGGCTCAAGATGCGGGTTCGCAGCACATCTTCGAAGCCGTTCATGACGGACAGCACGACGATCAACACGGCGACGCCCAACGCCAAGCCCAATATCGCGATGCCGGCGATCAACGATACCGAACCGCGCCGCGGCGATGCGCGCAGATACCGCAATCCAATGAATCCCTCGTACCAATAGGACATCAGTCGTACCGCAGCGCTTCGGCAGGTTGGGTGCGCGCCGCTTGCAGCGCCGGATACACGGTCGCGACGAACGTCAGAATCAAGGCTGCGATGGCGATCCTCAGCACGTCGCCGCCGTGCACTTCGCTCGGAAGCCCCGAAATGTAGTACACCTCGGGGTCCATGAAATGGAATCCGAGCGATTCTTCCAGGAATGGCACGATGACGTCCACGTTGCAGGCGAGAGCCAGCCCCAGCGCCACGCCGACGGCGGCCCCGATCCAGCCGATCAGCACACCCTGCGTCATGAACACCGCGAGTACCCCGTGCGGACTTAAGCCCAGAGTGCGCAAAATCGCGATATCGGTGCGTTTGTCGTTTACCACCATGACGAGCGTCGCCACGATATTGAACACGGCAACGGCGACGATGAGCATCAGGATCAGGCCCATCATGGTCTTCTCGATGCGTATGGCGCGAAAATACGCTTCGTTGTCCTGCGTCCAGTCGCGCACTTGCAGGCCCGGCCCGAGCCTCGCGGCGGCGCTTCGCGCCAGCTGCGGCGCTTGCAGTACATCGTTGAATTTGAGCCGTATGCCGGTCGGACCCTCCAGATTGCGAAAAGCTTCCGCATCCTGCAGATCGACGAGGGCCAATACGCTGTCGTGCTCCTGCAGGCCGACCTCGAAGATGCCCGACACGTGAAAGTCGCGCAGACGCGGCACGAGCACATCGCTCGAGCCGCCCGCGGACGGCGCGTTTCCCGGGATCATGACGGTTACATCGTCGCCCACGCCCACCTGCAGCTGATAGGCGAGCATGCGGCCCAAGACGATGCGATTGGTTCCCGGTTCGAGGTCTGCGAGTTTGCCCTCGCGCATTGCATCCGCAATGGATGACACTTGGCTCTCGAGCTTCGGATCGATGCCGCGCACGATCGCGCCGCTCATCGCCGGCGGCCGGCTCAACATTGCATCGGTGTCTAGGAACGGCGCCGCCGCCTCGAGGCCCGGCGATCCCTTGAGCTGCTGAATACGGGTTTGCCAATCGCCGATCGGTGCGCCAGCCCCGTTCAGGCTCGCGTGCGCGGTCAGACTCAACAGGCGAGTGCGCAATTCGGCCTCGAGCCCGTTCATCACGGACAGCACGGTGATCAAGGCAGCCACGCCCAGCGCGACCCCGAGCAGCGAGACCCAGGTGATGAAGGAGACGAAAAAACTGTGCTCGCGGGCCAGCGAGTAGCGCAGGCCCACGAAAACTGGAACGGGCTGAAACATGCGCGGCGATTAAACCACAAATAACAATATAATCAGAGTGTTAATTGGGTCAAGTATTGGACCCCCGAGGCAGTGTTATAGTCTTTAGGGGACGAAAGTTTCATAAATGCAGGGGTTAACAAATGAGGTACGCCATGAGGTATCGAAACCTTCTCCTCGCAGCCGTGCTCGCCAGCGGCCTTGCGCGAGCCGAGACCATCGCGGTCGACAGCGGCATTGCAGTCAAGGAGTCCGATGTCGCCACGCCGGCGCGCGGCATGAGCATGAACCAAGTAGCGACCAAGTTCGGAACTCCCGTCAACAAAGTGCCTGCTGTCGGTAAGCCGCCCATTTCGCGCTGGGAATACCCGGGATTCGTCGTTTATTTCGAGTCCGACCATGTGATTCACAGCGTCGTCGCGAACTCTTAAAACAAATCGCGTAAGATTGCCGCGCCTTGTCCATGCCCCCGCGACCCGTTCGCGGCGGGCGTTTATTCCTATTGTGATTGACTTTCGATGTCCCTACTCGAACCTCTACTTCCGCATTCCGATGCGCCCGTCGTCAAATGGGGCAAGCTCTATGGCGGAGCGGCCGCGCTCGCCATTGCCGAGGCCGCATCGCGGGCGAAGGGGCCCCTCATCGTCATCGCGCAAAGTTCACGCGAGGCCGAAGCACTCAGCGAGGAGGTCCGATTCTTTATCGGCGCCGGGCCGGCGGTCAGAGTCTTCCCCGACCTAGAGACGCTGCCCTACGACAGCTTCTCAGCGCACCCTGATATCACCTCTGCGCGCCTCGCCACCTTGGCGGAACTGCCGCGCGCCCGGCAAGGCGTCTGGCTCGTGGCCATCGACACGCTGTTGCAAAGATTGGCGCCGCGCGCCTACGTCGAGGCGTACTCCCTTAAGGTCCACGTCGGCGAAACGCTCGACCTGGAAGCACTGCGCGCTCAACTGGCATTGGCCGGATATGCCGCCGTCACGCAAGTCGTCGCACACGGCGAATTCGCGGTACGCGGTTCGCTGATCGACGTCTTTCCGATGGGCTCCGACACTCCGTATCGAATCGATATGTTGGATCGCGATGTAGACAGCATCCGGCGCTTCGATCCCGACACGCAGCGCTCGCTGGACAAGTTGGATCGCATCCAGCTCTTGCCCGCGCGCGAGACGCCGCTGAACCCCGACGCGGTGCGTGAGTTTCGCCGGCGCTACCGGCTACGCTTCACCGGCGATCTGTCCGAGCAGGCGATCTATCGCGACGTAAGCTCAGGCATAGCGCCCGGCGGCATCGAATTTTTCCTGCCCTTGTTTTTCGAGCGCACGTCCCACCTGTTCGAGTATCTGCCGCCGGACAGCGTGCTCGTCGACATCAACGATTCTTCAGCGCGGGTGGATGGCCTCTGGAACGGCATCGTCGAACGCCACGAACAACTACGTCACGACCGGCACCGTCCGATATTGGATCCCTCCGAAGTGTATCTCGCCCCCGAAGAATTCCAGGCGTCGTACGGCATGTGGCCGCAGGTTCAATTGCACACCTTCGAATGGCCCCCGGAGACGGCGGGAGTGACCCAAAACTTCCCCAGCACCGCGCCGGCTGCGGTGCGGATCGAGCCGCGCGCCGAACAGCCGGCAGCGGAACTGATATCTCATATCGAGGCGAGCCCCGCGCGGATTCTGCTCGCCGCCGAATCCGCGGGACGGCGCGAATTGCTGCTCGATTTGCTGCGCGCCCGCGATGTTCAGGCGAAGATCTTCGATAATTTTGCCGGCTTCGTCGCGAGCCCGTTGAAGCTGGGAATTACGGTCTCATCCGCCGTCTCGGGCATGAGGCTCGACACTCCGTCTCTGGAAATCCTCACCGAGGCCCAGCTGTTCGGCGATCGCGCGCGCCAGGAGCGCCGTCGCCGCCGTGCCGACCGCGATCCGGCAAAAATACTCAAGGAGCTGTCGGACCTGCGCATCGGCGCTCCGGTGGTCCACGAATCCTACGGCGTCGGACGCTACGTCGGGCTGCAGACCATGGACGTCGCCGGGTACACGGGTGAATTTCTGGTGCTCGAATACGCCGACGGCGACAAGCTCTATGTTCCGGTACAGGCACTGCACCTCGTGTCCCGCTACACGGGCGCGCCCGCGGAAACTGCCCCGCTCCACAAGCTCGGCGGCGAGCAATGGCAGAAGGCGCGCCGCAAGGCCGCACAACGCATTCGCGATGTCGCCGCGGAACTGTTGGACCTATACTCGCGCCGCGCGGCTAGGCAGGGCACGACAATGTTGGCCGGAGAAGCGGAATATCGCGCCTTCCAGGCGGGCTTTCCGTTCGAGGAAACCGCCGACCAAGCCAGCGCGATCGAACAAGTGCTGAGCGACATGAAATCCGACAAGCCCATGGATCGAGTCATCTGCGGCGATGTCGGCTTCGGCAAGACCGAGGTTGCGCTGCGCGCCGCTTTCGTCGCCGTGCAAGCCGGCAAACAAGTCGCGGTGCTGGTGCCTACCACCCTCCTCGCTCAGCAACACTACACAACCTTCGTCGACCGGTTCGCGGACTGGCCGGTGCGAATAGAAAGCCTGTCGCGCTTTCGAAGCAACAAGGAGGCGGAGGGAATCCTCGCCGGCGTCGCCGCGGGCAAGGTCGACATCGTCATCGCCACGCAACGGCTGCTGCAGGGGAAGGTGCGTTTCAAGGATTTAGGCTTGGTGGTGATCGACGAAGAGCACCGTTTCGGCGTGCGTGACAAGGAAAAGCTCAAGGCTCTGCGCACAGAAGTCGACGTTCTCACGCTGACCGCGACGCCGATTCCGCGCACCCTCAACATGGCCATGGGCGGACTGCGTGATCTATCGTTGATAACGACTCCTCCCGCCGAGCGCCTGGCGGTAAAGACCTTCGTGCTCGAATGGAACGAAATCGTGGTACGCGAGGCGTGCCTGCGCGAGATTCGCCGCGGCGGACAAATATATTTCGTGCATAACACGATCGAGACCATCGAAAAAACCGCGCAGGCCATTCGCAAGCTCGTGCCGGAAGCGACCGTCGCCGTCGGCCACGGCCAGATGCGCGAGCGCGACCTGGAACAGCTCATGCTGGATTTTTATCACCGGCGCTTCAATGTCCTCGTCTGTACCACGATCATCGAGAGCGGAATCGACGTGCCGACGGCGAATACCATAGTCATCGATCGTGCGGACCGGTTTGGACTGGCGCAGATCCATCAATTGCGGGGCCGCGTCGGGCGATCTCATCATCGCGCATATGCCTATTTGATTACGCCGCCGCGAAGAGCGATGACCGCCGATGCAGTCAAGCGGCTCGAAGCGCTGGAATCGCTCGAGGAACTCGGCGCCGGATTCACGCTGGCCACTCACGATCTCGAGATTCGCGGTGCGGGCGAACTCTTGGGCGATGAGCAAAGCGGCCAGATCCAGGAAATCGGCTATAACCTATACATGGAATTGCTGGAGCGCGCGGTTTCCGCCTTGAAGTCCGGGAAGCAGGCCGATCTCGAACGGCCGCTCGATGCAGGCCCCGAGGTCGAACTGCACGTGCCCATGCTCATCCCCGAGGATTACGTTCCGGACGTGCATTTGCGGTTGGTGCTGTACAAGCGCATTGCCGGCACGCCGTCGCGCGAAGACCTCGACGAATTGAAAGTTGAGATGATCGACCGTTTCGGACCGCTGCCGGAGTACGCACAATCGCTTTTCCGCGCAACGCGGCTGAAGCTGCGTGCCGCGGAACTCGGGATCCGCAAGATCGACGCCGGCGCGGGCGCCGGTTATTTCATATTCGAGGAGACGAACAAGGTCGATCCAAAACGCGTGCTCAAATTGATTCAAGGAAGGCCGAAGGAATATCGCCTGGATGGTCCCCTGAAACTACGCTTCACTCACGACGCACGCACCGAAGAGAAGCTGTTCACGCGTATCGAACAGTTGGTCGAGCAACTCTCTTAAGACGGCGCCCTAAACGGCGCTCCGGGCCGCTACTGAATCGCGCCGAGAAAATCTTCCTTGCCGACTTCGACGCCGGCCTTGCGCAACAGCGAGTACACGACGGTGGAATGGAAGTAAAAATTCGGCAACACAAAGTTGGTCAAATACACGATGCCGGTGAATTTCAGAGAACCGTTCGGGAACTTCAGTTCGATGCTGCGGCTTTCGGCGTCCTTCAGCTGAGCCGCATCGACCGATTTGAGGAAATCCAAGGTTTTCGCAATTCGCGCCTTCAAATCGGCGAAAGTCGCTTCGGTGTCTTCGTGCTTCGGGGGGTCGATGCCCGCCAAACGCGCCGCCGCCCCTTTGGCCGTGTCGCAAGCGATTTGCACCTGACGCACGAGCGGATACATGTCGGGAAACAGCCGCGACTGGGCGAGAACCGCCGAATCGAATTTCTTCGCCGCGGCGTGCCCCGCCGCCTTGTCGAGACAAGCGGTCAAATTGGTCAGGCCGCGCGTCAATGGGGGAATCGAAATATCGTACATGGAAATCGACATCCACATCTCCTTCGCGTGCCAACCAACCGGGACGACACTGTACCAAACTTGTTCGTTTTCTATAGTAAAATCGGTGTCCTCATGCTGCCCTTCTCTGAAGCCTGCGAGCGCAACAAGGAACCGATCCTCGAGGTCTTGCGCAGCCGCTTTGCCGGCCGCGCGCAGGTCTTGGAGATCGGCAGCGGCACCGGCCAGCATGCCGTGCATTTCGCTCGAGCGCTGAGCTCTCTGGCGTGGCACCCCACGGAACAATTGGCTTACCTTGCGGATTTGGCCGCGCGCATCAAGCTCGAGGGTCCGCAAAACCTACGCTTGCCGACGCTTCTCGACGTGCGCCAAGCCGTGTGGCCGCTGCGCAGCGTCGATGCCATGTTCACGGCCAATACCCTGCATATCATGTCGTGGCCCGAGGTAGTCGCCTTGTTCAGCGGCAGCGGCAGCGTGCTGGCGCCGGGCGGCGTGCTGTGCGTGTATGGCCCGTTCCGCTACGCCGGCCGCTACACCTCCGACAGCAACCGGGAATTCGACCGGATGCTGCAGGAACGCGACCCGGAATCGGGTATCCGCGACCTTGATGCGATTACCTCGCTTGCCGCGCAGTACGGGTTGCGCTTCGACGCCGATCACGACCTGCCGGCGAACAACCGCTTGGTGGTATTCACCAAAGAGCCTGGCTAGGAGCCGGGCTCCCGGCCGCGCGGCCGTGTAATATCAGCGCCGTCGAGCCGCATAAGGACACATCGTGCCGGACTTCCCCTATCGCAGCGCATTGATCGTCGGCGCCGGACCCGGGATCAGTGCCTCTCTCGCACGCCGCCTGGCGGGATTCGGCGTGAAAGTCGCGTTGGCGGCTCGCAATGTTCAAAAGCTCGGCCCGCTGATTCAGAGCACCGGCGCCGAGGCTTTTGCCGCGGACGCCGCCAGTCCCGAATCCGTCGCGGCCCTCTTTGATCAGGTGGCGAGCCGCCTCGGCGAGCTCGACATCGTCGTTTACAATGCGGGATCGCGGATCCAGGGTCCGATCGCGGAACTCGATCCGAACGCCGTGCAAAAAGCCATTGCGATCACGGCATTCGGAGGATTTCTGGTGACGCAGCAGGCTGCCACGCGGATGTTGCCCAACGGGCGAGGTGCGATCCTGTTGACCGGCGCGACGGCAAGCGTGAAGGGGTTCGCGCACTCGGCGGCCTTTGCGATGGGCAAATTCGCCTTGCGCGGCCTAGCGCAGAGTGCGGCGCGCGAATTGGGGCCGCGAGGCATCCATGTGGCCCACTTCATCATCGATGGGGGTGTCCGCGCGGCGCACCGGCCCGATCCTGAAGACAAACCCGATAGCACGCTCGATCCCGATGCAATTGCACAAGCCTATGTGGACGTGTTGCGGCAGCCGCGCAGCGCGTGGTCGAATGAGATCGAACTGCGTCCCTGGGTTGAACGGTTCTGAGCACAACAGCCATCGATAATTCCGTCCCCCGCGCATCCTCGGCCGCCGAGCGCTGGTACGTCGTGATCGTCATGTGCCTGGTGTACGCGGTCAGCATAGCCGATCGGTATGTCGTATCCACTGTGCTGGAACCGATCCGGTTGGATTTGAAGTTGACCGATGCCGGCGTGGGATTTCTCACCGGTGTGCCTCTCGGCTTGTTCTACGTCTCTTTCGGCCTGCCGATGTCGTGGCTCGCCGATCGCAGCAACCGGCGGAATATTCTGGCCGGCTCCCTGATCGTGTGGTCGGGCTTCACCGCGTTATGCGGATTGTCGCGAAACTACTGGCATTTTTTGACGGCGCGCATCGGTGTCGGCATCGGCGAAACCGGCGGAACGCCGCCGGCAAATTCCATCATCGCGGATTATTTTCCGGCCCATCGGCGACCAATGGCCCTCGGCGTGTTCGCGCTCGGTGCGCCGATCGGCGCGTGGCTCGGTGCGGACATGGCGGGCGCCGTGGCGCACGCCTACGGCTGGCGAGCGGCGTTCCTCGCGCTCGGTGTTCCGGGCGTCATCATGGGCACGATCATCTATTTGACCATTCGTGAACCGAAGCGCGGGCGGCTGGACGACGTCGCCGATGCTGCCGCACCTCCGCTCTGGGAATCGCTGCGATTCCTATGGCGGCAAAGAGCCGCGTTTCACGTGGTCATGGGTTCGGGGGTCTGCGCCCTGTGGGGCTGGGGCCTGATCTGGTTCACGCCCACCTTTCTGATCCGCACATACGGTCTCAATGTCGGCGAAGCCGGGGCCGTCACGGGACATATCCACCTGGTCGGCGGCATTATCGCCACGGCAGGGACGGCCTGGATCTTATCGCGTCCTTCCATGGCCGACCCGCGGCGCGTCGTCTGGCTGCTGGCGGTCGGCGTCGGCTTTGCCACCATTCCCTCGTTCATTGCCTACTGGGCACACTCTTTACGGGTGGCCGAGCTGATGTTCTGGATATTCATCCCCGCGATCTACTTTTACATCGGCCCCTGCATGGGTCTGATGCAAAATCTTGCGCCTCCGCGCATGCGCGCCATGTTTACCGCGTGGTCCCTGGTCGTCGGTAATGTATTCAATCTGATCATCGCGCCACAGGGCGTCGGTCTGATGAGCGACTGGTTTGCCGGGAGCGGCGGACCGGATGCGCACTCGCTGCGCCTCGCCTTGCTGGTGCTCGCTCCGACGGGCTTCTGGGCGGTATATCATTTCTACATGGCGAGCAAGACCATCGTTGCGGATCAGATACGCGCAGTCGGCTATGTAACGCCCCGCGGCTCGCCAATTGCCCTCTAACGCGCCAGCCAACCGCCGTCGACCACGAGATTCGAACCCGTGATGTAGGTGGCGCGGTCGCTGGCCAGGAAAACGGCGGCATTCGCGATATCCTGAGGCCGGCCGAGGCGCGGCCATGGCGTGCGCCGCCGGGCGTTGTCCAGCAGCGCGGGGTCCATGGGCAATCCGGGATGACCGGTCACGATCTTGCCGGGCGAAATGCAGTTGCAGACGATGAGATCCGCTGCGTAGTCGACGGCGATCTGCTTGGTCAAGTAGATCGCTCCCGCCTTGCTCACTCCGTACGGTGTATCGCGCGGCGCGGTGACGATTCCCTGCTGCGATCCCAAATTGATCACTCGCCCGCGCGCTTCGTTGCGCGGCTCCTGAGTGATCATCTGCTGGATGGCTCGCTTGCATCCGTAGAACATGCCGGTCAGGTTGGCCGTCATGACCTTCTCCCATTGTGCGGCGCTGGTATCGAGCAGCGCCGTACCGGAGAAAATCGCAGCGTTGTTCACCATGACGTCGAGGCGGCCATACCGCGCGACCGCCTTGCTGATCAGAGCATCGATGTCTGTCCAGCTCCCGACGTCCGTCTTCTCGAAGAATGCAGATCCCCCGGATCGCGTGATCCGCTCGATCGTCGACTCGCCGCCCTCGAGCGGTTCGGTCACTACATCGGCGATGCCGACGATGGCTCCCTCGGCGGCAAAACTCTCCGCGATTGCGCGGCCGATCCCGGAACTCGCTCCGGTGACGACCGCAACCTTTCCGGCAAGCAATTCCGTCATCTGCTATGTCCCCTGCGGATTATCCTTCCATTCGGTTACCATAACCGAACAAACATGCTGATCGAACAACTTCAACCCGATCTTAAGCTGGCGGCAGCACTTTTCGATAGTCTCAAGCAGGCGACGCGGCGGGGATCGGGCATCGTTCGAGACAGTTACGGCGCGGGGGAACAGGCCGCGCACGACATCATGCGTGCCGCGGCTGAGAACATCGGTCTCGATGTGTCGGTCGATGCCATCGGCAATCTGATGATGACGATGCGGGGGCGCGACCGGCGGGTGCCGCGCATCATCATCGGTTCGCACCTTGACAGCGTGCCGCAGGGCGGAAACTACGACGGCGCGGCGGGCGTCGTTGCGGGTCTCTGCGCGCTGGCCGCACTCCGGCAAGCTGGGATCCAAATCAGTTCCGATATTACGGTCATGGGCATTCGGGCGGAAGAATCCGCGTGGTTCGATATTGCATATCTCGGGAGCGCCGGCGCATTCGGATTGCTCGATCCGGCCTGCCTCGGGATTCCTCGATCGGACAATGGCCGAACGCTCGAGGCCATGCTGACCGATTGCGGCTTCGACCCGCAGGCAATTCGCGAGAGACGGCAGCTGCTCGATCCCTCGCGCATCCGAGCCTATTTGGAACTGCACATCGAACAGGGTCCGACGCTGGTCGCGAAGCAATTGCCTGCCGCCGTGGTGACCGGCATCCGAGGATGCAAGCGATTTCGCAATGCCCGTTGCATCGGCCAGTACGGCCATTCAGGTGCCGTCGGCCGGCCGCACAGACACGATGCGGTCGCCGCCACGGTGGCGCTGCTGCACCATCTCGAGGGTATTTGGCTGCAACAGGAAGAGGCAGGTGCAGATCTCGTGATCACGTCGGGAGAGCTCTACACCAACGCCGCCCTGCACGGGCCCAGCAAGATTGCCGGCGAGACTCGTTTTGTCATCGACGTGCGCAGCGTGGCCGATGCCACCATGAACGCCGTTGCCGGCGAAGCGCGACAGGCCGCGGCGCGAATCGGGGAAGCCTATCGGGTCAGCTTCGACCTCGGCGCCACCAGCGACTCGCCTCCCGCCGTCATGGATGGCCGGCTGCGCGCCTCGCTCCGGAGCCGACTGCAACAGCCGTTCGAAATGGCGAGCGGCGCGGGCCACGATGCGGCGGTATTTGCAAAAATGGGCATTCCAACGGGTATGATCTTCGTGCGCAACCAACACGGAAGCCACAATCCGGATGAGGCAATGACACTGGAGGACTTCGGCACCGCGACACGCGCCATGCTTGGACTGCTGGTCGACTTTCCGCTGCCATGACGTTGCTGATCACGGGAGCGACGGGCTTCGTCATGAGCGTGCTCGGCCGGCGTTGGCTCGACGCCGAGCCAAGCGAGCGCTTGAGCGTACTCGACGCCTCCGCACCGGACGCCGCCGCCGAGCGCTATTTTGCCGCTGTCGCCGACCGGCTCGATATCGTCGTAGCGGATGTGACCCGTCCCGAAACGTGGCGGGGCGCGCTCGCCGGCCGCGACATCACACACATCGTTCACGGCGCCACGGTAACGCCGTTGTCGCGCGGCACGGCGGCGGAGGCGAAGCGCGAACCGGAAGCGGAAGATCCGGGCCGGATCATCGACGTCAACGTGATGGGTACGGTGGCCGTGCTCGACTGGGCGCGCACCCAGCCGAAGTTGCAGCGATTCATTTACGTGAGTTCCGGCGCAGTCTACAAGCACCACGGTCCGGATCGCCCCGGTGAGCCGCTGCCTGAGGATGGTTATGTGATGCCGCGGCGGCTGTACGGCATTTCCAAGCTCGCTTCCGAGCTGATCACGGAGCGCTACGGAGACCTGTTCGGCCTGTCGACCGCATCGGTAAGGCTCTCGTCGGTGTATGGAACGATGGACCGAGTGACACCGAGCAGGAATTTCCGCCATGTGCCGAACCGCATTGCCCACATGGCCGTGGAGGGCGTGCGGCGCGTGCGTGTCAATACGCTCGCCGCGGTCGGCGACTATATTCACGTCGAGGACGCGGCCGACGGCATCATCTCGCTGCTGCGCGCACCGAAGCTGCGCTACAGCGCCTACAATATCGCCGCCGGCGTGACGGCCACGGTAGGGGATCTCGTTCAATGGGCGGCCGAAAAAGCGCCGGGATTCCACGCAGAGATCGTTGCGGCGGGCGAAGCCGACATCCTGCAGGATCCGAGCCTCACGGCCGGCATGTGGGGTGCCTACGATATTTCACGCATTCTCGCCGAAACCGGTTGGAAACCGCGCCCGGTTCGCCAGGCGCTGCATGCTTATATGGACCTGATCGCTGCGGAACGTAATTGAACCCTCCCGAGCACTATCCGCGAGATTTGATCGGCTATGGAGCGCGGCCGCCGCCGGTACGCTGGCCCCTCGACGCCAAGGTCGCCGTGTCGGTTGTCCTTAACTATGAAGAGGGCGGCGAGTGCTCGGTGCTGCACGGCGATTCATGTTCGGAATCCGTGTTGACCGACATCGGCGGCGAGCCGTTGAAGGACGCGCGCAATCTCAACGTCGAATCGAATTTCGAGTACGGCAGCCGCGTCGGGTTCTGGGAAATCATGCGGATTTTGCGCGAGCGGCGCGTGGACGCAACCATCTACGCGGTCGGAATGGCGTTGGAGCGCAATCCCGAGGCAGTCGCGCAAATCGTGGAGAGTGGTTTCGAAGTCGCCTGCCACGGCCAGCGTTGGATCGACTACCAATTCGTGGCCGAGTCCTTGGAACGCGCCGATATGCTGCGCAACATCGAGGTCATCACGCGCCTCGTTGGACGCAGGCCCCTAGGCTGGTATACGGGCCGGCCCAGCCCCAATACGCGACGGCTCGTTGTGCAGGCCGGCGGTTTTTTGTACGACAGCGACGCCTATAACGAGGACCTGCCCTACTGGGTTGCGGTCGACGGCCGCGCGCATCTCGTGGTGCCGCATACTTTCGACACCAATGACAGCCGCATGCAGCGAGGCGGCGACCTCGCCACCGGGGATGAATTCTTCGCCTATTGCCGCGATGCCTTCGATTGGCTGTACCGGCTGGGAAGCGAAGGTCGGCCGCGCATGTTGACCGTCAGTTTGCACTCGCGCATCATCGGCCGCCCCGGCCGGATCGGCGCCCTGGTTCGGTTGCTCGATCACATTCAGCGGCATGAGGGCGTTTGGCTCTGCAACCGGGAAAGCATCGCACGCCACTGGAGCCTGCAGCACCCGGCCTCGTGAAGCCCGCCGCGGATTCTAGACGCTGCGGATCATGCCTCCGTCCACGCGGATGACGCCACCCGTCACGTAAGACGCACGCGGGCTCGCCAGAAAGGCGACGACGGATGCGAACTCGGCAGCATCTCCATAGCGCCCGGCGGGTATATTCGCCCGCGACTCTCGTTGCACCTGTCCAAGGTCGATTCCCGCGCGCTTGGCGTGGCCCTGATCCAGTTCGGCGAGTCGATCCGTGGCGATGCGCCCGGGGGCAATGCAGTTGATGGTGATGCCTTCGCCCGCGACTTCGCTCGCGAGAGTCTTTGCCCATCCAACCAGCGCCGCCCGCAGCGCGTTCGAAACGCTCAAGTTCGCAATGGGCTGAATCACTCCGGAGGAAACGACCGCTAGGATTCGGCCGAAACCGCGCTTGCGCATGCCGGGCAACGCCAGGCGGGTGAGGCGCACCGCGCTCAAGAACATGGCTTCGAATTGCCGTACCCACACGGCATCCGACGTCTCGGCGGCAGGGCCCGGCGGCGGGCCCCCGGTATTGAGCACGAGGATTTCCGTCTCTTGCAGCACGCCGGTCAGCCCGTCGATCGCGGCAAGTTCGGAGAGATCGCACGCGCGCGCACTGATCGTTCCGCGTCCGGCCCGAGCTGCCGCCGCGAGCTCGTTCAGACGCCCGAGGTTGCGGGCCACCGCCACCACTTGCGCGCCTTCCGCCGCCAGCGCCGTCGCGATCGCATGGCCGAGCCCGCGCGAGGCACCGGTCACCAACGCTTGACGATTTTCAAGTCCCAGATCCATGACGCAAGTGTACCGCTGCGACGGCCTGCCGGGCGAGTCTGCTACCCGATCAAGGACCTCAATCGCTGAGTGCGGCTGCCGGCGGTGGACTCGGCCGCTCGGCTTAAAAGCTTGTGCGCGTCCGCTGCCGGCAGCGCACGGCTGAATAAAAAGCCCTGCGCTTCGTTGCACTCGTGTTCTTGCAGGAACAAGAGCTGCGGAAAGCTTTCGACGCCTTCCGCGGTCACGTTGATCCGCAGCGACCGGGACATCGAGATGATGGCGGCTGCAATCGCTTGATCGTCGCTGCAGTCGATGAGACTGGTCATGAATGAGCGATCGATTTTCAGCCGGTCGACGGCAAAGTGCCGCAGCCGGCCGAAGCTCGAATATCCCGTCCCGAAGTCATCGATCGCCAGCATGACGCCTTGCTGCTTCAATTGTGCCAGCGCCAGCTCGGCCCACGCTTCGTCCTTCATGACGACCGATTCGGTGATTTCCAGTTCGAGCATGGACGCTTCGATGCCGGTCTCCTCGATGATCGCGGCCACCAATTGCGGAAAGTCTTTGAGCACGAACTGCTGCCCCGAGACATTGACCGCCATGCGAATCAGCGGCAAACCCTCGTCGGCCCATCGTTTGGCCTGTACGCATGCCGTGCGCAACGCCCATTCCCCGATGCCCAGGATCAGTCCGGTCTCTTCGGCCACGGGAATGAACTCCGCGGGCGGGACGACGCCCAATTCGTCGTTGGTCCACCGCAGCAAGGCTTCCATCCCCGCCACGCCTCCCGTGCGCACGTCGAATTGCGGCTGATAGTGCAAGGTGAACTCGCCGCGCTCCAACGCGCCGCGCAATTTTCCTTCCAACGCGAACCGATGCAGCGCCGCATCATTCATCGAGGCATCGAAGAACGTATGCATGCCCGGACCCTTGCGCTTCGCGAAATACATGGCAAGGTCCGCGTTGCGCAACAAGACATCCACCTCGACGCCGTCGTCGGGGTACAGGGCGACGCCCACGCTGGGCGTCACGACGAGCGTATGCATTGCGAGGCGCATCGGCTCCTGCAGCTCGCATATGAGGCGAGCCGCGACCGCGGACGCATCCTCGGCGGATCGTATGTTCGGCAGGATCACGATGAATTCATCGCCGCCGAGGCGGGCGACGTGATTCGAGCGCGAGCTCGCCGTTTCGTCCATGGGCCCGTCCGAGCGTAGGCAGCCGCGCAATCGAGCTGCGACCAGACACAAGAGTTCGTCGCCCACCGCATGGCCCAGCGTGTCGTTCACCCGCTTGAAATTGTCGAGGTCGAGGTACAGAACCGCCAGGAGCCGCTTGTCCTGCTTGGCTGCCGACAATGCGCTGTTCAAGCGATTCCGCGATTGTTCTCTATTCGGCAGCCCGGTCAAGGCATCGAAATAGGCAAGTTTCACTATGCGATGCTCGGAGCGCCACTTGCTGGCGAGGGAAATCGTCATCTGCCGAATCTCGTGCGGATGAAAGGGCTTTTGCAAGTAAGAGAGCTTCTCCTCCGGTGGCACCATTCCCCCGATATCGCGCGGGTCGACGTCCGAATAAGCCGTGCACAGGACGATTTCGATGGCAGGATCCAGTTCCCGGATTCGGGCCGCCGCCCACACACCATCGGGTCCGGGTGGCATTCGCATGTCGAGGAATACGACCGCAAATGGATCTTCTGCGGCAAGTGCGTCCCGCACCGCTTCGACCGCCTCCTCGGCTCCTTCGCAGAAGACCGGGACGAACGCGGTCTCGCCGGGAGAAGGATTGCGCGCCGATTTTTCCTGCGCGGTCTTGCTGAAGAGGCGCTCGCGCAAGCCGCGAAAGACGGCGGTCTCGCTGGTCGGGTCGGGCTCGGACAGGATCTGCCGATAAGCCTCGCGTACCTCGGATTCGTCGTCGGCGACGAGAACGCGAATTGGCAATCTCTGTTTGTCGGACACGGGCAGCCTCACGGACTTAAGTTCTTTTGTCGACTGTCTCGAACCGGCAAGGGCAACATCAAATGCATCGAGGCACCCAAACCGGGACCCTCGCTTGCCGCCCAGATCCTGCCGCCCAATGCACCGATTGCATTGGCGCACCAGTGCAGTCCGATACCGAAGTTTGTTTCGCGGGATTTGGTGGAGAAGTCCTTGTCGAATACGCGCTGCAGATTGGCGGCCTCGATGCCGACGCCGTCGTCCTTGCAATGCAAGTGCAGTTGTTGCTCATCGGTTTCGCCGACGATCTCGGCGGCAAAATGCAGCACGCCTTGGTCGCGCCCCGCATCCCGCACGGCGTCGGAGGCATTGATGATGAGGTTCTGCAGGATCAACCGCAGCACCGTACGCGCGACCTGCACCGCTCCCACCCTGCGCAACGACTCGTCGGTGTTGACCACCAGCCGCTGGCGGCAGGTGTCGGGAACGATTTCCAGAGTCTGCGCGACCAGCTCGGGAAGCCGCACCATCTCGACCACGTGCGCGTTTCTCGTCGAACGCATGAGCTCGCTCAGCGCTGATTGGACAATGCTTGCCTGCCGCTGCACCACTGCCACGTCGCTTTGCGAGTCCTTGACGCTCATCGCCAATTCCCGGCATGCGAGCCTCAAGAACTCCTCAAGATCGGCACGCCGCTCGGGCGCGAGGTCTATTTGCGCGAGTTCCGTGAAGGCGACGTCCACATCGTCCGCGGGCGAGTCGCGCAGGCGGTCGCCGAGCTTCGAGAGCCTGACGCCGAGCGGCGTCATGGCATTGCCGAGGTTGTGCAGCACTCCTTTGGCAAGTTCGGCAAAACCCGCCTGGAAAGATTGATCGACCAGCTGGCGCCGCGACTCCGCTACGCGCTCCACCATTCGGTCGAACTCGCGGGCCAGCACGGCAATTTCGTCGCGCCCCGGAATATCCAGGCGGCCGGAGAGTTCCGTGCCGTCGCCGACCGCCACGGCGTGGCGTGTGACCTGGGCCAGCGGTTTCAGCACGATGCGATTGAGTGCGACCACCAGAAGCAAGAGGACGGTCACCGCTGCGCCGATCAGGTACAACGAGGCGTAGGTCACCGCCCCCTGACCGCGTTCGCTGATCCTTCGCGGCACATCCACGCGCAGGCTCATCAGGCCCCTGCCATACACATCCACGAAGAGCTTGAAGATCCGGGTCGAGGTATCCGTTTCCGCGATCTCCTGACCCTGCTGCGGCAGGTGATCGAGCAGCATTGCAAGGTTGGCCTGTGCCTGGGCGCCGATCTTCTCGACCTGCATGGGAGTCAGCAACCTGCCCATCAGCACCATTCCCCGCGACTGACCGGCCCCCGAGCCATCGAGCACCGGCGCCGCGGCGATCATCATCACGCCCATATTGGTGCGCAGCAGTCCACTCGCCCCTCTGCCCTCGCGCAAATTCTTGCGCCACGGAAAATCCTCCGGCAGCGCCTCGCGAACGGCAAAATCGAGATCCAGCGCATCGCTGGTCTCCAGGCTGCGCGCCGTGGACGACATGTACTTGCCGTTCAGATCGACGATCAGCAAGGCGTTGACTTGCAGTTGCTTCATCGCCACGTTGGTGATGTTGGCGCTCACGAATTCCGGGGTGGGTGTTTGGACGAATTGGTAGACGTCCGCCCAATTGCCCCAGTCCGCGGCTACCAGTTGCAAGCTCTCGAGGGTCATGTCGAGCGCATTGCCGATGCGCTTCATCGACGTCTCGGCGTCCTCGCGCTCGAGCTCGGCAAAACTCGGCATCAAAACCTGCCTCTGGACGGTGACTTCGAGGCCGATCAGGACCGCAAAGAGCAGCGCCAGCAGCGAGATCATTTTGGCGCGGATATTCATCCGCCCTTTCGTAGCAGAAATCCAATGCCGCGGCCGTGCATTTGTCTTATTTCAGATTGAACGGCCTTCGCGCAGATTCGGGGGTGAGACTTCGATCACACTTTGCGCCGAAGTTAGAAGCGCAGGGATAGGCAGCTCAAACCGCCATCCATTTTCCTGAATTCGGACATGTCGAGATGCAGCAGGCGGCAGCTCCTCTGCTCGAGTGCTGCGCTCATTGTCGGGTATCCGGCAGCCACCAATATCGCATCGTTCACGCGCACGCAATTTGCCGCATAGGCTTCCGAGGGTGGCAGCACGATCAAATCGCGGACGTCGATCCCGCTTTGCGATCGCAGCAAGACCTCGATGCCGCTCTGCACCGTCCATACTCCATCGCCAAGATAGGCAATCCCGCTCTTCAAATGCAGCAGCGCCGCATGGGAGCGGATATCGATCATGCTCGAGGTGTATTTGAGTGCACCCAGATGTTCTGCCAACTGACGTGCACCGTGCTCGTTGGTGCGTGCGGATAGGCCGATCAGAAAATGTCCGTCCGCCTCGCAGATGTCCCCGGCATCCACGGTGCCGGGGGCCCGGATCGCAAGCAAGTCTGTATAGAAATTCCTCAGGCATGCCGCGATGCTCTGCACCTCGCCCTCGCGGCTCGGCGCCCCGGGTCGCGTGAGAATGGCGCCTCGTTCAGCCACGATCGCCGTGTCCTCGACGAAAGTGCCGTCGGGATATTCGCTATCCGCTTCCAGAGAGGTCACCCGAAGTCCGCAGTCGCGCAACGCGCGCACATAGGCGGCATGCTGCTCCAAGGCCCGGCCGATATCGGGCGGCCCTTGAGCGGCGCTCGACAATCCTGCGGCAAAGCTCCTTGATGGAGGACGCACGACGGCGCGGGTAAATGGCATGTATCTTGGCCCTTGGGCGCCTAGGCTGCTTGATTGCGTCCGGACTTCTTGGCGATCTGCAGCTGCTTCTGGGACTTTTCCAATAGACCTGCCGGATTATCGGCGGCCTCCGGTACGGCGGCGCACACCCCCACGCTCACGCTCACGTAGCGCAGAACCGCGGAGCGAGGATGATGGATTCTAAGGTCCCTTACTCTTTCCGCCATGAGGTGACCGACACGCAGTGCTTGCTCCGTCGTCAGGCCCGGCGCGAATGCAATCAGGCTTCCGCCGTCGATGCGCGCGGTGACGTCGCTCGAACGGCGCAGGCATCCGGACACGACGTGTGCCACGCGGCGGATAGTGGAATCGCCGGCGGCGCGGCCAAAGGTGGCGTTGTAGAGGTCCAAGGCATCGATGTCGATCGCGAACACCGCGATGCTGCGTTTTTCTCGCTGCGCGACCGACCAATCCCGCTTCAACAACTCCTCGAGATAGGGCAAGGTGAAGAGCCCTGTCAATCGGTCGTCGCGGATCGCCATCGCGGTCGGCTGATGCGCGCCGCTCAACGAATCGCGGGTAAGCTTGGGGTCGATGCGCAGCCGCTCGCCCGCATCTCGATGATGACCCGCGAAGTGAGTGACGCGTCCATTGGCATCCAGCAACGGCGATACCGTCATCTCGTTCCAGAACAAACTGCCGTCCTTGCGGTAGTTGCGCAGAAGCACCCGGCAGGACTCCCCCCGGCTCAGCGCTTCACGCAATCGATGTCGGCCGTCTTGCTCGCGATCGTCCGCCTGCAGAAAGCGTAGATTGCGGCCGAGCAACTCCGCCGTCGAATAACCCGTCAAGACCTCGAAACCACGATTGGCGTAGATCACCGGGCCCTCCGGATTTTGCGCGTCCACGAGCGCAACTCCTTCGGGAGAACTCTCGACCAGGCGCCGATACAAATCTGCGTCAAAGCCGCTCATGACTGTCCCTCTGTCAACACCAAAGGCGGCGGCGGCGTCGACAAGCTTGCAATCTTCGCCGCCGTCTCCTGCCAATGCCGGCTGCTGCGCAAATCCGCCGGCGCCTCGCCCCGCCCCCGCATCCTCACCAGCCGCGCCTGCGAGGCAGCCGAGCCGGCATCGGCCGCGAGGCGGCCAAGCACCAATTCTACGGAATGTCGATCGTTACAAATGGGCAGGACGTCGCATCCCGCGGCGAGCGCAAGCTCGGATCGGGCGATAACATCGCCGAATGCCGCGGCGCCGGCCATGCTCAGGTCATCCGCGAACACACACCCGTGGAACCCCAATTCGCCGCGCAAGATGCCGGTAATCCAGTGCCGCGACAGGCTCGCCGGCAAGGCATCGACGCCCGGGAACACCACGTGGGCCGCCATGATTCCGGCGAGATTATTCTCGATCAGCGGACGGTAGGGGCGCAGATCTGCCTCCAAATCTGCGAATCCGCGCCGATCCACCGGCAAGGCTACGTGCGAATCGGCCACCACCGCGCCGTGGCCGGGAAAGTGCTTGGCGGTCGCCGCCATTCCCGCTTCGCGCATGCCGGCGAGGGTGGCGACTGCCAGCGCGGCGACCGTGTCCGGATCACCGTGAAAGGCGCGATCGCCGATAATTTCGCTGACGCCGTAGTCGAGGTCGACGCACGGCGCAAAACTGAAATCCACACCCACGGCCCGCAATTCGCCGGCCATCAACCAGCCGACCGACTGCGCGAATGCGAGCGCCTCGCTCGCACCCCGATTGTAGGCGCGGCCCAGCAGGCGTGCCGGAGGCAGCCGCGTAAAGCCGTCGCGGAAGCGCTGCACCCGGCCTCCCTCCTGGTCCACGGCGACCAGCAGATGCGGCGTACGCAAGTCGCGGATCGCGGCCGTGAGCGCGGCGACTTGCTGTGGACTGCTGTAATTCCGGGTGAACAAGAGGACGCTGCCGACCAAGGGATGCGTGAGTACGCGAACATCCTCGCCGGTCAATTCCGTGCCGGCGATGTCGACCATGAGCGGTCCCAAACTCATGCGGGAGCCTCGAACACCGCGATCGATTCGACGTGCGTCGTGTGCGGAAACATATCCATCACCCCTGCGCAGGTCAGCTTGAATCCTTGGGTGTGCACCAAGATCTCGGCGTCCCGCGCTAAACTCCCAGGATGGCAGGAAATATACACGACTCGGCGCGGACGCCAATGCGCCAATCGCGCGAGCAGCGCGGATGCCCCCGCTCGCGGGGGGTCGAGCAGCACCAGATCATAACGCTCGTTCGCCCACGGCCCGAAAGCGCTTGGTTCGAATAGATTTTCCCTGACGAATGCTGCGTTGCTAATTCCGTTGCGGACGGAATTCGCCTCGGCTTTGGCGACCAGCGCCGAATCGCCCTCCACTCCCACGACGCGCGCCGCGCGGCGGGCAAAAGGCAGGGTGAAATTGCCCAAACCGCAAAACAAGTCGAGCACCCGGTCCTCCGGCGTGGGCGATGAAAGATCCATGGCGGCGGATACCATCGCGACGTTGACGTGCCGGTTGACTTGGATGAAATCGACAGGCGCAAATTCGATGACAACGTTGCCTGAATCGACGGCATAGGTCAGGGGGGGATAATCCGAATTCAATGGCCGCACCGTGTCGAGCCCGCCGGTTTGCAGAAAGATCTGCACGCCCAGCGCGGCGCCGAAGGCGCGTATTTTCTCGATGTCCTGCTCACCGGGCGCTTCCAGCACGCGAAAAACCAGAGCAGTGGATTCGTCGCCGGCCGCTACTTCGACCTGGGGCAATTTCTCGCGGATGGCGAGCGTTTCGACCAATGCCGCAAGGTCCCGCGGCAAAGTCGCCAGGGACTCCTGCAAGACCTCGCAGCGCCGTAGGTCGGCGACATACGGTTTCTCGCGTTCGCGAAAGCCCGCAAGTACTCGGCCCTTCTTGTGCACGTATTTGACTCCGAGACGAGCGCGGCGGCGGTAGGCCCACTCGGGCCCGCGCAGCGGCGCCAATACGCGTTCCGCCCGGACCCTGCCGATTCTCTGCAGATTCTCCAGCAGCTGGCGCTCTTTCGCCGCGATTTGAGCCGTCCCCGACAAATGCTGCAGGGAGCAGCCGCCGCAAATCCCGAAGTGGGCGCAGACCGGTACGACGCGATCCGCCGAGGCGGCCAAGACCTCGAGCAGCACGGCCTCGTCGAGTTGACGGCGCCGCTTGATCACCCGGAAGCGAACGCGTTCTCCCGGCAAGGCCCCGTCGATGAAGATCGCCTTGCCCTCGTCGCGCGCGACACCTCGCCCGTCGTGGGCCAGATCGACCACGTCGGCCTCGCGTACCTCAGGAACGTTCACGCTATTGCCCACGCCGCCGCAAATTCTTGGAGATGAAGGGCTTGAGAGCCATCCAGGAGCTTGCGAACGCGTGCGGTCTCGTGGGCGTGCTCGGCCGAATTGAGGCGGCCGCGCAAGAGTTCGAAGCGCAAATAGATCAGGTAGGTGTTCAGCACATCGGTTTCGCAGTAATTGCGGATGCGCCCGATGCCGCCGCGCAGATACTCGGCCCAGACCTCCGCTCCGTGCATTCCCACCTTGCCGGGAAAGCCGAGCAGCGTCGCGATATCGTGGAGGCTGGCTCGGCCGCGTCCCTGAAAGCCCGACAAAATGTCCATCAGATCCATATGCCGCCAATGGAATCGGCTCAAGTAGTTGCTGAATCTAAAGCTCTGGTCGGAATCGCCCATTTCCCAGTAACGGGCCGCCGTTATGCTATGCAAAAGACTTCTATAGTGCAGCACAGGCAGGTCGAAGCCGGCGCCGTTCCACGAGACGAGCTCGGGCGTGAATTTGTCCAGGCCGTCGAAGAACCGTTCGATCAGGAGCTTCTCCGACGATGCCTCATCGCCGAGGCTCCACACCTTGAGTGCGTCTCGGGTGCGCATCACCACCGAGATTGCGACGACGCGGTGCTGCTCGTGCGATAGGAATTCGCTTCCCATCTCTTGGCGGCGCTTCGTGTACATGATCTGCGCCACTTGCTCGTCGGACAAATCATGCAGCCCGTACAGGCGTCGTCCAAGATCGGTGTCGGGCACGGTTTCGATGTCGAACACCAGGGTGTTCATACCGAGATGCGCCGCATGAGAACCGCGACCGCCACGACCAATCCGGCCTCGTCGGTGAGCGTCACGTGGCCTTCACCGATGCCTAAGGCCTCGCGGACCTTGGCGCCCCGCGGCGAGTACACCACCTCAGGCTTGCCCCAGGAATTTTGCACGACTCCCACGTCGCGTATCCAGACGCCGTGCGCAAAACCGGTGCCCATGCCCTTGACGATGGCTTCCTTGGCAGCGAACCGCATGGCGATGAATCGGACGGGGCGCGCCGTGCGCTCGAACTGCACCCTTTCTTCCGGCATCAAAAGATGCGACAAAAAACGTTCGCCGTGCTTCTCGTATACGCGCTCGATCCGGTCGACCTTGAGCACGTCGATGCCGATCCCGTAAATCATGAGACCTGCACCATCGATGCTAGCTTCGCGCCGAGCGCATCAACTCTTTCATATCCCGCACGGCCTTGGCCAAACCGTCCATGATCGAGCGCGCAACTATAGCGTGGCCGATGTTGAGCTCGACTATTTCCGCAATCGCGGCGATCGGCGCGACATTGTGATAGTTGAGGCCGTGCCCCGCATTCACGACCAGGCCGAGGCGCGCGGCAAATTTCGCCGCGGCGCACAGCCGTTCGAATTCGCGGGCCTGGGGCCCGCCCGCGGCATCGGAATATGTGCCGGTGTGCAGTTCGATCACCGGAGCGCCCGCGCGGTGCGCCGCCTCGATTTGCGCCAGATCCGGGTCGATGAACAAGGAGACCCGGATGCCCGACTTGCCCAGCGCCTGCACGGCGTCGGCCACCCGCGCGCTTTGTCCCGCGACGTTCAGGCCTCCCTCGGTGGTGACTTCCTGACGCGATTCAGGCACCAAGCAACAATCCTGCGGCAGGACCTTCTGCGCGATCCGGACCATCTCCTCGGTCACCGCCATTTCGAGATTCATCCGGGTCTGCAAGGCCTCACGCATCGTCGTGACGTCCCGATCCTGGATGTGCCTGCGGTCCTCGCGCAGGTGCAAGGTGATGCTGTCGGCGCCGGCCTCTTCGGCGATCAGCGCCGCGTACACAGGGTCGGGGTAGCGTGCGCGGCGCGCCTGGCGCAGGGTCGCCACGTGATCGATATTCACGCCGAGGGCGATCCCTGCGTGCAACAGGCCGCCGTTCACGAACCCTCCGGACTCACGGAGTCGTCCCGGCGCGAATGCTCGCGCGGCCTCTCCTTAGGTTCGCGATGGCGCAAGGCGAGAGCGACCTCGCGCGATTTCAAGATGCGGCCGTCAAGACAAGTATCGATCGCTGCGCGCAGCACCCGCTTGGCATCGCGGAGCGAGCGCGGATCGCCGAAGCTCTCCAGCTGCAGATCGGCCAAGGATTGGCCGTACACCGCGCCGGGCGCCTCGGCCACGCAAAGCTGCGGCCCGCTCTGGAGGGCGAACCGGTAGTATCCATCCGGTGCCACGGGAACGCCGTCGGCTGTCCTTGCCAGCTCCAGGCCATAACCCAAATCATTCAACAAGCGCTTCTCGAACCGGCGCAGGGTGGGTTCCTCGACGTCCCCGGCGCACAGCGATTGGACGCAGGAGGCATAGGAGAAGAAAATCTCCGGATGCGGATCGCATCGCTCCGTGAGCTTCAGCAGCAGCTCGTTCAAATAGAATCCGCTCATGAGGCGATTTGGCGCAAGGGTGGTCATCAGTCCATCGATCTCCGCCGTCACCAACTGACAGGCTTCGCCCTTGCCGGACCAGGATACGAGCATCCGTTGGAAGGGCCGCAGCACGCCCTTCAACGTGGATTTAGCCCCGTTGGCGCCGCGTGCGAACAGCGTGAGCCGTCCATGGTCGCTGGTGAACACTTCCACGATGCGGCTGGTGTCGCGATAGGCATATTGGTGCAAAACATAGGCCGGTGCCAGCCACACGCGGCGCGCGGAAGGCCTGCCGGCGGTCTTCACAACGTGTCGTACCCAAACTGGCGCAGCGCCAGCTCGCTGTCTGCCCAGTTTTCCTTGACCTTGACCCAAAGCTCCAAGTGTACCGAGCGCTGCCACAGGTCGTTGAGTTCAATGCGCGCAAGGCGGCCGATTTCCTTCAACCGCTCGCCGCCCTGACCGATCACGATGGCCTTTTGCCCGGCGCGCTCCACCCAGATGACGGCGTTGATCATGATGCGATTGTTCTCGTCCGCAAAGCGTTCGATTTGCACGTTGATGCCATAGGGCAATTCCTCGCGCAGCTTCAGAGTGAGCTTCTCGCGCACTATCTCCGCCGCATGGAACGGCTCATCCCGGTCCGTGACCACATCGGAGGCAAACAATGGCGGCGATACGGGGAGCCGTGACCCGATGAGATCGACCAGGCGATCAAGGTTATCAGACTGCAGCGCCGATATCGGTATGATTCCCGAGGCAGGAATGCGTTCCGTCATTTCCTCGAGGAAGGGCAGCAGCTGCTCTTTGGGGAACACGCGATCGACCTTATTGACTACCAGGAACAGTGGCTGCTTCAACCCCCGCACCCGGTCCCAAACCCACTTGTCCTCCTCGGTGAAGCGCATGGCTTCGATCACGAACACGATGACGTCGGCATCCTGGGAGGATGAAATGGCCACGCGGTTCATATATTGATTCATCACGCGGCGGGTCGATTCATGCAGGCCGGGAGTATCGACCAGCACCAACTGTGCGTCCGGACGATTGACGACGCCTAGGATCCGGTGCCGGGTGGTCTGGGGCTTGGCGGTGACGATCGACACCTTGCGCCCGACCAAGGCGTTGACCAACGTCGATTTGCCGACGTTCGGCCGCCCCAAGATGGCCACGTGCCCGGCGTGAAACTTAAGGTCGCTCATTCGGACTTCCGCATTTCCGGCGGCAGCAGCTCCAGCAGCTTCGCCGCAGCCAATTGCTCGGCGCGGCGGCGGCTGCCCCCTTCGCCGACGGCCGCGAGCTCGAAAACCGGGACCTCGCAACTGACGGTGAACGACTGCATGTGAGGATCCCCTGCCACCGCCGTCAGGGTATAGACCGGCAGAGCGAGTCCGCGCGCCTGCAGCGCTTCCTGTAGGCGCGTCTTCGGGTCCTTGAGCGTTTCCGCCGACGGCAACTCCGCCATGCGCGGGCCGATGATGCGCGCGACCACCCCCGCCGCCGCATCGAACCCCGAATCGAAAAATATGGCGCCCAACAGGGCCTCCAGTGCATCCGCCAATATCGACGCCCGGCGAAACCCCCCGGTTTTCAGCTCACCGAGCCCAAGGCGCAGATGTTCGCCCAGTCCGAGTTCACCCGCGATTTGCGCCAAGGTCTCGCCGCTGACGAGCGTCGCGCGCAATCGCGACAGGCCGCCCTCGTCCACCAGCGGATGCGCATCGTAAAGCATCCGCGCTACGCTGCAATTGAGTATTGCATCGCCCAGGAATTCCAGACGCTCATTGTGTTCCGTGCCCGCGCTGCGGTGGGTCACGGCGGCATGGCACAGTGCCGGCTGCAAGAAGATGTAGCCGAGCGACCTCTCGACCCACGTCAGGAGCGGATCCGATATGCGCTGCGAATTCACTGCACCTTCACGGTCTTGTCGAAGTGCACTGCGAGAGACACATTGCCGAGATACGGTTCCGAATCGTCGTAGGCGACATGCAGTGCGACCGCGCCGCTGTCGTCTTTCGTGATCTCTACGTCCTTGTAGTCGATCCCGCTGATGGTCGTGATCTCCCAATGCCTCTCCAGGGAATGGCGAATCGCAACGATATCGGGCGTGTCGCCTTTGGCCTCCGCCGCCACGGCCTGCAGCGTATGCACGACATTCATGTAGTTGAGGTACACCGGAACCAGGCGAATGCCCGCATAGACGATCACGCCCGCCATCGCGAGGATGCAGAGCAATCCAATGAATGTCATACCCTGCTGGCGCTGCCGCATACCCTGTTTCATTGCTGGCCTCCCTAAATGGCCCTATTGAATCGCATTCCCTACTCGCCGCCAGAGAGGTCCGTCACGAGTATCGAGATTAAGCCAGATTCGCACCGCTTTACCCACCAGATTCTGCTCCGGTACGAAGCCGGGGGCATCGATATCGTCCTGAAACCGGCTGTCCTTGCTGTTGTTGCGGTTGTCGCCCATGAAGAAATAGTGCTTGGGCGGCACCGCCCACTCGCCCGTTTTGACGCCGCCGTTGGCGAACATGATGAGGTGGCGCTTGGCATCCAATTGCTCGAAAGCCGTGGGTGCGCCGGCGTAATTTCCCAAGTCCTGTTTCGGGCCGGAATAAATCGGTCCGCGCTCCTGCGGCATGGGCTTGTCGTTGATGTACAGCTGGTTGTTCTCGTCCACTCTGATGCGGTCTCCCGGCAGTCCGACCAGCCGTTTGATGTAATTGATCTTCGGATTCGGCGGCAGGCGGAACACGATCACATCGCCGCGCTGCGGGGTGCCCGTGGGCATCAGCAGGGTGTTCGAGACCGGCAGGCGCAGCCCGTACGAATACTTGCTGACGAAAATGAAATCGCCGTCGAACAAGGTCGGCATCATGGAATCGGAGGGAATGCGGAACGGTTCGAACAGAAATGAGCGGATCACCAGCACCAGAACGATGACCGGGAAGAATGAGCGCGCATACTCGACGGCGATGGGCTCGCGTACCCGGTCTGGCGGCGTGCCGGCTGCGGCTGCACGCTGTTTGCGGCTGCGCGCGAAGAACAAATGGTCCAGCAGCCAAATGATGCCCGAAACGGCGCCGACGACCACCAGCATGAGACTGAAGTCGACGGCCTCATAGCGAAACAACCGCCACAACATGGCCAATGCCAGACCAACCAGCGCATACCCCGCCAATTTCGGCAACGCAGGCTCTTCCACGCTCATGGCGCCGGGATCGCGTTTCGGCCTGAAGAACCAGCCGTCCGCCAATATCACCAGCACGCACACAGCGCCTGCGCACAAAAGAACAATGAAAACGCTGTCGCCGTCAGTCACTAATACCCCCAAAATAAAAAGTACTGCCTGTCCACCAGATCAACTGGACTTCTTTCCGACCTGCAGGACCGCCAAGAAGGCCTCCTGCGGAATTTCGACCTGACCCACTTGCTTCATGCGCTTCTTGCCGGCTTTCTGTTTCTCGAGGAGCTTGCGCTTGCGCGTGATGTCGCCGCCGTAGCACTTGGCGAGCACGTTCTTGCGCATCGCTTTGACGCTGGCGCGCGCGATGATATGGCTGCCGATTGCCGCCTGGACGGCGATGTCGAACATCTGCCGCGGAATCAGTTCCTGCATCTTGTCGACCAATTCCCGGCCGCGGTTATAGGAATTGTCGCGATGGACGATGAGCGACAGCGCATCGACCGGCTCGCCGTTGATCAACACGTCGAGCTTGACCAGCGGCGCCGTCTGAAAGTGACTGAACACGTAGTCGAACGATGCATATCCGCGGCTCGCGGATTTGAGGCGATCGAAGAAATCTAGCACGACCTCGGCGAGCGGGAGATCGTACTGCAGCGACACTTGACTGCCGAGGAACAGCATCTTTTTTTGCACGCCGCGTTTCTCGCTGCATAGGGTCAGTACCGCTCCGACGTGATCCGGCGGCACCAGAATATTGGCGGTGATGATGGGCTCGCGCAGCTCCGAGATTCGATCCTGAGGCGGCAGCTTGGAAGGATTATCGACGTCGATGACCGACCCATCCGTGAGCAGCACCTCGTAGATCACGGTCGGAGCGCTGGTGATCAACTGCAGGTCGTACTCGCGCTCGAGCCGCTCCTGCACGATGTCCATGTGCAGCAAACCGAGGAATCCGCAGCGAAATCCAAAACCCAGCGCCGTCGATACCTCGGGTTCGAAATGCAGCGCCGAATCGTTGAGCTTGAGCTTCTTGAGCGCCTCGCGAAATTGCTCGTAGTCATCCGAACTCACGGGAAACAATCCCGCAAAGACCCGCGGCTGCACTTGCTTGAACCCCTCGAGCGGCTCCTTGGCGGGATTGTTTTCCAAGGTAATGGTATCGCCGACCGGTGCGCCGTCGATTTCCTTGATGCCGGCGATGACGAAACCCACCTCGCCGGTATTGAGCGATTCGCGCGTCACCGGCTTGGGTGCAAAGCGGCCGAGCTTGTCGATTTGATGGCTGCGTCCCGTCGACATGACGCGAATCTTGGCGCCTGTGTGCAGCGCACCATTCATCACGCGCACCAGCGATACCACGCCGACATAATTGTCGAACCAGGAATCGATGATCAAGGCCTGCAGCGGTCCATCCGGGTCGCCTTTGGGAGGCGGTATGCGCTTGACCAGATGTTCCAGCAACTCCGGGACGCCGAGGCCGGTCTTGGCGCTCACCAATGCCGCATCGTCGGCCGGAATACCGATGATTTCCTCGATTTCGTGTATGACTTTGGCCGGATCCGCCGACGGCAAATCGATCTTGTTGATCACCGGCAGCACCTCGAGTCCCTGCTCGAGCGCCGTGTAGCAATTGGCCACGCTCTGCGCTTCGACCCCCTGCGCCGCATCCACCACCAGCAGCGCGCCCTCGCAGGCGGCGAGCGAGCGCGATACCTCGTAGGAAAAATCCACGTGACCGGGAGTATCGATGAAATTCAGCTGGTACAGCTCACCGGTGATGGATTTGAACGCGAGCGTCACGCTCTGCGCTTTGATGGTGATGCCCCGTTCGCGCTCCAGATCCATCGTGTCGAGCACTTGCGCCTGCATCTCACGCGCATCGAGGCCCCCGCATTCCTGAATGAATCGGTCGGCCAAGGTCGATTTACCGTGATCAACATGAGCAATGATGGAAAAGTTGCGGATATTCTTCATCTGCGCCTGGGCTGGGGCAAACCATCGATTATACCGGTCGGCGATGGTATGCGAGCGCCTTATGTACCTCGTCGGGGTCCAAACGCCCGTGGCATACCAGTTCTCCGGCGTACAGCAGTACGGGAATCTTATGGCCATAGCGTGTTTTTGCCGCAGGGTCGGCGTCGACGTCGAGCACGTCAATGCCGTGGGGCTGCGCTTCGGGCAGCGCCGCAAGCTCGTGCAACATCTCTTCGCACAGGCAGCATCCCGGACGCGAATAGAGCAGAAAGCGCAGCGGCGCCCGCACGGTCAGTGGCGGGGAAGTTCGGCGACGCCGGTCGATTTGACCGAATGTGCGATGAATTCCACGGTCTGGGCGGGAACCTCGCCGACCGCAGTAACCTGGTGGCCCTGCACGACGGTGGAAAAAGCGAATCCGGAACCCACCCGCGCAAGACCTTGCATCGGCGGATCGGCCGGCGCGCTTTGGGCCGCGTCCGCGCCCGGCGCGTTGACCTGCTGCGCTTCGACGAATACCGAGACGGTCGCCAACCCATCCGAGTACACCAAATGGCTCGCCGGGACACTCGCGCCGCCGATCGTTTGCGCACCGGCGACGGTCAAATGGAATCCCGGGGGCAACTCGCTGGCGCGGAAGGCCGACAGCGCCGCCGAAGCGTTGTCGTGGGACGCCCCCTGGCGCACCCACCGCAAGCCCTCGGTGCGCACTGCCGGTACGAGATCGCTGTCCGGGATGTTCTCCGGCATATCCAGCCGCGCAAAGAATATTTGTTCGATCACTTGTCCGCGTGAATCGCAAAGCTGCGTCTTGAGCGGCATCGCGGTCTTTTCATCGAGCCAGAGACGATAGCCAAAGCGGAACTGATCCTTGGGATTCACCGCAATCACCCGTGCGGCGCGGCCGAGAATACGCGATGCGGGCAATGCCTCGATGCGATAGAACTCGTTCACGTCCGTCCCGAACTGGGGCAGCGATCCCAAGAAAGGGCCGTTATCGGCTCGCGGCTCCACCAACACCGTGTGCTGGTCGGGCAAGTAACACGTCAATTCGTCGTTGTTTCGCACGAACTCCCGCCCGGAACCGTCCAGCGACTGCAACCGCTCGGTCACGCGTCCCGCCCGCACCCGGTGCACGATACGCATGGTCTCGACCCGCCCTTCGCTCAGGTGAAAGAAGGTGCCGTCGTAGTTGCGCGTGGCCAATGCGTGATTCATTTTCTGCAGCCAGTCGCGCGGATCGTCGGCGGCGTGAGAATGCTGCGGCAGAAGGATTATGAAGGCGCCGGCAACGGCGCAGGGGAGCAGCCAGTCGGCTCGATTGCGCCTCAACCGAGTCATGGAACAACGTGCGCCGCCGCTTCGGTAACTTGAGGCTGCTGTTCGTCGCCCTCGATGAGCAAGTCGGCCAACACCCCACGCTGGGCGAGCCCGGAGGAGTATTTGCTGTGCGCGAACACATAGTTGGTCAGCCGCGCCGGCGGCATTGCCGCGGACGATGATGCCGGCACCGTGTAAGAGATGGCCTCCCGCGGCGCTTGGTTGACAACGGCGCTCGAGGCAAGAATCGCACGGACAGGCGCCGCGTTCTGCGCCGTGACCGCGGGACCTGGCCGCAATCCTGGGGCATCCGCTCGTTGATGGAAGGTGACGACGGCAACGGCCGCCACACCAGCGGCTACCGCCGCTCCGGCGAACGGCCGCCACCAGCGCGGTGCGCGGGTCTGCGGGGGCTGTCCGTTTGCCGCAATGGGCTCGCCGTCGATGGCCAGGTTCACCCGGCCCGCGAACCTCTTGGTCATCAGACTCAGGCTTCCGCCGCGGATTGCCTCCCCGATCAGGGCATAGCGGCCGAAGCTCTCGCGCAGCTCCCCATCGCGGGTGAGCCGCTTCAACAGCAGTTCGGTTTCCGAGCTGGGCAATTCCCCGTCGAGGAACGCCGATACTTGTTCACGAATTTGTTCGCTCATGTGTCCTCAGGCCGACCAAGGCCGCCGTCGAATATGGGTCGTAACTTCTTGTCGATCGCTTCGCGTGCGCGAAAGATTCGCGAGCGCACGGTACCTACCGGGCAATCCATGGTTTGCGCGATGTCTTCATAACTTAATCCTTCCAACTCGCGAAGGACGATTGCGGTTCGCAAATCTTCGGGCAGATTTTCGATTGCCCGGTTCACGGTGTCGCGAATCTCGTCGGTGAGAAGCAAGCCCTCGGGAGTTTCGGATTCGGCCAGCCGGGCATGCAGATCGTATTGTTCCGGATCCTGAAGGTCGAGATCGTAATCCATGGGCCTGCGCTTGGTGGCAACCAAGGCGTTCTTGGCGGTGTTGATCGCGATCCTATACAGCCAAGTATAGAACGCACTATCGCCGCGGAACGACTGCAGCGCACGGAACGCCTTGACGAAAGCCTCCTGTGCGATGTCTTCAGCCTCGGTTGCATCGTGCACGTAACGCATGATCAGCTTCAGCACCTTGTGCTGGTATCGCAGGACCAACAAATCGAACGCCGCGCGCTCGCCGCGCTGGACCCTCTCGACCAGCTTGAGATCACTCTCTTCAACACTCATGCGTGATCCCAAACCGGCGAGCGCACAGCCCAGCCTGTCGCGATAGACACACTGGCCCGGGAAAAGTTCGACGGTCCCGGACGAAATCGGATTTAAACGTGACTTGGCGCACAGGACTGATTCTAGCAGCGGCACGGGGCCGCATTATCAATGGCTGTGGGAGTTTGCCGTAATTCGCTCGATCAGGGCCGCAAAGCGCGGCGGCGGCGGCTGCGCGCCCAGGCAGTACTCATAAAGAACCGTGTCGTGCGTATCCAGCAGCGCCTTGAAAGCCTCCTTTTCCAGATTGGATGCGCTGCAGAAACGCTCATCGACATAACGCGTCAGTAGAACATCGAGTTCTTTCATGCCGCGGCGGCAGCGCCAGCGCAGTTTCCCGAGTTCTCTGGGATCGGCGGCGCCCATCAATGCCGACGATGAGCCATCATTTGCTTGATCTCGCCGATCGCCTTGGCGGGATTGAGGTCCTTCGGGCAAGCCTCGGTGCAATTCATGATGGTATGGCAGCGATACAGGCGAAATGGATCCTCGAGATAATCGAGCCGTTCGCCCGCCGCCTCATCCCGGCTGTCGACTATCCAACGGTAGGCCGCCAGCAGTGCCGCCGGCCCAAGGTACCGATCGGCGTTCCACCAGTAACTGGGGCAACTGGTCGAACAGCACGCGCACAGTATGCACGCCGAAGGCCGATCGACCTTTTCCTGATCCTCCTTCGACTGCAGGCGCTCGGCATCGGGGGGCGGCGGCGTGCGGGTCTGCAGCCACGGTTTGATCGACGCGTACTGGGCATAGAAATCGGTGAGGTCGGGGACCAAGTCCTTGATGACCGGCATGTGCGGCAAGGGATAGACCTTGATGTCATGCTTGACATCGGCGCAAGCGCTGACGCACGCCAGGGCGTTCTTGCCGTCGATATTCATGGCGCAGGATCCGCAGATGCCCTCGCGGCATGAACGCCGAAAGCTCAATGTGGAATCGATCTCGTTCTTGATCTTGATCAGAGCATCCAACACCATGGGGCCGCACGCGTCCATGTCGAGTTCGTAGCTGTCGAGGCGCGGATTCTCCGCCGAGTCGGGATCGAAACGGTAGATCTTGAAGACACGCACATTCTTGGCGCCCGCGGGCGCCTTGTGCACTCGGCCGTCCTTGCGCACCTTGGAATTGGCGGGAAGCGAGAATTCAGCCATCAATGCTCCTGATCATCCGGGGCCTCAATAGGTCCGCGCTTTGGGTGGTATCGGTTCGACGTCGCTGGTCAAGGTATTCAGCTGGACCGGCCGGTAATCGAACCGGGTGGCACCCTCGGCGGAAACCCAGCACAGGGTATGCTTCAGCCAATTCTGGTCGTCTCGGCTCGGGAAATCCTCGCGCGCCTGCGCACCTCGGCTCTCGGTGCGATTCTCCGCCGAATGCATGGTCGCGACGGCTTGTCCCAGCAGATTATCGAGCTCCAACGTCTCGATGAGATCGGTGTTCCAGACCAGCGATCGGTCTGTGACTTGAACGTCGGCAAAGGAATCGAAGACTTCCGCGAGCCTGCGCTTGCCGTCGCTCAAGGACTCCCCCGTCCGGAACACCGCAGCATCGCTTTGCATCACGCGCTGCATTGCCAGCCGGATGTCGGCCGTGCGCCGGGATCCTTTGGCATGGCGAAACATATCCAATCGAGCGATCGTGTGCTCGCCGGCGTCGGCTTTGAATGCACGGTGCGCCGTGCCCGGTTTGACCACCCGCGCACAATGCCGGGCCGCTTCCCGGCCGAATACGACCAGATCGAGCAGCGAGTTGGAGCCCAGACGGTTCGCGCCGTGCACCGAGACGCACGCCGCCTCGCCCACCGCCATGAGTCCGCCGACCACCGCGTCGGCGCCGGCCACGCGGGTCACAACTTCGCCGTGCACATTGCAGGGAATGCCGCCCATGTTGTAATGCACGGTGGGCAACACGGGTATCGGTTCCTTGTTGACGTCCACTCCCGCGAAGATTCTCGCGGTCTCGGCGATACCGGGCAATCGCTCCTTGATGACGGCGGGGCCAAGGTGCTCCAAATGCAGATCGATGTGGTCCTTCAGCGGCCCGACGCCGCGCCCCTCGCGGATCTCCAGGGTCATCGCACGGCTGACCACATCGCGAGAGGCCAAGTCCTTGGCATTCGGCGCGTAGCGCTCCATGAATCGCTCTCCGGCCGCGTTCGTCAAGTATCCGCCCTCGCCGCGCGATCCTTCGGTGATCAAGCAGCCGGCACTGTAGATGCCGGTCGGATGGAACTGCACGAATTCCATGTCCTGCAAGGGCAAGCCCGCGCGCAGTGCCATGCCCCCGCCGTCCCCCGTGCAGGTGTGGGCGGACGTGCATGAAAACCAGGCGCGGCCGTAACCGCCGGTCGCCAAAACAACCATGTGCGCGCGAAACCGGTGCAGGGTGCCGTCGGACATGTCGAGCGCAATCACTCCCCGGCATTCGCCGTTTTCCATGATGAGATCGAGAGCGAAGTACTCGATGAAAAATCTTGCTTCGTGCTTGAGCGATTGCTGATACAGAGTGTGCAGCATGGCATGGCCGGTCCGATCGGCCGCAGCACAGGTGCGCTGTGCGATGCCCTTGCCGTAATGAGTGGTCATGCCGCCGAATGGGCGCTGGTAAATGCGGCCATCCTCGGTGCGCGAAAATGGCACGCCGTAATGCTCAAGCTCGATGACCGCGGCCGGCGCTTCCTTGCACATGAACTCGATCGCATCTTGATCGCCGAGCCAATCGGACCCCTTCACGGTGTCGTACATGTGCCATCGCCAATCGTCCGGGCCCATATTGCCGAGCGCGGCCGAAATCCCGCCCTGCGCGGCGACCGTATGGCTGCGCGTCGGGAACACCTTGGTCAGGCATGCGGTGGCGAGTCCGGCTTCGGCAAGACCGAATGTCGCGCGCAATCCCGCGCCGCCGGCGCCGACGACGACCACATCGTAGCTGTGGTCGGTCAATTTGTAGTCGCTCATGGATTACGTTCCGAACGTGACGCGTAAAATCGCAAATATGCTCGCGCCGCCGACGAGCACGTACAAGAATCGCGACAGCAGCAGAAAAAGGGCTTTCATGCCGGCGGAATGCACATAGTCTTCGACCACCTCGGAGGTCCCCTGGTAGGCGTGATGAGTCGCGACCGCCACCAGCAGCACGGCAAAAAATGCGCTCGCGGGAACCGAAAGCCAGGTCTTGACCGTCGCGTAGTCGAGCGCCGGCAGCGCCCACACCGAGAACACGAACCACAGGGTCAGGGGGATCAGCGCGATGGAACTCACCCTTTGCGCCCACCAATGAGTCGTTCCGTCTTTGGCAGATCCCAATCCGAGCACTCGGCCCAAGGGGCTGCGCAAGCTCATGCTGGGTGACCCGCCCAAATCAGGATCCAAAAGGAAATGGTCAAGACGATCGAACCGAGCACCGCGAACCAGCCGCTCGCATGGCGTAGGGTGCGTCCGAAGCCGTATCCCATATCCCAGAACAGGTGGCGCACGCCGTTCAGGAGATGGTACAAAAAGGCAAAAGTCCACCCGACCAGCAGCAAGAGCCCCGGCGGACTCGCGAACAACCTCGCGGCCGCAGCATAGGACCTCTCGCCGCCGGCCAGCGATATCAACCAGTAACAGAGCGCCAGCAGCCCCAGCGCGAGCGCGATGCCGGTCAGCCGATGCAAAATCGACAGGCTATTGCCGATCTGCCATCGATAGATCTGCAGATGCGGTGAGATCGGACGCGCGCGTGCAGGCATCATCGCTCCCGGCGACTATGAGATGAAGGAAGGGGCATGGTTAAAAATCGATGCAGCGGCCACGCAGCTCCCAGTCGCCGAAGCGCGTCGGCTCCGGCCCGTCGCGCCCACCCAACTCGCGCACGACGCTTGCCGGCGCGGCCGCGGGCGCCGCGGCAGGTTCTTCCACATCGACTTCTTCGGAATGCGTCATCACAGGGCGAAAGTCTGCCAGAAAACACCGAGTATATATCACACGCTCCGCCGCGCAGGATTCGCACCGCTTTCGCGTGGGGTTGACATCAAGCTCCGAGTACCCATTTCATGGGACGATGATAATCGACACAACTCCTTCATCGGGCCGCCTGCCGCATTTGGGCGCACTTCGATTTACCGGACCCGACTCCCTGAGCTTTCTGCAGGGTCAGGTGTCCAACGACACGCGCCGCCTCGCGGAGGGCCAGACCCTATTGGCCGCGTACTCAAGCCCTCAAGGCCGCGTGCTGGCGCTCATGCACCTGCTGCCTCATTCCAGCGGGATCATCGCGATACTTCCGCGCGAGCTCATCTCGCCGACGTTGGAGGCGCTGCGCAAGTTCGTGCTGCGCGCCAAAGTGAAGATCGAAGATGCCGGAGACTTGGCCGTTGCCGGCCTGAACGGCACACATCGCGTCGAGTCGGCCGGCATCGCCCCTTCACAGTCGGGCACCGGCTACGCAGAAAATGACGGCATCGGAGTTGCGGCCGTCAATCGCGACCCTAACCGCTGCTGGGTAATCGGCGCCGCAGGAAAATTGGCGCAGCAAGGTCTGGCCGGTGACAGCGGTGAGGCAGGTCAATTCGAACAAACCTGGCGCCTCGCCGACATTCGCGCCGGCCTGCCGCAGATATATCTGGCGACCCGGGAGGTCTTCGTCGCTCAGATGCTGAACCTCGATCGATTGGATGGCATCAGCTTCACCAAGGGTTGCTACACCGGGCAAGAGATCATCGCGCGCACCCAACATCTGGGCCGCATCAAGCGCCGGCTGTATAGGCTGCAATTGCCTGACGGTGAATGGGTCATAGGCCAGGCGCTGCGATTGATCGACGGGCGCAGCGGACGCGTGGTCGAGGTGATTCGCAGCGGCAGCGGCTTCGAAGCGCTGGCCGTGCTCAACCTGCAAGCGAGCGCGGAATCATCGGACGGCGGCGAAGCGGCCGCAGGCGCAGCAGTCGCTGCCGCACCGCTGCCGCTTCCTTACGAACTCGCGTAGGAACGAGCGCTGCACCGTCGGTTGCAAGCCAGGAGACCGCCCCGGACATGCCGGCATCGATCCTCGAGTCGAATACGCCGATCGGGAGATCCGTCAAAACTCGGGCCGCATGTGAGGAAACAGCAATACGTCGCGGATCGAGGGAGAATCGGTGTACAACATGACGAGCCTGTCGACGCCCAGCCCAAGGCCCGCCGTGGGCGGCATGCCGTATTCCAGCGCGCGCACATAGTCGGCATCGTAATACATGGCTTCCTCGTCACCGGCTTCCTTGCGCTCGACCTGGTCTTTGAAGCGTTGCGCCTGGTCCTCCGCGTCGTTCAGCTCCGAGAATCCGTTGGCCAGTTCGCGTCCGCCGACGAAGAATTCAAATCGGTCGGTGATGAACGGATCCGCATCGTTGCGCCGCGATAGGGGCGAGACCTCCGCCGGGTACGCGTAGGCGAAGGTCGGCTGCACCAGCGTGTGTTCGCCCGTCCGCTCGAAAATCTGGATTTGCAGTTTTCCCGGACCGTCGCCGGCCTTGGACGGGATTTTCATGTGTTCGCACACGCGCCGCAAATACGCCGCATCGCGCAGCGACATGGGGTCTAGATCGGGGTTGTTCGCCAGAATGATGTCTTCGATGCTTCTGCGCGCGAAGCTCTGCGACAGATCGATTTCGATGCCTTGATACACGAGCTTGCGCGATCCCAGCAAAGTGTCTGCGAGCCCTTGAAACAGCGTTTCTATCATGTCCATCAGATCGGTGTAATCCGCATACGCCTGATACAGCTCGAGCATCGTGAATTCCGGGTTGTGCTGGGTCGACACTCCTTCATTGCGGAAATTTCTGTTGATCTCGTAAACGCGCTCGAAACCGCCGACGGTAAGCCGCTTCAAGTACAGCTCCGGCGCGATCCGCAAATACATGTCCACGTCGAGGGCGTTGTGATGAGTCTTGAAAGGACGTGCCGCGGCGCCGCCGGGGATCGGATGCAGCATCGGCGTTTCCACCTCCAGGAATCCGCGCGCATCGAGAAACGCGCGCAGATAGCGCACGATTCGCGAACGTGTTTCGAATACCCGCCGGCTGTCCTCGTTCATGATCAGATCGACATAGCGCCGCCGATATCGCAATTCCGTATCGGCGATCCCGTGCCACTTATCGGGAAGCGGCCGCAAAGATTTGGTCAGCAATGCCAGACGCTCCGTCCTGACCGACAACTCGCCGGTCTTGGTGCGGAACAGGGTTCCCTGCGCGCCGACCACGTCGCCGACATCCCAGCCCTTGAACTCCTCATATACCTCGCCGAGAGCCTGCTGCTGCAGGAACACTTGAATTGCGCCGCTCGAGTCCTCGAGCTTGGCGAAACTCGCTTTTCCCATTACCCGCTTGGCGCGCATGCGGCCCGCCACCTTCACGCGGACGGCCGCCGTGTCCAGCGCCTCGGCGCTCTTTGCGCCGTATGCCATCAAGATATCCGCGGCCCGAGCGTCGCGACGAAAATCGTTCGGAAACGCATTGCCGCGCTCGCGTAGTTTCGCGAGCTTCGCGCGCCGTTCGGCGATCAGGTGGTTCTCGTCGTTTTCGCTCATTGTCGCTGGCTCATAGACCCTGCTTCAGGCTGGCTTGCATGAATTCGTCGAGCGCTCCGTCTAGCACGGCGGTGGTATTGCCGATTTCCACGCCGGTTCGCAGATCCTTGATTCGGGACTGATCCAATACGTAGCTGCGGATTTGATTGCCCCAGCTCACATCGGATTTCGAGTCCTCGAGCACTTTCGCCGCTGCATTGCGCTTGTTGAACTCGAGTTCGTAGAGCTTGGCTTTCAGCATTTTCATAGCAGTCGACCGGTTCTTGTGCTGGCTGCGTTCGCCCTGGCAGGCCACGACGATGCCGCTCGGCATATGCGTGATGCGCACCGCGGACTCGGTCTTGTTCACGTGCTGGCCGCCCGCGCCGCTCGAGCGGTACACATCGACGCGCAGATCGGCCGGATTTATCTCGATGTCGATGTCGTCGTCCACTTCCGGGGAGACGAAAACCGAAGCAAACGACGTATGGCGCCGATTGCCCGAGTCAAACGGCGATTTTCGCACCAGCCGGTGCACGCCGGTCTCGGTGCGCAACCAGCCATAGGCGTAGTCGCCGATCATATTGATGGTGGCGCCCTTGATGCCCGCTACTTCGCCATCGCTTTGATCGATGATCTCAGTCTTGATGCCATGAGCGTCGGCCCATTTGAGATACATGCGCAACAGCATGGCGGCCCAGTCTTGAGCTTCCGTGCCGCCGGCGCCGGCTTGAATGTCCAGAAACGCATTGTGCGAGTCCATCTTGCCGGGAAACATGCGTTGGAATTCGAGTTTTTCGACCTCCAGGTTCAATCGGTTGAGGTCCGTCTCGATTTCCTGGGTCGTCCCGGCATCGGCCTCTTCGACGGCCAACTCCAGAAGTTCCGCCGCATCGCTCAAGCCGAGCTTGAGGCGATCCAGACCGCCTACCACCTGCTCGAGCTTGGCGCGCTCCTTCCCCAGTTCCTGGGCTCGATCCGGGTTATTCCAGATGCCGGGCTGCTCGAGTTCGCGTTCTACTTCCTGCAGGCGCTCATGCCGGTTGTCGTAATCAAAGATACCTCCTCAAAGAGTCGGTGCGCTCCTCGAGATCTTTGATGAGTCGTTTGATTTGGTTGAGTTCCATATTCTGTGAAGCGTAGCACACCAGCCGCGCCCCCGACGGGCCAGGCACAGCGCGGGGCCGCCGGCTCCTCTGCGCCTGACGAGGCCGCATCGCGGCTTGGAGGGTCCGATATGTCGAATGGCTCGGCCGCGACAGTTTGCGAGATGAACTGCACAGTTTTATGAGCCATTTCCGATATTTAGGACGGTAAAGGGCAAGATGCATCGTTACTCTCGAGCAGCGATTGCAACCTATGGCATTTAAACTTCGCGTCCCCAAACGCATGGCCCTCCTGGCGGCCATCCGCGCGCGCGCGGCCTCGATATTTCCATTGGGAATCACTGCGCGTCTGAGCATTCCTCTGATTGCGGTCGCCGTGCTCGGCGCCGCTGCGAATATGATCGCGCGTGAAAGCGTCTCCGTCATCAACTTGAGCGCGCCCCCGAGTTTTCCGGCGCCGCCAAGCGCGCCTCTGCCCCAGCTGCCGCCCTTGCCCGCCCTGATAGAGCCCTCGATGCCGGCGCAAGTCACGATCGTTCGTTTCACGGGGCCCAGTAAAAGGAGCATCGATGCCCTGACGCGTGCGGTCGATCGGTATGCACGCGCAACCCAATTGCGCGCCGCCGTCAACTCGCCTGACAACGAAGAGGAGTATCTCTCCGCCCAAAGCGCCTTGCGAATCTCCCCTCTCGACTACGGTAGAGGCGCACCCCCGAGGAACGCACCGGCGCTCGCGGTCGGCCGGCACGCCGCGGAATACCTCGATCGTGGTCAAGCGCTGATACGTGTGGCGGATCAGCGCCGTTCAGCTCGAGCCGAGCATTCCATGCATTCGGAAGCAATCGACAAGAAGTTGCAGCAATCGCTCGACGGCGCTTGGAAGATATTCGGACGGGTCATGGCCCGGCAATCGCTGCTGCAGTTTCGCACCGAGCTCGATACGATTCGGCAGCGCTCGGAGAACATCGTTTCGGGTGATGCAATCAGTGCGGCCGACATCGACTTGCTGACAGCGAGCGAAAGCGCCTTTGCAGCGAACTTGGAGGCCCATCGCAAGAGCCTCGAAAGGTCCGATGGCGTGAATTGGGTACGCAGCGTGCGCGAGGATTTCGATTCGTTGGTCGCCCTGCGCGCGTCTTTGTATGCGCTGAACGTTCAATATGAGGACGAAGTACAGCGATTCTCCTCGGCACACTTGTCGGTTTCGGGCGCAATCACCGCCGCATCCGAATCCTCGGACTCTGCCGTGGTCGACGCGCGCCCGGCAACGCTCGCCGGCCCGCGATTGCTCGCGCCGGTGTTGCAGCCTGCGGCATCCGCGGCGCGCACGCCCGGCAACGCGCAACACGCCCAAAGCAGGCCGTTCGCCGACGCGACACCTCCCGTCGATGCAACCCCCCGCGTCGATGCACCATCCGGCGTCGATGCACCATCCGGCGTTGATGCAGTGTCCCCCGTCGACGGGGCACCGCCCCTTGCAGCCGGCGCGGCCGTCGACGCGACACCCCCCGTCGACCCGAGAGAATCCGACCGCAAGACGCGCCATCTGATGGCCATGCTGACTATTGTCGTAATCTTGTTCATCACCGCGATTTCGGTCCTCACCGTCCGCAGTGTCCTTACACCGGTTCGCCGCATACTGAAGGCAACGGCCGAAGTCGCACGCGGAAACATGCGAGTTCAAGTGACGCGCGGCGGGATACGGGAGCTCGACACGTTGGCGGGGGCGTTCAACGAAATGGCGGAGAGACTGGGGGCAGCCCAAGCGCTCAGTCGAAACCAACAGGAAAGCCTCGAGTCGACGGTTCTCGAGCGAACTCACAAGCTGCAGCAACTCGCGCAGCAGGATCCTCTGACTTCACTGCCGAATCGGCGGCATTTGTCCGCATTGCTGGGCGCCGCGATCGACAGCGCGGGCCGCGATGGCCGCTATGTGGGCGTTTATTTCCTCGACATCGACAACTTCAAGAACTTCAACGACAGTCTCGGCCATGTGTTCGGAGACCGGGTTCTCATGAGCGTCGCCAATCGGCTCGAAGAAATCGCGGATGGCTTGGGATTCGTGGCGCGCTTGGGGGGCGATGAGTTTACATTCGTGTACGAAGACGCGATGTCGGTCGAAGCCATCGAAGCCGTCGGATGGAGCCTCGTCCGGGCGTTCCATAGGCTGGTTTCGGTCGATGATCGGGAACTCAGCATCAGCGTGAGCGTCGGTGCCAGCGTCTTCCCCGAGCATGGACGGGACGCGGAGGTGCTGCTGCGCGCCGCGGATTCGGCATTGTTCCGTGCCAAGGAGTTGGGCCGCAGCCAGCTCGCCGTGTTCACTCCCGAGTTGACGGAAAGCGCCGCAACTCGGTTCACGATAGAGCAGGGATTGCGCCGGGCACTCCAAGCGTCGGAATTCGAACTTTCGTACCAACCCGAGATCAATCTGGCGACCTCGGAAATGGGGCTGGTAGAAGCGCTATTGCGCTGGCGAATGCCTGACGGACGCTTGGCAAAACCGGGCGAGTTTCTGGCAGTCGCCGAACAATCCGGCCTCATTGCTGAAATAAATAATTGGGTTCTGCGCACGGCGGTGAAAGACACCTCCCGCTGGTACCATGGCGGGTGGCCGGAGGCGCGCGTCGCCGTCAACATCTCTCCGCGCCAGCTGCTCGATCAGCGATTTGTCGATCAAATCCTGGCTCTGTTGGCCGAGCATCGGCTGCCCGCGAAATGCATCGAGCTCGAACTGACGGAGTCGCTGCTGCAGACGGGGCCTACCACCATCTCCGCGCTTCGCGTGTTGCAGTCGCATGGCTTTGGAATCGCGCTCGACGACTTCGGGACGGGATATTCCTCGCTGACTTCATTGGAGCAATTGCCGCTTTCCCGCATCAAACTGGACCGGAGCCTCGTCGCAGGCATCGACACGAGCGATCGTGCGGCCGCAATCGCTCGCGCGATCATCGACCTCTGCGGAAGCTTGGGGCTTCAAGTCACGGCGGAAGGTATCGAACGGCCGCAGCAGTTTGCCTGGCTCTTGGGCAACCGCGAAATGTTCTTGCAGGGGTTTTTATTGTCGGATGCCGTTCCGTTCGAAGAGGTTTTGGACGTCAAAGCTTCGCTCGTGAACAAGATTCAAGATTTGCTCATGTCGTTACCCGTGCCGCATCACCGCCGCGCGCTTGAAGCGGTCGCTTCGAAGAGCATCGTGAACGGATAGCCGGTGGCCAACGCGATGAACTCGAGCGGCGCCAGCTTAAGCTAAGTGAGTTTCAAGTGTTGGCAGTTCAACTGCACGCGGGAGGCGCCGCCGTACTCATTGACCTCCAGCCGATAGGCGACCTGTATTCGCGCGCCGCTTTGCAGCTTCGAATCCTCCGTCGCGCCGCCAATGTAGCCGAAAGCGATTGCCTCGAGAAAGTCGGCGGCGCCCCCCTGGGGGGCCGGCGCGCTCGCGTCGGCGCTTGAGGTGTCGCCGGCAGCCTTGAGGTGCATTTTCAAGTGCTTGCCGCCCACGATTCGCGCATCGAGGATCTGAAAGTCACCGTCGAAGACGGGCTCCGGAAAGCCCTGGCCCCAGGGGCCGGCGCCCCGCAGTACGCGGGCCGTGTCGAGAGACAGTTCACCGGCCGTGAGCGCGCCGTCCGAATGAATCACGCCGGCAAGCAATTCGCGATCGGTGCGCGCTGCGATCTCGGCCGCGAAAGCAGTCCTGAACATCGCCAGGTTTCCCTCCGGCAGGCTCATGCCGGCGGCCATTGCGTGACCCCCGAATTTGTCGATCAAGCCGGGATGACGCGTCGCGATGCTATCGAGAGCATCGCGAATATTGACGGCGGCGACAGAGCGCGCCGAGCCGCGCAGCGAACCATCCTCGGCGCGGGCGAAAGCGATCACCGGGCGGTGCAATCGTTCTTTGATCCGGCCGGCAACCAGTCCCACCACTCCCTGATGCCAGCTCTCGTCGAACAGACACAAGCCGAGTGATTCGGCGCCGGCGGGATCGAAGCGCACGCCCGCGGCGATATCGAGGGCCTCGAGCTGCATGCGTTGTTCGATTTCGCGTCGTTCCTCGTTGAGCTTGGCGAGCATGTCCGCCAAGCGCCCCGCTTCGGAAGGATCGTCGGCGAGCAGGCACGCAATTCCCACGCTCATGTCGGTGAGCCGTCCGGCTGCATTCAATCTCGGCGCCACGGCAAAACCCAAATCGGCGGCAGAGATCCCTTCGCAACGCCGGCCTGCCGACTCGAGCAATGCGTGGATGCCGGGCACGCAGCGGCCGGCGCGAATGCGGCGCAATCCCTGCTCTACCAATACCCGGTTGTTGCGATCCAGCGGCACCACATCGGCGACCGTGCCGAGAGCCACCAAGTCGAGCAACTCCGCGGCCCGAAAATCGAGTTCTCCCAAGTGCCTTGCGAGGGCCGCGACGACGTAAAACGCGACACCCACTCCGGCCAAGGCCGGACTTGCGAATCTTGCATTCGCCAGGTTCGGATTGACGATGACCTCGGCGCGGGGCAGCACGGCGCCGGGCAAATGGTGATCCGTGACCAATACCGGAATGCCGAGTTCGCATGCCGCCTGCACTCCGGCGACGCTCGACACGCCGTTGTCGACCGTGACTATCAAGGAGGGCCGCCGCGTCGCCGCCAACGCCACGATTTCGGGAGTGAGCCCGTAACCGAAACGGAAGCGATTGGGGACCAGAAAATCGGCATGGGCAAAATGCATGGCGCGTAGCGCGCGCACCATCAAGGCGGTGCTGGTGGCCCCGTCGGCGTCGAAATCGCCGATCACGAGCACCCGCCCGGCAGCTCGGTGCGCGGCCAGCAGCTCGGCGGCCGCATCGACGCCCTCCAGCGAACCGACGGGCAGCAGACGACTCAGCGATAAATCCAGATCCGAATTGCTGCGAAGTCCGCGCGCCGCATACACGCGCCGCAGAATGGGATGCACCGCGGCGGTGAAGTCGCACGAGGATCCCGGCGGGCGCCGCCTGATCTCCGTCGTGATCATGCGAGCGACTCCCACCAGGGCCGGCGCCCTCGCCACAGCCGCCAACGCCAGTGTCTGCGGACGCTGAAACACCGGTTACCCGCGCAGAGATCGAGCCGCCCGATCCGACCCCTGCGCAAGTCTTCGAGAGCGCGCCCGAGCCACCGCGACTCGATGTCGCGCCACCCCTCGGTGCCCGGCTCCTCCGCAATGACTACCACGCCGGAGCCTACCCGGTTGGAAGACTCGCCGGCGCCGCGCGACGATGTCTCGTTGCCTGCGAGCGCTTTGAATAACGGATCGTTGCCCGCCGTCCACCCATGCACGGCCGGCAACGACCTCAGCGCAGGTCCGCCTCCCCACAGCCACAGCCCGCTCACACTGTTTGCCGCAGCGGCCGTTCGCATTCGGTTCACGTCATGCTCGAACAGCCACATCTCGATCTCACTCATGAGCTGCCGCAGCCGCGGTGCGCCGGCTCCGGTCGGCAGATAGTCTTCGATAAGTCGATCAAGCAGTTCCTCGGGATCGTGGGTCGCTACCTCAACCGGTTGATCAAACAGGCAAAATATATTAGCGGATCGGCCGCTGAGCATCCGGATTCCTGCATCACTCCAAACACGATTGAAATCGAGGGCGAGCGTCTCGGCTTCGGGGGGGCGCAGCGACAGCATACCGTCGGCAGGCAAGCGTACATTGCTCATTTCAGCTACATAGTGCACCGGTGTTGCGATGAACACCGACCCGGCATCAACCGGTCCTCGTTCGGCGTACAGAGCGGCTGCGGCAACAGCGGGCATGGAGTTCGAAGGCTCCGCAATGACGCGAAATGCATCGGCACGCCAGTCGGTCACGGCGGTGACAGCGTCCGCACGCGCCAGCAATCGCTCCAACAACGCGGAGCGGTGCCGGCCGCCTGCACCGCGATGGGTTAAACGGAAGTAATGCGACCGCTCCGGCGCCAATTTCAGTATCTTACGAGACATGCGCTTCACCCAAGACTCGAGTACCGCCCCTCACCTTATCCGCTCTTACGGGCCGGGCGAGCTGCGCATCAACAATGACATTTATCGCGAGACGGTGATCGTCAGCGCGTCTATGGTACTGATCGAGTCAAACGTTCGGGATGCGAACGATCTCGCAACTCTCGATGCCTCGCGCATCCTCGCTCAAGGTCCGGAACTCGTATTGTTGGGAACCGGACCGCGCCAAATTTTCCCGAACTCCTCCTTCCGCGCTCAGTTCCTAAACGCCGGAATCGGTTTGGAGGTCATGGATACAGGTGCGGCATGCCGCACGTTCAACGTGCTCGTCGCCGAGCAGCGCCGCGTGGTGGCGTTGCTGGTGGTGTGAATTCAAACAGATAAAATGGCAGGGCGCTTACGGAAGACACGATCAATTTGGTATCGAGATTTATTGTACTTCTTCTTGATCTTGTTACTCTTTTATCCCTCTGACCCCGTGAAAACCTTCAGCGCCCCGCAAATGGACTTTTCCGATAAGCGCACAGTAAAGCACACGCTATGCATGCCCGCAAGCATATGGACGGTTATGTTAACAAAACAATAATAATATTAAACATACAGTTATAGCCATATTCTAGAATCCGCTTCACTTCGGTAACAACGGCACAGGATCGATGGGTTTGCCGTTCTGGCGCAATTCGAAATACAGGATCGCCGTTTGGTTCGGCCCCTCCCCCATGTAAGCGATCACCTGACCCACGGCGACATCTTGGCCGTCATGGACGAGCAGCTCGCGATTGTGAGCGTACGCCGAGAGCAAATTATCGGCGTGTTTGATGATGATGAGATTGCCATAACCGCGCAGCCCGCTGCCGGTGTACACCACGCGACCGGCAGCCGCGGCTCGCACATCCTGTCCCAGACGCCCAGACAGAAGAATACCGCCACCCGGCACCGGACGCGGCGCACCGAGGCGGTCGGTTGGCCAGACCCATCGCATGGTTCCGTTTCCCGCACTCTGCGGTACGCGGCTGCTCGCCGCTCCGGCCGGCGGCGCGGCGATGTGCGGACTTGGCGCGCGTGGCGTGCTGACCTGCGGGGCGGTGCCGGCCCGTGGCGCGGGGCTGACCCGAGGTACATCCGGCGCACGCACGCCGGGCGCGAGCACCAAGACTTGGCCCACGGAGATATGGAAATCGGCGCCTAGGTTGTTCCAGCGAGCCAAGTCGCGAAAGTCGAGATCATGCCGCCATGCAATGCTATAGAGCGTGTCGTCGGGGCGCACGACGTAAGTGTGGGTATCGGCGCGGGGGATATCGGCACAGGCGCCGAGTGCGAGGCAGCACAATCCGATGGTGCAAATCGAACGCGAGATGCGCAACGCTAACGCTGCAATCCCGACAACAAGGGTACAAAACTCACCGGGCCGAGCGACTGGCGTTCCATTCGCGTCTCACCCTTGGTATATCGATACAGCTCTTGGCGGCCCTCCGGTCCCACCGGCGCGATGAGTCGGCCGCCGACGCTCAACTGCTCGAAAAGCGCGGGAGGCACGGCGTGCGGCGCCGCCGTCAACAATATCCCATCGTAGGGTGCGCGGGCCGCCCATCCGATATTGCCGTCATCGTGGCGGAAATTGACGTTCCGAAGCTTGAGCTCGCGCAAGGTGCGGCGCGCACGACCCACCAGGCTGCCAATTCGTTCGATGGTGTAGATCTTTTCCACAAGCGGCGACAAGACCGCAGTCTGATATCCGCAGCCCGTGCCGATTTCCAATACTTTTCGGGTTTCTCCGGCTTCGAGCAACGCCTCGGTCATGCGCGCCACCACATACGGTTGGGAGATGGTCTGGCCGAACCCGATGGGGAGCGCGGTGTCCTCATAGGCACGGCTGGCGAGCGCCTCGTCCATGAATAGATGACGCGGCACGTTCTTGATGCGATCGAGTACGCGCCGATCGGCAATCCCCTGCTCCTGCAGACGCTGCACCAGTCGCTCTCGGGTGCGCGCCGAAGTCATGCCAATCCCGCTTAGCCGCGGACCTTCCATAAAGCTACTCAAGCTTGAGCCACTTCTGCAGTTCGGGCAGAGCGGCATGACGCGTCAGATCGATTTGCAGGGGAGTGATGGACGCAAAGCCTTCGGCGACCGCATGGAAATCCGTGCCGGGTCCTGCGTCCTGGCCGGCGCCGGCATTGCCCACCCAATACACGTTGCGGCCGCGCGGATCCTTGGCCTTCACGAGCGGCTTGCTGCGATGCCGGCTGCCGAGGCGAGTCACCCTGATGCCGCGCAACCGGCCTTCGGCCAGATCAGGAACGTTGACGTTGAGAATGATCGGCCCCGCTTCCGGTCCTTGAAATCGTTCCTCCGACATTCGGCGCACGAGTTGCGCCGCCACTTGTGCGGCGGAGCCAAAATTGCGCGGACTTCCCGGCTCGACGCAAAGCGATACCGCGATGGAGGGAAGGCCGAGAAACCGGCCCTCGACGGCGGCGGCCACGGTGCCCGAGTACAAGGTGTCGTCGCCGAGATTGGCACCATCATTGACCCCCGAGACCACGATGTCGTGTTCGAAGTCGAACAAGCCGGAAATCGCCAGGTGCACGCAGTCGGTCGGCGTGCCGTTCACGTAGTAGGCGTCGGTGTCATAACGTGCCGCGCGCACCGGCACATCGAGGGTAAGGGAGTTGCTCGCACCGCTGCGATTGCGATCCGGAGCCACTATGGTCACGGTGCCTAGAGGTTTTAGCGCCGACCCCAGCGCAATCAAGCCCTCGGCACGGTAGCCGTCGTCATTCGAAAGAAGGATTTTCACGAGATATCGCAGCCTGCCCTAAGGTGGCGGGTGTCGCCGTGCGGACTATACTGTAACGCTGGAAACCCCGATAGCCGATCGAGTCCTCAAGCATGGCCAAGCACCGTTTCACCGATCGCATTGCCGCCGGCGATGTCGCGGCCGATGCCGCGACATTTCGCGCGGCCGTGCGCGACGTCAAGCCAATGGCGCAGAGTCCGCCGGCGGCCGGGCTCCAGAAACCCAAGGCACGCGCGCGCCTGCGCAAAGGCAAGGCCAGCGCGACGGATGATCTAGAGGAGGCGATGCCTCTGCCCGGCACGACGGATGCCGTGACCGCCGAAGGGGCGCTATCGTTTTATCGTGCCGGCGTGCGTCCCCAAGTCATGCGCCGGCTGCGCCGCGGTCTCTACCCGATCGACGATGAATTGGATCTGCACGGGCATAGTCAGACGGCAGCGCGCAACGAGCTCGCCGATTTCCTCGCGCGCAGTCGCGACGCCGGCTGCCGCTGCGTGAGAATCATCCACGGCAAGGGCTACCGCTCGGGTGCGCGCGGTCCCGTGCTCAAAACAGCCGTGAACCTCTGGTTGCGGCGGCACGCGGACGTGATGGCCTTCGTTTCCGCGCGTGGGATCGACGGCGGCGCGGGCGCCGTGTACGTTTTGCTTCGGGCCTGACTTCTTCGGAGTATTCACAGAGGTAGCAATGACCAATCGGATTCGAATCTTGGGCGCTGCGCTCATGCTGGCGGCATTCACGGGCACTTCGTTTGCACAAGGGCCCGCGGCTGCGCCGGCGCAGGCCAAGGCCACATTCGACCTCGTCACCGAGAGCGAGGCGGCGACGTGGAACAGCACTCGTTCAAAGGACTCGACGGAATTCAGAACTCGCGATTTGAGCGAGGACAACGGAGCACCGAGCTGCCGCTCTACCGCCGATAATGACGCCGACAATCCGAAAATAAGGATTGTCGCGCCGGTGCTCGAAAAGCCCCTGATCATGCCGATCGACATCGATCTGCAATTCGTCCCGGTCGGCAGCACGCACATTCGACCGGAAACATTCCGCGTCTGCTATTTGGGGTTGGTCACCATGGACATCACCAAGCGGATTACAGACCGAGTCACGGTCTCGGAACAAGGATTGCACGTGTCCGGCGCCCAGCTGCCGCATGGACATCATCGGCTCTTGCTGCTCGTCGCGGATCAGCGCGGACGTCTGGCGCGGCAGGAAGCCGTTTTCAATGTTCTGTGAACGGCCCGAGGCCGCGGGCATCCGAACGCTAGTCTTCGTCCGAATCGAATTCGGGGATTTCCTTCAATTCGCAGATCTCGCGCAGCACCGCCGTCGCGAATTGTCCCCGCCCGAGCGAAAAGCTTAAGCTCACCGTGCTGCCATCGCGCTCGCTCGATAGGTCGCGAATGGCGCTGCGCAGCGCGCGCCGCTCCTGCGTCAAGCCCTGAGCGGCGAGCAAATCGGCCACGGCACTGAATTCTCGTGCGGTGTCGAGCTCATACTGCAGAGCCTCTCCCTGGCTCGCGGGCGAACCGCGGCCCCACAGGGGACCCGAAGGATGGATATCGAAAGCGTTGAGGCGACGGCGCAATTCATCATCGACAGCGGTGACGGAGAAGTGGCTGCCGCTGCCATCGAGGCTGGCCAGATCGCCGGGGCTGAGCTGCGACCAATCGCCCGCCGCCACGCGCCGCGCGAGCACCGCATTGAACACGAGGGATCTCGCAGCCGACAGCGCAAAGCTGCGCTCGGCGCGGCCTCGCGGCGCGACTCCGCTTTGCACCCATGCCGCGACCCGGTCCAGATTGTAGCCGTCGCGTCCGAAGCGTTGCGCCGCGAAATAGTTTGGCGCGCCATGGGCGCGCAACGCGTGGAGCTTCAAATCCAATTCCTCCCGCGACCATGTCGCATTGCGCAGGCGGATGCGAAAACGGTTGCCTGACAGCGCACCTCGCCTGAGCTTGCGCAAGTTCGCATGCGCCTCGAGCACCTTGAATTCGGAGTTATGGACTTGAATCCAGTATTCGGCTGTGGTCGCGAGTTTCGGCACACTGAACCACTGCACGGCTACGGCATGCCGGTCCTTGAGTCCCGCATAACCGACATCGCCTCCCGGGGCGCCCGCCAGCCGTGCAATCTCGGCCGCCACCCAGCGGGTGTTGGCCTTGCGCTTCTCGACTCGCAACAGCCAGTGCGGTCCCGTTTCCGACGGCGTGAACGACAGCTGCTCCTCGACGTGGAAATCCTCCGGCGTGCCCTTGAGTTCCGCCGCCGGCAGCGGCGCGCCATGCGCTCGGGGCGGGTGCAATGCTGCGCGAGTCCATGCGTCGGCCCGCCTTCCGTGCACGTTCAATGCCTCAAGGACCCAACAACACGCACGCGAGCGCAGCCAAGCCTTCGCCCCGGCCGATGAACCCCAAGCGCTCGGTGGTGGTGGCCTTGACATTGATGAGCTGCGCAGCAACGCCAAGATCCGCGGACAGATTCCCCGCCATCGCGGCGCGATGAGCAGCAATCCGCGGCGCTTCCGCAAGCACCGTGATGTCGGCATTGATCAATTTCAGGCCGGCCGCCTGCATGCGCGCCGCCACGGCGCGCAGGAAGACACGGCTGTCCGCGCCGCGATATTGCGGATCGCTATCCGGGAAATGGCGCCCGATGTCGCCGTCGCCCAGCGCTCCGAGTAGGGCATCGCAGAGCGCATGAATGACGACGTCGCCATCCGAGTGCGCCACGACGCCGTTCGGGTGCGCGATGCGAACCCCGCCCAGAATGACGTGGTCGCCTTTGCCGAAGGCGTGCACGTCGAAACCTTGCCCGACCCTCATGGCGCTGCCTTCGGTCATTTTCAATATCCTCTCGGCGACGCCGAGATCCTCGGCGCGCGTCACTTTGACGTTGAATGGCGAGCCGGGCACCAAGGCAGGCCTCAAGCCGATCCGCTCGATGGCCTGCGCCTCATCGGTCACGGCAACGCCGGCAAGCCTTGCCTCCTTCAGAGCATGCCGCAATTGCTCCAAGCCGAACAGCTGCGGAGTGAGCGCCCGCCACAGACCGCGCCGATCCACCGTTTCAACACGATCATCGAGCTCGCGTTTGACGGTATCGACGATGGGGGCCGCCAGCACCGCACCGCTCGAGCTTGACGCTCCGGCCGGTTGCGCACCGGCGCCGACGGCGTCCAGCAGAGCATCGAGATCCGTTTTATTCAAGCAGGGGCGTGCGGCATCGTGCACTAGAATCCAATCGGCGGCGGCGGCTTGCGGCGCGAGAAGCTCGAGGGCGTTCATCACCGACTCCTGCCGATCCGCGCCGCCTATGACGGTTTGCAGCTTCGGGGAATTGAGCTTGGAGGCAATGCCAGGCCAATGGGCATCGTCCGCAGCGAGCGCGACCACGACTGCGCATATCCGCGGCTCCGCCAACAGCGCGCGCAGCGACCATTCCAGAACGGTGGCGCCAAGCAATGGCGCATATTGCTTTGGCGTCGGCGCTTCGGTTGATGCCGAAAAGCGCGCGCCGCTACCCGCGGCGGGAACGATCGCCCAGACGCGCCGCGACGACAGGGCGGGCATCACTGCGCGCGGGCAGTGACGGCGGTAGCAGGTGCTGCAGGGGCTGGAGTCGCCGCGGTAACGACTTGGTAGAAAGTTTCGCTGTTGCCGACCATGCCCAGTTCGCTGCGGGCCCGCTCCTCGAGCGCCGTCAGACCCATTTTCAGGTCACTCACCTCCGCCACCAATTGGCGGTTGCGGGCGCCCTGCTCGCGATTCGCAGAAGCTTGTGCATCGACCGCAGCCTGCAGGCGCGACACCTCGCGCAATCCTTGATCCGACAGCCAGAGCCGGTATTGCAGTGACATCAAGGCGAGACTCAGGATAACAGCGAAAATCCTCATGGGGACAGGAGCTTAGCACGAACTCTTAAGAAATTGGAACCGACAGGGCGCGCTTGCCCGCAAAGCCGGCCTTGGTCTTGAGTTCAGCCTCGATCCTCAACAGCTGGTTGTACTTCGCCGTGCGATCCGAACGCGACATCGAACCGGTCTTGATTTGGGTGGCGGTCGTGGCTGCGGCGATATCCGCGATGGTTGAATCCTCGGTCTCGCCCGAGCGATGCGACACTACGGCGGCATACTTCGCTTCGTCCGCCATCTCGATGGCTGCCAAGGTTTCGGTCAGGGTCCCGATTTGATTCGGCTTGATGAGAATTGCGTTGGCGATTTTTTTGGCGATGCCTTCGGCAAAAATTTTCGTATTGGTGACGAACAAGTCATCGCCCACCAGCTGCACGGCGGCGCCCAGTTTCTTCGTGAGAATCGCCCAGCCGTCCCAGTCGCCCTCGCTCATGCCGTCCTCGATGGTCACGATCGGGTACTTCGCGGCAAGATTCGCCAAGTAATCGGCGAACTCGGATGAAGTGAAATGCCGGCCCTCGGAATCGAGCGTATAAACGCCGTCCTTGTAGAACTCCGAGCTTGCGACGTCCAATCCCAGATAAATATCTTTGCCGGCCCGATACCCGGCTTTGTCGATGGCTTCCAATATTGTCGTCAGGGCAGCCTCATTCGACGGCAAGTCCGGCGCGAAGCCGCCTTCATCTCCGACCGCGGTATTGAGCCCGGCGCCATGCAATACTTTCTTGAGCATGTGGAAGACTTCGGCGCCGTAGCGCACCGCTTCCGAGAACGACGGAGCGCCGAGCGGCAAAATCATGAATTCTTGTATGTCGATGCTGTTGTCCGCGTGTGCGCCCCCGTTGATGATGTTCATCATCGGCACGGGCAGCGTCAGGTCTCCGGGGCCGCTCAAGTGCCGGTACAGCGGCAGACCCTTGTCGCGGGCAGCCGCGTGCGCCGCCGCCAATGACACGGCCAAAATAGCGTTCGCGCCCAGCTTGGACTTGAAATCCGTACCGTCGGCCTCGAGCATTCTGCCGTCGAGCCCGCGTTGATCCTGGGCATCGTAGCCCGTGAGCAGATCGCGCAGCGGTCCGTTGACGTGCGCCACCGCCTTGAGCACGCCCTTGCCGCCGTACGCCTTCGCATCCCCATCGCGCAGTTCCATGGCCTCGCGCGAACCGGTGGAGGCGCCGGAAGGAACCGCCGCGCGGCCTACGGTGCCGGAATGCAGCACGACATCCGCTTCGACCGTGGGATTGCCGCGGGAATCGATGATCTGGCGGCCGCGGATATCGACGATGCGACTCATAACAAGGATTCCTCAAAGGGTTGCTTCTTCACCGCCGCATCCAGCTCCTTGAGTGTGGCCAGAAGCGACGCCATGCGATCCAAAGGCCATGCGTTCGGCCCATCCGACAAGGCTTTCGCCGGATCCGGATGCGTCTCCATGAAGATTCCGGAGATTCCCGCGGCGACGGCGGCGCGGGCCAACACCGGCACGAATTCGCGCTGTCCGCCGGAAGACTCGCCCTTCCCTCCGGGCAGCTGCACCGAGTGCGTAGCGTCGAACACCACTGGGCATCCGGTGCCGCGCATGATGGCAAGGGAGCGCATGTCGGACACCAGATTGTTGTAGCCGAAGGAGAACCCGCGCTCGCAGACCATGATCTGCTCGTTCCCGGCGGACCGTGCCTTGTCGACCACGTTCTGCATTTCCCAGGGCGAGAGGAACTGTCCTTTCTTGATATTCACAGGCTTGCCCAACGACGACACCCCGACGATGAAGTTGGTCTGCCGGCACAGAAATGCCGGGGTCTGAAGAACATCGACGACGTCGGCGACTTCGCCCAGGGGCGTGTCTTCATGCACGTCGGTCAGCACCGCAACCCCGATGTCCGCACGCACGCGGGCTAGGGCTTTCAGTCCCGCATCGATGCCGGGACCGCGAAAGCTCGCGCGAGACGAACGATTGGCCTTGTCGAATGAGGCCTTGAATATGAACGGGATGCCGAGAGCGGCGCACATCTCCTTCAAGCGGCCGGCGACGTCGAGCACCAGGCCTTCGCTTTCAATGACGCAGGGACCCGCGATCAGGAAAAACGGGCGCTCCGGCCCGACCTCGAAAGAGACCAACTTCATGCAGTTGCGCGGCCGGGTTGCAGAGCGGCGCGGTACTCGCGGGCCGCGCGGACGAAGCCCGTGAAAAGAGGATGCCCATCGCGCGGCGTCGAGGTGAATTCCGGGTGAAATTGACTCGCCACGAACCAAGGATGCGAGCGCAACTCGACGAACTCGACGAGGCCGTCGGCGGAGAATCCCGAGAAACTCATGCCGGCCGCGGTCAGCTCGTCCAGATAGTGATTGTTGAATTCATAGCGATGGCGATGGCGTTCGAATATCGATTCCTTGCCGTACAGCGAACGCGCCAGAGAGGCCGGCACCAATTTGGCTTCTTGTGCGCCGAGCCGCATGCTCCCGCCCAGCTCCGATTTCTCATCGCGCACTTGCTGGCCGCGTTCCAAGTCCTGCCACTCGGTGATCAGGGCGATGACGGGATGATTCGTGGCGCGATCGAACTCCGTGCTGTTCGCACCCTTGAGCGCCGCCACATTGCGGGCATATTCGATGATCGCGAGTTGCATCCCCAGACAGATGCCCAGATAGGGAATGTTGTTTTCGCGGGCGAATCGGATCGCCTGAATCTTGCCTTCGATGCCGCGGTCGCCGAAACCGCCCGGCACCAGGATGGCATCCATGTTCTGCAATGCCGAGGCGCCGGTGCGCTCGATGTCCTGCGACTCGAAATAATGAATGTTGACGCGGGTGCGCGTCTTGATGCCGCCGTGCATCAGCGCTTCGTTCAAAGATATGTACGAGTCGCGAATCTGCACGTACTTGCCGACCATGCCGATGTCGACCATGGCTTCGGGATTCTGTTTCGCGGCGACCACCGCGCGCCATTCCGGCAGGTCCGTGGAAGGCGCATTCAGGCGCAGCTTGTCGACCACGATGTCGTCGAGGCCCTCTTCGTGCAACAGCATCGGGATCTTGTAGATATCGTCGGCATCGACTCCGGAAATCACCGCGCGCTCCTCGACATTGGTGAACAGCGCGATCTTGCGGCGCTGCTCGTCCGGCAGCGAATGGACGCATCGGCACAACAGAATGTCCGGCTGAATGCCGATGCCGCGCAGTTCCTTGACCGAATGCTGGGTCGGTTTGGTCTTGATCTCGCCGGAACCGCCGACGATCGGCACCAATGTCAGGTGCATGTACAGCACCTGGTTGCGCCCGAGTTCCACGCCCATCTGCCGAATCGCCTCGAGAAACGGCAGTGATTCGATGTCGCCTACCGTGCCGCCGATCTCCACCATGCACACATCGGCGTCGCCTGCGCCCATGCGAATTCGATATTTGATTTCATCGGTGATGTGCGGGATTACCTGAACCGTCGCGCCGAGGTAATCGCCGCGCCGCTCTTTGGCGATGACGCGCTCATAGATTCGTCCCGTCGTGAAATTACTATTGCGCCCGGTGGTCATGCGAACGAAGCGCTCGTAATGGCCGAGATCGAGGTCTGCTTCGGTACCGTCGGCTGTGACGAAAACCTCGCCGTGCTGGAACGGACTCATGGTCCCGGGATCCACATTGATGTAAGGATCCAGTTTCACCATGCTGATTTTGAGCCCGCGCGCTTCGAGGATGGCTCCCAGAGATGCGGACGCAATGCCCTTACCGAGCGAGGAAACGACGCCGCCGGTGACGAATACGAATCGAGTCATGTGGGTCACCGCCGATCTCTAGGCCTTCACGCAAAAAAATCGCGCGAGTGCAAAAAAAGGTCAAAAGGACAATAGGAATTCGACGGGAATTCAGGTTAGCAGAACACGGGCCTTGCGACAATCTAATAAACAATAATCGGCGCCTGCCGCCACATAATGGCGAAACCCGGTTGAGCCGGCGGCGCGCACCAGCGCGCGTCCGCCCACAGGTCCGCGACGGCGATCAAGGCGCCGTCCGCAAACACGAAGGGCAGCGCATCGCGCATCCACGGCAGCACGCCTCGCAACTGACACAAATGTTGCACGCTCTGCGTCTTGGCGTTCGCCGCGGGTTTTAGGGTTTCGCCTCCCTCACGCCGGCGCACGATCAAGATCTCCGGCAGGCGCCGCGGGTCGATGCCCCCGGCATGCGCCGTCCAGCCCAATTCCCCCAAACCTGGACCGAGATCCACGCGCGAGTCGGTTGCCGGGAACCAGTGCCGGGTTCCCTCGAGCCGCGGCGGGCAGGCCCGCGTGAGGAATACTCTCTGCCGATAGCGCCGCAATGCAAAGCTGCCCCACGCGATCGACGGCACTCGATCGGCTTTCGCTTCGAGAATTTGCCGCAAGGCCTCGGTCAGGCGTGCGGTCGACGGCGGCTCCACTCCCGCTTCGCACAACCAGAAACGCAGGGCATTGATCCGATCCGGAGCGCGCAGCACCCGCAGTCCCGGCACCGACAAAGCCTCGCCGTCGCGCAGCCGGCTCACGTCGGCGGCGGCCGCGTCATCCAGCAACCCTTGAGCTTCGGCGGCGTGCCGGGCAGTGCGCGACAGTGCGGTGCTCGCGCCCGGCCATCGCAGCTTGATAAGGGGCCAGACCTGCCGCCGCAGAAACCCCCGGTCGAAGCGCAAGTCCTGATTCATGGGATCGGCGACGGACGCGCCGCTGACGCCCGCGCCGAAAGCAAGAAGTTCGTCCTGCGGCACCTCGAGCACCGGCCGTAGATGCCAACCTAGCCCCAAAGGTCGGCAGGCGGGCATTGCCGCGAGGCCGCTGAGTCCCGCTCCGCGCAAGGCCTGCAGCAACAGCGTTTCGGCCTGATCTTCGCGGTGGTGAGCGGTCAACAGACATTCGCCGGGTTTGAGATCGAGGGCAAGCGCTGCATAGCGCGCGTCGCGTGCCGCGGCTTCAATGGACGCACCGGCCGCCGTTCGGATGCTGACGGGAATCACGGTCAAGGGAATATTGAAGCCTGCGCACAATTGCGCGCAGGCCTCCCGAAACGAGGCCGCTGCGCTCTGTAAGCCGTGGTCGATATGGATCGCCCGCACGCTGAGGCCGCGGAAAGTCGCGCCCAGGGATGCGGCCGCGGACAACAAGCTGGCCGAATCCTTGCCGCCGCTCAGGGCCACCACCAGCCCCGTGGCGTCCGCGGGAGCATGGGTCTCCAGAACCTCGCGCAGGGAAGCCGCGGAATAGCTCATGGCGTGTAGGCGAGGCGCCCCCGGCTATGCGTCGCGGAAGACACCGAATCCGCGCAGCCGAGCTTGCCGCGCGTCGAGCAACTGCGTCACGGGTTGATTGCGCAGTTCGGCCAAGTGCTTGACCATGCTCTGCTTCACGACTTCGGCCATGCCCTGCGGATCGCGATGTGCGCCGCCATGCGGCTCTTTCAAGACCTCATCGACAAGGCCGAGCTTTTTGAGGCGCTCCGCCGTCCCTCCCATCGCATCGGCCGCTATTTCCTTTTTTTCAGTGCTTTTCCACAAGATCGAGGCGCAGCTTTCGGGGGAAATTACCGAGTACACGCTGAACTGCAGCATCACCAGCCGGTCGCAAACCCCGATCGCGAGCGCTCCGCCGGAACCGCCCTCGCCGATGACCACGCTCAAGACCGGCGCCGCCAAATTGGACATTTCAAACAGGTTGCGCGCAATGGCCTCGCTCTGCCCGCGCTCCTCCGAGCCGATGCCGGGATACGCGCCGGGCGTATCGATCAAAGTCACGACCGGAATTCGAAACCGCTCTGCCATCCTCATCAGGCGCAACGCCTTGCGGTAACCCTCGGGCTTGGGCATGCCATAGTTGCGCCGCACGCGCTCCTTGGTGTCGCGGCCTTTCTGGTGGCCGATCAACATGACCGGTATCCCATCGAGCCGCGCCAACCCCCCGACGATGGCGAGGTCATCGCTATACATGCGATCGCCGTGCAATTCGTGCCAGTCGGTGAAAATCATGGAGACATAATCAAGCGTGTACGGGCGTTGAGGATGGCGCGCCAGCTGGGTGATTTGCCAAGGAGAAAGGTTGGCGAAGATGCTGCTCGTGAGCGCCCGGCTCTTCGATTGCAGGCGTTTGATTTCCTCGGTGATGTTGACGCTTTGGTCGGCGCCCAGGAACCTGAGTTCCTCGATCTTCGCTTCGAGCTCCGCGATTGGCTGCTCAAATTCCAGAAAATTCATCGCCATGAAGAAGTTTCCTCGCCGCGGACGTCATTACGCGGACCATACACCAAATACCAGCCATCCCGCCCAACTAGATCCGTTAACTTGTCGAGCAAGGGACGCGACGGACGCACCGACCAACTGTCCGCCAAATTCAGCCGCCCGGTGTAGTCGGGACGATTGACGGCCACGCTCACGCCGCAGGGGCCGCGCAAATGGGGCTTCAACAATTGTTCGAATCGATTCATGCCTTGCGGATTATCGAACTCGGTAGGCCACCGCAGCCAGAGACGGCGCGCGAAACGCTCGCGTGCCCGGTCGATATCCATGAGGGACTTCGCCTGCAATCGCCAGGCCTCGATGAAGTCATCGAAGCGCAGCGTGCCGTCGACGATCAGAATGGCGTCCTTGACGATGATGTCGCGATGCTGCTGAAAAATCTCATCGTACAAGCTGACCTCGAGGCGCGCGCTTCGATCGTCCAAGATCAGCGTCACCCGGTTCGGACGGCGCCGGATCTCGAGAACCAAGCCGGCGACCGTGGTCGCCTTGCCGGCCGACCAGCCACGCATGCCGTCAACCGGCGCCGCCGGTTTCGGACCGCCGACATCCGCAAGGCGCGCGCTGACCAAGAATTTTAGATCCGGTTCGTAGGGGGTGATCGGGTGTCCGCTTAAGAATAATCCGAGCGTTTCGCGCTCGCCCGCCAGACGTTGCGCCTCGGTCCAATCGGTCAGCACGCCATCCGAAGCCGCGCTCAAACCGAACAGGTCCACCTGCCCCACGCTCATCGCCCGCGAATTCTGTTCGCCCAGATGCATGGCACGGTCCAGCTCCGCGGTCAGAGTGGCGCGATTCGGACCGATCCGGTCCAGGCTGCCGGAACGGATCAACGCGTCGAACACGCGCCGATTCACCCGCTGCAAATCGATGCGCCGGCATAAGTCCGGCAGACTTTCGAACGGCCCGCGAGCGGTGCGCTCCTCGATGATGGCTTCCACCGCGGAGGCGCCGACCCCTTTGATCGCTCCCATCCCGTAGCGAATGCTCAGGGGACCCGACACATGAAACGCATAGACCGATTCATTGACATCGGGCGGCTGGACCGCGAGCTCCATGCCCGCGCATTCATCGATCAGCGTCACTACCTTGTCGGTCTTGTCCATATCCGAGGAGAGAACGGCCGCCATGAAGGCAGCCGGATAATGCGCCTTGAGCCATGCGGTCTGGTAGGACAGGACCGCATACGCCGCCGAGTGCGATTTGTTGAAGCCGTAACCGGCGAATTTCTCCATCAGGTCGAAAATATGCGTGGCCTGCGCTTCGCGCACGCCGCGCGCCACGGCGCCGCCCACGAATACCGAGCGTTGCTTCGCCATTTCTTCGGCTTTTTTCTTGCCCATCGCGCGCCGCAGGAGATCCGCGCCGCCCAGGGTGTAGCCGGCAAGAATTTGCGCAATCTGCATGACTTGCTCCTGATACAGGATCACGCCATAGGTCGCCGCCAGCACCGGCTTCAAATCCGGATGCAGATAATCGATGGTGGCGCCGCTGGTGTCATGCTTGCGTGCAATGAAATCCTCGACCATGCCCGATTGCAGCGGGCCGGGCCGGAACAACGCCACCAACGCCACGATGTCCCCGAAGCGGTCGGGCTGCAGGCGGCGAATCAGGTCCTTCATGCCGCGCGACTCGAGCTGGAACACCGCCGTGGTCTTGCAGCTTTTGAGCAGATCAAAAGTCTTCGCATCGTCCACGGGCAGCGCGCTCATCACCAACGGCGCTTCGCCTTCGCTCGCGCGCTTGGCGTTGATGTCGCGGACCGCCCAGTCGATGATCGTGAGCGTGCGCAATCCCAAGAAGTCGAATTTAACGAGCCCGGCTGCCTCGACATCGTCCTTGTCGAACTGCGTCACCGGCGTCGTGCTGCCCTCTTCGCAATACAGCGGGGTGAAATCGGTCAGCACCGATGGCGCGATGACGACGCCCCCCGCATGCGTACCGGCGTTGCGGGCAAGGCCCTCGAGAGTGCGCGCAAGGTCGATCAGTTCGCGAATTTCCGAATCGCCGTCGTAGAGACGCTTGAGTTCCTCTTCTTGTTCGAGCGCCTTATCGAGCGTCATACCGATCTCGAACGGAATCAGCTTCGCGATCTTGTCGACATACCCGTAGTTGTGTCCCAGCACCCGGCCGACGTCGCGTACCACGGCCTTCGCCGCCAGGGTGCCGTAGGTGATGATTTGCGATACGCGCTCGCGGCCGTATTTGTTGGCGACGTATTCGATGACGCGGTCGCGGCCTTCCATGCAGAAGTCGACGTCGAAATCCGGCATCGACACGCGTTCGGGATTCAGGAACCGCTCGAACAGAAGATCGTGCTCGATGGGATCCAGATCGGTAATGCCCAGCACGAAGGCGACCAGCGAACCCGCCCCGGAGCCGCGCCCGGGCCCGACCGGCACGCCGTTGTCGCGCGCCCAGCGGATGAAATCGGCCACGATCAAGAAATAGCCGGCAAACCCCATGGAACAGATGACGCCGAGTTCCAGGTCCAGCCGAGACTCATAATCCGCTTCGCGCAGATCAGCGGGGACCGCTCGCGACGCGCGGCGCGCCTCGAGCCCGCGTACCGCCTCTTCGCGCAGAAAACCCTCGGTGTTGCTGCCTTGAGGAACGGGATAGGCCGGCAGCATCGAGGACCCCAAGCGGATCTCCAACGAGCAGCGCTTTGCGACTTCCACCGTGTTATCAAGCAGTTCCGGCGCATCCTTGAACAGCTCCTCCATCTCGGCCGGCGACTTTAAATATTGCTCTTCCGAATAGCGCCGTGCCCGGTTCGGGTCCGCGAGCAAGGCGCCGTCATGTATGCACACCCGCGCTTCATGCGCCTCGAATTCAGCTCGCGTCAGAAAGCGCACGTCATTGGTCGCGAGGGCCGCCACGCCTCGCTCCTGGCCCAATTCCAGGAGTGCGTCCGCGTAGATCTCCTCGTTCACCCGCCCAGTGCGCTGAACCTCGAGGTAGAACCGGTCGCCGCATAGTTCCTGCCAACGAGCGAGGCACCGTACCGCCTCATCGTCGCGCCCGCGCGCAATCGCCTGTCCGATATCCCCGTCCGCGCCGCCCGACAAGACGATCAGCCCCTGCAGCATCTCGCTTTGCAGCCAATTGCGCTCCAACATCGGTGCACCGCGTTGCTGGCCCTCGAGAAAGGAGCGGGTCACGAGCTGCGTCAAATGCCGATAGCCGACCAGGTTTTGGCAGAGGAATACGGCGCGCGACGGCGGCGCACGTTCGCCGATGCCGCGAATCCAGGCATCGACTCCGATCACCGGCTTGACGCCGGCGGCCAATGCCTCCTTGTAGAACTTTACCATCGCAAATAAATTGCTCTGATCGGTCAGGGCCACCGCGGGCATTCCCGCTGCCGACACGGCGGCTATCAATTCCGGCACCCGAACGATCCCATCGACGAGGGAATATTCGGTGTGCAATCGCAAATGAACGAATTGCCTCAAGCGCCCGCCTTCAGCCGAAAATACACCGGAGCGAATGAGCGCCGGTGCAAGGGACAAGGCCCATGCAGCTCGAGAAGCCGCTGGTGATCGGGCGTGCAATAACCCTTATGCTCCGCGAAAGAATATGCGGGATATAGCGTATCCATCTGAATCATATAATTATCCCTGGCGGTCTTCGCCAAGATCGAGGCCGCGCTGATGGACGGTGTGCGGGCATCGCCGCGCACGATGGCGCGTGCGGTTAGCGTCTTGCCGAATCCGCCGAGCTGCGGCAGTCGGTTACCATCCACCAACACGTGATCGGGCGTCAAGGGCATCGCCAGCAGGGCGCGGCGCATCGCCAGGAATGTGGCCTGCAAGATATTAAGGGCGTCGATCTCGGCTCGATCCGCCCAGCCGATGCCGAAGCACAATGCATCGCGGCGGATGACGATGTTGAGCGCGGACCGCTCCTCCGGACTCAACACCTTCGAATCCGCGACACCGTCGATGGGGCGCCCCGGGCGCAAAATAACGGCCGCGGCGACCACAGGTCCCGCCAGCGGTCCGCGCCCCGCCTCATCGACACCCGCCACTCTCCGCCTCATAGCGATGCCGCCCCGGGACGGGCGCGGGATGTCAGCAGCGTCGCGATGGCCTGGGCGGCGCGCGTGCCGGCGTCACGGCGCAACTCTGCGTGAATTCGCGCGAACTCCTGTTCCAAGCCGCCGCGGCGCTCGGCATCGTCTAGCCACATCAAGAGCTCGGCTCCGATCGACTCCGGGACAATTTCCTCCTGAAAATATTCGCCGACGACGCGCCGATCCGCAAGCAGATTTGGTTGCGCAAAAAACTTGACCTTGACCAGATTCAGCCGGCGCAAGATCCAGGCCGTCATCGCCCCGAGGCGGTACACGACCACCATGGGACGTTTGCAGAGGGCGGCTTCCAGGCTGGCTGTTCCCGAGGCCACCATGACCACATCGGCGGCGATCAGCGCGGTCTGCGCGCCCCCGTCGGTCAAATGGACCGCAAGGCCGGGGGCATGCCGCTCGAGCGCTTCCGAAAAAATCTGCCGCGCCGCCGCACTCGCCATCGGCGCGACGAACACCAGCTGCGGACGCTGCGAGGCGAGCCAACGCGCCGTAGCGGCAAACTCCCGCGCTAGCCGCCCCACTTCGCCGCGCCGGCTCCCCGGCAGCAAGGCGACGACCGCGGCGTGCGAATCGATCTTCAGACTGCGTCGAGCAGCCTCCCGATCGACGATCATGGGAATCGCGTCGGCGAGCGGATGCCCGACGAACTCCGCCCGCATTCCATGCTCATCATAGAAACGCTTCTCGAAGGGCAGGAGGCACAGAACCAGGTCCACGGATTCGTGAATGCTGCGCGCGCGGCTTTGCCGCCAAGCCCAGACCTGCGGGCTCACATATTGAACCGTGGGGATGCCCGCGGCGCGCAGGTCGCGCGCCAAACGAAGATTGAATTCGGGTGCATCGATACCCACGAAGACGTCCGGTTTCGCGCTTAAGAGCCGGGCCCGGATGCGGGCCCGCAAGCGCAGCAGTCGCGGCAAGTGGCGTACGATTTCGAACAATCCCATCACGGCGAGCGATTCGGAAGGCTCCCAGCTTTCGCATCCGGCGGCCTGCATCTTCGGGCCGGCAACGCCGAAGAATTGAGTATCCGGAGCATATCGGCGCAATGCGCCGATGAGGTCGGCACCCAAGGTGTCGCCTGAGGCTTCGCCCGCCACCAAGCCGACCCGCAGCGGACGCGACGCGGATGCAGGCATCGTTACCGAACGATGCTGCGTTCGCTGCGCTTGATGAACTCGACGAATGGCCGGATTTCCGTTTGCGTCACGGCCACTTTCTCGAGTTCCTCCAGAGCCGTCTTCAGTTTCAGGCCCGAACGGTACAACAATCGATACGCGCGGCGAATGTTTCGGATCTGCTCCGTCGTGAAGCCTCGCCGCTGCAATCCCACGGAGTTCACGCTGTGGGGCACCGCCGGCCGTCCGACCGCCATGACGTAAGGCGGGACGTCGCGCGTCACCGCGGCGTTGTGCGCGATAAAACAATGCGCGCCCACTTTGGTGTATTGATGCACGGCCGAGAGGCCGCCTAAGGTTACGCAGTCCCCGATTTCCACGTGCCCGCCCAGCGTGGCGCAATTCGCCATCACGATGTGGTCCCCCAGATGGCAGTCATGCGCGACGTGCGAATACGCCATCAACAAATTGTCGTTACCGATGTGCGTCACGCCCTTATCGTGAGTAGTACCGCGATTCACCGTGACCGATTCGCGAAATACGTTGCGGTCGCCGATTTCCAGACGCGTCGGTTCGCCATTGTACTTCTTGTCCTGGGGAGCATCGCCCAAGGAGGCAAACTGAAATATTTTATTGCCGGCGCCCATGCTCGTCGGGCCGTTGATGACGGCATGCGGCCCGATCCACGTGCCGGGCCCGATCACGACGTCCGCGCCGATGATGGTGAATGGGCCGATTTCGACGTCCGCCGCTATTTGCGCCTGCGGCGATATCACCGCGCGCGGGTCGATCATCCCGCCTCTCCTTTGAGCTTCGGCACCTTGGTCTCCGGAGCCACCATGATTTCCGCGGAGGCCACCTCCGCCCCGTCGACTTCTGCCGATCCGTGAAACTTCCAGATTCCCTTGAAAGCACGCTTCAGAGTGACCTTGAAAATGAGCTGATCGCCCGGCTCTACGGGTTTGCGAAATCTCGCGTTGTCGATGGCGACGAAATAGAAGCGGGTACTGGTATCCGGGACTATGCCGACCGTTTTGAACGCCAGGATTCCCGCGGCCTGCGCCATCGCTTCGATGATGATCACGCCCGGCATGACCGGCCGGTGCGGGAAGTGCCCCTGGAAGTACGGTTCATTGAATGTCACGTTTTTCAGCGCGTGAATGTGCTTGCCCGGCACGCACTCCATCACGCGATCCACCAGCAAGAAGGGATACCGATGCGGCAACTGCCGCATGATCGCTTCAATATCCATCTTGTCGGATTCCGCCATTACTACCGCTCCTTTCCGTCCAACCGCCGCAAATGCGCCACCATCCGCCGCCACATCCTCGTCTCCACGGCCGGCATCCCGCTGGAGTAGCTGCCGGCATTCCTGATCGATGCGCTCACCAGGCTGCAGCCGGTCACCACCACGTCGTCGGCTATCGTCAAGTGACCGGCGATGCCGACCCCCCCGCCGATCATGCATCGTTCGCCTATCGTCGTGCTGCCGGAAATTCCAACGCACCCCGCGATGGCGGTATGAGCCCCTATGGTCACGTTGTGGCCCACTTGTATCTGATTGTCCAGCTTCACCCCATGCCGCACTACCGTGTCGTCGATGGCGCCCCGATCGATCGTGGTATTCGCGCCGATCTCGACGTCATCGCCTATCTGGACGCTTCCCACCTGCGGCACCTTCACCCAAGTTCCCGCATCGGGTGCAAATCCGAAGCCATCGGCGCCGACCACCGCGCCGGCGTGCAGAATGCAGCGCCGGCCGATCCGCACTCCCGCGCACACGTTGACTCGCGCCATCAAGCGCGAGTCGGCGCCAATGTGCGCGCCTCTTTGCACGATGCAGCCGGGACCGACGAACACCCGCTCGCCGATCTTAGCTTCGTCCTCGATGACGGCAAGCGGTCCCACGCACGCCGAATCGGCGATGTGCGCGCTCGCCGCCACGACCGCGGTCGAATGAATTCCCGCATCGGGCGGCGCCTGCGGGTGCAACAGATTCGCAATGCGCGCATACGCCAGATACGGGTTGGGATCGATCAGCGCGGCGACGGGGCAGTCTGCCGCATGATCCGGCCCGACCAACACCACCGTCGCGCGGGTGGCTTGCATCTGCTTGCGATAGCGTGGATTCGCGAGAAAACTCAAAGCACCCGCGTCCGCGTGCGACAAGGTCGCCACCCTGGAGACTCGCAGGTCAGGCTCGCCGCGCAGCAGAAGGCCGAAGCGTACCGCCAAATCTCCTAGACTGAATTCTCCCGCCACGCGCGCACCACCCTAAGCCCTAGGTGAGCTGCGCTATTTACCCGGAGGTTTTGGCGCAGTCGATGTCGCGGGATTCTTCGGCGGCGTCGGAGGCGAGGCGGGCAGGCTGGCCGGCTTGGTCGCAAGCAGCGCCAGCACATTCGCCGTTATATCGAGCGGACCCTTGGCGAAGAACACACCGTCGCCGAGCACCAGATCGTAGCCTTGCGCGTTCGCGTAGCCCTGAATTTCCGTCACCAGATAGCGCTGCACCTTGCCGATTTCTTCATTGCGGCGGGTCGACGCGTCATCCTGAAATTCTCCTGCCTTGCGGGAAAATTCGCGCTGCTGATCGCGCAATGTCTTCTCCGCCTTCGCACGGTCCGCCTCGGACATCACGGCGCCCTCCTTTTGCAGCTTCTCATCACGCGCTTTCAGGTCGTTTTGCATCGTCAGGAGTTCGCGCCGGCGGGGCGCAAATTCGTTTTCGAGCCCTTGCATTGCCGTCTTCGTCTGCGGCGCGTCCTCCAGCAGCTTCTGGAAATTGACGTAGCCCATTTTGATTTCCGCGCTCGCGAAGGCGGGCAGCAGAGTCAGGCCCAGGCACAGGCCCAACAACGGTATGCTTCGATTGAAAGTCGACATGTTGCTTTTTAAGACCTCAAATATTGTGCGGTCAAAATGCCTGACCGATGGAAAATTGAAAACGTTCTGTTTCGTCGTTGAATCTTACCGTGTCGCCCGGATACGGATTCAAAGGGATGCCGTATGAGAAACGGAACAGACCCAAGGGGGCAAGCCACTGCACCGCGATCCCGGTCGATCTTTTCAGATTAGCATAATTGAAGTGGTAGTTGACCGACGTTATGTCGTCGACCCCGAGGAATTTGACCTGATTGCCGGTCTGAAAGACGTTGCCCATGTCGTAGAACCAGCTCACACGGGCCGCGCTCTTCCATTTTTCAGGCACCGGGAATATCAGCTCTAGGCGGTTGACCACGCGAAAGTTGCCGCCGTACGGATTGCCGAGACCGATATTGTCCCGGGGGCCCAAGCGGCTCTCTCGATAGCCGCGAACGCTGTCCGGGCCGCCCGCGAAGTAGTTCAGATAGGGAGGCAGTGCGGTCGTGCGCCCCAGCGCCGAGGCGTAGTCGATCTGCGCGTTGAAGGACAACAGCCATTTTCTCCAGATGGGGACGTACTGAAGATATTGGAAATTGGTGGCGTAGTAGCGTGCGTCGCTCGGCGGTATCGCGTAACGGCCGGAGATGCTCAAATGCAGGCCGCGGTCGGCGAACAGAGCCCGGTTGCGCGCATCATAATTCCATCCCGCCGTCAGTTCGTAGGTGTAGAACTGGGTGCCGTACACGGTGTACGGACTGTCCAACGAATTGACGACGCCGTCGCCGTTGGTGTCGGTAAGATCGCGCCGGAAGGGTTTGCCGTTGTCCTTGACCCAATCCACCGCCTGTTGCGCGCTGTACCCCTGCGAGACGACCAAGGTGTTCTTGTTCGCCGATACGCCCGCCTGCAGGTACTGGTACTCGGTAATGGGGTAGGACCACTGCACCGCTCCCGTGATTTGCTTCGTCGAGAACGCCGATGAAGCGGCGACGAATTGCGTGATGTCCCGATAGGTCAGCGAACTCGTGCGTGCCACACCGTCGATGGTGGTGTAGGGATCGGTATGGGAGAACACATAGCTCTTGCTGTACTTGCCCGCGTTGATTTCCAGCGCGATCCGATCGCCGGTTCCCATGAAGTTGCTGTGCACGAAATTGCCGTTCAAGCTGAATTTCTGCGATTCGGAGTATCCGATGCCGCCGCCGAATTGTCCGGGCAAACCTTCCTTGATGTTGTAGTCCACGTCCACGAGATCGGCGCTGCCCGACACCGGCTTGGTTTCGAACTCGACCTTCTCGACATACGGCAGGCGCTGCAGGCGCTCCTTGGAACGCTCGATCGCCGAATTCGACAGCCAGCCGCCTTCTAGCTGTCGCATCTCGCGGCGCAACGTTTCGTCGTTGATCGCCGTGATGTTGTTGAAATTGATGTGCCGGACGTATACCCGATTGCCGGGCTCGATGAAGAAAGTGAGCGATACCGTTTTCTTTTCGTTGTCAGGGGTCGGCACCGGATCGATCTTGGCGAAGGCGTAGCCGTCCGCACCCAAGCGATAACTCATCAGTTCTTGCGAGCTCGTGACGGCCTTTCGCGAGAAAATGTCGCCCGGATGGATCAGCAGTAATTGTTTCAGCTGCGCCTCGGGAACCACCATCGTGCCGGCGAGCTTGATATCGGAAACCTTGAAGACGTCGCCCTCGTTGACGTTCACGGTGATGAACATGTCGTCCTTTTCCGGGGCGATGGCGACCTGGGTCGACTCTATCTGAAAGTTCGCATACCCGCGGTCCATGTAGTAGGAACGCAATTTTTCCAGGTCGCCCTGCAGGGATTCGCGCGAGTACCGATCATCCTGCTTGTACCAGGACAACCAATTCGGCGTTTTCAATTCGAGGGTGCCGAGTACGTCCTTCTCTTTGAACTTGGTGTTGCCGACCAGGTTGATCTGTTCGATCTTGGCGCGCTTGCCTTCCTTGATGTCGACGATGATATCGACCTTGTTGCCGGGCAATTCCGTGATTTTCGTGTCGACGCGCACCGCGTATTTGCCGCGGCTGAAATATTGGTCCGTGAGATATTGCTTCACCTCATCGAGCACCGAGCGATCGAAGGTCTTGCCTTGCGCAAGACCCACATTGCGCAAACTCTTCTGCAGGTCCTCGGTCTTGATGTCCTTGTTGCCCTTGAGCTCGAATTTTGCGATGGATGGCCGCTCGACCACCACCACCAGCAAGGTATTGCCGTCGCGGCGCAGTTCGACGTCGCGAAAGAACCCGGTCGCGTAGAGCGCCCGCATGGCTTCGCCGATGCGCTGACCATCGAGATGATCGCCGATATTCACCGGCAGATAATTGAATACCGTGCCTTCGGAGATCCTTTGCAGACCTTCGATTCGGATGTCGCCGACCGTGAACGCTTCGTGCGCCGCCTGCGCGCGCACGACCGACCCCAAGGGCTGGATGGCGAGCGCCACCAGGCAAACCAAACGCAATTCAAGCCGCACGCGACAACGACCGATTGCTATTTCTATAGATCATGATTTCCCGTTAATTCAAATGTCTTGATATATCGTTATAGAAAGCGAGGCTCATCAGCACCACGAGCAGTGCGATCCCGACTTGTTGCCCGAACAGCTGGGCGCGCTCGGATAGCGGCGTCCCCTTGACCGCTTCCACCAGCTGATAGACCACCTGACCCCCGTCCAACAACGGCACCGGCATCAAATTCAGCACGCCCAAGCTCACGCTGATGATCGCCAGAAACGCCAAGAACGCCGTCACACCCAAATAAGCGCTGATACCGGCGAATTCCGCGATGCTGATCGGACCGCTGATGTTCTTGGCGGACACCTGGCCCGTCACGATACGCCACAGCATCTGGACCGTGAGCGAGGACATCTCCCAGGTCTTCGCCACGCCTCCCACGACTGCGTCGATGGGGCCCGAGCGGTGGGTCTCGACCAGCCCAGGCGGCCAGCTTTGAGGCCCTTCTTCGAGGGAAATGCCGAGCCGGCCGATCGGCCTGCCCTGCTCCATGACCCGCGGTACGGCCGCTACCATACGCAATCGCTCGCCGCGGCGCTCGACTTCGATCGAAATGTCGCGGCCCGGCGCGCCGCTCACCAGCGCAATGAATTCCATTCTGTTCGCAATGGGCTGACCATCCACCGCCAGCAGGCGATCTCCCGCCTGCAAACCCGCTCGAGCGCCCGCGCTGCCGCTGGGAGCGTCGTGAACCAGGGTATTGGCGTTCCAGGTCGCGAGATCGAAGCCGAGTCCCGGCAGCAGCCTGCCGGGCTCCGTCATCGCGCGCCGATCCTCGGCGACTCGCAACGTCAGCGATCGCTCGCCGCCGTCGCGGCGCACGCGCAGGGGTATCACGCCCTCATCGGTGAATTGCCGGATCAGCGCTATCTGCAGCTCTTCCGTGTCCTCGATATGGCGATCGCCGACCCGGACGATCTGATCTCCTCGCTGCAGCCCGGCCGCAGCGGCGGGACTGTCGAGCCGCACTTGTCCCACCACGGGCTTGACGATTTCCGTCCCGACCATCGCCAATATCGAATAGAGGATCGCGGCGAACAGCAGGTTCATGGCCGGACCCGCCAGCAGCACCGCGATTCGATGCATCACGGGCCTGCGGGTAAAGGAGCGATGCAGCTCCGACGCGCTGACCTCGCCCTCGCGTTCGTCGAGCAATTTGACGTAGCCCCCGAGGGGTATGGCGGCGATGCAGTACTCGGTGCGGTCGGGGTCTGTGCCGACGCGCAACAGCAATGGCTTGCCGAAGCCGATGCTGAAGCGAAGAACCTTGAAGCCGAGTTTCTTGGCGACCCAGTAATGCCCGAATTCGTGGACTGCCACCAGAATCCCGATCGCGACCAGGAAGGCTGCGATAAAAATCAGCATCTTCATGTTAAGGCTCCAGAGCTCTCGATCAAGGCCAAGCCCAAGCGTCGCGCCTCGGCGTCGGCGTCCAAAACATCACCCAGAGCCTTGACGGGGGACGAAGCGAGGCGCTGCAGCACTTTGTCAATGACCGCGGCAATCGACGTAAAGTTCAAGCGCCGATCAAGAAACGCCTGTACGGCGACCTCATTGGCGGCGTTTAGCACGGCCGGCGCGGTGCCGCCGGCTCGCGCCGCCGCTCGGGCCAACCCCAGGCTCGGAAACCGCGCATGATCCGGCGGCTCGAATTCAAGCCGCCCGATCATGGCTAAGTCCAGCGATTGTACACCGGAAGTAAACCTCTCCGGCCACGCGAGCGCCTGGGCGATGGGCGTGCGCATGTCCGGAGCGCCAAGCTGCGCCAGCATCGAGCCATCCTCATACTCGACCAGGGAATGCACCACGCTTTGCGGATGCACGATGACATCCACCCGCGACTCCGGCAAGCCGAACAGCAAGGTCGCCTCGATGACTTCGAGGCCTTTGTTCATCAGTGTCGCGGAGTCGACCGAAATCTTGCGGCCCATTTTCCACTTCGGATGCGCGCAGGCTTCATCCGGAGTGACATGCTGCAACTTCGAGGCGTCGGTGCAGCGAAACGGCCCGCCGGAGGCGGTCAGGATCACGCGAATAACGCCGCGCGCAAACTCTCCGGGAAGATAGCCAGCCGGCATGCATTGAAAAATCGCATTGTGCTCGCTGTCGATCGGTATGAGTTCGGCACCCGCGTGGCGCACCTCGTCCATCAGAAGCTGGCCGGCCATGACCAAAGCCTCCTTGTTGGCAAGCAGAACTCGCTTGGCCGCCCGCACGGCCGCCAGGGTGGATGGCAGCCCCGCCGCGCCGACAATTGCGGCCATTACGACGTCGACATTCTCCGCGGCGACCATGTTGGACATCGCCTCGGGACCGCTCTCGACGCGTGTCGCTGAACCGCACTCGCGCAACGCCGCGCGGGCCAGCGCCGCAGCCTTCGGGTCGACGAGGACCACGCTCTCGGCATGAAACTGCCTTGCTTGTTCGACAACCACCTGCCAGTTGCCGCGCGCGCCCAACACCGCGACCCGGAAGCGCTCCGGATGCAAGGCAACGACGCTCAGCGTGCTGCGCCCGACGCTCCCCGTGGAACCCAGAACCGCGAGACCCAGAGGCGTGCTCATGCGATTACACCCGAGCCGAACAATCCGAGAGCGTACAACGGCGCCGCCGCAGTCACGCTGTCGATGCGATCCAAGAGGCCGCCATGTCCGGGCAGCAATGCGCCGCTGTCCTTGAGCCCTGCGGCTCGTTTGAACATGCTTTCAGTAAGATCGCCGATGATGGAAAAAATCCCCACCGCGCAACCGAACGCGATGACAGGGAGAGGCGGCAGGCCGAAATGGGCCGCGCCGCGCCAGGCGACCAGCGCCACCAACACGAGGCCGCCGAGCGCACCTTCCAAGGTCTTGCCGGGACTCACGCGCGGCGCCAATTTTCGCCGGCCCCAGGTGCGCCCCGCGGAATAGGCGCCGACGTCGGCGGCGATCACCAGCAGCACCAGCCATAGCACGACTTGCGGGCCGCGAGTGATTCCCTGAGTCGTGACCAGCATTCTCGCAAGCGCAACGAAGGCCGGCACCAATACCGGCAGCCCGCAGATCAGAACGAGCAACGGACGATGCCGGGCGGGGGCCAGCGACAACCACAGCAATGCGAGCGCCCACCACACGCATGCGGCCTCCAGCAACAACAGTAAATGTCCGGGTGCGGCGCTCCAGCGCCACGCGAGAAGCAACACCAGTGCGACGCCGGCGGCGTAAAGGACGCGCGGCGCTCCCCTGCCGCGAAGCGTGCCGAAACCGCCCCATTCCCAAGCAGCGATGGTAAAGACCGCGCCGAACGCCAATACCGCCCAACGGGGCGGCAAAAGGAACAAACCCGCCAACAGAACGCAAGCCAACACTGCGGCAGTGAGTATCCTCGTTCTAAGCATCCGCTGCCTCAAGCATCGGCTTTTGCCGGGAGTTGTCCGGAAGTCTTGCCGAAGCGGCGCTCGCGTTGCGCAAAATGTTCGAATGCCGCGTCCAGATGGGCCGGCGAAAACTCCGGCCATAGGGCGGCGGAGAAATACAGCTCGGTGTAGGCAAGATTCCACAGCAGGAAATTGCTGATCCGCTGTTCGCCGCCCGTGCGAATCAAGAGATCGGGATCGGGAATACCGGCCAACGCAAGCCGCTCCCCAACCTGCGCCTCGCCGATGTCGGCCGCGGCCAACGAGCCCGCCGCCGCATCTTGGGCGAGCGCGCGGCATGCTTGTGCAATATCCCACCGTCCGCCGTACGCGACGGCCACGATCAACCGGAGCCCCGGGTTGTCGGCCGTGAGCTGCTCCGCGCCGCGCATTCTGCGCGCGAGTTCGGAACCCAATAGGCCGCGATCGCCGATGAATGTCATGCGCACTTGATTGCGGTGCAGGTCCGCGACTTCGCGCTGCAGGGCGTCGAGAAACAAGCTCATGAGCATGCCGACTTCGTCCGGGGGCCGTTGCCAATTCTCGCTGCTGAAGGCGAACAGCGTCAGGTAGCGCACATTGCGTTTCACGCATTCTTCGACGACTCTGCGCACCACCTTGACGCTGGCGCGATGTCCCGCGGGCCGCGGCATCCCGCGCGATCGGGCCCACCGGCCGTTGCCGTCCATGATGATTGCGACATGCTGCGGCGAGTCGGCCATCTTCACACCTGCATCAACTCCTTTTCCTTTTCGGCCATAGCCTGATCGATTTCCGCGACGTGCTTATCGGTCAGCTTTTGAACATCGTCCTGAGCCCGCCGATCCTCGTCCTGCGCGATCAGCTTTTCCTTGAGCATCTCCTTGAGTTCATTCATGACTTCGCGGCGTACGCCGCGCACCGATACGCGCGCGTTTTCAGCCTCGGACTTCACCACCTTGATGATGTCGCGGCGGCGCTCTTCGGTGAGTGCCGGCATGTTGATGCGAATCAGCTGTCCGGCGGTATTGGGCGTCAACCCCAGGTCGGATTTGTAGATCGCTTTTTCGATGATGGGCACCATGGCTTTTTCCCACGGACTTACCGTCAGCGTGCGGGCATCCTCGGTAGCTATGTTGGCCACCTGGTTCAACGGCATTTCCGAACCGTAGTAGTCGACCTTGATATGCTCGATCAGACTGGTATGCGCACGGCCGGTGCGCAGCTTCTTGAGCTGATCCCTGAAAGTCGATACGCACTTCTGCATGCGCTGCGTTGCATCTTTTTTCAAGTCCTCGAGCATGGATCCCCCCTTTAAGGCTCGGCGGTTACGACGGTACCGACGTCTTCGCCTTGGACAATACGCATCAAGTCGCCGGCATTGAACAGGTTGAACACTTGCAGCGGCAAATTGTTTTCGCGGCACATCACGATGGCGGTCGCGTCCATGACGTTGAGGCGATCATTCAATACCTGGTCGAACGTCAAGCGGGCATAGCGCTTGGCGTTCGGGTTTTTGACAGGATCGGAGTCGTAGATGCCGTTTACTTTGGTCGCTTTCAGCAGAATCTCCGCGTTGATTTCGATGGCCCGCAGGCTCGCCGCGGTGTCGGTGGTGAAAAACGGATTTCCGGTGCCGGCGCCGAAAATCACTACGCGCCCCTTCTCGAGATGCCGCACCGCGCGCCGTCTGATGTAGTCCTCGCACACCTCGTTGATGCGCAGTGCCGACATCACGCGGGCGTACCCACCCAAACTCTCGAGTGCGTCCTGCAGCGCGAGCGCATTGATCACGGTTGCAAGCATGCCCATGTGATCGGCGGTGACGCGGTCCATGCCGGCGCGAGCCAGACCCGCGCCGCGGAAGATATTGCCGCCCCCGAGCACGACCGCAACCTGGACTCCGAGCTGTGTGAGGTCGTGGATTTCCCCGGCGATGCGCTTGAGCATGAGCGGGTCGATTCCGTAATCCTCGGCGCCGAGCAGTGCCTCGCCGGACAGTTTGACCAAGATTCTACGATAGCGAGCCGTGGCGTTTGTGGTGGTCATGATCTATCCGTACCCTACTATAAAAGACCCCGCGGGCGCGGGGTCTTTGGAGTCCAAGCGCGTGTGACCTAGTGTTTTTTGGGACCGTCGCCGCCCGCGCTTTCCGTGCGCATGCCCTTCTCTTGCGCGTTGCCCTTCTCCTGCGCCTTCACTTGAGCCATGACCTCGCCGACGAAGTCATCCTGCTTCTTTTCGATGCCCGCGCCCACTTCGTAACGCACGAATTGCACGACCGCGGCGTCCGCCTTCTTGAGGAGCTTCTCGATCGTAATATCCGGATCCTTGACGAACGGCTGGCCCACCAGGGTAATTTCCGCCAGATACTTGCGCAGCCGTCCCTCGACCATCTTCGCGATGATTTCCGGCGGCTTTTTTTCGGTCTTGGTCTGGCCCGCCAGAATCTCCCGTTCCTTGTCGAGCACCGCGGCCGGCACGCCGTTCGAATCGATATACGCGGGGTTCATGGCAGCGACGTGCATTGCCACATCCCTCGCCAAGGATTCGTCACCGCCTTTGAGCGCGACCAGGCTGCCCTTGCGGCCGCCGTGTACGTAGGCGCCGAGGGCGCCGGGCGCGGTTACGCGTACGAAGCGCCGGACCGAGATGTTCTCGCCGATTTTCGCAATCAGTGCGCGGCGCTGCTCGTCGAGCGTGGACGCGCCGTGCGTCTGTGCAAGCAAGGCATTCAAGTCGGACGGCGACTTTTCCAGCGCCGTACGAGCGACGTTGCGCGCAAAAGCCAGGAACTCATCGCTGCGTGCCACGAAGTCGGTTTCGCAATTGACTTCCACGAGAACGGCGCTATTCCCGGATCTCTCGATGGCGATGGTTCCTTCCGCCGCGACACGCGCCGCCTTCTTGTCAGCCTTGGCAAGCCCGGTTTTGCGCATCAGTTCCGCGGCGGCGTCCAAGTCGCCTTCGGTCTCCACGAGCGCTTTTTTGCACTCCATCATGCCCGCGCCGGTACGCTCGCGCAGCTGCTTGACTGTCTCTGCCGTGATATTCATGGCTTATGCGCCGCGCCTCGGCGCGCCGGTACGGCCGATGGGCCGGCGCCTTGGGGCGCTCGCCGGGCGCGTCTCCGCAGGCGGGGTATCGGGGGCGTCGACATCGTCGACTTCCACCTCGTCGAGCGAAGCCGCCACGGCGGCGACACTCGGCACCACGGTCACCGGAACCTTGCGCCGCGGCGGCGGTTTCTTGTGCCCGCCGCGGGGCGGCGCGGCAGGGCGGCGGCCGCCTGCAGCACGCTTCTTGGGATTGCCTTCCTCGTCAAGCTCCACGAATTCGTCTTCGCCCACCGGTACTTCGGGCAGGGACGCCTTCCCCTCCAACACGGACTCGGCCACGCCGCCGGCGTACAGCAAGATCGCGCGCATGGCGTCATCGTTGCCGGGTATCACATAATCGATGCCATCGGGCGAGCAATTGGTGTCGACCACTGCGACCACCGGAATCCCGAGCTTGCGTGCCTCATGAATCGCAATTTGTTCGTGGCCGACGTCGATCACGAACAAAGCGTCGGGGAGCGCCGTCATGTCGCGGATGCCGCCGAGGCTCCGCAGCAGCTTATCCATCTCCCGGCGCAGCATCTGCGCTTCTTTCTTGCCGCGCCGATCCAGCGCCCCGGTCTGCGCCATGTCGTCCAATTCGTTGAGCCTTTTGATGGACTGCCGAATGGTCTTGAAATTGGTGAGCATGCCCCCCAGCCAACGTTGGTTGACATAGGGCATGCTGCAGCGAATCGCCTCTTTCTGTACCGCGTCGCGGGCCGAACGCTTCGTGCCGACGAACAGTACCTTGCCGCCTTCCGCGGCCACGCCTTTGATGAACGCCGCCGCCTGCGCATAGAGCGGTTGCGTCTTTTCGAGGTTGATAATGTGGATCTTGTTGCGCTCGCCGAAGATGAACGGAGCCATCTTGGGGTTCCAGAAGCGGGTTTGATGCCCAAAATGGACGCCCGCTTCCAGCATTTGTCGCATGGACACGCTGGTCATAAAACACTCCTGGTCGGGTTGAGCCTCCGCGTATCCCAAACGGCAACCCGTCGAGCCGTGAAATCGAGGCCTAGGCTTCGGTTTTCAACGTTTCGCCGGGCACCCGGCCGATTGTGACGACACGCGTGCGGGGTTGTTAAAAATAGCCGCGCTTTATACCATGAACATCCGTTAGAAACAAAGTCTGCTCTTCTATGACCGTGACCATTAAAACACCTGCCGAGCAGGAGAAAATGCGCGCCGCCGGCCGGCTGGCCGCCAGCGTGCTGGACATGATCGAGCCGTACGTTCAGCCGGGAGCGACCACCGAGGAGCTCGACCAGCGCTGTCACGATTTTATCGTCGATGAGCTCAAGTCGATCCCGGCGAACCTCAACTACCGGGGCTTCCCCAAAACGATCTGCACCTCGGTAAACCACGTCGTCTGCCACGGAATTCCGGGCGATAAGCGCTTGAAAATCGGCGATATCATCAATATCGACGTGACGGTGATCCGCGACGGCTTTCACGGCGACACCAGCCGCATGTACCTGGTCGGAACTGCCGCGGTGATGGCCCGGCGTCTGACCGCTGCATGCCACGAGGCCATGTGGCGCGGCATCCGCGTCGTCAAACCGGGCGCCCGGTTAGGCGACATCGGGCACGCCATCCAGTCTTATGCCGAAAGCAATAACTTCTCGGTAGTGCGTGAATACTGCGGCCACGGGATCGGCCGCATTTATCATGAGGATCCCCAGGTGCTGCATTACGGCAAGCCCGGTACCGGTCTTGAATTGACGGCGGGAATGACGTTTACGATCGAGCCCATGATCAACGCCGGGCGGCGCGATGTGCGGTTGTTGCCGGACGGCTGGACCGTCGTCACCAAGGATCAATCGCTATCAGCGCAGTGGGAACACACCATTCTGGTCACCGATACCGGTTTTGAGGTGCTCACGTTGAGTGCAAGCGTAGGCATACCCGCCGCCGCGGCGGCCTCTTGAACGCGCACGGCAAGATATTCGATCAACCCGCCGACTGGCCCTATTTGACCGCCGCAACCAAGGCGCTTCAGGACGGCCAGTTCTCCCCCGTTATCTTCCGTCAGGTACTGGATCGCGGCACGGAGCTGTTGCAGGAGCGCTTCGCCGCCGATGATGCGATCGAGGACCTGGTTCGGGATCGCGCACGCCTGGTGGACATTACCCTGCGCGCCGCCTGGGTGAGCCACGCGGGCAAGTTTGCGGAGGATCTGGCGCTGGTGGCTGTGGGCGGCTATGGCCGAGGCGAGCTGCATCCAAGCTCGGACATCGACGTCATGGTGCTGTTGCCGAAAAGCGATTCCGCCGACTGGCAGCCGGACATCGAAAAATTCCTGACCTTTCTATGGGATATCGGTCTTGAAGTCGGCCACAGCGTGCGCTCCATCGACGACTGCCAGCGCGAGAGCCTTGCAGACATCAGCGTCGCGACTACCCTATTCGAAGCCCGCCTGCTGGCGGGTCCCGAATCGCTGTTCGCCGGCATGCGGCGCGCGCTTGCGCCCGACCGCCTCTGGACCTCGCAGGATTTTTTCGAGGCCAAGGTCCGAGAACAGACCGAGCGCCATCATCGCTATTTCGACACCGCTTACAACCTCGAACCGAACGTCAAATCCAGCCCGGGCGGCCTGCGCGACCTCCAGACCATCGGCTGGGTCGCCAAACGCCATTTCGGCACCGACACGCTCGATGAACTGGTGGCGCACGGTTTTCTCACGCGCGAGGAGCTGCGCAAGCTCCAGGCGGGCCAGTCGTTTTTATGGAAGGTGCGCTTCGGATTGCATGCGCTGACGGGACGGCGCGAGGATCGGCTGCTGTTCGACTACCAGATCAAACTCGCGAAAATGTTCGGCTACGAGGATGCGAGCTTCACGCTGGCGGTCGAGCAGCTGATGCAGAAATACTATCGCACGGTCATGGACGTCAGCCTGCTGAATGAAATGCTGCTGCAGCTGTTCCGCGAAGCCATTCTGACGCAGAGCGGATCGCCGCTGCCGATCAATGCACGCTTCCAAATTCGCAACGACTACCTGGAAGTGACGCACGCGGAAGTCTTCGCGCGCTATCCCTCGGCTCTGCTCGAGCTATTCGTGCTCTTGCAGCAACACCCTGAGCTGCGCGGCGTGCGCGCCGAGACCATCCGCTTGATCGGCACGCATGTCGGGCTCATCGACGAAGAATTCCGTCAAAACCCGCGTCATCATCGCCTGTTCATGGAAATTCTCTGCGCGCCCGTCGGAGTCACGCACGAGCTGCGCCGCATGAACTTGTACGGCGTGCTCGGCCGCTACATTCCGTCTTTCGGGCGCGTCGTCGGGCGCATGCAGTACGACTTGTTCCACGCGTACACCGTGGACGCGCACACTTTGTTCGTGGTCAGCAATCTGCGGCGGTTGGCGATGCCGAAATTCAACGACGAATTTCCCGCCTTGAGCCAGATCATGCAATCGCTGCCGCGTCAGGAAATTGCCTATCTTGCCGCGCTGTTTCACGATATCGCCAAGGGCCGCGGCGGCGATCATTCGGAATTGGGGGCGGTCGATGCCGAAGCGTTTTGCCTGGAGCAAGGACTCGGCCGCTACGAGGCGCGCTTGGTGGCATGGCTGGTCAGAAACCACCTGATCCTGTCCATTACCGCGCAAAAGAAGGACATCAGCGATCCCGATATCATTCACGGTTTCGCGCGGCGCGTGGGGGATCAGGCGCATCTCGATTATCTTTATGTATTGACCGTCTCGGATGTGCGCGGCACGAACCCGAAGCTGTGGAATGCGTGGAAGGCGCGGCTGTTCGAGGAATTTTATGAGCGCACCAAACGCGCCTTGCGCCGCGGACTCGAGACTCCGGTCGATCAAGACGAGTTGATTCGCGAAACGCAGGAGCACGCGCGCGCGAAAATGGCCGACGTCGCCCCGGAACAGGTTTCGCGGGTTTGGGCGCAATGGACCGAAGCGTACTTCCTTCGATATACGCCCGAGGAAATCGCCTGGCAAACCGCCCTGCTCGCGAACCGGCAACCGCATGACGACACGCCGCTGGTCGCGATTCGGCAACTGGCGGAGCGCGGCGGCACCGCCGTGCTGACTTACGCGCCTCGCCGGCTGCGAAGCTTTGCGCGGACCACCGCGGTGCTCGATCAGATGGGCCTCAACGTCGTCGATGCCCGGCTGATCACGAGCGCCAACGGCTTCAGTTTGGAGACTTACGTCGTGCTCGAGGACAACGGCACGGTGATCGCCGACCGCTCGCGCATTCGGGAAATCGAACAAGGGCTGTGGCGCAACCTGCAGCAGCCCGAGGATTCCCCCGCGACGGTGACTCGCCGCGCCCCGCGGCAGGTGCGCATGTTCTCAACGCCGACCCAGGTCAATTTCAGCGTCGACAGCCGCAATGGCCGCACCATTCTCGAACTCGTGGCGGCGGACCGGCCCGGATTGCTCTCCGAAGTCGGCAAGGTATTCCGCACCGAGCGGGTCGCGATCATCGGCGCCAAGATCATGACGGTCGGCGAACGCGCCGAAGACGTCTTTTATATCACCGATGCCGAGGGCCGCCTCCTTCAGGAGGAGGCATGCCAACGGGTGCACGATTCCTTGGTGCTGGCGCTGGATCGGCGCGACGCCGGCCGAGTCTGATCGCAAATAAAACGGGACATCATGTCGCACAACGAATTGCAAGCGGCCATCGAGGGCGCCTTCGAATCGCGGGCGCAGATCACTTCGCGAAACGCGCCCGCGGACTTGCGCGAAGCTCTCGAGTCGGTGCTCGGCCTGCTCGACAGCGGTCAACTACGCGTGGCCGAAAAGATCGGCGGATCCTGGAGAGTCAACGAATGGCTGAAAAAGGCCGTGTTGCTGTCGTTCCGTATCGCCGACAACACGGCGGTGCGTGCCGGCGCGTTGAATTTCTATGACAAGGTACCCCTCAAGTACGAAGGCTGGGACGCGGCGCGCTTCGGGGCAGCCGGTGTGCGGGTCGTTCCGCCGGCGACGGTGCGGCGCGGCGCATTTATCGCTTCGAACGTGGTGTTGATGCCAAGCTACGTGAATATCGGCGCCTATGTGGACTCGGGCACGATGGTCGATACCTGGGCAACGGTGGGTTCCTGCGCCCAAATCGGCAAGAACGTGCACTTATCGGGCGGCGTCGGCATCGGCGGAGTCCTCGAGCCGCTGCAGGCCGCGCCCACCATCATTGAGGATAATTGTTTCGTCGGTGCGCGATCTGAAATCGTCGAAGGCGTCATTGTCGAATCGGGCGCGGTGATTTCCATGGGCGTGTTCATCGGCCAAAGCACGCGAATTTACGATCGCGAGCGCGACGAAATCATCTATGGCCGTGTCCCCGCGGGCGCAGTGGTGGTGCCCGGTTCACTGCCGGCCAAGAACGGCAAGTACGGTCTTTCCTGCGCGGTGATCGTCAAGCGGGTGGATGCGCAGACGCGCGCGAAGACCTCGCTGAACGACCTGCTGCGCAATACCGACTGATTCGGCGGCCCGAAGGGCGAGGCGCAGCGCCGAGTACTAGCTCGGCACTAGCGTGTAGCTCAAGACATGGTGCGCCAGCAATTGATCATCGGCGCCACGGCACTCGGCTGTTCCGTAGGCAGTTCTTTTGCCGAGTTTCAAGACCTTCGCCGCGCAACGAATTTCGGTGCCGCGCGCGCTCCGCAGAAACGCGGTCTTCATGTCCGTGGTCACCCACTGCTCGGCGGCGCCGCGGCGGGTCATGATCGCCAGCCACATGGCGACGTCAGCGGCTGCCATGATGGTGATGCCGCTGACGATGCCTCCCGGCCGCTCCAGCGCAGGCGCGTACGGTACCAGGACGGCGCATTCTCCGGGCGCGCAGGACTGCACTACGAGACCGTAGGGCTTCAAAAACTCGGAGCCCGCCAGGAGTTCCGTCATTTCATACATCGTGCATGCGACCGCGGTCATCCGAATCGCCCGGTGATGTAGTCTTCCGTCAGTTTCTGCTGGGGGTTGGTGAAAATCATGTGCGTCGGGCCGATTTCGATCAGATCGCCCAGATGAAAATATCCGGTGCGCTGCGACACTCGAGCCGCCTGTTGCATATTGTGCGTGACGATGACGATGGCGTAATTCGCGCGCAGCTCGTCGATCAAATCCTCGATTCTCGCGCTAGCGACCGGGTCGAGCGCCGAAGTAGGCTCGTCCATCAGGATGACTTCGGGATTCACGGCGATCGTTCGCGCGATGCACAGGCGCTGCTGCTGTCCGCCGGAAAGACTTGTGCCGGGGGTCGATAAACGATCCTTGACCTCGTCCCAGAGTCCGGCCCGCGCCAGACTGGTCTGAACCAATTCGTCCATGTCGCCGCGGCTTCTCGTCAAGCCGTGTATGCGCGGTCCGTAGGCGACATTGGCATAGATCGAGTGCGGGAAGGGCGTGGGCTTTTGGAACACGATGCCGACCCGAGCGCGCAGCTGCGCAACGTCCTGCTTGCGCTCGTAGATGTTGTTCCCGTCGAGGGTGATCACACCCTCGACTCGTGCGCTCGCAATCGTGTCGTTCATGCGATTGAGGCAGCGGAGAAAAGTGGACTTGCCGCAACCCGACGGCCCAATGAGGGCGAGTACCTGATTGCGCCCTATGTCGAGACTCACGTTCTTCACCGCATGCTTATCGCCGTAGAAGACGTTCACATCGCGTGCCGTCATCACGGCATCGCGCACGGTGTCGCGAGCGGCTCGATCGGTGACCGGAGTTTCGTTCATTTTTGTCAGCCGAAGCGGCCGGTGATGTAATCGTCGGTTCTGCGGTCTTTCGGCGACGTAAAAATCTGATTGGAGGGCCCTATTTCCACCAGCTCGCCCATGTACATGAAGCCCGTGACATTCGACACCCGGGCCGCTTGCTGCAAATTGTGCGTGACCACCACGATACAATATTTTTCGCGCAATGCCTGCAGGGTCTCCTCGACGCGCAAGGTCGAGATCGGATCGAGCGCCGCGGTCGGTTCATCGAGCAACAATACTTCCGGCTGCACGGCAATCGCGCGCGCGACGCACAGCCGCTGCTGCTGTCCGCCCGAGAGGCTGCGTCCGTCTGCGCGCAGCTTGTCCTTGACCTCATCCCAAATCGCCGCGTCGCGCAGCGCCGATTCCACGCGCGCTTTGAGTTCAGCGCCCCGAATGCCGCCGGCGAGCCGCAGACCGAATGCCACGTTGTCGTACACCGACATCGGAAAAGGCGTCGGTTTTTGGAACACCATGCCGACGCGATATCGCAGCTCCGCGACGTCCACCGACGGTGCAAGGATATCGCGCCCGCCGATGAGAACCTCTCCCTCGGCGCGCTGCTTCGGGTAGAGCGCGTACATGCGGTTGAGTACGCGCAGCAGGGTCGATTTTCCGCAGCCCGAGGGGCCGATGAACGCGGTGATCGAACGATCAGCCAAAGCCATGCCGATGTTGTGCAGCGCCTTCACTTCGCCGTAGTAGAAATTCAAGCCGCGGGTCTCGATTTTCGGCGGCCCCTGATCCTGCGCCGGCTCCGGGGCGACGGCGTAGGGCACGCGCATTTTCAGATGCTTCGGCCCCTTTATCGATGGGATCATCGCCCCGAACCCTGGTTAGACTGCAGCAGCGCCAGGAACACCCGCGCAGAAATGCTCAGTACCAATATGGTTATCGTGATGATCAATGCCCCGGCCCATGCCAGATCTTGCCAATCCTTGTAAGGGCTCAAAGCGAACTGGAATATGACCACCGGAAGGTTGGCCATCGGCGCATTGAGGTGGGTGCTCCAAAACTGATTATTCAGAGCGGTAAACAGCAGCGGCGCGGTTTCGCCGCTGATGCGCGCGATGGCCAACAAAAGCCCCGTGACGATGCCGCTCCGGGCCGCGGGGTAGAGAACGCTCACGATGGTGCGCCAAGGATAGGCGCCGAGCGCCGCCGAGGAATCCTTCATGCCGATGGGCACGAGATTGAGCATGTCTTCGGTGGTCCGGAGAGTTACCGGAATCGCGAGCACCGCGAGCGCAAGTGCTCCGGCAATGGCCGAAAAATGGCCCATTCGCACCACGACGATTTCGTAGATGAAGAGCCCGATGATAATGGATGGCGCGCTCAACAAGACATCGTTGATGAAGCGAATGAGGGTGCTGAGACGCGAGTTGCGTCCGTATTCCGCGAGATGGGTCCCGGCCAGCACGCCGATGGGAGATCCGATCAGAATGCCCAAGAGAGTCATGACGGCGCTGCCGTAAATGGCGTTCAGCAATCCGCCTTGACCGCCGGGCGGGGGCGTCATTTGCGTGAATAGATGCCAGGACATGCCCGCGACGCCCTTCGATATCAGGGTCCACAGTATCGCAGCCAAGCAGGCCAGCCCGGTCATCGTTGCGACGAGCGATAGGACGAGGAAGATGCCGTTTTTCGCCTTGCGCAGCGCCCGTCGATTCAAATCGCACCCCCCGCGCGCCGCTCCAGCCTGCGCAGCATCGCCTGAGCCGCGGCGATGACCGTGAAAGTGATGAGAAACAACAGCAGCCCGAGCGCAATGAGCGAGGACGTATAGAGATCGCCGACCGCTTCGGTGAACTCGTTGGCGATGGCAGAAGAAATCGTCGTGCCCGGCGCCAACAGGGAAGAGCTGATGCGATGCGCGTTGCCGATCACGAACGTCACGGCCATGGTTTCGCCGAGCGCGCGGCCCAATCCCAGCATGATGCCGCCGACGATACCCACCCGCGAGTGCGGCACCACCACGTTCCACATCACTTCCCAAGTCGTCGCGCCGAGGCCATATCCCGATTCCTTGAGCATGGGCGGCACCGTGTCGAAAACATCGCGCATGGTCGCTGCAATGAACGGCAGGACCATGATGGCGAGGACAATCCCCGCCGTGAGAACCCCGATGCCGAAGGGAGGACCCCTGAACAAATGCCCGATCCCGGAGAGTCCTCCTAAATGAGCTATCAGCCAGGGCTGCACATGCCGCTGGAGCACGGGGGCGAGGATGAACAAGCCCCAAATGCCGAATATGATGCTGGGCACGGCCGCCAGCAGTTCGACGGCCACGCCGATCGGCCGCTTCAGGAGCGGCGGACACAGCTCGGTCAAGAACAGGGCGATGCCGAATCCCGCAGGTACCGCCAGAAGCATGGCGATCGCGGAGGTCACCACGGTGCCGTAAATCGGCGCCAGCGCGCCGAATTGGTCCGTCACGGGGTTCCAGATTTCCCGCGTGACGAACGAGAAGCCAAAGTGACTCACCGCAGGCCATGCACCGCGCAGCAGCGATACCGCCACCCCTCCGAGGATCAGCAACACGAGAATCGCCGCGCTCAGCGTAGCCGAACGGAAAACTCTCTCGTATATCAACTGCTTTGCGGCGTGCCTCGGATTGATGATCGCCACGGTGTGAGTTTCGCTCTCGCTAGTTGCCGCTCCACACCGGATGACCGCCCGACGTGATTTCCGAGGCCCAGGTCTTTTCCACCTGCGCAATCAAAGGCGCGGGCAATGGTACGTAATCAAGTTCGGCCGCCATACTAGCGCCATCCTTGTATGCCCATGCAAAGAACTTCAATGCTTCCTTGACCGGCGCCGGGTCTTGCGGTTGCTTGTACAACAGAATGAAGCTGGCGCCGGTAATCGGCCAGCTCTTGGCGCCGGCTTGATCGGTCAATATCAGATAGTAACTGTCCGCCTTGGCCCAGTCGGCAGTGGCGGCGGCCGCCTGGAAGGACTCCGCACTGGGGGCTACTGCGGCACCCGCCTTGTTAGTGAGCAGCGTGTACGCCATTTTATTCTGCTTGGCGTACGCGTACTCGACGTAGCCGATTGCGCCGTCCGTTTGGGTGGTCATGTTGGCGACCCCCTCATTGCCCTTGGCTCCGATCCCCGTCGGCCATTGCACCGAGGTATTGGCGCCGATGGTCGACAAGAACTTAGGGCTGGCTTTGGACAGATAATCGGAAAAGAGGAAATTCGTCCCGGAGCCATCCGAGCGGTAGACGGGGGCAATCGCGGTGTTCGGCAATGCCAGCTGCGGATTCAGACCCTTGATCTTGGGATCGTTCCATTGGGTGATGTCGCCCAGGTAAATGCCGGCCACCGTCGCGCCGTCCAAATGCAATTGACCCGGCTGAATGCCCTTGACGTTCACCACGGGAACAACGCCGCCGATGACCATCGGAAACTGCAGGAGTCCCGCCGCCTTGAGATCCTCCGGCTTCAGCGGCATATCGGAGGCGCCGAAAGTGACGGTTTTGGCCTTGATCTGCTTGATGCCGCCGCCCGATCCGATGGACTGATAGTTGAGCCCCACGCCGGTCAGCTTTTTATAAGCATCGGCCCACTTGGCGTAAAGCGGATACGGGAATGTGGCGCCGGCGCCGGAGATGTCCGCCGCGGCTGCCGCAAAGCTGAGAGCCGCCGTTGCTCCGATGACGGCAAGGCGTGAGAGTAACTTCATCTTCATCTTCATCTTCATCTGCATTTGCGTTCGCTCCGGGATTGATTGCGAGGGCCGCGCCCAGCGGCGACTTAGCCCGTGATGATCGGTGCGGGATGTTTCACTTTTATGACAGCAGCCATTGCGCCGGCTTTTAGGCGTGATAGTCCGCCGCGGCGGTCTCATCGACCGGGTCTCGTCGCGCACTCATCGAGTTGAACACGGGGGTCATTACCAGGGCGATTGCGAGGTTAAGGACGAGCGTAAACACCGCGGTGTATCCCGGGAATGTGTGCCCGCCTAGGCTCAAGGGGAACGTGGGCGTCAATTTGGTTGCAATGGCCATGGCGGTCCCGGCGGCCGTCCCGGCCGCCCATCCGGCGAGGAGCGCCCAGCTATTGAACCACCGGGTGTAGGCCCCCAGCATCACCGGCGGCAGCGTCTGAATGATCCAAATTCCACCCAAGAGCTGCAGCTCGATGGCGTACTTGGTGGGCACGAACAGGATAAATACGAGGGCGCCGAGTTTGACGACCAGCGACACCCACTTCGCCATTTGCGCTTCTTGCTTGTCGGTCGGATTCCGGTTGATGAATTCACGGTGAATGTTGCGGGTGTACAGGTTCGCCGCGGCGATCGACATGATCGCCGCCGGCACCAGAGCCCCGATCCCGATGGCAGCGAAAGCGATGCCCACGAACCAGGACGGGAAGCTGTGCAGCAACAGGGCCGGCACCGCAAAATTGTTGCCGAACTGCTTGAAGCCACCGGCGTACTCGGGAAGCTTGTCCACTCCCGCCGCGATGACGAAGAAGCCGAATAATGCGAGCAGCCCCAGCATGAACGTGTATCCGGGCAGCATCGCCGCATTGCGGCGAATGGCGTGCCCGCTGCTGGCGCTCAAAATACCCGTCAAGGAGTGAGGGTAGAGAAACAATGCCAGCGCAGATCCCAAGGCCAATGTCGCATACGCGCTATATGAACCCGTGGAGTTCGGTGGCGGCACCGCCAGCAGAATTTTTTGCGGTGGGACGGCAGCGAAGATCTTATGGAAACCGCCCAACTCGATGGGGATGACGATGATGGCGGCCAGGGCGGTAATATAAATCAGGATATCCTTGACTATTGCAATCGACGCCGGTGCGCGCAGCCCGCTCGAATAAGTGAAGGCCGCGAGGATGACGAAGGCAATGAGAAGCGGCAGATCTGCAGCGAGGCCGGTCCCCGATATGCCGAGCGCGCCGATGACGACCTGGATGCCGACGAGTTGCAAGGCAATATAGGGCATGGTCGCTACGATGCCGGTCACTGTGACCGCGAGTGCCAGCCATCGATTTCCGAACCGACCCCGCACGAAATCGCCCGCAGTGATGTAGCCGTGCTTGCTGCAGACATGCCAGAGGCGGCGAAAGACCAGGAAAACGAGGGGATAGATGATGATGGTGTAAGGCACCGCGAAAAAAGCCACTGCGCCGGCGCCAAAGGCGAGCGCGGGAACTGCGATGAAGGTGTAGGCGGTGTAGACATCGCCGCCGACCAGAAACCATGTGATGAGCGTGCCGAAGCGCCTGCCGCCCAATCCCCATTCGTGCAGCAGATCGAGGTCGCCCTTGCGCCAGTGGGCCGCGGCGAATCCCAACCAGGAAATGAGACCAAACAACACCGCGAAAATGCTCAGCGCAATCCAGTTCACTTCCTGCACGACAATCCCCCGTACTCGTTCTTTTTAGTGTCCGAAGTGCGCGGCTGCTGCGCCCGAGGATCCTTTCTTAATCCTTCGTGGCGAAGTAGACGATCGCCGTGAAAACCGCGCTGACAATAACCCACAGGAGCTGAAACCAGTAGAAGAACGGAATGCCCATCAAGGAGGGCTCGAGGCGATTGTATAGGGGAGGCCACAGCGCAACGACGAACTGGACTACGAAAAGGAGGTACCACCAGCTCCAGCCGCCCCGCCTGCTCGGTTGACCGTTCATCGCGACCACTCCCGATTCGCTTAAGTTCTGAGCGGACCTTACCCGAATAGCAGGCTTCTTGTAAATTTACATTGAATTACGCACGTCGACCCCATGGCTCGCGGGCCAGGGGTCGAGTTGCTCTTTCCAGCCGTTAGAATTTAAATCGCACACCGACCGTCGTGGTTAGATCGGTGGTGTGAAAGATGTAGCCGTTCGCGAGACCGTCATGCACGCCCGAGTACATGGCTCCGACAAAGGCGTCGAAGCGCTTGGTCAAGCGGTAGTCGGCATCGAACGAGATGACATCTTCGGTACCGCTGCAGGTTCCCGCCTTGTTGGTGGTGCAGCCCGCATTTGCCCCGGTTCCATACGAGTTCTGCTTATAGCCGTAATACGCGCCGACCAAGTCCAGTTGGGGGATGACGGTATATCGTACCCCTCCCCAAAAAACCTGGAGTGTCTTGTCCTTGGCGAACGCCTTGTTGTTGACGAAGGCCATCGTATAGGCGGCGACACTGAAGCCGGGGCTCAACGGGGTCTCGGGATTCGCATATTGGATATGCTCGTAGCCGGCAAACAATTTGACGATGCCCATGTTGTACAACCCCATGAGGGCATAGGTCGTGTTGTCCGAGACGGTCGCGGCCAACGCATTGCTCGAGCTGCCCGCCACACAGCTGCCGCCGGCCGGCAGCGGATTGGGGCACAAAGTCGACAAGTCCGCGACTTGAGCGGCGCTGAGCGCGGACACCGCAACCGCATCCTTAATCTTGGCGTAGTACGCATCGACCGACGCGCCGGCGAACTCGCCCCCCAAGGATACTTCGAAGGCCGAATTGGCGCTGCCGGTGGATTGATTGAATTTGTACTGCGCCGAGAGGTGGGCCACGCCGCCGAATGACCCGGCATACTTCACCGACGAATCGAGACGGCGATTCTGCGTATCTCCGCCGCCGGCGGTAGTTCCCGAAATTCCGATCAAGGAAAATGCCTGGGAGGCGTAGTTAGGGTCGTACTTGGCGACACCGTCGGCCAGTACCGTGTTCTGACGGCCGAAGGTAAACGTACCGAAGCTCTTCGAGCTGAACCCCGCATACGACTGTATGAAAGGCATACCCGCAGCGCTCGAATCAACGTTCGTGTTCTGATTCGCCAAGGACCGGCCGTTGTTCTGCGCCAAAGACTTGAGGGCGTCGCTGATTTGGCCTGATTGAGGGTTGATGTACGTTTCGAGCTTGAAGACGCCCGACCAGTCTCCGGCGATGGGCTCGACTCCCTGCAGTCCGATACGCGAATTGCTCATGTTGCTGGGCGTAACGCCCGTCACCGAGTGATTGCTGTTCTTCTGCACGACTTCTGCGCTGCCGCCGACGAAATAGTCGCTGATGGGCGCGCCATGGGTCTGATTTTGAATGCCGACATCGACGATGCCGTACAGGGTGATTCCGTGCCAGGTCAGGCTGTCATCGCTCGCAGCTGGCGCCGGTGCGCTTGATGCGGTTTGCGCTTGCGCGCTGCCTCCGCCGATCGCCAACATGCCCAACAGAAACGCAGATTGGAGAATGCGCGAGTCGCGATCTCGGCGTGCGTCAAATTTCCTTTGCCCGGAAGTCGTGTTTAGATCGCTCACAGCTCAAACCCCCTTCAGTATTTGATTGTTGGATTTAATCGACTAATTATTACAGCCGTGTTACAGGTAGGCACTTCCCGGAAATTGGCTATGGGCGGGTGTTCATCCCATATATATCACAGAATTTGTCAGGGGTCACCAGCCGTTGTATCTTTTATACAACAAATGCTGCAGCGGTCGCCAAGACCGCATGGGCGCACTAAAACGCCACTTGGAATCGCGTGAAGAGAGCGTTTTCCTCGGCGCGGTCTTTGCCGTCGGCGGCTCCGCCGCCGAAGCGGGTGGCGGTATAGTCCAAAGCCCATTCGATGTTTTGCGTCAGATACCAATTGAGGCCAAGCGTCCACGCGACGGCCTTGTACGCCTGTGAGCCGGGGTCGGCAAACCAGCTATTGAGGACTCCTTTCGCGCCCGTGAACGTCGTGGGGTCCAGCTTCAATTCGCTGATTCGCGCTGCGACCTCGAATGCGCCCCACCCACGCTCGCCGACTTGGAACGGTCGCTTGGGCTTGACCGTCCCGAACGTCGCTTCGTCGCCCGTCAGCAGATAGGTCGCGCTCAATTGCCAGGATTCGGGCTTTAAGCGGGCGCGCCGGGTGACGGCCGTAGGTCCTGCTCCGAGGGTGCGCGAGACGTCCTGCGATTCGCGTACGTACTCGCTCACGAGCCCTAAACTCTTGTAGTAGTAAAATGCCTGCGGAGAGATACGAAGACGTTCGCCGTCCGCGATCGTGCTGCTTTTGGAAGCGGAGCCCGAAGCGGTGGCGGCCGCGTAGTACGTGAAGAAATTGCGTTGCGTCTCGGTCTTGTACGTCGGCAGCAAAGTATTGCCGGCGCTGCCGGCCTGATTCGCGTAGCTGGCTGCGATTCCGGCACCCAGGCCGCGCAGTCCCGCAACTGCCGTGGTGAGGAACGGCTGCGTGAACAGCCGCGCCACCCAATCCTTCTTATCGTTGTTGTCCACATCCGGCGTAGCCCCGGCATCGGTACTGGCGCCGTCGGCAACGCCGTCGAAGTAGCCCATTTGGTAAGTGAGCGTACCGGCCGGGAACACGTAGGTGCCGGAGACTTGCAGACCGAGATCTCTATTCGGCACCAGATCGCTCGGTAGACCCAGTTCGATGAATCGATTGTTCGGCGATAACTGCAACCGCTCGAGACCGAATGGCTCTTTGAACTTGCCGGCCGTCACAACGAACATCGGATTGAATCGGGCCGCGACAAAGGCATCTTGAATGACCGTCTTGCCGCCTGCGAAATCGGGATTGAAGCGGAAGTCGAAAATATTGTTGAACGTACCTTCCATGATCGGGCGGGCGCGGCGCAGAAGCCATGTGCTGCGCGATCCGTCGGGAGTCAGGTTGTCATTGTAGAATCGGCCGTCGAAATCGAATTCACCGTGAAACCGAATCTGGTTGGCGCCGTCCGGTGATTGAAACGAAAAGCCGCCGGGGCCCGCAAAAATCTGCGGATTTGAAACGGTTGCGGACGCGGCCTGTTGCTCGGTGACAGGATGCTCGCGCGCCGCGGGCACGGCCGGCGCGGAGACACTCGGCTCCGGTACACCCTGCACGAGACGGGGCGCGTCTGCGGGGGCGGCAGTGTGCTGCTGCGCTTCGAGCTTCTGTTCGAGAATCCGAATGCGCTCCTCGAGTTCCTCGATGGTCGGCTTTTTACGCGCCGAAATCTGCGAGGCCGCGTCGGTCTCGGCGCCCGGAACGTTTTCCGCACCCGCCATCGAGTTCATCGAGACCGCCATTAAAGCGAACCATTGGCAAAAACGCGCACCCCGTCTTCCATGTGCGTACAGCATAGTCTTCGTCCGCCCCAGTCAATTACCGCGAATTCCTCGGCATGCAAGGCTATCGGGCGGGACGGCGTGCCGGAACTACCATGGCGTTCTCTGCATATAGCATTGCGATATGAGCGAGAGGACGTGCCGACGCCGCCCCGCCGCTCGCGGCGTCAAGGTGCCGGACCGCTCAGCACGCGCCGAAACGCCGCGACAATGGCGGGCTGCGGGAGGCGGATGGGCGGAACGGCCTGATAATTTTGCCATCCGCCGCCGAGGCTTTTGTAGAGCTGAACGAACTGCTCGCCCTCCGCCACCTGCGCGTCGGCGTACTGCTCCTGCAGGTCATAGAACTGACGCTCGGCGTCGACGACGTTTAGGAAATCGCTGAGCCCGCGGTTGTATCTCGCGTTCGCCAAATCGACGGCGCGCTGGCCCGCCATCATTGCCGTGCCCAACTTCTCAATGCGTGACTGCTGCGCTTCGTACGCGTCGAGCGAGGTATCCACCTGCCGCACGGCATTTAATATGGTCTTGCGGTAGTTCACCAGACTCGCGTGCGCCGCGAGGTCCGCGATGTCGACCTGCGCGTCGAGCGCGCCGAAGTCGAGGAGGGGCCATATCGCTCCCGGCCCGAAGGACCAAATGTGCTTGCTTACGCTTGGCAGAGCGCTCCAGCCCTGCGCTTGGCTGCCGATCGCGCCGATGAGGGTAACCTGCGGAAAGAGGTTCGCCGTCGCCACCCCGATACGCGCCGTCGCGGCCGCGAGCTCCCGCTCCGCCTGCTGAATGTCCGGTCTGCGCTTCAACAGATCGAGCGGCACGCCGGGCGCGGTGGGTGCGGGCATGCTGGGAATGAGATCGGGTTTCGCGAGTGCCTGAGCCATATTCTCGGGATACTCGCCCACGAGGACCGCGATCGTGTACTGCGCGGCGTTCAGCTCGGCGTTCACCGGAGCGATCTGCGCTTCCAGGGTCGCGAGTTCGCGGGTCGCGAGCGCGACATCGAGTTCATTTGTAATGCCGCGTTCATAGCGGATATTGACGATGCGCTGCGATTCGCGCAGCAACTCGCTCGCCTTGCGCAAGATACCTACGCGAACTTGTAATCCGCGCAAGTCGATGTAAGCACGTACCACGTCGGCGACGACGGTGGTGAGGACATCATAGCGGGCCGCGCGCGTTGCTTGCGCATCGGCGCGGGCCGCTGCGATTTCCCTGCGGAATTTCCCGAACAAGTCGAGCTCCCACACCGCATCGAAGCCGGCAATCGTGTTGACGTGCTGCAGGCCGCCAGAATTGTCGGCCGAGACCAGCCCTGGCGCCGCGCGGCCGCGCGCAAGGTCGCTCCCCGTACCACGCCCCGCTGCGGCGGTCGCGTCCACTGTCGGCAACGCATGGCCTACCAGCACCGCCTCGTAAGTGCGCGCTTGCTGCAATCGGTCGAGTGCAATTGCGAGGTCCAAATTCGACTTGATGGCCCGATCGACGAGGGAATTCAGCACGTCGTCGTTCAAGGAGCGCCACCAGCTCGCCAAGTCAACGGCAGGCGCGGCAGGCTGTGCGCCGGCGACGAAGCTCGGCGGGATATCGGACTTCGGCGTGCGGTAACTCGGCCCCACCGCACAGGCGGCCAAGCCGGCGGCCAACCCGAAGAGGACCAACCTGAATGGCTTCACCGAGATGGTCCTTCAGCGCTTCGCGCCGAGAGAGGGACGTGCCGCCTCGGGCTCGTTGACGGCGACCTTTTGCCCCGGCGCGATCTGGCTGCTGATATTGAGCACCAGACGATCTCCCGGCCGCACACCCGACGCCAGCTCGACCAAGCTTCCGTTATCACGGGCAATCGCCACTTGTTCAAATTCGACCTTGCCGTCCGCGTCCACACGCGCGACTTGCGTGCCGGTGGCGCGGAATATGAGCGCCGCGGCAGGGACCTCGACCAAACCGCGAGCCGGCAGCCGGAAGGCCACGCTCACATACATTCCCGGCACCAGCGCATGAGTCGCGTTCGGCATATCGACTTCCACGCGCATGGTGCGAGCCTGCGCGCTGATGGATTGCGCCGACCTCGCTATTTCTCCCGAGAATACTCCGCCCACCGCACCGCTCGCGCGAATCTCGGCCGGCACTCCGGCGTTCATCAATTCGCCTGCGGCGCTCTGTGGAACATCCACGAAAACGCGCAAGGGATCGGCCTGAGCCATGCGGTACAGGGGCGTGGTCGTGGATCCGCCGCCGGCCGTCACCAAATTGCCGACGTCTATTTTTCGTTCGGTGATGGTGCCATCGAAGGGAGCCTTGACCTGCTTGAATTCCGCGAGAGCGTTGTATTGCTCGACTTTGGATTTATCGAGAGCGACTTGCGCCCTGGCCGCACTCAACCGCGCTACGGCACCCTCGTAATCGGCTTTCTTGGATTCCCGCTCCTGCTGGGACACCACTCCTATTGGGGAGTCGCGCCACCGCTCGTTGGTCGATTTGCTGAATTCGACTTCCGTTTCTCGGGCCGCAACTTGCGCTTCCGAGGATTTCAGCTGCGCACGAGCGGCCCGCAATTCGGCATCGAGCTCGGGAGTGTCGATGGCGGCGAGCACCTCGCCCTTTCTAACTTTATCGCCGATATCCACCAGCCACTTCGCGACGTAACCGGCGACGCGCGCGTAGATCGTCGTTTCGTACCAGGCCGCCGTCTCGCCCGGAAGCACGAGATCTTGTCCGACGGTCGCCGGTCGCGCGATCGCCACATCCACCGGCGGCGGCGAGGAATACGCAATCTCCCCCGCCTTGGCCACGGCGCGTGCATTCAAATAACGGATCGTGCTCACGGCCAGAAAACAAAGCAGCAAAAACGCCGCCGTAATAGCCACACCCCGCTTGGTGCGCCTGCCTGTTTCCGAATCGAACGCCGTCGACACCACTTGGTGCTCCGCGCGCGCTTCCGAACGTGCCGCCTCATCGGGGAACTGGCTGTGAGCCGGACTATCGCGGAGCGCCGGAGGCACGGGATGTTCGGGATCATGCAGGGGCATTGGCGGTACCTTCGGCGTGCGGAGCGGCGGCGAGCGCCGGTTGGCGGCGCAATAGGCGATACATCGTGGGCACGAAGATGAGGGTTGCAAAGGTCGCGAACAGCAAACCGCCGATCACCGCCCGTCCCAGCGGCGCATTCTGTTCGCCGCCCTCGCCTATCCCCAAGGCCATCGGCACCATGCCGAGAATCATTGCGCCCGCGGTCATCAGCACGGGCCGCAAACGGATATACCCCGCGCTCGTTGCCGCGAGTAAGGCGCTGTCGCCGGCCGTCATGCGCTGATTGGCAAAGCTGACTACCAGAATGCTGTTCGCAGTCGTGAGGCCGATGCACATGAGCGTACCCATGAGCGCCGGCACGCTCATCGGGGTTTGCGTGAGGAACAGCATCCAGAGCACTCCCGCGAGCGCGAAGGGGACCGCCATCAGCACGATCAATGGGTCGATCCAGCTCTGAAAATTCATCACGAGAAACAAATACACCAGGATGACGGCGAGAGCGATGCCGGTGAACAATCCGGCATAGCTCTCGCGCATGGTCTCGACCTGGCCGCTCAAGCTCACCGTCAACGCCTTCGCTGCATCGGGGGTATGCGCTTTCAGCACCGTGTCGATGTCGAGCGAAGCCGAATATAGATCTCGGCCTTGCACGTCCGCATGAACGTCGAAAACCGGCCGGATATTCAATTGCGAAGCGACCAGGGGCGCCGCCTCGCGGCCGAACGACGCGAGATTCAACAATAGCTGCCCGGATGCTGCGCCGGCGCCCGAAGCCACGGGCATGGTCTTGAGATCCTGCGACGAGCCGATCCGATAACTCGGAACTTGAACGACCAGCGGATAGCTCACGCTGTTGCGCGGATCGACCCAGAAATTCGGTGCCGATTGCGCACTCGAATTGGTTGCCACGAGCACGTTGTTGGCGGCTTCTTGTTGCGTGACCCCGGTCTGCGTCGCCAACGCACGGTCCACGTTCACCGTCAGCGAAGGGGCATCCGGCACTTGGAACACGTGCGAATCCACCACGCCCGTGACGCGCGTCAATGCGCGTGCGATCTCCGAGGCCAGCGCAAACGCGGTCTCGCGATTGGGCCCCGAGATGCGGACGTCTATCGGCGCGGGTTGGCCGAAATTCAGGACTTGGTCGACGATATCGGCGGGCTGAAAAAAGAACTGCAATTCGGCAAAACGCGCAGGCAGTTCCCGCCGCAGCATCGCGATCAATTTCGCCGTCGGAGCGTGTTTTTCGTTCAGTGAGATCAATATCTCGCCGTCCATCGGACCCACGGTCGCCGAATCGCTGAGAGCGATATTGATGCCGCTGTAGGGCAGTCCGATATTGTCCAGCATGACATCGATTTGACCGGGGCCCGCCAATTTCCGGATCTGCGTCTCGACCTCGGCAAGGTACTCCTGAGTTCGTTCCAACCGGGTTCCCGGCGGGGCCCTGACGTGCAGACGCATCTGTCCCGCGTCTACCCGTGGAAAGAAATCGCGCCCCAATATGGGAAATAGCAGCGCCGACACTGCGATCAAGACGGTGAAGCTCACGACGGTCAGGCGCGCCTGCGACAGGGCCCAGGAGAGCGTGTTGCGGTAGCTCTCTCTAAAGCTGTCGAATCCTCGCTCGAACGCCGCTTGGAATCTGACGAGGAAATTCTTGGCGCGGGGGTCATCCGGCTTCGCCGTATGCGCGACTTCCGCCCGGAATTCGCGGACTGCGCGGCGCATCAAATAATTGAACAGCACCGGTACCATGGTGAATGAGAGCGCGAGACTCGCGAGCAGAGATCCTATGACGGAGAGCGACAGAGGTGAAAAAAGGTACTTCGCCGTGCCTTGCAGCAAAAAAACCGGTACGAAAACGATGCAAATGCACAGAGTCGATAGGAACGTGGGCACCGCCACTTCGCCGGCGCCCACCACGATCGACTGGTGGAGCGGTTCACGCATGGCAACGTGGCGCTCGATGTTTTCGATGACCACGGTGCCGTTGTCCACGAGAATCCCGATGGCCAAGGCAAACCCGCCCAAAGTCATGGTGTTGAGCGTTTGCCCGGTAAGATCGATGAACAGGACCGCCGTGACGATCGACAGCGGGATCGCGGCGAGAATGATTACCGACAGCCGCACGTTGCCGAGAAAAAGGATGATGACGAGCGCGGTCAACGCCGCCGCCATGCACGCGCTCAGCAGCACGCTATTGAGCGCCGCCTTCACGAACACCGATTGATCGAACAAGGGCTTGATGGACACGTCCGGCGGCAGCACTCGCTGGATGTCCTGAAGTGCCGCGTGCACTCCGTCGATGACGGAGAGCGTCGACACGCCCCCGGTCTTGCGTATCGTCATCAGGGCGCCGGGGGTACCGTTCACCGACACCGAATTGGTTTGCACCTGAAATCCGTCATGCACGTGGGCGACATCGCGCATGAACACCGTTCTTCCGTCGACCTGCTTGATCGGAAAGGCATTGATGGACTCGATGACATCCGGCGAGTTGTTCATCGTCAGCGCGTAGTCCTTGTCTCCGATCTTCACGTCGCCCGCCGGCAGGATGACGTTCTGCCGCTGCAGAGCCGCACTCACGTCCGAGGGAGTCAAGCCGCGTGCTTGCAGGGCCTGCGAGTCCAGATCCGCCATGATCACGCGCGGCTTACCACCGTAGGGATACGGCACCTCGGCGCCGTGGACCACGGCGAGCGCCGGCCGGATGATGTTCTGGCCCAGATCGTTCAGCTTGGTGTCGGGCAAGGATTTGCTCGAAAGGCTCAGCTGGATGATCGGCACATCCGTGGCGCCGTAGCGCAGCACCAAGGGCGGGGTGATGTTCGGAGGCATGTACTTCAGCACGACCAGGGCGCTGCTCGCGAGCTGGGAGATCGCGCGAGTCACGTCGGCGCCTTCGTGCAAATAGATTTTCTCGACCCCGACGCCTTCATAGCTCACCGCCTCGATGCGTGAAATATCGTCGACGAGCGAGGCTAGCTGGCGCTGATGCAGCGTCAGAATGCGATTCTGCATGTCGTGCGCGCTCATCCCGTTGTAGGTCCACACGACCGCTACCACCGGAATGTTGATTTCAGGAAATATATCGATCGGCATGCGCAGCGCAGCGCCGATCCCCGTCAACGTGATCAAAATGAGGGCAGCGGCGACGGTGTACGGCCGTTTCAGCGCGGTTTCGACGACGGACATAGCGGGTTCTGCATGGCAAGGCTCACAATCTAGACCACGGATGCCGGCCGGTCAGCGGTCAAAAGTCATGATAACGGGTGACTAAAGTCACTTCTTGGCAGTGACTTTAGTCACTTCTCCGCCTGCTCAATCGCCGCGTCGGTGATTTCTCGAGAGAATCGCGAGCTCCGTGCGCGTGTTGGCATGGAGTTTCTCCATGATGCGGCTCACATAGTTCTTGATCGTTCCTTCGGCGAGAAATAGCGTCTGACCGATCTGGCGGTTGCTCCGGCCCTCGGCGATAAGCTGCAGGATTTTCTCCTCCTTCTCGTTCAGAGACTCCGTGACGAATGCCTCAGGGCGTTCGGGAGGCTCCGAGGCACGGGGCGCGGGCTCATCCGCGGCGAGGCGCCGAAATTGGTCCATCACCTTGCGCGCGATCTGGGGCGTCAGATGAGATTCGCCCCGCCTCAAGGCGCGGATCGTTTCGAGCAACTCCTCCTCCGCCGCATCCTTGAGCAGATAGGCGTGCGCCCCCGCGCGCACGGCTTCGAACACGGTTTCATCGTCGTCGAGGGTGGTCAATACCAGAACCTGCGTGCCGGGGAGCGATCGTGTGATCTCGCGGGTTGCCGCCACTCCGCCTTTCACCGGCATGTGCAGGTCCATCAGAACCACATCGGGGCGCAGCAGCAGGGAAAGGTCCACCGCTTCGACGCCGTTGCATGCCTGGCCCACCACTTCCATATCGGCCTCCATGGCGAGCAGCAGCGCCACGCCGCGACGCACGATTGCTTGATCTTCGGCTATGACCAGCCGAATTGGCGGCGGATTGGGGCGCTCACCGGTCGTTTCCATGCACCAATCATGCAACCCCGGCGGCGCGGTTTGGAAGTGACTTTAGTCACCTGTTAACGTGTGGCCATGGATATCGATCCGAGACGCAGCCTCGCGGCCGGCGCGATGTGGCTGATCATCGCGCTGGCGATCACATTTTCGATCGCCGCAGCGGTTTGGGTGGGCAGCATCGCGCGCGCGAACGTCATAGAGCAGCATGTCCGGCGTCTTGCGCTCGAAACCGACCAGTTGAGCTCGGACTTTGGCCAATCGCTCGCTTCGCGGCTCGGCGCCGTTCGGGCCGCGCGAATATTGGTGGGAGACGCCGCCGTCGCGGGCCAAGACAGCGGCCTGGCAAAGGTGTTCGATGAGCTGCAGTCGGCCTATCCGGATCTCGATTGGATCGCGCTGGCCGATGCCGACGGCGTCATCGTGAGCGCGAACGGCGCTTTAGCCCAGGGGAGCAAATTCAACTCTAGCCCTTGGTTCACCGCCGGATTGCAAGGTCCCTGGCTCGGCATCATCACGCAGACTCTGCCGAGAATGAGCGGCGCAGCGCTTGGCGACATGGCCGCGCCGGTCCGAGACAAGACCGGCCGCGTCGTCGGGGTCATCGCGGCCCACCTCCGCTTGCCGCGCGCGCCGAACCATCCACAGCGCCTGACGGACGAATCCAATCCCCCGGGGGCCACCCAGGCCTATGCGATCGGCGGCGACGGTGTCGTTCTGGTCGGACCCGATGGCGTCGGCAAGCGATGGGCAGGAGTCGCGCTTGACCAAGGACAGTCGGCGTTCGAGCGGCGTTTCGCCCAAGCGGCTGCGTTGCATTTTGAGCGCCTGCCGAACGGGCGCGAGGTGCTCGTATCGCGCGCACCTTTAAGCGCAGGAGGGGGAGTTTCGTCGTTGGGCTGGCAAGTTCAACTCAGCGAGCCCAAGGAACGGGTGTTTCAGCGGGCAGATGCGTTGGGGCTTCGCATATTCTGGGTCTCGCTTTGCCTGGGCGCCGCGACTGCAATGTTGGGAACCATCGGAACGCGCCAACTCACGCGGCGATTGAAGCGCCTGACGCATTCGGTGGCGTCGCTGGGCCGCAACGATGCCGCGCGGATCGAGGTGCCGCCCGGGCTCGATGAAGTGTCCCAGCTGGGTGCGGCTTTCGCCGGCATCCTCGACGATCTGCGGCAGGAACGGCGCGAGTTGAAAAGCCTCGGCAGCGAGCTCGAGCGGCGAGTGCAGGTGCGCACTCTCGAAGTAGAACGGTTCGCCGAGGAGGCTCGCTATGCCGCCATCGTGCGCGAACGCCTGAAGATCGCTCGGGATCTGCATGACACGCTCGCTCATTCGATGATGGCCATGCTGAGCGAAATTCGTTTCCTTCGCAAGCTCCAGGCGCATGATCCCGCGTCGGTGGGCGCCGAGCTGGAGCACGCCGAAGAAGTAGCTCATGAAGGACTCAAGGAAGCGCGCTTCGCGATTACGCAGATGCGTGTCAATGCCGTGCGCGAAATGGGCCTGGGTCCCGCGTTGTCCACTGCGTTCGAACGATTCATCGATCACACGGGCCTGATGGGCGATTTCACCGCGGAAACCGCAGCCGCTCGGTTTGGCGACGAACGCGCCGAGACGATCCTGCGGATCGCAAACGAGGTATTGCGCAATGTCGAGCGGCACGCCAGAGCAACCCGCGTCAACGTTGCGCTGAAGACCGTCGACGGCGCCTGCTTGGAATTACGCATCGAAGACAACGGCGTGGGCTTCGATCCGCAAGCACTGTGTCCCGGACACTTCGGCATCGTCGGCCTTCGCGAGCAAGCCGAAATCATCGGAGCGGAGTTGCTGATCGAAAGCAAACCGAACGAAGGCACTAAAGTGATCGTCTCGCTGCGGCTGTCGCCGATATCGTTCGCACAAAGCGCGTAAATCATCTCGGCGCGTAAATCATCCCGGCTCCACGCTGCACTTTAAGAGCCGAGCAGCAATTCCAACGTGCGGTGATAAATGCTATGCAGCCGATCGATGTCTGCAACACGCACGCACTCGTTTACCTTGTGGATGGTCTCGTTGATCACGCCCAATTCGATCACCTGCGCGCCCATGGGTGCGATGAAGCGTCCGTCCGAGGTGCCGCCGCTCGTCGACAGTTTTGGCGTGATGTGCAATTGTTCTTGCGCGGCGCGGGTCGCGGCCTGCGAGAGTTCCCCGGGAACGGTCAGAAACGGATATCCGGAAACAAACCACTCCAGAGAATACTTGACTCGGTGGCGCCGCAACAGCTCCTCGACGACGGTCTTGAGTCCGTCGACGGTCTGCTCGGTGGAGAAACGCAGGTTGAAGCGCGCCTTCAATTCTCCGGGAATGACATTGGGCGCGCCTGTGCCGGCGGAAATATTCGATACCTGGAAAGTGGTGGGCTGAAAATGCTCGTTGCCGCGATCCCAGGTTCGCGCCGCGAGTTCGGCCAGGGCGGGCGCGACGGCATGCACCGGGTTGTCGGCAAATTGCGGATAGGCGATGTGTCCCTGAATGCCGTGAACCGTCAGCCGCCCGCTCAAGCTGCCGCGCCGGCCGATTTTGATCGTGTCGCCGAGCGCGCTCTCGCTCGACGGCTCACCGACAAGGCACCAATCGATGGTCTCCCCTCGTTCGCGCAGCACCTCGACCACCCGGCGCGTGCCGTCTACGGACGGCCCTTCTTCATCGCTCGTGATCAAGAACGCGATCGTGCCTTTATGCGCCGGATATCGACCCACGAATTCTTCGCAGGCCGTCACCATGGCCGCGAGCCCGCTTTTCATGTCGGCGGCGCCGCGCCCGTAGAGAAGGCCGTTCTTGATGACCGGGCTGAAGGGATCGTGACCCCATTCATCGATCGGCCCCGGCGGCACCACGTCGGTATGACCGGCGAAGCAGAACACCGGGCCGCCGCGGCCGCGTTTGGCCCAGAAATTATCAACCGGTCCGAACCGCAGATTCTCGACGGCAAATCCAATGGATTGGAGCCGTTCGATCATGATGGCCTGACAACCGCCGTCGGTGGGGCTGACGGATGCTCGCGCAATCAATTCCTCGGTCAACCGCAAGGTCTCGGACTTCGGCGGTGCGTTCATCGTCAGAAGCGCAATTCCGGAGCCTGGCGCCTCAGATTGACCCACACGCCGAAAACGCCGAGAACGAGGGCCGCGATCAGGACCCAGCCCGGCATCGCTAGCCCGAGGAACCGCCATGTCACCTTGGCGCACTCCCCGGAGCCCGTCAGTACTTTGACCAGCACTTCATTCAGGGAGAACACCTTGAGCATGAATTCGAGCGATGCCCCGCACGCCGGGACGCTGCCCTCGGGCAAGCTCTGAATGTAGAGGTGCCGAACCGCAACGCCGACGGTGGCAAGGGCGGCCAAGGCGAGCAACGATGCATAGACGCGGCGGCCCCAACTCACCGGATCGTGCGCCGCGGCGATCAGGAACAGGAGTCCGATCGACAATATGCCGACCCGCTGAAAAATACATAGCGGACAAGGCGCCAAATGCAGCACCAACTCGGCGTAATAGGCATATGCCAGCAAGCTTGCCGCCGCGGCAAATCCGAGAAGATTCCCCTGTCGCCGGGTCATCAGCCGCGCGACAACGCGTGCGCTGCGTCGATTTGTCTCGCAACGTCCTCGAGCGAGGTGTGGCGAATATCCTTGCCGTGAACCATATAAATAACATACTCGCAGATATTCTTGGCGTGATCGCCGATGCGCTCCAGCGCTCGCACAATCCACATGATCTCGAGCGCGCGGCGAATGGTGCGCGGGTCCTCCATCATGAAGGTGATGCACTGGCGGTGAATCGATTCATATTCCTCGTCCACCATCTTGTCTTCACGCGCGGTCTTGAGAGCCGCCTGAGAGTCCATGCGGGCGAATGCATCGAGCGCGTCATGCACCATCTGCGCGACTTGCCTTCCCAAGTGTTTGACTTCGCGGTATTTGTCCGCGGGCCGCTCCATGGTGGCGAGCCGCGAGGCGATGTAGCCGATTTTTTCGCCTTCGTCGCCGATGCGCTCGAGATCGGTGATGGTCTTGATGATGGCGACGATCACCCGCAAATCCCCGGCGGCCGGCGCCCGGATTGCCAATATGCGGCTGCATTCCTCGTCGATCGACACCTCCATGCCGTTGACCTTGTAATCGTCGGTCGCCACCGATTCACCGAGCTGGCTGTCGCCCTCGACCAACGCGGTGATCGCCTTGTGCAGCTGCTGCTCGACGAATCCTCCCATCTGCAGCACTTGGTTGCGAACTTTCTCCAGATCTTCGTTGAAGCGCCGGGAAATGTGGTGGGTGAGATCGGCAGTTTCCATAAAATTACCTTAGCGCTCAAACCTTAAGAACCTTCGAAATGCCCGGCGCCGAGCAGCGGACGCCTGCGCGCGATCCGCTTTGCCGAGAGCGCCGACTCCGCGCGCTTTGATGTACATCCGATTGAACCGCGCGTCAACACTGCGCGCGATATTTGTGACGTCAAGCGCTAACCGCCGAGCTGACCGGCCGCGGCCAAATCCGTGCGCGGGGAAAGTGACAAGTAAAGGTGCTGCCCTTGCCTTCCGTGCTCTCCACATCAAGCCAACCACCGTGCCTCTGCAGGGCGTGCTTGACGATCGCAAGGCCCAACCCCGAGCCGCCTTGCCCGCGGGATCGGCCGGCGTCCACGCGATAGAAGCGCTCGGTCAGCCGCGGAATATGTTCCGCAGGGATGCCGATGCCGCTGTCGATCACGGAAAAATATGCCCCTTCCGCATCTGCCCACCAGCGGATGCGCACCGTGCCTTCCGCAGGCGTGTACTTCATCCCGTTCACCAGCAAATTGGTGAAAGCGGATTCGAGTTCGTGGGCGGCGCCGAATAACCCGTCGCCGGTCTCCAACTCCAGGAGGACGTGGCGCGGCCGATCGGCGCTGGCAAGCGCATCGCGCTGTAACCGCTCCAACATGCTCGGTACATCGACCGCGTCGCGCGGTGCCTCGCCGTCGGTCGACTCCAAGCGCGACAACACCAGCAAGTCGGCGATGATCGCATTCATCCGCTGCGCCTGCGCCCGCATATCTCTGATGGGGCCCGACCACGCGGGGTCGATGGACGGATCATCGCCCAAGGTATCAAGGTAGCCTGAAATCACCGTCAAGGGCGTGCGCAACTCATGCGAGGCGTTGGCTACGAAATCCTTGCGCATGGCCTCCAACCGCATTTGCCGCGTCACATCGCGCACCAGCAATAAGGACTGGCCCCCGCCATAGGGTACCACCTGCAGCGCCAGGTACATTTCCAACTGCACCGGGGGACGTATCAGCAGCGGCATTGCAAAATCATCGCCGTGCAGATAGAGCACAAACTCCGGAGAGCGGATCAGATTGTCGATCCGAAGACCCACATCGACCGGGCGTTTGAGGCCCAATAAGCGCGCCGCCTGGCGGTTGAACCAGACGATTTCACGCTGAGGGCTGAGAATGATGACGCCATCGGGCAGCGCTGCCGTGGAACGGCGCAGTTCCCGAAACAGCTGAATCAGGCGTTGCTTGTGGAACTGTTTGCGCCGATGCAGCCGCACGACTTGCGCGACGATATCGCCCCAGATCCCGCCGACATCGGGAGGATCGATTTGCGAACGCAAACGCAGCCAGCGGTCGAGGCGGTACAAAGTAAGCAGCTGCCAGCTCAAGTACAAGCACGCCGCCCCCAATATCCACAGCCAAACAGGCCCTATCAGCAGGCCGAGACACAGGCCCAACACCAGAATGCCCGCGAGCCGCGCGAGCGCGAAAGTCCACATCGCTGCCATTGACTAGGAGCCTGTCTGGGTCGAGCGCCTCATGCGTCCTGCCTCACGCCTCTCGTGTCGAGAACCGGTAGCCGGCGCCACGCACAGTTTGCACCAACCGCTCGAGTAGATACGGCTCGAGCGCCTTGCGCAGCCGGCGGATGTGCACATCCACCGTGCGCTCCTCGACATAAGTATTACCGCCCCAGACGCGATCGAGCAACTGACCCCGCGAGAACACCCTTTCGGGGTGGGTCATGAAAAAATGCAACAATCGATATTCGGTAGGGCCGAGCGCTATTTCCCGCTCGCCTGCGCTCACCCGATGGCTTGAATCGTCGAGTCTCAAGCCATCGGCTTCCACGACATCGGCCGCGCCGGCCGGGGCTGCCCGGCGCAGGACCGCTTGGATCCGCGCCAGCAATTCTCGAGGCGAGAAAGGCTTGGTGATGTAGTCATCTGCGCCGCCCTCGAGGCCGCCCACCTTGTCCTGCTCCTCGGAGCGCGCAGTGAGCATGATGACCGGAATCTCTTCGGTGTCCTTCGCGCGCTTCAACGAGCGAGTCAGTTCGAGCCCACTCATGTCAGGCAACATCCAATCGACCAACATCAGATCCGGACGAACATCGACGATCCGCGCCCGCGCCTCGCGGCAATCTTGCGCTTCTCGAACCTCGTATCCGGCGCGGCGCAAGCCAAAGGCGACCATGTCGCGAATCGCCTTTTCATCTTCCACTACGAGGATGCGCTTCGCCGTCATGTCTAGTCCCTTGATTCCTTTAGCCCGCTATTACATCGATCGGTTGTGACAGTTCCGTGACAAGGCTCACTGGGCCTTCGGCGGGCGTCGTTCGACTTCGGTCAAGGCTACTTTGTCGCGCAAGTACAGAGGAGTAAGGTCGGCAGGGTCGATCCCTTCGCCAAGGCCCAAACGCAGTGCGCCGAGCCGCGCAAATTCGCGCGCATTCGGCAGCTCCCGGCTATCCTCGTACCTTAGCTCGACACCGGGCAGCGCGCCGAGCACCGGGTAGGCGCCGAAGCCCCGGCCTATTCCGCGATAAACCCTGAGGTCGGGCAGCACGACGCTCTCCGGCGGACCGACCCGAGCCGCACTGCTTGCGATCAAACCGTGCTCGGTGTCCGCCTCGAAACATCCCCAATAGACCTCCCCCATGCGCGCGTCAAGGGACGCCAGGACCCGAGCCGCCCCTCGTTGCACGGCTTGGTATGCCAAAGCTTCCAAGGTCGTGATCGGAACCACGCGAAGGCCGGCGCCGAAAGCAAGGCCCTGGACCACCGCGACGCTGATTCTCACGCCCGTAAATGCGCCTGGGCCGATGCTGGCAGCGATGCCGTCGAGCGCCGACAAAGCCACTCCGGCTTCCGCCAAAACCGCATCCGCCATGCCGAGAACGTCGGGGGCGTGCGCTAGACCGCGTTCGGCAAACCGGCCGATCACCTCATCGCCGCTGAGAAGCGCCACCGAACAGCCCTCGGTCGCCGTATCGACGGCAAGGATGCGCATGGCTACGTCACCGGCGCCGCCCGGGCCACCACCGGGTACGGCAAACCTAAACGTTCGGCGAGAAAGACAGCGCCGGCGGCCCCCTCCGTGATCACGGGACTCGGCGGCAACGCCTCCAAGAACACCCGACCGTAGGCTTTTGTCTTGAGCCTGGGATCGCCGATCACGATCACTCCAAAATCATCGAAATCTCGAATCAGGCGCCCGACTCCCTGTTTCAATGCCAGCACCGCCTGCGGCAATTGATATTCGAAAAACGGATTTCCGCCTCGCCGGCGAATTCCTTCCAGACGCGCTTTGAGCAGCGGGTCATCGGGCGATGCGAACGGCAGCTTGTCGATCGCAACGATGGACAGCGCCTCACCCTTGACGTCTACCCCCTCCCAGAAGCTGCCCGTGGCCAGCAGCACGGCAGTGCCGAGTTCGCGAAATCGGTTGAGCAACGCTTCGCGCGGCGCTTCGCCCTGCACCAGGACCGGAAAAGGCGGGTTCGGAAAACGCGCCTGCAATGCGCGAACCCCTTCGGCCAACCCGCGGTAGCTGGTATAGAGCAGGAAGGCTCGTCCGCCGCTCGCCTCGAGCAAGGGCGCGCATGCTTCGATGAATTTGCCCGCGAACGAGGGATCCTGAGGCTGCGGCATGTTCGGCGGCAGAAAGATGCGCGCTTGACGGCGGTAATCGAAGGGGCTGTCGATGCGTACCGTACGCGCTTCAGGCAAGCCGATCCTCGCGGCAAAATGCGAAAAGTCGTCGCCGATCGCCAAGGTCGCGGAAGTGAATACCCAGGCGCAGGGACGCGATTCCACGTATTCACGCAGCCGCTCCGCGATCTCGAACGGGGTGAATTGCAGCAGCAATCCGCTGGGGGTGACATCTACCCACCGCAGCCCTGTTTCATCCGACAGTTCGCGCAGGGCAGCCAGCGAGTTAGCAAGAGCAGCGCCTCGCCGGGCGCAGTTCGCCGTGCCTGCACCTGCACCCATCCCTTCCAGCTCGGTGGCGATGCCGCTGATGGCGGTCTCGAGTTCGGGCAACACGTCCAGGAAGCGATCCGGAAGATTCGCCCATTCGTAGCGTCCCTGCCCGCGATGCAACGCGCCGCGCAGTTCCTCGAGCGAGGCATCCACGGATCCGACGGCCGCGATAATTGCCGGGGCGCGCACGCCGGCGGCCGTCATTTCGGCCATGATGTCGCGCATCAACAGATGCACCTGCCGCACCGACCAGACTTGGCCGAAGAACTGCGCCGCGATATCCGGCACCTGATGCGCTTCGTCCAGGATGACGGCCTGCGCGCCCGGCAAGAGATCGCCGAAGCCCTCGTCCTTGAGCGCGAGATCTGCGAGCAATAAATGGTGATTCACGACCACGACGTCGGCCGCCTGGGCGTTGCGACGCGCCTCGAACACATGACAGCGCGAAAATTGCGCACATTCCAACCCTAAGCAGTTCTCGCGGGTCGAGGTGATTTGCGGCCAGACCGGCGACTGTTCCGGCAAGTCAGTCAGTTCGGAAAGATCGCCGGCCTTGGTGGTCTCGGCCCATCGCGCGACACGTGCGAGCGTGCGCGCGACACCGCGCTCGTCTTCCAGCAGTGATCCTTGGCCAAGCGCAAGCTCCTGCCGATGGCGGCACAAATAGTTGGCGCGGCCTTTGAGCAATGCGATCTTTACCGGGAGCCCCAAGGCCCTCGCCAGCAGCGGAACATCGCGGCGAAACAACTGATCCTGCAGCGTGCGTGTGCCGGTGGAGATGATCACACTGCGCCCCGACAATAGCGCGGGAACCAAGTACGCGAAAGTCTTGCCCGTGCCCGTCCCGGCTTCGACGATCAAGGGTTCAAGGCGCGCCAGCGCCAACCCGACGGCCTTCGCCATCGCCGCCTGTTCGGGGCGATATGCATAATCCGGCAAGCTCCGCGCCAGCGGCCCCTCGGAACCGAAGATACTGGTGAAGTCGCTGTTCATCGCGTTATTTCACCAGCGCGCGAAACCGCACGTATGCAACGGAATTGGGCCTCAAGCTGTTCTTGATCTGCCAGCGAATGTCGGTGTAATCGGCGGCGGCTGCAGGGCGCAGCCGACCCTCAGGCGTCCGTACTTTAAGGTTCTCGGCGCGTTCGAAGCTGCGGCCGCCATCGATGGAGTAGCTCACGGCGGCGCCGGGACCCACGGCGGAATCCGCGATGTATCGCATGTGCTCGGGGATCGGGTAGGTAACGCTGGGCGCGTCCATCGCTGTCGGCGCCGCATTGCGTATTTCAAGGGTGTAAATGACTCGATCGCCGGGCACCACGCGGTCTGCCGAGACGAGCTTCCTTGGGGAACTCGCCGATTCGACTTCCGCTATTAACTTAATCTCGAGGGGGCTTTCGGAGAGCTGAGCGGCGGCCAGTCCCGCCAGCAATGACGTGAGAAATGCGCAGCACTGCCGGCGGAAAGCGCTTGGAGTCTTCATGCCCTTATATTGTAAAGGATTCAAAATCAATTACTTATTGGAAATTCTGCAGGCGCCATTCAGGCGGCGGCAGCACCGGACACCGCTGTTGCAGCATTGCCGTCCATCCGCGCTTGGCGATGAACCCAACCATCTGTCATCCTTCTAAGTCTAATAATGCCTGTCTGAAGGATCCGCCCATGGCCACCGCACCCCAACACGTCTCACTTGCGTCCATGAACCGCGACGTTTCGGCCTGGGTCGATGAGGTCGCGAAGCTCACCCAGCCCGAGCATGTCTATTGGTGCGACGGGAGTCAGGCTGAGTTCCAGACTCTGCAACGCGAGTTGCTGGCCTCGAAAGAGTTGCTGCCGCTCAACCCTCAGAGCTTTCCCGGCTGCGTTCTATCGCGCTCCGACCGCTCGGACGTCGCACGCGTCGAGCACCTGACCTTTGTGTGCACGCAGAATAAAGACGATGCGGGCCCGAATAACAACTGGATTGCACCCGCGAAAGCCCATGCCCAAATGGATGCCTTATTTGCCGGCTGCATGAAACAGCGCACCCTGTACGTCGTACCTTACTGCATGGGCCCACTCGACTCGCCATTTTCCCGATGCGGCGTCGAGATCACAGACAGTGCGTACGTGGTCCTCAATATGCAGCTGATGACGCGCATGGGCCGCGCGGCGCTCGAGCGCATCACGCATGACGGCAAGTTCGTGAAAGGCCTGCATTCCACCGGGGAACTCGATCCCAAACGCCGATTCATCATGCACTTTCCCGAAGAGCTTTCGATCAAGAGCTTTGGATCCGGTTACGGCGGCAATGCCCTGCTGGGCAAGAAATGCCATGCCCTGCGCATTGCCAGCTGGCAAGCGCGCACGGAGGGCTGGCTGGCGGAGCACATGCTCATTGTCGGCATCGAAAATCCTCAGGGCGAAACTCATTATCTGGCGTGCGCGTTCCCCTCTTCGTGCGGCAAAACCAATCTCGCCATGTTGATTCCTCCGGCCGGCTACAAAGGCTGGAAGGTCTGGACGGTCGGCGATGATATCGCTTGGTTGCACCCGGGCAAGGATGGCCGGCTCTATGCCATCAATCCCGAATCCGGGTACTTCGGCGTCGTTCCGGGCACGAATGCCAAGACCAACCGCAACGCCTACGAGATGATCCGTCGCGACACTATTTTCACCAATGTCGCCCTTACCGCGGACAATCAACCCTGGTGGGAGGGCTTGACGGAGGGCAAGCCCGTGCTGGACTGGCAGGGTCGGCCCTACAATCCGGCGAATGGTCCGGCGGCACACCCGAATTCTCGGTTTACCGTTGCGGCCAGGCAAAATCCGAGCTATTCGAAGTTGTCGGATGCGCCCGGCGGCGTGCCTATTTCCGCGATCATATTCGGCGGCCGGCGCCGCACATTGGCGCCGCTCGTATATCAAGCTCGCAGTTGGTTGCACGGCGTGCTGGTGGGCGCCGGAGTGGCGTCGGAGACGACGGCCGCGGCTACGGACGCGGTAGGCGTCGTGCGCCGCGACCCCATGGCGATGAAACCGTTCGCCGGTTACAACTTCGGGGACTATTGGGCGCACTGGATCGATGTCGGAGCCAAGCTCAAATCGCCGCCGCAGATTTTCCACGTCAATTGGTTTCGCCAAAACACCGCCGGGAAATTTCTATGGCCGGGTTTCGGCGAGAACCTGCGTGTCCTGCGCTGGGTCATCGATCGATGCAAGGGCACCGCCAAAGCACGTGACACGGCCATCGGCCATCTGCCGAATCCCGCGGACTTCGATGTTCAAGGCCTCGACCTCGCGCCGGGAGCGCTCGAAGAGCTGCTGACCGTGAATCCGCAGTTGTGGCAGGAGGAGTTCGCCGGTATCGACAAGTACGTGAGCGAATTCGGCGACCGCGTGCCCCAGCCGCTCAGGGCCGAACTCAAGGGCGCGCTCGAACGCGTTCACTCTTCGCAAGCGTAGCGAATCACCTGGGAGGAGTTGCTGTCCGGCGCTTTGCCTAGGCCGATGAGCCCCTCGCCCCGAATCTGCATGGAATCGCGGCGCACGAACGCTTCCTCGCCATCCTTGCCGAGAACGAACGTGCCGTTGGTGCTTTGATCGATCAGCATGAATTTGTTGCGGTTGATCTCCACGCGGGCATGCAGCCGCGAAATCAAGTTGCCCTTCACGACAAGATCGTTTTCTTCGGCGCGGCCGATGGTGATGTTGGAGCGGCCATCGTCCACGAGAACTTCCTGCCCCTGGTAGCGCAGGCGCAACCGCTGGGTCTTATTCGCCCGCTCACGTTCGCGCGAAGTGATGGCGATCGCCGGAACCATGCTGGTGACGTCCTCGGTCTGCCACAGCACCTCGAACAACGCGACCTCGCTGCTGCGCCCTTTCAGCGTGGCAATGTCGATCTGGCGCACCGAAGCACGCCAGTCGCTCGACAGGCGTTCGACCATGGTCGCCGTGGTGATGATCTGGCTGGCTTTGGCCTGGCTGGTCATGCGGTTTGCCGTGTGGACGGCGGAGCCGAAGATATCCCGATTCTCGAGCACGACGGGACCGAAATTGCAGCCGATGCGAATGGCGACGGTTTGCTCATCGACCTTGAGCTGGGGATGCAAGGCGATCTGCTTTTGCATTTGCGCGGCGGCATTGAGCGCATCGTCGGCGGTCGGGAATGTCGACATGACCTCATCGCCCATCGTTTTGATCACGGTGCCGTGATTCTGATCGGTGGCCGCCCGCATCACATCGATGCAGATGCCGACCATGTCGCGCGCGCGGAGGTCCCCTAGTAGCTCATACAGCTTGGTGCTGCCGACCACATCGGCGAATAGGATGGCGACTTCTATTTCTTTGCCCATTCTCGGCCATTATACTTAATCCGGTGCGGCCTTCTTCAGCCGTTTACGCGGCGACCCCCGGATTCACGATCGGAAGCGCCGAATAGAGTGTTTCAGGCACCGCTTCCGGACGGGCGGCGACCTCGGAAAGGAACCGCCTCCAGGCGCGCGCGCCCTCGCGTCCCGCCATCAAACCGTGCATATGCCGCGTAATCGAATGCAGGCGAATCCCGCGCCGCGCGCACACCTTGGCGTAAGACACGACGCGTTCGATGATCTCCCGAGGCTCAGGCACCCGCCATGCGGGATCGATGATGGCCTGCTCCAATTCCGCGAGCAGCGCCGGGCGATGGTAGGCGGCACGCCCGAGCATGACACCGTCGAGACCCGCCGCTATGTGGCCGCGAATTTCCGGCACCTCGGACAGTCCGCCATTTAGGACCACGGTCAGCCCCGGCCGCTCGCGCTTGAGCTGATGCACATAGTCGTATTTGAGCGGTGGAATCTCGCGATTCTCCTTCGGGGATAGGCCGCCCAATATGGCGTTTCGGGCATGCACGATGAGCGCCGTGATACCGACGCCTGCTACCGCATCGACGAAAGCGGCAAAAAACTCGTAGTCGTCTCGATCATCGATCCCGATACGGCATTTGACGGTGACGGGCAACGGCGTCGCCTGCTTCAGGGCCCTGACGCACTCGGCCACCAATGCGGGTTTGAGCATGAGACACGCACCGAAGGAGCCATTTCTGACGCGATCGCTCGGGCAACCCACGTTGAGATTGATCTCGGCGAAACCCGCGGCCGCGCCGATGCGCGCGGCTGCCGCCAGTTCCTTGGGATCGCATCCCCCCAACTGCAAAGCGACAGGATGCTCGACCGCGCTGTGTTCCAACAAGCGTCGTGCATCGCCGCGCACCAGGGCGGTAGATACGATCATTTCCGTATACAACAGAGCGTGCGGCGCGAACAGACGGTGGACGAAGCGGCAGTGGCAATCGGTCCAATCCATCATGGGTGCGACCGACAGTCGCCGGTCGATCGAAACCCTGGGTTTTTCGGATGAATTGCCTATTTTTGCAGTGTTTTCCATGCGGCGCGTTTCTGAGGGATTTCTGCTTATACCGGGGAGTTTATGGATTACGGAGGTGACGTAAAGGAGACATAAGGGAGTTAAGAATACCTTGTCTCCTCCAGGTGCGGTATGGCAACGATCAAAGTCCGGAAACACGCCAATGGGTCCACGATATACCGTTATCGTGCGGATCCGACAGAGAAAAACGATCATTCATCGGGAGAGCAAGACCTTTGCTTTTCGAGCTGCGGCGGGGTCATGGGCGAAATATCGAGAGGTGGGACTTGAAAAACCTGATGAATTGGAGCGTGCCCAACAAGCGGAGATGCCGCGTGCCGCCATTATCCCGGTGGTACATCGATAGTTTTGCGAGACTTCCCAATGGCAGCGAACGAAGCAAACCCACTTGGAGTTTTCGGAAAAACACTCGATTGGCCGAAGCCGCGAACGAGCCTCACAACGGCGAAACTGATTGAGCATGTGCGCGGTCGGCGAGGGTCTGTTAGCTCAGCCAGGCCTGCCACGCTTACTAGCCAGGGCGACCGAAGATGCAAGAGACTGCCAAAACGCAGTGCCGGACTGCTGGCAGCAGTCAGAGCGGGCGCTGGATTCCTAACTTCCTCATCCTGTACTGCAGCGAAGTTCGTTTCATTCCAAGCTTGGCCGCCGCCCCGTGTGGACCGGCAATCACCCAGTGTGCATCATCGAGCGTGCTCAAGATGTGTACGCGTTGCAGGTTCTCAAGCGTGACGGAGGCCGGCGCCTGGGTTCGTGACGGCGTCGCTGCAATCTGCGACTTCAACCCGGACAGCGAAATGTCGAGCACTGATCCTTGCGACAGGATCACGTTGCGCTCGACGAGGATTTCGAGTTCACGCACGTTTCCGGGCCAGTCATAGCGGCATAGCGCTGCCACGGTTTCCGGAGCGATGCTGCTGATCGGCTTGTTGCACAACTGTGCGTGATGCCGAGTGAAGTGCCGCAGCAGCAGCGGTATATCTTGGGCGCGCTCCCGCAGAGGCGGCATCGTGATCGGGAAGACATTCAGGCGATAGTAGAGATCGCTGCGGAATTCATGGTCGGCAATCATTTGCGCAAGATCGCGGTTGGTGGCGGCGACGAACCGCACGTCCACGCGCAACGTGCGTGTGCTGCCAAGACGCTCGAATTCCTGTTCCTGCAGCACTCGCAGCAGCTTGACGGTGAAGTGCTCGCGCCAGCAGCTCCTTGCCGGTTCCCGTCTCGCCCTGAATGAGCACGGGTGGTATCCATCGGCGCCACAGCCGCAAGTTGGCTGGTGCGCTCGATAACCCTTTGCTCCAGCTCTACCTGCGCAAGCCGAAGGTCTTCTTCCGCCCGTGGTCGGGGATGTGACTGCCATGCCGACCAGTCCGAGCTCGAAGTAGCGGCGGAAGCGCTCCTCGGTTCTTCTTTGCACTTCTTCGGCCCGTTCCCGTTCGGCAAGGACTTGCGCCCGCTGCAACTCGATCACTGGCGGCGGCGACTCTACTCGATTCGATCTTCGCTCAAATGGACTCAACCCGAGCGCGCCGGGCTCGATGGCGGTGTTGCCCTTCGTTCGCGCAGTTCGCGCAGGAGTTTATCCGGGCGGGAGTATGCACTCCGGTTCATTGCTCGCCCCTGCCCAAAGCCAACACTTCGATCCGGTCATAAATACATCTCCTTGCAAACGCCTGATTTCGAGCATTGCGAGTAACCCATATGAGCAAGCAGCCG
>DASYJX010000053.1:0-38036 GCA_035996065.1 Steroidobacteraceae bacterium | reverse complement strand
CGCGCCGTGCAATTACGAAAGACATAAGTTAAACCGCGAGTTAGTATTGCGCCTCGCCCCAGAGACGGGACAGTCATCGATTCCGTATGACCATATGGGTAGGAACGTCCGGCTATAACTATCCAGAGTGGAGAGGGAGCTTCTATCCGGCAAAGTTCCCCGCATCGAAGATGCTGCCGTACTACGCAGAGCGTTTCCAAACCGTCGAGATCAACTACACTTTCTATCGCGCGCCGAGTGCCAAAATCCTCGACGGTTGGAACCGAGAGACTCCGGAGCGGTTCAAGCTTACGTTGAAGGCGCCCAAGCGCATCACTCACGTCGCGCGCCTCCGCGATTGTGCCGAGCAAGTGCGCTACTTTCTCGATACTACGGCGACACTCGGACCGAAGCTCGGCGCCCTCCTGTTCCAGTTACCGCCTTACCTCAAGAAGGACCTCTCGCTGCTCGACGCTTTTCTGGAGACTTTCCCGCCCTATGTGTGCGCGGCGTTCGAGTTCCGACACATTTCTTGGTTGGATGATGACGTTTACACCCGCTTGAAAGCCAAGAACCTCGCGCTGTGCGTGGCAGACAGCGAGAAATTGTCGACTCCCGTCGAGATCACCGCGGACTATGCGTACTTCAGGCTGCGGGATGAGGGCTACACGCCGGACGACATTGCGCGATGGGCCCACACCATCCGTGACAAGACAGCCGAATGCATCGACGTATTCGTATATTTCAAACACGAGGAAGAAGGCAAGGGACCTGAGTTCGCCCGCCTCCTGCTGGATAGCCTGGCCGCTCTCTAGGACCGTCGCGGCCTGCAGCAGCTTCCACCGCGCGGCGCCGCGTGTTTGGTCATCGGCAGAGCATGGCCCTTGCCGGAAATGCGCATTCTTGGCTCATACCGTATTGCAAACGGTCACTCTGTATTGCAAAGTATATGCACATCAAGCATTCGCGGGGTTCTCTTGTCTGCCGAAAGAGCATGGCACGTTCAATTGCGTCAAATAATAAGCTTCCCCGTCGCGCTACGCTCGACCGTGCCGGCTTTGCTAATTTCTTTGTCCGTCGGCATCGTGGTCGAGTATGTCTTGTTTCTTTGCGTATTCTTGCGTCGATCCGGCCCGCAAGACGCGGATCAGTTTCTGGTCTTCCACAGCCTTCAGTACTGGAACGCATCCATGTTCGGCATTGCCAAGCAGTGGACGCCCCTGATGTGCGCCGGGCTGTCGTTGGCCGGCGAACCGCAAGTTCCTTTCATGTCCCTCAGCATGGCACTCAGCTATCTATTGGGACCGCTCGCCGGCGTGAAATTGGCCATCGTGATCTACCTGATCGCCGGCTGGATAGGCGCATATTTGTACGCCGGCTTGTGGCTCAGGATTAACGCACAACGAGTTCTGGCAGCGTCGCTGTTTATCGGCAATGGCTTCTTTTTTTGCCGATTGGGTCTCGGACACTTCGACTTCGTGCCTTTTTTGATTTTGCCGCTGATGCTATGGGTGCTTCACCGCGGCATCGCATGGCAAGTGGAGGTATCGACTACCCCCAGGATCATCCGCATGGTCGTGACCGCATTGTTGATGGGTGCTTCGCTGGCGCTCGCCATCGACGGATCTCCTGTAGCGATCATTCACTTGTTGTTCTGGATTGGTCTGTACGCCCTGACTTTGTCGGTCACCGCGCGGTCTGCGGCACCGGCCTTCCTATTTGTCGGCGCCGTGACGATTGCCCTCGTGCTGGACGCGGGCTACCTATGGCCGATGCTGCAATCACAAGCTGCATTTCCGCGTCGAACGCCGGATCAATTCACCAGCGTGTTTTCGTTTATTTGGTTCGCCTTATTGCCGCTGCGCGGAAAAGTGCTGCCAGCCAATGGCAATGGGCACGAACTCAGCGTTTTTATCGGCCCCGTCCTCGTTTATTGTTTATGGCGATACCGGGAGTGGCTCTCCGCCAGCTTGCCCATCACGATGCGCCGTCCCTTGCTTGTCGTGAGCCTGGTCAGCATCGTGTTGGGAATGGGAAGCCTGCACGCGCTGCATGTGCCCACATGGCTGAGTCCTTTCGATTTATTACGGCCCCTTCCCGGATTTCGGTCGATAGGCGTCACCGGCCGCTACTGGGGATTCCTGGCTTTGCCACTGAGTCTTCTGGGCGCCGCGGCGCTCTGGAAGTTCTCCGTGGAGTGCCGCAACACCTGGCGTTTACAGACCTGCCTCGGCGCCGCCCTGATCCTACAACTCGGTTTCCAGGCGGAAACGTTGGCGGCACACTGGCTGCATTCGCCGCGCTATCAGCCGATTGCGCAGAATTCATACTTTAGACGCGGGCCCGAGACCATCGACTACGTCGCCATGCGAGGTAAACATCAGCAGGGGGAATTTCTAGCGCCGACGCGCGGCGTAAGCAACTGTTACGACATGGACGATTTTACCCGCGCCGAGAATGCCCCGGGTGCTTCGCTCGTCAAGCGGGTGATGCAAGACGGAAGATCGTTGCCGCTTCCCACGATGCACGCTCAGTTTACGACCTGGAGCCATGTTCGCCTCGGGGTCACATGTCCATCGAACAATGGTTCCCCGTGCGTCGGTGCGGGGCCTGGAAGAATGCAACTTATCTTGCGGCAAGCCTATCACCCATTTTGGAACGCTCCCGGTTGCGAAATCTACGCAAGCCCGCACGGTAATCTCGTAGTGGATTGCCCCGCGTCACGCCTCAGTGGAGGGGCGGTTGAATTGAATTTTGACGACACCATGAGCGATTTTGCCGCGCGCATTTCGACCACGAGCTGGGACGTCTGGCTTCTGGTCACGGGTTCGTTGATGTTGTTCCTGTTGATCGCCAAGGTACGGATTAACCGCCTCCGGTGGCTCAGCGATAGCCCTGCGCCCGGCGTAGGAATCGAATCCGGTCCAGGTTGTCAGGGCGCAGAGGCCTAGGCTCCGAGATAACTCCCACCCACTGAGTCGAAAGTGAATCCGAGCGTCGTACCGACGCGGGGTGAAATCGCGCGTCGCTCGTGCCGCAGCTACCCATGTGGTGCGTTCGCGTGATGTATCGAATGGTGGTTGACTGCTCATAAACTCTACCGCTTGTTGATTTCGGCGAGCGCGCGGCTCAGGATTTCCGCTATCCGCGACTGTTCCGCGGCAGATGCGTCAAAGGCGTCGAACAGTGCCGCCTTCAGATCGCGGCGAACCTCGTCCAGACCGGTCGTCTGCACGGCGCTCTCCCCCTCGTAGGCGCGCTGAGCGCGCTGCATTTTCTGCCCGACACGGGTTAGCTCGCTAAAGAGAGCCGTGACGCGGCCGCGATTTTGATCGACATAGGTTCTACCGGCGTCGGTGAGGCTGTACAGTTTTCTGGAACCTTCGGCCGCGACGTTGGCATAGCCGATTTCCTCCAGATAGGTCAGCGATGGATAGACCATGCCGGCACTCGGGGTGTAGTAACCGTTCGAGCGCTCCTGCACCGCCTTGATGATTTCGTAGCCATGGCTCGGCTTCTCGGACAGGAAGGCCGCAATGATGATTTGCAGATCGGCGGCCGAGGCCATGCGCCCGCCGCGAAGGCCGCGGCCGCTGCACGGGCCGTGATGTCGTCCGTGATGGCCGCTCCCACTTGCCCGGTGACGATGGCCATCGTTGCGATTGAACACTTCTTTCTCCTCATTGTGAAACAGATCGTAAGATATATCTTATGCTACGAAAACGCAAGTGGGTAAAACCGAGCCGCAACTTCCAAGTCCGCCCTTTTATCCGAATAGAACGTAGTTGTGGGCGCTAATACCAGGCCCTGGAGGGATATATCTCAAGTTGCAGTTGCCAACTGGCTCGACCCAGCAACTTCTACCCTTGACGCATTCGCATCCCGATCATTCCGCAATCTGCCACACCACCCGCCTCGCGGGTCCTGCGCTGGGCGGCGCCAACGGGTGCACGTTGTGTTGCGTCGCGAAAGCTTACTTCAGGGTGTCGGCAACGTTCTCGGCAATCGCGAGCGCTGAAGTCAGTCCAGGGGATTCGATGCCATAGAGATTCACCAGTCCCTTCACACCGTGTTCATCCGGCCCCTGAATAAGGAAGTCCGTTGGCGGCCCACCCGGCCCGTGCAACTTAGGTCGAATGCCCGCGTATCCGGGTTGCAGAGATCCGTTCGGCAATGCCGGCCAATATCGGCGTATCGCGGCATAGAACCGCTCCGCTCGCGCCGGATCGACCGTGTAATCCTCCCGCTCCACCCATTCCACATCGGGACCGAACCGCGCCTGCCCCGCTAGATCGAGCGTGAGATGCACGCCCAATCCGCCCGGCTCCGGGACTGGATAAACGAGCCGACGGAATGGGCACTTGGCCTGAAGGACATAGTAGCTTCCCTTGGCCAAGCAAGCGCGGGGAATGCTTGCCTTCGGCACGCCGTCGATGAGGTGCGACACCTTCTGAGCGTGCAGGCCGGCACAATTGACCACGACAGACGCGGCCAATCTCATTGGCTCCTTGGCGCCCGCCTCCAAGTAGATGGCGTTACCATCGCATCGCCCACGTTGGAGTCGGGAGCGAAATGCAATCATCCCCCCGGCCTGCTCGAACTCTCCCTGCAGTGCCAGCATGAAGCCGTGACTATCGATGATACCGGTCGACGGAGAAGACAGTGCTGCAACCGCGTCAAGCTCCGGCTCGAGTACGTGCGCCTCATCGGCGGTAAGCCAAGTGAGATCGTTCACGCCGTTGGCGCGGGCCATGTTCTCGATTGCTTCAAGCGCCGGAATTTGCGACTCGTCGGCAGCGACGATTAGCTTGCCGCAGCGGCGGTACTCGACCCCGCGAGCGTCGCAGAATTCGTATAGAAGCCGCTTTCCCTCGACGCACAGGCGGGCCTTCGCCGATCCCGGCGGGTAATAAATGCCCGCATGGATCACTTCGCTATTGCGCGAGCTCGTTTCAGTGCCGATCGCGGACTCCGCTTCCAAGATCAGCGTCTCGCGGCCACGCAGTGCCATGGCCCGCGCCACGGCCAAGCCCACTACCCCGGCTCCAATGACAACGCAGTCGATCGCTTCGGTCATGACCGCCCACCGCCTTTAAGGTGCAACACTGGGAAAGACCTTCCATTTCGAATTATTCAATGGTCGGCTCATCCAATGCGAGTGGGACCATGAGCATGCGGGAGCGCAAGTTGCGGTGCAACTTTTATGGGCCAGGAGAGTCATCCATGATCCACCGTCAAGCGGCGCGATTCGCTAATTCCTTGTATGGAGACTTTGTTGCTGCGGGCCTCGGTCGCCAGCGACATCATGAAAATCAGGAAGCCGGCGAGCGCGAGCAGTGCGCCCACCCATCCGGTCGACGCCCATCCCAGACCACCGGCGATTGCGAGACCGCCCAACCACGCACCCAGTGCGTTGGCGATGTTGAAAGCGGAATGATTCAGCGACGCCGCGAGCGTCTGCGCACACTGGGCGACATCCATGAGCCGGATCTGCAGCGCCGGGACGATGGCGACACCCGTGCCGACCAACAATACGACAATCGTCAACAGGAGCACGTGGCCGGCGGTGATGCTGAACAGGCCCAGAACAACGGCGTTCCAGATCAAAAGACCACCGATCGTGCGCGTCAACGCGCGGTCCGCCAGCCATGATCCGATCAGATTGCCCAGGATCATGCCTACACCGAATACGGCGAGCACGTACGGCACATACCGAATCGGCAGTCCGGACACCTCGGTCAGCGTCGGCGTAATGTAGCTGTACACACAGAACAGGCCGCCAAACCCCACCGACCCTACACCGAGTGTCAGCCAGACCTGCCGGCGGGTCAATGCGTTGAGTTCGCGCGCGGGACTCGCGCCCGCGACGGGAGGAGCACGCGGCACGCAGAAATAGATCGATATCCACGCCGCAACGCCGACCGCGGCAACCAGAACATAAGCAGCCCGCCAGCTCAACGACTGTCCGATCCAAGTTGCCAACGGAACGCCTGCTAAAGTTGCCCCTGTCAGGCCCAACATCATCCGGCCGACCGCCCGAGCGCGCTCGCCCACCGTCACCAGGGATGCGGAAACAAGGGACGCCACACCGAAATAGGCACCGTGCGGAAGCCCCGCCAGGAAACGAATTGCCAGCAGCGAAACATATCCGGGTGCCACAGCGCTAGCAAGATTGCCCACGACAAAACAGCCCATCAACACCAGAAGCAACCGATGACGCGGCCATCGGGCGGCACCTATCGCAATGAGCGGCGCGCCGACCACGACGCCCAGCGCATACGCACTGATGACATGTCCCGAAGTGGGTATGGAAATCCCAAAATTTCCGGCGACATTCGGCAGCAATCCCATCATGACGAACTCGCCCGTACCGATGCCAAAGCCGCCGAGGGCAAGAGCCAAGACAGCCCATCCGAATCGACCGCCGGCCGCCGGCATCGATTCCCCCGGCCTCGTCGCGGTCGCGACCTCACGAACTGCGTTCATCAATGCACACCCGTCTGTTAATACAGCGCATTCGCGCCGACTAGTGGGTGGCAGATTGCGCGGCAGGTGTTGCGATGGCGCTTCAGCGAGGCTCTCCGGCATTCCACTTGAAATGCGAGCGAGACATCGGGAAATAGACCCACCAGCCGTGGACGTAATGCCCTCGGGACAAAGTCTCGCCCGGTATCGCGAGCTTCCAGCAAGTGGCGCCGCTGCTCGTCGGCGTTAGTGGGCTAGCGGCGGTGGCTCAAGCCCCAGATATAAGCCGCGACTGCAGACACCTCGTCGGCGGTGAGTTGCGCGCCGCCCATGGGTGGCATCGGGGCGCGGTACTCCTTCGGTTGGGGCACGCCCGCAGCGATGGTTTTTGCGATTGAAGGATAGCTGCCGTCGCCCCACAGCCATTTCGTATCAGTCAAGTCGGGGCCGAGCGTCGTGCCGGTCGCCGTCGCGCCATGGCAGCCAGTGCAGGTCGCTCCGCCCACTTGCCCGTGATAGATGCGATCGCCCAGCACCAACATCTCGCGAGTAGCTCCCGCAGCCACCGGGAGACTTGCCGTGACGGCGGCTGCACCGGCGTCCGGATGGGTGCCCTCGGGCGGCTTGGCGTCTGCATCCGCAATGTGTCCGGGGGATGCCGAGGCGCTCGGACACGGCGTGAACTTGGCGCCGGCCTCATCATTGTCGGGTCGGGCTCGATAAACGATGCGGTAAATCCTGCCGCGCACGTCATCGGACACGTAGAGCGACCCGTCGGGCCCGACCGCCAATCCGGATGGCCGATGCTCGGCTTTATCGGGAGACTCCACGGCTCCGGCAAAGCCGTCGGCGAATATCTCGCACGTGCCCGACGCATGATCGCCTTGCAACGCCTGGAATACGACGTTGTAACCGCCCTGAGGGAAAGGAGCGCGATTCCACGATCCGTGGAAGGCGATAAATACACCCTCACTGAAGCGAGAGGGGAATTGCTGCCTATCATATCGCACCATCGCGTTCGGCGCCCAATGCGCGGGAAACGCCGCAATCGGTGCGTTCTTGCCGGCGCAACTGCCGACCTCTTTACCCCCGTCGCCGCCAAATTCCGGCGCTAGCACCAATTTTTGCTGTATCGCGTCGTAGTAGCACTCCGGCCAACCGTAGTCGCCGCCTTGGGTCAAGAGCAGCAATTCTTCGGCCGGCTGCGTGGCTTCCTCGTCGAGCTTGTACAGATGAGGCCAATTCGAATGCAGTTGATCGCGTCCATGCTGTGTGGCGAAGATGTGATGTCCGGCGGGATCGATCGCGAAACCTTCCGCGTTGCGGATGCCGGTGGCAATGCGCTGCGCGGGTGAAAATGTCTGATTCGTATTGTTCGCGTCATAACGCCAGATGCCACCGCGCGTTTCAAGTTCGGTGCACGGCGCGATGCCGGGTGACTTCGGTATTCGATTCTCTTGTTGGCAGGCATTGGTCGCGCTAGCGACGTCGACATACATAGTGCCATCCGCGTCGATAGTGAACGGGTGCATCGGATGATCGCCGCCAAGAGGCAATCCGGATACGATCGTCACCGGAGGCTCGCGCGGCACGGCGGCGCCGCCCGGCAGCGCATAACGAACGATCTTGTCGTTCACTTCGGCGAAAAGCGCGCCGTGGTACAGGCCGATGCCCGTCCCACCGGCGCCGCCGCTCTGCACGGTCTCACCGAATCGCTGAATGACGTCGGCCTTTCCCGAGCCGGCGGTATCTCGCAGCGCCACCAGAAATCCGCCCGCATGTGGAGTGTCATTTCCATAATATCGACCGGACCATGTGTTGACATAGACGACCCCGTTCGGCGCGACCACCATGTGCCGCGCATGTCCGATGCCGTCGGCAAAGATGGACGCGCAAAAGCCGGGTGGCAATTTGAGCCCACTGTCGTTGCTGGAGCACCCGTGGTTTGCCCTTTGAGCGTGGGACTTGTGCCGAATTTGAGCCGACGCGGTGGAACTCCAAGCAAACAGCGCACCGAACAGCACGAAGAAGCATAGTGATGATCGAGACGAAAGCGATGCAAGCATGGGTAACTCTCCAATGCAAAATCCACTGCATAGTGACGAAGTCTGTTTACTTCATGGTCGTGAGATCTGCGTCACCGTTCCATGGTTCGCTGCGCGCTGTGGTTGCGGCGCGTTCAGCAGTGACTTGAACTGCGCCGACGGGCGCGGCCTGGTTCCCCCATTGACTGCGAACATAACTGAGGACTGCAGCGATCTCCTCATCACTCAGTTGGCTCGCGAACCCCGGCATGGCGCCGCTGTACGCGGTACCATTGACCGTGAGCGTACCTTGAACGCCATGCAGCAGAATTCGGATCGCGGCAACATGGGGTCCCGTCACCCAATTCGAACCCGCCAGAGGCGGAAACACCCCGGGAATTCCCGTCCCCCCCGATTGGTGGCAAGCGGCACATCGGGCAGCGAACACCTCAGCGCCGTTCCCACCCGCTGTCGCGGGTTGCTCCTGTAGGCCGGCGGGCCCCCGCTGCTCATCATCTTGCGCTATCGCGGCCTCGCCGTTCGGTATCAATGTCGTCAAATACGCGGCCAACGCATCAACCTGCTCGGCCGGCAGTGGTGCGCCGTACGCGGTACGCATCTTGTTGATAGTGTCTTTCCATTGGCCCTGCGTTAGCGCAGGCTGACGCGACACCATGCCCTGCGAATGGCAAATCAAGCACTGGGCATTGGCGATGACCGCGCCCTCTCCGCCGGGAAATACTGCCGCGCTCGCAGGCATTTGCACGCTGACTTTGCTCCAGCGGGACTCAGGCTGACGAACGGACTGCCCTTGCGGCTTCGACGGACTCTGTGCCCGGAGTTGCGACGTGCCGACTATCAGCAGCACCGCCACCGCGACAGTTGCCGAAAGGGGTGCAAATCTTTTGAGCTTAGGGCCCATAAGTCACTTCTCCGATCGTTACGAGACGTGCACGGTAATCGTCTCGATCACGTTGAGCATAAAGCCACTCGGGTTCCAATTGGGATGATCGGGCTGCGTCACCCCCGCCGTGTTTACCGTTCGCACCATCAGACTCTGCGGACCCGCAATGGCAAAGCGCAGCGGAAATTGCCATTGACGAAAGCTGTATTTGCCATGATTCGTTCCCAGACGAGCCTCCTGCCAGAGCCGCCCCCCGTCTGCCGACACCAGAACCTTGGCGACTCCAGTGTCGCCTCCAAAGGCGATGCCGCGGACCTTAAGCGACTGCCCGCGCCGGACGGCAACGCCGTCCGCGAGATTCGTAAAAAAGGAGCGCGGCACCATGCGATTAATCGGTACCGTCTTCACGCCTTTCTGTTCCGGAGCAATGTTCGCTCCCGGCGTATCAGGGATACGGTACGCCTTGCTCGTCCAGTAGTTCTCGTCCGGTTGGTCGAGAACTTCGATGTCCGCGAGCATCTTCATCCAGTACGTGGCGTACCAACCGGGCACGACCAGTCGCAGCGGGAATCCGTTCAAGAGAGGCAAAGGCTCGCCGTTCATCGCATAAGCGATCATCACTTCCCCGTCTCGGGCGTGATCCACTGCAAGCGATTTCATGAAGTTTGGAGTCTGCGGCACGACGCCGCTGTCGAGTCCTCGGAAGCGCACTTGAACCGCCCCAGCGGGGAGGCCTGCATGGTCGAGCACATCTTTCAAGCGAACCCCTCGCCACAGCGCGTTACCCATTCCACCGTTATCCCATTGGGCGCCGGGAACGCGCGGGCTGAACAACCCCCGTGAGTTACCGGAACACTGATTGACAGCGGCGATTTCGAATGATGGGAAGTCATGCAGCAAATCGTGCATCGTCAGTGAAAGCGGCTGCTGAACATGGCCGTGGACTTTGAGCGAAAAATGGGCCGGGTCGATGGTCGTGGGAATCTCGGCGAGATGCCACCGAACGTAAAAGCGGTCATTAGGCGTGAAAACGCCCTGGTCGAAGACGTCGAACGGAGTCTCCAGCAGCGGCGGGCGAGTCCTTTGTAGGATCATTTCGCCCTTCTGCGGAAAGTTCGTCACCAGTTCACGCCGACCATTCGCGAAAGGAAACTCGACGAACCCGGCGCCCCGGGCGGGCTGGATCGCGGAGCCGAGCAGGCCTGCAAGGCCCGCTCCCCCTGCGCCCATTAGGAAGTTCCGTCGTGATAAAGAGGTCCAATTCGCAATTGATCGCTTCATGAAGTCACCTCCCGGCACTCTGGTTCGATCACCTAGGTCGGCGGCTGATGTTAGCCGCTCATCGGATATATAGGAATATCGCAATAACCGTTTCACGACCAAGTGCACGTACGCGGGAGGCGCCCGGGCGCCGCCACAATGTGAGGCGCCAAAGTCTGGCACGCGCAACATTCAAGTGCGGCGCATCGCGCTGCCGGTCTCGCAATTTTTCTCAAGCTCCTGATAACGCGTCAGTAATCTACTTTGGCACGCCACGTGCTTTAGAGATGCATTCGGTCCGCAATTAGCCCGATCTGAATTGAGGCGATACATTCGAAATAGCGAGGGAGGGATGTCGTTCGATGAAACTAATTACCGCAATTATTAAGCCGTTCAAGCTAGATGACGTTCGTAAAGCGATAAGCGACGTGGGCGTGCAAGGCGTCACCGTTACCGAAGTGCGTGGATTTGGACGGCAACGCGGTCACACCGAAATCTACCGGGGTGCCGAATATGCCGTTGAGTTTGTACCCAAGACGAAAATCGAGATTGCCGTCGAGGATTCCTTGATGGAGCAGGTAATTGAAGCAATTACGGTCTCAGCCAAAACCGGCAAGGTCGGCGACGGAAAGATTTTCGTTTTCGATCTCGAGCAGGTCGTGCGAATCCGCACGAGCGAACGCGACGCTAAAGCAATCTAGAACATAAGGGGATCCAAATTGATGACTAAATTGCCTCGATGGGTCGTTATCGGCCTTTTCCTGTTTTCCGTTCCTGCGGTGTGGGCCGATGATGCGCCGGCTTCCGCAGCATCCGCGGCACAGACTACAGCGGCCGCGCCGGCCGATTCCGCGGCACCGGCCGCCGCAGATGCAGCGGCCCCGGCCGCGCCCACGGAACCGCAGCTCATAGGCACGGACAAGATCAACTCCGGCGACACCGCATGGATGCTGACTTCAACCGCCTTGGTGCTGATGATGACGGTTCCGGGCCTGGCGCTCTTCTATGGCGGCATGGTTCGCAAGAAAAACGTGTTGGCAACGCTGATGCAAAGCTTCGCGATCACTTGTGTCATTACGCTTTTGTGGTGGTTGATCGGATATTCATGGGCATTCACACCGGGTAGCGCGTACCTCGGGGGTGCGACCCGCGCGCTCTTCGCTGGCATGACCATCATGAAAGACGCGAACAAGATAACCGTGTCGCACTTGGCGCTCACGATTCCGGAAACCGTCTACGCGATGTTTCAGTTGACGTTTGCGATTATCACTCCGGCGTTGATTGCAGGTGCCTTTGCGGATCGCATGAAATTCTCGGCGATGCTGGTGTTCATGACGGTATGGTCCCTCGTCGTGTATTGCCCAATCGCTCATTGGGTGTGGGAGCCGTCGGGCTGGCTTGCCGTCAAGGGTGTACTTGATTACGCCGGTGGCACGGTCGTGCATATCAATGCAGGCATTGCGGGTCTCGCCAGTTGCTTGGTGCTCGGCAAGCGCGTGGGGTACGGCAAGGAAGCGATGCCGCCGCATAATTTGACCCTAACGTTAATCGGCGCCTCACTCCTATGGGTAGGTTGGTTTGGCTTCAATGCAGGTTCAGCCGGCGCCGCCGATGGTCGTGCAGGCATGGCGATGGCGGCTACGCAGATCGCAACGGCTGCCGCAGCGCTCGCCTGGATGTTCGCGGAATGGATCGTCAAGGGCAAACCCAGCGTGCTCGGCATCGCATCGGGCGCCGTCGCAGGATTGGTCGCGATCACGCCTGCATCAGGCTATGTCGGCCCCACCCCCGCCGTGGTGATTGGCGCCGCCGCGGGCGTCGCTTGCTTCTTTGCGGCGACGTCGCTCAAGAGTGCCTTGGGTTATGACGACTCTCTCGATGCCTTCGGCGTGCACGGTATCGGCGGCATCATCGGTGCCTTGCTGACCGGCGTCTTCGCCAGCAAGGAAATAAGCGGCGCAGACGGTTCCGTAATCACCCAACTCTGGGGCATCGGAACCACGTTGATTTACGGCTTCGTAATGAGCTTCATCATTCTCAAAGTGATCGACATGACCATCGGTTTGCGGGTCACCGAGGAACAGGAACGAGAAGGCCTGGACATCTCTCTCCACGGCGAAAAAGTGGAGTAACCGTTCAGCAAGACCACTCGCCCGGTGGCGCACTGGCGCCACCGGATGGGCGCTCTTTGCCCAATGAATTCGACATTGCGACATATTTTAAATGCATGAGGGATGGAACGGCATGAACACGAAGCGTAATCAGTTGATCGTCTCAGCAATGATGCTGAGTTTTGCAGCATGCGGTCCGGCATCCGCAGAGGACGAGCCCGCGAAACCGGCCGCACCTACCGGCCCGGTGTTGTCGGATGTCCTCACCGCGTCCGGGCTTACCGCCACTGGGTATGTCGCCGCGTCTTACTATCATTCGAATGGCTATAGCACCGATCACCAATTCGATAACAAGCATGACACGTTTCAACTCGACCAGGCCGCACTGACTATCGCGTACCAGCCCAAAGAGGGATTCGGTGCCTTAGTGAATGTCGCCGCCGGGGAGGACATGAAAATTCTGAACGCAGCCGAGGGCAGCAATTCCAATACCTTCGATGTAGTGCAAGGGTTCGTGCAGTACGTCGGAGGGCCGGTGACGGTCATCGCCGGAAAGTACGTGACCTTGGCGGGTGCGGAAGTGATTGCGCCGACGGGAAACACGAATTTCTCCCGCTCCTTCCTGTTCTATGCCGAACCTTTGACGCATACGGGTATCCGCGCGACCTACGCGCTTAGCGATACGCTTAGCGTCGTAGGGGGCGTCAACAATGGATGGAACTATTCGTCCTTGACGACCTCCGGCTCGAAGACCGGAGAGGTTGGCCTTGCATGGACTCCGAGCAAGGCATTCGCACTCGCGGCCCAGGCGTATGTGGGCAAGGATCCGACTTTCGACGCACAAAGAACGCTGGTCGACGCGGTGGCCACGTACAATGCAACAGAGGCGCTCACGTTCATTCTGACTTTCGACTGGGGCAAGCAGAAGCAGCAAAAAAATGGTGACCCCGACCTCAACTGGAATGGAGCAGCCTTCTACACGAACTACGCGCTTAATGATCAATGGCGCGTGTCGGCGCGGGTCGAGTACCTGGACGACAAGGAAGGATTCGTGACAGGTACGGGGATTGCGCAAACACTAAAAGAAGGCACCCTCACCTTCGGCTATGATCCGGTGAAGAATTTCGAGCTACGCATCGAGGGCCGCTACGACAAATCCACCCAGCCGACCTTTGTCAGGAAGATCCTTGAGGTAAATCAGCTCGCAGACAGCCAAACGGGAGTTGCCTTGCAAGGCATTTACAAGTTTTGATTTTGCCCCCTCGCGTCAACGGGGCGCGAGGGGTAGGGTCATGGGATAGCGAGGTAGCTGGGGTTCGCGTGTCTACCATCGCATAAGCGCGTCATTTTTACAGGATGATCCGTAGACACCGCGCATGGTAGGCGGACGATCCGTGGCCGTTGGAGATTGTAAGACGCTTCCTACGCACGGAGGAGGATAAGGGGAATGAAATGGCCCAGGACGCGGGCGTATGTTGTGGTGTTAATACCGCAACATCTCGCGGTACATGGGAGAATTCTAATGAGATTTGTGTTTATGTGTGCGCTGCTCATCAGCGCGTCAGTGGGAATTTCCGCCTGCAACAAGGCCGAATCTCCCGATAAGGTTCAAACCGATGTTGCCAAAGCAACCAACGAAGCCGCCGAGAACAACGCCAAGGCGGACGAAAAAATAAAGCAGACCGAGGCTCAGGCTGCGCAGGATCTCGCTAAGGAGAAAGCCGATGCTGCGGCAAAAGCCGCGGATAAGAGCGTGGGGGCCGTGGCCGACGCCGCTGTCACTGAAACAGAAGGCGCAACCAAAATCGAGCTAGCCAAGTGCGAGGCGCTCGAAGGCGACGCTCAGAAACAGTGTAAGGACAAGGCCAATGCTCATCTGCAAACCGTGAAGGACCGCGCAAAGGCCGCCAAGTCACAGTAAGTTGGCAGTCGAGAGATTTGGCACGGCTCGCGCCCGGCCGAAGTGTATTCGGCGGGACGCGCGCCGTGATCGAGCGGCATTACGAACGTCCACCTTCCTTGATAGTCAGATTATCGACAACGGGCATCGCTCCTGCCGACTGACGAGCAATGCGCAGCGCATTTCGCAAGTCCCAATCGTCGAAGACGAATCCTCGCAGGACAATTCGCCCTTCTTCGACGGAAACCGTGACGTGTCTGTCGTACAAATAGGGGTCTGCCCGCAACGCGTTCGCTACGCGCTGCCTGATGGCTTCGGCATCCGAGGATGTCTCGGGAGCCGACGCAAGGTGAATCCCGGTCTGTTGCTCCTCTGGAGCCGGATTCCGGGCCTCCGCCGGGAGCAGCAGCATGCTTGAAACACAGATGCCAAGACAAGCACCTACCCATCGCTGTATCTGTTCTCCGGAAGTCAATTTAATCTCCTCATGTGACACGGTATTCCACCGGTACCCGCCGACATTCCGGTGCCTGGATGGCAGCGATCGAGCTCACAACTCGCATTCCGCCTTGCGGTTCAAGAGCGCTCTCGTGCGCCGATGACTCGGTCGCAGATTGCTGGGCAGGCGTTGCGGTGGCGTTTCAACGAGTCGCTGCAGGATTCCATCTGAAACACCAACCACAGGAAGTCGCGGCGCAATCCGTCTTAAAGGACTTCGCCGCTGTTTGGAAAGCGACGAGTCCTTGTCACCTAGTCAACTGCATATGACTTAGATATCAAATATTCTACGTTATCTTCTTCGCCAATCGTGGCTAGCCACTATTCTAATAGCCGATCGCCCGAGCGCAGCGAGTGCGAATCGAATTTCCGTTCTTGGAACCGGCTTGCTGACTGCCGCCTCCGGGTACAAAAACCTGAATCCACGCGCCTTGATCCGGCATACCGGAATATTCCGAGGCAGTCCAATAAAGGCCGCTCGGGCCGCCGAGGCCCAGTTGAGCCATGAAGCCCGGTTGCACCAAATTCGCATCGATGTTGGGAATTCCCGTCGGGCAGCCGGCCCCTTCGCCCGACGATCCTATCTCACAGACGGCGGGAAGATACCAGGTACCGAGCGCGACAGCCCCGCTGTTATCCGCTGTGATCTCGTAACACAGGCCGGCGGCATAATCGGAGTAGGGAGTGCCGTAGTGCGCCACGATTTCAGCCGTGTCGCAGCTTCCGTCCGAGCCTCCGTTGCACGGCGGCGCAGTGGATGTTTCGGTCGTTCCCGGAATATCCACAAGATCCATGCTCCACGGTCCACTTATACCTGCGTCGGAGCTTGCGACAACCAGCGCGGTCGTACTGTTGGGCACGCTGAACACCAGATAGTCGTCGATGGAGAACGCTAACGCACTCGTCGGCGACGAGGTGATGTTGTCGCCGTTGATCGCAATGTTCCCGTCGGCCACGTACGGCTTGGTCGATGTGAACAGCAGCGTGCAGGTCCCGCCGTTTGGCGCGATCGAAGGGCAACTACTGGAATCTTGCGTAACGCTGGTCCAGCCCCCGGGCAGTATCGCGGAGACATTCAAGGCTGCGTAAGTCGTTCCGGTATTCGTGACGGTAAGGCTGCCGGACGCTCCGTTGACGGGAATCACACCCGTCGAGCTCACCGATATCGTGGTGTTGGCAGTCGCGCAGATGACTCCGACGTTGGCCACATTGGTCCCTCCCATGACGCCCGAGCCATTGCTAACGGCACAGGTCTGTCCCGTGGGTTGGGTTTGTGCCGTCACGTTGTAATTGCTTCCCTCCGCAACCGAGGTGGAAAACGTGAAGCTGCCGTCGGTGCTGATCGCCAGCAGATCGGTGCCGTTATTGCCGAGCGTCAGGGTGCCGCTGAGACCCGATACCGTGCCGCCGACGGTGAAGGCATTCGTAGCGCAGGTCACCACGACATTGCTGATGTTGGCGGCGCCCACGATGCCAGAACCATTGACGACGGTGCACGTTTGGGCGACCGGCTGAGCCTGAATGGTGACGGAATATGTGCCGCCTTGGGCGAGGGGTGCGGCAAACTGAAAGGCCCCATCGACGTTGATCGTCTGCGAGTCGGCGCCATCGTTTTGAAGCGCCACAGTGCCGGTAAGCCCGCTGACTGAGCCGCCGATCGTGTACGTATTCGCAGCGCATACCACCACCACGCTCGTCACGCGCACCGCGCCCATGGCGCCCGCACCATTCGCGACCGAGCATGTTTGGCCGGCGGGCTGCGTTTTTACCGTCACCAAATATGGACTCCCCTCTCGGACGGGCATCGGAAACGCAAAGGTTCCGTCGGTGCTGAGGAGCTGAGTGTCGACACCATTATTCTGCAGGACAACGCTCCCGGTAAGACCCGAAATCGCACCGCCCACCGTAAAGGCGTTGGTGATGCATGTCACTACAATAGTGGTAATGTCGGCAGCTCCGACGATCCCCAATCCGTGGGCGACCGTGCACGTCTGGTGCGCGGGCTGGGTGCGTACCGTGACCTCGTAAGGACTCGCCTCGGCCGTGGGGGCCCCAAAGACAAAGACACCGTTGGCGGTGATCGTCAGAGGAGATCCGCCGTTATACTGCAGCACGAGGTTGCCATTGAGTCCTGATACCGCGCCGCCAAGCGTCTGAGTGTTCGTCACGCATGCCAACGCGACATCGGTGACGTTCACCGTGCCCGCGGTCCCGGACCCGTTGCTGACCGTACACGTTTGGCCGGCCGGCTGCGTCTTAACCGTCACCAAATAAGTGCCGCCAACATCTATCGGCATCGAAAAGGAGAACGGTCCGTTCGCGGCGACCGTAAGGGAATCCCCGCCGTTATTTTGCAGTACCGCGCTGCCGGTCATACCGGTCACCGCGCCCGATACGGATACCATCGGAGAACTCGCGGGACGATCGTTACAGCCGCCGATCGCAGCCGCAATGATGCAGCCCAGAAACAAACATCGCGATACTGCTAGGCGTTTCATGCAAGCTCCGTCAAAGGGGTATCTAGTCGAATGTTCATCGGTGCAGGCACAGGGTTTCCGACACCACACTTAGCAATGCCTGGGCAATCGGCTTTGCGAAGAATTCTTCGATGGATTATGCCAAGCAGCGCCATTCAAGAGTGTGATCCACGGGCCGCTTCTTACAGTGAATGAAGCCTCAGCGGATTGACCCGCGGTACGCGCCGGCCCTCATCACGCAGTATTTGGACGCCGTTGAACGGTCGATTATCCGCCTCGCAGAATCAGTGGAGGCAAGCTAAATAGATTCCAAATACGTAACGACCGCTTGCATCTCATCCCGGCTCAGATCTTTGACTATACCGTGCATAACAGGCGCGGCTCTGAGTGCGCTCTGAATCACGAGCAGCTGTTTTAGGAGATAGGGCGCATGTTGACCCGCAAGGCGCGGGAACGGTCCCTGGCCTTGAGCCTCGAGACCATGGCAAGCCGCACAGCCCGGAATCTGGTGAGCCGGAACTCCCTCCACAAAGATTTTTTTGCCCTGTGCAATTGCCGTCGCGTTGCCGATCTTTCCTGCCGCAGGCGATTGTTTCGCGAAATATGCGGCCAGACTGCTGATCGATCCATCGTCTAATTGCGATGCCATTCCCCACATATAGGCCTGGGCATCGGGATCGGCACGAGTTTGATCCTTGAAAGCGTGCAGCTGCAATTCGATATAGGGCGCCGACTGTGCTGCCAGATTTGGGTAAGTGGGAGATATCGAGCGACCGTTCAGACCGTGACAGGCGGCGCATGTCTCTATTGTCTTTTGCAAACTGGTTTTCTGCGCACCAGTGGCGATGTCCGTGGCCGGATCAACAGGGAATGCGAGGCGGCTCATAGACAGGGAGGCGATTACAAGTATGGCTGCGCGGCGAAACTTCATTTTCAATCTTTCCACTCCTGGCGGGCCGTATCGGTCACCCTCGAAGGCCGCCATCAAAAATTAAGCCAAACCAAGCCGTATAGGGTGTTGTTATCGGAGGCGCTGCGACCGGTGCCGTCGTAGTTCGTTTTGAGCCCATTGAACTTCTGATACCCGACGTACTGAAGTTGCAGCTTTAGATTCAGCCACGGCAGATAGTTGACCTCCGCAATGAAGCCGCTCGTGTTGGGGCTGCTGCTGGCGCTACCGGTGACCGGCGCCGCCGCATACAGGACGGTGTCCGCGCTGCCGCTGGTTCGGAAATATCCAAGCGAGCCACCGATGTGGCGCTGATAACTGTATTCGCCCGTCAGCTTGAACGTCTTAAGGGTATCGCTGGCATTAGCCGAAAATTGATCGAACACGCTGGCATTGAGTTTTTGGTTCTCGTGGATGTAGGTTGCTAGAACCGTAGCTAAATGATTTTCGCCAATGAATTGATATTGAGCGTCCACGGCGATGTCTTTGTACTCGTCGGTGGCACTTTGCAGCGCCGTGCCGCTGCCAGGGTGTACTTTTGTCTCCATACCGTAGGTGCCCATCGAAATGGAATTGCGATCCCACCGTTGCTCATAAGCTAGACGCCAATAAGGCGAGAGCCCATGGGCCACGTTGCTTTGAGTGCTGTCGAGCGGATGCGCGCCCCCGACGACCGCGGCCGTATACCCAGTGATCTCGGCGTAGAAATGGTCGTCAAGCCAAACATATACACCGACCCCCGCGACGCTTTGACCCAAGCGTCCGTCGATTTGTGCCGCCGCAATCTGTCCGGGCGCCACATTACTGCCGGAGTATGGAAACCCCCAGGCGGGGGTCGTGCTCCACACGTCTTGAACTGTTGGATTGTTGTTGAGGGTGAGGCCAATAATCAAATGATGGTCATTCGCATCCGACCCCCCAAATGATAAATGGTGGGCGTAACGAATATCCGTGTTGTCGAATCCAAAATGGTCGGCCGCGCCATCGTAGGTGAGCTGCATGAATGCGCCGAGTTCATCGGCTATCTTCCCCGCGTAAAACAAGCTCACCTGCTGCGGAAACAGCACTTCTCCGTTTTTGGCGTGCGTGCTCGGCAATGCGCCGTCGGGAAGGGCTTTCCCGGTGTGGGTGTAAGAGACCTGAACCATGACGCTCAGGGGCGGGATTGAACTGATCGCTAACGTCTGACGGGCCGATGTGTCGATTCCGGTGACCTGTCGTATGTTGTCGAGCACATAACCGTTCAGCTTAAATTCCCGGCCGAACGGCGTCAGCTCGGGAAATACGGTATGACAGGCCGCGCAGGCCATGCCGGTTTGTCGAGCGAAGCTGGGGACAGCCCAGCTAGGCGTTGGACATGCCCATGGAGACAGGAGAAAAAATGCGAGCACTTTCATCGAGCCGCATTTCGTGATAACTCGATGCAAACAGATCATTTTTATCTTCAGTGTTAGGTCTACAAATCCACGATTTGTCGTCGTGGCATTCTGGATGGTGGAACTGGAGACGCTGTCTCCACAGAGCGGCTCCCGGCGAGAGAGGGTACGCCGGCCTATGAAGAGCGTCTGTGCGGTACCGTACGCAGAATCAGCGGATGCGCGGCAAAGTTAGCCTCGCGCACTTGATCTCATCGCTCATCCCCACGCGGAAGATTTCGAAATTGCGCACGTGACGGAGCGTTCAACGCTGGTCCCGGGAGTATTTTGAGAGGGCCCCGCCCGCTGGGCCCAGCGCATGGTGAGAGGGCCCCGCCGCCGGCGGGGCCCAGCGCATTGAGAGTGTTCCCGGTTTATCGATCGCGGTCGTCGTGGTCGCCGTGCTCCCAGTGCGGGTTCCATTTCCCGTTGGTATGCTCATAATGACACCGGTCACCATCGGAGTCGCAAACCCAACGGCCCGGTCGGCTATAAATCTCGTTCTTACTATATTCTGACTGGCGCCAACATTTATCGCCATCGTTGTCGCAAGTAACACGCACACAATGATAGCCGTCCGCGTCACAGCGCTCGTAGGTATGAGCAAGAGCGATTGTTGAGACAGCGGACAATGCTAGAAACCCAGTCGCCATGAATACATGCTTATAATTGTGGAACATGTTCGCCTCCAAGATAACAACAGAATCCTAGTATGTGCCTTGCTGAAATGACGGGAATCGGCGAAGTCCGAATTCATCGTAGGACATTCCCCAGTCCCAGCACCAGGCGCTACTCACGTAGCAATAGCCGGGCTCACCAAGGGAAGCCGACCGTGGCGAGTTTCGCTGAAATAAGCTATTTAAATCGGCAACGGGATCCCCCAAATCGATTTTCGACTACCGACAGCAGCTACGCTGCTCTTGGACGGGTGGGCAAGCTGCCGATCCGTACGAACAAAACACGCAACAATGGCCCGCCTTAGGCTTGAGCAATGTTTTACAGTGTGTGCATTCGTAGAAATACTGACAGACGTCGGTGGCCATGATCTCCGGCTGCGCGTGGCCACAGGCCGGGCAGGTCAGCACCGATTCAAGGATCACCGGGCTCACGGCTTTGAAATAGCCTTTGCGGGAAAGCCAGCGTCAGCGGTCGCCTGAGTCAATTTCGCCGAAGTCACTTTGTCGGGATCGAAAGTCACCGTCGCGGTTTTCTTATCGAAATCCACCGACGTTGAACTGACGCCAGGCACGCGCTCCAATGCCTTCTTAACCACAATAGGACAGGTACCGCAGGTCATATTCTCAACCGCTAAGGTCGTAGTCTGCGGCGGAGCAGCGATCGCGACGCCGGCGGCCAGCAGTAGACCGGAGAGACAAAAAAAAACCACGGTAACATGACGCATAGGCAATTTCCTTTAAGTGATGAGGTAGGAGGCGTACCAGGGAAAGGCGAACCGAGGGAAAGGCGAACCGAGGGTGGCCGCCACGGCGCTTGCCCATAATTGCTTGGTTGCGGTTTGCATGGGGGTGTAGCCTACACCGTGTACTTAGGTACGGAGTCAAGCATGACTGAGGCAAAGGTTACAATTGGTCACATTGCCCGGGCGGCGCCGAAGCGGGCTTTCCCATCTTTTTTAGAGTTGTTTGACTCAGCCGAACGTCGCAGCCGGCGCCGGTGCAGCAGCAGGTAGGCAGCCGGCAGCACGAACATCGATAGCAGCGGCGCGGTGATCATGCCGCCGACCATTGGGGCGGCGACTCTGCGCATGACTTCGGAGCCGGTGCCGCCGCCTAACATGATCGGGAGAAGCCCCGCGACGATCACCGCCACCGTCATTGCCTTCGGCCTCACTCGAAGCACCGCGCCCTCTTCGATCGCCTCAATGAGATCGAATTCGGTGGTGAATCGATTCGCGGCACGCCGTTTCTCGATCGCGTGGTCAAGATAAATCAGCATCACGATGCCGAATTCTGCTGAAACTCCAGCCAATGCAATAAAACCGATGGCTGAAGCGATCGACAAGTTATAGTCGAGCAGAAACAACAGCCACAAACCACCGACCAACGCGAAAGGAAGCGTACCCATGATCAGTGCCGCAGAAGCGAGGTTACGAAAGGCCAGGTACAAAAGCACGAAAATGATCACCAGGGTGAAGGGCACGACCAGTTTCAGCTTTTGCGTCGCGCGCTCCAGATACTCGAATTGGCCCGACCAGACAATCGAATATCCGGGCGGCAGCGCGACGCGCTCCCCCACCAGCTTCTGCGCTTGAACCACGTAGGAGCCGAGATCCCGCCCGCTGATGTCGACATATACCCAACCGTTGAGCCGAGCGTTCTCGCTTCGTATCTGGGGCGGCCCGTCGGTGACAACCAGGTCGGCGACCGCGCCAAGCGTCGTCGTCGCGCCGGCGGCTGTCACGATTGGCAAGAGGTTGAGCTTCTCGACCGAGTCTCGCAGTTCGCGCGGATAGCGCATATTGATTGGGAATCGTTGTAGACCTTCCACTGTTTCACCGACATTTTCGCCGCCTATGGCGAGCGCCACCACCTGCTGCACATCGGCAAGGCTCAAGCCAAAGCGAGCCGCGCGGACGCGATCAATCCGTACCTCGATGTAGCGACCTCCCTGAACACGCTCAGCGTAGGCTGACCGCGTGCCCGGCACTTGCTTGACGGCCGCTTCGATTTGTTCGCCGAGCTTCTCGATGACCTTCAAATCTGGACCAGCGATCTTGATGCCTACTGGGCTCTTGATGCCAGTCGAAAGCATGTCGATGCGATTGCGGATCGGCTGTACCCAGAGGTTGGATAACCCGGGAATCTGCAGCGCCGCGTTCATTTCCTCGATGAGTTGATCCTGGGTCTTGCCATTCAACCACTGCGATCGCGGCTTGAAGCGGACTGTCGTTTCGAACATCTCAAGGCCTGCGGGATCGGTCGCCGTCTCCGCGCGTCCAACCTTGCCGAACACCCGCTCGACCTCGGGAAACTGCATGAGCACCTTGTCGGTCTGTTGCAGTAATTGCGAGGCCTTGTCGGCGGACAGGCCAGGCAACGCGGAGGGCATGAACAGCAGGTCTCCTTCGACCAACGGCGGCATGAACTCACTTCCAAGGCGGGTCAGCGGCACGATTGTCACCACGATCGCCAGCGCCGAGACAAGAAGCATAGTGTTCGGATGCCGCAGCACGAGATCGAGCAATGGCCGGTATACGAAGATTAGAAATCGGTTTAAGGGATTGCTGCGCTCCTGCGGAATCCGACCGCGGATAAAGTAATACATCAGCACCGGAATGAGGGTTACCGAGAGCCCCGCGGCGGCCGCCATTGAGTACGTCTTGGTGAACGCCAGCGGCCCGAACAACTTGCCCTCTTGGGCCCCGAGCGTGAATACCGGCATGAAGCTCAACGTGATGATCAGTAGGCTGAAAAACAGCGCCGGACCGACTTCAGCCGCGGCCTCGGCGATCAGCCGGGCCTGCTCCAGTGGCGCCGGCCTTCGGCCCGGATTCTCATGATTCCAAGCCTCCAGATGCTTGTGGGCATTCTCGATCATCACCACCGCGGCGTCCACCATCGCGCCGATCGCGATCGCAATGCCCCCTAAGGACATGATGTTGGCGTTGACACCCTGCCAGTCCATCACCGTGAACGCCGCGAGAATACCGAGAGGCAGACTGACAATCGCGACGAACGCGGAACGCAAGTGGAATAGAAACAGCGCACAGACCAGCGTCACCACGACGAACTCTTCGATGAGACGGTCCCGGAGCGTCGCAACCGATCGATGAATGAGTTCCGAACGGTCATAAGTCGGAATGATTTCGACGCCTTTGGGCAGGCCCTGCTGCAGACTGGCGATCTTTGCTTTCACCGCATCGATCGTCTCCAGCGCATTCCTGCCCGCGCGCATGACGATGACGCCGCCGACCGCCTCCCCCTTGCCGTCCAACTCCGAAATTCCACGCCGGATTTCAGGGCCGATCTGGATCCGCGCTACATCGCCGAGGAGAATCGGTGTGCCGCCCGCTCCCAGGCCCACCGGCACGTTGCGAAAATCATCGAGATTCTTGAGATACCCGGTCGCGCGCACCGCGTATTCTGCCTCGCCGAGCTCCAGGACCGAGCCGCCGGTCTCGTTGTTCGAATCGCGTAGCGCCGTTTTCACCTTGTCGATGGTGATACCGAGTGCCCGCATGCGATCCGGATCAAGCACCACCTGGTACTGTTTGACGAGACCGCCGATGCTCGCGACTTCGGCGACGTCCGGCACGCTCTTTAGCTCGTACCTCAAAAACCAATCCTGCAGCGAACGCAATTGAGAGATGTCGTATTGGCCGCTGTGGTCCACCAGGGCGTACTCGTAAATCCAGCCAACGCCGGTGCCGTCGGGCCCAAGGGTTGGTGTCGCAGTCGGCGGCAGTCGACCCGTGACCTGGCTCAAATATTCAAGCACCCGCGAGCGTGCCCAATACAAGTCCGTCTTATCGTCAAAAATGATGTAGACATAGGAAGCGCCAAAAAAGGAATATCCACGCACGGTTCGCGCCCCAGGCACTGACAGCATCGTCGTGGTTAAGGGATAAGTGACCTGATCCTCGACTACCTGAGGCGCCTGGCCGGGAAATTCCGTGCGGATGATGACCTGTGTATCGGATAAGTCTGGTAGCGCATCAAGCGGCGTCGACAAGGTGGCATGCACGCCCCAAGCAGCGAGCAGCAGCGTGCCCATCAGCACTAAAAACCGATTTTGTATCGACCAGCGAATGAGTGAAACCAGCATCTCAGTGGCTCGCCTTCGGGGATTGCATCGAGGGCGCGGGCATCATCATCGGTTTCGCTGCCTTGCTCTTCGAATCGTTGGAGCCGGCGAGATTATCAAACGCACCGCGCAGATTGGCTTCGGAATCGATCAAGAATTGCCCCGAGGCGACGACGTTTTGTCCCAGAGTCAGTCCCTCCAGAATCTCCGAGCGGCCGCCTTGCTCGGCGCCGACTCGCACCCGCGAGGGACGAAAGTGGGTGTCATCGTCCGCGACGATCACGAAACTTCGCATGCCGGTCTTGATGACCGACTCACTCGGTACGGTGAGTGCGCGGTCTTGCGTCATCCTCTGAAAATGTGCTGCCGCAAACATGCCGGGTCGCAGGTGCTTGCGCGAATTCTTCACGACGACTCGCACTTTCAGCGTACGCGTGGCTTGCGTCAGCTCCGGATACAGGTAGTCAACCTGACCCTGAAAGCGCTCGCCCGGGAGCGCCGGGACTTCAACTTCGGCACGATCACCCGGCTTTAGCCACGCGGCTTGTGTTTCGGGCACCTCCGCCGTGACCCACACGCTGCTCAGGTCGGCGAGCTGGAACAGCATCGTGCCGGGCTGAACTTCCGCGCCTTGGCGAGCGCCGAGGTCCATCACATACCCATCGAACGGCGCGTAGTAGTCCACCCGTCTCTCCGCGCGTTGAGCCTTTTCAATGCGAGCAATCTGTGCTTCGGACAACCCGAACTGCGCCAATCGCTTCCGAGTGGCCTCTATCAGCTGGGGATCATTCGCGCCCAGTGCGATCAGGAGTTCCTGCTGCGTAGCAAGAAGATCCGGCGAATAGATGCCCGCAAGTATTTGGCCACGCCGCACCGAATCGCCGGCCGCGCGCACATAGAGTCGCTCGACCCATCCTGGCTGGCGCACTTGCACGGCTTCGATGCGATGTTCATCGACCCCCACAGAGCCGACGGTGTCGACCACACGGGCGAAGCTGCCCTGCTCTACTTTCGCTAGACGCAGCCCAAGGTTTTGAACGACGCGCGAGTCGACCGCAATGCTGCCCGGCGCCGCATCTTCCGCGTACTTGGGAACCAGCTGCATATCCATGAACGGTGATTTGCCGGGTTTGCCGAAATGCTCGGCGGGATGCATCGGGTCGTACCAATACTGCGGTTTACTCTCGGCGTTAGCGGCGACCGCGCGGGCAGCGGCGGTCCCGCTCTGGGGCTCGGGACATTTCGGCACTAGCGGCATATCCATGAACGGTGACTTACCGGGTTTGTCGAAATGCTCACCGGGGCGCATGGGATCGTACCAATAACCGGGCTCCGCTTTTCCGCAGGTGTCTTGCCGCACGATCGCCGCTTCGTGATGACGAACTATCACGAAGCCGACGGCTGCTATCACGGCACCCAGAGAGACGAGCACGGCGATTTTGACGTTCGGCCTCATGGCGATGCTCCGGAAGAAGTTTTCGAAGCGCTCCAATAGTCGAGACGGACTTGCGAGCGCGCCGATTCCACAGCTAACGCGAGTCGTTGGAGTTGCACATCGAGCAGGCTGCGGCGCGCCAGCAGTACGGCATCGAAACTGCCTCGACCGCTTTGATACGCGCTCCGCGCCGACTCGACTCGGTGCTGTGCGTCGGGAATGATCGACGCATCAAAATCGCCGACGCGTTCCTGAAAGTGCCGTCGATCTACGTAGTCCTGACTTATCTGCGTGTGCAACTCGCGCAACAGGTCGCGCTTGCGGTCTTCGCTGGCGCGCGATTGCTCAAGGGCTGCGGCCACTCCGCGGTCTTGACGGTTCTTGGTAAAGTACGGCAGGCCCACCTTGAACTGGATGCCGACGAAATCGGCGAAGTCGCGCCGGTAGGCGTAATAAACTTCGACTGAATAGTCCGGCTTGTATGACTGTTTTGCCAGAGCAACCTCGGTCGCCGAGGCTTCAATCTGCTTGTCCAGAGTGCCAATGACCGGATGATGGTCGGCACCGGCGATCAAGCCAGGTAGCGGAGTTAAAGTGCCGGGCATCGTGAGTGACTCTGCGATCGACCGCCTTGCGTCATCGCCGATCCAACGCGCAAGCCCCTCGCGCATGCGAAGCTCGTGGTGTAACCAATCGTGTGCCTTGTCCGCGGCTAAACCGGCGTCAGTCCTCGCAGCAAACCATTCGGCCTGGGACGCCTTTCCGTTGCTGTAATCCTTCTCGAGCGAGTGGACTTGCAGTGTCGCCTCATCCGCCAGGCGCTGAGTAAGCTTCAGGCCCTGTTCCGTCTCGTACAAATCGAGCCACGCGAGCGACGCATCGCGGCGCACCATTCGCTGTTCATTATCGAGCGCTGCACGATCAGCATCGGCGTCGAGTTGCTTGCGCGCACCTTGCAGTCGACGCTTCTCGGCACGCGGAAACTGCTGACTCAATCCAATCGTAAACTCGGTGAAATTATCGCGGTGGGTGCTGAAGGCTTCCGGCGTGTCGATCGGTAGCTCCTTGAGTCCACCTGACAACTGGGGATCCGGTAACTGCGCAGCAGCGACGGCTTGGTGCTCCTCCGATTGAATCTTTGCCTGACGTCCTGTCAGCAAAGGTTGATCCACGGCAGCAAGGCGTGCGGCCTCTTCCATCGTCAGCGGCGTAGTCGTCTCCGGAGAGACGGCGTCGGCGTTGTGCAAATAGGCATGCGGGGCGGAAGGATTAGAGCCTGCCTGCCCGGTTGCAGCCACCAGAACGCATGAGAAAACGAACGCGAAAGCCGACGCACCATCGGCCCGCTGTTGCCGACAGCGCAGCCATGGCGCCCAGGCGCCCACGAAAGAGCGAGACATATCTACTCTCCAAAGCTTGATCGAGCCCAAGATGGCGGCGAAATCCAAACACCATCGCGGAGCGACTACCGACGTCGCCGTTTCCGTTTTTAAACGGAACTAGAGCGGCTTTAGAGAATGGGTGGGCGAATGAGCGGCGAATCGCCGCGAGAGGAAAAATGCGTCGTGCGGGAGTGCGGGAGGAGTGTGGCAGACCCAAGCCAATTCAACGCATGCGGTACCGCGGTGACGGCTCCAGCAACGGTCCCCGCGCAGGCTTCAAGGCAGCAGCTCGCCGTGTGCTGGCCTCTCGGGCAGCAGGAGTCCTGAGACGCATCCGAGTGCGGAATGGCCGCAGTTGCGCAACCCGTCAACATCAAGGGTGAAATTCCCGCAAATGCGACCACAGAACCCTGCAATCCGACGACGAGAATCACGATGAGAGCGATGAGCTGACGCTTCATGACAGGATACTACCACTTGATTTGTGTGCTTGAGAACAGAACCATAACCATTTAGTGACGGCAGGCTCGCTTTTTACTAAGCAAGCCACTCGCGACGGAGTTGAAGCTTCGCCTGCGTTGTTGGTAGACGCCGATGAAATCGACTACGGCAATCGATCTTCTGGATACGCGTTCATCGCGCTGGACAGAATTCACTTACCGAGGCCGGCTCAACCTTGGCTTGGGGACGGCCCCCTCAAGCGCTTGGTTTACGTGACCACGCCCCGACGAGACCGACGAACGTGGCGTAGGAGCGGGTGGCGCTAAGCTCCGAATCGAGTCGCTCCTCGAGCGTGCCAAAATCTCCGATAGCGTCGCTGGAGATGCCCAGTCCCTCGAACCTCGGCCGCACGGTGCATAGCAATTCGTAGAGCCAACGGCGGCTCGGCAGATCGTGTCCGATTGGAATGTCGATGCGCATCTGCGGAATCGGCAGGCCGCTGTCGGGAAAGCTTCGGAACAACGTCAGCGCCATGTCGGGTTGCGCTCCGCCGCGACGCAATGCCTCGCACACTAGCTCTACGCAGGCCGAGCGCAGAGGCAGATGCTGGGCGTGCGGGACGGCGCTCGACCAGGTTGGTTCTTGGAACACCAGTACTCCGCCCGGCCGCACCCGGGTGGCGAGCGACCGAAGAACCGCCACTGGGTCTGAAACAAACTGCAGGATGAACCGGCCGATGACAGCATCGAACGCCGAATCAGCCTGCACGTCCAGCACGTCGCTCTCGACGAAGCGCACGTGCTCCGCGCCAGCAGCAGCGGCCCGCGACCGCGCCTTGTCGAGCGCGGCTGCGTCGCGATCGACGCCGGTAACCGACCCGCTCGGACCTACGAGGCGGGCAGCCAACAGCGAGACTTCGCCGACGCCGCAGCCAACGTCGAGGACACGCATTCCCGGTGCGATGCCGGCGTCCCTAAACAGTCGCTCGGTCGTGGGAGCGAGTCCGGCTGCCTGGCGGACCAGACGCTCATGCTCCGCGTCGGTGCCTCCCAGGATATACGGTGCCCGAGGGGGAGTTGTGGTCATTGGATTCCTAACTTTCATGGAACACGGTTGAAGGCAGCATGGGGTAGGCCTTCGGCGAACCCGCGTTCGACCTCTTGACCGGCAGTCGCCAGACCCGCATATCAAACCGCTTCCTGCGACGCACTGTCGCCCGCTCGGGTCCAGGGCCGATGCAGCTTAAGTGCCAGTATCAGCATCGCGGCACACACGAGCGCTGCCGAGACGGCGCGAAACCCTCCGTTGAGGCTCCCCGTCTTGGTGGCAATCGAACCAATCGCCGAGAGGCCAAAGTAGGCACCTAAGTTGCCAACGGAATTAATGAACGCGAAGCCGCAGGCTGCGGACCGGCCGGTCAGAAATTCCCCAGGAATCGCCCAGAAGGGCCCGAGATAGCTGTCAAGTCCCGCGGTAGCAACGCACCAGAGCGCTACACACAGAGCCACCGAGGGCGCTCCGCCCACGAAGTAAAGCGCCGCAGCCGCGCACAACAGCGGAATGACCGCATGGAAATGGCGCTCAGCGCACCGATCCGAACTCCGCGCCACCAGGGCCATCGATACGAGACCGGCGGCATTGGGAATGATGATTAGGATGCCGACCGCGGTGTTCGACAGGTCCGTCGCGACACTCTTGATCGACTGCGGCATCCAGAATCCGGTGACATACAGACCCATCAAGAACAAGAACTGCGTGGCGGCCAAGTGCAGCACCCGGGGATGAGTGAGGGTCTTGAGCACTGTCATCGACGGCGCGCCCGGCTTCACGTCGGCCTCCGTGCTGAGTGCGGCGACGAGGCGAACCTTCTCTTCCGTCGTGAGAAACGTCGCGTCTGTCGGACGGTCCGGGAGCCAGCGATAGGTAAGGAGTCCGCAGGCGACGGCCGGTAGTGCCTCGATAATCAATAGCCAGCGCCAGCCACTGAGGCCAAAAGCGTGAACATGATCGAGTATCCAGCCCGATGCCGGCCCTCCCAAAATGCTGGCCGTCGGCAGGGCCGTGAGGAAGACACCAATGGCCTGCGCCTGGTCGCGTTGCCGAAACCAGTACGAGAGGTAATAGACGATGCCGGGGTAGAAGCCGGCCTCGGCGGCGCCGAGCATGAAGCGTGCGACATAGAGCTGCGTAACGTTCTGAACGAACCCGGTACACACAGCCACGAGGCCCCAGGTAATCAGGATGCGGGCGATCCACGTGCGTGCGCCTAGCCGATGCAGGACGAGGTTGCTGGGAATCTCTAACAGAAAGTAGCCCCAGAAGAAGATCCCGGAAAGCAGGCCGTACTGCTCGCTGGTGAGAGCGAGTTCGCGGTTCATCGTGAGCGATGCGAAGCCGACGTTGACCCTATCGAGGTAGGCAACGACGTAGAGTACGAATAGCAGCGGCAGCAGGTGCCTGCGCACCTTGCGGGCGGTCCCCTCGTCGTCGGTCTCGGTTAGCATGGCCACAGTGATCGGCGTTCCACTCACTTTCCGTTGCCAATTCTTCTTCGAGTCAGTATCCGTCAGGTCAGCGGAGGGGTCTATCCCTGGCGTGCATCAATGCGGCTTTTGATGCTGCGCATCGGAACGCTTGGCGGCAAATCGGGCCCTTCCGAGAACCTGCGGCCGGTTGCATACTGTTTTGCCGAATCCATAACTACCGCCATCAACGGGAGAAGGCCATGCGTCGCCAACTGCGGATGACTATTGCATTGGGCGCGGTTGTCGCCGCCGCCGGAGGTACAGGTTTTATGATCGCCGCCGCCGCTCCGCAGACGATCGGAGTCGTCCGGCACGTGTTACTCAAAGAGAATCTAAGCATTCCGGGACGCGACGGGGTAATGGCGATGGTAGAACTTCCTGCCGGAGCCGCGGAGGGTCGCCACTCCCATCCGGCGGAGGTTTTTGCGTTCGTGCTGGCGGGCGCGCCGACGCTTGAAGTAGAAGGGCAGCCAACGCGCACTCTGAAGGCGGGTGACGTTTTTCGAATGCCGCCGAATGCGGTGCACCAAGCAATCAACAAAGGCAGCGACACCGTCAAGATGGCGGCCGTATTCATCGCCGAGCACGGAAAGCCACTCACGACGCAAGCGCAGTGAGAAGATGCGGAACATAGCGCCCGTCGAGCGGATTGACCGACTTGCTCAGAGCACGCCTGCGCGTCCCGCCCATATAGCAATGTAGCTCTTGAGGAAGGAAGTGAACTCAACCGCTCCCGGCGGCAACTCCCTGCCACGGCGACTGATCATGTGAAAGTCGAAGCGCACTACCGGATTGATCAATTGGCTCATCGCCACTCTTCGGTTGCGGCACGCCGGCATGCCGAATGAGGGGATGATAGCGATGCCTTCCCCGGCTTCGACCAGGGCAATCTGCGTGTCGAGCAGATTGACGATGGATCCGATCTGCACCTTCACACCAGATTGCGCGAGATGCCTGTCGATGAGTTGTTGATGTGGATGACCCGGCGAAAGCGAGATCAGTGTCTCGCCATCGAGTGCGGCCCACGTCGTTGTTTTGCGAGGCTGAATGTCATCCTTGGCAGCTCGAGCGACCATCAAAGAGAAGCGGAAGAAAGGCTCACGACGTACGTCAGGCATGGCCTTAAAGATCCCGAGGCTCATGTCGAGCTTGCCGGCCTCGACCATCTGGATCAGAGTCGGCAGGTCAGCATCGAATAGCTGAATCCGCAGGTCGGGCCGCTGTTTTCTGAACTCACGCATCGCCGGCGGCAGGATGTTGGCGGCCACAAGGGGCGTCGTGCCGAGCGATATTGACTGCTGATTGCGCTTGGCGCTACGCCCCACGCTTGCAATTGCTGCGTCCAGCTCCTCGAGGCTCCGCTGAATAACGGCGAGAAGGTCCCTACCGTGAGGCGTCAACTCGACGTGACGGGTCGTGCGGTCGAAAAGTCGGAACCCTACGCGACTTTCCAGCTCTTTGATCAGCACGCTGAGCCCGGACGGCGTGATGAAGAGTGCTTCGGCAGCGCGCGTGAAACTGTGATGCTGGGCCGCGAGGCGGAAAGCGCGTAGCTGCCGGGTGCTAACTTCCATTATTGAGAGTTTATCACTAGTAGTAAAAAACTCTGAACTTAAAATTCATATGAATTCGGCGTAAAAAGATGGCTCAAGGAGTCCGACAAATCGAGTCGGTTCTGGAAACGAAACACCCCATGCATGGAGACTTGTCATGACTACTAACGCAAATACGGCTCTTGGAACGATCGTTCTGGTTCACGGCGGATTCGTCGATGGTTCGGGTTGGGAAGGCGTTTACCGCATCCTGAAGAAGGACGGTTATCGCGTCAGCATCGTGCAAAATCCGACAACCACTCTTGCCGATGATGTGGCCGCAACCAAGCGCGCCATCGCCGGGCAGAAGGGCCCCGTGATCCTCGTAGGCCATTCGTACGGTGGAGTCGTCATCACCGAAGCCGGCAACGACCCAGGCGTCGCAGGCCTCGTTTACATTGCGGCTTTTGCCCCTGACCGCGGCGAGTCGGTCGCCGCCCTGATCAAGGATGCTCCTCCGGGCGCACCCGTTCCGCCGATCCTTGCTCCCCAGGAGGGCTTCTTGGCGCTCGATAAAGACAAGTTTGCCGCCAGCTTTGCGGCCGATGTGGCATCGGAGAAAGCGGAATTCATGGCGAATTCGCAAGTTCCTTGGGGTGTCGACGCGCTCAACGGCGCGGTGACCGAACCCGCTTGGCGGAGCAAGCCGAGCTGGTATCTGGTCGCAACGGACGATCGGATGATCCCGCCCGCCGCTCAGCGCGCCATGTCGAAGCGCGCAGGCTCCAGCGTCGTCGAGGTAAAAGGTAGCCACGCGGTCTACGTTTCGCAGCCGGAAGCCGTCGCCGAGCTCATCCGGAAGGCGGCGAAGAGCCTCTGGATGAAGTAGGGTCTTCAGCGCCGGCAGAGGGCTTCCTGCACTGCCGGCGCCTACTGCCGCCCGCGTGCATCAGAGTACACTGCGCCAGAGTTCAGGCCGGAGCGCTAGCGACCCAATGAGCGACCGCGGCGGCGCATGGGCGATTCGCGTTCATGAGAACGGTCAACCAGTGTTTCAAGGCAAAGGATTGAACTATGCGAAACGCTTTCGCGCTGGCTTGCTTTGCCATTGTCTCGACGATGACGTTCCCCGTATTCGCGGATGAAGTTCATCCAACAAAAGCAACACGGCTTCCTCGGAATCCGATCGTTACGCCTGCATCAAGCGAGACGCTGGGCGACAACATCAACGGACCATCCCTCATTAGGGTACCCAGCTGGGTCAAGCATCCTCTGGGCAAGTACTACCTGTATTTCGCACATCACGGCGGCAAATTTATCCGTCTGGCCTATGCGGCCGAGCTTCAGGGCCCGTGGCATATATATGCGCCGGGCACGTTGCGGCTCGAGCAGGCGCCCAGCTGTTACGATCACATTGCGTCGCCCGACGTACACGTCGATACGGGTCCCCGCGAACTTCGAATGTACTTTCATTGTCCTGCCGGTGCTGCGGGAAGCGTAGACATCACGGAACAGAAGACATTCATGGCCCTCTCGACGGATGGCCTGAAATTCGTGCCCGAGACGCTGCCGCTGGGTCCGGCGTATTTCCGCGTTTTCAAGTATGGCGGGTACTATTACTCGATTGTTCGCGGCGGACTCCTTTTGAGGTCACGTGAGACGCGTGGTGCGTTTGAGCGGGGTCCCACGCTCATCAAGCTTGACGAGGGCCGTATACTTCGTCACGCAGCCGTGGATCTTCGCGGCGACATACTGCGAGTCTATTATTCTCGCATTGGAGATCGCCCAGAGCGCATCCTCGAGAGCGACGTGCGACTGACGCCTGATTGGACGGCATGGCAAGCCTCTGAACCGGCCACCGTGTTGAGTCCAGAGATGACATTTGAAGGTAGCGATCAACCACTCGAGGCATCAGAACCCAACGACGCTCCGCATCGTGTCCGGCAATTGCGAGATCCCGCTGTCTTTCGCGAAGGACAACAGATGTACCTCGTGTATTCCATAGCAGGCGAAAGCGGCTTGGCGATTGCCCACCTGGCGCAGCGGTAGCTGGAGTTACCGCAAGCGGCCGTCCGTGAGCGGCCGGGTCGACAGCGAGAACAGACCGCATCGGGCAACAGCTGGGCGATTAAGCGTTTTCGCCTCAGGACGGTTCAATTTCAAAGTTGGGACGCCGGCCGCGGAGCGCAATATGAATGGATTGGCTGCCTAGTCAGTACCGACTGGAAAATCCGTCGCGACTCTACCAAAATCGAGCCGCGAAATGCGTTAACATTCCTGAGCGACGCAGGCTCACCAGCCTGATTGGCGGTGCCCCGTTCAGGGCCACGCGCCCAGGCGCGCGCTTGGGCACGAGAGTATACGATGCCTATCCGGACATCCAAGGTTTGCATTACGGCTCATCGATGAACGGACACGCTCCCGCCATCGTCCTGAACGACCGCGCGCAGCGCGCGATACCGAACCAGCCGCGGTTTCATCGCTCGCTCAACGACGATATGCTGGTCGAAGTTTTGCAGCGAATCGCTCCGCGCCTATCCTATGGACTTCGCTAGGTGCCGAGTCACATCGTTTTGACCCGATCAAAATATTGAGTCTGTTGACGGCGTGATCAGCCCCGAACAGAGAAAAGGCCAGCCGCGACCAATGGAAACGAACGGCGCTGAACGGGACAACTCGCCCTTGAGCACTGCCAATGTGCCTCGCAAGATCTTGACACTGGTATAAATGGTGGGCCATGTAGCTACCACATTTGCGACGCAACCCATTGATTTAAGAAACAATAAATTGCCACAGATTTGCCGATGCCCCCACCGAGTCCCTGCCAAATGCTGGCTGCTAATGGACGTCCTCGGACGCTCTATGACCAATGCGCGTATCTGATCGGACAACCGCGACAACGTTGTGTTTGGGGGTCTTTGCCCCATCTCATTGGGCGGCCTATAATGTGTATGAAATCGTCTCGGAGTACACATTATGCGCACCAATATCGTCATCGATGAGAAGTTGATGAAGGAAACCCTTCGACTCACCGGCTTGAAAACCAAGCGAGAGGCGGTCGAGTTGGGGCTGCGCACAATCGTTCGCCTGCGCAAACAGCAAGAGATCCGCCGGTTTCGCGGCAAGCTTACGTGGCAGGGTGACCTGGACGCAATGAGAACGGATTGATGATACTGATCGATACCAGCGTCTGGATCGATTACTTTCGCGGCGTCGTTAATCCGCAGTCTGAGAAGCTGGACTCTCTTCTTGGAGTCGAACAGGTGTTTACCGGCGACCTGATATTGACCGAGGTGTTACAAGGTTTCGTCAGCGAGCGCGATTTCAATCAAGCCCGGAAACTGTTGGCTTCGATGCCTCTGGTCCCGCTCGTCGGCGAAGACATCGCGCTTCAAGCGGCAAGGAACTTCCGCAAACTCAGGACCCTCGGGATAACGATTCGGAAGACCATTGATACGCTGATCGCGACGAGTTGTATCGAGAAGGAACTCTCATTGTTGTACAGCGATCGCGATTTTGATCCGTTCGTTCAACATCTCGGACTACGCTCGGCGAACTGAGCGGCCGCCTTGAGAATACTCATCAAGTAGGGCGCTTGCGTTTGCGGAGAATTAATTCTTGGGCAAGATTCCAGGCGAGCTGTCGCGATTCTCTCGCCGCAACGGACGTTCTTAGACGCTCAGACGTCCTAGAACGCTATTAGATGGTGGGCCGTGTAGCCACCGAATTCGATGTTTAAGCGATTTTTTTAAATCGCTTAATTTCTCTCCAATCACCGCAAGGCCCCAATGAGGCCACCCCGGAGAAGTGGCTGTCTCCAGCCGTCAGTGGACATCAAACGACTTCCCGGTCTCACGTCGCCATTTTCATCGCCGGGCTCCTGACGTCAACACAAGCCTACTGTTCAGATCTCAAAACGCGGAGAGATTTACCATGGGGTTAGTTGGACCTCGCAACCGAGAGCGTTGGAACGACAATAAATCACGATTTCAGAGCAGCCTCTACCGAGGCTCTATACCAACTTGAAAAGCGAATTACTAGGTCCTCCGCTTCGAGTGAATACGGGCCCGATACGTATCCGACTCCGTTGACCCCGAATTGATTGTTTTCTGCCAATCTTTGGTCCTGAAGATTCGTCTGCGTCCAAACCGCTGTCAGTGCCAGCTTCGTCTAAGACTGCTGCTGGCGTAAGTCCGATCTTAGCGAGCCCTATCCGAAAGGCGTTCGGGGCTTTGAAACGGTCTGGCATGTGGACGGCATTTTTTCTCTCGCCGGCATTTCGTCTGGAGGCAAGCGCGCTGTCAGGACATTCCTCAGGTTAGCCGATGATCGCTTTGGGTTCCAGGTACTCCTGCAGCCCGAAGATCCCGCCTTCCCGACCGATCCCCGATTGTTTGAACCCCCCGAAGGGAGCAAACGGATCGTGACTTAATGTGTTGATCAGAACGCGGCCGGCGGCGAGTTTGCGCGCCACACGGGTGGCCCTTTCCGGGTCCGCCGAGCTTATGTAGGCGATGAGGCCGAATTCGGTGTCATTGGCGATTTCAATGGCCTCGGCTTCCGTCTTGTACGTCAGTATCGACAGAACCGGTCCGAAGATTTCTTCCTTCGCGATACGCATCTCGCGGGTGACGTTGGCAAACACGGTGGGCTTCACGAAATTCCCGCCTTGAAGTCCCTGGGGATGACCTTCCCCGCCGATGACGAGCTCCGCACCTTCCTCGATCCCAGACTTGATGTACTCCTGCACGCGCTTGTACTGCTTTGTGCTGGCCAATGGGCCGAGGGTGACGTCCTTGTCCCTCGGATCGCCCATTTTTATTTTTTCGACCGCCGCCTTGGCCAATCGCTTCACTTCTTCGAGGCGATCTTCCGGCACGATCAGACGCGAAGCCGCAATGCAGGCCTGCCCATTATTCAGGTAGCAGGCGTTGATGGCCATCGGGATCGACGCGGAGAAATCGGCGTCGTCCAGGATGATGTTGGGCGACTTGCCCCCGAGCTCCAGTGTCAAGCGCTTCATCGTGTCCAGGGAGTTCTTCGCGACCAGTTTTCCGATCTGCGTCGAACCGGTGAAAGCGATTTTCTGAATGTCGGGACTTTGCGTCAACTCCGTCCCGACGACCTCGCCGAGGCCCGTCACGACATTGAGGACGCCAGGAGGCAACCCGGCTTCATGAAAGGCGTCCATCAACACTTCGGTTTGCATAGCGCTCATCTCACTGGGCTTGATGACGACCGTGCATCCGGCAGCGATTGCCGGCGCCACCTTGATCGCGATCGAGCCGGCGCTCGAATTCCATGGCGTAAATATGCCCACCACGCCGGCCGGCTCCATCACGACCTTAGATGTGCCGACAGTTTTGACCAGGTCGAAATCTTCGAGGATTTTCTTGAAGTGCAGGAAAATGTTCGCCGCGATGTTGTTGGAGCCCTTCGCACGGTCTTGCGGTGCGCCGTATTCCACGACCGTCGCCTCAACGAGTCGATCCATTCGCGTGGCCACGGCGTCGTGCAACCGCTACAAGCAATCCATTCGGTATTCCTTGCTACTTTGCGAAAAGGTGTCGAAGGCTTCTTTCGCAGCACCGATGGCTTTTCGGGTGTCGATTTCGTCTGCCATAGTGATCTTGCCGATAACCCTGTTGTCGGTCGGGTTCACCAGATCGACGACCTGGGTTCCATGGGGAGTGACGAACTGGCCATTGATATAGGCGCGATTAAAGGCTCTTACTAGAGTCGCGGTTTCATGTGTTTTCATTTGTGTCACCTTTCACGAAGTTTTGGTTTTACTAAGGTTGCTGTGACTCTCAGGACCCCGGCTCACAATTTCAATGTGGCTCAAAAACTGGTACGGGTAACTAGCAAAAGACGCCAATGCTCTTGCAGAACGTGCCAAACGGTCTCATGTAGCTGCACGGCGAGACAGCATGCGGCTATGTCCGCTCCTGCAATTTTGTCCGAACTGAACCGAT
>DASYJX010000052.1:0-1549 GCA_035996065.1 Steroidobacteraceae bacterium | reverse complement strand
GGGCGTGTCAGTTGTCGTCGAGAACCGGGCCGGCGCCAGCGGCACCATCGGCGCGGAAACGGTGCGGCAGGCGCCCGCCGACGGCTACACGTTTCTAGCCGCGCCGAGCGTTCACGTACTGGGGCGGCAGGTGGTCAAGGCTGTGCCTTACGATCCCGTCAACGACTTCACGCCAATTGCGCGGTATGGAGAAGGTCCGCTGCTGGTATTGGCCAACCCGGGCGCGGTGCAGGGTAAGACTATCGCGGAAGCCCTGGCGTCCATCCGCAAAAAACCCGAAGATTTCCGCTTTGGGCTATCGGCGTTAGGCGCAGCCAATCATCTCGCGGTGCTTGAATTCAACAAGCTGACTGGGCTCGATCTGCAGATCATTCCCTATCGCGGGTCCGCGCCGGCGCTGACAGATCTCCTCAGTGGTCAGGTACAGTTGATGATCGATCCGATGATCACGGCGATGCCGCTTGTACAGGCCGGTCAACTGAAAGCGTTGGCGGTCGCGAGCGACAAGCGTAGTGCCGCCATGCCCGACTTACCGACCGCCGCAGAAAGTGGATTGCCGGGCCTCGAATTCTCGTCATGGTACGGCATTTGGGGTCCGAAGGAGCTCCCGAAGGAAATCGTGACGCGCGTCAATACCGCGCTCACCGAAGCCATGCGTGAGCCTGCCGTGATCGAAAAGCTTAAGGGCCTCGGCTTCGAGCCTGTCGCCGGCACGCCGGAAGCATTCTCGCGTTTCATCGTTACTGACGTGAAGCGCAATGCCGCGCTCCTCGCTTCCATCAACTTCCAGCCGCAATAGTTCGAGGACAAGGAGTTTACCATGCTTTCACGGCGTGCTTGGCTGAGCGACGGGCTGCTCGCCCCGACCCTGGCCTATGCCCAGGGAACGCAAGGTTTTCCGTCGCGCAATCTGGCTGTAATCGTGCCGTTCGCGCCGGGCGCGGCTTCTGGGTAACCGCCTGGATCGGCATGCTCGGCCCTGGCAGGAATGGACGCTGCCATCGTCGAGCATTGCTGGTCCTATCCAAGATGCGCAATCGGATGCGCGCATACCAAGCGCGGGTAAACAACCTCGCCCGCGGTCGAGGCATATCTAGGCCCAAAGGATTTCGTCGCATTCCTTGAGCGCGAATCCAATAAGATGAAGGCTCTGGTTCAGGACGGCTAGGATGATGTAGGCTCCCGTGCAAGCGGAGCCGATGTAGGGAGAACAATCATGACGTGTTCGCGGCGTTTGTGGCTGACCGCATGGGCCACATTCAGTGTGCTTGCGACGCTGCCCGCATCGACGGCGCTCGCGCAGACTGATTACCCAAGCCGCCCCCTGCGTATCGTCGTCGGCTTCGCGCCCGGCGGCAGCAATGACATCGTCGCGCGCTTGCTGGCCGAACGACTGCAGAAATCCATGGGCCAGCCCGCGGTCGTCGAGAACAAGCCGGGTGGCGGCGGCGCGGTGGCGGCGACTTTCGTCAAGAGCCAGCCGGCTGACGGATATACCTTGATGGTCGGTGCCAGCGGCGCCATGGTCGTTGGTCCCGCGATCGGAGCG
>DASYJX010000051.1:0-6739 GCA_035996065.1 Steroidobacteraceae bacterium | reverse complement strand
CCGCCAACTTGACGCCAGCGTCGGGGCGTCAGGACCACACGACTTCGCCGTCCGCGTCGGCACGTTTCGTCAAATCGCGCCGCCCGCGTCCACCGCATCCCGCCCCGCGTTGATGACGTTGCGCAACGCCCCTCTTTCGGGACAGGACGCGGCGAGTCGTACAGTTGATTTGCCCGACGTGACGAGCGGAATATTTTTGCCAGGGGGGACTGGACCGGGCAAATCAGCTTGAAATCACGGGAGATTTTTCCCTTGCCGCACACGGGGCCGCCGGGGAACCGATGCCGAAAAATAGGCATCAGATCGCCACGATCTTGCCAACAACAAGACTGCAAATCCCCCCATGTGTTTACGTGCGTTAGTATTTGCGTCTCTCGCGTTGCTTTCGATGTGCCTGTGCGCCCGCGCCGGTACCTTCGAGGATCTTTGGCTCACCCGCATCAAACCGCCCCCTTACGGCGGCGTCGCCACCCAGTTCGATGACACCATCGCGGCCGATGGCAAGCGGCTGTATCCCTATAAGGAGTCGATCTGTGCCCACATGCTTGAACGCTTTGGCCAGAGGCTTCGCGTAACCAACGTTGCCAACGGAAAATCTGTCGTCTGCAGAGTGGCCGACAAGGGGCCGAACCGCCGGTTCTGGCCGCGCCGCGAAGTTGACCTGACGCCGCCTGCTTCCAAAGCGATTGGCTGCAACGGCATGTGCAAAGTCAGCCTGGAGCGGGTTGCGCAGCCATAGACGGCATTACGGCTTCATCCCCGGTAACGCAGCGCTTCGACCAGCACGGCAAAGGCTGGTGCCACTTGTCGACGGCTGGGGTAGTACAGGTGGTACCCCGGAAAGGGAGCACACCAGTCATCGAGCACACGAATGAGCCTTCCTTCGGAAACATAGGACTGCACCTGGTCTTCCGGCAGGTAGGCGAGGCCGAGCCCTGCCAGCACGGCATTCCGTCTAAGGCCGATGTTGTTGAACACCAATTGCCCTTCGACCCGCACCTTGAGTTCACGACCCCGCTTCTCGAACTCCCAGGCATAGATACCGCCGTGGGTCGGCAAGCGGATATTGATGCAGTCATGAGCCGTGAGATCCTGCGGCTTCTTCGGCCTGGGCTTCGTTTCGAAGTACGAAGGCGCCCCAACCACTGCCATGCAGAAGTCCGGCCCGATGCGCACGGCGATCATGTCCTTCGCCACTTGCTCGCCAAGGCGAACGCCTGCATCACACCGTTCGGTGACGATGTCGGTGAGACCATAGTCAATCATCAACTCCGCCTTGATGTCCGGATAACGGGGCAACACCCTTGCCAGCGCGGGCCAGAGAATGGCTTCGGCCGCATGTTCACCCGTCGTGATGCGGATTGTGCCCGCAGGCTTCTCACGAAGCTCGGTCAATGCCGAAAGTTCGGCATCAATCTCTTCGAACCTCGGCCCCACTGTCCGGACCAGCCGTTCTCCAGCCTCCGTTGGCGCAACGCTGCGGGTGGTGCGGGCGAGCAACCGCATTCCCAGGCGCTCTTCGAGTCCGCGGACCGTGTGACTGAGCGCAGACTGTGAGACACCAAGCCTTGCCGCGGCCCTGGTAAAACTCCGCTCCTTCGCCACTGCAAGAAACGCAATCAGATCATTGATGTGTCCCATTCATGAATCCGCCTCATAGGTTCATGCGGCTTCTATCACCTAATCACCCGTCCTGTCGCGCCTACATTGGTCAAGGAAGTCAGTTGGTCCTTGGAAACGCGTCGACCCAATTTTTTTTGAACGTCCGGCCGAGGAACATCGCGCTCCAAAGCGCTTTGATCAACCGCTGCTGTAACCACAGGACAGGTGCCCATATGCCAAGTTCCAGCGATGAATTATCCCGGCGCGATTTACTCATCGGGTTATCCCGGCGTGACCTGTTGATTGGCACCGCCGCCTCCGTGGCGGTCTCGGCAACACCGCCGGTTGCCGAGGCGCAGGCTGCCACGTCCGGCGCCCCGGCGGTGGTCGTCGAAGCGCCTTCAATATCGGAGGTCTCGTTCAATGTGAACGGCACGGTCCGCCAGCTCGCGCTCGACACGCGAACGACACTGCTCGACGCGCTCCGCGAACATCTGCATTTTACCGGCTCAAAAAAGGGCTGCGATCACGGCCAGTGCGGCGCGTGCACGGTCATCGTGGACGGACGAAGGGTGACCTCATGCCTGACGCTCGCCGTCATGCACGAAGGTGACAGCATCACGACGATCGAAGGGCTGGGCACGCCTGAGAACATGCATCCGATGCAGGCGGCCTTCGTGAAGCATGACGGCTACCAATGCGGCTACTGCACGCCGGGGCAAATCTGCTCGGCGGTGGCGGTTCTCGATGAGATCAAGGCCGGCATTCCGAGCCACGCGAGCGCAGATTTGACGGCGCAGCCACGGCTAACCGCGGCGGAACTGCGCGAGCGGATGAGCGGCAACATCTGCCGTTGCGGCGCCTACTCAAACATCGTCGATGCGATCACCGAAGTTGCCGGGAGGCAAGCATGAAACCCTTCACTTACGAACGCGCGCAGTCGCCCGCACAAGCTGCAGCGTCGGCCGCCCGTGCCGGCGGAGCGAAGTTCGTCGCCGGCGGCACCAATTTGCTGGACCTGATGAAGCTCCAGATCGAAACGCCAGCGCACCTGATCGATGTGAATCGCCTCGCGCTCGACAAGATCGAACCAACTTCGGATGGCGGACTGCGCATCGGCGCGCTGGTACGCAATACCGACCTTGCCGCCGATCCACGGATCCGCCGCGACTATGGCCTGCTGGCGCGGGCGCTCTTATCGGGCGCCAATGGCCAGCTGCGCAATCGGGCAACGACAGCCGGTAATCTGCTCCAGCGCACCCGTTGTCCCTATTTCTACGACACCAACCAGCCCTGCAACAAACGCCAGCCCGGTAGCGGGTGCGGAGCGATCGGCGGCTTCAGCCGCCACCATGCCATTGTCGGCGCGAGCGACGCCTGCATCGCGACCCACCCGAGTGACATGGCCGTGGCGATGCGCGCCCTTGACGCTGTGGTAGAGACGGTTCGGCCGGACGGCTCGCTCCGGAGCATCCCGATCGCCGAATTCCATTGGCTGCCGGGCAATACACCACATCTCGAAAACGCGCTCGAGTCCGGCGAACTCATCGCCGCGGTGACGCTGCCGAAGCCGGTTGGAGGGGTGCAGATCTACCGCAAGGTCCGCGACCGTGCGTCATTTGCATTCGCGCTGATCTCCGTCGGCGCGATTGTCCAGCGAGACGGGACCGGCCGCGTGGCCCTGGGAGGCGTGGCCCACAAGCCGTGGCGCCTCGAATCCGCCGATACCGAGATGTCGCGCGGAGCCAGCGCCGTAACCGCGCGGCTTCTCGCCGGCGCTCGCACCACTCACGACAACGCGTTCAAGCTGCCGCTGGTGGAGCGCACGCTTGCCTCGGTACTCGCGGAAGCAAAGGGCTAAGGTCATGAAGTTCGACGCACCTGCCACGACCAATCCCATCGATCAGTTGAAGGTGATCGGCAAGCCGACGGACCGGATCGATGGGCCGCTCAAGACCACGGGTACCGCCCCTTATGCCTATGAGCGGCACGATGTCGCGCCGAACCAGGCGTATGGCTATGTGGTCGGCTCCGCGATAGCGAAGGGCCGGATTCGGTCGATGGACCTCGCCAAAGCCAAGGCTGCATCCGGCGTGCTCGGCATCGTGACGGCAGAGAATGCCGGCAAGCTCGGCAAGGGTGACCTCAACATAGCGAGCCTGCTCGGCGGCCCTGACATTCAGCATTATCACCAGGCGATCGCGCTTGTCATCGCGGAGACATTCGAGCAGGCGCGCTCCGCCGCGGAATTGGTCCGGGTCGATTATGACCGGGCCGAGGGTGCTTTCGACCTTGCCACCGCCAGGGATTCCGCCACGCCGGCCCGTATAACCGGTGGCCCGGCCGATACCGCGGTCGGGGATTTCGCCGGCGCATTCATGGCGGCGCCCGTTCAGTTCGACGCGACCTACACCACACCCGATGAGGCACACGCGATGATGGAGCCGCACGCCTCCATCGCTGCGTGGGAGGGCGACAAGCTTACGCTTTGGACCTCGAACCAGATGATCGACTGGAGCGTACGGGAGTTGGCGACGACGCTCGGCATCGCCAAGGAAAATGTTCGACTAATCTCACCTTTCATCGGCGGCGGCTTCGGCGGCAAGCTTTTCATCCGGGCCGACGCGCTGCTTGCCGCTCTCGGTGCCCGCGCTGCGGGACGGCCGGTGAAAGTGGCGCTGCCGCGGCCGTTGATGTTCAACAACACCGTGCATCGGCCGGCAACGATCCAGCGTATCCGTATCGGCGCGACTGCGGACGGCAAAATCACGGCAATCGGCCATGAAAGCTGGTCCGGCAACCTGCCCGAGGGCAGACCGGAGGGCGCGGTCCAGGCGACCCGACTGCTCTATGCCGGAGCAAATCGCCTTACAGCAACGCGTCTTGCGTTGCTCGATCTGCCGGAGGGGAACGCGATGCGAGCTCCCGGCGAGGCGCCGGGCATGATGGCGCTGGAGATCGCGATGGATGAGATGGCCGAGCGGCTGCGGCTTGATCCAGTCGAGTTCCGCATCCTCAATGATACCCATGTCGTGCCCGATAATCCCCTCCCTCCGCCTTCGAACGATCCTCATGCGCTCATCGGAGAGCAGCCCGAGCGCGATAGTCCCGGCCGCCCCTTCTCGCAGCGCCAGCTCGTCGAGTGCTTCCGCCTCGGCGCCGAGCGTTTCGGCTGGAGCAAGCGCGATGCACGACCTGGTCAATTCCGCGATGGACGTTGGCTCGTCGGGATGGGCATGGCCGCTGCTTTCCGCAACAACCAGGTCACCAAGTCGGCCGCGCGGGTCCGACTCGACAACCGGGGCGTCGTGACGGTCGAAACCGACATGACCGACATCGGCACCGGCAGCTACACCATCATCGGCCAGACCGCGGCAGAGATGATGGGCGTGCCGCTGGAAAAAGTTGTGGTGCGCCTGGGCGACTCGACCTTTCCGGTGTCAGCCGGTTCTGGCGGGCAATGGGGCGCCAACTGCTCGACAGCCGGGGTCTATGCAGCATGCGTCAAGCTGCGCGAAGCTGTTGCCCGGAAGTTGAGCTTCAGTTCCGACGATGCGGTGTTCACCGACGGCGAGGTCCGATCGGGCGATCGTCGCGAACCGCTCTCCAGCGTCGTGGGCGGCAGCGGCATTGTCGCCGAGGACGCGATCGAGTTTGGCGACCTCGACAAGAAGTACAAGCAATCGACCTTCGGAGCGCATTTTGTCGAAGTCGGCGTCGACGCAGCCACGGGCGAGACGCGCGTTCGGCGCATGCTCGCGGTATGCGCCGCCGGCCGCATCCTGAATCCCAAGTCTGCGCGAAGTCAGGTGATCGGGGCCATGACGATGGGCGTGGGCGCGGCGTTGATGGAGGAACTCGCGATCGACAAACGTGCCGGCTTTTTCGTCAACCATGATTTTGCGACCTACGAAGTGCCGGTCCATGCCGATATCCCCCATCAGGAGGTGATCTTCCTCCAAGAGACTGACCCGGTGTCCTCGCCGATGAAGGCAAAGGGCGTCGCCGAACTCGGGATATGCGGCGTCGCTGCGGCTGTGGCCAACGCGATCTACAACGCCACCGGCGTGCGCGTGCGCGACTATCCCATCACGCTCGACAAGCTGCTGGCCCGGCTTCCGGGCGTCGGCTGAACGGGATTTTGGAGCCGCGGCGCGCTGGCGTGTCGAAGCTTGACGGAAGCGACTGTGCACCTCCCGCCGTGGTCGCGCGCAGACACATGCTTGCCGGCATTGGCTGCCTTGCCCTGCTGAAGGCAGCCGGGCCGGCGGTTGCGAGCAACCAAAGGATAGGAACGATGGATATCAAACGAAGCGGTTCGCGGCCCTCCCAGAAGGGGCCGGCGGAGTATTTCACCGGCACGGTCCGCATCGATCCCCTCTTCGAAGCACCGGAGCCTGCGCGGGTTCGCGGCGCCAGCGTCACTTTCGAGCCCGGCGCCCGGACCGCGTGGCACACGCATCCCCTTGGCCAAACTCTGATCGTCACCTCCGGTCTCGGCTGGGTGCAGCGCTGGGGCGACCCCGTACAGGAGATCAGGCCCGGCGATGTCGTCTGGTTCGATCCGGGCGAGAAGCACTGGCACGGCGCGAGCCGCACCACGGCGATGACGCATATCGCCATCCAGGAGGCGCTGAACGGCAGCCCCGTCGATTGGATGGAGAAGGTCAGCGACGAGCAATACCCGGATTCCACTCAAGGCTGATCATTCGCCGAGATCGAACGCGCCGCGTCCGCGATCACGGTCCAGGGCGCGCGCTATACCGAGCAGCTCGAAACAACGACGGGACGCTAAGCAAAACTACGCCATATCCGGGGACGTCTTTGGTGCCAGCACTCGCTCCTCAGCCGAAGCGAACCTGCAATCCGCTAAACGCTCTCACCGGAGCACACCGTTTTTTGGCGAGCGGAAATGTTTTGCCCTATGCGCCAGAGGACGCCGGTCGGATCAACAAGCACGAAGTCGCGTATCCCCCAAGGCCGGTCTTCAGGTGGTTCGGTCTTCGTATCGTATTTAGATGCGATTTCCTGGGCCTGGACGTAATGCCACCATGCATCCACGTCCGCGACGAGCAGATGCATCATGAAGTTGCCCGCGTGCTCCTTGTTATAGAAATTCTGAAGCAGAAATGAAGAA
>DASYJX010000050.1:0-1501 GCA_035996065.1 Steroidobacteraceae bacterium | reverse complement strand
CGATGGCCGACATGCAGGCTTCACAGCATCCCTGGTTGAGGGCCTACTTCCACGGCAAGCGCGCTCGCGCGGTCATGGGCTAGCGCATGATGAACCCGGCAGTGGAGTTTTAATGGAAACGCGGGCGAATTACGTCCTGATCGGAACCTTCACGCTCGCAGTGATCACGGCGGCGTTCGGCTTTGTGCTGTGGTTCCAGAGCCTGCACACCACCAAGGCACGCAGCCCGATCCGCATCGTGTTCGAAGGCCCAGCATCGGGCCTGCGCAACGGCGGCAGCGTGAATTTCAACGGTATCCGGGTAGGGGAAGTGATCTCCGTGAAACTGGATAACCCGCGTCGAGTCGTCGCACTCGCGATGGTCGAGAACAATGCCCCGATCCGGAAAGACACGCTGGTCGGGCTCGAATTCCAGGGACTGACCGGGGTGGCTGCGATATCGCTCAAGGGCGGCGAGGAGGCAGCCCCCGCGGTCCCGCTGGACGAGGATGGCGTGCCGACGCTGACCGCTGATCCGAACGGGTTGCAGGACGTCACCGAGGCGATCCGCGCGACGCTGCAGAACATCAACAAGGTGGTTTCCGATAATCAGGCAGCCGTCAAAAACGCCCTGCACAATCTTGAGACCTTCACAGGCTCGCTGGCGCGCAACTCCGAGAAGATCGACGACGTCATGCTGAAGGTCGATGGCGTGATGGGCAAGGCCGACAGCCTCATGCTCGGCCTCAATGCGATCGCCGGCGGCAATGCCGGCGGCGAGCTGTTCCAGACGGTGAAATCGATCCGCGAACTGGCCGACGATTTCGACAAGCGTTCGGGCGCGCTGATGTCCGACGGCCGCAAGACGCTCGGAGATATCAGCCGCGCGGTGAACAACCTCGACCGTAACCCGACGCGGTTGCTGTTTGGCGCCGGCGGCGGCAGCGCGCCGGCGGAAGCGCCGGCAACGGCACCGCCCAGGCCGGGCCCCGCTCCGGCGGGCGAGAAGAAGAAGCCATAGGATGGGTTGAGCGAAGCGATACCCATCAAACAAACGTCAATGAAAGTGATGGGATTCGCTTCGCTCTACCCATCCTACGAATGAGCCAAAACAAAACGGAGGCAGCGATGCCTCCGTTTTTTATGTGACGGTTGAAGCCTGAGCCCTTACCCGAGCCGTCCCGCGGCGTGGGCGAGCAGCGTATAGACCAGCCCGGTTTCCGAGGCCAGGTGACCGCGCAACGCTTGCGGCCCCCGGTCCTCGCGTGCGACCTCGTCGAGCAATCGCTCGAACTCGGTGATGTAGCGGTCGACCGTCTGCTTGAAGTTACGGTCGGCGCGATATTTGCGGGCGACTTCGTCGAAAGCCTTCTGGCCGGCCGGCGTATAGAGCCGCTTGGTGAAGGCCTTGTTCTCGCCGCGCTGATAGCGATCCCACATCTCGGCTGCGAGATTGCGATCCATCAGGCGGCCGATGTCGAGCGACAGCGACGCCAGCGGATTGTCGACGGCACCCTGGGCG
>DASYJX010000049.1:0-2527 GCA_035996065.1 Steroidobacteraceae bacterium | reverse complement strand
GATCAGCGCATGCGCAGGCCGCGAGGTGATCCTGAGCGCTGGTGCGATCGGCTCACCGCATCTGATGCAGATTTCCGGCATCGGCCCTCCTGACTTGTTGCGTGAAATTGGGATCGAGGTCCGGCACGCGCTGCCCGGCGTCGGCGAGGGACTTCAGGACCACTATGCGGTGCGGGTTGCTCATCGCGTCACGCAACCGATCACGTTGAACGAGCGTGCGCAGGGCATGCGCCTGCACTGGGAGATTGCCAAATGGCTGGCGACCGGCCGCGGACTTCTTGCGTTCAGTCCGGCACACGTTGCGGTGTTCGTGCGCTCGCAGCCCGGCCTTGAATTGCCCGATTTGCAATTTGTGTTTACGCCAGCGAGCTATACCAGTGGCGTGGTCGGCCAACTGCAGCGATTTCCAGGCATGACCAGCGGAGTTTGGCAGCTCCGACCCGAAAGCAAGGGCTTTGTTCGCGCGCGCACCGCCGATCCAAACGATGCACCGGCGATCCAGCCCAACTATCTTTCAGCCGAGGCCGATCAACGCGCGATAATCGACGGTCTGCGATGGTGCCGGCGCCTTTTAGATACCAGTACGTTAGCCCCCTATCGCGGGCCCGAGACGTTGCCAGGCGCGGACATTATGACCGACGACGCGTTACTGGATTACGCCCGTCAACAAGGAGCGACGGTGTATCACGCGGTCAGCACATGTCGCATGGGCCGCGATTCCCTGGCCGTTGTCAGCGCCGATTTGAAGGTGCATGGGATAGGCGGGTTGCGGGTTGTCGATGCCTCCGTGATGCCGACGATGCCGTCGGCCAACACCAATGCCGCCACCCTTATGATCGCCGAGAAAGCCGCCGATCTATTAGTTCGCGATCGAGATTAACGCCCAATCGCTCGAGTGGCTTCCGGCGCCGACTCCGGGAATCGCCAGCATGGTGACGAGGCTCGCTGCCGTCGCCGCCGTTGCGCCGATCGCAGCCCCGAGCACCGCTCCCTCCGCCCTGCCGCTACCTTCGCCGCTCGCATCATTCTTCGCTTGCGGGACAGGACTGGCGGTCCTGTTGGTCTTGTATCAGCTGTCGGAATTGTTCGAAATCACGCTGCGCGACGGGTGTAATGAAGCCGACTGCGCGTCGAATAGCGCAGGCCACGGCGCCTTGATGCCGTGCGTCAAGCAAACGGTGACGGCACTCTTCGGATTCTTGCAAAGGTGCCCGCATCTGGGTTTCAGAAGCCCCTTCCAGCTCAGGGCTCGCCGTAATGCCTCAGGCAATCGCCGTACTTGCCGGTAATCATGGGACGCTCTCCGCAAAGAAACTTTGCGATTTCATTGGCTCTGCCGTAGTAATAGAACCGATATGCAAGCGCGCTCACGCTTATGACGGCGATCAGGCCCATCAAAAGGTTCAGTGCGATACCCGTCTTGTCGCGAGGCATCTTTTCTTGGTGTCAGTAGTTGTTATTGTTCCTTTATAAGCGCAGCCTAGTCCTGCGAAGCGAGGTTAAATCGGCCCTGCGGGCACATCCCCTCGGCCACATCGGCACTAAACCGATGAAGAAGCTCTTTTCGACCGAGGATGTGCATCCCCGGGACCGGTTCGACTACTGGCACAGCGTTGCCTGTAACAATCTCGTCGGTCATTCTTCAACGCCTGAATGCCGGCAGACTTTTGCCGCCGAAATCGAAACAGGGATGCTGTCCGACATCGAACTTGTGCTGTTCGAGAATTCGCCGATGGACGTGGCCCGTACAGTGAAGCCGCTCAATCTCAGGGCGATGAGCTGTTCATATGTCGACAAGCGGCGGGCCTGCTCGAGCTGGAACAAGATGGCCGGCAGCTTGTCTTGGGCGCAGGCGACGTAACTCTTCTCGATCCTCTGTTGCCTTACAGCGCCAAGTTCTCGGCAGGGTCGAAGCTGCTCGTCGTGAAGGTTCCGAGACGAGCGCTCGCTGCTCGGATCGGCACGACACGGGAGATGATCGCGATCGCCCTTAAGCCGACCGAGGCCGGACATCACTAGATTACTCGTCAGCGCGCGAGCCATTTCGTAATCTTCGCGATTGCCTTGCGGGTATCATCCGTTGATCCTGAATAACAAAAGCGCACGAAGGCATGCCCGTTCATCGGATCGAAGTCGACGCCGGGGGTTGCCGCCACATGTGCTTCTTCGAGCATCCGTTTGCCGAAGTCGAAACTGTCGGCGCCAAAGCGTGAGATATCGGCGTAAAGATAAAACGCACCATCCGCCGGTAGTAGACGGTCCGGTCCCGCTTTGGAAAAGCCTTCGATCAGGATGCGGCGGTTGACTTCATATGTGCGCTTCACCACCTCCATCTCGTCGTGTCCGTCGAACGCTGCCTCGGCGGCGATTTGCGACAAAGTCGGCGCCGATATTGCGAGGTTTTGTTGCAAGCGCTCGACCGGGCGTACCAGTTGCTCGGGCAACACCATCCATCCGACACGCCAACCTGTCATACAAAAATATTTCGAGAACGAGTTGATGACGACCACATCATCGGACAGCTCTG
>DASYJX010000048.1:0-2106 GCA_035996065.1 Steroidobacteraceae bacterium | reverse complement strand
GTCGTATCCTCCTCGGCCAGCGTGTTCCACTCGCCGCAGGATTCGCACTTGCCCTGCCAGCGGTTATAGGCGGCACCGCAGTTCTGGCAGACAAAAGAGAGGGTGGATTTGGCCATGGGGAATCAGGAGCGGTCCGGTGACTGAGAGCCGTCTCATAGCACGGAAATCCTAACTAGTTCCTATTTTGTTCTATGTCCGGGCCGGCAATTTTATTACCTTGCACCCTATTCAACTCTTGAGAATTCTTCACAAATACCCCAGCGAAACCAGGGTGGCCGCAGCCTGGGTTCGGGTTTTGACGTCGAGTTTCTTTTTTACCCGTTCGATGTGGAAGTGCACGGTGGTGTGCGAGATTCCCAGAATCTTGCCGATGTCGGTATCGGACTTGCCCTTGAGCACCCATCGCAGGCACTCGGCCTCGCGCGGCGTCAGCAGCCTCGGAGCAAAGCTTGTCTCGCTCTGGCCGCCCAGTTCACGGCAGCGTTGGTATGTGAACAAGGAAGCCATCTGCAGGGCATTGCGCTCGAAGGTGCCTTCGATCGGATGGTTGGCGATACTGACGCACAGGCCCAGATCACCTCCGGGATAGTGGATGGGCACCGCGATGGCATCGACAATGCCGATGCCTTTAGCCCATTCGTGATGTTCGCGCTGCTTTGCCGTCGGCGTTCGTCCTTTAAGCGCCTCAAGCCAGGTGAAGGTCTGCGCCGAGAATCGCGCCACCATGGGAAGTAAATCGTGTCTGACAAAGTCGTTCTGTTGATACTGCAGGAGCCATTCAGCTGGCCACGTATTGAAGAAAAACTCCCAAATTCGTCCTTCCGGGATCTCTCGCGACTCGCCGCAGGCCGTTGCTACAAAGCCATAGGGCGCTACAAAATCAGCGAAGGCGACACCTACCTCTCGCGAGGATTTGCATTGGGGGAGCTTCTCGATGAGGGGCAATGCATCAGCTAATTTCATCTGAAATATCCATGGATCGTATTTTTAAATTGAACACGTTGTTATCTGACTACACCGAATGCGCCGCGTTCCACAGCATCGATAGTCCCGACGCCAGCATGATCCCGTCCATGACAAGCCGAAACACGTTGGCGTCGAGCCGCAGCACAAACCGCTTGGCGATGAAGGCGCCGAACATCAGCGACGAGCCGGCGATCAGGCCTTTGAGCGCGATATCCGGCGTCAGCGCGCCGAAGCGCTGGAAGGTGATGGACTTGCTGACGTAAAGCCCGAGCGAACTTGCGGCTTCGGTGGCGAGGAACGCGCCCTTGGCAAGGCCGTAGAACAGAAACAGCGGTACGCTCAAGGGGCCGGTCGATACCACGATGCCGGTGAGGTAGCCGATCACGGCGCCGCCGATCGCAAGGTGCCACAGCGTGAATTTGAGATCGTGCCGGGCGAGCCAGTGCCGCGCCGGCACCATCGCTATGAGAAAGAGACCGATCGCAATATCGACCGCGCGCGACGGCAGCACCAGCAGCGTGCGCGCGCCGAGTGCTGCTGCCGGAATGCCTGTGACCGAATAGGCCGCGCAGGCGCGCCAGTCGACGTCGCGCCACCAGGCGAGGATGCGGGACAGGTTGGCCATGATGGCGGCGATCGCCATGATCGGCACGGCTTCCTTCGGCCCGTACTGATAGACCAGTACCGGCATCAGCATGATCGACGAGCCGGTGCCGACGATGCCGCTGAGGGTGCCGGCGACGAGCCCGACCGCGAGGACGAAGATGAAGCTCAAGGGTCGGGTCTCTCCGCATTCTGCGTGTCCCTGCGACCCGTCTACGCCAAGGCTTCGCCGGGGGATCGTGACGGTGGGCCGCCGAAGCTTTAGCGAAGGCGCCAAGCAGGGACCGGAAGCGTGCCCACCATTTAATAGCGATGCGTGCATTGTGGTGGGCACAGCGCAAGCGCGCCTTTGCCCACCCTGCGATTCCGGGCCGGCATCACCCATGCACCACGGACTTCGCGATCATGCAGTGGATGCCCTTGGAGCCGTTGACGGTCTGCGTCACCCGCAGGTCGGCGGCGAGACTGCAGAGCGTGTAGGCATCCTCGCGCGACAGATTGCGCTTTTCGCCGAGCAGCACGATCATGTCGCGCAGC
>DASYJX010000047.1:0-1582 GCA_035996065.1 Steroidobacteraceae bacterium | reverse complement strand
CTCGAAGGATGGCCGCGAGCCCGTGCCTTGCCGCCATCCTTCGAGACGCTTGCTTCGCAAGCTCCTCAGGATGAGGTCAGAATTTCTTGCATGCGGCCTCGCAACGACCGTTTACATATGCCCGACTTCATCCGGCACATCATAAAACGTCGGATGGCGATAGATCTTGGATTCCGCCGGTTCGAACATCATGCCCTTTTCGGCGGGATCGGAAGCCGTGATCGCATTCGACGGCACCACCCAGATCGACAATCCCTCGCCGCGGCGGGTGTAGATATCGCGTGCGGCCTGCAACGCCAGCGTCGCGTCTGACGCGTGCAGCGAGCCGACGTGCTTGTGCGCCAGCCCATTGCGGCTGCGAATGAAGACTTCCCACAAGGGAATGTTCGGCGTGGCCATTATGACCTCCCTGAATTACGCCGCAGCTTTGCGGCTCCTGCGTTTTTCGGCATAGGCTTGTGCCGCCTCACGCACCCACGCGCCCTCATCATGCGCCTTGCGGCGCGCCGCAAGACGATCGCGGTTGCAGGGGCCGTTGCCGGCGAGCACCTGGTTGAATTCGTCCCAGTCGATCGCGCTGTATTCCCAATTTCCCGCTGCGTTCTGTTTCATGCCGGGGTCGGGAATGGTGAGACCTAGAAACTGCGCCTGCGGCACCGTCGCATCGACAAATTTCTGGCGCAGCTCGTCATTGGAGAAACGTTTGATCTTCCATTTGGTCGAGGTGTCGCTGTGCTGGCTGGCCTTGTCGGGCGGCCCGAACATCATCAGCACCGGCCACCACCACCGATCGAGCGCGCTTTGCGCCATCGCCTTCTGGTCTTCGCTGCCGTGCGCCAGCATCATCATGATCTCGAAACCCTGCCGCTGGTGGAAGGATTCCTCCTTGCACACCCTGATCATCGCGCGCGCATAGGGACCGTAGGAACAACGGCACAGCGGAATCTGATTCATGATGGCGGCGCCATCGACCAGCCAGCCGATCGCGCCGATGTCGGCCCAGGTCAGCGTCGGATAATTGAAGATCGAGGAATATCTGGATTTGCCTGCCAGCATCAGGTCGACCATTTCTTCGCGCGAGGTGCCAAGCGTTTCCGCCGCGGCATAAAGGTAAAGCCCGTGGCCGCACTCGTCCTGCACTTTGGCGAGCAGTGCCGCCTTGCGGCGCAGCGACGGCGCGCGGGTAATCCAGTTGCCTTCCGGCAGCATGCCGACGATTTCGGAATGCGCGTGCTGCGAGATCTGCCGCGTCAATGTCTTGCGATAGGCCGCGGGCATCCAGTCGTTCGGCTCGATGCGGTCGTCGGCATCGATGCGGGCCTGAAACTGCGCGGCACGGCCGGCGTCCTCGATATCGCGGTCTTCGGCGTCGGCGGTGTTGAGCGCTTGCGTGTACATGGCCGGTCTCCAAGAAACCTGGATTCTCCAAGCAGGCTATAGCTCAACATATAACAAAAAAATTGAAATTCAAGTTATTTTTGTAACATATTGCAGTCAGCCGAACCGGCGCGCCAGTTCCTCCCCGGCGGCGGGCAGCGGCCCTTTTTCACTGGTGGCATTGCGGTCAAGCCATTGTTCGGAC
>DASYJX010000046.1:0-153682 GCA_035996065.1 Steroidobacteraceae bacterium | reverse complement strand
AGACAGGCCGCAGGCCAACTAGACCTGGAATTGCAAAACCGCCTTGATGAACTCGCGTGCGGCGAATGCAGCGAGGAAGAGTTTGTTGACGAAATCTCGAGTCTCCTGCGCGCCGCTCCAAGCGCGGCATGGCAGATATTGATTGGGATCCATCAACGATACCTACACGTCGAAAGGTCAGGCGATTCTCTTCGTGCAAAAGCGATGAAGAGCGCGGCGCGCGAGCGGGAAAGGGGCGCCTACGGCACGACCATCGACCTTCAACCGACATTGGAGCTCGCGACCCGCGGGAACAGCGATCAACGTTCGACCCCCACAGTCGGTTCGACCGAAACAATCGAGATTGGACGCGTGTTACGCGAACGATACGTACTGAAAGAGCGCTTGGGAAGCGGCGGGATGGGAACGGTGTTCAAGGCGCTGGATCGTTACCGCGCCGATTTGCCGCAAGCGAATCAGTACGTGGCGATCAAGATCCTCCACACGAACACGGATAACCGGCTGGAGCTGCTCGAAAATCTAAGGCGCGAGTTCTATTGCACCCAGATGCTCTCCCACAGAAATATCGTCAAGGTGTACGAGTTGGACCGTGATGGAGACATCGATTTCTTCACGATGGAGCTGCTCGAGGGCGAGCTTCTGAGCAGCGTCACGGAGCGATTGCACCCTCTGCCGATGTCGCGGCCTTACGCTTGGGCAATCATCCGTGAAATAGGGTCAGGACTGGCGCACGCACACGCCCGCAACGTGATCCACACGGATTTGAAGCCGCAAAATATAATGATCACCAATTCCGGCGAGGTTCGGATACTCGACTTTGGCGCGTCGAGCCATCCCGCCACCCCGGGGGCAGAGATTTTAGCGCGAAGAAATGCGCTTTCGGCGGTAACACCCGCGTACGCATGTTGCGAGCTGCTGGCTGGGCGACCTGCGGACCCGCGCGATGACATCTACGCTTTCGCGTGCATCGCGTACGAGTTGCTTGCGGGCAGCCATCCCTTTCAGCGGCGGCCATCGACCATTGCTCGGGATCTTGGGATCGTGCCTACGCGGCCGCCGGACCTCAGCGGACAACAGTGGAAAACACTGACCATGGGCCTGTCTTGGCATCGGGCGGCCCGGTCGATAGGCGTGAACGCGTGGCTCAATAAATTGCATGCAGAGCGTGCGGCGGCGATGCGACTGCCCCGCGCTCTCGACCTCAAGCCCGCGCCCCCCGCCCCCCGCCCGGCCGCGCCTTTCAGGGCTGCCGCAGTATTCGCCGTATTGCTGATCACAGTAGCCGTCTGGGCGTCGTTTGTCCGCGTCGCTCCGGGCCGACGAGTGGCCGGAGATCACATCGTTCCGGCGGTTGCGGCGACTGTGCAACGCAGCCCTGATGCCACCGCGGCATCCGGGCCCGGCGATGGGGGGACTATGGCGGCGGCCACGGTCCCCGTCGAGACCCTTCCGCAGGCCCAGGAGTCCCACTCGCCGCCTTCGAGCAGCGTGAAGCATGAGGCCGGTCGAACGAAGATGCAGGCTGCCTTGCTCAAACCGATCATTGTGACGGCCGGTAACTATAAGATCCGCTCGGGCGAGAATTTCGCCGAGATCCGTGTTCACCGGTCGCCCCAAGGGCGCAGCGATACCGCATTCGTATGGTGGACCGAACCGGCATCGGCGAAGCCGGGCATTGACTACGTGCATCAAGCAAAGGTGACCCAGTTGTTTCCGAAAGGTAAAAACTCGACCAGCTTCTTTATCAAACTCGTCCCCAAACCCTCGAGAACGCAGCGCGAGATGTTTTACGTGGCGATCGCCGCGGCCGGCCCCGGCGCGTCGCCGGGCCCGATTGAGCGCGCAGCGATTTGGCTGCCGGGGACGGATGATCATTCCTGAACCGCCGCCGAACGCCATTGATAGCTGAGGCGGACCCAGAGCATGCGCGCCGGTAGCAGGTAGAACGACTCGCTACCGAATTCGCTTGCCGACACGGGTGGCCGGCGGTCGGTCAAATTGGTTGCTTCCAGCGTCAGCCGATACTTGTCGACGCGATAGCTAAGTGTCGCATCGAGCGCTGTGTAGCCTCCCACAGTCGCCGTATTCTCCGCGTCCAGAAAACGCCTTCCGACATATCGGCCAACCACCGTCGCGCCGAACCCCGATTCGGGTGTATACAGCAACCCTGCCGAGGCGAGGACGCGAGGCGATAGCGGCAGCTGCCGGCCGCTCACATCAACACCCGTCCCTGCGTCGAAGAGGAAGTATTGCTTAAAGCGTGCGTCGTGATATGACGCATTGGCAGCGAGGGCGAGATCCGGCTGTAGCTGATACCGAGTCTCGAGTTCGACGCCTTTGAGCTTCTCCTCGGCGGCATTGGCCAAAGCGCCCGAACTCGTCCGCACGACCAGATTATTGAAGTCCATGGCGAACACTTCGCCTTGATAGTTGAGCCGGCCATTCATCGCCGTCCCTTTCAAACCCGCTTCGTAGCTGTGCGCCGTTTCCGGGCTGAGAAGATCCGGCGTGTAGTCCGGACCGAAATCAATCGCAGCGGGCTTAAACGCGTTTCGAAAGTCCGCGTACGCCACGGCCTCATCCTTGCCGGAAGCCGCCGCCCGGTAGCTCACACCGATGGTTTCCGATGGCCGAACCACCGTCCTCGCCGCTCTTGCGGAAAGCAGGTCAGGCGGCGGAAGTGTTTCATCGCTGGAAACCTTGCGCTCGTAGGTTTCGTTGACGCGCACCCCGGCGAGCAGATCCCAGCGGTCATCAGGCTTCCAGTCGACCTGTGCATACTGTCCTGCGAAGAGCCGCGTATCGTCGACGTTCCCGATCTCATTGACCGGCAATGCCGTGGTCGGAGGGGGTAAAAGCGAGCCGTCCAATGGCGCGACATACACGCTATTGCCGTTGAGAGTCCGCTGTCGCCCCCGGCCATACAGAAGATCGCCGCCGACGATTAGCGACGTGTCCGCTGCGACCGCACGAGTCAAATGCGTATCGAAATATCCATCATCGATATGCCGGCGTTGGTTCTGTGTATCCGCCGACCCGCTCAAATCGGGATGCAGGAAGGCGCGGATATCCTTGATGTCGGAGTATGCAAAGGAAATCAAGCTTTCCCAGACGCCTGCGGCGACCGGCTGCGTATAGCCGACGTCCACGTGAAACTTGTTTTCCTCGATTTTGCCGTCCGCAGGATTGAAGTTCGCGTTGATCGGCGTGAGGGTGTTCAAGGCGGTGCCGGCGCGTATCGCCGGACTCGGAGGGACATCATCGACGACGGCAACATCCGCATCGACCCGCAACTTCCCGGTGCCCACCTGTGATTCTCCGCGGTAAAGGACGTGCCCGTCGGAAACTCTCTCGCGGGCGTCCGCGAACCCCAGTCTCTGACCGTCGAGCGCAAGTGACTGCCGATAGTCGCTCACGGACGCAAATGCGATCGAGGCCGAACCACGAACTGATCCGTATGAACCGAATGCCAGGTCGGCTTCATCCGCGGCCTCTCCGGCCGGGTAATGAATGGCCTGCACCACGCCCACGAACGATGTCGCCCCGTACATCACCGGCCCAGCGCCTTTCAATATTTCCACGCGCTTGATGTCGGTGAAATTCAGCGTGGATATGGCGGGATTGAAGGCCCCGCCCCAGGGGATACCATCGACCACCAGCAAGAATGCGTCGAACTCGTGAAGGCCCCAAAACGAGGGCACTGCGCTCGAAGGCCCGGCGTCGCCGCCCGGCGGCGCGTCGACTCCCGTCACGAGGCTCACTGCCGACGCCATGTCCCAAACGTCGCGGGCGCCGAGTTCATTTGCCGATACCACCGAGATGTCCGCCGGTATGCGGTCGAGAGGCTCGGCGATCCGTGTAGCCGTGACTACGATCGTATCGAGCGATCCGGCAATCGCACCAACGCTTGGGGCTTCGAAACACAGCAAGACAATCAGCGATCGTCCGATGCGATCAGCACACAAACGCACGGCCCACCTCCGGCCAAATAAAAAAATCGCCGCATAATAACCGATCTATCATTTCTGCAGGCGAAGGGATTGCCTTAGTCGCATGCAGAGCAATCGCCGGTGTGGTTGGCGCCGTGCTTTGCTGTACGATACGCGCCATCGCGCGGTCCATAGGAGTCGGAAAAATCATGTCGAATCGGTTCGCATCATTCGTCGCAACTTTGGCGCTGCTTCCGATGATGCCCGTGCTGTGCAAAGCAGCTCCGGACATCAATCCGGCGCTCTTGGACGGTATGAAATGGCGGCAGATCGGTCCGTTTCGGGGAGGCCGCGTAGTCGCAGTCAGCGGCGTGGCGGGAGATCCGGCGACGTGGTATTTCGGCGCCGTCGCGGGCGGCGTTTGGAAGAGCACCGACGTCGGCGCCTCCTGGAAGCCGGTCTTCGATGCCCAAAAGATCGCCTCGATCGGCGCAATCGCGGTCGCCGACTCGGATCACAATGTCATCTACGTCGGCACCGGGGAAGCGTGCCCGCGCGGGAATATCACCTATGGAGACGGGGTCTACAAATCGCTCGACGCGGGCCGCACGTGGAAGAATTTGGGACTTAGAGATACGCGTCACATTGGCGCCGTGATCGTGCACCCGAAAAATCCGGACATCGTGCTGGTCGCGGCTCTCGGACATGCGTTTGGTGCCAACGAAGAACGCGGTGTCTTCCGCACCTCCGATGGCGGCAGGACTTGGACGAAGGTGCTGTACAAAGATGCGGACACGGGCGCGATCGACGTCGTCTTCAATCCGGACAATCCGAACATCGTTTATGCATCGCTATGGCAGATGCGCCGACAACCGTGGAACTTCTCGAGCGGCGGTCCGGGATCGGGTCTTTACAAATCGACGGATGCCGGAGTCACGTGGAAGCATCTCGAGGGCCACGGGCTGCCTGCCGGGATTCTTGGGCGTATCGGCGTGTCGGTGGCGGGCGGCGGTTCGGGACGCGTGTACTCTATGATCGAAGCGGCCGAGGGCGGCCTCTTCCGCTCGGACGATGCCGGCGATAGCTGGACTCGCGTCAACGAGGACCATCGTTTCCGGCAGCGCGCGTGGTACTACAGCCACGTATTCGCCGATCCCGTCTCCCCCGACGTCGTCTATGTGCTGAACACGGGCGCGTTTCGGTCCGGCGACGGCGGCAAATCGTTCGAGCTAATGCCCGCCCCGCACGGCGATCACCACGCGCTGTGGATCGATCCCACGGATGCGCGCCGCTTGATCAACGGAAACGACGGCGGCGCCAGCATTTCGATGGACGGCGGCAAGGCCTGGACCACCCCGTACAATCAACCGACGGCGCAGTTCTACCATGTGGCGGTCGATAACCGGTGGCCGTACCGCGTGTATGGCGCACAGCAGGACAATTCGACGATCGCCATTGCCAGCCGCGACGATGACGGTGTCATCGGCCGTCAGGATTGGTTCGAAGTCGGCGGCGGCGAAAGCGGATTCATCGCGCCGGATCCGAAAGATCCGGAAATCATCTATGCGAACTCCGACAGCGGCCAAATGACCCGCCTCGATCACCGCACGAACAACCTTCGCGACGTGTCGGTGTACCCGCTCGACATGTCGGGCAACGGAGCGGCGGACCAGCAATTTCGCCTGCAATGGACCGAGCCGTTGTTGGTATCTCGCCATGATTCGAACGTCCTTTATTCGGCAGCGCAGTTCGTGCTGCGCAGCCCCGATCAGGGCCGCACCTGGAAGGCCATCAGCCCGGATCTCACACGCAACGACAAGAGCAAGCAGCAGCCCTCGGGCGGACCGATAACGCTCGACATCACCAGCGTCGAGTACTATGACACCGTATTCGCGCTCGGCGAATCACCCCTGCAGCAAGGACAGCTCTGGGCGGGTACCGATGATGGCCGTATTCAGTTGACCCGCAACGACGGCCAAACCTGGCTCGATGTCACGCCGAAGGACCTGCCTGCTTGGAGCATGGTAAGTCTCATCGAGGCCTCGCCGCACGATGCGGCGACGGCCTATGCCGCCATCGACCGTCACAAGCTCGATGACTTGAAGCCGCTCATCTTCCGTACTCACGATTTCGGCAAGACATGGACTCGAATCGTCAGCGGCATACCGGAGGGGGCTTATGTGCACGCGGTGCGCGAAGATCCGGCCCATAAGGGATTGCTCTATGCAGGCACGGAACTCGGGGTCTTCTTTTCCGCCGATGATGGAGCTCATTGGCAGGCCCTGCAGCTCAATCTGCCGGTCACTCCGGTCCATGACCTCGTCGTCAAGGACGACGATCTCGTCGCCGCCACGCACGGCCGCTCGTTCTGGATTCTCGACGACTTGTCGCCGGTGCGGCAGGCGGCCGCAGGCGTCCCTGCCGAGGATTTCCACTTATTTCGGCCGGCCCGTGCCGTGAAGCTGCATTATCCCTCCCAAGTCGAGCGCCGCCTCCCGGTGGGCGACAATCCGCCGGCGGGTGCGGTCATCGACTATTACCTCAAGAACAAGCCGGCTGAAACGGACACTATTACGCTCGAAGTCTTGACGGCCGATGGCATGTTGGTGCGTCGCATCTCGAACCGCCGGCAGGCTGACAACACCGAGCAACCCGAAGAATGGATCGACCGCGAGAAGCCCGCGGATGTGATTCCCGACGCGGCAGGCGCCAACCGTTTTGCGTGGGACTTGCGCTGGGAAGATCCGGAGAAGATCCCGGGTGCCTTCTACAGCGACGAGGGGCCGCGCGGACCCCTGGTCACGCCGGGCAATTATCTGGTTCGGCTGACGGCGGTCGGCAAGAGCCAAACCGCCCCGCTCGAGATCGTTCCGGATCCGAGACTTGCGGGACAGATGGCGGAGCACGACGTTCGTGAACTCGCAGAACTTTCGATGCGCACCTGGAGCGACATCGATGCCCTGCACAAAGTGGTGAATCAGATCCGCGAAACACGGGCGCGCTTGGAGACAATCAAGAAATGGAGCAAAGATAACGCCGCGGCCAAGCCGGTTGTCGATGCGGCGAACGGCATCGGCACCAAGTTAGCGCCGATCGAGGCGCGGCTCCTGCAAGTGAAGATGGCCGCGTCGGAGGACAACCTTCGCTATCCAAACATGCTGAACGAACAGTACGATACTTTCTTAGGCGTGCTCGACTCCGAGGATTTTGGTCCGACCGAATCGCAGCGGCAGGTCTATGCCTACCTGCACGGCGAACTCACCAAAGAACTCGCGAAGTGGCGTGCGCTGTCCGAGACCGATTTACCCGCTCTTCAATCGCTGATGCACGATCACGGCGTGCCGACCATTGCGGACTTGCGCTGATCTATGAATATCGCGAGCCGGGCATTGCTTGCCGCCCTCTTGATCGGGCAATCGCTGGCATCGCAAGGCGCTTCGGAGACACCGCTCGCCGCCGCCTCTCAAGCCTTGCATTGGCGGTTGATCGGACCGTTCCGTGGCGGACGCACGCGCGCGGTCACCGGCATACCAGGTCAGCCTGAGACATTCTTGATTGGCGCGGTAAACGGCGGCGTCTGGAAGACGACGGATTACGGCCGCACTTGGAATCCATTGTTCGACTCCGCCCCGACGCAATCCATCGGAGCGATTGCAGTTGCGCCGTCCGATCCGACAATCATCTACGTGGCGAGCGGAGAGGGCCTGCAGCGGCCGGATCTTTCGGTGGGCAACGGCATCTATCGTTCCGCGGATTCGGGACTGACCTGGGCGCATTTGGCGCTCGACGACGCTCAACAGATTCCCGATCTCGCGGTCGATCCGCGCGATCCCAACCGGCTCTATGCGGCGGTGTTGGGTCATCCGTTCGGTCCGAGCGTGCAGCGTGGAATCTTCCGATCCCTGGATGGCGGGAAGAATTGGAGCAGAGTGCTGTACATCGACGACAACACGGGCGGCTCTTGCGTCAAGATCGATCCGCAAGATCCGAACGTGCTGTACGCGTCGCTTTGGAATGTGCGCGCGGGCCCGTGGGAAGATAAAAACGTCTACAACGGCACGGCCGGCGGTCTTTTCAAGTCGTCCGATGGCGGTGACCACTGGCGCCGGATCACACGCGGACTTCCGGAGAACCTGTCGCAAATCGAAGTGGCGGTTTCGCCGAGTGAGCCGGGACGGTTGTACGCCACGGCCGCCACGACCGCCGCCGGTGATTACAGCTCGGCCGCGGGTCTCGGCGTGTATCGGTCGGACGATGGCGGCGAAAGCTGGGTCCGCGCCACCACCGATCCGCGGCCGGCGCTGCGTATCGGCGGCGGCGATCTGCCGATCATCAAGGTCGACCCGAAGAACGCGGACGTTCTCTACAGCGCGAGCCTCGTTACCATGAAGTCGACGGATGGCGGCGCCCATTGGTCGTCGCTTCGTGGATCTCCGGGGGGCGACGACTATCAAAACCTTTGGATCAGTCCGGACAACCCTCGGCATATCGCATTGGTCGGTGATCAGGGTGCAGTCGTAACGGTCAACGACGGCGCGACCTGGAGTTCGTGGCTCAATCAGCCGACGGCGCAGCTCTACCACATCGGTATCTTAGAGACTTTCCCGTATCGGATCTGTTCGGGCCAACAAGAGAGCGGCTCTGTTTGCATCGCCACCCGCGGCAACGACGGCGAGATTACGATGCGCGACTGGCGGCCGGTCGGCGTGATCGAATACGGCTATGTCGTTCCCGATCCTTTGGATCCTGACGTCATATATGGGGCGGGCCGCAACGTCGTGACGAGAACGCATTTGTCGACGGGACAGGTGCAAGACATCACGCCCGTTCCGCTCAAAACCGCAGACATCCGTGTGGATCGAACCGAACCCTTGTTCTTTTCTCCGCAAGATCCGCATCGCATGTACTACGCGGCCAACCATCTGTACGTAACGGCCGATGGCGGCCAAAGCTGGCAGGTCGTGAGCCCCGATCTCGCTCGGGAGAACCCCGGCCCTCCGGCGAGCGTCGGCGCCTTGACGCTGCCGAAGGCCGCGGATCAGCGCGGCGTGATCTATGCGGCGAGCGCGTCCGCTCTGAAAGAGGGTCTCATCTGGGCCGGTACCGACGATGGTTTGGTCTGGTCGACCCGGGACGGCGGCAAGGCGTGGAACAACGTGACGCCGCCGCCGCTCACACCGTGGAGCAAGGTGACCCAAATCGAAGCATCGCATTTCGACCGCGACGCCGCTTATGTATCGGTGAGCCGATTTCGCATCGACGATTTGAAGCCTTACATATACCGCACCCGCGACGGGGGGCGCACCTGGACGGCTATCACCGGCGGTCTTCCCGAAGATGCACCGGTCAATACCGTGCGCGAGGATCCGGCTCGCCGCGGGCTGCTCTTCGCCGGCACCGAAAAAAGTGTATGGATCTCCTACGACGACGGCGATCACTGGAATTCATTGCAGCTCAATCTGCCGCACACGTCGATGCGCGACTTGGCGATCCACGATCGGGATTTGATCGTCGCAACCCACGGCCGCTCGTTTTGGATCCTGGATGACATCGGTCCTTTGCGGCAGTTCACCGCGCGGCTCGCGGCCAACGAGGCAGCGCTGCTGGAACCGGCGCCGGCGATACGCATCAAGCGCAGCACCGGCACCGACACTCCGATCCAGCCTGATGAACCGGCGGGACGCAATCCGCCGGACGGCGCCGTGATCGATTACTACGTCGCGCACGATTCCAACCGCCCGGTGACGATTGAGATTTTTGACTCGAGCGGCGCGCTTGCACGGCGCGCCTCGAGCACGGATGCGCCGCCATTCACTCAGGAGCAACTCGACCGAGAATTGATTCCGACGTATTGGATCCGCAAGACTCGGCCACCGGAGTCGAGCGCGGGACTGCACCGCTGGATTTGGGACTTGCATTATCCCCCGCCTCGCAGCACGAAGCGCGGTTTCCCGATTTCCGCCGTGCCGGGCGATACTCCTCAGGAGCCCTTGGGTCCGCCCGCCACTGTAGGGGATTACCGCGTTCGCTTAAGCGTCGGCGCGCATCATTGGGAACAGCCGCTGCAAGTCCGCGCGGATCCTCGGATCAAGATCGACCTCAAGGATTTTTCGGCGCAATTTGATCTCGCGCAACTTCTCGCCGCCGCCCTCGACGGCAGCACTGAGATACTGCTCAAGGCCCGTTCGCTACGCGCCCAGCTCAAGGAACTCGCTGTGAAGCCCGTCGAGAGCCTCGGCGGCGGTCTGGCCGGGAAGGTTCGAGCGCTGGACCTCAACATAGGCGCGCTGCTGGACCCAGGCGAGGAGAGCGCCGCTCCGAAGCGTGGGCTGGCGCATTTGAACGGCGATTTCGCGACGCTTTATGCGCAAGTGACGGATGTCGATGCTGCGCCGACTGCTGCGCAGCTGCTCGAGAGCGAGCGTGCTTTCAAGGAATGGCGAGCGTTGCAGGCTCGGTGGCAACAGCTACGCGACGGCGGAGTCGCCGAACTCGACCGCAATCTAAAGTCGGCCCGCCTGCCTCGCTTGCGCGAGGAACTCGAGGCCCCGCGCGATCTTGACTTCGCCGACGAAGAGTGAAGCTCGCACCGCGCGCGAAAAGCAGCTAGAAGTAGCCATGCAGTTCAACGAAACTTAGGCGTTGGTTTTCGACGTTGCTTTGCGGAATTCCGCGATACCGGCGGTATCCCGCGCGCAATTGCAGGAACGCTAGGGGGGTGAATTCGTAAGCGATACTGTAGCGAGCCTGTTGATTCTGCCGGACGGCGCGATCGGGGTCGTGTGACTCCGCCGTCAGTTTGAAATTATGTCCCTTGCGGATTCTCCAGTCAGCCTCGATCAATCCGGCCGTGAGGGACCGTCCGCCCGGAAAGCTCTCGTCTCGAACCACGTCGATCTCTCCCAGCCATGCGATCGGTCCGCTGCGCAGACCCGCGAAGAGGCCGCCGACCCGGCGGTTGCCCGCATCGGACTGTGTCAGCGACGTTGCGGCGCCGATCCGCCACCTCGGTTGGACATAGACGAGCTGACCGGTGACCTGATGCCCGGCCTTGGCCTGAGGTCCCGACGCCGGAACGTTGGTAAGGTCAAGCTGCGCCGACCAGGCGGCGTGTTCGTATCCCATCTCTACTCCCTGTTCGGGCGTCGTCATGCTGATGCCGGAAATTTCACGCACGAACGCCGTCTGGTCCTGCAAACGCCAGCCAAACGGCAAGTAGAATTGCCCTCCCTTGAAATAGAGCCCGTCGTTGGAATTGCCGTAGCGCACGTATGCTTCCATGTTCTGCGAGGAGTTCGGCGCGACTTGCTCATCGACGTACACGCCGAGCCGATCGGGAATGACCGCGACGTCGCCATACACGCGGAATTGTTCGAGCGCGAACTGCTGCTGGCTGGAGATGTTGGGGACGGAGCTACTCGTCCACGCGGCTCGCAAGTCCCCGCCGACCCGTACGGCATCGATCAGCCGGCCCGTCCACGCGTCCATCGCCCCGCCCGTCCCGTGGGCAGGAAGCAGTGATTTTGCATAGAGGACCCCGAAGGCATTGCGCAATCCCCCGCCCGTGGGATTGACGTGACATACATTGCACTTGTATCCCTCCTGCACAGCGAGGTACGGTTCAGCGCGTAGCGCATGCGTTGCCAGCGCTCCTGCCAGCCATGCGGCGGCCCCGAGTCTGCGCGCAATCATGGTGCTGCCACGACGTCGAAGGATGTGATCACCGTTTCGCCGGAAGCCTCTGCGGGCAGTGCTTGGCCCGCGAAGTCGCGCATGACCACACGGTAATGCCCGTTTCCCAATCGGCGGGCGGGCCAGATCAGCAGCGCCCGAGGATTGGCGGACGGCACCGCGGTGCGGGCCGGTACGATTTCCCCGCTTGCATCGGTGTTACCCGATGCGAGCCGCTCGATGCGCACCGAATCCGGATCGATCCGGGTCACGTCAAGCTCTTGAGTGAAGCCGATCATGATCTGCGCCGGGGATTCGGCGAGAACGTCATCGGCGGCCGGGACCACGGTGGCGACCGCCAAAGATGCGGGCATCGCGCTGCTGCTCGAACGCAACGCGCCGGCCGTAATCCATTGCCGGATGACGGCAATCACATCGCCGGACAAGTACGGGCCGCCCAAAGGCATGCGTGCGCCGACTGCCGCGTGCCCCTCCAGTTTTTGAACGACGTAGCTCGTGTCCGGGTCGCCCGGCTTTACACGAAACAGGGCCGGGACCTCGACACTCGGCACGCTCACCAAAAGATTGTAGCTATTGGCCGCATCGAGCCGCAGTCCATGCGGTGCATCGGCACCCGCATGGCAGACGGTGCAGATGGGCGTGAAAACATGCGCCTGGATCGAATCAAAATCGGCCGTGAGCGCGCCATTGCCTGGGCCGCCGGCAACGAGCGGCGCGCCATTCGCGTCGAGGCCCGCGCCGTTGCCGGCGCAGCCCGCGAGCATCATTGACGCCGCCGCCGCCGCGCACGCCGCCGCGGCCGCGCACGCCGCCGCCGCCGCGCACGCCGCCGCCGCGAGAGCTTTTTCGGTCGCTTGTAGCATGATGGTCCCGAATCGCGAGCAGGCTAGTTGTTGAGCGCGCCTTGACTGATCCAGGTCTTCACGAGATCGATGGTAGCCTGATCGAGACAGGGATTGGCGCCGGAACCGCACCCGAACGGCATGCGTGATCCGATTATTCCCGGCGCACCCTCGATTTTCTGCAGCAAGTAGCTGTTGGTCGGATCGCTCGGCTTGATGCGCAGCAGAGTCGGCTTCTCTATGCTCGGCACATTGACAATGTTCGCGAAGGTATGGCCGGCCGTGAGATTTTGCACACCCGGCAAACCGGTTCCGATTCCCGTATGGCAGCCCGAACAGATCGGCGTGAAGATTTGCGTTTGCAGCTGCGTCAGAGTTACCGGTGGCGTCACGGCGTTCGCGACCGTAACGCTCGTTGCCGCCGATGAACCGACATTTCCATCCGCATCGGTGGCGGTGGCCGTGACTTTGACCTGGCCGTCGGCCACCGCGGTCGTATCCCAACTCACTGAATAAGGCGATGTCGTGGCGACGCCAATCGATCCCGAGGCGGCGAAGAACTCGACCTTTGAGATTGCAATCGAATCTTTCACCGTTGCACTCAAGGCTACCGTGCCCTTGAGCGTGCCGGTCGGCGCGGTGAGAGTGACCACCGGCGCCGCATTGAGTACAGGAGGCGTCGCGCCGACGTCGATGCGGCCATAGCTGCCGTTCGCCTCGTTGTTCGTGCCGGCTGCAAAAAACAAGGTGTTGTGCGGTTGATTGTTGGCATCGTTGCCGAACGCGATACCCCAGAGCCCGGGCGTTGCGATGGCCGTTCCTTTTGAATCGTTCACGGAGCCGGTCAAAGTGCCCGCCGCTGGATCGTAGCCGTTGATCTTGCCGTCGCCGAAGTTTCCTATCAACAGCGTCTTGCTCAATCCGCCGAAGTCAGCCGGTGCAAGCGCGATGCCCCAAGGAGCGTTGAGCGCGCCTTTGGCCACCAACTGTTTGATGAATTTCCCGTTCGTGTCGTAAATATCGACGTACCCGAGACCGGCGCCATCGGCGTTGTCGTGGTTGGCGGGTGCTTGCTGCTGCGCGTAAGTCACGTAAATCTGCGTTGCGCCCCCGACCCCATTGGCGATCGCCTGGATACCGAATGGCGCGTAGCCTGCCGGAATTCCGGAATCCACAAACTGGAACGTGGTCGCGGACGTTGTCTGTTTGACGAAGGCAGCATCGAACACATCGACCTTGTTATTGTGGAAATCGGTGGCGTACAGAAACGGTTTTCCGGCGTTCTGTGCGATGGCAAGGCCTTTGTAGACCGCGCCGCCCGCGTCCGTGTACATGGTGATCGCATGAGTGGCATCGACTCCGAACGACCAGCCGGCGATCATTCCGCCTTCGCCGTCGAAGATGAACGAGGCGGATCCCGACTTGCCCGCGCTCGTGACCACGAAATCGGCGTTGCCGGCATTGAAGACAATTCCCGTGGGATCGAACGTCGTGCCGGCGGAGCTCGCGGCAAAGTTGACGACCAACGGCGCCGCGTGAGGCTGCGGTTTACCGTTTCCGTCATAGAGGGTGGAAGTTTCGGTGTGGTTGTTCGCCACCCAGGCAAAGAAGCTTCCGGACGGAATCGACAGGCCCCAGGGATTCACGAGTTTGGTGTCCAAATTTGCTGCAGTCCCGCCCGAGGTATCGGCCACCAGTTTGGTGAGCGAGAACGCCGGAGCGGCACTCACCGTGAGAGTTGCCGAACCCATGCCGACGCTGTACGCGCCACCGTTGCAGCTCAGTGAGAACGTGTCGGTGCCTACGGCCGTCGGCGTCACCGTTTGGGAGCCTGTTGCTGCGAGCGTTCCGCTCCAGCCGCCGCTCGCGGTGCAACTGGTGCCCGCGCTCGAGGACCACGTGACCACTGCGGATTGGCCCAACGTGATCGTGGTGGGCTTTACCGTGACGCTCACCGTGGATCCGGGATTCGACATCGATCCGCCGCCGCCGTATCCGCCTCCGCAACTTGCGGCGATCAATGTGCAAAGAATTACCGTCATGCGGCTAACTGCAGAACGTTGCAATTGCACGGGCGTCTCCTTGAAGCGAAAGTGAATGATTCGTGAGGTAAGTGCCCAACGACTCGAGAAAGGTTTAACCTGAGATATTCTCGTCGCCGGAATTCCTTCACTAATGGACGATCGTCGATCGCGAATGCTCTTGCGAATTACGGCGCTCTGCATGCACGCGTTGACCGTGCCGCGGTTGAGCGATGCTGCGGAAGCGTGGGGCGGATCGTTCGCGGCTACATCCGATTACTTGGTGCGCGGAATTTCCAGAAGCAACCAAGACGCTGCACTTCAGGCGGACATCCACGTCGCGGCCGACAGCGGGCTCATCGGCGGCGCTTTCGCTTCCAGCGTCAAATTCGATCCCCAAGATCGCCGCAGCGCCGAATTGAGCGCATTCCTAGGATTCGCCTGGCAACCGAACGGCGATTGGCGCGCGAAAGTGCTCGCGAGCTACTATGGGTATGCGTGGAACGACTCCGGGTCGCAGTACAATTATGCGGAACTCGCGTTCGAAGGGGCATACGACGATTGGCTGAATGCCGACGTCATCTATTCACCCGACGCGCCGCGCTACGTCTTTGGCAAGGGATTGACCGGAGTCGATTCCGAGACTGCCGAGCTCAGCTTGCACACGCCTTTTCGCCATCGGGTGGCCATTGCCGCGGGCCTGGGGTACTCGCGGCTCGGCGGCCCGAGAGGCGGCGCTTACGCCTATTGGAGCGCGGGCGCCGTGATGGACCTAGCACCCTGGTCGATTTCGCTGACCTATGTCAATACCAGCCCCGAGGCCGCGGCCTTGTTCTATAGTGCCGCTGCGCATAACCGGTGGACCGCCACCGTCATTTGGCGGTTTTAGCCGACCTGGCACAACTTTTTAGTGCAGCGCTGGTACTTACGGAATATGGTCATGCACGCAAATGCCCGCCAGTACTCGAAGCAGCAGGATGACGAGCTGCTCCGCGCCGTCGCACGCGGCGAGAGCCAGGCGCTCGATGTACTTTATCTGGGCTACCACCGACGCTTGGCGCGATTCTTGTCGCGCATTGCGCCCCGCTACGAAACTGTCGAAGAAATCATCAACGACACCTTCATGGTGGTCTGGCAGCACGCGCGGGAATTTCGCGGCGCCTCGCGCGTCTCGACATGGATCATCGGAATCGCGTACCGCATCGCACTCAAGTCGCTGCGCGGCAATGACGGATTGCAGCGCGCAAAAAGCGCCGACAACCTGCCTGAGGGCTCCTTCGATCCGATGGAAGCTACGGAGTTGAGCGATTGGCTCACCCGCGCCTTGAATCATTTGCCTCTGGAACAGCGACTGACGATGGAGCTTGCCTACCACATGGGCCACTCGATCGATGAAATTGCGGAGATCACGGGCTCTCCCGCGGGTACGGTCAAGGCCCGCATGTTTCATGCACGCGAAAAGCTGCGTCAGTCTCTGCCGACCCTGGGCGGGATCGCCGCCGCCGACATCTTCAACAACCAGAAACCCTTATGAATACTCCCAATTCATCATCGATTGCCGAACACCAGGATATTTGGGAACTGCTTCCCTGGCTCGTCAACGGACGGTTGAGCGAAGCGGACTGCCGGCGGGTCGAGGCGCATCTGCGTCTGTGTAGCACCTGTCGCGGGGAATACGCCGCCCAACGGGAGATCTATCAGGTCATCGCTGCCGACACCGCCGTCGAGCAGATGCCCATGGCGGGACTCAACAAGCTTCGGCAGCGTATCGAAACAGGCGCGCCCACCGCTGCGGCCCGGCTGTCCGATCGCTCTTCCCCCGCGATCGGTCGGCGGTTTCGCCGAGGCGCGGCCGCCGCAGCCGTGCTCGCCCTATCGCTCGCGCTCGGCATTCCCGCGGCGATCCATATGCAGACGCAGCGGCACGGCGAAACATCCCCCTACTACACTGTCACGGCACCCATGGTGCAGCATCCGGGCGCCGTCATTCGGGCCGTCTTTGCCCCAACGGTCACCTTATCGGAATTGCAGGGCTTGCTGGACAATGCTCATTTGAGGATCGTTGCCGGCCCCACGGAAGCGGGCGTTTATTCGTTGGCCATGACCGGGCCGCAAGCGATTGATTGGTCGCTGCACCGATTGCGCGAACACGGCACGGTTCGTTTTGCCGAGGCCCTTGGTCCTGCACCTCCGCCGGCGCCTCCCCCATGAAGTATCGGCGGCTTGTCGCGCTGCTGTCGTTTTGTCTATGTGCCTGCGCCAATACACCTTTTGCAACGGAGGCGAAGACGGCCGCGAAGCGGCTTAGCGATCATCCGGAGCGCTATATCGTTGCAGGCGTCGACAACCAGGAGTCGACCCCCGCCGGCCACGCCGGAAGTTCACCCAAGGGTTACGACAGCCTGACCGTCTATGGACCGAGTTCCCGCGCTGCAAGGCTTCTGAGAGATGTCGAGCGCGACTATGGTCTTCGCGAAGTGACCGCATGGCCCATCGCACCCCTGCATATGCACTGCGCCGTGCTGGAGCTGCCCTCGGACGCCGATCGAGCGTCGCTGGTCGCCGCCCTGTCGCAGGACCGGCGCGTAAAAATCGCGCAGCCGCTGCAAACTTTCACCACGCAGACTTCCGGCGCCTATGACGATCCGTATGTCGGTTTGCAGCGCGGCTTTCAGCAAATGGATGTGCCGGATGCGCATGCCTGGTCCACCGGAGAAGGAGTCCGGATCGCGATCATCGATACCGGCGTCGATACCCAGCACCCCGATCTGCGCGGTGTCGTCGTGCAAGTGGGCAACTTCGTCGATTCCGATGCCGAGCAATTTCGGCGCGACCGACATGGCACCGAATTGGCCGGAATCATCGCCGCCGTGGCAAATAATCATGAAGGCATCGTCGGCATCGCGCCCGGTGCTCGCCTGTCCGTGTTCAAAGCCTGTTGGCAGCTGCAGGAGGACGCGGACGCCGCTCGCTGCAATTCCTTTACCCTGGCACAGGCGCTGGGCGCGGCCCTCGATGCACATGCACAAATCGTCAACCTGAGCCTCGCGGGGCCGGCGGATCCGTTGCTGCGCGAACTCATTCGCGAAGGCTTGCGGCGCGGCATGTTATTCATCGGCGCGGCACCCGCGGGCATTCGGCCAAACGGGAATCACTTCCTCGCAATCGAGGGCGTAATCGAGGTGGCGAACACCGGTAGTCCGCCAGACTCCGGCACGTCATTGCTTGCACCAGGGAAGGAAATTCTCACGTTGATGCCGGGTGGTCGCTATGATTTTGCGTCCGGCGCCTCGGTGGCGACGGCGCACGTCACGGGGGCCGTCGCGTTGCTGCTCGGCAAGAACCCCAAATTGACGGCAGCGGCGGCGTACCAGCTGCTGCGCGATACGACCGTGCATCTCGATACCGGCGACAGCATCAATGCCTGCGCGGCGATTACATCATTGATGGGCCATGGTCTGTGCCGGCATGAGGATGAAAATCGGATGGCGATGCACTGAGGCGCGCGTCGAAAAGAATGCGCTGCCGGCATGCGCAGCGCACACCGCCTCAATCCCGTGATTCAGCACCGCCGCTCAACCGATAAACGGAAATGCTGTTGGTAACGTCGTCGACGACGGCATAATTGAATGCCGGTTCGCCGCGCAGCACGGTATCGATGCCGAACGCTCCGCCCTGGCTTGGATCCACGTTGTAGGCGCGAACGAAGTGTCCCGATCGGGTGAACTCCACGATTTCGCTCGGGTGCAGCAGATCGCCATTGACTGCATCGCCGTTTGCAGTGATCAGATGCCCGTTGGGTGCAAAACGCAGCGCGAGCGGACCGCGCAAATGCGAATCCGAAAATACGAGGTGACCGCGGCCGCCGGCATTGGAGAGTCGGCTCGCATGGGACACTCCGTAGATCGCATTGTCGGCAGTGGAAGCCACATACAAGGTGTCGGATTCTGCGTCGAACGCCAATCCGGTCGGTCCGAGCACGACGGCGGCGGCGTTCGGCACGTGGGTGTAGCCGCCGGCGATCTGCGTCTTCTTCATGATCGATACGCTCTTGGCTGCCACGGCGATATCAAACCGCGACACGATGCCGTTCAGAACGCTGGAGACGAACACCTGCGCCCAGGTTCCATGATCCGCCACCGTCAGGTCCCAAGGACCATCCAGCAACACGGGATCGGTCCAGGTTTGAACCACTTTCCCGTGACGATCAATGACTTGAAGCGCCCCTTGACCGATGGTCGCGGCGGTGCCATCCGTGGTGGGTACGTTGCCGACCAATACGAACCCGCCCTTCAAGACGCCGAGTGCCGTGCTCAAGCCCGGCAGTGCACTCGAAAAAAACGTCGTGGCGGTTCCGGGGGGTGCAATAGCGCCTGTGGGCGTCAATTGCGTGATCGTCGTACCCGTGCCCTGGATGTTGGCGCTGCCGTTGAAATTGGCGATCAGAACGTCGCCCGCCGCGAGCAGGCCCCCGGCGGGAAACCCTTCCGGCACGAAGGCGACACCGTAGGGGTTAAGATCGCCATTCGCAGGCACCGTCGATGAGTTGACGAGTTTTGGAATGAACGCATCCTCTGCGTGTACGATCTGCACGGCAGTGAGTCCCGTGCTCGCTGCCAGCAAAATCATCGAGAGTGCGCGGCGCAAATTGCACGTGCGACGCGGTGATTGTTGAATAACCATGGGTTGTCCCCTTTTTTGCTGATTGGATGTTCGGCCCACGATGTCGCGTGCCGTCCTGGCCTCGCGCAGGCTTAGGCAAAAGTGGGTACCGGCGCTGCGTTGAATGGTTGCTAACGAGAACACTTTTATTTCGTCCAGGTATATTGCTCATCCGGCGTATCGAATAGGGCGTATTCCATGTTCAAGGCAATGGTGGTGGATAAAGCCGGTGGGTCGGTCAGCGCCGCCGTACAGGAGTTGGACGAGGCACATTTACCGCCCGGAAACGTCAGTGTTGCCGTGGAATACAGCACTGTGAACTACAAGGACGGACTGGTGGCCACCGGTGCTGGGGGCCTCGTAAAGCAATATCCCCACGTGCCCGGGATCGACTTCGCGGGCCGCGTGATCAAAAGTGAGGATCCCAGGTACACGACGGGCGATCAGGTCATTTTGACGGGCTGGCGCGTCGGCGAGGTGCGCTGGGGCGGCCTCGCGCAGAAGGCGGTCGTGGACGGTGATTGGCTGGTACCGCTGCCGGCGGATCTCACTCCGCGCCAAGCCATGGCGATCGGTACGGCCGGCTTAACCGCGATGCTCGCCGTCATGGCGCTCGAGGCCCAAGGCGTCATGCCGAAGTCGGGCGAGGTGCTCGTCACCGGTGCCGCCGGGGGCGTGGGATCCGTGGCGACGGCAATTCTCGCGAAGCGCGGGTATCAAGTCGTCGCCTCGACCGGACGCCCCGAGACCCACGAGTATCTGCAGAGCCTCGGCGCAACCACGATCATCGATCGCTCGGGATTCGCCGATTCCGCCAAAAGACCTCTGGAGGGTGAACGCTGGGCAGCGTGCGTGGATTCGGTGGGCGGCAACACTCTCGCGCGGGTTCTCGCACAGACGAAATACGGTGGCTCGGTCGCCGCGGTGGGTCTCGCCGGCGGCAGCAAGCTTGACCATACCGTCATTCCGTTTCTGCTGCGCGGCGTGAGCTTGCTCGGGATCGACTCCGTCATGTGTCCGACGCCGCGGCGCATCGAAGCGTGGAATCGCCTGCAGACCGATCTGCCGGCCGATCGATTGGAGGCCATGACGATCAGCGCCCGTCTTGACGAGGTCCCGCGGCTCGCGGCGGAAATCCTCAAAGGCCGCGTGCGCGGGCGCGTGGTAGTCGATGTCAACGGCTGATTAACCACAGGAGCTTTGAGCATGCATATTCGCTGGGCGTATGCGGTCGTCGCACTCGGATCAATCGCGGTCAACAGCGCGCACGCTCAGGCGTCGCCGGCGCTTCAGGACGCTCGCCGGCATTGGCTCGACGCCAACGTCAACGTGCTGACCTTTCACAGCATAGATCAGATTTTCCCGACGAGGCGTGTCGAGGCGTCTGGATCCCCATGGGTCCTGCCGCACGCCGAAAGGCCGCTCGATTTTACCTACGACTATGCCGGCAAGGCGCACCCGGCAATGGACATCGTCGATCGGACTTACACGAACGCCTTGATCATCGTCAAACACGGAAAGATCGTCAGCGAAATCTATCGCAACCAGACGGATGCCGCGTCGCATTTCATTTCATTTTCCATGGCCAAATCGATCACGTCGATTCTGGTCGGCCTCGCGCTGGCCGATGGCCGCATCCATTCTCTCGACGATCAGATCACGCAATACGTCCCTGAACTCAAGGAATCGGCTTATGACGGCGTCACGATCCGTCAGGCGTTGGACATGCGCTCGGGTGCCAACTACGTCGAGCAATACGTGGTCGGCCACCCGGACCTGCTGTCGGCAGCGTTCGAAGAGTCATTCGTGGAGAACCGCCTGCGCTTCGTCAGCCTCACGCGTGCCATGACGCGCGCTTACCCGCCGGGCGAGCATTACAACTATTCGACATTCGAGACTTGCGTCCTTGGCTGGGTCCTGGAACGGGCGACCAAGCAGAGCATCACTCAGTACATGACGGATCGCTTATGGAAGCCGGCTGGAATGGAATCGTACGGCTTTTGGATGCTTGACGGCGCGCCCGAGGTCGGTCGAGAGTTCAACGGCGGAGGATTCAACGCGATCGCGCGCGACTACGCACGTCTGGGACTCCTGATGCTTCGAAATGGGAAGGCGGGTTCGCGCCAGGTCGTGCCCGCGGCGTGGGTTCGCGAATCGACCGTACCTGCGGTACGGAAGGCGGTAGATCCCGACGAGCCGTCGTTCGGTTATCACTTTCAATGGTGGCCCCTGGTGGATTCAGATGCCTACATGGCCCGAGGCCTGCAGGGTCAGGCAATCTACATCGACCCGTCCACGGATACCGTCGTCGTCAAACTGTCTTATTTCCCACCTGGGAACCAGGACGCATTCGTGGAAACCGTAGCGTTTCTCCGCGCCGCGTCCCGTTGGCAGATCGAGTAATCGCTTCAGCCCCGACCGCGCATGTGGGTGATTTACACACCGTCCACGCGCTCAGGCCTGAATTCGGGAGGTGTCATCTGTTAAATTAATATGTTACTGTATGACAATCTTGTATCTATATGTTTTATATAAGGTACAGTTTTGTCGCAGTGGCGTCTCGGGACATAGTTGACAACATAGCCCTATATTGTCTAAGTTGTATGGGTGAACATAACGCAGCCTGCCGAGGTAGAACAAGTCGACATGCGCCAGCTGGCGGTGCTGGATGCGGCCGTGAGCGTATTCGCGCGCTATGGCTTTCGCAAAGCCTCGATGGATGAAGTTGCTCGCGCCGCCGGCGTGTCTCGGCAGGGCCTCTACCTGCAATTCGCGAACAAGGAAGAACTGTTCCGTAAGGCATTGGAGCACTCGCTCAGTAGCCAGCTCGCGGCGGCTGACGCGGCCCTCAGCCGCCAAGAAGACAGCCTGGAGCGGCGGCTTGTCGCAGCGTGCGATGCATGGTCCGGGCGCTTCGTAGGCTCGCTCAATGCAGATGCCGCGGACCTCATGTGCGCGAGCACCTCCTTGGCGGGTGCGGCACTGGCGCACTATGAGGCCCGATTCGAGGCCGCGGTTGCGCAGGCGATTACGGAGTCTCCGCTGCGCCTCTTTTGCGCAACGGCTGGGCTTTGTCCTGCGGATCTGGCGTCTGCGCTCCATGCCACTGCGCGCGGCCTCAAACAAAGCTCTGCATCGCGGGAAGAATTTCTGAAGGGTATGACGGTCGCGGCTCGCATGTTCTGTGCGCCGCTGAATCAACTCCGGTCGAGAGGTACTTTCGATGGCTAAATCCATTCCATTTAGCGGCAGATCGACGGCGGATAAAGTGCTTGCCGGCATCGATCTCACCGGCAAACGTATCGTCGTGACCGGCTGCAGTTCCGGGATTGGATTCGAAACCATGAGCGCACTCGCCGCAAACGGAGCGCACGTCATCGGTCTTTCCAGCTCGCTGAGGAACGCCGAAATCGCCTGCGGCAAAGCCGGCCCTTCCGCCGTCCCGATGGTGTGCGATCTGGCTAACCTAGATTCTGTAGCCACCACGGTGGATGCGATTCTTGCACTTCAGGCTCCGCTGGACGCCATCGTCGCCAACGCGGGCATCGCAAACGTTCCGGCTCTCCAGAGCCGGAACGGCATCGAGATGCAGTTCTTAGTAAATCATATCGGCCACTTCGCCTTGGTGAATGCATTGTTGAGCATTGTGCGCAACGGCACCGGCCGCATTGTAATCGTGAGCAGCCGCACCGGCATCAATCGGGCGCCGGCTGAAGGCATCATGTTCGATAATCTCGATGGACATCGTTTCTACGACCCCTTGGTGTTTTATGGTCAGTCGAAATTGGCAAACGCCCTTTTTGCCAAGGAATTGTCGCGGCGCGTGAGCACTCGGGGCATAGCGGTCAATTCGGTGCATCCGGGTGCCGCCCGGGGCACGGGCCATAACAAAAGCCTAAGCCTGCCCTCGAAACTCATCCACGCGGCAGCCGGTGTTTTCATGAAATCCGCGCAGCAGGGTGCGGCCACCCAGACGTTGCTGGCCGCAAGTCCCCGCGTCGGCGGAATCTCCGGAGAGTTTTGGGAGAATTGCCAGATCGCCAAAGGTAGCCGGCTCTTGGAAGATACGGCCCTAGCGGCGCGCCTGTGGGATGTCTCGGAAGATATCGTCGCTCGGCATGGTCCTGCCGCCGCGAAAGCGTTGCGGGCAGCTGCCTGAGTCCCCCGGACGGCGCAGCAAGCATCGGTCAATCATGGAAACTCGCAAATTCCTCGACGGCCGCGCGCTCGGATCGCAGCCGGTTGATCGGTGCGTCATAGTCGCCGTATCCGACGGCCATGCCGCAAAACAACATCAGATCCGGCCCCACACCTAAAAATTCGGTGACTTCCCGGTGCCAGGCGGACCAAGCCTCCTGTGCGCAGGTCTCGAGCCCCCGTTCGCGTGCGAGAAGCATGATGTTCTGCATGAGCATGCCGATGTCGGACCACTGAGGTTCCCCCATCGAGCGATCGAGGAAAAAGAACATACCGACCGGTGCACCGAAGAAATCGTAATTGCGGGCAAACTGCCGGACGCGTCCCGGCTTGTCATCTCGCTTGACCCCGATCAGCCCGAACATGTCTTCACCCACCTTGAAGCGCCGCGAACGATACGGTTCCTTCAAGTGTTGCGGATATACGCGATATTCCGCGGCGCCCCCGAGAGGGGCAGCCTGCACCAGCGGCGATAATATTGACCGAAACCTCGCGAGCGAGCTGCCCGACAGGACGTGCACAATCCAGGGCTGTAAATTGCCGCCCGAGGGAGCGAACCGCGCCGTATCGAGCAATGCGCGAACGGTGCCAGGCTCAACGGGTCGGTCGGTAAAAGAGCGGCAGGAGTGGCGCGAAAGAATCGCATCGGTTACCGTAATGTCGTCGCTCCAGCCTTCGCCGCATGCAGCAGCACTGCCGAATATTATCACCCCGAGGTTTACCGGTGGCCATTCGCATCGTTCGCCTTGGAACGGCACGCCTTCCCCGCGAAGGCCTTCGCATCGGCACCGTCCGCCGCCCTCCCCGAGGTGTTCCCAAAAAGGAGTTCGCGTCGCGGAATTTCTATGATGTATGGCTTCCCACGCTGGCGCCCAGCGCGGAGTCGATCAAGCAAGCGTTGACGGCGCGCTCGGAGCGGGACTGGAATCGCTTCGTGAAGAAGTACCGCAGGGAAATGGCCTCGCCGAGCGAGAGCGCCCTGCTGGATGTTCTCGCCGCGCTGTCGCCTCATGCGGACTTCTCCGTCGGATGCTATTGCGCCGATGAATCGCGTTGCCACCGTTCTGTGCTGAGAGAACTCTTACTGGAGCGCCGCGCGGAGGTGAAAAACTGAGACTGGCCGCGGCCCGGGCGGCTGCTACTTCTTGCCAAGATTCTCCGCAGCGAATTTCCAATTGATCAGCTTGTCGAGCAGTGCGTTCGCATAGTCCACACGGCGGTTCTGGTAGTCCAGGTAATACGCATGTTCCCAAACGTCAATCGTGAGCAGTGGTGTCGAACCTTGAACCAGTGGCGAATTGGCGTTTGCAGTTTTTACGACCTTGAGCTTTTCCCCCTCTTGCACCAGCCACGCCCAGCCGCTGCCGAATTGTTCCACCGCCGCGTGCGACAATTCCTTCTTGCAGGTCTCGACGCTTCCGAATGAGGATTCGATCAGGCGCTTGAGCGTAGCGGGTGGCTCGCCGCCTCCGCCGGGCGTCAGGCTATGCCAGTAAAATGTGTGATTCCATGCTTGCCCCGCGTTATTGAATATCTCGACGTGGTCGGACTTGCCCGCAGTAGCCTTGATGATTTTCTCGAGCGGCAGATCGGCAAATTCGGTTCCCGCAATGAGCTTGTTCAGTGTATCGACATAGGTCTTGTGATGCTTCCCATAGTGAAAACTGAGCGTGTTGGCGGAAATAACGGGCTGCAAGGCGCTCTGTTCATAGGGCAGCGCCGGCAGCGCGATCGGTGAAAATGAGACGGTCGCCGAGTTCATGGGCACTCCTGCATTGCTAAGGGGGTGCGATGATCTTAGGCAGTGCCGTACACCGGTGCTATCGGCTTCCGGGAAGTGGACACGTAGGCATGCGCTGACGCTAGTACACGTAGGGAACTGCCCAGTCCACTCTGTGCAATCGCGCTATCGGGAGCGTCGCAGCGTGGCCGCCGCTCCCCACGCCCTTGACGCAAAGTTGCACGTCGCCGTTCTTGGTATTGATACGCACGCGTCCGTGACCTTCGCCGTTGGTGAATTGTAGACGCGATCCCGGACCGTACTGCGGCTGCACCGGCTTCGGTCCGAAGCAGTTCCTGATCATGCCGCTGAAGGATTGCACATCGAATTCCGCAGCGGGTGTCGCGGCAAACTTCAAGCTGACGCCGCCGCTGACCGATTCGCTCTCGATCTGCCCGCCCTGCGCCAGCGCAAGTGCGACGGTCATATCGCCGGAAACACTTTTGAATCGGGCTCTGCTGACATCGGCGAGTTCGATCGTCGCGTTGCCGCTCACCGTGGTGATCTCGACATCACCGCCGCCGCCCATCAGGTGAATGTCGCCGCTGATGGTCTTGACCTCGATCTCCTTCGCGGCGCGTCCCGCCAATCGGACATCGCCGCTCACGGTTGTCGCGCGGATGTCGCCGCCCGCATCGCCGCTCAAATTGCCGCTCACCGCCTGCAGCTTCAGATTGCCCATGACGCCCGTCACGCTGAAATCGGCGCTGACGAGGGTTGCAGTCACCGCGCTCTTGACGGGGACATGGACGACGAGATTCGCCTCGCCATCGGAACCCCAGGTGTGGGCCGAACGCGACGCGACGTGGATGGTCGTACGGCTGCCCGCGGTCGTCACATCGACACGTTCCACATTGTCGCCGGCGGTTCCGCTCACCTCGACCTCGCTGCGGTTCCAGCCTGCAACTTCCACCTTTCCGGAGACGTTGACGATCTCGATCTCGCCTTGCGGATCGGCCGCTCGACGCTCCTCAATGGTCTTTGCGGCATGGACCTGCGACCAGGGAACGAGTACCGCAATCGTGCAAATTGCGATCCAGCCGCCAGGGCGGGTGTCAGATTGTGTCGACATGGTTTAAGTCCTCGTCATCGTGGGTTGGGTGGCCTGCACAACATGCTCGTACAGGTCAAGTTCATCGTGCCAGGTGCTCTGCCAGAGCTGCTCGAGCACGGGGCTTGCAGGATCGCTCGCTAAAGCCTTGCGAATGTCTTCGTGCGCCTGACGGATTGCCGCCAGGCTCGTTTCGATATGCGCGCGCGTGGCGGGATCGAGAAGGGTCAGCCGCTCGCGAAAATTCATCTCGAGAGAATCGCGAGCGGCCACATAGCGCGGGTTTCGCAGTTCGCCGAACATCGGCGCGCGCACGGCCATCTGCATGGCGGGCGCTGCGGGCCGCCCGTGCAGCACCGCCCACGTGAGCGCGCTCGCCGCACATGCGCCGGCCAGCCCGGCCGCAGCGGCGAATAGCGCCGGACGCGCACGGCGCGGAGCGCGCTGCAGGCGCGCGGCGATTCCCGGCCAGAGATTTCGCGGCGGCGGCATCTCGAGGGGCACATCCGCGAGCCGTTCATCGAGGGATTTTCGAAGAGGGTCGTTCATCATGTGTTCTCCAATCCGAGTGCGGCGGCGAGCAAACCGCGGGCACGATGCAGCTGCGCTTTGCACGTGCCTTCCGCGACTCCCAGAGCGCGGGCGGCTTCCGCATGACTAAATCCATAGAGGCCCACCAGCACGAGCACGTGGCGCGCTCCCTCCGGAAGAGCGGCGATTGCGCGCTCGACATCCAGCGGCGGCGCATCGCCTGCGGGATCGGAGACTTCAGGCAGGCCCGATGCCGGCTCCCCCACCTCGTACTCCACACGCAAGCCCCTGCGGCGGGCGAGCACCGTGTGGACGGCGATCCGGTGCAGCCAGGTCGAGAATCGACTGCGCTGCTCGAAACGCGCCAAGGCTCGCCAAGCGGCCACGAAGGATTCCTGGGTGCAGTCTTCGGCGGCCTCCCGTTGCCCGGTGAGACGCAGGCACAAGCCGTAGATGCGGGGCGAGAATTCCCGATACAAGCGTTCGAAGGCCGCTAGATCGCCGCCGGCCGCAGCAGCGATGAGTTCGGCCGGTTCAGCCGCTTCCACCACTCCTGCAAACTGCAGCATCCGGCCCATTGAGTTCCCCAATTGTCTTCGTGTGTCCCATTGGAGGGGAGCGCGATCGAAAACGTTTAAAGGGGATCGAGCGAATACGGTTTACGCTAGATTGCAGGGTACAGTCCGGCGATCGTGTTCACCGCAAGTTCCGCCTCTGCGCGGTCGGGCACGCAAGCAGCGTCGTTAAAACCATAGTAGTCATCGTTGCCGACCACTTGGAATACCAAGCCATCGCGGCGCGGAACGAAGGATACTCCTTTGTAGAACAATCCATAGTTGATGTCCGGCTGCGGAATCAGCCGCGCTAACTGACCCCGCACCGGGACGATTGTCTCGTCATTGAACAGCGCGCGCGATCCATAACCGGTGGCGTTGATCAGCACTTTTTCGCGCAACTTGGCAAAATCGGCCGGCGCATGGAACTCCGCAATCTCTATTTTGCCGCCGTTGGCGAGGAAGTCGCTCACAAGCAACCTCGCATAGGCGGAGATGTTGAACATCATCAACGTATTGCGCCGCAAATAGCGGTCGCTGAAGGGATGGCTGCCGGGCCCGAAGTCCTCGGTTTTCGGCAGCAAGTCGGCGATCAGCTCGCGTTGCAGTTCCGCGAATTTCGGCCGGGTGTCGCCCCATGTGCTGGCGCGACGAGCGCCGCTCGAATCATCGGATACGAAATAGCTATCGATGAACTCCACCGGATTTCCCGGCAGGCCGAGCAGACTCTGGTAAGTTTGGAACGATCGGCGAGCCATGTTCTCCCATAATTGCTTGAATTCGGGAGTCGCATGCTTCTCGAGACAAATCCGCGAGTCCGGCGTAAATAAGCCGGTCGCAAGCGAGGAACGCACATTCGGCGGCAGTTCCTTTGCATAGATCGTAACGCGCGCGCCGGCGCGTTGCAGCAGCAAGCCGGAGGTCAGGCCCAGAGCTCCGCAGCCGATCACCGCAACGTCGCGTTCACCGGCGGCCATGGCTTTGGCTACGGCGATGCCGCTCGATCCCCATGACAGCGACCAGCCGCTGCCGCCATGGCCGTAGTTGTGAACGATGACTTTTTGTCCAATCCGCTCGACATCCAGCCGCGGTCCCTGAGGGCGGAACGGCCGCGTACAGACCGTGATTTGGGTGATCCGGTCGCTGCCCGCACGCAGCGGCGCGAGCTGCAGGGTTGCCGCCGCGGTCCGATGCTTGGCGCCCATGCCGCCGAGAGTGCATCCATCGACGGCAGCGACCATCAGGGCCGCGCCCGCTCCGGCAAGCAAGCGGCGGCGCGGCAGGTACGGTCCTGCATGCGAATTCATTTGAGCTCAATTTCCACGAAACGAAACTCAAAGTCGTTGGGATTGATGACATTGTGGGCGACGCCGGCGCGGCGCGCGTAGGACGCGCCCGCCTCGAGCGAGGCCTCTCTCGCCCCTTCGGCATCTTCCAGGCGCAACGGGCCGCTGGTCAGCGGCACGACGACATAATCGTGGCTGTGCACATGGTATCCGGTGTCCGCACCCGGGGCAAAACGCCATTCCGTTACAATCACGCGGTCGTTCTCGACCTGAACCGTTGATGTCGCTCTCACGATATGTTCCCTGAAAAATCCGCAGTCGCATAAACCTTACACGGGTTGCCCATTGAGCACCACGTGCGGCCCGTGCCGCCTGTCGAAATAGTCGATCATCTGCGGTAGGATCAAGAATGTCGCCGGTGATCGTTTGCCCCGCCTGTGATTTGGCGCATCGTCCTTCCGTGCCCCCCGCATCCGGACTCACACGATGCGCGCGCTGCCGTGCGCCATTGCAACGTCCCGAGACCGCCTCCGTCGACACGGCGGCCGCCTTGGCCGTCTGCGCCTTGATGTTCCTGGGGCTCGGCAACGCTTACCCGTTGGTCTCGATGCATGTCAATGGCAGCTCTCGCGAAACGACCTTGATCGGCGCCGCACAGGGCCTCTATGTCCAAGGATACGCAACGCTTGCCGCGCTCGTCTTGTTGACCACCGTGATCGGTCCGCTGCTGCAAATCGTCGCGCTGCTGTATGTCTTGATCCCACTCTGGCGCAAGCGAGCCGCCTACGGCCAGACTGCCGTCATTCGCCTTCTCACACGGGTACGACCGTGGAGTTTCATGGAAGTGTTCATGCTGGGCGCGCTCGTAGCGCTGGTGCGCCTTGCGAAATTCGCGCATGTCGTGCCGGGAATTGCCCTATGGTCGTGCGCCCTACTCATGCTATGCCTTTCCGCCCTTGCCAGCGTCACCTCGCCCGAGCAGCTGTGGCGCTGGGCTGCGCGGCATCCAAAGTGAGCACTCCTGCCACCGGCCGCAGTCTCGGACTGCTGGTATGCGCCGATTGCCGGTTGACGGTGCGCGGTCTGAAGGCGGGGAATCTGCGCTGTCCTCGCTGCCATGCGCCTCTGCACGAGCGGAAGCCTCACAGCCTTGCCATCACGGCGGTACTGCTCATCAGCGCCGCTATCCTCTATGTACCGGCGAACATATTGCCGGTGATGGACACGCGAACCTTCTTTGACGACGAAAACGATACGATCATGAGCGGGGTGCTGGTGCTGCTGCGCTCCGGGTCGTGGCCTATCGCCGTGCTGGTGTTCATTGCCAGCATCGTCGTACCCTTGCTCAAGATTCTCGCGTTGGGGGTATTGCTCTATTCTGCCTGGCGCCGCTCCCCGCGGGGCCGCTTGCAGTGCAGCCGGCTATATCGAATGGTGGAATTCATAGGACGATGGTCGATGCTCGATATCTATGCCATTTCCCTGCTGGCAACGTTGGTCCAGATCCAGTCTTTCGCAACTATCAGCGTCGGCTGGGGGGCATGGGCCTTCGGTTCCGTGGTCGTGTTGACCCTGCTCGCCGCACGCAGCTTCGACGAACGGCTTCTTTGGGATACGCCGGCGGCATGACTGAACCCACGAATTCCGATCTGAGAGAGCTTCCGAGCGCCGTGCCAGCTCCCCCGCGGTGGGGACAATTGCAGCTCATCTGGATTTTGCCCGCCGTGGTAATCCTGGCCGGAGCCTTCGTCGTCATCCATGAGAAGCTCGCTCAGGGAACCAGCATCGAAATCAGTTTCAACAATGCTGAAGACCTCGATGCCAACAAAACCAAGATACGCTACAAGGAGGTCGAGATCGGCGAAGTGACCGACATTCATGTCGCCAAGGACCGCAAGCAAGTCATCGTCACCGCGATGATTCACCGTGATGCAAGTGATTATCTCCTGGATGACACGCGTTTTTGGGTCGTGCGTCCGCGGGTCTCGGCTGCCGGAGTTACGGGGCTGGGGACATTGGTGTCCGGCGCCTATATTAGCGTCGATGTCGGGACTTCCACTATCCGGCGCAGACATTTCGTCGGTCTGGAAGTGCCGCCCATCGTGACGGCGGACCTGCCGGGTCGGGAATTTGTGCTGCATGCGGAAGACCTTAGTTCTTTGAGCATTGGTTCGCTGGTCTTCTATCGGCACATCATCGCAGGTCAAGTCGTCGCGTACGAATTAGACCCGGGCGGCACCGGCGTGACGCTCAAGATATTCGTCAATGCGCCCTTCGACAGCTATATCACCGCCGGAACACGATTTTGGCAGGCGAGCGGCATCGATATGTCGCTCAGTTCGGACGGCATCAAACTGCGCACCGAATCCCTGACATCCATCCTTCAAGGGGGCGTGGCCTTCCGGGCGCTTCCCGGCAGCACACCGACGGTGGTGCCCGCCGACACGGCATTTACTCTCTATTCGGACGAGGACCGCGCGATGCGGCCCACTGAGACCGAAGTTCGCAAGTTCGTGATGTTCTTCAAAGGCTCGCTGCGCGGGCTCTCGCCGGGCGCGCCGGTCGAACTGCATGGAATTGGCGTTGGCGAAGTCAAAAGTCTGGACGTGGAATACGATCGAGATTCCGCATCTTTGCGCTTTCCCGTGGTCGTGGATCTGTATCCGCAGCGAATTCGCGGCCGCGAAGCGCGTGGCTCGCGGGCCGCCTCCGCGGTCGGCCACGAAACCGCCAGCCAGGCGCTGATCGACAGCTTGGTAGCGCACGGGCTGCGGGCCGAATTGAAGTCGGGCAACCTGTTGACCGGGCAGAAATATGTGGAACTGGACATGCATGCGGACGCACCGGCCGAGAAGATCTGGTGGAAGGAACAACCAGCCGTGTTCCCCACCGTTTCGAATGGTCTGGACGAAATTCAAGATTCCGTGGCGGGCATCGCTCGAAGACTGAATAAGGTCCCCTTCGATCAGATTTCGTATCGGCTGCTCGCCACCATGTCGAGCCTGGAACAGACCTTGAAGAGCACCGATCAATTGATGCGGCATGTCGACGGCAGCCTTGCGCCGCAGATCGAGGCTACCTTGGCCGAAGCGCAGGCTGCCATGAGGAACGCAAAGGACGTCCTTGCGAAAGACGCGCCGCTGCAGAGCGATCTCGGTGAGACTTTGCTGCAATTATCGCGGGCGGCAAAGTCGGTGACCGCGTTGGTGGATTACCTCGAACGCCATCCGGAATCCCTGCTGCGCGGTAAACCGGGAGACTCGCGGTGAATCCATTCTCGATTGCCCTATGCACCTTCTGCCTCCTGAGCGCGTGCGCCACCAGCACCCCGGATCACTACTATATTCTGAGCTCGCAGCCGCCCGCTGCGGGTGTGGCGAGGACGGCGCCCGTTTCGCAGGTCGCACTCAGCATGTCGGTGCCATCGTTGGTGGATCGCTACGAAATGGTGCTCAACACCGGTTCAACCGGGGTGATCGTCCTGGAGCACGAAAGATGGGCCGCGCCGCTGAGCGACCTCATGACACAGGCCTTGGCTCAGGACATCGAACGGCGCCGCCCGGACTTACTGGTCGCCGGCCGCGCCCTCGCTCCCGCGAGCGGAGCATCCGTCAAATTGGCCGTCAACGTGGTTCAGATGAGCGTGCGCAAAGGCGATAGGGCAACCATTGAGACGCAATGGCGAATGCTCGATGGACGCGGCACCGAGGAAGCGGGTGGCGCAGTTTTCAGCGCGCCCTTGGGAGGAGACAATTACGCCGGCGTCGCCCAAGCGGTCAGCGAATGCCTGGGCTTGCTCGCCGACCGGCTGGTCGCGCGAATCCCTTTAAAATGATCCTTTAAATAAAGCGGACGCCTCGGGATGTTCCGAGGCGTCCGCATGTGCAAGGCTCGTTAGAGCTTATGGCTCAACCACGATATCGTTGTGCACCGATTTGACGCCCTCGGTGTCCTTGGCGATGAGACCGGCCATGTCGGCCGCGTCTTTCGTAGGAGCTTTCCCACTCAGCCAGACGACGCCGTTCGCATCGGTATCCACCTTGATTTTGCCCAGCGTGCTTAGATGTTTCGCCGCCAACTTTGTCTTTATTTTGGTGGTGATCACCGAATCCTTGACGGCATGATGCTCGGATGCCCCCGATTCATCCGCCAGCACCACGGGCACATAGGCGACGCTCGCCGCCAACATGCTAGCTAATACGAGACGTTTCATTTTTGTACTCCTGCAAACTGTTGTTAAGCCGACCGGCTTTGTAGTTCATCGCGCAACAGCCTGACGCAATGCGGCGAGGATATCTGTAGGCGTGGCAAGCAAGCGCGTGACGGCCATATCCCACAGCGAGGGTTCTCCTACCCTCGGCTTGGCGCCCCTGCAGCCGCTGAACTCGGCCGCTCGCCTCGTGCGCCCGCGCCCCGCGCCTCCTGTTCGGGCATCGAAAGGAGCCGGGCGCTATTCACCAGCGCCATGTGCGTCAACGCCTGCGGAAAGTTACCGAGCATCCGCTTGGCGCGCGGATCGTATTCCTCGGCGCACAGGCCAACGTCGTTGCTCAACGAGATCAATCGCTCAAACAATGCCTCGGCCTCCCGGCGGCGCCCGGTAAGGACATAGCTGTCCGCGAGCCAGAAGGAACACGGTAAAAACGCGCCCTCCCCGCTCGGCAGCGCATCGACATGCGTGGCGGTGGAATACCGCAATACCAACCCGTCGACCATCAAGCCGCGTTCGATCGCTGCAATCGTTCCCACAACCCTGGGATCGTCCGCCGGGAGGAAACCCACTTGCGGGATCAGCAGCAAACTGGCATCCAAATAAGTCGAATCGTAAGACTGCACGAAGGAATTGCGGTGCGCGTCAAAGCCCTTGTCGCACACCTGGGCATGTATCGTGTCCCGCACCCGCCGCCAGCGCTCGATAGGGCCTTCGAGTCCGTCTTGCTCCGCGTCTCTGATGGCTCGGTCGAATGCGACCCAGGCCATTACCTTCGAATGTGTGAAATGTCGGCGCGGACCACGAACCTCCCACAGCCCCTCGTCGGGTGTATCCCAGTGCGACTCCAGAAACTCGAGCAGGGCGATTTGGACATTCCAGGCCTCTGGTTCCGGTAGCAGGCCCGCTGCTCGCGCCAGATGCAGCGTATCCATGACTTCCCCGTAGACATCCAGCTGGAATTGCCTGGCCGCCGCGTTCCCGATGCGCACGGGAACCGATTTCTCGTACCCCGGCAGCCATGGCAGCTCCTGTTCATCGAGCCGGCGCACGCCGGTAACGCCATAGAGGATCTGCAGATCGCTCGGAGAGCCCGCTACTGCGCGCAGCAGCCACTCACGCCAGGCCGCCGCTTCCTCTTCGTAACCTGCGAGCAACAGCGCATTCAAGGTAAAGGTGGCGTCGCGCAGCCAGCAGTATCGATAATCCCAGTTTCGCACCCCTCCCGGTTGCTCCGGCAGGGACGTGGTAGGCGCCGCGATGAGCCCGCCGGTGGGCTTATAGGTGAGCGCCTTCAAGGTGATGAGTGAGCGGATCACGCAGGCGCGCCATCGCCCACCATAGGTGCACCGGGCCGACCATTCGTGCCACCAGGCCTCGGTCCCATTCAGCGCTTGCGACGCGTCTATCGTAGTCTGCGTATCGAGGTGAGAAGGACGGTAGTTCAAAACGAAGGATTCGCGCTGGCCCGCGAGTATGTCGAACTCGGCGACGGTCTTCATGTTTTCGCCCTCGAGGTCGACGGATGCAGCTAACTCGAGCGTATCGGGACCCGCAGTGAACAGCAATATCTCTCCGGACCTGTGAACCCAAGGGACGATCGAACCATAGTCGAACCGCGCGATGAGTTCCATGCGCATGCTCACTCGACCGCTCAATCCTTCGACGATCCGCACGATATCCCAGCGCTTGTTTGAAATCGGCATGAAGTCGATGAGCCGGACGCTTCCCTGGTCGGTCTCGAAATCGGTTTCCAGAATCAGGCTGTCGCCCCGGTAGATGCGCCGAGTGCGAAGCGGCTGAGCGGCCGGGGCGAGCAGCCAACGTCCATGCTCCGGACCACCCAACAGCGCCGCAAAGACGGCTCCCGAGTCAAATCGAGGAAGACAAAGCCAATCGATCGATCCGTCGATACCCACCAGAGCGGCTGTGTGACAATCGCCGATCAGGCCGTATCTCTCGATCCGTAGAGGCATGCAAAACTCCTTCCGTCGGTCCTTTCCTACAAATGGCGGCGGGTTTAAAGCAGGAACAATCAGTCTACAGTCCTCGCATGCAACAAGATCAATTCGTGCGCGTTCGAGGTGCGCGCGATCACAACCTGAAAAATGTGGACGTCGACATTCCCCGCGATGCGCTGGTAGTATTTACCGGCGTATCGGGTTCCGGCAAATCATCCCTTGCTTTTGGAACGTTGTACGCCGAAGCGCAGCGGCGTTACTTCGAGTCGGTGAGCCCTTACGCTCGGCGCCTGATAGATCAAGTCGGCGTGCCCGACGTGGATGCGATCGAGGGGTTGCCGCCCGCCGTCGCTCTACGGCAGCAACGCGGCGCGGCGAGTCTGCGTTCCTCTGTCGGCAGCGTCACCACGCTGTCGAACTTACTGCGCATGCTGTACTCGCGTGCCGGAAAATATCCGCGAGGGCAGCCCATGCTGCATGCCGAGGACTTCTCCCCGAATACGCCGCAAGGTGCCTGTCCCGCCTGTCACGGACTGGGCCACACCTACGACGTAACGGAAAAAACCATGGTGCCCGACGATTCGTTGAGCATTCGTGAGCGCGCTATTGCAGCGTGGCCGCCCGCGTGGCAGGGCCAAAACTTGCGCGATATTCTCGTTACCCTCGGATTCGATGTGGATAAGCCTTGGCGCAAACTGCCGAAAAAAGACAGGGACTGGATACTCTTCACTGAGGAGCAGCCGTCGGTCCCCGTGTATGCGGGTTTTACGCCGAGAGAAACCCGTCAGGCGCTACGGCGCAAGACCGAACCGAGTTATCAGGGCACATTCATGGGTGCGCGCAAATATGTGCTGCACACCTTCGCCACTACGCAGAGCTCGCTCATGAAGAAGCGCGCCGCGCGTTTCATGATCGGCAATGTTTGCCTTGTTTGCGGGGGCAGGCGGCTCAAGCGCCAGGCTCTGGCGGTCACCTTTGCGGGCTACGATATCGCGCAGATGGCGCATATGTCGTTGAGCGAAGTCGCGCATGTGCTGAGTCCGGAGGCTATCCGGCGCACTCCGCTCCTGTCCGAGGAGAAGCGCATAGCGGCGCAGCGCATTGCACGGAACATCGTGGAACGAATTCGAACGCTCCAGGAACTCGGTTTGGGCTACTTGTCATTGGAACGCGTGACACCGACCCTGTCGCCCGGAGAATTGCAGCGACTGCGGCTTGCGACTCAGATTCGCTCCAATCTCTTCGGCGTCGTGTACGTGCTCGACGAGCCGTCCGCGGGACTGCATCCGGCCGACACGCAGGCGCTGCTCGCAGCCTTGGATCAGTTGCGAAGTTCGGGCAACTCCTTGTTCGTCGTTGAACACGACCTGGATGTCATGCGGCGCGCGCAATGGATCGTCGACGTCGGGCCCGGCGCCGGTGAGTGCGGTGGTCAAATCCTATATAGCGGGGCGCCCGACGGGCTTCGTCAGATCGAGGCTTCCCAGACCGCACGATTTCTGTTTCGCGAACCGACCGTGCGCCGGCGCGCACCGCGTTCGCCGAGCGGCTGGTTGATCTTGAAGGGAATCACTCGAAATAATCTCCGCGATGTCGATGTCTCCTTCCCCCTCGGCGTTTTCACGGTGGTTACCGGCGTGTCCGGATCCGGCAAGTCCAGTCTCGTCAGTCAAGCATTGGTCGACCTCGTCTCCAGCGGCATGGGACAGGCAGCGGCCGATGAGGACGAAGAAGACGGGCCCGCGGCGCCGCAGCCCGAGGCGACGGCGGGATCGATCGCGAGCGGCCTGCACGCCATTAAACGGCTCGTGACAGTCAATCAGAAGCCGATCGGGCGCACGCCCAGATCAAACCTCGCCACGTATACAGGTCTTTTCGACGAAGTGCGTAAGCTCTTTGCGTCGACTCCTGCGGCGAAATCGCATCGCTACGATGCCGGCAGGTTTTCATTCAACGTCGCCAAGGGTCGCTGCCCCACTTGCGAGGGCGAGGGGTTCGTGTGCGTCGAACTCCTGTTCATGCCGAGCGTGTACGCCCCCTGCCCCGCCTGCCACGGTGCTCGCTATAACGAGCAAACATTGAAAATCACGTATCGCGGTAAAAACATTGCAGACGTTCTGCGGCAGACGGTGAACGAAGCGTGCGAATTTTTTGCGAGCGAGCGCAGCCTTCAGAGGTCGCTCAAGCTCTTGCAAGAGATCGGCCTGGGCTATTTGCGTCTCGGCCAACCGGCGACCGAGCTATCGGGCGGCGAAGCGCAGCGAATCAAGCTCGCCACGGAGCTTCAGCGCGCGCCGCGCGGCCCCACACTCTACGTCATCGATGAGCCCACCATCGGCTTGCATCCGTCGGATGTGGATATCTTGATGTTGCACTTGGATGCGCTGGTCGACGCCGGCAACACCGTGATCGTGGCGGAGCATGAGATGCGCGTTGCGGCCGCCGCTGACTGGATCGTCGATATGGGACCGGGCGCAGGCGATCAGGGCGGCTGCGTGGTCGCCAGCGGCACGCCGTTCGATCTTGCCGCTGATCATGCAAGCCGAACCGCCCCCTACCTGCGGCCGCTTTTACCGATGAAATGCTATCCTGGGCAATCTAGTTCTCCGGGAGCACAAGGATGATCGGAGTCGACTGATCGGACATGAGCATGGATTGGCGCCTATTTGCAATCGCCTCGGCGTTCTTTGCCGCCCTCACGGCAATCTTTGGCAAGGTCGGCGTTTCCGAGATGAATTCCAATCTCGCAACCTTCCTTCGGACGCTGGTGATTTTACTGGTCACCGCCCTGCTGGTCAGCGCTCGGCACGAATGGCAACGGCCGGACAGCCTGTCGCCGAAGGGCGTTGTCTTTCTCGTCTTATCCGGGATCGCCACGGGAATGTCATGGCTTTGCTATTATCGCGCGCTGCAAACCGGCCCCGCTTCCCGCGTAGCGCCGATCGACAAACTCAGCGTGATTTTCGTGGTGCTCTTCGCCGTATCTTTCCTGGGAGAGCGGCTCACATGGAAGGTCGGTGCCGGCGCAGTTTTAGTCACTCTGGGCGCCGTCCTGATGGCACTTTAAGATGGCACTCTAAGGGCCCCCCCGCCCCACGCGGGCGGCGAGGGTCCGCGACCGCACCGAATCCTACTTCGAGTCCTTGTAGTCCTTGTCCGCATCCTTGAGATTGCTTTTGGCGTCGCCAAACTTGGCCTGCGCGGCGCCCACGTTCTTGTTGACGTTCCCCTTCACCTGTTCTTTCGTACTCCCGACGGCCTTGCCGGCAACCTCTTGGACCTTTCCTGCCGCTTCCTTAACTCGGCCTTCAACTTGATCTTTGTTAATGCCCATTGAATGACTCCTCGAGAACGCCGGCGAACGGCCGACACGTCACACTGGCATCAATGTTACGCGGCAGCCGCTTTCGATTTGTAGGAGCAAGCGCCCATTGGCTGTGGGAGAACGGACAATTCTCCACCGCAATGCAGGAAGATTTTGCCGCAGGCAAGTCAGGAGGCGGTAAGGGAGACCGCGCCCCAAATCTCCCGAGCCCATTGCGCCAACAGCGCAGCTTCGTCCCACCGATCCGAGAGTTCCCGCCCTTGCCGATCGGTGATCGCATAGTCAGGCGGCCCGAGTTCGCACAGGAACACCATCGCGGAATCCTCGCCTCTATGCCGCCGGAGCCAGGCGGCAAATCCCTCCCGCCACCACTCGCGAAACATCGTCACCCATTTTGCATTCTGCGGAAATTCCAGCGCTATTTGGATTTGTCCGCGCGCCGCCACGCGGCCCTGGAAGGACTCGGAGCGCTCGAGCACTTTCGTTATGCATTGGCGCAGCGCCGGCGTCGGCGGACATGGCATCTCGCGGTCGACAACATAGTGCGACAGGTCGGCGGCCAGGCGCATCTCCGGAATCGAATCGAGCAACTGCAGGGTCGTAAAGAGATCGTTGGTGATGCAATTGCGGTGCGTCTCGAAGTGCACGGGCATCGCCTCATCCTCGGCGACGCGCAACCAACCCTCGATCACGGGCACCATGTCGGCGAGCCTTATCGGCATCTCCTGACCGATCACTACGACGAAGGGTGCGCGAATTTTGTGCGCCAGCTGCAATGCCGGGCGCAGCGCCTCGGCTGAAGCCGGGAAGGCGGTGAGCCCGCCGGCCAATCCCGTGCGGGCGAAATGCGGCACCGTTGCTTCCGCTTGATCCATGGTAAGCGCCCCGAGATCGATCGCCAGCCCTTCGAATCCGGCCTGCTTCACCCGGTCGAATTTCTCCGCCATGGATGTCTCAGGCAGCGCCAGCCTGTCCATCGCCCACAATGCTTGATAAACCAGCAGGCGATTAGCCATGGTCTGGGTCGGCAATCCAAGTTCCCTCGTCGCGATAATCGGCCTCCGTCTTCCGCCGCGCGAACGCACGCAGTGCCGCAATTTGGAAACCCATGTAGGTCATCGAGGGAACGGCCAAGCCCCGGGATGTAAAAATGGCTCGGTGCAATTCATGCAGCCGGTGAAACGGCACTCCCGGAAAAGCGTGGTGCGCGGTGTGGTACTGCATCTGCCAACCGAGCCACCGCATGACCGCATTGGTGCGGGTGCTTCGGGTGTTGAACAGCACGTTGTCGGCATGAGGCAGACCCAGATGCTCCATCGTATTCTGCAGCTGGTGCACGCACTTCATCGCGATCATCGGCGCCACCCAGAAAATCAGCGCCGCCGCGCTCTGCGCCATCAAGGATATGCCGGCAATGAGAGCATAGCCCGCAACGTGCATCCGCGCCTCGCGAATCAGCTCGCCATGGCGTTTGGCCGGTAAATACGGCTCGGTGACCAGCCCAGCGGAGAAGCGCAGAATTCGACGCCAGCGGGTATACCAGTAGCTCACCCCTGACATCCACAGCAGATAGGAGGTCATCGTGAACCGCTCACGCGCCAGCTCTCCGTCCCGCGCCCAATCCTGAGTAAAACGGTGATGAGCCATGTGTTGCACCTGATCGAAGGTGCGCGGGTAGAACAGCGCGAACCCGAATATTCGGCCGACCCACTCGTTCAGCCAGCCCGTGCGAAATACGGTCCAATGGCTGAGTTCATGTTGTCCGGCATACAGGAAATTAAGCAGCACGCCGTGCATCATGAACACGGGTAGAGCCAACCATGTGCCGCGCGTCGTTGAGAGCAGGACGCCGCTCGCGCCGATGGCTCCCAGATGGGACAAGGTTTGCAACGTGCCACGGCCATTCGACGATACGCACAAGCGGCGCAGCATTGCCGCATCGATCACGTCGCGCCGTACGAAAATTTCGTCCACGGCAGCCGAATCGTCGCCGCCTCGGCTAACGTGCATGGTCCGCCTCGACTTTCACCACCGCGGGGCGCGCCCCAACGATCTTCGCGTGCGCCTCCAGCTTGGGCAGACGCCTATACAGCTCAGTGCTGTCCCCGGGTTGCCACGACACGAGCATGTGCAGGTAGACGTCGGCGATGGAATAGCTGCCGCCCAGCACGTAAGGCCCCAGCCTCTCGCTGACGAGTGCAAGGCAAGCGCCATAGTCCGTGGTGCCCTGCTCGCGAATTGCTTGGGCGTCCGCGTCGCCGCGAGTGGAAAAGCGGGTCGAATAATATATGCGCAGCACCGCCTCGTAGAGATTGGCGGAGAGAAATACCATCCACTGCAGAAACGCCGCATGCCGGCTTGTCCCTGGTTGCGGCGCCAGTCCGGATTTCGGGTAGCACAGCGCCAGATGGATCAATATCGCGGCCGATTCGAACATTACGGTGCCATCCGGCAGCATCAGAGCCGGCACTCGGCCCGTCGGGTTCGTTGCACGGAACCGAGCCACATCGCTCGCTTCGCTGCCTACCCAAATCCTCTCGAACGGAGCGCCAATCTCCTCGAGCGCGATCTGCACCGCGAGCGACCCTGAACCGGGGCGACCGTATAACTTATAGCCGGTATTCATGATCCGCCTTTATCCGCAGGGTTTGGTTGTAGATTTTGAGCTCTGGGGTCATGAGTTTCTCTTTGCGGGTTGATGACTCTACCCCGCACGAGGCCGGTCAATCAATCTTCGCTCGGGCGGCGCGCGGACGAAGTCGCGGTCGCGCCCAAGGGCGGCGCCACGTAATATGGGACCTGCCATGCCATCGAGACGCGATTTGCTCCGCAGCGCCGCCGCGGCCCCCCTGATCGGACTGGGCGCGGCGAGTTCATTGCGCACAGCGCGCGCGGCGGACATCAAATCATTGACGGTGGGGGCGAAACCGATCTCGGTCGGCGAGCGTCGAGTCCGTATCGCCAAGCTCCAGATGCTCATGCAGGAGCGCAAGGTGGCGGCGCTCATAGTCGAACCCGGCTCGACGCTCGAGTATTTCACGGGCGTTCAGTGGCATCGATCCGAACGCATCACCCTCGCGATTCTCCCTGCGCGCGGTGACGTGTTGGTCGTTACGCCCGCATTCGAGGAGCCTTCCGTAAGGGAAACGCTGCAAGTGGGAGGCGATGTGCGTCCCTGGAACGAGCACGAAAGCCCCTTCGCACGCATCGTCCAAGGCTTGCGCGACCGGGGCGCTGTCAATGGCGTAATAGCCGTGGAGCCTACCGTGCGGTTCTTTGTCGTCGACGGTTTGCGTCAGGACTCGAACGCGTTCGAATTCGTCGCGGCCGACCCTCTCGTCCGCGCGTGTCGTCTTATCAAGTCGCCGGCGGAACTGGCGCTGCTGCAAATTGCGAACACTGTGACTATCGAAGCGCTGCGCACCGTCCATGCGCGCATCGAGCGCGGCATGAGTTCCGCGGACTTGGGCGCACTCATGGACCGCACCACGGCCGCTCTGGGAGGTTCCCCCGAGTTCTCGCTCGTCCTTCTGAACGAGGCTTCCGCCTATCCGCACGGATCGAGACAGCCTCAAGCGGTACGCGACGGCTCGATCGTCCTGATGGACTGCGGCTGCACGGTGCACGGCTATCAGTCCGACATTTCGCGCACCTGGGTGTTCGGTCACGCGAGCCCGCGTCAACGCAAGGTCTGGAACACCGTCAAGCGCGGACAGGAAATCGCTCTCGAAGCCGCAAAGATCGGCGTCCCCACGGGCAAGATCGACGATGCCGTACGCAACTACTATGAGAGTGCAGGCTGGGGTCCCGGCTATAAACTCCCGGGACTCTCGCATCGCACCGGCCACGGCATCGGAATGGACGGTCATGAGCCCGCGTACCTCGTGCACGGCGATGAAACTCCGCTCGAGGCCGGCATGTGTTTTTCGGACGAACCGGGAATCTACATACCCGGCGAGTTTGGAGTGCGCTTGGAGGATTGCTGGGCCATGACCGCGGCGGGGCCCAAGCCGTTTACACCCCTCGCGAAATCCCTGGATGAACCTATTTGAGAGCCGAAGGCCCACAGCCGCAATGATCGTCCTCCCGTCATTGATCATCTGGCTCTATTTGATTTTTGCACACGGAAAATTTTGGCGATCCGCGCCGGAATTGTCTGCGGCCTCGCCGCCGGACTTTCCGGATGTGGACATCATAGTTCCCGCTCGCGACGAGGCGCTTACCATCGGTCCGGCGATCGCCTCGCTGATTGCGCAAGATTATTCCGGCAAGTTTCGAGTGCTCCTCGTCGATGACAGTTCCACGGATGGTACCGCGGCATTGGCGGGTGCATCGCCCGGACTCACTGTCATTTCCCTGCGGTCAAAACCTTGCGGCTGGTCCGGAAAATTATGGGCACTGAGCCAAGGCGTCGCCGAGAGCCACGCTCCTGTCTTGTTTTTTACCGATGCGGACATCATTCACGACCCTCGTCACCTGTCCTCGCTGGTCGCGAAGCTGCTCCAATCCGGCACGGATTTGGTGAGCGAGATGGTGCATTTGAACTGCTCGAGTTTGGCCGAGCGCGCGTTGGTGCCGGCTTTCGTTTATTTCTTTCAGATGCTGTATCCGTTCAACCTTGTCAATGACCCTCGCTCGTCGGTTGCCGCCGCGGCCGGCGGCACCGTGCTGATTCGCCGCGCTGCCTTGCAGCGGGTCGGCGGTATCGATGCGATCAAAGATTCCCTCATCGACGACGTCGCCCTCGCGAGGGCGGTCAAGGCGTCCGGCTCGATCTATTTGGCGCATTCCGGGCTCGCCGCCTCGATTCGCCCGTACCCGAAGTTCGGCGATATATGGCATATGATTTCGCGCACGGCTTTTACCCAGCTGCGCCACTCGCCGGCCCTGCTGGCGCTCACCTTAGTGGCCTTGGCCGCGGTGTGGTTGGTGCCTGCGGCGGCAATCCTGGGGGGTCATGGGTGGCCGGCCGCCGTGGGTCTGACTGCGTTCTGTCTCTCGGGCGGCAGCTATCTGCCCACATTGGCGAGATATGGACGCAGCCGGCTGTGGGCGCTCCTGCTGCCTTTGATCGCGCTCTTTTATATGGCGGCAACCTTAGGGTCGGCGATCGACTATTGGCGCGGGCGAGGAGCGCGTTGGAAAAACCGCGCCTACGGCTCCGGTTAGCCTTTTACGGGCTTCGAATTCGACGGCAGCGCTTTCAACACCTGCCCCTTAACCGCGAACGAGTCCAGCGTGACCTCGTTAGGGACGCAATCCGTACGGTATTCAAGCTCGCGCAGGCTGAAGTTCTTGGTGATGAGGTCTTTCATTGCTTGGACGAGTTCACAATCACCCTCGCCCATGAAATCGGGCCGCCGCGGCGCCAGTGAAAGTTGAGTCCAGCCGGCTTTGACCGTGTCAGGTGCTGCGGGATCGCCGATCGGGGCGAGCGAGTAGAAATCCGTATTCACAAACGCAGTGCGGCTTGGCGTGTTGAACGAGCCCGCGCAACCCGTGGCGGATGCACGAGCATCCTTTCGGGCACCGAGATAGCGTAAGATCCGGCGCACATCATCTTCCAGGCCATCGCAAGTATACAGCGATGTGAAGCCTACATAGTTGAACGATATCTTGTGGTGCTGCCACGCACCGAGGACCATATCGGCAGAATCGGCATCCGCAGCCCCGCACCATCCTCCGCCGAGCATCGGCAACAGAACCCACAAAGTTACCCAGCATCGACTTGTGTGGCGCATAGCCGTGATCCCCCCACGCGGTATAGACCGCTCGCGGTGGATCGAGTTCAACGTTTCCGGTCGGCGGCAGGCTGTGCGGCGGACGACCCGCGCCGGCTAGCCTCGACCACCGTGACGGCGGTCATGTTGACGATGCGGCGCACGGTGGACGTTGGGGTGAGAATGTGCGCGGGAGCGGCGCAGCCAAGCAAGACAGGCCCGATCGCGACGTTGTGACCCGCCGCTGACTTCAGCAAGTTATAGGCGATGTTTGCGCTGTCGAGATCGGGACAGACCAGGAGGTTGGCGCTGCCCCGCAAGGTGCTGTCCGGAAGTATCGTCCTGCGCGCCGCCTCGTCCAAGGCGCAATCACCGTGCATTTCCCCATCCACCTCCAGCTCGGGCATCCGCTGCTTCAGTAATGCCAGGGTCGCGCGCATCTTCAGAGCCGACGGCGCATCGCTGCTCCCGAAATTCGAATGCGACAACAGCGCCACTTTCGGCGTGAGGCCGAATGCGCACAGCTGATCGGCGGCGAGTTGCGTGATCTCCGCCAGTTGCTCGGCGCTCGGATCGAGATTGACATGGGTATCGACGATGAAGACTTGGCGTCCGGGTAGGATCAGGCCGCTCATGGCACCATACACGTTGACTCCGGGGCGGCGTCCGATGACCTGATCGATGTAGTGCAGGTGCCTCGCGGTCGTGCTGATCGTCCCGCAGATCAAGCCATCCGCTTCACCCCTTCGCAGCATCATCGCGGCGATCAGCGTCGTGCGGCGGCGCATTTCGAGCTTGGCATATTGCGCCGTCACGCCGTTGCGCTCGGTGAGCTTGTGATATGCCTGCCAATATTCACGGTAGCGCGCGTCGTACTCGGGATTGACGACCGTAAAATGCTCTCCGATTCGAATTCGTAAGCCGTGACGCTTGATGCCCCGCTCGATCACCGCCGGACGACCCACCAGGATCGGCGTCGCAAGCTTTTCGTCCACGATGATCTGCACTGCACGCAGCATTCGCCCGTCCTCGCCTTCCGCATAGACGATCCGACTGCGGTCCGGGGGCACCGTGCGCGCAGCGGCAAATATGGGCTGCATGAGCGTGCCGCTGTGGTACACGAATTGCAGCAGCCGCTGACCGTAGGCTTCCAGATCGGCAATGGGCCGCGAAGCCACTCCGGACTCCATGGCGGCCTTGGCAACAGCGGGCGCGATCTTGACGATCAATCGCGGGTCGAAAGGCTTGGGGATGAGGTATTCCGGGCCGAAAGCCAGGTCCTCGTTGCCTCCATAGGCAGCGGCCACGACGTCGCTCTGCTCTTGACGCGCCAATTCGGCAATGGCGTGAACGGCGGCGATTTCCATCGATCGGGTGATGGTGGTGGCGCCGACGTCCAGTGCGCCTCGAAAAATGAAGGGAAAACACAGGACGTTATTGACCTGGTTGGGATAGTCGCTGCGGCCGGTGGCGATAACCGCGTCGTCGCGCACCGCCCGGATCTCCTCCGGGAGGATTTCCGGCGTCGGGTTGGCGAGCGCAAAGATCAACGGCTTGGACGCCATCCTCGCAACCATGCTCTTGGTCAGCACGCCGCCGGCCGATAGTCCGAGAAATACATCGGCGCCGCCGATGACTTCGTTCAATGTGCGGGCCGCGGTGGGCTGCGCGAAGCGAGCCTTTTCGGGATCCATGAGCTCCTGCCGCCCCTCATAGACGACGCCGGCCAAATCGGTTAGCCACACATTTTCGCGCTGCAAACCCAAATCCAACAGCAAATCCACGCAGGCGAGCGCTGCGGCGCCGGCACCGCTGACCGCCAGCTTGATCCGCTTAATGTCTTTGCCGACCACCTGCAGCCCATTGAGGCAGGCGGCCCCGACTATGATGGCTGTGCCGTGTTGATCGTCATGGAATACCGGAATTCTCATGCGCCGCCGCAATTCGCGTTCCACTATGAAGCATTCCGGCGCTTTGATGTCCTCGAGATTGATCGCGCCGAAAGTGGGCTCGAGGGCCGCAATCAGCTCGATCAATTCCAGAGGATCGCGTTGCTCGACTTCGATGTCGAACACGTCGATACCGGCGAATTTCTTGAACAGTATCGCCTTGCCTTCCATCACCGGCTTGGCGGCAAGCGGTCCGATCGCCCCCAGACCGAGCACCGCGGTCCCATTCGTGATCACCCCGACCAAGTTGCCGCGCGCGGTGAAGCGAAAGACGTTCAGCGGATCCTCGACGATGGCTTCACACGCTGCGGCGACGCCCGGCGAGTACGCCAGCGCCAAGTCACTTTGGTTGAGCAACTGCTTGGTGGCGGTAATCGACAGCTTTCCCGGAGTCGGAAATTCGTGGTAGTCGAGTGCCGCTTTCTTGCGTGCTTCCTTCAGGTCGTCGCTCTTCATGGGCGCTGAACCCGGCGCGAACGCCGATCGGTACGATAATGCGCTTTCACTTGTAGTCCTTGTTTGTGTTGCACGATCGACTTGGGCAAACGAAGGATCTTAGCGCACGAATCGAATGAAATCATGCGGCGCGGGCGCGCACATGTCGTGCGCAGCCGGGAAAGGCGCCGCGCGCCAAATGGGACTAGACTCCCGAGTCTGGGTTATTTCTCATTGGAGGAGGCGGCCATGGAAACCACGTTCGTCGGCGGACAGGAACAGAATCTAAACCTCCAGGTTATGCGGGTCCCTCTCTACCGGCCATTGGTTTGGCTGCGGGATGGATGGCTCGATATGCGCAGGCACTGGGGAACCAGCCTGGGCTACGGCGCACTGATAGTGGCGCTCGGTTGGACCCTGCTGATCTTTTGCGGCACCCATCCGTACTTCATCGCTGCGGCAATTTCGGGTTTCTTGCTGGTGGGCCCGCTGATGTCGGCCGGTCTTTGCGAGATGTCGCGGCGCTACTCCCTCGGTCAGACGGCAAACTTCGATGACTCCTTGAACGGATTTGCGCGCAACGCGCCCGCCTTGTTCGAATTCGGCGTCATCTTGGCCATCTGCGCCGCCGTATGGTTCGGTGTCTCGGCCTTGCTTCTCGGCACCGTTTTTCACGTTGCCGCGCCCGATATCCGCGAGACGCTGTATCGTGGATTTATCGATTCGACCAACCGGTCGCAAGTTTTGGCCTATATCGTCATCGGCGGAATGTTGGCAACCGCCGTGTTCGCCGTATCCGTCGTGGCAATTCCGCTGATTATCGATCGGCACGCCTCCGCCGGACAGGCGATGCGCACGAGCGTCAAAGCGGTATTGCGGAATATTCCCGCCATGATCCTATGGAGCGCGCTGATCCTGGTGTTGACGATCCTCGGCTACGCGCCTTTGCTCGCCGGTTTGCTCATTATCGCGCCCCTGTTGGGACATGCCACTTGGCACGCATACAAGGAGATGATTCGCTGAACCGCTCATCATTCGCTGAGGCGCTATTGCCCGTCCTGCGATTTGGCCTCATGCCGCAGGAACGCGAGCACCAGCGTTTCCGCCTTGCGCGGAGCCGCGACGCTGAGGCTGCCATTGAAGACTTTGTGAATTAGGCCTGATCGCCAAGAGCTAAAGACCGCGGGATTGATATAGGATTTGCGGCACACGGCGGGCGTGTTGCGTAGTTTTACGGCCACTTGTTTGACCACGTCGGCGATTTGGCTTTTCAGTGCGCGTTCGCTGGGTGGTTCCGGCAACGGCGTGCACGCGAGCAACGTGATGGCATGCAGAGTCGCACCCCACGTGCGAAAATCCTTGGCTGTGAAATCGTCGTCCATCGCTTCGCGCAGGTAGTCGTTGACTTGACCGGAATCGATGGGGCAACGCTCGCCGTCGTCGCTCACGTATTGAAATAAGTGCTGACCCGGAATCTCCTGGCAACGTCGCACGATTTGCGCGATGCGCCTGTCGTCGATGTGTATTTCGTGTTGCACGCCGCCCTTGCCGCGGAAATTCAAGATCGCGCGCCCGTCTCGAATGAAACTGACGTGGCGATTGCGCAGCGTTGTAAGTCCAAAGCTTTTGTTGTCGCGCGCATATTCGGTATTACCGATGCGAACCCGCGTCGCATCGAGAATCGTGACGACCACGGCCAGGACTTTTTCACGCGGCAGACCCGGCAATCCCAAATCACGTCTGAGTCGGCGCCGCAATGTCGGCAGCGCTTGGCCGAACGCCACCATGCGGTCGAACTTCGCGCTATCGCGCACTTGCCGCCATTCCGGGTGATAGCGGTACTGCTTGCGGCCGCGCGCGTCGCGCCCGGTCGCTTGCAAGTGGCCGCGCGCCTTCAAGGAGATCCAGACGTCGCGGTAGGCCGGCGGAATCGCGAGACTCGCGATACGCCTGAGTTCTCGGGCAGCCGCCAGGCGGCGGTTCTCCGGCGTAAGGTAGCGGAAGCCCTTGCCGGCGCGCAAGCGTCGGATGCCGGGCTCGGCGTCAGAAACGTAAATGAGTCCCGCCTCAACCGCCATCTGCGCCGCTTCGGCGGCGACGCCGGTAAGATTTGCAGCCGCTGGTGAAGATTTGAGGGTCATGATCGCATCCGATTGTTAGCGAATCGAAAGTCTTTGCGCTAGAGATGTTTGCTGACGTGCGTGTAGGAATACACGATATCCGATCATTCAAGCGGGTTGGCTCCCGACTTGATAATTATGTGACGCAATTTTGTGACGCATTACATGTAACGCATCGATCCGCAACAATGGAATACTATGCAATCGATGAACACGACCTTCAGGACCCGGGCGATGTCGGGCAACCTCACAGTGAACGTCACTCGTCAACCGATTCGCCGTCTCTGTCGTTATATAGTTATGTTAGCCGGCTGTTACACCATCGCCTACGCCTCCTGGGAGCATCCGTTCATGAATACGTATCGGAAATTCGGGAATTTGGTCGGTTGCATTCTATGCACTGCCCTGCTCGGCTCGGCCGCAAGCGCGGCGGACCAACCGCCGGCCGGAGAGCCGGGTGTTTGGCAAAAGCATAAGTACTCGTTTGTCTACATGGGGTTCACATCGACCTATTCGTGTGACGGGCTGGCCGACAAAATCAAATTGTTGTTGATTGCGGCCGGCGCCAGACAGGATGCGAAATCGTCTCCGGGTGCCTGCGCCAACGGTTTCGGGGTTCCCGACAAGTTTGCGCGGGCCGAACTGACGTTCTACGCGCTCGCGCCGAGCGGAACGGATTCCTCAGGGGCCAACCATGTCACCGGGGTCTGGCGGCCGGTGTCTTTTGCCTATCGCTCGCCCCGGGAGCTGCGCACCGGAGACTGCGAGCTCGTTGAGCAGTTTCGCAACAACGTACTGCCGATGTTCACAACGCGTAGCATCGAAGCTCACACCACCTGCGTGCCGCACCAAGAATCCGGATCGGTTATTGACCTGCGCTTCGAATCCTTCACTGCGGCGCCGGCCGGCCCGCACGCAACGGACACCCCCTAGGCGACGGAGGGCGCGGCTGAGTCTGATTCCGAGATCTCGACATTCTTGTCGGTCTCCTCGGTTTCTTCATTGTTCTGCCGCCGAGCTCGCTCATAGGTCCCTATCAGGCAGCCGGCAGCGATTGCGCGATTGAGGATCGTTTCCATCAGCTCTTGACGGCCAAGCGCATGGGAGAATGACGCGGCTCCTTCTCCCAGCGCGAACAATTGAAACGCATATCGGTGCGGACCGTGCCCGGGCGGCGGATCGGGCGGCAACCACGATCGACGCAGGAAGGAATTGAGGCCCATTTCCACGCCGCTGCCCGCGCCATCCCCAGTCGGCAGCGCGCCCGTTTGCAGACGGCCCAGGCCGGCGCCGATTACCGCAATCGCGTGCACCAAGGGATGTGCCGTCGGAGAATCGGCATCCTCGACAATCAACGCGACGCAGGTCGTGGCGCTCGGTACGGACGCCCACTCCAACGGCGGCGAGACGCCGTCGCCATCGGCGGTAAATTGCACGGGGATGGCGCCCATGTTGTCAAAGGCGCCGCTCCGTACCGCAATCCGCGGGACCTCGCGGTTCAGCAATAGATGCCGAAACGCGATGTTCTCGATTCCCGACCGCTGCCCTTGCAGGACGCGGCCCAAAGACTCCGGCAGCTTTTCGAACATCAGGCCATTTCCTCACACATGTAATGCTACATGTAATGTTCGTCGCGGAGCCGCCCCCCCAACGCTGCGGAAATGCTCGCGATAAATGCACCTACGAGCATGGACAGAGCGGTATAAATTGCGGCTTCTGCGGCCGCCTTTCGGGCCGCGTCGGCCTCCGCTTTGGTTTTCGTCACCGCCTCCTGTAGCTGAGCGGCAAACTCGTCGACGCGCTTGCGCGCGTCAGCTTGCGAAACGCCCGTGCGCGCGGCGACCAGCTCGGCCAAATAGCTTCGATCCTCGTCGGACATGCTTCCGGTAACCCACGCGTTCGCCATGATGTGGGCGACCTCGACTCGCGGATCGCTCGCCGCCGGGGCAGAAGAAGACGGATTCGCGGATCGAAACAACTTGTCGACCCCATACGCGTTCGCCTGTGAGCTCGCGGCCGGCAATGCTCCTTGCGCCGCCGATGCGGCCCCCGAAGACATCGCGCCCGCCGCGGCCTGCGCGCCGCCCGCGATGACATGAGCGCCGCCCTGGATTGCCGAGACCATTGAACTCGCCACCACCGCCGCGACTAGGACGGTCGCGACCGACCACATCACTAAGCCATGGGCTGTATCCCGAAAAAATACTTCATGCGTGTGCGTGCCGATCCACCGCGTGCGCAGCCTTCCCGTGATGTATCCGCCGACTCCCGAGGACACCCACTGCATGACAATGAGCCATATCGCCGTCGTGACCGCGAATGTCGTCGCGCTCACCCCGCGGCCGGGCCACGGCGAGATCTCGGCAAATCCGAGCCCGGTGCCGAGCGCCAGCAAGACCAGCGAAACCGACGCTGCTACGAACGCGCCCGCAAATATAGCGGGCCAAGAGGCCGCGGAGCCCAGTCGCAAATGCTCCGGGCGTGTTTCTATTGTTTGTTCCATGGTCTTCCCCGTTGCTCAGCGATGCGAACACATCGCCAGCAGCAATATGATCGGAAGGGGAACGCCCAGCATCCAAAGTAGAATTCCGCGACCCATGATTGTGTTCCTTGTATATTTTGTTTGTGAAGAGGGCGCAACTCGCGCCGCATTCCGGAGGAACATTGCTCGCCTTCGCGGCTTTTATCTATTCCCGTATCGACTCATCGAATGTCAGGCGTTTCTTACGGCCTCTGCGCTCGGCACACGGCGCGGTCCTGTCGTGCGGGATCCTGCTAGGCCTCACGAGCTGTGCGAGCGGTCCGCCTGCCCCGCCCGCGCCTTCAATAACCCCTGCCGATGCGCGCGCGACGATCGAAAGATCCGTGCCGCGGGCCGCCGCGGATCGTCCGGGCTGGGTTGCCGATATGTACGGAGCATTCGCCGTACTCGGCATACAGCCCTCGCACGAGAATATTTGCGCCGTGGTCGCGGTGATCGAGCAGGAATCCGGATTTCGGGTCGACCCTGTCGTTCCGGGATTGCCGGCGATCGCGTGGCGGGAGGTCGATAGCCGCGCCGAGCGAGCGGGCGTGCCGCGTCTCGTCGTGCATACCGCACTGCAACTGAAATCCCCCACGGGGCGCACGTACAGCGAACGCATCGATAGCGCAAGGACTGAAAGGGATCTCAGCGACATATTCGAGGATTTCATCGGCACCATGCCGCTGGGCCGGACCCTTTTTGCAGAGCGAAACCCCATACGCACCCGCGGACCGATGCAGGTCAATATTGCGTTTGCCGAACAGTATGCGGCGAGCAAGCCCTACCCGTATCCGGTGAAGACGAGCATTGCGGACGAGGTGTTTACGCGTCGGGGCAGCGTGTATTTCGGCACGGCCCACCTACTGGCCTACCCTGCTCCGTACGGCGACTACCTCTATCGCTTCGCGGACTTCAACGCCGGGCAATACGCCAGCCGCAACGCGGCGTTTCAAAACGCCCTTAGCACCGCTTCCGGCATCCCGCTCCCGGCGGACGGCGCGCTGCTGCCGCATGACGCCGACGCGACCGGAGGCGGCAGCACGGAACTCGCCGTTCGCGCGCTTCGGTCGCGCCTGAACCTCGGAGACAAGACCATCCACACCGCCCTGGAGAAAGGCAGAGCCGCGGATTTCGACCAAACAGAGCTTTATCAGCGCGTCTTCGCGCTCGCGGAACAGGCGCAGAAGCGGCGCTTGCCTCGGGCACTGATCCCGCGGATTCAATTGCACGGCCCAAAGATTGCCCGCAAGCTGACGACCGAATGGTACGCCCGCCGAGTTGATCAGCGCTTCAAGCGCTGCCTCGCACAGTGACTTGCACCCGACGCTAAGCCGGCCGCCTAGCCGCTGCGCAGCGCGCGAACGAAGAGCTCGCTTGTGATCTCGATGATCGCCTGCTTGCCTGTCGCCCCAACGTCCTTACGCGGCTCGAGCGGCTGTTCGGAAAAACGTTGGCGCTCCCCTGTGCTCACGCGCTTGATGGTGGGCTTGGCATAGAAGGCGGCGAGATAGCTCGCGACCGCGCGTGCGGCGTTTTCCTCGCCGAAAAAGCCCAGGCGCAATGCGTGGACGATTCGGCCTTGTTCCATCTCGGCGACGGAGTACAAGCGGTACACACTGAATATATCGAGATTGGGCACCGTATCGGGATCAAAGGGATGCGCCGCCAACGATAGCTCGATCACGAACCAGCGAGCAGCTTGCGTATCTTCCAGCTCCGAGGACGTTAGCGCGCGAACTGTTTGCGTGCACTCGAGCGTCGGAATTCGGTCGGCGATCTGACCGACCCGGCGGGCAATAGGCGTGTTGTTGCGCGCAACCGGCGCGCTCGAAGGCTGCAGCTTTTGCTCTCTCATGAGCACCGGCGGAGAAACCCGCGCCGGCACCGCGGAACTCGCCGGCTGTGCGGGGCCGGCAGGCGCGGACGCAACCGGAAGCAGGGGCGGCGGCATTGCGGTCTTCGCCTGCATCGTTGCAATGGCACGCAAGTCATCAGAGTCCGCCGTTGCGGTCAGCGCACCCGGATAGAGGTCTCGCACCTTTTTCAGAATGACATTCGCTTCGTCTTCTTTGGCGAATGGACCCAGTCGCAAGCGATATCGCAGGCGCCGATCCTCCATTCGTTGTACCTGGTACACGTACGCGTTTTGGCAGCCTGGGACGCGCTTTCCCGGTACCGCGATCGGTGCGGACGACGCGCTGAGATTGATCACGAAGGGTCCGGACCCTCCCAGGCGGGCCGTTTTCGGCAAGGGCGCGAGCAGATCATCGATGGTCAGATGCCAAATTTCCCCGGTCAAGGGCGTATTTATCGGCGCAGCCATGAAGTGTTTCCGTTCTCGGTTGGAGTGCTTGGATAGTGGCTAAGCAGGCCCGGTGAAACCGTGACGGGCGTCTCCTCGCGGCGACAAAGTCGGCGAAACTCGGATTATGTGAAAGCGTGTCGCGCAGGCACCTCGGCAACAGGCGTCTATTTTGCGGCCGCGGCGTAGACCTCGCGCCCGTCGAGGTAGGTCGTCGCCACTTGCGTATTGTGCAGGTCAAAGGCACCGATCGCGAAGATATCGCGGTCGAGTATGATGAAGTCACCGCGCTTGCCGGCTTCGAGACTGCCCGTCGTGTGCTCCTGCTTCAGAGCCGCCGCGGCGTTGATCGTGTACGCATCAACCATATCCTGGAGGGTCAGGCTTTGTTCGGGTAATAGCGCCGCCTGGCCTCGACCTGCCGAGCGGGTGATGGCGTGCTCCATCGCAGCGAAGGCATTGAAGCTGCTGACTCCCCAGTCGCTGCCGCCTGCGATGGTGGCGCCCGCATCGCGCAGCGAGCGCGCCGGGTAGAGGTAGCGGGAGCGTCGCGGTCCAAGATACTTGATGGTCGCCTTATCGACATAGTCATCGCGCTGCGCCCATAGCAGCTGAAAATTGGCGATCACCCCCAGAGCTTTGAAGCGCGGAAAGTCGGAAGGCTCGATCAATTCCAGGTGCGCGATCTGGTCGCGGTTGTCGAGGGCCCCGTTATGATGCCTGGCGTCGGCGATGGCATCCAGGGCCGATCGGACAGCTCGATCGCCGATCGCGTGAATGTGCACGGTCAATCCCGCGGCGTCTGCGGCGGTCACAATTCGATTCAGATTGTCCTGCGCGAAATACGAAGGCCCGCGATTGTGCGTGGGATGGCCTTGGGCATCGAGATACGGCTCCAGCAAGGCCGCGGTCTGCGACGGATATTCGATGACCCCGTCGGCGAAGATTTTCACCGCATCGGCGCGCAAGAAGTCCGGATCGATTGACCACTTCGCGCTGAACTTGGACGCGCTGCCGATCAAGCTCGTTGCGGGCTCGTGTAGATCCTTCAGCCAGAACGAGCCGCGCACGCGCATGTTCAGCCGGCGAGTGTCGTACAGGCGCTTGTAGATCTGCATGGTGTGATCATCGACGGCGGCGTCCTGCACGGACGTGATACCGATCGCGCGCATCGAGGCGAAGGCCTTCTCGAGCTGCGAAGCTTCTCGTTCTAGGTCGGCAACAGGCCGCACCGCGAGCGCGATCTCCGCGGCATTGTCGCGCAGAGTGCCCGTAGGTGCACCCGAAGGGTCGCGCTCGATGTGACCGCCCGCGGGGTCCTGGGTCGCGGCCGTGATGTGTGCAAGGCTCAATGCAGGCGTATTGACCCAGACCGTATGCCCGTCCGAGCCGCTGAGAAGAAGGGGACGGTCCGCAAGCATCGAGTCGAGATCCGCGAGTCCAAGAGTCAGGTTGGACGGATTGACCATGGTCACTTCGAACCATTGATCACGCTCCCCGGGATCTTCCTTCAGGCACTTTGCGACTCGCCTCTTGATGTCCGGAGGCGCAAGCACCTTATCGTCGAGGCTGCACTTGCCGAGATCTTGCGCGCTTTGAGCCGGATGCGTGTGCGCATCGATAATCCCCGGCAGCACGACCCGGCCGCCGACATCAACCTTGCGGGTGCTCGGCCCGATGAAGGCGCCTATTGCTTCGTCGCTGCCGACGGCCACGATGGTGTTGCCGCGCACCGCCAGGGCCTGCACGACGCTCCGGTTTGCATCCTCAGTATGAATTTTGCCGCGCAGGAACACGATGTCGGCCGGAACCGGCGCCGCACCGACGGCAATCCCGTAGCCCACCATTGACACAACGCCCGCCACAAAACGCGCCATCTCCCTACCCCGCGACTTTTTCTCCTTCACCTGATCGGCCTCGCAAAACCGATGACCTCGAGCGCAATCAATTCGAGGACCTGGGCCACGCGGGGCAGCTGACAAGCGCCGTCCTCGTCGAATACCTGCTCCGTCGAGTTGATGGCTGCGCCGAGCGGGGTCGGCCAACCGCGGAGGGCGTGCACGATGTCACGCAGCGCGCCCAGAGTATTCACCGCCGCGGACCATCCCCCCGCCGTCGCGATGCACCCCACGGCGCGGCCGCTGAAGTAGGGCCGCACATCGGTGCGCAGGTCTTCGGCATAATCTAACGCATTTTTGACGAGCCCCGAGATGCTGCCATGGTAGCCCGGTGAGCCCAAGATGATCCCGTCGGCCAACGCAAGCTCTGCGACCAAGTCGCGGGCCGCATCGCTGCGTTCGCGATTGTCGGGCTGGTAGAGGGGCAACTGCAGGGACGAACCACTGATCAGTTGGGTCCTCGCGCCGGCGCGCTGCGCGGCGTCGAGCACGTAGCGCATCGCTCTTTCGGTCGTAGAATTGGCCCGCAGTGTTCCGCCGATGGCAACGATGTATGGTTCGCTCATGGTCTAAGATCCTACACGGTCTCGACAGTATTGATCAGTGCGCTGCATCGGCAGCCCGCGCGCTGAACGGCGGCCGGGCCAGCCAGAGAAAGGGTATCAGCAGGAGATACATCCACGCGAGAACGTGGAACACATCATTGACGCCGAGGGTCATGGCCTGTTGCGTTATCACTTGGTCGACGTATTGAAAAACGCCGGCTCCCGCAACGCCGTGATCCGCAAGTCCTGTTTGATATTGCGTCCATCCGGGGGCGGAGGTGCGGACATGTTCGGTCAATACCGCGTGGTGATAGTCCGTTCGGCGATTCCACATGAATACCGTCATCGCGGTCGCAATACTACCCGCCATCGTGCGCACGAAATTGCTCAATCCGGAGGCTGATGCCAACTCGCTCGGCGAAATCCCGGACAGCAGGATTTGATTCAGGGGCAGGAAAAAGAATGCGATTCCCAGGCCCTGCAGAAAACGCGGTGTGGCGAATTGAGCGAAGCTCGCGGTGTCGTTGAGCGTGGCAGCCCAAAAAATAGCCAAGGCGAACACGCAAAACGCGAAGCTGGCCGCGAGCCGCAGATTCAAGCGATTCATGTTCCGCCCGACGATAGGCGCCGCGACCAAGGCCAATAATCCGACGGGCGCCACCGCCAGGCCCGCCCAAGTGGCGGTATACCCGACCGTGGTCTGCAGCCATAGGGGGAATATGACGTTGACGCCGGACAGCGCGAAATAAGCGACGCCGATCACCACGGTTCCGACTCGGAAGTTGCGCCGGGCGAACAAGTGCAGATCGATTACGGGATGCTTATCGGTGAGCTCCCAAGGGATCAGAAAGGTGATGCTGACCAGCGACACCAAGCCCGCAATGACGATGGCCGGCGAGCCGAACCAATCCTTTTCGTTGCCGTTGTCCAGCATGAATTGCAGGCTGCCGACGCCGACCACCAGCAGCGCGAGCCCGACGGCGTCGATGGGCAGTTTAATTTTTCTCGATTCGCGGTGGCGCAGGATCGACCAACTCGCGGCCGCCGAAAACGCGCCCACCGGCAAATTGATATAGAACAGCCAGGGCCATGATAAGTTGTCCGTGATCCATCCGCCCATGATCGGCCCGAAGATAGGTGCGATGATGATCACCATGGACCACAGCGCAATCGCCATCCCGCGCCGTTCGATCGGATAATTGCGCAGCAGGATCGCCTGCGCTACGGACATCATGGGGCCGGAAACCAGTCCTTGGATGAGGCGCGCTCCAACCAGCATCGGCAGGCTCGTCGCGAGGCCACAGAGGGCCGAAAAACACATGAACAGCAAGATTGACGTGACAAAGGTTCTCACTTCGCCGAACCGCCGCCCTATCCATCCGGTCAAGGGCTGCATGATGGCCGCAGCCAGCATGTAGGAACTGATGGCCCACGTTCCCTCCGAGGTGCTCACTCCGAGACTGCCCGAGATTGCGGGCACGGAGACGTTGACAATGGTCATGTCAAGAATCTCCATGAAGGACGCGGTCGCGATCGCAGCCGTAAGGAACAAGAGCTTTCCGCCTCGAAGGGGCGGATATTCATACGCCGCTGCAGCGGGCCGTGCGGGCTCAGGCATGGACGATGATTCAGCGAGCTTGGTTCAGATTCCGGCGCACGACGGCGTCGGATTCGGCGTTGGCCTTATCGAGATCCTGAGTATAAACCTGCGTATCGCCTACCGGCGCGTCGGCTGCGTTCGCCGCCAAGACCGGCCCATCGCGGTTAGTTGTATCCACCGTCACCGTCGCGGATAAACCCACGCGCAGCGGCGACTTTTGTAGGTCCTTATCGTCGATCTGAATCCGCACCGGCACCCGCTGCACCACCTTGATCCAATTGCCCGAGGCGTTTTGCGCCGGCAGCAAGGCGAATGCAGCGCCGGTTCCGGCCGCCATGCCCTTGACGTGACCGTGGAATATGAAGGAGCCTCCGTAAAGATCGCTGCGCACCTGGGCCGGCTGACCGATCCTCAGGTGCCGCAGCTGAACCTCCTTGAAATTCGCATCGACCCACAATGCGTTGAGCGGGATCACGGTCATAAGGGCCTGACCCGCCTGAATGTGCTGGCCCAGCTGCACGCTGCGTTCGGCGACATAGCCGGTAACGGGCGCCACCACGGCGTTGCGATGCACGGCGATCCACGCGTCGCGGTAAGCAGCCTTGGCTTGCAGCACCGCAGGATTTTCTTCCACCGGCGTGCCGTCCACGAGAGCGTGAGAAGCGTTCGACTGGCGCGCGGCTTGGCTCAATGCGGCACGCGCGATCTCTACGCTTTCGCGCGCGTGGCGAACTTCCTCCGGCGCAATCGCATGATCGGCCAGCAACGGCTCGCGCTTTGCCAGGTCGGCCATCGCGCGCGCAAGCTCGAGCCTCCTGGTTTCGATGACCGAATCGTACTGATCCGCCATCGATTTCTCCTGGCGCACTTGGCGCACCGTTTGCGCCAGCGCGCTGGCGGTGCGGTCCAAGCTGGTCTGCGCATCGACGGGATCGAGACGCACCAGCACCTGTCCGGCTTTGGCCAATTGCGTGTCGTCGGCGAGCACCGCCACCACCGTGCCGGAAACCTGCGCCGAGATCACCACCTTGTTGCCGTTGACATAAGCATCGTCGGTCTGCTCGCGCTTCGCCAGCACCAATACCCAGTACACGGCCCACAGCGCGCCGAGGACGATGAATATCACGGCGATGAGAATCAGGATTTTCGTCCGCTTGCCGTTGGCGGGTGCGGGTTCTGCGGGAGCTACGTTCGCGTTCATGGCGTCCTGGTGGCAGTCGATTGGGAGTGCGCAAGTTCCTGCGGGCTTTCGTAGCCGCCGCCGAGCGCGCGCTGTAGCGCGATATCCGCCGATAGCGCCGCGGCATCGAGTTGCAGCAGCGAATCGCGCTGCTCCAGCCACGATTCCGTCGCGGTGAGCTCCTCGCGCGGATCGACGATCCCTTGTCTGGCGCGCGCCCCTGCATTGCTTTGCAATTGGCGTGCCGCGTCCACTTGAATCATGCGCTGGCTTCGCTGTGCCGCAATTTGCGCGCGGGTCGCTGCTTGCGTCGCGACGTCCCGCGCGGCGCTGACGAGGGTGTTTTGGTAGTCGGCTACGGCGGAGTCGATAGCGGCCTGCGTCGCGCCGTAGCGCGCCTTGAGCCGGCCGGCATCGAAGATGGGGAGGTGGATGGCCGCACTGGCTTGCGGTACCCGGCTCCCGTACTCGAGCAATTTCCCGACGTCGATACTGGAGAGGCCCAGCAGTGCGTTGATGGTCAGGTCGGGAAAGAACTCGGCGCGCGCCGAATCCAAGTTCCTTTCCGCGGCTTGCACCCGCCAACGGCTGGCCGTGATGTCGGCCCGGCGCGAAATCAGATCTATTTTGACGTTGTCCGGCAGATTGCCGGAAACCGCCGGCAGAGGCTTCGCCTGAAGTGCTGGCAACTCTGCTATCGAACGGCCGACCAAGCCCGCAAGCGCGACCACACGCAGCTTTGCGGATCCTTCCAATGCCGCGATTTGCTCGCGGGCGGAGGCCAAGGCAAGCTCGGAACGATTCATCTCATCCCCGGCGTCCAGCTCCGCCTTCACGCGAGCGGCGGCGATCGCGCCTGCGTCTTGCACGACGCTTGCCCGCGCCGAGGCGAGGGAAATGCGGGCCTGGTCCGCCTGCCAGCCGAAATACGTATCCGCAATCGAGCTCGCGAGCATCAGTGCGGCGGCGCTGCGATCGGCTTGCGCCGCATGCGCTTGATCGACGGCCGCCTCGACGGCGTCGCGCTGCTTGCCCCACCAGTCGAAGGTATAGCTCGCCTGCAGGCCAAGGTCGGCCTGGTTGTACCATCCAAATCCGAGCAATCGCGGTGGGATCAGGCCATTGTCGCTCAATCGTTGCCGATCTATATCGGCATTCGCATCGACGCGCGCCCCGGATGCCGCACCGGCGATTCGCACGGACTGCCGCGCCGAGTCAAAGCGAGCGTGCGCGGTCGCCAGAGTCGGCGACGAACCGAGCGCAAGCTCGATCAGTTGATCCAGCGTCGAATCCTGATAGTGCGTCCACCACTCCGCCGCCGGCCAGCCGCCGCCGCCGGGGAGTTCCAGACCATCCAAAGGCGCCGATGCCGCCAACGCCGGCGCCTTATGCTTCGGCGGCAGTCCGGCACAGCCGACGCATAAAATTCCAATCGCCATCGCGCCGCTCGCGAACATCCTCACAGCGCCGGCTCCGGCGGAAGATCCTGCCTCGGCCCTTCCGACAAATTCGCATGCAAGCGCTTGAGCTTCGAGATCAAATCGCGCTGCTCGGCTTCCGAAAATTCCGCAAACAGCTGACGCAGCGGTACGAACATCATAGGCAGAAGCCGCCGCACCAAATCCTCTCCCTGCTCCGTGATGCGCAGGACCATCCGCCGCCGATCGTGAGCGCTCAAGACGCGTGTAATAAGATCGCGGCTCACCAGGGCATCGCAGATGCGCGACATGTTCGCCGGACTTTGCGCAGCGCGCGAACATAAATCGCTCGGGTGCGCGACCCCGTCGGGCTGCGAAAACAAAGTCGTCAGGACCCGAAACTCCGCTTCGGCGAGTCCGAAGGGCCGAATCTGCTGCTCAAGCATCGCCGCCATTTCACGTCCCATGTGCAGCATCAGCCGGCACGACAAAATCTCGGTGAGCGGCAAATCCGGCATGCGCGCGCACAAGGCCCGCAGATTTGCCTCCAACTGGTCTAATTGTGAATCAGCGCTATTCATTTGTATACTAACCATTCAATAGTATATATTTTATCAAATGAATATCTAATGTGTAAATAATTCTTGCATTGGTAAACTGCGCATGTCATTTATTAGCCACGGACGCATGTCATTTTCGTCGCCAGGATGGCCGGCACTTAACATATGAATAATCTCCTATCGACGAATGCCGCCCTCGGCGGTTATGTAGCCCTGGTCGCCGCGAGCCTGCTCACCGGGTGTGCGGTGGGGCCGAATTTCAAAGCGCCGGAAGCGCCGCACACCGCGGGCTTCTCCCCGCCCGGTCAATCGGCGGGCGAGACCACGGCAGTCGCTCTTCCCGGCGGCGAAGCGCAGCGCTTTGTCAACGGCATGGACATTCCGGGCCAGTGGTGGACCTTGTTTCAATCTCCGGAACTCAATGCGCTCATCGAGCGGGCGCTCAAGAACAGCCCGACGTTGCAAGCCGCGCAGGCGGCGCTGAGGCAGGCGAACGAGATCGCGGCCGCGCAGCGCGGGAGCTATTACCCGAGCGTATCGGGCACGCTCCAGAGCGAACGCCACAAGGCGTCCGGGGCCGCCTTCGGGGTTCCCGGATTTCCCAGCTCGTATTACTACAACTTGCAGACTGCCTCGGTGAACGTCTCGTACACGCTCGACGCGTTTGGCGGCACACGGCGGCAAGTGGAGGCTCTTCGAGCCCAAGCCGAATACCAAGCGTTTGCGCTCGAGGCAAGCTACCTGACTCTCACCTCGAATATCGTCGCGTCGGCGATCAACGAGGCCTCCCTGCGCGCGCAAGTCTCAGCCACAGAAGATATTGCGGGCTCGCAGCAGCGCCAGCTCGACATCACGCAGCGCCGCCTCACCGCCGGCGGTGCATCCCGCGCCGATGTGTTGCAGCTTCAGGCCACCCTGCAGAGCACGCTCGCAACCTTGCCTGCGTTGCGCAGTCAATTGGCGCAGGAACGCAATCAGCTGGCGGCGTATGTCGGTGCACTTCCGGCTGATTACACGCAAGCGCAGTTCACTCTCGACTCGCTCAAGCTACCGCAGGACCTGCCCGTCAGCCTGCCATCGAAGTTCGTCGAGCAGCGCCCGGACGTGCGCGAATACTCGGCGTTGCTGCATCAGGCCACCGCGCAAGTGGGAGTCGCCACCGCCAATATGCTGCCGCAGATCACGATTACCGCGAGTTACGGCCAAGATTCTCCCACGTTCGCGAATTTATTTTCGGCAAGCTCGAACGTGTATGGCCTCATCGGTTCCCTGACGCAGCCGATATTCAGAGGCGGACAGCTTCTGCACCAGCGCCGGGCCGCGGTGGCCGCCGCCCAGGAAGCGGCCGCCAACTATCAGGCCACCGTCATTACCGCATTTCAAAACGTATCGAACACCCTGTATGCCTTGCAGGCGGATGCCGATGCGCTAGCCGCGCAGCTGACCGCCGAGCGCACCGCGGCCGACAGCCTTGCGTTGGTTCAAGTGCAATACAAGAGCGGCGCCGCCAGCTATGTCCAAGTGCTGACCGCGCAACAGAGCTATCAAAACTCGGCCGTGGCCCTCGTGAAGGCGCGGGCCCAGCGCTTTGCGGACACGGCGGCTCTTTTTCAGGCGCTCGGGGGTGGATGGTGGAACCGGAACGAGCCGCTTGCAGATAATTCAACTCCAGCGGGTTCTCAGCAAGCGCACCGCTGATTGCTTGGCGAACCCACCGCGCATACGTCAAAAAACCGAGAGAAGCTCCGTGAAGAAACGCATGATCATTATGATTTTGGGGGTAATCCTCCTGGTTGCCGGGATCGGCTTCGTGGTTTACCGGAACATCATGCAGCAGATTGCCCAAGGCTCGGCTCCACAACCTCCGGTCGTGGTGACTGCCATGAAGGCCGCCAAGCAGGAGTGGCAGCCCCAACTGAACGCGGTGGGCAGCTTGCGCGCCGTGCGAGGCGTGGATGTGACCACCGAAATCGCGGGCTTGGTGCGCGAGATTCGGTTCAAGTCGGGCGACGAAGTCAAGGCGGGAGCGCTCTTGATCCAGCTGAACGCGGATTCCGATCTCGCGCAGCTTGCCTCGCTCAAGGCCACCGCAGACCTGGCGCAGACCACGCTGACCCGCGACAAGACGCAGCTGACTGCCGAAGCGATCTCCCAGGCGCAGGTCGACAGCGACGAAGCGGATTTGAAGAGCAAGCGCGCCCAGGCTGCCAGCGAGCAGGCAACCATCGACAAGAAGACGATTCGCGCGCCGTTTTCGGGACGCCTCGGCATCACGCTCGTCAATCCGGGCCAGTACCTGAACCCGGGCGACAAGGTGGTTACGCTGCAGACCATCGATCCGATCTTCATCGACTTCAGTGTGCCTCAGCAACAAATCAGCGAGGTATCGCTGGGGCAGCCGGTGACGGTGGTGAGCGATGCCTATCCGGGACAGCCGTTTAGCGGCAAGGTGACGGCAATCGATGCGAAGGTCGATACCGCCACCCGCAACGTGCAGATCGAGGCCACGGTCGAGAATCCGAAGAAACTGTTGTTGCCTGGCATGTTCGGACGCTCGGCGGTCGACTCGGGGGAAAAGAAGGCCTACCTGACTCTTCCGCAGACGGCGATCACCTACAACCCCTACGGCGCAACCGTGTTCGTCGCGGTCGACAAGAAAGATGCGAAAGGCAATCCTCAACTCCAGGCACAGCAGATATTCATCACCCCGGGACCGACGCGGGGAGATCAAGTCGCAATTCTGAAAGGCGTGTCCGAGGGCGCCATGGTGGTCACCAGCGGACAGCTCAAATTGAAGAACGGCTCGCCGCTGCGCATCGACAACACCGTGCAGCCGCTCAACGAAGCCAACCCAACACCTCAAGAGCAATGAGGCAGGGGCCATGAACTTTACCGATATCTTCATCAAGCGCCCGGTACTCGCGGTCGTCATCAGCCTGCTCATCCTGGTGCTGGGTTTGAGGTCGGTCGGCAGCTTGCCGGTCAACCAGTATCCCCACACCGAAAACGCGGTCGTCACCATCACCACCGCTTACTATGGCGCGGACTCCGCGACTGTGGCGGGCTTCATCACGCAGCCCCTCGAATCGGCGATCGCCCAGGCGCAGGGCATCGATTACCTCTCCTCCTCGAGTACCACCGGAACGTCGACGATCACGGCGACCTTGCGGCTGAACTATGACTCGAATCGCGCGCTCACCGAAATCAACACGCAGGTCAATTCGGTCAAGAACCAATTGCCGCCCCAGGCCCAGCAACCGGTATTGACAGTGCAAGTCGGTCAGACGATCGACGCGATGTACATGGGCTTCTACAGCGACACCATCCCGACCAATAACGTCACCGACTATCTGATTCGCGTGGTCAAACCCAAGCTCGACTCGTTGGAAGGCGTGCAGACGGCCGAGATTCTGGGCGCCCGGCAATTCGCATTGCGCGCCTGGCTGGACGCCTCGAAGCTGGCCGCCCACAACGTCACGGCGCAGGACGTGTTCGCGGCGTTGGGCAACAACAATTACTTGGCGGCAGTGGGCAGCAGCAAGGGCCAGATGGTCACCGTCGACATGACCGCCGGCACCGATCTGCATTCGGTCCAGGAATTTCGGCAGTTGGCGATCAAGCAGGTGGGCGACTCGATCGTGCGTCTCGAGGATGTCGCCGAAGTCACTCTGGGCGCCGAGAACTACGATCTGAACGTCGCGTTCAGCGGCAAGCGTTCGGTGTTCATTGGCATCAAAGTGGCGCCGCAGGCGAATATCCTGACCGTCGCCAAACGGGTCCACAAGGCGTTTCCCGAGCTGCAGTCGCAGCTGCCGACCGGCGTCACCGGCGAAATCGTCTATGACTCGACGCAGTTCATCAACACATCCATCTCCGAGGTCGTGAAGACATTGGCGGAATCGCTCGTGATCGTGACGATCGTCATCTTCCTGTTCCTCGGAAGCGTTCGCGCGGTCATCGTACCCGTGATCGCCATGCCGCTGTCCCTGATCGGCACCTTCTTCGTGATGTTGGTATTGGGATACTCGATCAATCTGTTGACCCTATTGGCGTTGGTGCTGGCCATTGGGCTCGTAGTCGATGATGCCATCATCGTCGTCGAGAATGTCGATCGGCATATGAAACAGGAGCGTAGGTCGCCGGCGGATGCCGCCATAGTCGCGGCCCGCGAACTCGGCGGCCCGATCCTGGCGATGACGGTGGTGTTGGTTGCCGTGTACGTGCCCATCGGCTTTCAGGGCGGTCTCACCGGCGCGCTGTTCACCGAGTTCGCGTTCTCGCTGGCGGGCGCAGTGGCCGTGTCCGGAGTCGTCGCGCTCACGCTCTCGCCCATGATGTGCGCGAGATTTTTCCGCTCGAGTCAGGACACCGGCCGGTTCGTTCGGGTCATCGATCGAAATTTCGAGTGGTTCCGCGAGCGCTATCACCGCGCGCTGCATGCGCTCCTCGATACCTGGCCGGTGGTGATCGTGATGGGCGTGCTGTTGGTGCTGGTGCTGGTGGCGTGCTTCAAATTCACCAAGTCGGAACTGGCGCCGGAGGAAGATCAGGGCGTTGTGCTCGCCAAGATCAATGGCCCGCCTAATGCGACCGCGCAGCAGATGCAGACCTATGCGGACCAAGTGTTCGAGATCGCAAAGGCAGAGCCTGAGTACCATCAAATGTTCCAGATTACGGGCGTTCCGACCGTCAACCAGGGCATCGGCGGCGCGTTGTTCAAGCCGTGGGATCAGCGCACCCGCAGCGCGCATCAACTGCAGCTCGACCTGCAGCAAAAATGGGCGCAAATCGCCGGCGCCCAGGTGTTCGCGTTCCAGTTCCCGCCTCTTCCGGGCTCGAGCGGCTTTCCGGTACAGTTCGTCATCACGAGCACCGAGCCGTTCCAAAATCTGAACGACGTCGCCCAGGCCGTGGTTGCCAAGGCGATGGCTCAGCATGCATTCTTTTTCGCGGACGTCGACCTGAAACTCGACAAGCCGCAGGCGACCATCGAGGTGGATCGCGACAAGGTTTCCGCGATGGGACTGAGCCAGTCCGACGTGGGCAGCGCGTTGAGCGACGCGCTAGGCGGAGGCTACGTCAACTACTTTTCGATCTCCGGGCGCTCCTACAAAGTGATTCCGCAGGTCCAGCAAGTGGACCGGCTGAACCCCGACCAGATTCTGAACTACTACATCCGTACCCCCTCGGGCGCTACGCTGCCTGCGAGCACCGTGGCGCACATCAAGTATTCGGTCCAACCGGAATCGATCAATCGATTTCAGCAGCTGAATTCGGTGACGATCGCAGGGGTCAGCGGTATGGCCCAAGGAGACATTCTCAAATTCCTCAAGAACACGACCGCCCAGGTCGCACCGAGCGGCTATTCCGTGGATTACGCGGGTCAGTCGCGCCAGTTCGTCCAGGAATCCGGAGGCTTCTTCGTAACCCTCGGCTTCGCGATCATCATCGTGTTTCTGGCACTCGCCGCGCAGTTTGAAAGCTTCCGCGATCCGATCGTGATTCTCATGTCGGTACCGTTGGCCCTGTTGGGCGCGGTGATGTTCATGACCATGGGGTTTGCCTCGCTCAACATCTACACTCAGGTGGGTCTCGTGACACTCCTTGGGCTGATCAGCAAGCACGGCATTCTGATTGTCCAGTTCGCGAACCAGCTGCAGCGGGCGGGACGCTCGAAGCGCGAGGCGATCGAAGAGGCTTCCTCGGTGCGCTTGAGGCCGATTCTCATGACGACTGCCGCCATGGTGCTGGGCGTCGTGCCGCTGGTGATCGCTTCGGGTGCAGGTGCCGCCGGCCGTCATGACATGGGGTTGGTAATCTTCACCGGATTGTCGATCGGCACGCTGTTCACGTTGTTCGTCGTTCCAGCCGTCTACATGCTGATCGGCGCCGATCATTCGGCACAAAGCGAGTCCGAGGCCCTCGGCCTGCCTCAATCGACATCCGATGCTCCATGAGCGATCCAGGAACCGCCTTATCCACTTCTTCCGTTTATAATTCACGCGGTTAGCTTATCTTGTAAATTTATTTCTAGGTAAGGCTTGAAAAACCGCATGCACGCCGGGCGCCGAACCGAGAGCGCAAACTTCTTCGAAGAGTTATGAATACCGCGTTGCGTTTCTGCGATTGTCTTGTATATTCCGCCTCCAGACTCTTGATTTAACAAGGCTGGCGCGGGGGTTAGAGCCTCGAAACCACTTTAAGATTTAAGTCTTGTAATCCGATGAGGCATCCATGGTCAGTGCCTGGGAATGTTTCCATTCAGCCACCCTCGAGCTGGTGCGCTCCACTCCCATCAAGCAGCGCTTGATCTCCGCCTACCGTCGCCACCTTGCCGCAGTTCCCCCGGATCAATTGCCGAGCGAAGCGCGTGAATCTTTCAGTCAGGTGATGCGGATCTTGCAGGGCGTGCAGCCTTTGCGGGGAGAAGATGCCGTGGCCGCATCGGTCCGCAAGATGTCGAACAGTCAGGCCGATGAATGCGCATCCTTGATCGTGGAGATCTTCTTGATGTGTCGCGTTTATTCCGCGCCGAGCCGCCCGAGCTCCGTGGTCCAATTACACAGCGTGGATTGCGCTCCCGTCGACTACGACGCTCCTGCGCTTATCGTCAACAACTAGTACTCGGCGCGGGCCGGCCGGGCGGCTAGTCAAGCTTGAATTCTATCGTGTCCCACCGTGTCGTTTCCTGATGCCGGGCTTGGCGGCGTAAGGCGTCGATCAGGTTACGCTCGTTCCACGCGCTCACTTCGTCGGCAAGCTCTTTGATGGGCTGGGGCAGCGGCTCGGCGGAGCCGAAATTTTCCATCGCCACAATTGGCTTCTCGGCGGCCTTGGCGAAATTCATCTGAAACAAAACCAACTCCGGCGCGAGCAGGTATACCGCCGGCAGCACGACGATGACCTCGCTCGGCGCGATCTGGCGCCGCAGGTCTTCGCGCTGCGACTCCTTGTCGATCGGCTTTTTCGCCTGCGGCTGGCTGGTATTCAAGTAGTAAAATGTTCCCGATGCCTCGAGATATTCGAAAATCCGCTGAAAGTCGTCGTTTTCCAGCCACGCGTGGGTAACGAACAGGCGAATGGGATTGACCCGGGTCGACATGCCCGTAGTGTAACTTGATCAATGGTCATGCGCGAAGCACTGTGCGCCGATACAATGGGCCGGGTGCGATTGCTGATTTACAATATACGGTATGCCACGGGGACCGGGCCCGCGTTCCACCTGCCCGTGCCCGGCGCCGGCTACCTTCGCTCCAGCCGCCAAGTTTTGTCGCGGATCACCGACTTCATCAAACAGCAGGATCCGGACGTGGTTGGCCTGATCGAGGTCGATACGGGGTCCATCCGCACCGGCATGGTCAATCAAGCGGACTTCATAGCGCGCTCCCTGGGCCACTACTCGACATTCGAATGCAAGTACGGGGTGGCCTCGGTGAACCATTTGGTGCCCATCGTGCGCAAACAAGCGAATGCCTTTCTGGCAGCGCCCCGGGTCCGCGGCGAGCGCTTTCATTATTTCGACACGGGCATCAAGCGCTTGATCATCGAGTTGGAACTCGATGATGTGGCGATATTCCTGGTGCATCTGTCCTTGAAGTTCAGGCATCGGCAATACCAGCTGCGGTATCTGTATGACTTGGTGCGCAAAACGCGAAAGCCCGTGATCGTCGCCGGGGACTTCAACACCTATTGGGGCGACCACGAACTCTACCTGTTCACCCAAGCCGCAGGATTGACCAGCGCCAACATCGAGGGGTTGCCCTCCTATCCGAGCAGGAGCCCCCGCAAAGAACTGGATTTCATCCTGCACAGCGGCCAGATCGAAGTGAACCGCTTTCAAATACCGGACGTGCAGTTTTCCGACCATCTGCCGCTCATTTGCGATTTCACGATACATCAGCGAGTTCAGCAGGCGGCTTGATGGCTGATACAGCCACATGGTCTCTCAGTATCGACGCCGACCGCATTGCCTGGTTGTCATGCGACACCCCGGGAACATCCACCAATGTCTTGTCTTCGACCGTTCTGCAAGACCTGGACACGCAGCTCAAGGAACTCGCTGCAGTACGGCCCGCCGGAGTGGTGATCGTCTCCGCCAAGACCAATGGCTTTATTGCGGGAGCGGACATCAAGGAATTCTTGAAGATACACACTCCCGCGCAGGGCTATGCGCTGGTGCGTGCGGGACAGGCGGTCCTGCAGGCGCTCGAAGATTTGCCTTGCCGCAGCGTTGCAGCCCTGCACGGCTTCGCGCTCGGAGGAGGCCTTGAACTTGCTCTCGCCTGCACCTATCGAGTGGCGGCGGACGATGCGAGTTTGTCGTTGGGCCTTCCGGAAGTAATGCTCGGCATCCATCCGGGATTCGGCGGAACGGTACGCAGCGTGCAACTCATCGGTGTGCGCCCCGCTCTCGATCTCATGCTCAAGGGCAAGCCGTACAAGGGTCCGCGCGCGCTGAGCATGGGCTTGATCGACGAGCTCGTGCCGCCGGCCGAGCTGCGCGAGCGCGCCAAGTTACGCCTGCTGAGATCGCCGCCGAAGGCAACTGCGCCGTTCGTCGACAAACTTTTAAACTTGGGCGCGGCGCGCCCGTTCGTGGCCAGACAGGCCGCCTCAGTATTGAGGCACAGCGTGCGGCGCGATCATTACCCGGCCCCGTACGCCATAATAGAGCTGTGGCAACGTCATGGCGCCGCCGGGCCCGAGAGCTACGAAGCGGAAGCACGGTCCATCAGCGAGCTTATGTGCACTCCCACGTCGCGCAATCTCGTGCGTGTGTTCATGCTGCAGGACCGCCTCAAAGGCTTGGGCGGAAAGTCGCCGGCCGATTTTCGCCACGTACACGTCATCGGCGCCGGCATCATGGGCGGGGATATCGCGGCATGGTCGGCGTTTCGCGGCATGACCGTCACTTTGCAGGATCGTTCGGTGGAATTGATTCAACCGGCACTGGAGCGCGCCAAGAGTTTTTTCGACAAGCGGCTCAAAGATCCTGCGGCCGCGACAGCGGCATTCGCGCGATTGAGGGCGGATGCGACAGGCGACGGCGTGGCCGGTGCCGACGTCGTCATCGAGGCGATCTTCGAGGATGCCGATGCCAAGCGCGCCCTGTATGCCGAACTCGAGCCTAAGCTCAAACCAAGCGCCATTCTCGCCACCAACACGTCGAGCATCAAGATCGAAACCTTGGGCGAACGGCTTCGCGAGCCCAGCCGTCTGGTCGGCATCCATTTCTTCAATCCTGTGGCCCAGTTGCAATTGGTGGAAATCGTGCAGGGTGCGAGCACGCAGCCGCAGGTCGCGCAAAACGCGATCAAGTTCGCTCGCAAGCTCGACAAGCTGCCGCTACCCTGCAGGAGCGCGCCCGGATTCGTGGTCAACCGGATTCTGACGCCCTATGTCAACGAAGCTCTTTTCGCCCTGGAAGGCGGCGTCCCCGCGGCCGTAATCGACCGTGTCGCCAGGGCGTTCGGCATGCCGATGGGGCCGATCGAGTTGACCGACGTGGTCGGATTGGACGTCTCGCTGCATGTGGGGCGGGTGCTCGCGGACGCATTCCACAGACGCGTCCCCGAGATCTTGATCAAACTCGTGGAACGGAAAAAATTGGGTCGCAAGAGCGGGGAAGGATTTTATATCTGGCGAGACGGCAAGCCGGTAAAACCCGACTCGGCGCAATCCGTCGACCCTGCGGATCTGGAAGATCGGTTGATATTGCCCATGCTCAACGAAGCCGTTGCCTGCCTGCGCGAGAGAGTCGTGGAGGATGCCGATTTGCTCGACGCCGGAGTCATATTTGCCACCGGTTTCGCCCCTTTTCGGGGCGGCCCGCTGCAATATGCGAAAGCACGCGGCGTCGCAGAGGTTACCGCGCGATTGCAGGACCTCGCGCAGCGCTACGGCGAGCGCTTTCGGCCGGATTCGGGCTGGCAGCAATTCTCAGCCTAAACCGTCGCTCTCTGTGACCCACTGCGTGGGCGAAGGTACCGTCCCGTATGGTAGGATTCGCAGCCAAAATCATAGGGTTGACCATAGGCGGCGGCGAATTGCTCGATGGATGAACGACCTCTCGATCTTGCGGTGCTTCGGACTTTCTCGCCGCTCGACGGCCTGAAAGCCGAAAACCTGCACGCGCTCGCCCGCAAGACCCACATTCGCGAATTGGCCGCCGGGCGCTCTCTGTTCAAGGAAGGCGATACCGATAAGCGCACCTTCTATCTCGTGAGCGGCAGCCTCGAGCTGCGGGCGGACGACCGGCTCATCGGCACGATCCGCGCCGGCACCCCCGAAGCGCGCGCAGCGCTCGCTCCGGGGCTGCCGCGAAAGTTCACCGGGCGGGCGGCGGTCGATCTCGAGTACATCATGATCGACAGCGACCTGCTCGACGTTCTGTTGACGTGGGACCAGACGGGTCAATACGAGGTTGCCGAGCTGCGGGGCGATGGCCTCGATGTGACCGGCGATTGGATGACCACGCTGTTGCAGACCAAGGCATTTCACCGCATCCCGCCGGCCAATATCCAGGCGATCTTCATGCGCATGCAGCGCATCAACTATCGGGCAGGCGATATCGTGATCAAGCAGGGAACGGAAGGCGATTATTTCTACGTGGTGGTGGCCGGTAAATGTATCGTGACCCGCGAAACGCCGCTGAACAAGGAAGGCATCAAGCTCGCCGAGCTGGGTCCGGGCGACAGCTTCGGGGAGGAAGCCTTGATCGCAGAGGCGAAACGCAATGCCACAGTCACCATGTCGAGCGAGGGCACGCTCATGCGGCTCGGGAAGACGGATTTTCAGACCTTGCTCAACGAACCTCTGCTGCAGTGGGTCGACCATGAAAAGGCCAAGGAAATCGTCGCCGGCGGCGGCAAGTGGCTGGACGTTCGATTGCCCAGCGAGTTTCAGAACTTTCGCATCGACGGCGCGGTCAATATTCCCCTGTACTTCATTAGATTGAAACTCAATGCCTTGGACAAGAACACCCAGTATGTAGTGTGCTGCGATACCGGCCGCCGCAGCTCCGCGGCCGCGTATATCTTGAGCGAACGCGGTTTCGAAGCTTATGTATTGAAGGGGGGGCTTGCCGCCACCGAGGCCGCTCGCTCCCACAGAGGTTGAAGCGAATGTACATCGAAATGGTTCCGCAAAAGGACCCGCCCGCGGCGGAGCGGTAGCCATCCCTACATCGTGTGCGTGGGCTTGTCTCCGCCGAGCGCGCCGGCGAGATAATTCTCGATCTTCTTTTGCGTATTGCCCCGGTCCTGATCGCTGAACTGCACGCCGATGCCGGCGGTTCGTTTGCCCTGCGCGCCCTTCGGAGTCATCCAGATCACGCGGCCGGCGACCGGGAGTTTCTCCTCTTCGCCCATCAGGTTCAGCAGCATGAACACTTCGTCGCCCAAGCGATAATTGCTGTTCGTCGGAATGAACAGACCGCCGTTCTTCACGAAAGGCATATAGGCGAGATACAGCGCGCTCTTATCCTTGATCGTAAGTGTCAACAAACCCGGTTTATTACTTGGACTTCGCAATTCCTGTCATTCCCACGAGAAGCTTTAGTTCGCCAGCGCGATTCGACCGCCGAGCAGCAAGGCCTCCAGCGCCAGTTGTTGATTCATGCCGGTCGATGCAAGGCGCCGCAATTCGCGGGCGGCGTCCAGCAGCTCGAATAGGGCTCTTATCTTGGGCTTAAGTAAAGCGGCAGGCAAGCGGACCGGTTCCGCAGTTTGATGCGAAGGGGCGCCGCCGAGGGATTCATGTACGCGCCGTGTGATCCAGTTCTCAAGCCAAATGATGCGGAGTTGCGGATTGGATTGCATCCAGCGCTCGGCCAACAAGGTTACATCCACGGAGGCCGCCCCCAGCAGCCGCAACGATTCCTGCATATCCGCATCGAGCGCCGCCACACCCTGGGATTCGAAGTCCAGCGCAAGCAGCGGGCCGCCGCCGGCCAGCGCCAGAGCGGCGTGCCAGGTTTGCACGGTATTCACGCCCGGCGAATGCGCCTCGAGCCATGCGATGGCCGACTCGGTCGAGGGCGGTTTCAACATCAGCTGCAAACAGCGGCTGGCGATGGTCGCCGGCAGACGGTGGCTCGGCCTCGCAATCATGATCAACAGGGTGTTGGCGGTGGGTTCCTCGAGTGTTTTCAAAAAGGCATTGGCGCCGTTGGCATTGAGCGACTCGGCACCCTCGATGACGCCCACTTTATATCCGCCGCGGTAGCTCTTGAGCGCCAGAGACTCGATCAGAGCGCGCACCTGGTCGACCTTGATTTGCTGTGCATCCTCCTCGATCCGCACGATGTGGGAATCCGGATGGCTGTCCGATCTCAGGAGCTGACAGGACGCGCACACGCCGCACGGTCGCGAGACCGACGAGTCGCAGAGCGCAAGTGCGGTAATCCAATTCGCCAGTTGCTCCGCACCGAGTCCCGGGTTCGACAGCAGCAACAGCGAATGCGGCAGTCGCTGCGCGGCGAGCGCGTCGCGCAAGCGACGTTGCGCGACTTGCAGCCAAGGCAGAGTGTCGGCGCTCAGGACATCCACGATCGCGTCTCGAGCAGGGCGAAGATCCGTGCAGCGACGTGATCGGCGGATTCGCTCGCATCGATTACCGCGATCCGCTCGGGTTCCGCCGCTGCGCGTGCGAGGTAGGCGTTCCGCACGCGCTCAAAGAATTCCGTGCGTTCGCTTTCGAATCGATCCGCCACGGCACCGGCATTGCGCTGCTGGGCGCGCCGCAACGCCAGCGCCACCGGCGCGTCCAGCAATACGGTGAGATCCGGGCGGCGCGCGCCTTGCACCATCGTTTCCAGAGCGTGGATGTTATCGGTGCTCAAGCGGCGGCCGCCGCCTTGATAGGCGTATGTGGCATCGATGAAGCGATCGCATATCACCCATTGGCCGGCCCTCAAACTCGGTTCCACATGGTTGGCCAGGTGCACCGCTCGCGCGGCGAACATGAGCAGCAATTCCGAGGTCGGCGGCAGAGCCTCGTCGCGTGAATTGAGGACGATTTCACGGATTCTCTCGGCCAAGGGAGTGCCCCCAGGCTCGCGCGTCACCACGTGAGCGATGCCGCGCGCGCTCAAGGCTTTCGACAACCGCACCACCTGAGTCGATTTGCCCACTCCCTCGATCCCTTCGACCGTCAAGAATCTCCCCGGGATCGTGCTCATCGAACTCCCTCCCCCGCCTTCTGACGCTGATGCGCGAGATAGGAAGCTACGGCGGCGTTGTGCTGCTCCAGCGTCGCGGAAAATACATGACTGCCATCGCCTTTGGGGGAGGCGACAAAAAAAATTGCGTCGGTCTTCTCCGGATGCGCGGTCGCCCGAATCGCTGCCGCGCCCGGCAGGGCAATGGGCGCGGGCGGCAGCCCCACGCGCGTATACGTGTTGTAAGGACCATCGGTGCGCAAATCCGCCGTCCGGATGTCGCCGTCGTAGCGGTCCCCCAAGCCGTAGATCACCGTTGGGTCGGCTTGCAAGCGCATTCCAATGGCAAGCCGATGCAGATACAAACCGGCGATTTTTCCAAGCTCTTGCGGCAGGCCGCTTTCCTTTTCAACGATTGACGCCATGATCAATAGTTCATGAGGATCGCGGAGAGGAATGTCCGGATCGCGGTCCATCCAAGCGGCGTCCAACTCTCGGGCCAGCGCGGCGTGCGCCTGACGCAGCAGCTCGATGTCGGTGGTGCCGGCGACGAAACGATAAGTCTCCGGCAGAAATTGGCCCTCGGACTCCATAACGGGCAGCCCAAGTTTCTCCATGAGATTCGGCGCCTTCTCGGCGAAGGTGGACGTGACATCGGGATTGCGGCGCAAGGCGGCGAGCATATCCTCCACCCTCCAGCCGTCGACGATCGTGAACGAGTGCAGCACCACCTGGCCATTCACCATTTTCGTCAACAGCTCGCGCGGCGTCGTTCCCGGCTGAACTTCATATTCTCCCGCCTTGACCGCGGATGCCAGCCGGCGAAGCCGCGCGTACAGTACCCAGGCCCGGGGGTTCACGATCACACCTTGCGCCGCCAATTCGGCCGCAACCCGGGCAAAGCTCGCGCCCGGCACGACCTTGAATTGCACCGGCGCCGCGAGCCGCAGCGGTTCATCGAGGCTGCGCATGCCGGTCCAAACGACCGCCGCACCGCCACCAAGCAGAAGCAGGCCGAGTACCAGACCTAAGCGCCGGGCGCGATTCACAATAACTCCAGCCGTTCACGGAGCCGATCGGCGGTCTCGAATACCGACTGCCGCAGCCGTTCACGTCCGCGTCCGACTACACCCACCGATCTGATGCCGATGACGGCGTTGCTCATGAACACCTCCTCGGCGTCGCGCAAGTCCTGCCAGCGTAGCCGCCGCTCGGTCGTCCGCAAACCGAGCCCGCCCGCCGCTTCCAAGACCCAACGGCGCATCACTCCGGCCACGCCGCAACGATCGAGCAGCGGGGTCATCAGGGTAAATCCACGCCTCACGAACAAGTTCGACATCGTACCGCAGACGATGTTCTCGTCCGCGTCGCGCATCAACCCCTCCCAGATGCCCACATCCTTCCATTCGGCACGCGCCAGCACGGATTCCAGGCGGTTGAGCGTTTTCAGACCTGCCAAGCGCGGATTTCGGCCCAGCTGCGTCGCGCACAGCCGCACGCGCGCCGGCGTCGATCCGGCGGCAATCAGGGTTTTCGGCAGCGACGAGACGCTGAGGATGCGCGTGCATTTTTCGCGGCCCGTCGGCCGGTAGCCACGGCGGCCCACGCCACGCGTGACGATCAGTTTCAATACGCCTTCGCGTCGGCGCATCGCGGCGGCTTCTAGTTCGCGGCGCAGCAGGGTCATCGGCGGACCTGATATCTCGAGGCGCCGGCACCCGAGTAACAGCCGCTGAAGGTGATATTCCAACAACCGGATCCCGCCGCGCCTTATGCGCATGGTTTCGAAAACACCGTCGCCGTATTGCAATCCTCGATCGCGGCAATCGATCTTCGTGCCGTTCCGGCCGTTGATCCTGATGTTCACCGTCGTGAGCCTTCAGCCACCAGTGCGCGCAGCAGCCCCTCGGCCTTGGCGCGCGTTTCGGCCAATTCCTGCGCTGGATTCGAATCGGCCACGATGCCGGCTCCGGCGCGAAACTTGTAGATGCCCCCCTGCGCGGTAATGGTGCGAATCAGGATATTCAAATCGCAGCTGCCGTCGCGGTTCAAGTACCCGATGGATCCGGTGTAGGCGCCGCGCCCGACGCCCTCGAGCTCCGCGATGATCTCCATGCAGCGGACCTTGGGGCAGCCCGTGATCGTGCCGCCCGGGAACAGCGCGCGAATCACGTCGACGGGCGACACGTCGTTGCGCAATCGGCCGCTCACGTTCGAGACGATGTGATGCACGTGGGCATAGGTCTCGACGCTCATATATTCGTCGACCCGCACCGTGCCGCCGGCGCACACCCGACCTAGATCATTGCGCTCCAAGTCGATCAGCATCACGTGTTCCGCGCGTTCCTTCTCGTTGTCCAAGAGCGATTGGATGAGAGCCGCGTCGGCCTCCGCCGTCGCTCCGCGCGGCCTTGTCCCGGCGATCGGACGAGTGGCGACGGTGTTTCCTCGAATCGACACCAGCCGTTCGGGCGATGAGCTCAAGATGGCGAAATCTCCGTAACGCAACAGCGCCGCGAAAGGACTCGGATTGGTGGCCCGCAAGCGCCGGTAAACGCTCCCGGGTTCCGCTTGCGATCTTGCTCCTCTTCCCTGCCAGCCTCGCGACAAATTGGTCTGATACACATCGCCGGCCGCAATATAGTCGAGGCCCCGGCGAACGGATCGAATGAATGCTTCGGGGTCATCCTCTTCGATTTGGAATACATCGTCATATACGGCTGCCGGCTCATTCAACGCCTGCGCACGACTCTCGAATTCATCGAGCAGCCCTTCGAATCCCGGTTCGGCGACCAGCCACGCCTGGCCGGTCGCGCGATCGCGAATCCAAGCTGCCGGCGCACGTATGGCGAGTGCGGCCACGGGATCCGTGCTTCGAGGCAGCCGCAGGCGAGGTTCGATCTCGGATGACAGCTCGTAGCCAAGGTACAATAACCATCCGCCGATGAACGGCAGAGGGGCGACGGATGCGGGCGTGCGCAATGCATTCCACCACCCGTCAAGGGCCGCGAGAAAGCCCTTCGCACCCGCGTAGGAACCCGACAACCGACCGTCGGAACGGAGCTCAAGGCACTCGCCGCTCGCCATGGGCAGGATGTCGAACCGCCTGCCAAGGCTTGCGGCCGTGCCCGCGCCGCTCTCGAGAAGTCCGGGATACGACGCCGGGTGCTTTTCGACGAGAGTCAGGGGCTCAAGATCGGCGGAAAATGAGCGAACCGTTGGTGCCACCGAACCCAAAGGAATTGGAAAGGGCGTATTGGATCGGCATTTTTCGCGCGGTATTGGGAACGTAATCGAGGTCGCAACCCTCGCCCGGCGTGTGCAGATTGATGGTCGGCGGCGCGACTTGATCGCGCAATGCCAGCACGGTGAAGATCGCCTCAACAGCCCCGGCCGCGCCCAAGAGATGGCCGGTCATCGACTTGGTGGAGCTGACGGCCAATTTATCGGCGGCGGGCCCGAAGGCGCGGCGGATCGCGGTGGTCTCCGCACGATCGCCGAGTTCGGTGGAGGTGGCGTGCGCGTTGACGTATTGCACCTGATCAGGATTCAATTGCGCATCGATGAGCGCCTTCGCCATGGCCTTGCGCGCCCCCTCGCCATTTTCCGGCGGAGCGGTGACGTGGAATGCATCTCCGCTCATCCCAAATCCGACGATCTCCGCGTAGATCTTGGCGCCCCGAGCCTTCGCCTGTTCGTACTCCTCGAGCATCATGGCGCCGGCGCCATCGCCCATGACGAAGCCATCGCGATCCTTGTCCCAGGGACGGCTGGCGCCTTGCGGATCGTCATTGCGCTGTGACAGGGCCTTGGCCTGAGCGAAGCCGCTCATGCCGGTCACGCAGGTCGCCATTTCCGAGCCGCCGGCGAGCACGGCATCCGCCTCGCCGTACTGAATAAGCCGCATGGCCAGCCCCAAAGAGTGGGTCGAGGTCGTGCACGCCGTGGCGACGGCGAGATTCGGGCCCGTAATATTGAAGGCGATCGACAGGTGTCCGCTCACCAGATTGATGATGCTCGCCGGAATGAAAAACGGCGATACCTTCTTCGGCGATTGAGTCTCGAGATACTTGTCGTAGGTTTCCTCGATCGATTCGAGTCCGCCCATGCCGGAACCCATCAGAATGCCGATGCGATCGGAATTCGCTTCCGTAACCACCAACCCCGAATCGCGCATGGCTTGCACTCCGGCGACCACCCCATACTGCATGAAAGCATCCATGCGGCGCGCATCCTTCGTGCTCATGTAGGGTTCGAGATCGAGTTGCCGTATCTCCCCGCCGAAATGTGTTGGAAAGTTGGCGGTGTCGAAACGCGTCACCGCCGCGATGCCGCTGCGGCCGGCCAGGATCGAGGCCCACGCGCCCGCCGCGTCGTTGCCCACCGGCGAGACGACTCCAAGACCCGTTACCACGACGCGTCGTTTGCTCAACGGCGACTCCTCACGAGGATCCGATAAGTCCCCGGCGCCTCAATGGCGCCAGGGCAATGCCATGCCACCCAATGGGGTTCAGGCCTTGCCCTTGTGCGAATTGATATAATCGATGGCCTGCTGAACCGTCGTGATTTTTTCGGCATCCTCGTCAGGAATTTCCGTCTCGAATTCTTCCTCGAGCGCCATCACCAGTTCAACGGTATCCAGCGAGTCTGCCCCTAGATCGTCGACGAACGAGGCATCATTGGTGACTTCTTCTTCTTTCACGCCCAACTGTTCGGCCACGATCTTCTTAACCTGCTGCTCAACAGTACTCATCGTTATGGTGTCCTCTCGGAATTGCTATTTATTTCGGTGAACTAACTTAAGCCCGCGACCAGCCTTAAGGAATCGACAGGGCGCGTATTTTATGTGAACACGGCGGCGGCGGCTACCTTGAACGCACATTTGTCCTCTCGCCGCTTCGTATTGACAAACTGCGACGAGTTAGGGCCCAAAAGGGTTTCAGGGCATGTACATTCCGCCGTTCACGTGCAAGGTCTCGCCCGTGATATAGGCCCCGTCGGGGGAGCATAGAAAGGCCACCGCCGCGGCGATGTCGGCCGGCTGGCCGAGTCTCCCCAAGGGTATCCGGTCGTTCAGGGCGGAGCGTTGAGTCTCCGACAAGGCCCTGGTCATGTCGGTGTCGATGAAACCTGGTGCGATCGCGTTCGCCGTAATGCCGCGCGAACCGACTTCGCGGGCCAGCGACTTCGTGAAACCGATGATTCCTGCCTTGGCGGCGGCGTAGTTCGCCTGTCCTGGATTTCCGGTCAGAGCGACGACCGAGGTGATGCTGACGATGCGGCCCTTGCGCGCCTTCATCATGCCGCGCAGAACGGCCTTCGACAGCTGGAATACCGACTTGAGATTCGTGTCGAACACGGCATCCCAGTCCTGTTCTTTCATGCGCAAAAGCAAGGTATCGCGGGTGATGCCGGCGTTGTTGCACAGAATGCCGACAGCCCCTTCCTGTCCTTCGATGTCGGCGAGCAGCGCCTCGATCGACTCGGATTTCGCCACATCGAGCAGCGCGCCCCGTCCGCCGCGCGACGCCAGATTCGCGCTGATCCGGGCGGCGCCTTCCGGCGTGGTGGCGGTTCCGATGACCCGAGCTCCATCGCGGGCCAGGCGCTCGGCGATCGCCGCGCCAATACCGCGCGAAGCACCGGTGACCAAGGCAATTTCACCGTTCAGCATGTACCATCCTCGCTAAAGCCTTAAACCGGCGAGCGCATCGTCAAAGGCCGCGGGCTCCTCGAGCGCGATCATTTTGAGGTCCCGATTCTTATCGACCCGCCGGTTCAAGCCCGTCAACACCTTTCCCGGACCGCACTCGACGATCTGGGTCGCGCCTGCCGCGATCATCGTGCGCACCGTGGCCGCCCAATACACCGGCGTATATAGCTGCTTGACCAGGGCGGCGCGGATGGCATCGGCGTTGGTATGCGTTTTGACGTCGACACCGTACACGGCCACGCCCGCAGGCGGTGCGAAGGCGGTGCTCTCGAGACGCACGCGCAACTGGTCCGCTGCCGGCTGCATGAGCGAACTGTGCGCGGGCACGCTGATCGGCAACGCGAGCGCGCGCCTTGCACCTTTCGAAGTCGCGATCGCAATCGCGCGCGCAACCGCCGCGGCCTCTCCGGCGATCACGACTTGCCCGGGCGCGTTGAAATTGACGGCCTCCACCACCTGGCCCTGCGAGGCCTCTGTGCATGCTTCTTCGATGTCCATGTCCTCGAGGCCCAGTATCGCCGCCATCGCACCCTCACCCGGCGGAACGGCCGCCTGCATCAGCGCGCCCCGATATTTCACCAAATCGACGGCGGTCTTGAAATCGAGGGAGCCGGCGGCGACCAGCGCCGTGAATTCGCCGAGGCTGTGGCCCGCCATCAAGGTCGGCATCTTGCCGCCGCGCTCGCGCCAAAGGCGATAGCTGGCGACGCCCGCCGTCAACATCGCGGGCTGAGTACACTCGGTGGAGTTCAGCAATTCGGGCGGTCCGTCCTGGCATCGTTGCCAAAGATCGTATTCCAGTACGGCCGAGGCTTCGGCAAAAGTCGCTTCGATCACCGGCGACACCTTCGCCAACCCGCCCATCATGCCGATGGACTGCGAACCTTGACCGGGAAAAACAAACGCAAGTGACATGGACTTAAGCCTCTACGCAACTCAAGAGCGGTGGCGAATTATAGCGATCCTCGAGGACAGTGCGGCGCCGACGACAAAACCGCAGCATGCTCCGTACAGATGCGCATCGACGACGACCAAGGATGCCCGGGAAGCGCCCCATTGCTCCCATGCCAGCTTCGCGCATAGGCCAATGATCAGAATCCAACGATCCCACGCGCGCTCCAGAAGATGTTTCGCCGCTCCCGCCGCCATCACCGAATGCAGGACTCCTGAGGCACCGACGTACCAACCGACCCGTGGACTCAGCCACCAAAGTCCGGAACTGATCGCCAAGGCACCCGCCAATACGATCACGCACCATTCCACCGCGTCGAAGTCCTGAGCGAACAGCGACCACATCAGCACCAAGCCCAGCTCGTTCAGCACCAGGTGATGCAGATCCAAATGCACGATGTGGGCTGTAAGCAACCGCCACCAGCCGCCGGCGGCTATAGCGCTGCGATCATAGCGCAAGAGTTGGCTGATGTTGTCGCCAAGACCCAACACTGCGCCCAGCACGAGGAGAATGACGAGCAACCAAATCCATCGACCGCGATCCCACTGTAGTGCGGCGGCCATCGGTGCGAACCGATTTGCAGAGTCACGCGGCATCGATGTCGCCTATTTTGGTATCATTCGCGGAATTCTCGAGGTCCCTATGCGCAACGCCCAGAGCGGTTTTACTCTTATCGAAATCATGGTGGTGGTCGTCATTCTCGCAGTGCTTGGCGCCCTCGTGGTGCCAAAAATTCTGGAAAATGTCGATAAGGCGCGCGTAACCCGTGCGGCAAGCGATATTCGCGCGATTCAGACGGCCTTGGACCTGTACCGGCTCGATAACTTCAAATACCCGACCACCGAACAAGGATTGCAGGCGCTGGTCAAACAGCCGGCGGACCCCACGATCACCAATTACCGCTCCGGCGGCTACCTGGGGTCGCTGCCGAAGGATCCGTGGAACAAGCCCTATCAATACGCAAGTCCGGGTCCTGACGGCCGTGATTACGACATCATCACGTACGGCCGGGACGGCAAACCCGGCGGCGAGGGCTACGACGCGGATATCAGCAGCTCCACTCTCGATCAAAGATAGATCCATCGCACGGCGGTGCCCCAGCATGCGCAGCAAGGGCTTCACTTTGGTCGAAATTCTGGTGGTGGTCGTGATCATGGCGATCGTCATCTCGCTCGCGATTCTGGCGGTCGGCACCACGGGCCGCGATACCCAGCTCGACGAAGAGAGCCGGCGGATCGAAGGGTTGGTCGGCATGCTGCATGAGCGCGCCCTATTGGAAAGTCGGGATTTCGGCCTGCGTATCGAGCCTACCGCCTATGAATTCGTAGTGTACGAGCCGCGTCGGGATCGCTGGATGACGCTCGAACAGGAACATGAATTTCGCCATCGCGAATTGCCGAAGGGGTTGAGTTTCCAACTCGAGCTCGACTCCCAGATCGTCGTGATCAAACCCATCGATCGGACTCTGGCGAGCGATCAAGCGCCGCCGGGCCCGCAGGTGGCCATCGCTGCCAGCGGCGAAGGCACGCCGTTTCGCCTGACACTCCTGCGGGATGGCACCACTGCAAAGGCGTCGGTGCGAGGAGATGCGCTCGGCAAGCTCACTCGGGTCGGTTCGGATCATCCGGAGAAACCCACGTGAAGCGACAACGCAGCGCCGGGAGCGGCAGCGCCGGGAGCCGCGGTTTCACCCTGATCGAAGTCCTGGTCGCATTGATGGTCGTGGCGATGGGACTTGCCGCCCTGATGCTCACGGTGAGCAGCACCGCGCGCACCAGCGGCTATCTGCGCGACAAGACGCTCGCACAATGGATGGCGCTCAATCGGCTCTCCGAGGTGCGATTGAACCTGACTAAATTCGGTCCGAACACCGATACGGGAGATATCTACTTCGCCAATCGCACCTGGCACTACGACACCCGGTATTACGACACCAGCATCACCACGATGAAGCGCATTGTGGTTCGCGTCTATGCCGGTGACGCCAAGACCAAGGGGTCTCCGGTGGCCGAATCCACGGGATTTTTGGGCAGCTCGCTGGCCACGCCCGGGAGCTCCAACACGGACTGGACAATAGGCACCACCGCGGGGTCGGCCACCTCGCCCGGCGCTGTCCCGCCGGGAACGGCGCCGCTCACGGTCACCCCGACGCCGGCCACCCCAAAGACACCGGCCCCGGCGCCGGCGCCGACGCCGACCCTGCCCACACAATGAGCAATGCAACCCGCAAGTCCCGCGGCGCCGGTTTTACGCTGATCGAAATCCTGGTGGCGTTGTTGATTCTGGGGATCATGTCGGCTCTGGGGTATGGCACGTACCGGGCCGCACGCATCTCCGCCGAACATACCGAAGAGTCGTTGAAGCGTTCGCGCGAAATCGAATTTGGGATGCGCATGATGGTGCAGGACATCGCCGAGACGGTGCCGCGCCCGGTGCGCCAAATTTTAGGTCAAGAGCGCGACCCGGCAATGAAGGGCACGGGCGGCATCGGCACGCTCACCCCCATACCCACTTCGAGCAGCGGCGATTCGAGTTCAGGCTCGAGCGCAGGTTCAAGCTCCGGCATGACCTTTACCGGCATGAGCTTTGATTCAGGCTCCAAATTAGGCTCCGGTACGGCTTCCGGTGTTGCTTCGATCATCGATTTGACGCGCATCGGCTGGTCGAATACGGCCGGCCAGCAGCGCAGCACGCTGCAGCGCGTGTCCTACGGTTTGGTCGATGACGTACTCAAGCGCAGCTACCAGGTGAACCTCGACCCGGTGCAGGGCAATCAGCCCGTCGTGCAAGATGTATTCACGGGGGTCAAAGCAATCCAATTGCGCTACCTCGACGGCAATCAAACTTGGCAAGCGCAGTGGCCGCCGCCGGGCTTGGCACAGCCCGAAGGCCTGTGGACCCGGCCGGTGGCCGTAGAACTCACCGTCGAATTCAAGGATTGGGGTCGCATTCGCCGAGTGATCGAGGTCGCTGGGTGAGTCGGGGGGCGTTAGCCGGCCGCCGGCAGCAACGCGGCGTAGCGCTCATCATCGCTCTCATCCTGGTGGCGCTCGCAACCATTTTGGCTTCGAAATTGACCTTCGAGGGATTTCTCGAACGAAAGCGCAGCATCGGCGTTCTGGCCGCGGAGCAAGCCTTGCATTTCGGCATGGGCGCCGAAGCATTGGCCGCCGATGTGCTCGTACAGGACGGCAAGAGTAACCCAAAAACCACGCTGGCCGCGCCTTGGGCGCAACCGACTCAGGCCTTGCCGATCACTCCGCAAGATGATCCCGAAGGAGAGCCCATCGGCACCTTGCAGGGCGAGTTGGAAGACATGGAGGGCCGCTTCAATTTGAACACGTTGGCGCATGTCACGACCAGCACCGTCGGCACCCTTCAAAGGACGACCCAAGACCCGCAAACGCTGGCGCAGTTCCAACGGTTGCTGGCCGCCGTGGGAGTCGAGCCCAAGTGGGCGGGGATAGCGCGCGACTGGATCGACGCCGACGATAGCCCCGGAAGTCCCGACGGCGCCGAGGACCAGATCTATACATCGCAGACTCCGCCCTACCACACCGGCAACTGGCCCATGATGTCGCCCACCGAATTGATGAATCTTCCGGGATTCGGCGCGGAGCGGTACCGCAAGATAGCGCCCTACGTCACGGCGCTGCCGACGGCGGTCCCGCATATCAATGTCTGCACTGCATCGGCGCCGGTGCTCGAGAGCATCTCCGCCGGCTTGAATGGGGAATACACCGCCGAAGTCTTGGCGAACGGGCGCAAGGCCGGCTGTTTCCCGGAGTTGCAGGCGGTGAGGAACATTCTCGGGCCCAAATCGCTGCCGGAGGTGCAAAACGTCATTTTCGACAACAGCCGTTATTTCCGCCTCACCACTCGCGTTACCCTTGGCACTACGGAGTTCACCTTGTACAGTCTTTTGCTACGCGGGAACGGCAAGATAACGCCGCTGCTGCGCTCCTTCGGAACCCCTTAAGCCTATGCCCCAAACAATGCTGTTACGCCTCCCTCCACCCGGCCAGGAAGAGACCGAGTGGCTCGTCATCGACGAATCTCTAGATTCGGCGACCACGCGACAGCGCGGTTCACTCACCCTCGCAGCGGCGGTTTCGCGCACCGGCAAGGTTGTGGCGCTCGCCCCGGCGACTCAGATTCTCCTGGCCGAGCCGGAATTGCCGCCGGGCAGCGGCCTCAAGCTTGCTCGAGCGGTGCCTTTCGCGCTGGAGGAGCAGCTGACGGAAGACATCGATCAGATGACATTTGCGATCGGACGGCGCCGTCAGGGCGGCGGCACACCCGTCGCCGCAGTATCCCGAGCCGTGCTGGAAGGTTGGCTATCGGATCTGAAGGCCGCAGGGCTCGAGCCTTTGCTCATGTACCCTGACATTTCGCTGATGCCGGAGAACCCCGGGCAAACCGTGTTATGGCTGGAAAAGGCGCGCCTCGCCGTGCGACGCCCTGGGGCGCTGCCCTTCGCCGTAGAGCTCTCGCCGGTGAGCGAAGCCTTGGTGGTTGCCGGGGTGATTCCCGATCCTCTCGATACCACGGCGGATCTCAAGGTTCCCGAAAGTGCGATTCTTTACGTCACCCGGGAGGATTGGGCGCATTCGCAGACCGAGTTCGAGCGGCTCGCCGAGAAATTCGATTCGCTGAAAGTGCAGCTTCTGCCCGACGGTGCGCTGCCGTGGCTCGCGCGGGGCCTTCAGGGCACCGAAGCGGTCAATCTCCTGCAGGGGGATTTTGCGCGCGCCACCGATTTTGGCGCGCGCTGGAGCCGATGGCGCACCGCGGCTCTGCTGGCAGCGGCGTTCTTCGTCTTGCACCTAGCCGCCCAGGCGCTGCAAATTCATCAGGCCAAGCGCGAAACCGCCGCGCTCGATGGGCAAATCGCCGGCGTTTTTTCGACTGCAATGCCGGCAGAAACCATGAGAGATCCACGGCGCCAGATGCAGACGCGGCTCGAGCGCATTCACAAATCAGGAGCGAGTCCTGAATACTTTTTGCGTGCCTTGAAGGTCCTGAGCGGCGCCCTGGCGGTGACGCCGAAGACCGAAATAGACGCCCTGAGCTATCGAGACGACTCGGTCGATCTGAAGGCAAGGGCGCCTAGCCTGGCCGCGCTTTCGCAGCTGTCCCAATACATGAGCAAGCAGGGAATGACCGCGGAAATTCAATCCTCGACGCCGGTTGCCGGCGGAGTGGAAGCACACATCCAACTGCGCGGGCAAGCGCCGCGAGCCCACCAATGAATGCAAATGCGACGATAAATAAACTCAATGCCTGGTACGCCGGTTTGCAGCCACGCGAGCAGCGCGCGGTGACCATTGGCGGTGTCACCGTGGCCGGCCTCCTCCTCTTGGGAATTCTAATGCCGCTTCACTCCGCGGTGTCGAGCGCCGTTCGGAGCAATGAAACGAAGCGTGCGGATCTTGCGTGGATGCAGGTGAATGCTCCGGAAATCCGCGCGGCGGGCAATCAAGTGGCCGCAGACACCGGTGAAGCGCCGGTGGTCTTGGTCGACAGAGTCGGCCGCGAGGCAGGTCTTGGCAGCGCGCTGCGCGGCACGCAACCGAACGGCACGGGCGTTCGCGTGCAGCTAGAAGCCGCGCCTTTCGACGTCTTGGTTACCTGGCTCGCCACGCTCGATGAACGCTATGGACTGGCGATCGAATCGATCACCGTGGATCGCACCGCCCAACCGGGAGTGGTGAATGCCACGATCACGTTCACCCAGCCGGGACGTTAAGCCCGCCGCGCGTAGGCGCACTGTTTGGCCTCTCGTTCTCATCGGCATCGCGGCCATGCTCGCGGTGGTCATTGCCTCGCTGCCCGCGTCGGCCATCGCATATTTTCTGCCCCAATACGTCCGCGCCGAGGATTTCTCCGGCAGCATTTGGCACGGCTCCGCCGGAAAAATCAGCATCAATGGCCGTGACGCCGGCGCCCTCGAGTGGCGGCTGCATCCGGCTGCATTCCTCGGCGCAGCCGTGGCGGCCGACCTGCATTGGGTCAAGGTGGGGATGGTCGTGGATGGTGCCGTTAAAATGGACCGGCAAGGCTTTGCGGCGCATGCCGTCAAGGGCAGCGGACCCATCGAAGACCTGCACGATCTCGGCGTTGCGCAGGGGTGCCGCGGCGCCGCAGACATTGATTTCAGTGCGCTCAAGGGTGATTTCGCCAAGGGTTATTTCCCCAGACCTGTGGCCGCAGTCGGCCACATCCAGGTATCGAATTTCGCGTCAGTGCAAATTGCCGGCGGCGTACCGTTGGGAAGCTACGATTTGCGCCTGGCCGAAGACGCGGTCGGTCCCGACGGTACGGTAACCGCCCGGCTCGTCGATACCGGCGGCCCTTTGGAGGTGCAGACTCTCATTCACTACTCCGCGAACGAGCGCACCGGTCTCTTGAGCGGGACGTTACGGGAACGAGCCGATGCGCCGGCGGCATTGCGCAGTCAAATCGACGATCTGTCGCAGCTGCGCGGACGAGACGCGCAGGGACGCATTCCCGTCGACCTCGAGTTCCGCTTCTAGGGAACGTTGCCGGCGTAACGTTGGCTGCGGGACCCTACGCCGGCCACTCGCGCCACGCGCGCATCAGCGGAAAATAAAGGCCCAAGCGTACCGGCTGGGGACCCAGTTTCTTGGCCAGCATGGCATACCGCTGCAGTTGAGGCCGATAGCGCTCGACCTCCCGGTCCAGGAACTCGTCGAGGCCGCCGCCGCGGTGCTGACTGGTTTTGTAATCGATGACCCATCGCACGCCGTGTTCATCGACAAAACTTCGATCGATGATCACGCGCACCACGTCGTCCTGCCGGCTGCCCGCCCCGGGCATACCGTCCGTGCGCCGTATACGGCCAGACAGTGCGTGTTCGCGGACGTCCTCGCGCGATTTTTGCAAAATCCAGCGGCCGCGAGGATCTCGATGCACGGCAACCAGCGCCTCGACGACCCGCGAAGCGGCATCCGAAAGCCGCTCCGCCGGTAGCCCATGCAGGGCGAGCCAGCGCCGAAAATGCGGCTCACGGGCGAGAATCGCCTCAGCGTCGCTGTGCGCCGCATCCATGGCCTGCAGCTCGGCGTGCACCAGGGTGCCGACGCGGCGCGCCGTTTCGCCGGCCCAGTCGAAAATCGGCGTCTCCTCGCGCACCGCAGGGGGTCCCGACATCGACTCCACGCTTGCCGGCCCTTTCTCAAAACCGGGGGTCCAATCCACGGGCACACGGTACAGCGGCCCGCCGCGCGGCGGACCGATCCCGGGACCTTGCATGGCCGGGACCGGCTCGGTTACCGCGAACTGCGCTTTCACGACGGGCCAGAGCACGGCCAATAAACTGCCGACCCGCGGCGACCGAAGCACGGCCCCTTTCGCGACGGCATCCTCGGATAGTTCCGTGCTATCGATCGTCGCGGTCAACGTGAGCTGACGCTTCGCGCGAGTACACGCTACATACAGCAGGCGCTGCGCCTCGAGACCGGCCGCATCGCGAAGCTGATGGCGCAAAAATTCGAACAATCGGTCGCTGTCCGCGCCCAGCCTCCCGCGCGCCGCCATCACCATGCCGTCGCGGCCGGTTCGGGCAAACTGATGCGAGAGCAATAATTGATCGCGGCCAAGCGGCACGTGACGGTCGAGCGCGGGCACGACGACCATATCGAACTCGAGCCCTTTTGCCTTGTGGATGGTCATGATTTCCACTGCGCTCGCCACCCCGTGATCGGCATAGAGGTCCGCAAAACTGTCGGGCAAATCCGCGGCATCCGGCAGGCCACGTTGTTCAAGCTGCCTCAGGCGTGCGAACGCGGCGCCGGCAAGCTCGAGATCCTGCGGCGAAGAGGCGCAACTGGCCCCGCCGATGCCAAGCCAAGTCCGTTCCACCCAGCGCGCCGCGGAAGAATCGTTGCGTACCCGAAAAGCGGCCTCCAATGTCGAACGCAAGCGCCGGCAGCGGGCTTGGCCCTCCTCGCTGAGCTGCCCCAATACGGCAACATCGGCCAGCGCGTCCCACACCAGCGGCGCACCACGAGAGAGCTGCAATAGATCGGCCAAGGAAATCCCGGCCCATGGCGCGCGCAGCACCGCGAGCCATGCAGTGCGATCACCGAGATGCAGCAGCGCACAGGCGAGCATGATGATGTCGCGCACGACGGCGCGGTCCTGCAGCGGCTCGATATCCACTGCCCGAAAGCCAATGCCCCGTGCGCGCAGACTCACCGCAATCTCGCGGGCATGCGTTCTGGCACGCACCAATACGGCAATACGCCATTCGGGATGCTGCTCGACCTGGACCGCGATCATCTCGGCGATGGCCGCCGATTCCTCGGCGCGCGAGGCAAACCCTTGCAACGCAACGCCCTCCGCTGCGGCCGATTCGGGCGATTCGGCCGCAGCGGAGGCGCTGGGGCGAAACGCAATGGCACCGCGATCGCGATCGTCGGCGCGCGGCAAAACGCGCGAAAAGGTGGTATTGATCCAATCAACAACCGCCTTGGCGGAACGAAAGTTCTCCCGCAGCCGAAGCACATCGAAGCGCAGCTCGCCGATTCCGTCCTCGGCAAGTTCCAGGAATGCCCGGACTTCCGCTTGACGGAAGCCATAAATGGATTGCATCGGATCGCCGACGCAAAATACGCTGCGCCCATCCCCCATCTGCCACCCCGCCGTCAATAGCCGCACCAGTTCCAGCTGGGCGCTCGAGGTATCCTGGAATTCATCGACCAAGATATGCCGCAAACGGTAGTCCAGACGCAAACCCAGATCGGTCGGTCCCTCCGCCGAGCCCAGCGCGCGCAGCGCCGCCAACGACACGGCGGGAAAATCCGCCGCGCCTTGCTCGCGAAACACTTGGTCCAATTCCGCCGCGGCCAGCACCAACACCTGGGCCACGTCGCGAACTCGCTCCCACTGTTCATCGCTGTAGACGGGCAACGGCAGTTTGCGAATCTCCGCCAGCGTGTGCCGCGCATTCGGATCGCCATCAAGGTCTCGCAAAAGATCGAGCAGCGGCGACTTGTCGGCGCACTGTGGGGGGAAGCCTTCGTGCCTGGTGAGTCTCTTGCGGAACTTGCCGTCCCCCGTCAACAAGATGCGTGCGAAGCCGCCCCATCGCTCGAGATCCGCGGTGTCGGCTCGCAAGGCCGAGCCGTCCTGCGCCCAGCTGGACAGATCCGGCCTCTCCGCCCCCGCGCGTTGCGCGGCACCCTGCACCAACCGCGATAGAACGACGTTTCTCTCCTCGCCAAGGACATCACGCGCGCGCAGCAGCACGCGCGATACGAGCAGCTGCAAGTCCTCGTCCACGTGTTGTCGTATGCGCCGAAGCTGCGCTTCATTCAATGCGCTGGCCGCCTGTAGTCTGCCGGCGAGCAGCGGCAGCCAGCGGTCGCGGCTCGGCAGCATGTCGGCGATCAGCGCCAGGAGCTTGCTCCAGCGTTGATCGTCCAGGGCAAGCACCCGATCGACCGCAACGCCGAATTGATCGCTCTCCTCGCGTGCCAACGAACGACGAGCGGCTTCTTCGTAGCACGGCCTAGCATCGGCGAGTATGTGAATGGCGGATCCCGCGCCCGCGGAAATAGGGAGCTGGCCTGCGAGCCACGCATTGAACGCATCGATCGTCTCGATGCGCAGCCGCGATGGCTGGCGTTCGACATCAAGCTGCAAGGCCTCCAGATGCCGGCGCGCGGCCCGCGCCAAACTCCACGTCTCACGATTCATACCTTCCGGACAACGCTCCAGGCGCGCGGCGTCCAAGGCCGACAGCACCCGTTCGCGCATCTCCTGTGCGGCACGGCGTGTGAACGTCAGCGCCAAGATGCTCTCCGGTCCATCGACTCGAGCCAACAGCCTGAGATAACGCTGTGCCAATAGCGTCGTTTTGCCCGAACCTGCGGGCGCCTGGACGAGTACCGATCCGTCCGTCTCGATGGCTTGCCGGCGAGCCGGCCTGTCTGATGCGTCGTTAATCATCAGGGGCCGATTCATCGTCGAGCGCGGCCGGCACGCGGCACAATCCCTGAAGCGTGCAAGTTCTGCAGGCCCGCTGGGTAGGCGCTACAGCGGCCCAGCCGGCCGCGAAATCCGCTGCAAGTCTTTCGATTCGCACCGACCACACCTCGATCAGCGCCTCGAGGCTCGCCATGCCCTCGAGCGCCGTTTTCGGCCGATGCGCCGAACGACGCGGCTCGAAGATTGCCGGCCGTTCCGTCTCGGCGACGAACCTGCACTCGCCGGCATTCACGCGGCCATAGGCAACGGCGACCAGCGCTTCGGGACGCAACAGCGCGTAGATTGGCAACTGAGGGTTGTCAGGCCGTTCGCCGCGCCAATCGGTGGTTGCCCTGCCCGTCTTGTAGTCGATCAAGACGCGCGCGCCGCCGTCGAGCCGATCGACTCGATCTATCCTTACCTTGAATTCGAGACCTGCGTGGCGCGCCGTCTGCGTACCGTGCTCCAATTGTTCCACCTCGAAGGGCTCACGTTGTCGTTCGAGGTCCAACCACTTATTTAGTACATTCCCCATCCGGGCGCGTTCTCGCAAGCGCCAGCGCGGTCCCGGATCGTGAGATCTGCAGACCCTTGCAAGCGCGCGCGTCACCGCCTCATCGAGCAGTCTCGATCGGTCGTCGGTTGAAATCGCGAGCAGTGTGCGCGAGTTCCGCAGCCCGGACCATATGTGCTCGAGCGCATGGTGTATCAATTCTCCCCGTTCGCGATCGTTGAATCCGGGAACCGGCCGCTCGAGTCGCTCGGTACGGAGCCGCGTCTCCGCGAAACCGCGAAATGCGCAACGCGATTGAGCTCTCAGAGTCGAGACGCCGCGCGTGCGCTCGCCTGCGCCAAACACGGGTGCGATTTCGTCGGTGAAGTGTTCGAATTCGGGGTGCGCGTGCTGCAGTGCACGCCAGTGGGGCCGCGGCAGCGCCGGCGACGTAATTGCGATGCAGTCCGGCAACAACGGACTCGCGGCAGCCGGGCGGCCATCGCCCGAATCTGCGTAGCTGAAGACGCATTGGGCGGCGCGTGCGGCCCACCGGCTTTGCAATTCGAGCGCGAATTGCAATTGCGATTCCGGCGCGGCGCCGACCACGCCGAAGTCGCGTTGCAATCTTATGGGTAGCAATGGAATAGGATCGACAGAAGGCGGCCATTTCTCGTCGCTGCAACCGCCGACCCATAGGCCTTCGTAGTTCAGCCATGGGTCGATGAGTTGTCCACTGACCCAGATGGGCGGAATACCGGTTTGTACTTGAAATGCCGTGTCGCGTGCCGCGCGCCGCAGGATGCGCTGCGCCGAGCGGCGAGGATGCGAGCCGAAGAACGAATCCGCCGTGGCGAGCTTGCCTAGAAGCTCGCGAAAGCGCTCGGCAGCCTGAAACTCCAGGCTCGACCAACGATGCCGCAGCGCCCAAGGACCCGATTCGAACGCTGCGAGCCATGCCGGGATCCAGCGGCTCATGGGATGATTGCCGCGCAACTCCTCGAGCGCGCGCAGTGCGCCGTGCAGTCGGTGCAAGGCGGCGACGCCGGAGATGCCGTTTGCGGCCGCAATTCGCTCGCCGAGCGCCAGCCATGCCGCCAGATCGGCTTCGCTCGGGCCCTGGCTTCGCAGCAGCACATCCAGGCGAGCCGCGGCACCGGCCTCGGCCGCGGATGCCTGCAGCTCCGCTGCTCGCAGCAAGGTGCTGAATCGCTCGAAGGAAACTACATCCGTGCTGGCGTCCAAAAGATCCAATGCCGCGCGGACCGGGGCATACTCCTGGAGCGGGGTCCCACCGGCGACGGCATAGGATGCCGCACCTGCACTTTCGGACAAGGCGAAGCGCTGCGGCGCCAATGCCGCGTCCAGCGCATCGACGACCTCCGCGCGGCGCACACTCAAATCGGGCACGCAAATCCAAGCGCGAAACCGCTCATTCGAACGCAAATTCTCGAGTGCCCAGTCGGCGATCGCCGCCAACTCGGCAGCGGGCGATGCAGCATTCAGCCGGCACGCGGTCCGCGAAGTATTGATCCGCGGCATCAGGATGCGGCCGTGACGCAGCAGCCATTGGCGCGCCACGGGGCGCCATACCGGACTTTCGATCCACGCAACCGGTTCCGTGGGCGGCACCGCCGACCCGAGCAAGTCATCGGAGCCAAGGCAGTCCAGCTCCCTGCACCGTTCATCGAATAGTCGATTCCAATCGAGAAAAACCCGTGACTCCTCCGAAGAGCCATGGGCAGCAACGGCTGCCGTCGGAATGCCGTACTCGACCATCGCCCGGCGCGCACGCCGCGCGGCGCGAGCGGCGCCCGTGGGTTCCAGAATATCTTGGTTCGCGGGGCTCGAATCGATCACCGTCCGCCATAACTCGCGCTCCTCGATGTCGCCGAGTACGCGAGGCAATGCGGCATCCGCCAGATGCCGTCCCGCATGCCGTTCCCGCAGCCAACTGCCGAAATCGCGCACGCGTGGGGTAGGCCAGACGTCTCGGCCGGCCTCAAGATAAGATCGCTCGACCGCGTCGAACAGCGCCGCCGCAAGCTCCGTGTTCGGCGCCAGGATGGTATGACCGGCCGCGAGGGCCGTCATCAGGCTGGACACGTCGGATTCCGTACTCAGCGCTGAACCTTGGCGGTGGCATCGACCAACTGCAGCTCGGGCTTCGCCGCGGCCTGCGCCTCGAGCACCTCTTCGATGCGTGCAAACACCGTTGCCAGCAATTGCGGCTCCGGTAGATTGGTAATGCGAAAACAGTTTCGATACGCGACGTTGAAGCTCACTCCCGGGGCTACCAAGACGTGCTTATTCTCCAGCAGGTCGAGCGCGAAGACCTGATCGTCGAAGTCAGGCAGCAGCTCGTTGCGCACCTCGACGAAGGAATACAATGCGCCCATGGGACGCGACAGCCGCAGATACTTACTGCGCGCGACACCGTCGAGTATGGCCTGCCGCGATTCATACAGTCGGCCGCCCGGACGGGTCAGTTCGCGAATGCTTTGATAGCCGCCCAACGCCGTTTGCACCGCCCACTGGCCAGGAACGTTGCTGCACAGACGCAGCGATGACAGCAGCTCGAGGCCGCTGAGATATTCGCTCGCGCTGTCGATATCGCCGGAAAATGACGCCCACCCGACGCGATATCCGCACGCCCGATAGACCTTGGACAGACCGCTCATCGTACAGCAGAGCGTATTGTGCACAAGAGTCGCCATGGGCACGAACTCCGCATCGTCGTAGAGAATCTGGTCGTAAATTTCATCGGACAACACCACCAAGCGATGTTTCTCCGCCATCCGTGCGATCGCGGCCAAAGTCTCCCGCGGATACACGGCACCGGTTGGATTGTTGGGATTGACGATGACGATGGCGCGCGTCCGCTTCGTCACCAGCGCCTCCATATCTTGCGGATCCGGCACGAAGGAATGGCTCGCAAGACAAGGGTAGTGCACGGCACGTCCGGCATTGAGGTTCACGGCGGCGGTCCAGAGCGGATAATCCGGGCTCGGCACCAACACCTCGTCGCCGGGATTCAACAGTGCGCGCAAACTAAGATCGATCAACTCGCTCACGCCATTCCCGATGTACACTTCTTCGGCCGTGACCCCGCGCACTCCGCGCTCCTGCTGCTGCATGACGACCGCCTCGCGCGCCGGGAAAATGCCCTTCTGGTGCACATATCCCTCGCTGTTGCGCAGATTTTCGATCATCGCCAAACGCATGGTTTCCGGGGTTCTAAACCCAAAGGCGTAGGGGTTGCCGATATTGAGCGAGACGATGTCATAGCCCAAGCGCTCCAGCGCCAAGGCGCGGCGGGCCAACTTGCCGCGAATTTCGTAACGTACATTCGCCAGGCCCTCGCTGGGGCGAACCGATTTGCGTTGGGTCATTCGGCGAAGAATACTGGAATATGCCGCCGCAAAATACGGAAGTTGCTCCGTTAAGTTGCCGTCCTTAAAAACCTTGCCGCAACAAGCAGTTGACAAATTCCGTACGTTTGGAGCACGGCCCGGGCCTGAAACAAGGTTATGACGAACCCGCGAACTCACGAATCTTGCCGATCCCGAACTTCCAGACATCGGCGAGGTTGACATGCGGCATCGAGGGGATCTCGGCCGGATCGACGATCACATCGACGAGGGTCGGACCGGGGGTCGACAGCGCCACTGCAACTGTTTCGCGTAATGCCTGCGGCTGCGTGACGCGAAAGCCGCGGCCTCCGCAGGCCTCGGCAAACATGGCGAAGTCCGGATTCTTAAATTGCGCCCCCTTGCCGAAGACCGGAAGTCCCGCCTCTTCCATCTCCAAATGGACCAGTCCCCAACCCGAATTGTTGAATACGAATACTTTCACCGGCAATCCGTGCTGCGCCGAGGTGATGAATTCCTGCATCAGCATGGCAAAGCCGCCGTCGCCGCACAGCGCAATCACCTGCCGGTTCTTGTCGAGAGCCTGAACGCCATTGGCCATGCCGAGCGCCACGCCCGCCGCCGCGTTGTTGAACGATCCCGTGACCCGTTGTTGCGCGCGCGGCCGCATCCAGTTGGCTGCCCACAGCGTGACCTCCCCCGTATCGACACAGAACACCGCGTCTTCGACCGCGAGATCGCTCACCGCTCGCGCGAGAGCCTGAGGGTGGATACGATCGTTGCTGCGGGACGGGTCGGCCTTCTTGTCGAGCATCTCCTTCCAGGATGCCCAATCTTTCTGCGCCGAGCTCAGAAAGCCGGCATCGCTCTTGGTCTTCACCTTGGCCAGCAGGCCGGCGACGCTGGGCCGGCTCGACCCCACGACCGCCTGAGCCACCTGTACCCTGCGGCCGATTGCGGACGCCCGTTCATCGATTTGAATCACCTGCGCCTTCTGCGGGAGAAATTCCGTGTACGGGTAGTCGCTGCCGATCATGAGCAGGACGTCGCAGTGATGAACGGCGTCATATCCCGCTTTCGAGCCGATCAGTCCCAGCCCCCCGATGACTTGCGGGTGATCAAAGGGATACAGGTCGAGCGCACGATAGGTATGGACGATCGGAGCCTTGAGCTTTTGGGCCAGGGCCGCCACCTCTGCTTTCGCAGAATGCGCGCCGAAGCCGGCGAAGATGACGAGGGATTTCGCGCCGTCGATAATGCGTGCCGCACGATCAAGGTCCTCATCGGCGGGTGAAAAGTCCGGGCGGGGCCGCAGCGTCGCCATGCTGAGCGGAGGCTTCGATGTCTTCGCGCCAAAGATGTCTTGTGGGATGTTGAGCAACGCAACTCCGCGCAAACCGTAAGCCGCCGATATTGCTTCATGGATTTGTGCCGGCGCGGCATCGGGAGAAGTGATGTCGGCTGCATAGACGCATGCGTCCCGGAATGCCCGCACATGGCCGGCGGCCTGTAAGTAATCGATGCCGCCCTTGCTCGTCGGCACGTCGCCGGCGATGGCCAACACAGGTGCGTGGTCGTGGCTTGCCTCATATAGGCCCGCTAACAAGTGAGTGGCCCCGGGACCTGTCGTGCCGGCGCACACGCCGAGCCGACCGGTGAGCTTGGCCTGGCCCGTTGCGGCAAGCGCGGCGCCCTCCTCGTGACGCACTCCGAGCCATGACATGCGTTTCTCGCGGCGTATCGCATCCGTGAATGAATTTAGTGCGTCACCGACGATGCCGAATACGTGGAGGGTGCCAATTTCCACGAGAACGGAGGTCATTAATTCTCCGACGGTCTGACTCATGGCTGCTGCTCCGCGGCGGAAGGATGCCAGACAATAAGCGCTGCCGCCGCTTGCTTCAGGCCCCTCAATGACTTGAACCCGTGTAGTAGGGATCCGACCGTGCCGATCGGCCCGGTGTCGGCGGAAATCCGACACGCGATTACGGGCTTCCTTGGGTTGTGTTCCGCGCGGCACACGACATACTCCAGTCCAAGCTTGCGTCTGTTGGGGGAGTGTCGCGATGAACCGACTATTGACCGGCATTGCCCTAGCGGGGGTCGTGTTCGCCTCGCCGATATTCGCCGTCGAATCAGCGAATCAATCGAACCCCAATAAAAAGCAGATGGCAGGCTGCATGACGAAACGGATGCTGGCGGACAGAGCGATCTCGTACAACGATGCAAAGAAAGTCTGCACCGATCAACTGAAGCAGAGCGCCGGCACGGCGTTAAACCGCCCGGCGGGCGCCCTGACTGCCGCGACCAGCCCCCGCCTAGCTCGCTAGGCGATCAGCTCCCGCGCCCGGTGGCACGCGACCCAGTGCTCCGGCGCCACTTCCTCGAGCCCCGGCACCCTCGTTGCGCATCCTGGCAGCGCGTGCCGACAGCGGTCGCGGTAGGCACAGCCCGTGTCCGGCGCCTGCGCAATCTCCCGCGCCTGCGCAATCTTCGGCGCCTGCGCGATTTCCGGCACTGGAGGCGCCGGGGGCGATGGGCGTGTGTCGGTGCGCGGCACGGGCCTTGCCGACGGCACCGCCGCAAGCAACGCCCGGGTGTAGGGATGGATGGGCGATCCGAACAGCGCGTCGCGTGGCGCGATTTCCACGAGCCTGCCCGAGTAGATCACGAGTATTCGATGACTGAGGTGCCTGACGACCGCGAGGTTGTGGCTGATGAAGAGCATCGCGGTGCCCGCATCACGTTGCAGATCCAGCAGCAAATTGACGATCTGCCCTTGGATTGAAACATCCAGCGAGCTTACCGGCTCATCGCATATCAGAAGCTTGGGTCGCAGGATCATGGCGCGCGCAATGCCGATTCGCTGACACTGGCCGCCGCTGAATTCGTGGGGATAGCGTCCGATCACGGCAGTGCTCAGCCCGACCCTGTCCAGCATTGCGCCCACCTGTCTTATCCGGGCGCCCGCCTTCAACGTGGGTTCGAAAATACGCAGCGGCTCGGAAATGATCTCGCCGATGGTCATGCGGGGATTCAAACTCGCCAGCGGATCTTGAAAGACGATCTGCAACTCGCGGCGCTGGCGGCGCAGCTCCGCCGCGCCGCACGACAGCAAATCTTGGCCGCGCCATTCTACGCACCCCTTGACGGCCCGCACCAGCCGCAGGATGGCACGCGCCAACGTCGATTTCCCGGATCCCGACTCGCCGACCAAACCGAGCGTTTCACCACCAAAGAGATCAAAGCTTACATCGCGTATGGCGGCCCGAGCGCCAAAGTCCACGCGCAAATTTCGCACCCGCAGCAGCAGATCGCCGCTGTGGCTCACGTTGACGGCGACAGCGGGAAGTGGCATGCGACCTGTGCTTCATGCACGCCGGCTTCCGGACGCAGCACCGGCCGCTCCTTGCGGCAACGTTCCGCGGCGCGCGAACAGCGCGGCGCGAATGCGCAACCGTCGAGAGAATCTCCTGGCTGAGGCGGTTGCCCGGGCAGCGTGGGCAATCGATCCAAACGCGGACCCGATAGGCTCGGAATGCATTTCAACAACTCGGCGGTGTAGGGATGCTGGGGCTGCCGGAACAGTTCGATCGCCCCGGCGCTTTCGACGATCCTACCCGCATACATGACGAGAATTCGGTCGGCAAGACCCGCTACCACCCCCAGGTCATGACTGATCAGCACCAGCGCCATTCCGAGTTCCCGGCGCATCGCACCCAAGAGATCGATGATCTGTGCCTGGACCGTCACGTCGAGCGCGGTCGTCGGCTCGTCGGCGATCACGAGCATGGGTTCGCACAGCAAGCTCATGCCGATCATGACTCGTTGACGCAGTCCGCCCGACAATTCATGTGGATACTGATTCAGCCGACGCTCGGCTTCCGGCACTCGGACACGCTCCAGCATTCGGCACGCTGCCGCCCGTGCGGCGCGCCACGACTTCCCCGCGTGGATCACCAAGACTTCGGCGAGCTGCGTGCCGATTTTCAAATGCGGGGTCAAGGAGGTCATCGGATCTTGGAATATCATCGTGAGCTTCGAACCGCGCGTGCGATTCAATTGCTCGAGGCTCGCGCCCAACATTTCCTCGCCGCCAAAGCGCACGCTCCCTCGAGACACCGCGTTGCCCGCGAGCAAGCCCATGACGGCCATGAAGACTTGCGTCTTGCCGGAGCCGGACTCGCCAACCACGCCGACACATTCGCCGGGCTGCACGGCCAACGATACCTGCCGCGCCGCGCAGACGTTTCGATGTGGCAGCGCGAAACTGACGTCCAAGCCCTCGATGCTCAGGAGCGCAGGCAATTTCAGCGCTCCTTGACGTCTAATGCATCGCGCAATCCGTCACCGAATATATTTAGTGAAAGCAATAACATAGCCAATAATCCTCCAGGCACCAGTAAGATCCACGGTGCCGCCTCCATCTCCCCGGCCCCTTCGGCGATCAGTGTCCCCAAGCTTGCATGCGGTTCTTGGATGCCGAGGCCCAGGAAGCTCAGGAAACTTTCGAACATGATGATTTGCGGCACGGTGAGCGTCGCATAGACGATGACGGGCCCGAGGACGTTGGGAATCACGTGCTTGAAGATGATGCGGAGCGAACCCGCGCCCGACGCCACCGCGGCCTCGATGAATTCCCGCTGTCGAATGCTCAAGGTTTGGCCGCGCACGATGCGTGCCATGGTGAGCCATCCCACCGCACCGATCGACAAGAACAATAAATACTGGCTGCGGCCGAATACGACGGTCAGGAAGATGACGAAGAAGACCAGCGGCAGTCCGCTCAATATCTCGATACCTCGCATCATCATATGGTCGGTACGCCCACCGACGTAGCCTGCAACCGCTCCATAGCTGATGCCGACCAGCAAACTGACCGCACTTGCCACCAACCCGACGGCCAATGAAACGCGCGTGCCCTCGAGCGTGCGGGCGAATAAATCGCGCCCCAGTCGATCCGTACCGAACCAATGCGCGCTCTGAAAAGCGGGATGAGATGCCACGTGTGTCCAATCCAGATTCTCGCTGTTGTTCGGATTGAACCACGGCCCGAACAGCGTCAGGGCGACAATGCTCAAAATCAGGAACATCGCGCTCATGGCCCCGGGGTTTGATCGCAAACGCCGAAGGGCATCGTCGAACAGAGCGCTCAACCTTCGAGTCTCACGCGAGGGTCCAGCCAGGCGTACAAAAGATCGACGACGAGACCCATCACGATGAGCAAAGTCGAATAGATAATCACCATGCCCATGACCAGCGTGTAGTCCCGATTGAGCGCACCTTGCACCATATATCGTCCAATGCCGGGCAATCCAGCGATCGATTCGACGACTAAGGATCCGGTCATGATCGAGGCAACCGCCGGGGCCACGTAGCTGGCCACCGGCAACAGGGCGGGTCGCAAAGCGTGGCGCAAAATCACAGTGCGCAGCGGCAGTCCCTTGGCAACCGCCGTGCGGATGAAATGACTGCGCAGCACCTCGAGCATGCTCGCGCGTACGAGCCGCGCAATTACGCTGAGCGGCGGCAACGCCAATGCAACGACGGGCAGCACCAGGTGCCGCACGGAACCGGGTTCCCAGCCGGCTACCGGAAGCCAGTGCAAATAAATGCCGAATAGCAACCCGAGAAACGGCAGCACCACGAAGGAAGGAATTGCGATGCCGACGACGGCGAGCGACATCGTGGCGTAATCGGCTGCGCGGTTGTGGTGAAGCGCCGCAAACGTGCCGATCGGAACTCCCAACGCCAACGCCAACGCCATCGCGACAGAGCCAAGCTCGAGAGTCACGGGGAATCCTTGGCCGATCAATTCCGTTACCGAAAAATCCTTGTATTTGAAGGAGGGTCCAAAATCGCCGTGCGCCAGAGCCCCCAGGTAGCGTGCGTACTGAGTCCAGATCGGTTGATCCAACCCGTACGCTCTCTGCAGATTCGCCATGATCTCGGGCGGCAGCGTTTGCTCTTGATCGAAGGGACCGCCCGGAGCGGCGCGGATCAGGAAAAACGTAATCGTGACGATAACGAACAGGGTGGGAACCGCGCCGGCGAGTCGAGTCAAAAAATAGCGAATCACCGGGCTTAGTCTATCGATTGACCGCAAGGTGGACAAGCAAAGCGGCGGTCCTTAAACTAACGGCCCCACGTGTTCGAGGTTTCATGGAATCAACTCGCCCTATCCGTGCGCTGACGCGCGGCCTCGACGCACTGACTGTTTTGAATTTGCACGAGGGCGCCACGGTTTCGGAAGTGGCCCAAGAGACTCGTTTACCGCGCACCACCGTTTATCGAATTCTGGAAACCTTGTGCAATGCCGGGTTTGTATTTAGGGATCCGGCGGATGACCGTTACCGATTGACCATCCTGGTGCGGGCCTTGAGCGGCGGCTTCGCCGACGAGGCGTGGGTGAGTCAGATTGCGAAGCCTCTGATCCATGAGCTATCCCGTGAAATCATCTGGCCCGTTTCCGTCGCGACGCTGTCCGGAAACACCATGTTGGTGCGCGAATCCACCGATCACACCAGCCCTCTCGCGATCGAACGCTACTGCGCGGGGTTTCGCGCGCCGCTTCTGACGTCGGCGATGGGGCGGGTTTATTTGGCGAATTCGCCGGGCCCGCAGCGTGCAACGCTGATCGATGGTCTGGCTCGATCCGACAAAGAGGAGGATAAGCCGGCACGGGCGCGAGCCGACCTCGAGCGGAATCTCGCCGACATCAAGGCATCGGGATACGCGATCACCGCGCGCACCCAGCGGATGATGGAGGAACTCAGCATCAGCGTTCCCGTGTTGTTGCCCGCCCGAGTCTTGGCGAGCCTCACGGTGCGATTTGCCCTCTCTGCCGTGCCGCTCAACAGCGCCTTGGAGCGCTTTTTGCCGAAGCTGCGCCGGTGCGCGGGCAGAATCGGCATCCTATTTTCGGGACAACATGCCGCGGCAAGCGTAACAGCCGAGCCGGAAACGGCAGCTTAAGGAGTTTCAATGCAGAAGATCATGGTGTGTATCAAGCGCGTCGTCGATTACAACGTGCGTATCCGCGTCAAACCGGACGGCAGCGGCGTGATGCTGGACGGCGTGAAAATGAGCGTGAATCCGTTCGACGAAATCGCCCTCGAAGAATCCTTGCGCATCAAAGAGCGCGGCACGAACATCGAAGTGGTGGCGGTCAGCATCGGCGTAGCGGATACTCAGCAGCAATTGCGCACGGCTTTGGCGATGGGCGCCGATCGCGCGATTTTGGTGAAGACCGATGCTCCCGTGGAACCGCTCGTTGCCGCACAAACCTTTCTCGCCTTGGCCAAAATGGAAAACCCCGATCTGATCTTTTTGGGCAAGCAGGCCATCGACGATGACGCCAATCAAACGGGCCAGATGCTGGCTGCGATCTGGGATCGGCCGCAGGCGACCTATGCCTCCAAAGTCGAGCTCTCGGAAAACACGGCGTCGGTCACCCGAGAGGTGGATGCGGGATTGGAAACAATCGAAGTCGACTTGCCGGCAGTGGTGACGGTGGACCTGCGATTGAACGAACCGCGCTATGTAAAGTTGCCGGACATCATGAAGGCGAAAAAAAAGCCCTTGGACGTAACCTCGCTCGAAGCGCTGGGAGTGAGCGCCGCGGTGTTGCTGAAGACCGTCAAGACCGAGCCGCCGGCACAGCGCCAGAAAGGTGTGCTGGTCAAGGACGTGGCTGAATTGGTTGCGGTACTCAAGAAGAAGGGTTTGATCTGATGCACAAGATTCTCATCGTCGGCGAGCACGACGGAAAAACTCTGAATCCGGCCACGGCGAAGTGCGTCACCTGCGCGAGCGCAATTCCGGACGCCGAAATCACCATAGTGCTCCTAGGCAAGGATACTTCGGCCGTCGCTGCGCAAGCCGGCGCCGTCGCGGGAGTGAAATCGGTGCTGCGCGTCGATCGGGCCGAGAACGAACATCCGCTCGCCGCGACCTTCGCGCCGCAGCTGACAGCGCTCTCGGCCGACTACACGCATGTCTTCGGACCTTCGACGAGCTTCGGCAAGGATCTGATGCCGCGGGTTGCGGCGTTGCTCGGCGTACCGCAAGTCAGCGACTTGATGGCGGTCGAGGGGGCCTACCGCTTCAAGCGTCCGACCTATGCCGGGAACGCCATAATCACGGTGGAAGCCGACCCTGCTCGAAAGCTCATCGCCACTGTGCGAGTCGCTTCTTTCGAAGCGGCAAAATCCGGAGGCAGCGCCTCGGTCGAAACCAAGAGCCTTAGCGTGAATCTGCCCACGCACACACGCTATGTGGGAGCCAAAAGCGGCTCGACCGATCGGCCCGATTTGCAAACAGCCAAACGCGTGGTGTCCGGCGGACGCGCGCTCGGCAGCGCGGAGAACTTCAAGCTGTTGTTCAGTTTCGCCGACAAGATCGGCGCGGCTGTCGGCGCGTCCCGCGCCGCCGTCGATGCGGGGTACGCGCCGAATGAAATGCAGGTCGGGCAGACGGGGAAGATCATTTCCCCGGAAATCTACATCGCCATCGGGATCTCCGGCGCCATTCAGCACCTGACGGGCATCAAAGACGCCCGCACCATCGTGGCGATCAACAAGGACGGCGAAGCGCCCATCTTTGAAGTGGCCGACATCGGTTTGGTCGGCGACCTGTTCCAGATCGTGCCGGAACTCGAGCGCTTGGTGGGCGGCTGAAGCAAGCCTGCGCCGGAGGCCTCACTCCTCGCCGAAGTCGATGGCCGACGCCGCGGCATCGATCGCCTGGACCAAACGATCGGCATGCTCCCGGCGGAACGGCATGGGCGGCCGCAGCTTGAGAATACTGGCGTGTGGGCCTTCGTAGCCGATCAGAATGCGAAACTCGGACGCCAAAGCGTTCACTATCCGCTTGTTGCGTCGTTTCGAAGCGGTCCCATCGCGCTCCAAGACTTCCAAGCCCAGAAGCAGTCCGGTGCCTCGCACGGCCCCCAAACATTCATGCGCAGCGGCAACCGACTCGAGCTGGTCGCGCAAGTAGCCGCCAGTGCCCGCCGCATTTTCCATGAGATGTTCGGCATCAAGTACCTTGAGTACCGCGAGACCCGCGGCGGCCGCCACGGCATTGCCTCCGAAAGTCGAGAAGAAACCGAACTTCGCCTGAAAAGCCTCGATCATGGTGCGGCTGGCGACGACGACTCCCATCGGATAGCCGTTGCCCACCGGCTTGCCTAGGGTCACGATATCAGGCTCGATGCCCCGGCGCTCGAAGCCCCAGAGGCTCGACCCGGAACGGCCCAATCCGTATTGCACCTCGTCGGCAACGACGAGCCCGCCGGCGGCGCGCACGCGGGCGCATACCGCCCGCGCCCAAGCTGCGGGGGGATCGAAGATACCGCTGCTGGTGATCGCTGAGTCGATGAAAAATGCTGCGGGAGCGAATCCTCGATCGGCAAGCGCGGACACCGCGCCATCGGCGTCCCGCGACACGGCCGCCAAGTCCTCGGGATCCATGCCATCGTTGACCCTCAACTTGGCCGGTGGCGGCGCGATCGTGGCAACCCGCGGGTCTTCTGGCCGCCCGCCGCCGGGAGTGAGCGCCGCGACCGCCTCCGTAATTCCGTGGTAAGCGTTTTCCATCACCAAGGCGCCACGGAGGCCAGTGGCCATTTGGGCCATGCGCCATGCCACATCGTTGGCCTCGCTGCCGGAATTGACGAAAATACAGGCGTTGAGATGCTGAGGAAGGCGGCAGGTGAGCTGCTCCGCGTACTCGAGAATGTTTTCATGCAAGTAGCGGGTGTGGGTGGCGAGCATTGCGGTCTGGCTTTGAATCGCCGCCACAACCGTCGGGTGCGAGTGACCCACGTGGGGCACGTTGTTGTACACGTCGAGATACGCGAGCCCTTGCGCGTCGTACAGCCATACCCCCGCACCGCGTACGAAATGCAACGGCTTTTCATAGAAGAGTTCGGCTCCGGCACCCATAAGCCGGTGGCGGCGCGCGAGATCAGGCACGCGCGCCGGGTGCGCGGCCGGCGCTCGAGCTGCCAAACCCAGGGTTCCCGCAGCCTCGTGCCATTCTCGGGTGAGGGCTTGGGAATCGCAGTTCAATAGGCGGTCGAGCGAATCGGCGGCGTTCACCGCTGCCTCCTCCAGCACCCGAGCGCCCTGCGGGTCGTGCCGGCGCCGCCATGCGTGCACCAACACCGTCACGGCATGACGCGCAGTGAGGATATCGAACAGTGCCTCGACGTCTTGGGCCTGAAGTGTCCGGCCCTGTGCATAGCCGTGCAGCACGGCGATCGTCGACCCCAGCGGGACCACCGCTTCGGTCAATAATTCCGACATCGCCACTGCAGGCTCCATGATCAGCGGACCATGAATCATGTCGCCGAAGTCGAGAATGCCGCAGATCGACTGCCGATCGACATCCACCAGCAAGTTGCCGGCGTGACAATCGCCGTGAATGGCTTGACTGCGCAGGCTCCGAAGACTCGGCAGACAACGTCGAAAGGAGTCGGCCACCCTGTCGACGGCTGTGCGCACGGACCGCGGCTCAATGTAGCTCGAAAATTCAGCAAGTTCGGGCAAACGCCTCACATCCCACGCCAAACTCCGCGTGAGGGAAGGATGAAAGAAGCCTTGCAGCGCCCGATCTATACGAGCCAGCGTGGCGCCTACTTCGTGTAGCAGGGCCGCGCCCGCCGGACAGTCGGCCAACAAGCGCCCGGGCAGAAAACTCATGAGGCAGGTGGTGTAGTCGACCCCATCCCGCGCGACGCGGCCGATCGCCTCTCCTTGTTGCGTTGGGAAGAGCCGGGGCACCGGCAGAGTGGGATCTTGCTCTGCCAAATGATCGAGCACGCTCACCAGGCAGCCGGTGCTATGGGCGTCATCCGCCACGGCCTGTATTTTCAGCACGAACTCGCGAACTTCGGAGCCGGGCCCAGGGGCGCCCCGGGCGCCGGGACCCGCCGCATCCGCGGTGCGCAAACGAAAGTTGCTGTCCCGCTCTCCCGGCAACGCGCTGACGGAGACGGCGAGCCCGTAAAGATCCCGCGCGATACGCTCGGCTTCCGCCGCGTGCAACGACGGCGCCGAGGTCCGCAGCGCTAGCAATTCAATCCGCTACAGCTGTTTGAGAACGGCATCCGCCGCGGACACCTTGAATTCGCCGGGCGCTTCGACGTTCACGTGCGTGGCAACCCCATTTTTGACGATAATGGCGAAGCGTTGGCCCCGGACGCCCATACCGAATTTTGACGCGTCCATCTCGAGTCCCAGGGCCTTGGCATACGTGGCATTGCCATCCGCCAACATGAGTATCTTGTCGCCGACGCCGCCGTGTTTGCCCCATGCGTTCATCACGAAGGCATCGTTGACTGCGGTGCAGGCGATGGTGTCCACACCCTTCGCCTTGATTTGATCCGCCAGCTCAACAAAGCCGGGTAAGTGCTTGGCATCGCAGGTGGGGGTGAATGCACCCGGAACCGAAAAAAACACCACCGTCTTGCCGGAGAAGAGTTGATCGGCGGTGATCTTTTGCGGTCCATCCGAGGTCATGCGGGTAAACGTACCCTCGGGCATTTTGTCGCCGGCTTTGATGGTCATGGCTATTCTCCTGAAGTCCGATTATCGACCAAGCGTATCGGCGTAGAGTTCCCACAGCTTCAGCACTCGAGGGCTGATGTTCGGAACGTTCTTCAGCGCGACCAATGCCTTCTTGGCATCGGCGACGTTCTTCAGCGCCGCCTGCGATCGGCCGAGATATACGTACGCCTCGTCCTGATGCTTGATTTGACCTTTTTGAATGCCTCGGTTGAGGGCAGTTGCCGCGTTCTGATAATCACCAAAACCGTAGTAAACCTCGCCCAGCTTGACATCGAGTTCGCCCGCCGGATTCTTGGACGCCTCGGCATCCAACTGAGGCAATCCCTTCTTGTCCGCCTCGGAGCGAGTCTTGAACGAATTCAGCAGCCGGTTCGTGCGTTCCTTTTGCTGGTCGTTGATGAGCCCGGTGCTCATGGCCTTCTCGAGCACCGTTTGGGCCTCCGCCGGCAGTGCCGCATCGCCCAACAACTGCGCCATTTCGATGTAATCGCTTCCCGCATTCATCGACCCCGTGTCGTACATCACGCGATACAGCATCAGCGTGTTGTGGTCGTCCCGCTCATCCTGCCGCTCGATCCGCAACAACGTGTTCCAATAAGTGGTCTTATTGGTCAGACGAATGAGATCAACCAATGTCGCCGCCATCGCCTGCGACTCGCCGGCATCGGACGCACACTGCAATTTGAACTGATAGAGATTCTCCTTCGGCGCCTCTCCCGCCTTGCGCGCGGCCGCGATGGCCTTATCGGCCCAGACTGCCGAGTTCTTGCAATCCTTTTGCAAATAATAGATCTGGCTCAAGATGCCGAGGTCATCGGCCGTGGCCGTACCGGAATCAGCCACCTGCTTGCCGTATTCGGCCGCCTTTGCATATTGCTGATTTCCAGCGGTCAGGCGAAACAGCATGCGCGTGGTCTTCGCCGCATCCTCTGCCGAGTAGGCTCCCGTCCCCAGCGCCTGTTCGTAGGCCTTTTCCGCCTCCTTCAGGTTGTTCAGTTTGACGTAGGAGAAGCCCTTGAAGTCATAGATCGTTTTCTTGTCGAAGGCAGTCAACGGGGATTTCGTTTCCGCCGCTTCCAGATTCTTGATTGCTTCCGCCCACTGTTGAGCCTGAAGCGCCTTCTGTGCGGCAGTCATTTCCTTGGCGATGACCCGGCTGATTTGCTGGCCCTTGTCCTTGTCGGCCGAGAATGCCGACTGCGGAGCCATGCAAAGGCAACTCAGCGCAAGGATCGCCATCGCACTCAAATAACCGCACCGGAATTTTACGGGCCGGTGGCCAATGTCGTGTATCGAATGAGTCATTACCAAACCTCGTTACGTACAAGTCTTGAATTTATTATGCGCTGCGTAGTGAAGCCGCCGGCATTGCCCTTGGGCAAACAAACGGCGCGCCGACCCCAAATCGAGGAAGACGCGCCGTAAGACCACCAGGGATCGGATCAAAAATAGTCGTTGTTGACGAACCCTATCTTCTTCAAACCGCGGTGCTGCAGATCAGCCAAGGTCTGAGCCACTATTTCGTACTTGGCAAACTTATCGACCGAAATATGCACTTCCGGTTGAGGCGTTTTCGCGGCTTCCTGGCCGATATAGCCCTGCAAAGTCGCGCGATCCACCGGGCTCTTGTTCCACAGCAACGTGCCGTCGAAGTCGATGGTCAGATCGATCACTTCGGGCGGCGGCGGCGGCGTCATGTTCGGCGGCGGCGGCAGCGGGTTATCGATCTTCACCGCATGCGTCATGCTGGGAATCGTGATGATAAAAATGATCAGGAGCACCAACATGACGTCGATCAGCGGCGTCATGTTGATGTCGGAATACGATTGGCCTTCGCCGCTCCCGCCTACATTCATGGCCATGCGTGCGCTCTCCTAGGTTCCGGGGCCGAAATGATCGGGGGTGGTTATGAACGCCACTTTGCGGATGCCGATCTGCTGCGTGGCCACCAGAACTTGGCCCACGAACTGGTAGCGAACGTTTGCATCGCCGCGAATATGCACTTCGGGCTGCGGCTCCTCGCGGGCAATACCGCGCAGCTTCGCCTTCAGCTCATCCTGGCCGGACAACACCTTCGTGTTCCAGTAGATATCCCCCTGCTTGTCGATGGCAATAGTGATGTTTTCCGGTTTCGTCTGCGTCGGCAGATTGGTCGCCTTCGGCAAATCCAACTGCACCTGCTGAATGATCACGCGGATTGTTATGATGAAAATGATCAGGAGCACCAACATCACGTCCACGAGGGGCGTGACATTGATGTCCGACATTGCCTCAGCCTCTTCACCACCGACATTGATCGCCATGGAATGCGCTTCCTAGCGTGCGGCCGCAGGTGCGGGCGGTTTGCCGATGACCGGGGGCGGCGTCGTCTTGTCCATGCCCAACCCCATCTTGGCGCCGGAGATCAGGTACGCGTGCAACTCGTGCGTGAAGTGGCTGACCATCTCTTGAACGCCCTTGTTGCGGCGCAAGAGGATGTTGTAGCCCAACACCGCCGGTACGGCCACCGCGAGACCGATGGCGGTCATGATCAAAGCTTCACCGACGGGCCCGGCCACCTTGTCGATGGAGGCCTGCCCCGCCACGCCGATCGCGATCAAGGCGTGGTAAATACCGATAACCGTACCGAGCAAGCCGACGAACGGGGCCGTTGCACCGACCGACGCAAGCACCGGCAAGCCCGATTGCATGCGGCTGACGACCGTGTCGGCCGTGCGCTGCAGCGACTCGGTGATCCATTCACTGGTGCCGATGGCGCCGGACAATCGCGTCTTGTTGGTCTCGTGATATTCATAAGCTTGCTTGCCGGTTTCGGCCAGCGCACGGAACGGATTCGACGTGCCCTTCAACTTGCTGAGTGCGTCGGTCAGGCTGGTTGAAGACCAGAACTCCCGCTCAGCTTCGATGGCCTGCTTGCGCTGGCGCCGCTGATCGAAAAACTTGGTAATCATGATGAACCATGTCAGGAGCGACATGATCAACAAAATGGCGAGGATCGATCTGGCGATTATATCGCCATTCTGGATAAGCGCCCCAAGGCCATATGGGTTTTCAATAGCTGTCTCATTCATTGACCGATTCCTTAAAAAACTTGATTAAGTGTAATAGTTAGAATTAACTCTTCTTCAATCCGCTACTTGCCCGTGAGCTTCCAGACAATCGGGATGGAAACTGTCTTTTCCACCGGTTTGCCATTTTCAGTTGCGGGCAGCATGCGCTGGCCATGCACCCCCTTCAAACACGCTTCGTCCAGGCGAGGGAAGCCTGAGCTCGTTTGGATGGATTCGTTCGTGATCTTTCCCTCCGCGGATACGGTCATCAACACGATGCATCTGCCCTCTTCATTGGCACGCTTCGACGCATCGGGATAATAGTCTTCGCCGATCTTCAGCGGATGCTTTGGGTCTTGTCGAATCGGCGTGCCCGGCGCCGGCGGTGCGGCCACGACCGGTGCAGGCGGCGGCTTGTTGACCTGAGTCGTTTGAGTGATCGCGGTGGTTTCCACTTGAGGCTGCTGGATGTCCACGAATTCAGGCGGCGGCACGTAAGGTTTGATTTCTTCGAGCTTGGGCGGTGGCGGCGGCGGCTTGTCGATATCCTTGGGCTTGTCGATCTGGGCAATTTCGACGGGCGGGATAATCGTTTGTACCAGCTTGCCGGCCAACCCTGTGTAGAACGCCCAGACCATGAGCACGTGGAGAAGAATTACGGCAATGAGGGCCGCGCCCCTCCTGCCAGAAAACAACGATGGCTCTTCGTATTTATACATAAGTCTAAGCGACCCTACCCCTGAATCGATTCATCTACATCTAGTGGCGCCGTGGGTCCAAACGATGCGCGTCCCTCACACGTCGCGAGGGAACGCGCTCAGCTTGCCAGCGGCGTCCCCTCTTTCCCTTCGGCGAGTAAAGAGCCTGACACATATCGCGCCTTTACTGCAAGCGCGACTTTGCCCCATGAATGGCTGCCCCGAAGCACCGACACGACGAAGTCTTTGCGGCTCTGTCTTGGCGGCACCAAGACTATCTCTTTACAGCATGCGCAGTCGCCGGCGGGAGGTCGGTGACCGCGCCCAAGGATGCGCCGCTGACCTGCCGCGCATACTTTGCCAATGCACCACGGCGCGCATAGGGTTTCGGCGGCACCCATGATTTTCGCCGTCGCTTGAGTTCGGCGGCGCTGACGTGCAACGTGATTTCCCGACGTTCCGCATCAATCGTGATGCCATCGCCGGTCTTGACCAACGCCAGCGGGCCGCCCAGCGCGGCCTCCGGCGACATATGTCCAACGACGAAGCCGTGGCTGCCGCCGGAGAAGCGTCCGTCGGTGATCAGCGCAACCTCCTTTCCCAAGCCTTTGCCCATGATTGCGGCCGTCGGGCTCAACATTTCGCGCATGCCGGGGCCGCCTTTCGGGCCTTCATAGCGGATGACAACCACGTCGCCGGATCGCACCCTCCCTCCCAGAATTCCTTCTAACGAACTTTCCTCGGAATTGAACACATGCGCCTTCCCGTTGAAGCGCAGACCCTCTTTTCCTGTAATTTTTGCAACGGCACCTTCCGGGGCAAGATTTCCATAGAGGATCACCAGGTGGCTGTCCTTCTTTATGGGATCGCCCAGCGGACGAACAATATCTTGATCTGCCGCATATGGCCGGACCTCGCGTAAATTTTCGGCCACGGTGGCGCCGGTGACGGTCAAACAATCGCCATGCAGCAAACCCGCCCCCAACAGACTCTTCATCAACGGTCGGATTCCGCCGATGGCCACCAGCTCGGACATGGAGTAGCGCCCGCTCGGACGCAAGTCCGCCAACACCGGCACGCGTTTGCCTATGCGCGTGAAATCGTCGAGCTTGAGTTTGATATCGGCGGACGAGGCGATTGCCAACAAGTGCAGGACGGCATTCGTCGAGCCGCCGAGCGCGATGACCACCGTGATCGCATTTTCAAAAGAGCGGCGCGTCAAAATACGGCGCGGTGTCAGCCCAAGCTTGATCAAATTTACGACGGCCGCGCCGGCACGGGTGCAATCGTCGCGTTTCTGTGGGGAGATCGCATCTTGCGCGGAGCTGTTGGGCAGGCTCATGCCGAGCGCTTCGATTGCGGACGCCATGGTGTTCGCGGTGTACATCCCGGAGCAGGATCCCGGCCCGGGAATCGCGGTCCGCTCGACGAATTTGAGCTGCTGCTCGGACACCGTTCCCTGGGCGTAGCCGCCGACCGCCTCGAATACCGACACGAGGTCGCGCTTGTCGGCTCCGGGACGAATCGTGCCGCCATACACAAACACCGCAGGCCGGTCCAGGCGTGCCAGCGCCATCAAGCATCCGGGCATGTTCTTGTCGCAGCCACCGATAGCCACCACGCCGTCGAAGCCTTGGGCGCCGACGACGGTTTCAATGGAATCCGCGATGACCTCGCGCGACACCAAGGAATAACGCATGCCGGGCGTGCCCATCGAAATGCCGTCGGAAACCGTGATGGTACCGAACGTGATCGCCTTGGCCCCCGCAGCCTCCGCACCCGCGGCCGCCAAACGCGCCAGCTCGTCGATGTGCATATTGCAGGGCGTCATGTTGCTCCACGTCGACGCGATGCCGACCTGCGGCTTCTCGAAATCGGCGTCGCCGAACCCGACCGCGCGCAGCATCGCTCTGCTTGGAGCCTGCTTCAGCCCATCGACTACGATGCGTGAATAGCGGCGAGTATCGACAGACTTGGGTTTTTTTGGCATGGCCGTGAGGTTGGTGTGGATTCGATCGGGAGCGGCAGCATAAGCATCCGGGTTGCCGCGACGCAACGCCTGTTCGCGCCGGGCGGTCTAATCGGTACCGTACCGCTCAACCAGATAACGATAGACGCCGCGTAGACTTTGTGCTTCGGCACCGATGCTGCGGCCGGGACGATCCTTCGCATTCCAGCCGTAGAGGTCGATGTGCAACCACGGCGTCGAGTCGCTCACGAAGCGCTTCAAAAACAAGGCGCCGAATATGGCTCCGGCCAGACTCGACGAAGCAACGTTGTTCAAATCCGCAATCTTGCTGGCAAGCTCGTCTTCGTAGCTTAGCCAAAGCGGCATCGGCCACAGAGGATCGTGTTCTACGGCGGCCACGCGGGCAAGCTCCTGCACGATGCCCTCGTCGTTGCCGAACAAGGCCGGCAGTTCCGGACCGAGCGCCACGCGCGCCGCTCCGGTCAGCGTCGCGAAATCGATGATCAAATCCGTAAGCTCGGCATCGGCAAATGCCAGCGCATCGCAAAGCACCAGCCGGCCCTCCGCATCCGTGTTGCCCACCTCGACGGTCAAGCCCTTGCGCGTGCTCAGCACATCGCCGGGCCGGTAAGCATCGGCGCCGATGGCGTTTTCCACGGCCGGCACCAGCACTCGGAGCTCGGCGCGGATCTTGGCGCTCATGAGCATGTGAGCGAGCGCCAGTGTCACTGCCGCGCCGCCCATGTCCTTTTTCATGAGCGCCATGCCGGATGCCGTCTTGATATCGAGGCCGCCGCTGTCGAAGCAGACGCCTTTGCCCACCAAGGTCAGGCGCGGACACGTGTTGTCGGCGCGCGGCTTCCAGCGCAGCTCGACCAGCCGAGGCGCCTCGCTGCTCGCCCGTCCGACGGCATGAATGGCCGGAAAATTCGCTTCGAGCAGTGCCTCGCCCACCCACTCGCGATAAGTTGCTTGGTGACGTTCGGCCAGCCTTTGGGCGGCCGCCGCGAGTTCCCCGGGCCCCAGGTCCTGGGCGGGCGTATTGATCCAATCGCGCGCCATGCGCGAGGATTCGGCCGCCAGCGCAACGAATTGCATATCGGCATTCGGCGGCGATTCCACACTCGCGACCTCACCCTTCGCCGGGCGATAGCGGTCGAAGCGATAGGCTCCATAGGCAAAGCCCAGGCACAATTGCGTGGCCTCGACCGCCGAGAATTGTTGGGCAAAGCGGAAACGGCGTGGCGGCAGCCGCTCGACGAAGCCCGCCGCATGCCACAGAGACAGTGTTCCCTGGCGTTTACCCAAACCGCCCACCGCGCCCGCGATGCCGCCGGCGGCATCCGGCAGCAGCACGACGCGATGTTTTTCGCCCTTGAAGTTTTGCAGCGCGAGCCAGCGCGCCACGGCGGGCGCTTGCGCCGCGCGCCACGCTTCGAAGTCGTTCTCGTACAGCAACCACAACGGCACCGAATCACTGCAATCAAGGCTCATGAATGCTTCCTCGCGAAGCGCCGGCCACCCCTTAAACCTTGCATCATAAGAGATTCTGTGGTGCTATTTGCGGTTAGTTACAAGGCGACAGCGATGATCGCGGACCCCGCATAAGGCTAGAAGTCTGGAGGCGGGGTCTTGCATTTTTGCGGTTGGGGTTCGGGCTACAGGAGATTTTAATGCGTTTGCATTCGCAAAAAGACGTCGACAAGAAAGCGCTGCGCGGCGCGCGCATCGCTATCTTGGGCTACGGCAGCCAAGGTCGAGCGCATGCGCTCAATTTGCACGACAGTGGCTACGATGTGGTGGTCGGCGTGCGCAAAGGCGACAGCTGGAACAAAGCCAAGAAGGACGGTCTGAAAGTGATGGAACCGGCCGCCGCCGTCAAGGGCGCGGATCTGGTGGCAATGCTGGTGCCTGATCTGACCCAAAAATCGCTGTATTCGGAACTGAAGAATCTCTTTGAAAAAGGCGCGACGCTGCTGTTTGCGCATGGCTTCAATATTCACTTCAAACAAATCAAACCGCGTAAGGACCTGGATGTGGTGCTGATCGCGCCGAAAGGCCCTGGTGACTTGGTGCGCCGTCAGTACCAGCAGGGCCGCGGCGTGCCGTGCCTGATCGCCGTGGCGCAAAATCCTTCCAAGCGGGCCAAGGCAAAGGCGCTGGCCTACGCCGACGGCATCGGCGGCACACGGGGCGGCGTATTGGAAACGACCTTTGGCGAGGAGACCGAGACGGATTTGTTCGGCGAGCAGGCGGTGCTGTGCGGCGGCGCAACCGAGCTCGTGGTCAAAGGATACGAGACCTTGGTAGAGGCCGGTTACCAGCCCGCGGTCGCCTACTACGAGTGCCTGCACGAATTGAAGCTGATAGTCGATCTGTTGCACGAGGGGGGCATTACGAAAATGCACCGCTTCATCAGCGAGACGGCCAAGTACGGCGATCTGACCCGCGGTCCGCGCATCGTCAACAAGGCCACCAAGAAGGAAATGCGCAAGATTCTCACCGAGATTCAGCAAGGCAAGTTTGCCCGCCAATGGATTGCGGAAAACAAGGGCGGTCGGCGCAAGTACTCGAAGCTGCTGAAAGCGGACCTCTCGCACTCGATCGAAAAGGTCGGAGCCCAATTGCGCGCCCGCATGCCCTGGCTGGAATCCGGTAGGGCGTAGCCTTCATGAGCGCGCGGACCCTGTTCGACAAGGTATGGGCCGCACACGAGGTCGTTGCTGAAACGCCGGATACGCCGGCGGTGCTGTACATTGATTTGCATCTGATCCATGAGGTCACTTCGCCGCAGGCGTTCAGTTTGCTGAAGGGCTTGAAGTTGCCGGTGCGGCGTCCCGATCGCACTCTCGCTACCATGGATCATTCGACGCCGACCAGCACCGAACAAGTCTTCGGCAACGTGCCGATCAAGGTGGATGCGGCCGCGAAGCAGGTCCGTCAGCTCGAACAAAACGCGGCCGAGTTCGGGGTCGAGCTATTCGGGATGCACGACTCGCGGCGCGGCATCGTGCACGTCATCAGCCCGGAACTCGGCGCGACTCAGCCAGGAATGACCATCGTTTGCGGCGACAGCCATACGAGCACGCACGGAGCCTTCGGCGCGTTGGCATTCGGTATCGGCACGACGGAAGTCGGTCATGTGTTTGCAACACAGTCGTTGCTGCAGCGAAAGCCGAAAACATTTGCGGTGAACGTCGATGGCCGGTTGCGTCCCGGCGTGACCGCCAAGGATTTGATCCTGGCTGTCATAGGCAAGATCGGCGTCTCCGGCGGCACCGGCCACGTCTTCGAATATCGCGGAGCGGCCATTCGCGCCCTGTCCATGGATGAAAGGATGACCGTGTGCAACATGTCGATCGAAGCCGGCGCACGCGCCGGGATGATCGCACCGGATGACATCACATTCGCCTACCTCGAGGGCAAGCCCCGCGCTCCGCAAGGTGCGGCTTGGAACACGGCGCTCGCCCGATGGCGAATGCTGGCCACCGACGCCGATGCCGAATTCGATGCCGCCGTCGATATCGACGCCTCGTCGCTCGAGCCGATGATCACCTATGGCACGAATCCCGGCATGGTGCTCCCGATCGGGGCAAACATCCCCGACAAGACGGGGGACGAAATTTTCGACAAGGCGCTGCGCTACATGGGATTTCACGGCGGCGACGCCATGCTCGGCAAGCCGGTCGATGTGGTGTTCATCGGCAGCTGCACCAACGGACGCCTCGCCGATTTGCAAGCGGCCGCGCAGATACTCAAGGGCCGTAAGGTCGCGCCCGGTGTGCGTTTGCTCATCGTGCCGGGTTCCCAAACCATCAAGCGCGAAGCCGAAGCCGCCGGTTACGCCGAGATTTTCAAGGCGGCAGGCGCGGACTGGCGCGAGTCGGGCTGCTCTATGTGCCTCGGAATGAACGGCGACACCGTGGGCGCCGGCCAGTATTCGATCAGCACCAGCAACCGCAATTTCGAAGGGCGGCAAGGCGTCGGCGCGCGAACCTTACTGGCAAGTCCTTTCACCGCAGCAGCGAGCGCCGTTCGCGGCCGGATCACCGATCCGCGGGAGATGCTCTAGTGGATCCCGTGAGTCGAGTTCATTCCAAGACCGTGGTGATCCCCTCGAGCAATATCGATACGGATCAGATCATCCCGGCAAGATTTTTGACGACAACGACCAAGGATGGCCTGGGTTTGCAATTGTTCGCCGATTGGCGCTATCGAACCGACGGCACGCCCAACCCGGATTTCGCGTTGAATCGGCCTGAAGCGCGCGGCGCCCAGGTGCTGGTTGCCGGCCGCAATTTCGGCTGCGGCTCCTCGCGCGAACATGCGCCCTGGGCGCTGCTCGACTACGGTTTTCGCGCGGTCGTCAGCACCGAAATCGCCGACATCTTTCGCGGCAATTCCTTGAAGAACGGGCTGTTGCCGATCGTCGTGGATGAGTCCACATCGCGATGGCTGCTGGAGAATCCCGGAGCCGAAATCGATATCGATCTCAACGCCGGCCGCTTGACGCTCCCCACGGGGCTGTCCATCGCTTTCCCGATCGAAGCCTTTGCCCGCCACTGCCTCTTGAACGGCATCGATGAGCTCGGCTATCTGCGCAGCAAGATCGCCGACATCGAACGCTACGAAGCAGCCCAGGCTTCCTAGGTGAAGGCGCTGATCGCAGTGCTCGCCGGCGACGGCATCGGCGGCGAGGTCACCGCGGAGTCCGTGCGCGTGCTCGCCGCGATCGCGCAACGTTTCGGGCATTCCTTTGAATTCCAGTCGGCGCTGCTCGGCGGCGCGGCCATCGATGCGACGGGTGAGGCGCTGCCGCCGGCGACGCTGGCGTTGACGCAGCGCGCGGATGCAGTGTTGTTGGGAGCGGTCGGCGGGCCGAAATGGTCCCCCGATGCCTCGGTGCGCCCCGAGCAGGGTCTGCTGAAATTGCGTAAGGCGCTCGGGCTCTTCGCCAATCTGCGTCCCGTGGTGCCGCACCCCGCGGTCCTCGATGCCTCGCCGATCAAAGCGGAATTGCTGCGCGGCGTCGACATCATGGTGGTGCGCGAATTGACGGGTGGAATCTATTTCGGCGAAAAAACCCGCACGGCGACCGAAGCAGTCGACGTGTGCCGCTACACCGTGGAGGAGATCGAACGCGTGGTGCGTCTTGCGGCCGGCCTGGCGCGCGGGCGGCGTCGCAAATTGACATCGATCGATAAGGCCAATGTGCTCGAAACCTCGAGGCTGTGGCGAGCCGTGGTCGAGCGGATCATGCCCGGCGAGTTTCCCGACGTGAGCTTCGAACACATGCTGGTCGACGCCGCCGCCATGCATCTGCTCAAGCGGCCGCGGGATTTTGATGTGATCGTGACTGAAAATATGTTCGGCGATATTCTCACCGACGAAGCCTCGATGCTGGCAGGCTCCCTGGGGTTGCTGCCGTCGGCCTCGCTGGGCGCGAGCGCCCGCGGCGGCGTATTCGAACCCATCCATGGATCCGCTCCGGACATCGCCGGCCGCGGTATCGCCAATCCCTATGGCGCCATATTGAGCGCGGCGCTGTTGCTGCGGTACTCGCTGCAACTGGAGCCTGAGGCGCGCGCCGTCGAATCGGCGGTCGCGCGAGCCGTCGAAACCGGAGCCTTGCCCGCCGATCTCGCCGCCGCGGGTGCGGGCACGCGCGGCGGAATTACGACGCGTGCCGCCGGAGATGCGGTGCTGGCTGGACTTTGACCGCGCGTTCGAGTCCTGCGGCGAGATCCGCCACCAGGTCAGCCGGATCCTCGATTCCGACGGAAACACGCAGCAGTCCCGCCCCGATGCCGGCGCGCAATCGCGCGGCCGCCTCCATGCCGGCATGAGTCATGCTCGCGGGGTGCGAGATCAGGCTCTCCACCCCGCCGAGCGACTCGGCGAGCGTGAAGCACTCGAGTCCCGATAAGAAGGCTTCGACCGCCGCCTCGCCCCCGTGAAGCTCGAAACTCAGCATCGCGCCGAAGCCGCTCTGCTGGCGCCGCGCAATCTCATGTCCCGGATGGTCGGGCAGCCCTGGGTAGTGCACACGCTGGACGCAGGGATGCCGGGTCAAACAATCGACGACCGCGGCCGTATTCTCGGCATGGACACGCATGCGCGCATGCAGTGAGCGCACGCCGCGCAAGGTCATGAAGCTGTCGAACGGCGCACCGGTGACGCCGATCGCGTTCGCCCACCAGGCAAGATTGTCGTTAAGTTCGACGGTTGCCGCGATGATGGCGCCGCCGACGACGTCGCTATGCCCGTTCAGATACTTCGTAGTCGAGTGCATGACCATATCGGCACCGAGCGCGAGCGGTTGCTGCCATATCGGCGAGAGGAAGGTATTGTCGACGACCGCGAGCGCGTCGGCCGCATGCGCCGCATCGGCGATCGCACGAATATCCACCACCCTCAACAAGGGATTGCTGGGAGTCTCGATCCAAACCAGCTTGGCGCCCCGCTCGAGCGCCGTCTGCAGGGCAGCAGCGTCGGACTGATCGACGAAATCGACCGCGAGCTTGCCCTGGGCATGCAGCGCGGCGAGCATCCGATAAGTCCCGCCGTAGCAATCATGCGGTGCAACGATCCGCGCGCCGCCGGGCAGCGTCGCCAGTATCAGCGCAATGGCCGCGAGGCCCGTGCAAGTGACTACGGCGCCGGCGCCGCCTTCCAGATCCGCCAATGCGCTGGCCAACTGGTCGCGGGTGGGATTGCCGGAGCGTGTGTAATCATACTTGCGCGGCTTGCCGTATTTCTCGAAGGCAAAATTCGTCGACAAATAAATCGGCGGCACCACCGAACCGTGCTGGGCGTCCGACTCGAGTCCCGCGCGAACCGATCGCGTTGCAATGTTCTTCTTGGGGCGTACTTTGTTGCTCATGTCCACTGCTCCGCGAGGGCTAGTTTGATAATGGGTGTCAGGGCCGCGCCTTCCTTCAGAAAAGCGTCATGCCCGAAAATAGAATTGATTTCGATGAGCTGGCGCGGGCCGTTGAGGCGCGCGGCCAGCGCCTGCATATCGCCGAACGGCACCAATTGATCTTCCCGCACCGCAATCAGCGTCGCGGGCGTATGCACCCGCGTTGCGTCGATCTGATGCAGGTCGATAGATTCGCTCAACACGAGGAATGACTCGGCGCGATACTTCTGCACATAGTCGTCGCCGCGGGCGAAGAGATAGTCCTCGATCGGAAATCGAAAGCGATCCTGATTGCGCGTCGGGGCCCCGCCGAAGCGAAGTTGAAATTCTACGGCGCTGCGGTAGGTAGCCATTGCGAGCGCCCGCGCGAGCTTCAGCCCCCCCGGCCCGTCGCTGCGCGCGATCGCCTCGCGCACGATCTGCCGCTGCACGCTGCGCCAGGCGGTCGAGAGCACTTGGGCCTTGTCGGCGGCGCTCAAGACCACGATATGCTTCACGAGGTCGGCGTACCGCTCCGCAAAACACAGCGCGACCATGCCGCCATAGGAGGCGCCGATGATGGCATGCAGGGGCTTCAACTCGAGATGCCGGACGATGGCTGCCAAGGCATCGGCTTGATCGTAGGAACTTAACGGCGGAAATTTCTCGGCGCATTGCGGCGTCGAACTCGCGCCATAGCCGCCGAGATAGTCGATGCCCAGGACCCGGTAGATGTTGGTATCCACCCCGTGCCCGGGACCCACGATCTCCGGCCACCATCCGTCCGCGGAACCGGCGACGACCCGGTGGGCCGAAATGCCGCCGAGGACCGCGATCACCGGTGCGTCCTGCGGGCCCGCGAGTCGGAATGCAACCTTCGCATCCGGCAGGACATCGCCGTAATGCAATTTGAAGGGCGGCGAAAGCCGCAAAGACTGGTCGACTATGTGTGAAATTTCTTCGGCCACGTACCGCTCGCTCCTTGGAGGTTTACATAACCCCTGCAGAGCCGGCGCTCGTAGCCCGTTGCGGCGGACGCAGGCCCGCGCAATTGACCGCCTATCTACCGGATTCGGGGCTCGGCCCGGATCCGCAGGAGTTGGCACCGTTCCAATAGGTTCCACGGGAACATTGGGTGGTTGCCCCGGCTTCTAAGGGCCTTTCCCTCAGCCGGTCTAGATAAGCCCGCGAATTCTAGGCTTCTCCTTAAGTTTGCGTCAAGGCATTTTGGCGAAGAGGCCCGCTTGAGATTCCTTCTTCAATGTATTAATGTACTAGCGCGTTAATACATTACTGCAACCAGCATTCCGAGCTTTCAATGAAAACCAACCGACCCGTCACCCTGCGTCAGGAGCAGCAGCATGAACGCGCGCTGTGCGGCGCCATCCTGGCGCTGCGCAGCGTCGAGGAATGCCGGAGCTTTTTCCGCGACCTCTGCACGCCTGCGGAATTGCAGGCAATGACCGACCGCTGGGCCGTGGTTGAACTGCTGGAACGCGGCCTTCCCTACCGCGAGATTCATCGTCAAACGGGGGTCAGCGTCACCACGATCGGGCGCGTCGCGCGCTACCTGACTTCCGGAAATGGCGGTTATCGGGCCGTGACGGAGCGGCTGAAACTCAATGGGTAACGGAATGAATTCCCCGGGTCCGCGCCTCAAGATCGCGGTTCAAAAGAGCGGCCGGCTCACCGACAGCTCGCTCGATCTTCTGTCGCGCTGCGGCCTCAAGTACAGCCGCGGCAAGGATCAGCTCATGTGCTACGGCGAGAACATGCCGCTCGACGTGCTGTTCGTGCGCGACGACGACATTCCGGATCTCGTGCAAGAGGACGTGTGCGACTTGGGATTGGTGGGCTTGAATGTCGTGCAGGAGAAGCGGCTGGCCTTCGCCGCACGCGCCGTGGCTCCCTTGTTCCAGACGGTGCAGCTGCTGGATTTCGGGCGCTGCAAGCTGTGTATCGCGGTACCGGACGGATTCGATTATCGCGGGGCGGACTCGCTGCAGGGTAAGCGAATTGCTACGACATACCCGCACATCCTGGAACGTTTTCTGGCGGATCGCGGCGTGGCCGCCGAAGTCGTCGTTCTTTCCGGCTCCGTCGAAATCGCGCCGCGGCTCGGCAGGGCGGATTTGATTTGCGACCTGGTGTCGACCGGATCCACGCTGGCGGCGAATCATTTGCGCCAGGCAGAGACGGTACTCGACAGCCAGGCCGTGCTGATCCGCACGCCGGTGCCCATCGCTCCTGAAAAACAAGAGTGGACCCGGCGCCTCCTGATGCGCATCGACGGCGTCGAGCAAGTCAAGGGCAGCAAGTACATCATGCTGCATGCGCCCCGCTCCGCATTGCCCGCGATCGCGAAGCTCTTGCCGGGCAGCGAGGCGCCGACGGTGATACCCCTTGAAGGTCGAGGAGACCGGGTGGCGGTCCATGCCGTTTGCCGCGAAAACGTTTTCTGGGAAACGCTCGAAGAACTGAAGAGCGTGGGCGCGACCTCGGTGCTTGTGCTCCCGGTCGAGAAGATGCTGGCTTAGGGGCTCGGGCATTCGATCATGCACATTCTCGACTGGAAATCCCTATCCACGGCGCAACGCGATGAAGCCTTGCGGCGCCCGGCACAGCGCGATTCCGAATCTACCATGCAAGCGGCACGAGACATCATCGCGGCCGTGCGGCGCGACGGAGACGCCGCAGTTCTGGCACTCACCGAAAAGTTCGATCGGGTTCGCTTGGACTCGCTGCGCGTGACGCCGCAGGAATTCAACGCCGCGGAGCGCACCTTGAACGCCGCGCAAACGGCCGCGATCGAACGGGCAATTTCTAACGTGCGCCGATTTCACGCCGCGCAGGCTTCTGCGCCGCTGCGCGTCGAGACCGCGCCCGGGGTGATATGCGAACGATTCAGCGTTCCGATCCGCGCGGTCGGGCTCTATGTGCCCGCAGGCTCCGCGCCGTTGCCGTCGAGCGCCATCATGCTCGCTGTACCCGCCGAGATCGCCGCCTGCCCGGTGCGCGTCATGTGCACTCCTCCGGCGCGCAACGGCGCCGCCGATCCCGCTGTGTTGGTGGCCGCACGCCGATCGGGCGTCGACCACGTCTTCAAGGCGGGCGGAGCTCAAGCCATCGGTGCCATGGCCTACGGGACGGCGACTATCCCCAAGTGCGACAAGGTATTCGGCCCCGGCAATTCTTTCGTCACGGCGGCCAAACTGGTGGTAGCGCAAGACGCCGGCGGCGCGGCGGCAGACCTGCCGGCCGGCGTCACCGAAGTCATGGTAATTGCGGACGACAGCGCGCGAGCGGATTTCGTCGCCGCCGATCTTCTGGCCCAGGCGGAGCACAGTGCCGACGCCCAGTCGCTGCTCATCACGACCTCCGTCCCGCTCGCCGATGCCGTAGCCCGCCAGGTGCAGCTCCAGGCCTCGCGGCTGAAACGGCGGGCGATACTCGCGAATTCGTTGCTGCATATGCGGCTCCTGACCGTCGACTCGCTCGAGACGGCCTTCGAGATCGCCAATGCTTACGCGCCCGAGCATCTGCTGCTCGAGATACGCGACCCGCGGGTGTGGCTGGCTCGAGTCAGCGCAGCGGGAGCGGTGTTCTTGGGACACTGGTCGCCGGAATCCATGGGCGACTATTGCAGCGGGCCCAACCACACGTTGCCGACCTACGGCTTTGCCAAAGCGTACAGCGGCCTATCGCTGGAGGATTTTCAAAAAAGGATCACGGTACAGGAGCTCACGCCCGCAGGCCTCACAGGCTTGGGGCCGACGGCGCAGATTCTCGCGAACCTCGAGGGACTGGACGCGCATGCTGCGTCGGTGACGATTCGGCTCGCGGCGATCGACGCCGCTGCGCAGCGCCCTGCGGGCGCGCAGTCCCCTACGGCAGCGCAGACGGATGCTGCCGCTAGTCGAGGTGCGACCCCATGAGCGCGGTCATATCATTGGCGCGTCCCGAGATCGTCACGCTCAAGCCATATGCGCATGCGGCCTGGCTGCCTTCGCTCACCCGTTTGCATGCCAACGAAGTGCCGTGGCGCCCGGCGGGCGATACCACCCTGGTGGGCCTCAATCGATATCCGGAACCCCAACCCAAAGCCCTGATCGAACGGCTGGCCGCCTTGTACGGCGTCCCTGCCGCCGGAGTACTTGCGACGCGCGGCGGCGATGAAGCCATCGATCTATTGTCGCGCATCTATTTGCGCGCCGGCACCGATTTCATTCTTGAGTGCACGCCGACCTTCGGCATGTACCAGGTTGCGGCGCGCATTCAGGGCGCCGGGGTCGTCGATATCCCGCTGGAGCGCGAGCGCGGCTGGGCACTCGATCCCGAACGGGTTCTGGCGGCTTGGCACCCGAAAATCAAGCTGGCGTACCTCTGCTCGCCGAATAATCCGACCGCCAATCTGCTCGATGCAGCCGCCCTTGAAGAGATCTGTGGGGCGCTCGACGGCAAAGCCATCGTCGTGATCGATGAAGCCTACATCGAATGGTCGCGCTCCTTGAGCCTTTCTCGCTGGCTAGACCGCTTCTCGACACTGGTGATCCTTCGCACCTTGTCCAAGGCGCACGCCTTGGCGGGCGCGAGAATCGGCGCACTCTTGGCGAACCCCATGCTGATCGAATTGGCGAATCGTATTATTCCACCCTACTCCCTGGCGCAGTCTTCGGTGGAGGCGGCGTTGCGGGCGTTGACCGCTCCTGAACTTGCCTCGGGTCTTGTCCGGATCGAGGGATTGCTGCAGGAGCGCGAGTACTTGCGCAAGGGCCTCGCGGCCTCGCCCTTGGTGGAGAGGGTCTGGCCGAGCGACGCCAACTTCCTGCTCCTCGATTGCCGCGACGCCGACCGCTTCATGCGCAACACCGTTGCCGGCGGCCTCATCGTCCGAGACTTGCGCGCCCACCCTTTGTTGCCTCGCTCGTTGCGCGTGTCGGTGGGAACCCGCGCGCAGAACGATGCGCTCCTTCGCTGCGTGGGTGGACCTTGAGCGGCCGGCGAATATTATTTCTGGATCGCGACGGCACCTTGAACGAAGAGACGGCCGATGAGCAAATCGACAGCCTGGAAAAGGTTCGGCTCATGCCCGGCGTCGTTCCGGCATTGCTCGACCTCAAGGCTGCCGGCTTCGGCTTCGTCATGGTCACGAATCAGGACGGCCTCGGAACCTCCGCCTTTCCACGGGAAAAATTCGAGCACGCGCATCGGTTCATTTTGGAACTGTTCGCATCCCAAGGCATCGATTTCGAAGCGGTGTGTATTTGTCCGCACTTCAAGCATGAGGATTGCGAGTGCCGCAAACCCAATATCGGCATGGTGCGCGACTATCTCGCGGCCCAGAAGATCGACAGGGCGCGGAGCTTTGTGATCGGCGATCGCGACACGGACCTTCAATTCGCGGCCAATTTAGGCGTGCAGGGGCTGGCTGTGCGCTTGCACGGCGCGGCTGACGAGACCTGGCCTGCGATCGCGCGACGCATCCTGGGGCAGGCGCGGCGTGCGCGCGTACATCGCAAGACCCGGGAGACCGACATCCACATCGATCTCGATCTGTCGCGCGACGGTCCAACCGTAATCGCCACCGGCCTGGGGTTCTTCGATCACATGCTGGAACAGATCGCGAAGCATGGTGGCTTCGCACTCGATCTCAAATGCAGGGGAGATCTGGACATCGACGAGCACCATACGGTCGAGGATTGCGCATTGGCCCTGGGCTCGGCACTCCGGGAGGCTCTGGGGGACAAACGCGGCATTGCGCGCTACGGATTTTTGCTGGCCATGGACGAGGCCGAGGCTCAGGTCGCGCTCGACATCTCGGGCCGTCCGTTCTTCGTCTGGGAGGGCCGCTTCAATCGCGAACGCGTTGGCGAGCTGCCGACCGAGCTGGTCCCGCACTTCTTCCGCTCGCTGGCCGAAGCGCTGGGGGCAGCCCTGCACATCAGCGTGCGTGGCGAGAATTCTCACCATATGATCGAGTCCTGTTTCAAGGGCGTGGGCCGCAGCCTGCGCCAGGCCATTCGACTCGAAGGCACCGACTTGCCGAGCACCAAAGGCAGCCTGTGAGCGGACGGCAAACGGTGATCGTGGCCAGTGGCGGCGCAAACATCGCATCTCTGCAGTTCGCATTGCAGCGGCTCGAGGCGGCCTCGGCCGTGTCCGCGGATGCCGAAGAGATTCGCGCCGCAACTCATGTGATCCTACCCGGAGTCGGCGCTGCCTCGGATGCGATGTCGCGGCTGCGGCAGAGCGGCCTCTATTCTTTGATTCCGGCCCTGCGGCAGCCGGTCCTCGGCATTTGTTTGGGCATGCAATTGCTGTACGAAGCATCCGAGGAAGGCGATACCGAGTGCCTCGGAATCATTCCGGGCCGCGCCGCGCGCTTTCGCTCGTCCATGGCGCGTCCGGTACCGCACATGGGCTGGAATACCCTCGACATCCGGCGCCCCTGCCCTCTGCTCGCGGGGATTGCGGACGGCGACTACGCGTATTTCGTGCACAGCTATGCGCTTGAACCAAGTGCCGCCACGATTGCGAGTACGGACTATGGCACGCCCTTCAGCGCCTGCGTGCAGTGGCGCAATTTCTACGGTGCGCAATTCCACCCCGAGCGTTCGGCGGCCGTCGGCGCGCGCCTGCTGCAGAATTTTTTGGCGATCAGCTGATGCCCGCACCCCTTCGCCGCATGCGACCTTGCTAGAATGCGTCTGATCCCCGCTATCGATATAAAGGCCGGGTATTGCGTGCGGCTGCTGCACGGCGATTTCAACGCTGAAACCCGCTACGGCGCGGAGCCTGGGTCGCTGCTCGCGAAATACCGCGTGCTGGGCGCCGATTGGTTGCATGTGGTGGACCTTGACGGCGCCAAGGATGGCACCCTCCGCAATCTCGCGATCATCGCGCAATTGGCCGCACAGAAGGCCGTCAAGCTGCAGGTGGGCGGAGGGCTGCGCGATATCGACGCAGTGACGCAGATGCTGGACGCCGGCGCCGCGCGCGTGGTGATCGGCAGCGCGGCAATCACACAGATCGCAGGGGTGCGGACCTGGCTCGAGCACGTCGGCCCGGAACGCATGACGCTCGCGTTCGACGTGCGGATCGACGGCAGCGGCATTCCCAGAGTCGCGACGCATGGATGGCAGCGCCAGTCCGAGCTGTCTTTGTGGAGCGCGCTGGAAAACTTCAGCGGCTCGCCCCTCATGCACGTGTTGTGCACCGATGTGGGACGCGATGGCGCCCTGAACGGCCCCAATATCGCGCTTTATCGCGAGGCGGCGCGGCGGTATCCCCAAATCCAGTGGCAGGCCTCCGGCGGCATTCGCGACTCGCGCGATCTACACGCGCTGGCGGCGGGCGGAGCGGCGGCGGCCATCAGCGGCAAGGCCTTGCTTGAAGAACTCATTCCCGTCGAGGAGTTGCAGCCGTTCTTGCCAAACGCATAATCCCCTGCTTGGATGTTCGCGACGGACGGGTGGTGAAGGGCGTGCGCTTCCGAGATCATCGAATCGTCGGCGACATTCTGGAACTCGCGGCCCGCTACCGCGATGAGGGTGCGGATGAATTGGTGTTTTATGACATTTCGGCAAGTCCGGAAAATCGATCTGTCGATCGATCCTGGGTAACGCGCGTGGCACGCACGCTCGATATCCCGTTTTGCGTCGCCGGCGGCATTCGCTCCGTGGCGCAGGCAGAAGAAGTGCTGGCGTCCGGCGCCGAAAAAATCTCCGTCAATTCGCCCGCTCTGGAGCATCCCGATTTGATCAACGCGCTGAGCGAGCGATTCGGCGCCCAGTGCGTCGTAGTGGGGGTCGACAGCCAGCGCTTCGCGCATGGCTATCGCGTACAACAATTCACCGGCGACGCCCTGCGCACGCGCGATACGTCTCGCAGCACCATCGATTGGGTCATCGAGGCGCAGCGCCGCGGCGCGGGGGAAATCGTGCTCAATTGCATGTCGAGCGACGGCGTGCGCCAGGGTTTCGACATCGCCCAACTGAGCGCAATACGTGAGGTCTGCCGGGTGCCGCTGGTCGCCTCGGGCGGCGCCGGGGCGGTGGAGCATTTTGCCGAAGTATTTCAGACCGCCCACGTGGACGCCGCTCTCGCGGCAAGCGTGTTTCATTCGGGCGAAATTGCAATTCCCACTTTGAAACGCCGCCTGCGAAGCGCAGGTATCGAGGTACGGCCGTGACGCAAGCGCAAGCACTGGACCCCTTGCAGACACTTGATTGGGACAAGGGCAACGGCCTGCTCCCCGCCATCGTTCAAGACGCGACCAGCGGCGCGGTGCTCATGCTGGGATATATGAATCGAGAGGCACTTGCCGCCACGCTGGCGAGCGGCCGCGTCACCTTTTGGAGCCGCGGCAAGCGCCGTCTATGGACCAAGGGGGAGACCTCCGGGCACTTCCTCGAGCTCAAGCAAATCGCCGCCGATTGCGACGGCGACACATTGTTGATCATGGCAAAAGCGACGGGTCCCGCGTGCCATAAGGGTACGTTGACTTGTTGGGGCGAGACTCCGCCCGTATCGGCAGCCCAGCAAACGGCATTCTTGGGATCTCTCGAAAAAGTCATTGCGCAACGAATTGCGACGCGTCCCCCGGGCAGCTATACCGCCGGGCTGTTGGCGCAGGGCACTCGCCGGATCGCGCAGAAAGTCGGCGAGGAAGGACTGGAGTTGGCGTTGGCGGGCGTCGCCCAATCCGACTCGGAGATCATCGGCGAGGCGGCCGATCTCCTCTACCACATGCTGTTGCTGCTCAAGGTCAAGGACCTATCCGTATCCCAGGTCATCGTGGAACTCGAACGGCGACATTCCGATCGTCGCAGCGCCGCTGATTAGAACCTGTCTTCAGGCGCGCATGAGTACCGGTGGAAGGACACAAATCCTTGTGTCCTTCCACGTCGCGATGCGATCGTTACTTCTTCAGTTCGGTGACCTTGTAGATCTTCTGGTCCGGCGCGCCTTTCATGAACGGCTTGAGCTTTTCGAGCACCGCGAGGTAGGCCGGTGACTTCAAGAAAGCGTCGAGATCTTCCCGGCTCGCCCATACACTCGCGGATCCTGTGGCGAGCGATGTCGGGTCGGCGAAGAAGGTCACCGATTCCATGCCCTTCGCGGCCTTGTAGGCCTTTTGGACGCTGTCGCCGATGGCATCGAGCCCTTTCTGCTGCGCATCGGCGCTGGTTGCCGTGAGAACGACTATGCGTATGACCTTGTCCGCCGCCGAAGCGGATATCGAGACGCCGACGAGAATCGGCAGGACGAGCAGTGCCAGCACCGTCGACCGCGCAATTGCGCTTATTTTTTTCATGATCTTTCCTTTATTGTGACGTGAATGAGTCGTCGCCGTGCCTTTGATTCTTGCTTTGGCCGCGACGATGCACGAGTAGTCTACGCTCGTGCAAAACGTGGCGCGACGGGGCATTACGGGTTGCGCCGCAACGCGTAGACGGCGATCCCCATCCACACCACGTTGAGAGCCACCGACGGCCAAGCTCTGTTCCAGGTGCAGTTGATAATGAATCCCAAAGCACCCAGGATGTTCATCCACTGATAAATCGGCGATCGCGCCGAAAGCCTGCCGAACGACAATAAACCGTAACTGCCGAGAATCAGCAAGGCAGCCGCCCACCCGCAAATCTCGACGAATGTTTTCAGCGTCACGCCGGGCCGTCCGTCAGATCCTTCATCGAGGCGCCTGCCTTGCGATCACGCTTTCTTCAGGGACGCCGCATCCCGGGCGAGCGCCTCGACACCGCTCCAATCGCCGGCGGCGATCAACTCCTTGGGTGCGACCCACGAGCCGCCCACGCATACGACGTTGGGGAGCGCCAAATAATCCGCGGCCGTCGCACGCGTAATGCCTCCCGTCGGGCAAAACAGAACGTCGGGAAACGGTGCACCGAGCGCTTGCAACATGCTCAAACCGCCGGCCTGCTGCGCCGGAAAGAGCTTCAGCACGTTGAAGCCCGCCGCGCGCGCCGCGATCAATTCGGTCGGCGTCATGACACCCGGCAGCAGCGGGAATCGCGCACCGCGCGAGGCGGCCGCAAGTTCCGGGGTGAGTCCCGGCGTCACCCCGAACTGGGCCCCCGCCCGGCCGGCTGCGGCGAAGTCTACCGCGCGCGTGAGCGTTCCCACTCCGACGATGGCATCGGGTACCGCCTTGCGCATCGCCTCGATGGCGGCGAGCGCAACCGGTGTGCGCAATGTTATTTCCAGCACGCGCAAACCGCCGGCGGCCAGGGCACGCGCCAGCGGCACGGCACTTTCCAGTTCGGTTATGGTGAGCACCGGAATAACCGGAGCCAGCCCGACGATTTCACGTATGTTCACGAATGATCCTCAAGGTACGGCTTCACATCAAGCTGAGAGCGCCGCTCTCCGCGTCGCCGGCGGCGCCGCGCAGGGTCGCGAATAACTCGCGGCCGCAACCGTATTCGTTGCGCACGTGATCGAGTCCGGGCGGCTCTCGTTGCCGCCAGATGGACTCGGCAACTTTCGCTTCCAGCTCGCCGGTGTGACAATCCAAACGGATCAAGTCGCCGTCCCGTACCTTCCCGATCGCGCCACCGGATAGGCACTCGGGACTCACGTGGATGGCGGCGGGCACGCTCCCGGACGCGCCTGACATCCGTCCATCGGTGACGAGGGCCACCTGAAAGCCTTTGTTTTGCAGCGAGGCCAGGGACGGCGTCAATTGGTGCAGTTCGGGCATCCCATTGGCACGCGGACCCTGAAAGCGGACGACTGCCACGAAGTCCCGCGCCAATCTGCCCGCTTTGAATGCGGCGATGACTTCTTCTTGATCGTCGAACACCAGCGCCGGAGCCTCGACAACATGGTGTTCGTGCTTCATCGCCGAGGTCTTGATTACGGCTCGACCCAGGTTGCCGGTCAGCAACCGCAACCCGCCGTGACTGCTGAACGGCTCGGCCACCGGCCGCAGCACATCGAGATCGCCGCTCGCCCGAGGCGCGGCGCGCCAGGCCAATTGGCCGCTGTCGAGCCACGGCTCTTTTGCGTAGGCGGCCAATCCCTTGCCCATGCAGGTCATGATGTCTCCATGCAGGAAACCGCCCTCGAGGAGTTCGCGGACCAAGAACGCCATGCCGCCCGCCATCTGGAAACGGTTGACGTCGGCGCTGCCGTTCGGATAAATGCGGGCCAGCAGCGGCACGACCGAAGACAGATCGCTGAAATCGTCCCACGTGATGGCGATGCCGGCGCACCGAGCGATCGCCACCAGATGCAGCGTATGGTTGGTCGAGCCGCCGGTCGCCAGCAAACCGACGATGGCATTGACCATGGCGGCTTCATCCACGCCGCGCGCGAGCGGCAGATACTCGGGGCCCAATGCGGTGATCCGCGCCGCGCGCTGCGCGGCCGCCGCGGTCAATGCGTCCCTGAGCGCAGTGTTGGGCGGGACGAACGCCGATCCGGGAATGTGCAGGCCCATGACTTCCATCAGCATCTGATTGCTGTTGGCTGTGCCGTAAAACGTGCATGTTCCGGCGCTGTGATAACTGCCCGACTCGGACTCGAGGAGCTGGTCGCGGCCGACTTTGCCCTCGGCATACAGTTCGCGTATGTGCGCCTTTTCCTTGTTCGGAATGCCGGAGGGCATAGGCCCGCCCGGCACGAAAATCACCGGCAAATGACCGAACGCGAGCGCACCCATGAGCATGCCGGGAACGATCTTGTCGCAAATACCGAGACACAGGGCCGAGTCGAACATGTTGTGCGCCAGCGCAACCCCGGTCGCCATCGCGATTACATCCCGGCTGAACAGCGACAACTCCATTCCGGGCTGGCCCTGCGTCACACCGTCGCACATGGCAGGTACCCCGCCCGCGAATTGCGCGACGGCGCCGGCCGCGCGAGTCGCCGCCTTGATCAGGGCGGGATAGCGCTCCAAAGGCTGGTGCGCGGACAACATGTCGTTGTACGCCGACACGATGGCAACGTTGGGCCAGCGCATGTGCTTGAGCGCCTCTTTGTCGCTCGCGCCCGAGGCGGCAAATCCATGAGCAAGATTGGTGCACGACAGCCCGGCACGCGCCGAACCGCGGCGGCCTGCGAAATCCATGCGCGCCAGATAGTCGGCCCGGCCCGCGCGGCTGCGCTCGCGAATGCGCTCGGTGACTTCGCGCACGCGAACATGAACCTGTCGTGTTTGCTCACGCATGCCTTCATTGTGCCATATCGCGAAGACTTAACTGAATGCGGGCGCAAGTGCTACGCTCCATGCCGGGCAACAAGGAATTTCGACCGTGGCGGTACTTCCGACTTTCGACATGATGCTTTTCGGCGGCACCGGGGACCTGGTGACGCGCAAATTGCTGCCCGCACTCTATAGGCGCTTTGCGGCCGGACAGGTCTCGGCGGAGTCGCGGATTTTCGGCGTCGCGCGCAAGGCGCTGGCGCGCACGGAGTATCTGTTTCAGGTCGAATCCGCGTGCCGCGAATTCCTCGGCAAGGAATTCGATGCGCCGCATTGGACGGCATTCAGCGACTTGCTCGGCTACGTCAGGTTGGACGCCGAGGCCGAAGCCGACTACGCGCCGTTGAAGACTCTACTGCAGGGCCGCGACCAGTTCATCCGCGTATTTTTCTATTCCACCGCATCAAATCTTTTTTCCGCGATTTCACAAAATTTGGCCAAGGCCGGCGTCGTGACGCCGTTGTCAAGGGTGGTATTGGAGAAACCGCTGGGACACGACACGCCATCCGCGGACCTCATCAATACCCAGGTGGGGGCGGTATTCGCCGAGAAGCAGATTTATCGGATCGACCACTACCTTGGCAAAGAAGCGGTGCAGAATCTCATGGCGCTGCGTTTCGGGAACGCTCTGTTCGAACCTCTGTGGCGCCGCGGCTTGGTGAAACACGTGCAGATCACCGTTGCCGAGGAACTGGGTGTCGAGCGACGCGGCCACTTCTACGACAAGACGGGCGCGTTGCGCGACATGGTGCAAAACCACTTGTTGCAGCTCCTTTGCATCATGGCGATGGAGCCGCCGGCGAGCAGCGATCCCGACGCGGTGCGCGACGAAAAACTCAAAGTGCTGCGGGCGCTTCGCCCGTTACGCGATCGCGACGTGCTCACCAAAACCGTGCGCGGCCAGTACAAGGCAGGCGCCGTCCGCGGGGCGCCGGTGCCGGGTTACCTCGAGGAAGCGGACATCGCGCCGGACAGCACGACTGAAACATTCGCGGCGCTCAAAGTCGAAATCGAAACCTGGCGCTGGGCCGGAGTGCCGTTTTATTTGCGCACCGGCAAGCGGCTGCAGGATCGTCTGACGGAGTTGGTGGTGACCTTCGACGAAGTGCCGCATCCTATCTTTGAGATGCCGCCCACCGCGCGCACGGCCAACGAGTTGGTGATTCGCCTGCAACCCGACGAAAGCATCACGATGACCATACTCGCCAAGAATCCGGGGGAAGGCATGCGATTGAAGCCGGTGAGCCTCGCCCTCGATTTGGGCGAGACATTCAAGACAAGGAGTTTGGACGCCTATGAGCGCCTGCTGATGGACACGGTGAAAGGTAATCTTACCTTGTTCATGCGCAGAGACGAGCTGGATGCGGCCTGGGCGTGGATAGACCCCATTCGCGCCGGCTGGGAACAATACGACGAGCGCCCGAAAACGTATATAGCAGGCACGTGGGGACCGGCAGCGTCCAGTGCAATGATCGGGCGCGACGGATACGCGTGGCATGACGAACTCTGAACCGGCGGTACAGCGCTACGCTGACGTTGAGACCCTATCGCGCGAGCTGGCGGCGCAAATTGCCGCGAGCCTGACAATGGCCATCGGTGCGCGAGGGCTTGCGAGTCTGGTCGTTTCGGGCGGCCGGTCGCCCGTAAGACTGTTCGAAATCCTGCGCAAGCAGGCGCTCGATTGGGACCGCGTGCGTATCGCGCTCGCGGACGAGCGATGGGTTGCCCCGGATATCGATTCGAGCAACGAGCACTTGGTGCGCGAGGTCCTGCTGAAGGAGCATGCCTCTGCGGCCCGCTTTCTTGGCCTCAAGAACGGCGCGCCCACGCCGGATCTCGGCGCAGTCTCCGCATGGGAGACGTTTGCGCGAGTGCCGCGTCCGTTCGATGCGGTGATCCTCGGCATGGGCGACGACGGGCACACGGCATCGTTGTTTCCCCGCTCGCCGAATTTGTCGAGCGCACTGAACCGGTCCGCTGCAGCGGGATGCGTCGGAATGTGGTCTCCGGTCGCTCCGCACCCGCGGCTCAGCCTCAATTTGACGGCGCTGCTCGACTCGCGCCGGGTCGTGCTGCTGATCACCGGCGAGTCGAAGTGGCGCACATTTACCGCCGCGACGGCTCCGGGCCCCGTAGAAGACATGCCGGTGCGCGCCGTGCTGCGCCAATCGCGAACGCCGGTCGAGGTCATGTGGGCACCATGACACCTTCGCCGTGATGCGCTCGCAGCAGCCGTGAGTTCACCGCATATCGAAGACGACCGCACGGCGCTCAGCAAGGAGGCGCTCAAAAATGCCTTCCTGGACGATCTTTTCTATGTCCAGGGTAAGTTTCCTGCTCTAGCAACCAAGAACGATTACTACATGGCGCTCGCCTACGCGGTGCGCGACCGAATGCTGCAACGCTGGATCAGCACCGCGGCCGCCTACACGAAGCAGGCCTCGCGAACCGTCGCATATCTCTCGGCCGAGTTCCTGATGGGGCCTCACCTCGGCAACAACCTCATCAACCTCGGGATTTTCGATCGGGTGAAGCAGTGCATGACGGAGCTCGGACTTAACTTCGAGGAATTGCTCCGACAAGAAGAAGAACCCGGACTCGGCAACGGCGGCCTCGGACGCTTGGCGGCCTGTTTCATCGATTCCCTGGCGACGCTCGAGGTGCCGGCCGTGGGCTACGGCATACGCTACGAGTTCGGGATTTTTCATCAGGATATCATCGATGGATGGCAGGTCGAGAAGGCGGACAAATGGCTGCGGTTCGGGAACCCGTGGGAATTGGTGCGGCCCGAGTGGGCAGTGCAGGTAAAACTCGGCGGGACGGCCGAATCGTACGTCGATGAACTCAATCGACCGCGCGTGCGCTGGTTGCCGCTCAAGACGGTCTTCGGCGTGCCCTACGACACGCCCATCCTGGGCTACCACACCAACACCGCAAACACGCTGCGGCTGTGGCGGTCGGAAGCGCCGGAGTCGTTCGATTTCGCGATGTTCAACAGCGGCGACTACTCCGGTGCGGTCAATCAGAGGATGACGTCGGAGAATCTGAGCAAGGTGCTCTATCCGAACGATGAGCAGCTGCGCGGCAAGGAACTGCGGCTCGAACAGCAATATTTTTTCGTGTCATGTTCGCTGCAGGACATGATGCGCATCCTGCGCACGCAGAAGTTGCCGGTCGACCAGTTTCACGTGAAATTTGCCGTGCAACTCAACGACACGCATCCGGCGATCGCCATCGCGGAACTGATGCGCATTCTCGTCGATGAGTCTCTGCTGCAATGGACCGACGCGTGGGCGGTTGCGTGCCGAACCTTCGCCTATACCAATCACACCTTGTTGCCCGAGGCCCTGGAGCGCTGGCCGCTGCAAGTGTTCGCCCGCGTGTTGCCGCGGCATTTGCAAATAATCGAGGAAATCAACGCCCGATTCCTGGAGGAAGTCCGCCTTCGATTCCCGGGCGACGAAGCTCGGATCGCCCGCATGTCGCTGATAGACGAGAGCGGAGAGCGTTATGTGCGTATGGCGTACCTCGCCTGCGTCGGCAGCCATGCCATCAACGGCGTCGCAGAGCTTCATTCGGAGCTGCTCAAGCGCGATGTCTTGAAGGACTTCTACGAAATGTGGCCGCAGAAATTCAGCAGCAAGACCAACGGCGTGACGCCGCGCCGCTGGATGGTGCTCTCGAATCCGAGGCTCTCGGATCTGATTTCCGAGCATCTCGGAACGGACTGGATCAAGGATTTGGCCCAGCTCAAGCACTTGGAACCATTGGCCGAGGACGCGGATTTTCGCGCCCGGTGGCGCGAGATCAAGCAACACAACAAGCGGGAATTCGCCGCCCTCGCGCTTGAGCGCACCGGCATAGTCATCGACCCGATGTCGATTTTCGACGTCTTGGTGAAGCGCATTCACGAGTACAAGCGGCAGCATCTGCAGGTGCTGCACATCGTTTCGCTCTATCAGGAAATCAAATCGAATCCCGCGATCGGGATGCAGCCGCGCACGTTCGTTTTCGGCGGCAAGGCGGCGCCCGGATACCACCTCGCGAAGCTCATGATCAAATTGATCACTGCGGTCGGCGGGGTGATCAACGAGGACCCGGATGTGCGGGGCCGCTTGAAGGTGGTTTTTCTGCCCAACTTCAACGTGACCAATGGTCAACGCGTGTACCCGGCGGCGGATCTGTCGGAACAGATTTCCATGGCGGGCAAGGAGGCGTCCGGAACCGGAAACATGAAGTTTTCGATGAACGGCGCGCTGACGGTGGGCACGCTCGACGGCGCCAACATCGAAATCCGCGAAGAAGTCGGCGCCGACAATTTCTTTCTGTTCGGTTTGAGCGCGGCGGAAGTCGATGCCTTGAAGAAGCAGGGTTACCGGCCGATGGACTACTACAATGCCGATCGGCGGTTGCGCGAGGTTATCGATCTCATCCGCAGCGGCTTTTTCTCACGCGGCGACTCGCAGCTTTTCCGCCCCCTGATCGACGGCTTGCTGAATGACGATCCCTACCTGCTGCTCGCGGATTTTCGGTCCTACGTAGAGTGTCAGGCCAGAGTGTCCGAGGCCTATGGCCAAACGGAGCGCTGGACACGCATGTCGATTTTGAACACCGCCCGCAGCGGAAAGTTCTCCTCGGATCGCACCATTCGCGAATACTGCACGGACATTTGGCGCGTCAAGAACGTGCCCATTCATCTGCTCACGCATGAGGAAGTAGGAATCGCATAGTCCTGCGCAGGGGTTCTGCCGCACCCCACAATAGCTGGTCGCCCACGGTGAACGCGGATAGATATTCGCCTCCCATTGCAAGCTTGCGCAAGCGGCCGATCGGTATGGTCAAAGTGCCGCTGACCGCCGCCGGGGAAAGTTCGCGGATCGAGGACTCACGGCAATTCGGCACCACGCGAACCCACGGATTCGCGCCGGCAAGCAATTGTTCGACCTCCGCGAGCGGCAAATCCCGCTTCAACTTGATCGTCAGCGCCTGCGAGTGGCAGCGCATCGCACTCACTCTCACGCAGATCCCTTCGACCGGCACGGGATGCGCCTCCAATCCCAATATTTTGTTCGCCTCCGCGCTTGCCTTCCATTCCTCTCGGCTCTGACCGGTGCCCAAATCCTTGTCGATCCAGGGAATCAGGCTCGCCGCGAGCGGAACCCCGAATTGTTCTCGGGGAAGGCCCGGCCCGTTCAATGCGGCGCTCACCGCTCGGTCGACATCGAGAATTCCGGAAGCGGGGTCCTGCAACAGCGAAGATACCGAGCGATGCACTGCGCCCATCTGATCCAGTAGTTCGCGCATGTGCTTTGCACCGGCACCGGAGGCCGACTGATAGGTCATGGCGGTGATCCATTCGACGGCGCCCGCGCGCAGCAATCCGCCCACTGCCATCAGCATCAGCGACACCGTGCAATTGCCGCCGATGAAATCTTTCACCCCGCTTTCGCGCGCCGCCCGCATCACGGGCAGATTCACCGGATCCAAAACGATGACGGCATTTTTTTGCATGCGCAGGGTGGAAGCGGCGTCGATCCAATATCCCAGCCAACCCGCGGCGCGCAGACGCGGATGGATGCGTTCGGTGTATTCGCCGCCTTGCGTGCTGATGATGATGGGCAGCTTGGCGAGCGCCGCGATGTCATCGGCATCCAGTACCCTGGCGTTCCGCACGGGAGCCGCCGCCCCTGCCTGCGAGGTGCTGAAAAACGTCGGAGCGACGAGGTCGAAGTCCTTTTCCTGGCGCATTCTGTCGAGAAGCACCGACCCCACCATACCCCGCCAGCCGATGATGCCTACCTGTTTCATGGGTCGATCATAAACTCAGCTGCGGGAGGACGGCGATTATAGTTCGACGCCATGGCATAACCGTAGGCGCCGCAGTTCGCTATGAGAAGCACGTCGCCTTCTTGGGTCTGCGGCAGCCAACGATCGGTCCCGAGCTGATCCGCGGTCTCGCAGATCGGGCCGACTACATTGACTCGATGGCTCAAGGGTTCGTCAAGACGCGTCAGATTGCGGATGTCGTGATGCGCCCCATACAGAGCGGGCCGAATCAGGGAATTCATGCCGGTCGCGACCCCCACATACTGGACGTCGCCCTTCCCCTTGAGCTGGGTCACGAGCGCTACCAGCACTCCCGCCTTGGCTACCAAGAAACGGCCGGGTTCCATCCAAAATTCGATGGCCGGAAACTGCTTTGAGAGTTGGGCGACTCCTCGATCGAGTGCATGGAAGTCGATTTCGCCGTGGCCCAATTGGTCCGGCACGCCGATGCCACCGCCCAAGTCGACTACGGTGACGTGCGGGAACCGCGTGGCCAGATCCGCCAGCAGCGATCCGGTTTCAGTCCAATTGGCAACATCGAAAATGCCGCTGCCTGTGTGAGAATGCAAGCCGGTAACCCGCGCGTCGGCACTCCTCGTCAATGCGACCAGTTCGTCAGCTTCCTCCAGAGGCACGCCGAATTTAGAGTGAACCCCTCCGGTACGCACATGCTGGTGATGGCCGCGCCCAAATCCCGGATCGATGCGCAGAAAAATCTCTTTGCCGCGAAACACGTCCGGCCACATCTTGAGCGGATATAAGTTGTCCAAGGTGACCCGCACGCCCTTGGCGAAACCGAATTGATATTCGGCGCGCGGCGCGAAATTCGGGGTGAACAGGACCCGTTCCGGGTCGAGATCAGGCACGCTGGCAAAGGCGTGCTCCAGTTCCCCTTGCGATACGCACTCCAGCGTCAAACCCGCGGCGTACATACGCCGCAGTATTTGCGGGTGCCAATTGGCTTTCATCGCGTATGCCCAGCGTTTCACGGATTTCACACCCTGCACCGCCTGGATCGCCGCATCCAAAGCCGTCACGTCGTACACGAACGCCGCGGACTCGCGCTCGGCTATTGCGATCAAGCGGCGACGCTTTTCGGGCTCCTCCCACCAGTTCGCCGGGGTCGGGGCGCGCTTTTGGTCGGAGAACAGCTGCTGCCACGTGGGCCCCAGGACCTTGTCGGAGCCGATGCCCTGGATCAGGCGCTCGTGCAGCTGCTGCACCAAGCGATCGCCCTGAGCCTCGTCGATCACAAAGGTGAAGTTCAAATCGTTCGCGGCCTGGGTGACCAAATAAATCTTTTGATCCTGGAACAGCTCGAAGGCCGAGCCCAGTTCGTGCAAGATCCCGCGTATGTTATGGCCCAACAAACTCAGGCTGGCGCACGGCCCGAAAATTTCGACGCGGCACAGACATCCCAGCGCCAAGGTCAAGCGGTCGAGCGCCGCAGAATCCAACGTATTGGCGGTCGGATCCAAGGATACGGTCACGTTCGTTTCCGAAGTGGACACGAGGTCCACCGATAATCCTTCCCGTTTGAAAATTTGGAAGGCATCCGCCAGGAATCCCACCTGGTGCCACATGCCGGGGCTATCCATGGAGACCAGCGTGATGCCCTTTTTGATCGCAATCGCTTTGACTTGGGCGGCGCTGTCGGCGACATTCGCGGACACGATCGTACCTTCCAGTTCCGGCGCCTGTGTGGCGTATACATGCAGTGGGATCTTGTATTGCCTGAGCGGCAGGACGCAACGCGGATGCAGAACCTTCGCGCCGTTGCTGGCGATTTCCTGAGCTTCGTCGTAATGCAAGGCGCGCAGCAGCCTCGCGGTCGGCACAGCGCGGGGATTAGCGCTGAACATTCCGGGTACATCGGTCCAAATCTCCAGGCGCGCCGCGTTCAGTTTCGCCGCAAAATACGCACCCGAGGTGTCCGATCCGCCCCGGCCCAGCAGCACCGTTTCGCCGGCGTCGTTGGCCGCGATGAAACCTTGGGTTATTACGACCTGATCGAGCGACCGCCACAAGCCTTGCAGCGTCGAGTCCGGCGTGAAATCACAAGTAGCCGACAGCAGACTCGCCTTGATGGTGGCCCCGGGGCGCGCGTCGGCGCGCAGCACCTGGCGCGCATCTGCCCATGCCGTATCGATTCCCTGGGCATTCAGGAACGTCGCCCCCAGCGACGTTGCCAGGAGCTCACCCATTGCCAATATGCTTGCGCGAAGGCCGTCGCTGAGTTCGCCGCCGCTCGCCGCCACATGCGCCAAATCCCGCAGTTCCCGCATGAAATTTTCGAACATCGGACTCGGCACGATGCCGAGCGCTTCCGCGAGAAGCCGGTGTGCGGCGCCGATCTGCTCGAGGACTCCTGAATGCTTGCCGTGGCGGCCGGAGGCCAACAGCGATTCGAGACGATCGGTAATGCCGGATAGCGCCGAATGAACGATCACCGGCCGAAAGGATGCGCCGATGCGCGCCCGCACTACCGAAGCGATGTTGTGCCAGTTGGCCGCGGACGACACACTCGTGCCGCCGAACTTGAGCACGACCCAAGCTTGACCATGTTTGAGCACAGCGGTGCGGGCCAGCGCCGGAGGTCCGCTAATCGTCTTCGAAAATATCGCGCAGTTCTTTTTCTAACTGGCGCTCGGCGAGTACGTCTTCCACCCGGCTCCAAGCCGCCTTGCCGCGTTTGCCGACTGCAGCCGCTTTCGGGCGCCGCTCGGTGCGCTCCAATAGGGGATCGAAGTCATGGGATTCTTCGGCTTCCCCGAGAAACTCATCATCGATATCGAAATGTTCGTCTTCGCGTTCGCTCATTGTTCGAGAAAAGCCCTTCAAATCAATAGGATCGACCAGCCCAAATCGCCGAAGCTGCGCACTATATCCGATTCTGTCCGCCATTCAACTAGCAAGGCAGCATCACTCTGCTCCAGGCGCTCCGGCGCAACCGCTTAAGTGCCCGTACGAGCCTTCTCGGCCCGTGACGGCAACGCCCCTGCTGCTACGGCCCGATTCACCGACGAGAAAATCGCCAGCAAGGAGGCAGTAATGATATTGGGGTGCATACCGGCACCAAACAAGGTTCGGCGCGATCGAGTGGTCACTTCGATGTAGGAGACGGCCGTGGCGGCGCTTCCCTGGCCGCGTGAGTGCTCTTCATATGACAGTACATCGAATGGCAGCGCGAAGGCGTTGACCATGGCATCGATCGGTCCGGAACCCTGGCCATGCCACGTCTCGAGCCGCCCTTCATTTTCGACCTGCAACGTGATCCGCTCGCTGTCGGCGCCATCCGTCGAAGCCGCGAGCTGGTGGGAGCGATACACATAGGGGGTGCGCGGAGCCAGATACTCGCTGCCAAAAAGGTCCCATAACTCCTGAGAAGTCAATTCTTTACCCGTGATATCTGCAGTTGATTGCACGATCTGACTGAACTCGATCTGCAATCGCCGCGGCATCACCAACTGGAAGTCGCGCTCCAACAGGTAGGCCACCCCGCCCTTGCCGGATTGGCTATTGACCCGAATGATCGAATCGTAGGAGCGGCCCAGATCCGAGGGGTCGATAGGCAAGTAGGGAACGTCCCAGATGTCGGTCGCGCTTCTCGCAGCCAGACCTTTTTTGATCGCATCTTGATGCGACCCGGAAAATGCCGTGAAAACGAGGTCACCCACATAGGGATGGCGCGGATGGATGGGTAACTGGTTGCAGCCTTCCGCACACCGCGCAGCCTCATTTATGTTGGAAAAATCTAATTCTGGATCAATGCCTTGCGAATAAAGATTGAGAGCCAACGTTACAATGTCGACATTGCCGGTACGCTCCCCATTGCCAAATAGCGTGCCCTCGATTCGCTCCGCCCCGGCCATCACCGCGAGTTCCGCCGCCGCCACCGCGGTGCCTCGATCATTGTGGGGATGAACACTCAAGACGACCGAATCGCGCCGGCCGATGTGCCGCAAAAACCATTCGATCTGATCGGCATAGACGTTGGGCGTCGCCATTTCAACCGTCGCCGGCAGATTCAGGATCGATCGGTGCTCAGGCGTCGGCTCCCATACGCCATTGACGGCATCGCAAATCTCAACCGCAAAGTCGAGTTCCGTGCCGGTAAAGCTTTCGGGGCTATATTGAAATATCCACTCGGTGCCCCGGTCGCGCAGCGCGTGCTCGCGTACCGCTTCGGCGCCGCGCACCGCAATGTCGACGATACCTGCACGGTCCATCCGAAATACCACGCGGCGCTGGGCCGCCGATGTCGAGTTGTACACATGCACGATTGCCCGACGGGCGCCCTTGAGCGATTCGTATGTCCGAGCAATGAGTTCGGGGCGCGCCTGGGTGAGCACCTGAATGGTGACGTCTTCCGGCACCAGATCGCGCTCAATGATTTCCCGCACGAAATCGAAATCGGTTTGGGAAGCCGCCGGAAAACCAACCTCGATTTCCTTGAAGCCTATCTTTACCAGCATGTCGAACATGCGGCGTTTGCGGGCCGCGTCCATGGGTTCGATCAGCGCTTGGTTGCCGTCGCGCAAGTCAACGCTGCACCAGATCGGCGGTGCCTCGATGACGCGGCTTGGCCAGGTTCTCCCGGTTAGATCGACAGGTGAAAATGGACGATATTTGCTCGACGGATTACGCAACATGGTGGTCTCTCGATGCGCCCTAACTTTGACGGGACTTTATTGATTTTTCCGGTCTTGTAGGCGCCGACCGTTAGCGCGGGATTTGTAGCGCCTAGCGGCGCAGCAGCAGGGCAAGCAAACCCAGTCGCGGCAGGGGGATTGCGAACGATTTGCAGGGAGAAGCGCACATTGCGACCGAATCTAGCATTGCTGGCGTATTCGATGCAAGGACTCGCGGCTTCGTATTACCATCGACGGCATCCCGACGCAGGGGTTCCCTACCATGCAACCCACCCACAGTGTCTTCAATCAGACCCCGCCCCTGTCGGAATACAACGTCTTCGCGACCGATTTTGCACTGCAGGAGGCTGTGGCCCGCGAGGGCGCGGGCGCAGCCGTTCCCGACTTGGTCAGCGCCGGGGCAACCCTCGGCACCGCGGCGATCTTGGAGGACGCCCGCCTCGCCAACCGCAACTCTCCCGTATTACACAGCTTTAATGTGCAAGGCGAGAGAGTCGACCGCATCGAGTTCCATCCTTCTTGGCACCTGTTGATGCAGGGCATTGCCCAGCGCGGCTACCATGCCGGCCCATGGGCGCTGGTCAAGGGCCGCGCCATTCCCGGCGCCCACGCGGCGCGCGCCGCGGGCTATCTGATGCAGGCTCAGGTCGAGTGCGGAACGCTTTGCCCGACCACCATGACCTACGGCGCAATCGCGGCGATGCGCCGCGATGCATGGCTGGACCGCGCCTGGGTGCCGTACGTTGTCACGCGGGAATACGACCCGCGCGACATCCCGATCGACCGTAAGCGCGGCGGTCTGATCGGTATGGGCATGACGGAAAAACAGGGGGGTTCGGACGTACGTGCCAACACGACGCGCGCCGTGCGTTCCGACGATGGGTCCTATCGGATCACGGGCCATAAGTGGTTCTTCTCGGCACCCCAGTGCGATGCGCACCTGGTCCTCGCGCAGACCGATGGCGGCCTTTCCTGCTTTTTCATGCCGCGCAGGCTTCCCGACGGCACGCGCAATGGAATCTATGTGCAGCGCCTGAAGGACAAACTCGGCAATCGCTCCAACGCCTCGTCCGAAGTCGAATTCATCGATGCCTGGGCGCACAGACTGGGTGAAGAAGGCCGCGGCATTCCGACCATTCTCGAAATGGGAACCTATACCCGGCTCGACTGCCTCACCGGCACGGCGGGAATGATGCGGCAAGCCGTGGTGCAGGCTGTGCATCATGCGCGTCACCGCAAGGTATTCGGCACGCTGCTGATCCGGCAACCCCTCATGCAAAGCGTGCTTGCCGACATCGCGATCGAATCGGAAGCTGCCACGGCGCTGGCCATGCGCCTGGCGCGCGCCTTCGACAGCGACGGCGACAGCGAGGTCGCGTTGCGTCGCGCTCTCACATCCGCTGCAAAATTTTGGGTTTGCAAACGCGGCTGTGAATTGGCCGCCGAAGCAATGGAAGTACTGGGCGGCAACGGCTACACGGAAGAAATGCCGCTCGCGCGCATCTCGCGCGAGATGCCCGTCAATTCGATTTGGGAGGGATCGGGCAATATCATGTGTCTCGATGTGCTGCGTGCATTTGGAAAATCCACGGCGACGCGCGACGCCGTGCTTCACGAGCTCATGCAGGCGCGCGGACGGCATCGAAATTTCGATGCGGCGTTCGAGCGCTTCGCCGCCGTGGTCGACGCTCCCGTACTTTCGGCGCATGCACGCCGCTTCGCCCAGATGTTCGTCACTCTGATGCAAGCGGGCGTCTTGCTGAGTGCCGCCGCAAGCCCGGAGTCCCGAGCCGTGGCCGAGGCATTTTGCGCGACTCGGCTGGACGCCGATTCCGGTTGGGGTGCGGTGTTCGGAGCGAGCGGCGCGGCACTTGACGCGCCCGCCATCCTGCGCCGTGCATGGGATGAATAGAGCGGCCGGTTCCCTCAGTCCGTCTCTGCCGTCCAGCCTAGAAGCCGGTTTTTCACAATCGACGCCAGGACCTCCGCATGGCGGTCCGAATCGTTCAAACCGGGTACCAGCGTCAACCGCTCGCCGCCCAATTCCATGAACTTGCCGTGATATTCGATGGCGACTTCTTCCAGGGTCTCCAAGCAGTCCACCGCAAACGAAGGGGAGACGACCGTCAACTTGCGCACGCCGCGCCCGGCCAAGGCTTTGAGTGTGTCCAGCGTATAGGGCTGCAGCCAAACCACGGAGCCGAAGCGCGACTGATAGCAATGGGAATATTCCTCGGACGCGAGTCCCAGCCGCGATGCCACCAGCCGCGTAGTCGCTTCGGCTTGCATCTGATAGGGATCGCCGTCCGCAACGTAGGAAGCAGGAATCCCATGGTAGGAAAACAGCAGATGTGAGCGCTCGCCGGCTTCAACCCAGTGCTCGCGAATTCGCATCGCCAGCGCTTCGACATATCCGGCGTTGTCGTAGTAATCGTTGACGAACCGGGTTTCCGGCAGCCACCGCCAACGTTGCAATACGCGGGTGGTTCGATCGAATACCGAGCCCGTCGTCGATGAACAATACTGCGGGAAAAGCGGCAGGACGAGCAGCTTTTTCACGTTTTGCTCGGCCAACGACCGGATGGCATCGGCGATGCTTGGGTTACCGTAAGTCATGGCGAGTTCGAGCCGCACCCGATCGCCGAAGCTGTCGTGCAACACAGAGCCGATTTTGGCGGTGAGCCGCTTGGAATACACTGCCAGGGGCGAGCCGTCGCTCATCCAGATCTTGCGGTATTTGCGCAGGGTCCTGATGGGTCTGAACGGCAGCACGATCCCGTACAACAGCGGCAGCCATATCAGGCGGGATGTGTCGATTACCCGGCGGTCGGCGAGGAATTCGCGCAGGTAGCGTTGTACGGCGAAATACGAGAGTGAATCCGGAGTGCCGAGATTGACCACCAACACCCCGATACGTTCGGGCGCCGTCCCCGTCGGCGCCGCGGCGCGAAAATACGTCATGAGCAAATCCTTTGGCCGATCCGCCGGCACAGTATACTGCCTGCCTCGATGAAGCCCTGCACCGTCTCTCGTCCAGAATGATGTGGCTCAACGCAAGCGAAATTGAGGCGCTGCATCTCAGCCTGAGCGTGGCGGCACGCAGTGTCGTGTTCAGCCTGCCGCTGGCGATCGTGCTTGCCTGGGTCCTGAGCCGGCGCCGATTTGTCGGGCACACGCTCCTCGATGCATTCGTGCATCTGCCTTTGGTGCTGCCGCCGGTGGTCATCGGTTACCTGCTGCTGGTACTGTTCGGGACCCGCGGTCCCATCGGGTCATGGCTCGAGCGAGCCGCCGGCATCGAACTCATTTTCACGCGCAATGGCGCGGCACTGGCCACGGCGGTGATGTCGTTCCCGCTGATGGTACGGGCGATGAGAATTTCGCTCGAGAACGTGGACCGCGGTCTCGAGGATGCCGCGCGCACTCTGGGTGCCGGCGCAATCGATCGATTCCTCACCATCACGCTGCCGCTGATGCTGCCGGGCATACTCGCGGGAGCGATCACCGCTTTCTCTGCGGCGATCGGCGAGTTCGGAGCGGTGATCACCTTCGTGTCGAACATTCCCGGGGAAACTAGAACTTTGCCGCTGGCCCTCTATACGGCTCTGCAGACTCCGGGCGGCGATGCTGCCGCCGCGCGACTGGCAGGCATTTCATTGATCCTTGGTTTGGGCGGCCTTCTGCTGGCCGAGTGGTTCGCGCTGCGCGTGCGACGCTTGCTGGGCCGATAAGTGCTGAACGTCGCCGTCAACAAGCGCCGCGGCTCATTTATGCTGGACGCGAAATTCGACCTTCCGACCCCGGGCGTCGTCACCTTGTTCGGCCGCTCGGGTTGCGGCAAGAGCACGCTCGTGAACATTATTGCCGGACTTCTCGACGCCGATAGCGGACGGGTGACGCTCGATGGCAACGTGCTTCTGGATACCGAACGAGGGATCGACGTGCCGCCCGAAGACCGTCGCATCGGCTATGTATTCCAAGAGGCCCGCCTGTTTCCGCACTTGAACGTTGCGGCCAATCTACGCTACGCGGCGAAGCGTGCGCGGGCGCGCGCTTACGTAAATCTCGATGCGGTGGCGGACCTGCTCGATCTGAAGCTCTTGATGGATCGGCGAGTCCACCAACTCTCAGGAGGCGAAAAACAGCGGGTGGCCATCGGACGGGCGCTGCTGTCGCAGCCGCGTCTGCTGCTCTTGGACGAGCCTTTGGCGGCGCTCGATACGGCGCGGCGCGAGGAGGTGTTGCCCTACTTGGAGAGCTTGCGCGATCAGTTGGCCATCCCCATGGTCTATGTCAGCCACAATTTCGACGAGGTGTTGCGGCTCGCGACCTACATCGTACTGCTGGATTCGGGACGGGCGGTCGCGCAGGGCGGAATCGGCGACATGAGCCTGAACCCGAGATTGCGGGCGATAATCGGTGCGGACGCGGTAGGCGCCATTATCGATGGAACCGTGCTCGGCGTGGATCCCCTGAGCGGATTGACTCGGATACAGGTTGGAACCGGCGAGCTCCGGGTTCGTGCTGCAAACGGCGCGATCGGGGCGCAATTGCGCGTGCAACTGCTCGCCCGGGATATCATCGTCGCGACGCAGCCACCCCAATATCTCAGCGTTCGCAACCGCTTGGCGGGAGTGGTTACTACCGTCGCGCATGACGATGCGAATTCGGATTTGATCGGCATCGATATCGGCGGCACTGAAATCATGGCCCGGATTATGGCATCCGCGACTCGCGAGCTGTCCATCACGCCCGGACTTCCCGTTTGGGCACTTGTGAAAGCGGCAACCCTGCGTGCTCGCCCTATTTTGAAGGCGTTCCCAGATGCAGAATAGCAACAATGTGGTCATCGGGCCGCAGACCCACAACCGCCTTCACCGCAGGGTCATACGCCGCAGCCCCCGTCTTCCACATCACGCCGTAACCCAGGGCGTGCGCTGCAAGAAATAGATTCTCGACCGCGGCACCCACGGCAATGATCTGTTCGATCTCCGGCACCTTGGCCTTGGCACGATCGACCACGCAGGCGGCCACCACGATCGTCGGTGAACGCTCGAGCTTCTGCCGCTCCGATGCCACTTGCTCATCCGTCATTGTCGGCACGCGCGCGCGCTTGGCCGCGGCAGCGGCTTGCGCAAACGGTGCACGATCGGGGCCGTTGAGAACGATGAAGCGCCATGGCTTGAGGCGCCCGTGATCCGGCGCACGGGCAGCCGCCTGCAACAACCGCTCGAGATCTTCCGGACTAGGGCCGGGCTCGGTCAACCGACCGGCGGAGGATCGGGTCTCGATTGCGTCGAATAATTCCATTCAGGGCCTCGCGAAAGATAAAAACGAGAAAATGAACCACATCGGCTATGATTTGACTCGAAAGTATACCCATAGAGTCTTCCAAGGAGCCCTCAATGAATCGTATTGTTTTGGCGTCGATGGCCGCGCTGGTGAGTGCGGGCGTGTTCGCAGCGCCGGTCAGCTACATCCTCGATCCCGCCCACACGTACCCGAGTTTCGAAGCGGATCACATGAATGGCTTGTCGGTGTGGCGCGGCAAGTTCAACTCCAGTTCCGGGAAAGTGGTGTACGACAAGGCCGCGAAATCCGGCTCCATCGACGTTACCGTGGACATGGGCTCGATCAACTTCGGCAATGCGAAATTGGACGAACACGCGAAGTCGGCCGAACTCTTCGACGTGGCGAAGTACCCCACCGCTACGTTCAGCGGCAAATTTACGAAATTCAACGGCGACTCACCGGCCGAAGCCCAGGGCACCCTGAACATGCACGGCGTTACGAAGCCGTTGACCTTGGCGATCAATTCCTTTTTGTGCAAGCCAAATCCGATGAGCAAGAAGGAAGTGTGCGGAGCGGATGCGTCGGCGACCTTCAATCGCGCCGATTTCGGCGTCAATTTTGGCGAGAAATACGGCTTCAAGATGGACGTCAAGCTGCTGATTCAGGTGGAGGGAAGTCCCGCCGGAACCAGTCCCATCGGGTGATTCGCCGGTGGCCCGAGGGGCGCCCGGCGGCGGGCGGTCGCCCGACCCGCCCTCGCTCGGCATCCGCTCGGCAGCGCCCCGCTCGGGCGCTCAGTTGCGTGGAATGTCCGTGGGCGGCGCTTCGGGAAACGCTCCCGTCGTCTTTTGTTGTTTCAGCTGGTCCTTGCACATTCTGATAATGTCCAGTTTCGACATGCTGACGTCAGACGCTTTCTGCTTCTGAAGACACTCGCTTATCATTTGGCGCTTGGTCATGATTGAGCGGTTCAAGGAATCATCCGCAAGCGAATACGCTACGATGAGCAAGAGCCCGAGAAAGGCGATCGAGTGGATGGTGGGATTCATTGGGTTCTCCGACCGACGGCGTTAAGTGAAGGCAGTCTGTCACCTGCACCGCACGCCGCAATGAGCGGGGGCCGGGAAGCAATGTAAGCCCCCGCCTACGATCGAGATTTTATGAAAAATAGGCGTGCGATCCGCGACGGGGAAATTTCGAATGTTTCCGATACGGCCCTATGGGTCGCGACCTTCAGGGGGCAAGAAGGCGAACGAAAAGACGCGGCATTCCATGATCCGTTGGCGACCCTGCTCGCGGGAACGCGCGGACGTCAGATTGCAGCGTCGATGCCGCGTTCGGCGGTAGTCGCTTGGGCCATGATCGTTCGGACCGCCGCAATCGACCGGCTTATCAACGAATCGCTCGCGACGGGAATAGATTGCGTGCTCAATTTGGGTGCGGGACTGGACACACGGCCCTATCGTATGGCCCTGCCTTCCGCCCTTCGGTGGATTGAAGTCGATTTTCCCAATATCGTCGAATTGAAAAACTCGCAGCTCGCGGAGCGCCCGCCAGCTTGCCGTGTTGAGCGCGTCGAGCTCGATCTATCGGATCGCTCATCCAGAAAAGCAGTGTTTGCTCAGCTCGGTTCGGAGAGCAAGAACGCGCTGGTAATCTCCGAAGGTGTCCTTCCCTACCTCTCGAATGACGAGGTCGCGAGCCTCGCCGGGGATTTATATTCCACTCCGTCCTTTAGGAATTGGATCATGGATTTCGACAATGCCGGAAAGCGGCGAATGCCGAGGGTTTGGGAGAAGCGCTTGCGCGCCGCACCGTTCCTGTTTCAGGTCGCCGATTGGTTCGATTTTTTCAAGCAATCAGGGTGGCTTCCCCATAGGTTGATCACGAGCGCCGAGCAGTCCGCAAAAATCCACAGACCATATCCCTTTGCTTTTCCTTTGGGACTGATCATGCGTGCCCTCCCCGCCCCCGTCCGAGGAAGGATTCTCAGTCTGAGCGGCGCAGTGATGATGCGAAAACAGGAGCCTCAGGCGAGGCGCTGACACCCCGCCAAGCCGCCCGGCTCCGCCCTACTTGGGGGGATCCGGCGTCGGGGCCAGCAATTGTTCCACCATGTCGCGAAAGTCAGCTTCCTGCCACTCGGACAGATCGATACAGACAGCGGCAATCATTTCAGCTTGGTCAATGGTGATATCGGCGACCGTAAAACACTTCACCACTATTCCGTCGCTGACGACAAACCGAGCTGTCCAAGTCTCGTCGTCGTATGCCCGTGAAGATACGGATTTTCTCTCGTAGAGAATCTTGGCGAGCTGATCGCTGTTCGGAATCGGAGCAAGGAACCGGCCCATGGCCTCCGGATCCTCGAGCCGCGCCGTTGCCATCGAGATGTTCAAAATTTGCCGGCCTGCATCGGTACGGTACGTTCTTTGCCCGAGTGTCGTTGACTAAAGTGTACTAGGCTTTCATTCATGGCGCTGAAGCAGCCGCTGCCTCCTGTAGCGACGCACAATCCGCATCCTTGGCGAGGCCCGGATCGACGAATGCCAGCACCGCGGCCAATGGCGTGAGCGCTGCGCCGAGCGCGACGGCTTCGGCGGTCTGAGCGACCGCATTGCGCGCCTGGAGCGAGACCTCGGGATGGAGCAGGGTTCCGCGCACCGACACCGGCGCCCGCAGCCGAAAGAGCCGCAACCCTTTCGGGTGCCCCCGCAATGTGAAATCAGGAGTTTCGGTGTCGAGATGGAGCTGCCCCTCGCCGGTAATTAAAACCGGGTCCGTGTCGATGACCAATCTTTGCGCTTCCAGAGTACCGTCGTGCGCCTGGAAACTGGCAATGAGGCAGCGGATACCCGTCGCTTGCTTGTTCTTCGTGAGCATCAGTCCGAGCGCTCGAAGGTCGATTCCAGTGAGTTCCGCGAGCGAGGCGCGAATCGCGCCATGCACCAGCACTGCCGTCACCGGGCCGCTGGCGCTCGCGGCGACTTCATGAATCGAACGTCCCCGCCCGGTCACCGTAGCGCGCGCCTGCAGCGAGCCCTCAAATGGCGGCGGCCCAGCATCTTTGCGGCCAAATTGCGCGAGTTGCAAGTCCGTGAACCTAAGGTCAACTTCGGCGGCGGGGTCGTCGGTCTTCGCATCGAGCCTCAGGCGCGCATTTAGTTTGCCGCCTAACACGCCGGCCGACGACGGATCGATGATCAGAATGCCGCGATCGATTGTCATCTTGGCCGACACGTCCTGAAGCGGAACATGGCCGACATCGACGCGTCGAGCATGAAAATGCACGCGCCAATCGCCGTGGCGGACCGCACGGGGACTCAGCATCGCGTTAGACAAAAGCAACCTGCCCGATTCGGGGTCGTGCTCGCGGCCCGCCGCACGCGCGCCCAAGTCCGACATTCGGATGACTTGCGAAGTGAGATCTGCCTCGAACTTTGGCCGGCCGCTCGAGCTTTCAATCGACACCTTCGCGAGCACGTCGCTGTCACCGGATTTGACGGCGAGATTGCGGAATTCGGTATGGGTTCCGCGCCGCGAAACTTCGCCGGAGAGCTGATAGCTCCCGGTATTGACCAAGGTCACTCCGGTCAAAAAATAGAGATCGAGCAGGTCCTTGCCCGAAGCCGAGAATTTCGCGTCGATGCCGCTAAAATCGAACGCTCGCAGCAGCGCGCCGTCGCCGGCAAGGACTGAACCGCTCGAGCGCTCCGAGAACTTGAAGCCGTAGGTACGCTCGTGGCTGGCCGCCGCAAGCGGATCTCCGATGACCTCAAAGGCTGCTGTCCTGCCATTGAGTTCCCCCTGCCCCGCGATCCGCAATGGCGGCAGGTTTCCTGCCCCGATCACATCTTCGGCAGAAACGGTCCCCTTGAACCGAAGGTGCCGGAGCCGGTCCTCGAGCTCGAGAACGCCGCGCATCGACAGACTTCGAATGAGCGGCACGCTACTTTCCCCACCCATGTCCGGGTCGCTCGTCTGCCAATTCGCATGACCCTTCGAGTCCCGGATCAGGGTGAGCTTTGCACCGTCCATTTCGAGTCTTTGGATGCCCAATGAAGAGTCGCCTCCCTGGGACAAATGGAGAACTACCGCAACTTTTTCGACCCGAGCTGTGATCCCCGGCGCGGTCCATGGCGGGTTGCCTATCGTCACCCTTTCCGCAATCACACGAGGATGAAGCGACCAGATATGCGTTTCGAGGAGCCCATCGATCTGGATCGGGCGCCCGGCATGCGATGACAGGAAGCGGATAAATGGCACGCGCAGATAACCTGCATCGAGCGACACGGACAAGCCTGCAAGCATGACTATCGCAACCGCCAATGACGCCGCTGTCCACCCTGCTACGCGCCGGACCACCAACGATCGTTTCATCGCCGCACACCAGTTTCTTTGTTGGAAATACCAATCCACCGCCGGCGTAGTATCGCGGTTTCCCAGCGATCCGGTCGGCTTTCGCATTGTAGGCGCCCACCTATGGCTGCTTACTGCACTGCCGACGATGGCCCACCGCAATGTCCTACTTTGTTCCGCCGTGCGCCCCCGTATAATTTTGCAAGTCGGCAAAACAACTGAGTAGCGAGCCGCGTAATCGCGTTGGTCCCATTTTTTGATAAGGAGAAATATACATGCGCATACTTCTGACATCGGCGATCGCACTGACGATTGTGCTGGGCGCGGGTTGCGACAAGCCAAAATCTCCCGATACAGTCGCTCATGATGTTGCATCAGCGGAGCAGAAGGCATCCACCGAGGTGGCCAAGAGCGAACAGGACGCCTCGAAGGACGTCGGCAAAGCCGCCGATAAAGTCGGCGACAAACTGACCGATCTCAACAACACCGCCGCCAAGGATTCCGAGAACATTGCCATCGCCAAGGCGGATGGCGATCGCAAAGTAGCACTCGCCAAATGTACCGCCCTAGCTGGCGATGCGCAAAAGCGGTGCAAGGATCAAGCCGATGCCGACTACAGCGCCGCCAAGGCAAACGCCAAGGCCGATGCAGTCGCTGCCAAGCAATAAACAATCCCCTCAGGGCTCCAACGTCGTGGACGCGCTTCGCGACGTTGGAGAACCCGAACCGGCTGCCTAAAATCTCTCGAGCGCGACGCGCGAATCAGCGCCATGAGGGAAGGCCGCCGCCCTCCTTCATTCATTTTGGCGTCGGCCAAGTCCTACACCTGCAAAATCCGCTCGGAACGGCGAGCACCGTGAATTGCCTACATCTGGAGCCCAGGAACGGCCCTACTGTGTGCGCGCACTATCAACCATCGGAGGAGTTCCAGATGTCGACCAATAACCCGAAAGACAACAACACGCAGAAGAGCGATGACAAGAGTCAGCGCCAGGGCGCAGGCCAGCAAAGCCAGGGAGGTCAGCAAGGCGGACAGCACGGCGGACAAGGAGGCCAGGGCGGCCAGCAGGAGCAAGGCGGCCAACGGGGTCAGCCCGGCCAGCAGAATCAGGGACAGCGTGAGAGCGGCGGCAGCGGACAAAGCGGCGGGACGAAAGCCGATCCGGGCAGCTCAACCAGCCGCGACAAGGATATGAACCGGAAATAATGGTCTTCAGGATTTACGATCGAACGGTAGCGATGAGAGCGAGCTGGCGCAGCGAAAAGCGCCAGCTCGCGCACTCTGCAATGACTGCCTCCCCCCCAGCCAAACTCTTCGTCCTGGTACTCATCGCCTCGGGCTTGACCTTCGGCGCGAGCCACTTACAGCCCGCGGCGGCTGCAGATCACGTTGCCGCTGGGCCCGCAAAACTGTCCCTGGATCGAAGCGGCCGCAAACGGGTCGGCACAGCATCGTTCTATGCCAAGAAATTTGCCGGCAAAAAAATGGCGGATGGCACGCCTATGCATCCACAGAGCGATAATGCGGCTAGCAAGACGTTGCCGCTTGGAACCAGAGCCCGAGTGACCGACCTGGAGACCGGTCGAAGTGCCGTGGTCACCATTCGTGACCGGGGCCCCTTTGTGGACGGCCGGATCGTTGATCTGTCGCCATCGACAGCACAGAGGATCGGAATCGATCGAAAGCAAGGCCTCGCCAAGGTCGAGGTAGTCCCGATCCAGGTCCCATTGGCGGATGGGACCATAAAACCCGGCGAGGCGGCCGCCAATGCAGCGAAGAGCAACCGTGTCTCCGGCGGCTGGGACAATTGAGGCGGTCGCCGCCCGGTCGCTCAAGAAGCGGCGGTTCGAAGTAGAATGCCCGATGGCACTAAGCCCATTCGAAAAGGGTAAACTGAAAATCGCGGCACACTTGCGTGAAGAGCTCGACCGCGCGGGTATTCGTTTCCAATCGATCCAGTGTAAGTCCGGCGGCATCCAAACTCATCCGGACACGGCGAGACTCATCGTCACGGTGGATGGGAACCCGGTACATGTGGATCTCAAAGCGCACGAGGTCGAAGATTGCGAATCGATCGTGGCAGGCGATACCTGGCGCAAGATCGCCGGATTTATCGAGCGGCTCAAGTAGCCAGCGACGGAATCCGGCTCAGAACCGGCAAGGCGGCCCGCAACGTGCCCGAGTCGGATGCGTTCAAACACGGTCGGAGGCGTCCGACGAGGACTTGTCTTCAGCACCTACTCCAATTGGAATTCCGCGCCGTCATGCTCGCGTAGAGATTCAAAAGAGAGGGGGAATTCGATGAGTCTAGTAAGTTTCCTCGCCGAGGCAGGCGAGAAGTTGTTGGGCGGGTCGCCGGCAGCTGCAGCAACCACAGAAGGGAACTCCGGCCCTAACGTCGCAAATCTTAACGCAACCGCTGGTGCGGCAATTGCGAAATACGTCGCTTCCCAAGGTTTGAGTGCGCAAAACCTGACCATCAGCTATGACGGGGCCTCCAAAACAGTGACCGTCAAGGGTATTGCCCCGGACCAAGCGACCAAGGAAAAGATCGTTCTGTGCTGTGGCAACGTTCACTCGGTCGCGAAGGTCGATGATCAACTCACCGTTGCACAAGGAGCGACCGCTGCATCGACGCTCTATGAGGTGAAAGCGGGCGACACGCTCTCGAAAATCGCCAAATCTGTCTACGGCGATGCAAATGCCTATACGAAGATCTTTGATGCCAATAAACCGATGCTCACTGACCCCAATAAGATTTATCCGGGGCAGCAGTTGCGCATCCCCGCAAAATCCTAAGGAATCCCGTGGATCTTTTCGATATTTTAAGGCAGTACTCTAGTCCAGGCGCAGCACCGAAGGGCGAGCGCGACCAGCGAATGGTCACGAAAGTGGCGGGAAAAAAAAGTGCTCGAGGTGCGCATTGACTATCAGCAGCAGAACCGCCGGGCTGTAGAAGCGTGAACACCCCGCTCAGAAAGACGCTCCGCGTAACGGGCATCGTTCTAGGTAGCCTGGTCGCCATCGTTGTAGCGGCGCTGGCGCTGTTCGATTGGAACAGCCTGAAGCATCCGATCGAGAGGATCGCGAGCGCCAAATTGGGGCGCACAGTACACATCGATGGCAATCTGCAGGCGCACATCTGGTCGTGGACTCCGA
>DASYJX010000045.1:0-2240 GCA_035996065.1 Steroidobacteraceae bacterium | reverse complement strand
GGAACGGAATTGGCGGAAGGGCGTTTCACGCCTGTCTTCGCCGGACCGTAAGGGCGTCCCACGCCCGTCTTCCCGGAGGATGCACCCGTGCGAATGAGTTGCATGGTGCGTTGCGCGCGCGCGTGAACGCGCTTTAGGCTGCGGATGAGCCCCCAAGCTCTCCACGGTCCTCCGGATCGTGTCCGGCATACCCGCTTGCCCCAATCTCCGCTGTACCGGCGTCACGCGACGCCGGCCTTCCCTCCAAGTGCGGGTAGCGGAGTGCCTTATCCCGCCGAGCCGCCCGCGAATCAGGCCACTCTACCCCCAAGGGGATTCCCGCCGTAAGGAGTCCAGATCGTGAACGGTGCTCGCTAGTGTTCTGTCCCGGAAATTCGCTGACAAAGACGTGCGAGTTTCTGGAGGATGGAGTCGGCGGTAGCGGTCCACACGAAGGGGCATGAGCTTGCATTGTAGGTGCGGATGAAGCGGTCGATTTTTTTGACGAGATCGGCAGTGGACGCGAACGAGCCGCGACGGATGGCGCGTTGGGTGATGAGTGCGAAGAAGCGTTCGACCTGATTGAGCCAAGAGGCGGAGGTGGGCGTGAAGTGAATGTGCCAACGCGGCCTGCGGGCGAGCCAAGCTCTGACCTTGGGATGCTTGTGAGTGGCGTAATTGTCGACGACGAGATGGATATCGAGCTGGGCCGGCACATTGGCCTCGATGTGCCGCAGGAAGGCGAGGAACTCCTGATGGCGGTGGCGAGGCTTGCATTGGGCGATGACCGCGCCGTCGAGGACGTTGAGAGCGGCGAACAGGGTGGTTGTGCCGTGGCGTTGGTAGTCGTGGGTGACGCCTTCGATGTAGCCGAACCCCATAGGAAGCATGGGCTGAGTACGTTCGAGGGCCTGGATCTGGCTCTTCTCATCGACGCAAAGCACCAATGCCTTATCGGGCGGATTGAGATAAAGCCCGACCACGTCGCGCAGCTTCTCGATGAAGAAGGGATCGGTCGAGAGTTTGAAGCTGCGGCTGCGGTGAGGTTGCAGGCCGAAGAGCTGGAACAGGCGATGGACAGTGCTCTTGGCGATCCCGGTCTCCGCGGCCATGGTGCGCACACTCCAATGTGTTGCGGCCTTGGGCTTGCGGGCGAGGGTCTTGGTGATCAACTCGGCCACGGCCTCATCCTCGACCGTGCGGGGCCTGCCGCTACGCGCTTCGTCGTAGAGGCCATCGATCCGATCGGTGATGAAGCGATTGCGCCATTTGCCGATCGTATGGGAGCCGACGCCAAGCTGCGTCGCCACGACCGCGTTGTTGGGCTCGCGCTCGCAGGCCAGTACGATCTTCGCCCGCAACGTCAGTGCTGCCGGCAGCGAGCGCGACCGTGTTATGGCCAAAAGATGCGCGCGTTCGTCGCTCGACATTGTGAGCTTCACCTTCGGGCGGCCAGTTCGCATCGGGTATCTCCTTCGATCAGGATACCCGAAACTCATGCAATAATTATGCTACGAACTTAAGGGACAGAACACTAGTGTCCCGATTCCGAAGTTCGCATCATTTCGCGGCAACCTCTTATGCGAACTTCGGAATCGAAGGGACACTAGCAACGTTATGATTCTAGTGCGGTTTTGGATTTGAAGTTCCTATGACGGACTCGCGGCGAAACTGATAGGAATCCACCGCACTGGAGCGGGCTTCACGGCGATTGCGTTCCGCGCGGCGTTCCTTATCTTGCGGCCGCGTCCTGCCGCGACGACTTCATGACCGAGCCCTGATGGCCGACATCGAGAGCCCCTGCAACAAGATATGCACCGTCGATCCGACCGCGGCGCTGTGCGTGGGTTGCGGGCGCACCCTGGCCGAGATCGAGGGCTGGATTCGATTCCGGCCCGAAGAGCGCGCGCGCATCATGGCGGAGCTGCCGCAACGGCTGGCGAAACAGTTTGATATCAAGCGCGCCCGTTTGGGCTGAAGGATACCATCGTGCGCCGCCTCCTGTGGATCCTGTTGGCCGTTCTGACGATCGCGCTGCTTGTCCTCGTACTGCGGCAGAACGAGGCGGCGCTGGCCGAGTTCGCTCATCTCGACACGTCGTCGCTCGAGACGAAGATCATGGCGCTCGCGCTCGTGGGCATGATCGCGCTGGTGCTGTTTCGCCAGCGTTTCTCCCACGCGCTCGAATCGATCCTGATCTGGGTCGTGGTCGTGCTGCTCCTGCTGCTCGGATACACCTATCGCTTCGAGCTGCACGACGT
>DASYJX010000044.1:0-2426 GCA_035996065.1 Steroidobacteraceae bacterium | reverse complement strand
AGCCTTATTGCAAATCATTCGCAATTGGAAGAAAGAGCGCCGAGATGCCGCGAAATGGCATCGTTTAGTGACGTGCGCGCAACACAGGCGCCTTGATCGGCCGGCCCGGCAGGTCGATCAGCCACGATCGCCGGCGAGCATGTCGCAAAACCCGGGATGCTTCCAACTCCACAAAAACGCTCCATCACCGCGCCCAATACTCTGATCGCCTACTCTGATCGCCTGGGTGTCGACCGTTATTCCAGGATTGGCCCGACGCTCCAGCTGGCGGCTGAGACGGTCGGTTCGAGACTGAGGCGGCCGACGACCTGTTCGAGTGCAATGTCGTTCTTTGAATGAGCCGTAAGCTGTGCCGTGACTTCGACGCACCCGCTCTCCTCAAGATCGGTGCTATCGAGGCGCCGCAGGCTGAGGTGGCCGTTGCCGGTGCTCTGCAACAGCAGGGCGCGGACATGGGCCTCTTCCGGACTGCGGCAGACCACCCGAACGCGATAATGGCAGTCGGTCTCGGCCTGGATGATCGGTTGCCGGTTGATGATCCGAACCAGGGGCCGCAATGTCAGATTGACGAGAACGACAAAGCTGGTCGCCAACGCCGCGTGCAGCGGATGGCCGCTTCCCGCCAGCAGGCCCGCGGCCGCCGAGCACCACAAGGTGGCTGCGGTATTGAGGCCGGTCACTTGAAGGCCCTCGCGAAAGATGATGCCCGCGCCAAGGAAGCCGATTCCTGACACAACCTGGGCGGCCACCCGCGTAGGGCTTGCGTCGTCGGGAAACAAACCTTCGAAGACCACGAAGCTGGCCGCGCCGATTGCGACCAGCGTATTGGTCCGCAAGCCGGCCATTCGTTGACGCCATTGGCGCTCGAATCCGATGCATGCTCCCATGAGGGTCGCCATGGCGAGGTTGATGGCGGTTTGGTCAATCGACGTGTTCATTGCGACAATCCTGCTCGACAGCTTGGCACTCTCGCAGGCGCCCGGAGCCAACGAGTCTCCGAACCGCTCCAGCGATCGCGTTTCTGATAAAGCAGTCCGAAGACCGATACGTGAAATCCTGCGCTGGTCCCTTGCTGGGGTGTCAGCGGCCGCGCCATTGCATTGATGACGGGCCGCAGGCGCGGCTTGGCGTGCGATGTCCGTCGAAGTCGTTGATCGGTCCATCGCCGCTGGGCTCGATCTGCCAGCGGCATTCCAGCCGGCCATTGCGATTGGACCAATGACAGACCAGCACCGGGGTTGGAATCCGGCGCTGGCCCTTCGGGCGGCGAAGACCCCGAAGGTTGTCATTGGAATGGATTTCGTTGAAAGACCCAGTCCCCCGCAGCGCAACGCGCCGCCGCTGCCGGAATCCAAGTTCGAAGTCTGCAAGGCTGGATATTGCGAGTCTTTTGAACATCGCTCACCTCCACTTCCGCTTTGCGCGGCAGGCCAGTGAGCGAGACAGTCAGCTAGGCGCGACCATCACCTCTCACGCGGCCCAGGCCGGCGCGATTGATCTTGGTATGTTGCGGCATCGCTGGCCCGGTCATGCTCGCCGGGTTGACGTTGCCAAAGGTGCTACTGCCCATGTGCTCTTCATCAGGGTTGAAAGATTTGTCTCGAACGAAAGCTCTCGACAACAATCGGCAAGTAAGCCTGACCTGTATCGCTGTCAAGCAAATTTATCTATCCTCCCGGGAGGATCATCATTATCCTCCCGGGAGGATAGGAGAATTTTTATGGATCACTTACATTCCCCGATTGCCCGCCGCCTCAAGCGCGCCAATGGCCATCTGGAAAGTATCATTGAAATGGTCGAACAGGGCCGGCCGTGCGCTCAAATCGCCCAGCAACTGCAGGCCGTCGAAAGCGCAATCGAGAATGCCAAAAAGGCATTGATTCACGACCATGTGAGCCACAGCCTCGAACGGTCGCTGAAGGCGGCCGGCTCAAAGGGTCAGGCTGCGCTCAGGGATTTCAAGCTGATCGCGAAATACCTGTGAGGCCTGATCGGACGACCAGGCCGGTTGCCTTCGTCATTCCGGGGCGCGCGAAGCATGAGCCCGGAATCCATAACCACGGTGGTGAGTATGGAGCCGTGCCTGCGCCAAATCGCGCATCCGCAATTGCACATCGTAGGAATAATGATCGATTGGCGCGCGGATTCACCGTCCGCTCCCCTGTCATCGTCCGCGAAGGCGGACGATCCAGTAACCGGCGCTTTTTCGGTTCTATCGCTGACGCCGGTGAATACTGGATGCCCGCCTTCGCGGGCATGACGGGCAGAGGGGGCGCCGGTTAGCTGTTTGCCGGGAGGGAATGTTGGACCTCCACGGTGACATGCGACAGGTCGGCGAATTTGGCCAGCCGCTGCCGGTAATGCGCGGCCTCGCGGGCTCCTGACGTTGCGACCGAGACGATGGCGCCGAGATGCCCGGGCCCGAG
>DASYJX010000043.1:0-222727 GCA_035996065.1 Steroidobacteraceae bacterium | reverse complement strand
GATGGCCGCTCTAATCGTTTTACTCTTTAAGGAGATTTCTATGAATCGTTTCGCGTCACTCATCGCAGGATTTGCCGGGATAGCAGTCAACGTGGCGGCCGGCGCCGCCGATATCGATTGGAACAGGGTCGATCAGGCCCTAGGCAAAGCCGGCACCAATCAGCCCGGCGGTGTCCACAAATACGGCCTGCCGCGAAGCGATCTTAAGATTACCGTCGATGGCGTGGCGATCAAACCCACCCTTGCGCTCGGCTCGTGGATCGCCTTTATCCCCGAAGGCAGCGGCTCGATGTTCATGGGCGACCTGGTACTGACCGACACGGAGGTCAGTCCGGTGATGAAACGGCTCATCGACGATGGCATCGAGATCACCGCCGTCCACAATCACCTACTACGCACCTCTCCAGCGGTCTTTTATATGCACGTGGGCGGCCACGGGGATCCAGTAAAGCTTGCGCAGACGCTGCATGCGGGATTGGCGCTTAGTCAAACACCCTTCACCGCCGCAGCCCCTGCCACCGCGCCTCCGACGATCGATTTGGATACGGCGGCGATCGATGCGGCGCTCAATGCCAAAGGCACGATCAATGGCGGCGTGTATCAATTCAACATTGCGCGCGCAGAATCCATCACGGAAGGCGGCATGGCCGTCCCACCCTCGATGGGCACGGCGATCGCGATCAATTTCCAGCCCACGGGCGGCGGCAAGGCCGCGATCACGGGTGATTTTGTTTTGCTGGGCAAGGAAGTCAATCCGGTGCTCAAGGCCATGAGGGATAATGGCATCGAAGTCACCGCGCTCCACAGCCACATGATCGATGATTCTCCGCATCTTTTCTTCATGCACTTTTGGGCCAATGACGATGTCACGAAACTCACGCATGGCCTCAAAGCCGCGCTGGACTTGGCGAATGTAAAGCACGGCCCTTAACGAGCGGTAGTGAAGGCGACCTCACTCTATGCGCTTGCTGTTTATCCTGATCGCTTTGTACAGTCTTGCCAGCTCACTCGGCATTCAAGCGCGTGCACAGGATTCTGCGCAGCCGGCTCGTGTCGTGTTCGTCTGCGAGCACGGTTCGGTCAAAAGCCGTGAATTTCGAGACCCTTCTCCGCAAGGAAGATGCGCACGCGCCGGGAATTAGGTGAACCCGAAGATTGATAAAGTTTGAGGTTGTTGTCCTTCATCTGACTTCTCCAAATACGTGAAGAAATACATTTCTGGGGTTTTAGAGGTTCGAGCCACCATCGATACGCCTTTGAGTGCTCAGCCGGCTGTCTTGCCACCATCGACGGTGACAATCTGACCGGTCACGAAGGACGAGGCATCGGCGGCCAGAAAGAGCACGGCGTTGGCGATGTCGTCCGGCTTGCCAATTCGGCCGAGCGGCACACCACCGACGAGCGCTTTCTTGTTCTCGGGCGTCCCGGTGAAGCGGTCGAGCATGCCGGTATCGGTAGGTCCCGGGGCCACGGCGTTGACGCGAACGCCGGTCGAGGCCACTTCGAGCGCCGCCGACTTGGTGAGGCCCTCGACCGCGTGTTTGCTCGCGGCATAAACAGAGGCATAAGCAGCCCCCTCGTGACCGTAGGTCGAGGAGATATTGATGATGCTGCCCCTTTTCTGTGCCGTCATCACGCGCAGCTCATGCTTGAGGCTGAGCAACGTGCCCAGAACGTTGGTATCAAACGTGGCGGCATAGCTTTGTGCAGTTTGGTTGACGATCAGGCCGGGCTGCCCCTCGGTACCGGCGATGTTGACGGCCACGTCGAGGCGGCCGAAGCGGGCTACGGCCTGGTCGATCAGCCCTCGGACTTCGTCATCGTGACGGACATCGGCCTCGATGAAGACGGCCTCCGCGCCGAGCCGCTGCAGTTCGACTTCGAGTGCCTTTCCCTCGACCTGACGGCGACCATTAACAACTAGACGAGCGCCAATTTTGGCAAATGCAAAGGCGGTTGCGCGACCGATGCCCGTCAGGGCACCGGTAATAAGGATGGCGGAGTTGCTCATGATTTAATTCCTGTGAGGTATTACTAGAACGCATGGGTTGGTAACGGGATTAACACCTTCAAATATCTAATGGGCTTCCCATAACACCCGCATGCGATGTAAATTAGTAATTCATGGAAAAATTGAAAAAGACTTTATAGGCTGGTCGGCATACTTAATAAGTATGGGTCGTGAAGAATGGAACTACGGCATCTCCGATATTTCATGGCGGTGGCGGAGGCTGGCAGCCTGACGGCGGCGGCCGAGCGGCGCCTGCACACTTCGCAGCCGTCTCTCAGCCGGCAAATCCGCGAACTCGAGGACCAAGTTGGGGTCGAGCTCTTGAGTCGTGGCGCGCGGGGCGTGGAGTTGACTGCCGCCGGCCGTGCCTTTATCGACCACGCGCGGTCAGCGTTGACCCAGGTGGACGCTGCAATTGAGGCAGCACGCCGTGCGGCACAACCAGCCAAACGGAAGTTTGCACTGGGCTTCCTCACTGGGATGGAAATGACGTGGCTTCCAGAAGCCATGCACATTCTTCGTGGTGAGCTACCGACAGTGGATGTTACTGTCTCCAGCGACTATTCGCCGGACCTGGCCGAAGGACTCGAACGAGGCAGATTGGATCTGGCATTCCTGCGTGCCGATCCGGATTTCGATCTCACCTACCAAGTCGTGGGCCAGGAACCACTGGTCGTCTTGATGCCCAGCGACCATCCCCTGACGACACTTGACGCAATTCACCCACAGCAGCTTGTCGGCCAGCCCTTCATCGCGATGGTAAACAAGGCTAAGGTGTTGCGGGGGGTGATTGATGATTATCTCAAGCGCTCCGGTGTGCAGATCAAAGCAACACAAGGCGCGGATAACCCGGCGATGGTCATGTCGCTTGTGGCGTCAATGCGAGGCATGACGCTGGTCCCAGCGTATGTGGAGAATCTGATGCCCTGGTCGGTCGTCAGCCGCCCGCTTGCCGGTGATATTCCGACAATCGACCTCGCCGTCGGTTTTAAAAAAACGAACAACTCTCCTGTCCTGAAGCTATTCCTCGCTCGGCTGGATGAGTTGATTGCGCGCGTTTCGCGGAAGGCCCAGTTGACTGCAAGGAAGAGCCATGATGCGAGTGACATCACCGGCGCCGAACTGTTTGTGGACGGCGGAAAGACGGAGGTCTGAGAAACCCGCAGTGAGACGCCAGCTCGCAGACGGAGCGGATTGTTGAGTCTCAATTTACCGCGGCATCCAGCGCGGCGTATCCGACGCGTGAGAAATCATCTCCGGCGGGACTTTATCCACGCACCGTGCGTGACAAGTCAAAGCTATCCTCCAGCATCTGGAAACGCGTAATCTTATCGCCCAAGATCGTAAGGACAATGGCGAACTGGGTGTTGTTTACCCTGCCCGATGACTTGATCCGCGTTGCGAGTTCACCGACGATCACGGCCCGGTTTGGGCTACCAAGGATATCCTCGACCTCGAATTTGACAGGCTCTGTCAGCACGCGGATTTCGCGAAAGAAGTCTGCGGCGGCTTGACGCCCAGTCTTGTGTCCGATCCATGGGAGGACACCATCGTCGCCTTGGATTTCAAAGCGTAGATCCTCCGCGAACATGGCGGCGAGTGTATCGGGGGCTTTGCCCTCGCCAATACCAGCGAGAAGCTGTTGGGCGATCGCGACATTTTTGGCCTGATTCATAGTGGTGTCCTAGTTGGTATCGCAGCTGCACGCAAAGTTTCCAGGCCTCGTGTTCGCACCGATCGGCGCTGCGCAGGCCTTCTACCATGTCGGGCGCCTGGCGAATTCGCATTCGTCCAGCCAATCTCTTGCGAACTAGCCCGTGGGTGCCACCGTTTCTTCCACGGTACGCCAGTTATTATTGCTTTCACGACCGCCGTCTATCCAGCGCCTCATTTCTGCGTGTGCGGAGGCGCGCTGCACGTTGCCGATGTCCTCCACGTTGGGTGGATCGACGGTAAATTCGACTAACAGCTCGCTTGGATCCCTAACATAGAGCGAACTGCAATAACCGTGGTCGAGCGTAAAGCTTTCGAGGCCCGCGCTTTTGATGCGTGCCGCGATCTCATCCTGTGTGTCTCGGCCGACGGCCAATGACAAATGGATGAACAGCGGCTGCCGCTTGGCGCGGTACTCTTCCTGCATTTTGGGATCAGCAAAATTAAAAAACGCCAAAACACTCCCATCGCCCAACCCATAAAAGGCGTGGCCCAATTCGATCCACTCCCCACCCAGATGTTCCTTCTCGATCCACATCGCCACCAGCGGGAGTCCGATAATATCCTCGTAAAAATGACGCGTCGCTTCATGATCGTCGGTCGTGTACGCGTGGTGGTGCATCCGAATAGGGGGCACCTTGAGCAGCCGATTCGCGGGGTGGCCGGTTTTCATTTGCAAAATCTCCGATCGTATTTAATTAAGGAGAAGAGTGTCCGCTAGGATATGAGCGCATTCGGCGGTTCGTGGCAACCGCGTGTTTCCTCATGCGGCGCCCCGGATCGGGAAGCCCTGCTTGGCAAGAAAGTTGAGCCCGTCCAATAAATTACCAAGATCGGGTCGGCCCGCAGGGATACTTTGCAGCAACATCGCAAAGACTTTTTTGTCGCGATTCACTAAGAGTAGCGCGGGCTCGCAAAATGTTTGAATTTCTCCGGATTGCTCTCGCGTGGTAAGAAATACATTCCACGGTCGGATTACCTCCGTGCTCAAGCCAAAGCCGACGTCCATATCGCCCACCTTCCATTCCGTACACGCCTGCTGAGCTTTCGCCCGATCGTCCACACTCACGGCAATCGGATCGATACCCAAATTCCTAAAGGCATCAAGGTGCGAGGCAAGCTCGGAAATAAATCCGCGACAGTATGGACAGAAGAGTCCCCGATAGACCGCAATTAAATCGAGGCTTTTCGGTGTGGTTGTCGCAACATCCCATTCCCGGCCACCGGTCGTTTGAAATGAAAGCGAGGGAGCGGACATGCCTGGCATTAAGAGAGGTTGCATCATTGCGGGCTCATTGGTTTGCGCGAGAGTTCGGGCCACGTTCAAGTAACAGCTGGTTCCCGTCCGCGAACCTCGCGGTAGCGACGAATTGGGTTGCGAAGAATCCCCACCTGCTGAATCTCGACCTCGCAGGAATCACCGTCCTTCATATAGAGTGGCGGCTTTCGGGCAGCGCCGACACCGGCCGGGGTACCGGTCACGATCACATCGCCGGGTTCGAGCGTCATCGCCTGGCTCAGGATGGACACCAAGTCAGCCACGCTGAAAATCATCTGGTCCGTAGATGCACTCTGGACGACGTTGCCATTGAGCCGAGTCTCCAACCGCAGACCCTTGGCTCCTGGCGGTAACTCATCTGCCGTAACAAACTCGGGACCGAACGCCCCTGTTCCATCAAAATTCTTCCCGATTGTCCATTGAGACGTCTTGTGTTGGTAATCGCGGATCGAGCCATCGTTGAAGATCGAATAGCCCGAGACATGACGGAGAGCGTCGCCCTTCGATATATTGCGCCCGGTAACACCAACAATCGCCGCCAGCTCGCCCTCAAAATCGAGATCTTGGGAAGCGCGCGGCACGATCATGTCGGCCCCGTGCCCGATTAGCGAACTGGCAAAGCGAGCGAACACCGCAGGATATGTCGGGGGTTCAAAGCCGCTTTCCATCGAGTGATCGACGTAATTCAAACCCACACAAATGATCTTGGGTGGATCGAGGATTGGTGGGAGCAGCTCTACTGCGGCCAAATCGATTTCTCTGCCACGCTTCAATTCTGCCGCCGCGGCGTCTAGCGAATTGCCCCCAGCAGCGAGCAAAGCGATCAGATCTCCCGGATAGTCGTCAAACGTATCGAGGAAACCATGGTAGGCACCCTCATGCCAGACAGCCAAGCCTTGTTCTCCGTCCTCCCGATAGGTCACAAAGCGCATGTGATCTCCTCCGGTGGTTCTGCGGTGCCGCTCCTGTACGTAGAAACGCAGTGATTCATCCGGCGCCCGCCGCAAAGGTCTCAACGTGTCTATCGATCGAGGACTGTTTCTCGCTTCGGATCATTGCTTCGAATAGACGACGGCCATTGACACAATTCGTATCGGCGCGAAGCAGCACTTCCTGCGGCACAGGATCGAAGCGGCCCAACATTTTTTCAATCTCGCCGGTGGCAAACATGTCTTCGTCAAGCGTGGGCAATACGCCTGAAATTAGCGCCTTCCCGTAAGCTTCATCACCACGTTGAAAGTCGCGCGACATGGCGTGGAAGTAGTGCGCGGTATGAGTTGTTGCGGGAGTGATGGCGTGGAACACGCGAATCTGACCGAGAGGAACGCCGCCATCGGAAGAGGCGGAGGCAGCCCGGGTAAACTTATCGTAGCCGACATGCAGACAGGGAAGATAGAGCTTCATCCCGAAGGCACGGTCGATCTTCTCTGTATAGGAAAAAACGCTCGCGAAAAAAGGCGGGCACTCGACTTCTTTGAGTTCACGATGACTGCTGATCCACGTTTCTCCCTGATTGCGAACCTCTTTGGCCTCGGCAATGTTTCCAGCACCGATGCTCGAGCGATGTAGCACGTTCAAATGCGTAAGATCAAAGAGATTGTCGTGCATAAGCATGTATCTGCCTGGCACGGCATAGTAGATCCCTCCGACCGCGTCGAATTCCGGGTCAGTAAGGCCGATCTCCGCGTGATCCGGGATCAGGGCTTCGTTTGCGAGAGTAGGATCGCCCATCCAAATCCACAGCCATTGCCACCGCTCGACCAATGGGTACGACCGCACGCTACACGCGGATGGTATAGCGACCTGCGTAGGAATATGCGTGGCCTTGCCGTCAGCTCCAAAACAAATCCCGTGATATCCGCACTCGAGGACGTCGCCAACCAAGCGGCCCTTGCCCAACGGGAAGTGTCGATGCGGACACCGACCGCCGATCGCCACCGCCGTGCCGTTCTCCGTCCTGAACAACACAACGGGTTCGTTGAGAACGTCGCGCGACAGCAGCTTGCGCCCTACTTCGCTGCTCCACGCAGCCACATACCATTGATTACGAGGAGCGAATAACCCGTCTGCGAGTGGATACATATAATTTTAAGACGATCCTATCGCCGTACTGAGGCATCTAGGACCGATCATCTCCTTCGTTGTTCAACTGCACGCAAAACAAGCCCCCAAATATCTCCGTGCTAAGCGTCATGCCCGCCGAACTCTTCCAGATCATTAGTGATCCGAGTTGCAACCTGATCGGGCAGAGGAACTGAGTTTGCCCATTCGTCCTCAATGAGCTTCGCCAATATTCGCCGTGCCTTTACTGCCCCGGCATCGGTCGGCAAGAGCAAAGGTTTCATGTCCCAAAAATCCCTGCCTTTTAGCCTTTGAAACTGGGCGCTTATCATGGGCTTGTCTTCGTTTTCAAAGGCATGAACGAAGCCAGCACGCAGTCGTTCTGAATGCTCGAGATCATCGATATCATTGGCGCGCCCAACAGCCCAGAAATATCGGGTCGTCGCTTCGCTCTCGGGCGTGAAGATGTGAAGTGTAGGAATTGACGGGCGCAGTGGCTTTGGCTGTCCGGGCTCACTCAGATAGGAGTCGAACGCCATGGTCGCTGGGGCATTCCATCGCGAATCGCCCCAGTAATTCATGCGCTGATTCGGCTTCTTCAACATGAACTGCACCACCTCGGACGGAAAATCATTCGGGTGAGTAACCGTACTGAAGAGAGTCGCGCCTTCTTGGGCGATATTGCGAGCGCCCAAGGTAAAGGCAGCGGCGGCGAGTCCGGTATGAAGGAACTCGGCGTGGCCGAGATCAAGAATATTGTCAGTGTAGAGCTCATAGGCTCCATCGCCGACAATCTCACCTTTGATGATCGAAAATGCCAGATCATCCATGAACGAAAAGTCCGGAATGGCGGTTGCGTCCGCCAAGCCCGGCTCTCCCATCCAGATCCAGAGCAATTGATAGCGCTCGGCCGCCGGATAGGTCCGAAGTCGAACACGGCTTGGAATCCGCCCATTTCCATGGGGATTGTGAACGCACTTCCCATCGGGCCCGAATCTCAAACCGTGATAGGCACACTGCACCTCATCGCCGATACGCTTGCCGAGATGTAACGGTGCAAATCGATGCGGGCAGGTGTCCGACATAGCGCGGATCCCACTCGACATTCTGTAGATCAACAGGTCCTCGCCGATAATCTGCCGAGTTGAAAGCTGTTCAGTGAAGCTTTCTGACCATCCTGCGGCGTACCACGCGTTCCGTAAGAATGCCACCGCGCGCCCCCCTGAAGCTACATTTGCTTCCCGTCAGCCACTACCGATTCTCGTCTCCACAGCTTTCCTTACATTATAGCGACAGGCCAGATCGAAGTCTATGCGATTTTATAGAAAATCTATTTTTTATGTGGACATCTGGGTCAAGCGAACTGGCTAACCACCGAAGGGAATAGCGTTTCGAACTGCGGTGTTACCACTCCATCACGGACGGGGATCACGCTGTCAGGGAAGTCCTGTATGACGGGGCGGCCGACGGCGTCGATGCGTTCGATGAAAGATGCCAGATGGCGCATTGCGCCCGTGGGAAGGTCATGAAGTACAACGACCGACTCGCGTTCAGCTTGGATGCAAGCCATTGCACGATCCTGCCACCCATCAGGCTCTGCCCAATCTCCTGGTACACAAGTCCAAAGGGCGACGGTGAACTTCTCGTCTCGAAGATAGGTGAGTGCCGCCCCATTTAAGAGATTGCGATCGATAATGCCTCCGCCACCGAACGGCCTGAACAGCTTTTCGTGGCCTGCAAGTGGCCCAATCAACGCCTGCGCTCTTTGGATCTCGGAGACAGCCCTTTCAGGCGGATCTATCAACCCAAACTGAATGTGGTGAGAAAACGTATGATTTCCGAGCCGGTGCCCTTCACTGACCGCTCGCTCGGCCACTACCCGCAGCCTCCGGTCGCGCAGCTTCGCTCCTAATACGAAAAATGTCGCACGTAGTTTGCGTTCACGCAGGATATCGAGCACGTATGGAGTAACTCGGGCGTCTGGACCGTTATCAAAGCTTAAGGTGACGGTCATGACGCTCAGGCGATTTCACATAGGGAAAACCAGCGGCAACTAGGATTTGCGCGGGGAACCGCAGATGAGCAGCGAGGAGCCCGCATGCGCGCCCCGCATCGCGCGCGAGTGCCGCTTCGGCAATCGCATCGTGTTCGCCTTGGATATCCCGCGGTCCCGGGATTGACAAGGATAATCGGCGATAACGTGCCGTTTGATCCGCCAAGCCACGCCGAATCTCCAACAAACGAGGCGATCCAGCTGCGGCAACCAAAGCTTCATGAAATCCCAAATGCGCCAGTTCCCACCGGTGCTCAAGCTCGTGACCCCGGCCTTCACGCCTCAGGGAATGCCGGCACGCCTGAATCCCGGCCTCCCATTCGATGCCTCCTTTCTCGATGGAGGCTCGAAGTGCGAGGCAATCGATCGCAACCCGAGTTTCGATGAGATCCAAGAAATCTTCCCGAGAAACACCTAGGACGCTAAAGCCCTTCTGATCAATTGCGGTGACGAGCCCGTTCGATGCAAGCCTTGAGAGCGCTTCACGAAGCGCAACAAGGCCTACTCCATAGCGAACGCCAAGCTCATTGAGCTTCAATCGCTGCCCAGGACTTAAGCGGCCTTCGATAATGTCGTTTCTGAGCCGCTCAACCAAGGCTGAGGTGACTGTCGGGGAGCGTTTCTTATTCTCTGAAGCGATAGGAAGATCCTGGAGGCGCATACCTAAGTTTCCAAGTAAAAATATATATTCTCATTTTCGCTGGAATTTTGCGAGTGAAGGGTGCCAACGCCTTTCAAGGCGCGGGATCATCTTCTTCCCGTTCTGCGTCGTTCTCGCCGGGGATGAGTAGCAATAAGGCTAGCGAGGGCTCCACAAGTACTCCAACGTTCCACGCCACTGGCTCGGCTGGCTTAGCCTCTTTTGCAGGAAAGTCCATAGGATCGAACGCGCAATCCTGCTAGAACTTGTACTGCATAGACACCCCATACGTGCGAGGGGGCGAGGCGTAATCCGCCAAGTATCCGATTGGCGGAACCGGCAGGGTCGACAACTGCGTAGCAACAGCCTTATTGAGTAGGTTGTTACCGAAGAACCTCACCATGACTCGGTCGTTGCTCGACGTCCAAGAAAAAGAGCCGCTAATGAGGTTGTAAGCGGGTTGTCGCAAGAAGTTGTCGGGATCTTGATAAAACCGACTGCTATAACTATTCGCTGCGGTCAGGTTCAACGATCCAACGGGGATCGGCACGTTGTATTCAAGTCGCACGGTAGCCGTGATGTTTGGGGCATTATTAAGCGTGTTGCCGGCAGCGCTTGCGTAGTACAAGAGGGCCCCGCCCCCAAGCACGGGGGTACTAAAAGGGGCCAATGGGAAGTCAGTGTAACGCGCATGCAACCATTCAACGCCCGCAGTCACCTGCAAATTTCTACCGATACGCGTTTCCGTATCGAGGTCTATGCCGTAAATGCGGGCTTTTGCGCCATTGTAGATAAGGGATGTCGTCGTATATTTGGCGACTTGAACGTTCTTGTAATCGTAATAGAACGCGGCCGCGTTTATCCTAAGCCGGTGCTCTAGCCATTCGGTCTTCGAACCGATCTCGTAAGCGTCGAGCGTCTCCGGTGCGTACGGTGGGTTATCCGCAGCGTGCGTGTTGTAACCGCCACTCTTGAAGCCGCGATTGTAGGAAACGTAGCCCATGACATCGGTCGTGAACTGATGATCCAATGCAAGGCGCCATGTCGGTTTCTTGACAGTTTGGCTGAGTGGGTATGTGGGCTGCGGAAGGGTAGCGATCAAGATATCGCCAATATACGTGCCCTGATTTGGGCGGAAGTTCCGTTGCTCCCAGGTGTACCGCAATCCAACAGTCAGTTTCGTATCCTGGACAATTTCCTTTGTTCCTTGAAAGTACGCGGCCGCTGATTCTGTAGTCTCGCGGGTGCGGGTCACTACATTGATTTGCGGACCGCCGGTGAATGCAGGATAGATCACCGCGGTAATTGGGTCATCGACACCCCATCCTCGGTAATAGAAGACGCCCGTTTGCCAATCCATCCACTGGCCGGGTTTGGAGATCACCTGAAACTCCTGTGTGTATTGGTCGGTTACTTCGTCAATGAGGATATCGAGTCCGGGTGTCGGTGTAGCGCCGGAGTCGAATCGATTGGTGAGATGATCCGCTCGATAGGAGGAGATGCTGACAAGACGAACAGGAGCCAGGTCTCTGTCTACTTGCATGCTCACGCCATCGGCCACGAACCGGTTCCTATTGTCGATATGCGAGTCGTTGTCCCACGGGTTTTGAGTTGACCTGTATCCCGGGAGGAGAGAAGTCGTGTACTGCGGATATACGGGGACGAAATTAGGGCCGAGAGTGTCCGTCTTCTTGGACCAGTCACCATTGACGTAGATAGACGTCACATCATCCGGCGTATACTTGAGTTTGGCATGGAAGTCTTCATCGCCGATGAGCTGGTGGTTCTCATGTCCCGTAGCGATATTCCTACCCCAGCCCTCCCCCGCAGCGCTGTAACGAGCCGTGAAACTAGCCGCCAGATTCTGGCTTATGCCACCCGTGATGTACGCATCTGCGGTTCCAGTTTTATAATTGTCGTAACTGACTCGAAATACGCCGCTGGTTTCCTGCGATGGTTGACGGGTGGTCACTTGAATGACGCCACCCGTGGCGTTACGACCAAAAAGGGTTCCTTGGGGACCCTTGAGGACCGCAACCTGATCAACATCGATTAGCGAGAACGCAGTCGCCACTTGTGACCCGTAGTAGACGCCGTCTACATACAGAGCGACCGAATTTTCGATACCAGGTCCCGCAGCCTGTGTGCCGATGCCGCGTATAAACGGTTCAAGCTGATTGTAAGTTACTCGCGTACTAACACCGGGGAAGGCTTGGGCAATTTGGGTTGTGCTGCTGATTCCAGATGCCTCCAGAGTTTGGGCATTGGCCACTGAGACCGTGATTGGAACTTGCTGCAGGTTCTCACTCCGTCGTTGTGCAGTGACAACGACCTCTTGAAGTGACGTTGCTTGCTGTTGGGCTGCATCTGTTTGGGTCGGAGGGACCGCTGCCGCTTGCTGCACCGTTTGCCCTTCGGCATCCGGTAGGAACTGTAGAAAAAGCAATACACCTAGAACCAAGGCCGTTGTATGGAGCGTAGCCGCCTTCATGAATCCCCCCGATATCGCTTGTTTCTAGATAGCGACGAGCTAAATAATATACCACTATTAACATGAAAATCTATTTTATTCTAAATTATGTCAGATTTATCGGCTTGTTTTAGGATAATATTCGATTCATTAGCACATAAAATAGATTTCTTTAGAGGCAGAGGCTACTATCGAGCGGCAACGATCTCTGCCTCGAGGCGTATGAATGGCTTATTGGCTGAAAGAAAGTCGGTCAGCGCATCTGCGAGCACAAGATTCAGCGGGCGTGCGTAGCGTCGTGGAAGCGACGCTGCTCGACATCGAACAGCGCGGTGACGCCGCAGTAAGGGAGCTGTCGATTAAATTCGACCGCTGGGACCGACAGGACTACCGTTTGACGAGCCGCGAAATCCAAGCGTGCTTGGATCAGCTTCCGGACCAAGCGCTTCGTGACATCGAATTCGCGCAGGCTCAAGTCAGGAATTTCGCGCAAGCGCAACGAGAATGCATCCGTGATCTCGAAGTAGAAACCCTTCCGGGAGTCGTCCTAGGTCATAAGAACCTTCCCGTGAGCGCGGCCGGATGCTACGTGCCGGGAGGGAAATATCCTCTCCTGGCGTCAGCCCACATGTCCGTAATCACGGCAAAGGTCGCCGGAGTTCCACGTGTCATCACTTGCGCGCCTCCGTTTCAAGGGGCATTGGCACCCGCGATTGTCGCCGCACAGCATTTGGCAGGCGCTGATGCGATCTATGCGCTCGGCGGCATCCAAGCCGTTGGTGCGATGGCACTTGGTACAGAAACTATAGAGGGTGTCGACATGCTCGTCGGCCCGGGCAACCAGTACGTCGCCGAGGCGAAGCGTCAGCTATTTGGGCGTGTCGGAATAGACCTCTTTGCAGGACCGACAGAGACACTCCTCATTGCCGATGAGACCGTCGATGGAGAACTTTGTGCCACGGACTTGCTCGGACAAGCAGAACACGGCCCCGATAGCCCCGCGATTCTTCTGACAACGTCGAAAGCGCTTGCAATTGAAACCGTGTCCGAAATCGCGCGCTTATTGCAAATACTGCCCACCGCCGCAATCGCCGCCCAAGCGTGGAACGTTTACGGCGAGGTGATTGTGGCGAGTTCCGATGAAGAGATGGCTCAAATAGCAGATCGGATTGCTTCAGAACACGTACAAGTGCTGACTAAAGATCCCTCCTATTTTTGGCGCACGTTGAAGAACTATGGCGCGCTCTTCCTAGGACCGCGCACCAATGTGTCTTTCGGTGACAAGGTAATCGGAACCAATCATACGCTGCCGACCCGAAAAGCCGCCCGCTATACCGGTGGGTTGTGGGTCGGCAAGTTCCTAAAGACCTGCACTTACCAACGAGTCGAAACCGATGCAGCCTCTGCACTAATCGGCGGATACTGTTCTCGTCTGTGCGCCCTCGAAGGCTTTGCCGGTCACGGGGAACAGGCAAACATTCGTGTCCGGCGCTACGGGCACCGCGAGGTGCCCTATGCGGGCATCGATGAGCCGCAATCGCAGCCGTCTCGATCGAGATGATCCTCGAAACCCCCAGCTTCAGACTCGACAATCAGCGAGCGGTCATAACGGGCGCCGGCCGTGGGATCGGCTTCGCCTGCGCATGCGCCCTCGCGGGTTGCGGAGCCGCAGTGACGCTACTCGCCCGCAGTTACGAGGAGGTCGAGGCCTCCGCTCAGGCAATCCGTGCATCGGGTGGAGCCGCCGAGGCAATATGCTTGGATGTAACTGATTTGTCGGTCGTCCAGCAGTTCTTTGACCGCCAGCCTGCGTATGACATCCTGGTGAACAATGCGGGCACCAATCGTCCCATGGAAATGATCAACGTAACGGAGAACGACTACGACATTGTGTTGGGATTGAACCTAAAGAGCGCGTTCTTTGTCGCGCAGGCTGTCGCCAAAAAGATGATCGCTGCGCAGCGAGCGGGATGCCTCATTCATATGAGCTCGCAAATGGGGCATGTAGGAGCTAGCTCCCGCTCGTTATATTGCGCATCAAAATGGGGCCTCGAAGGCATGAACAAGGCACTGGCGCTTGAATTGGCTCCGCATGGAATTCGCTCGAACACAATCGCACCTACTTACATCGAAACGCCCCTAACAGCATCGTTTTTCACGGACGCGCGGTTTCTCGCAACAACATTATCGAAGATCAAGCTGGGTCGGCTGGGCCGGCCGCAAGATATCATGGGTGCTGTACTTTTCCTGGCATCCGATGCGGCGGCGCTCGTAACAGGGACCAGCATCGTGATCGACGGCGGCTGGACCGCCGACTGAGCGCGCGCCTGCAATGGCTTTCACGCCCGATCGAATCAATGGATAGAATAGTCTCATGGTTAACGTGTCCACCAACACCAGCCTAACGCAATCTGTTTACGAGATCTTGCGCGCCGACCTTCTGGCCTGCCGCTTGCCGCCAGGCTCCAAGCTGCGCATCAACGACCTATCCCAGTCGCTTGAGGTAAGTCCAAGTGCCGTTCGAGAAGCACTCTCGCGACTAGTGCCAGAGGGACTTGTGACCTCCGAACCGCAGCGAGGCTTTCGCGCGGCGCCGATTTCGGCCAGTGATTTGAGGGCACTAACCGAAATCCGAGTCGATATTGAGGGGAGCTGCTTGCGGCGCTCGATCCAGTTACGTGATCCCGCTTGGGAAGAACAGGTATGTGCAGCGTTGCATCGATTGTCGCGAACCGTCTACCGGGAGCCACAGGATCCGCACCGCCTCAATGAAGAATGGGTGACCGCGCACACGGCTTTTCATACTGCACTCAGCGCAGGATGCGATAACCCTTGGCGACTTCGCGTTCGAGAAATGCTCTACGCACAGAGTGAGCGCTATCGGCGCTTATCTGTGCCGCTGGCATCCGCCGGCCGTGATACCCTCAAAGAGCATACGGAAATCGCCGATGCCGCTCTAGCGGGAGATGATGATCGAGCGGTGGCGTTGCTGTCCTCTCACTTAAAGAATACAACTCGCATTTTGCTGGAAGCCGACATTACAGAGTCGGTCAACCGATTCGCCAATCCGTCACATCTCACGTCCCCTAAATGACACCGTTCGCGTTCACCACTGCCAACTATGCAAAACGCAATGGCAATGCACCCGCACCTCCACCAAATTCCGCTGCGTTACAAGCTGCTCGCATTCTCTCTTTGCACTCTGCATCATCTTCTCAATCCCCGATCGCGTTGAGAAGACGCGCGCGCGTGGCGCGGACATCGACGAGGGGTTTCGGCCGGTAACTCGCGACCTCGGGGGCTGTGAAGCGCTTGAAAACCGCGCTTCGTGGCTCGTTGCTGAGATTCTCAATCATCCAGTTGAGCAGGTCCGCAAGCTCGGCGTTTGAAAGAGCAGACTGCGACGCACCGGGCACCTGGACGAGAAACTGCCGTCCCGCGGTACTAGCCGAGAATGGCAGCAACGTCGAGCGAACCGAGGGAACCCGACCATCGGCACCAGAACCGTCAGACGTATGGCAACCCATGCACTGAAGCATGTAGTTGACCGACGGCTCGAAGGCCACAGCCGTCTCGCAAAGCCACAGGCCGCCGATTGCGGCGTATGCCGCATAGAGAAATCGTACACTGGTGCGCCGTTTGGCCATGGATCCTTCGAGGCCGGCAGCCTACGTCGCCACTGCAAGGATGCGCGATGTCGAACAATGATAGGCAATGTTAGCCTCGCTGGTGCCCGAGCACCAGTCGTAGTCGTTGGATCTAAACGGCATGTACAGTGGTGTATCCCCTTCATTGCGATTGCACAGGCAGCGGCCGCAGGCGCTCTTGCCGCAGCAATCGTTGTATGAAACTACGTACGTCCGGCCGTCGTCCGGATTGTGACAGGTGCCGACCCAGGTGATCGCCGACATTGTCGTGCCGGGCGGACAGGTACTCGTCGAACCGCCACAACAGCCGCACAGAAAGCCGTCGATCCCGCAGTGGCGCCAATATTCGCAAGCGTTTGGGTCGTTCGCCTTCGACGATTTGCCGTTTGGACTTGGATTCTCGGCGGCCGAAGCACCTCGAGCGACGGGCAGCAAAGGCAGCACCGATGCTCCTATCAACATCGATCCAAGCGAGGCGAGAAGGCTGCGTCGGGATGTGCGCCGCGCGATCGCTCGGGCCGACCCTTCCGTCAATGCGTCAAACCAACTCATGGACAACCTCCGGACACATGATCACGCAGCTCGATGCCGGTCTTCCAAGTATTCCTGCAGGGACGCGACCCCGAGCCTTTTCGCCTCGAACAAGCTCTCAAGATGTTCGCGGGAGTTGATGATTCCGCGTGCTAGAACGACTCCCTGATCATCGAGCAGTACCGCGTATGGTAGTCGGTTGATCTGGTATGCCATCCCGAGAGCAGACGAGATGACATAAGAGAACGGCTCAAGGCCGTGTGCCCGGCGAAACTCAGTGTGCGAAGCTCCCTCACCATCGCTCGCCAGAATGATCTGAAGCCAGTCCCGTTCGTCTCGCTGACTCGACTTGAGGACGGGCAGCAGGGTCTTGCAGATCGGGCATGTCGGTGAAATGAAGGCGAGCAGCGTGCTCCTGCCCTCATCACCGGGCGCACCTATGGTGTGCGCGCGGCCATCCGCATCGCTCACCTCGACCCGGGGCGCCGCCTCGCCGACCTTGAGTCCCTTGGCCAGCATCAAGGCTCCGGTGGGCCCAATGCGAGCATGCAGAACGCCGATTTGCCGGGCAAGCGCCAACACTACCAGCGAGAGAGCGCTCACAAACACCCAGAGGATCGCTTGCGAAATCATGAAGGCCGTCATGTGCGCCCCGTCGAGCCGAGACCACGCGTGGCTACATGCCCGAAGAGCAGGTCGCACGACAGGTATAGGAAGATCGCTGCCGTTATGCCCCCCGCGATCGTCACGGCGTCGGCACGCTCGAGACTTCGGGAGGCTACTGGAAACCTCAGGAGGTACAGCACGCAAGCTAAACTCAGATTGCGGACCACCATCCAGGGTCCAATCGGGGTGCGCCGACCGAACCCGCCACAGCCGCAATCGAGGTCATGGCGGCCTCGCGCAAGATTAATCGTGATCGTAGCCGAGTATATGAGCAACATGACCATGCCCGCCGCCGCGGCGACCGGCCGCAACGCCGGCCACGGCAGCCCGAGACAGATGGCGAGTTCCATCATGCCGAGCGCAAGACCGGCGATTCGAAGGAGGCCGGCGGGCAGCAATTGATATTGCGCCAACGTGTGCGTGAATGTACCGATCGCCCGCAGCTTGTGGGCAGCCGACGCACCAAACAGCAGAATCGCACATGAGACAATCAATAGTGCGCACGCAGGATCTAGCATTGGTGTCGGACTGCTACGTTCATGGCGTGACGAGCAGCGTCGGAGTCGTGCCGATGTTATCAATCGAGCGCAGATGGCTTCCCTTGGCTGCGTCGTAAACTTCCAGCGTAGTGCTCTCATTGAAAGCGGCAAAAAGCAACGGCTTGTTGTCACGCGTGACTTGGATGGACCCCGTGGCACTCTTCATGGCGATGCGCTGAACGCGCAGCTGGCGCGCCAGATCATAGACCCATACTTCCTTGCCAGGGTCCTTGTGCGTCTCGATGGGCCCTCGGTGCATGATCGAGTACAGCCGGTTGAGGCCCGCATGCACCGCGAGCTGCTGTGCGCCCCCCGGACGCCAGCCTTGCGCACTTTCCATCGGTGCAAGTAACGACCATGTTGCGGCGAGCTTCAATCCGTCTGGCGTGATGGTAATGGGATAGATCGTTCCCCCGAACGACACGAACAGCCAGGTCGACCCAAGCCGCACCGCCCTCTCCGTTACGGGATCCGTGCCAACATCGAACATCCGATCCATTCTCTGTCGGCTGGTTGCGCGGCCGGAATCGTCGAGGCGCACGTCGAGCAGCGAGCCATCGCCACAAACGCTGAAGAACGAGCGCGGGCCTGTGGGATAAACGAGCGCACAGCCCGCAGTTTCGATCTCGCCGACGAACTTGCGTGTCTGCGTGTCAACGACGGTGACGGATTGGGCAGGAGTGAAGTTGTAGATCAGCAGAAAGCGATCGTCGTCGGTGACTTCGGCATTCGCCATCATCGGGAAATTCGACGACCGCTTGGGAGGGATGACGATCTCTTCCAGTGGCATGAGATGCGCCGCATCGTAGACCGTCACGACATCAGTGCGAACGCCGCGAGTCCCGCGCGAAAAATGTATCTCCGGCGAGAAAATCAGACTGCCGCCTTGTACCAGGACAATGCGCTCGAAACTAAAACCAGTGCTACCGAGCAACCCGAGGAGACGCCCGCTGTCGCCGTCCACAAGCAGCGCTTGTCCGGAAGCCATATGGGTGAAGACGATGTCGTTCACCCACACCCAATGGGGCGACGGCGTGCCCGGCAATGACTCCACGAGATTCGGCGGATCAGGCGGTAGGGGAGCCGAATCGGGCGATACAGGAGCTCCGAAGACGGCGGCCCCTAACATCCACAGCAATGCGAGCGCAATGCCCCATCGAATCATAGTTTGATCCACGTGGTCTTGAGCTGCAAATACTTGTCGAGTGCGTGCAGCGACTTGTCGCGGCCAAAGCCCGACTGCTTGTAGCCACCGAAGGGCACCGTTACATCGTGTGCATCGGCTCCGTAGCAGTTGACCGATACACTGCCCGCGCGAATTGCCCGCGATACTCGGTGCGCCTTGCTGAGATCCCGCGTCCAGATAGCGCTCGCAAGCCCGTAGCTCGTGTCGTTGGCGAGTGCAATCGCCTCCTCCGTGGTTCTAAAGGAAATCACCGAGAGCACGGGGCCGAAAATCTCCTCCTGAGCGATTCGCATGGTGTTGTCGACCGTGTCGAACACGGTCGGCTCCACGAAGAAACCGCCGCTCTTCTGATTGATACGTTCACCACCCAGCCGCAACCGGGCCCCTTCGCTCTGACCGACGGCAATGTAGGACAGCACGCGCTCAAGCTGAGCCGCTTTGGCGATCGGCCCGAGCAGAGTGTCCGCCAGCAGCGGATCCGCCGCACAGACCTGGCCCGTGTTGATGAAGATCGCCATCGCGGATTCTCTCGCCGTCTCATCGAGATCCGGCGCATCGGCAAAGACGATGTTCGGACTCTTACCCCCGCATTCGGTCCACACCTGCTTCATGTTGGACTCGGCGGAGTACTTGAGGAAGAGCTTGCCCACCTCCGTGGAGCCTGTAAACCCAACCACATCGATATCGAGATGGCGACCAATGGCCTCTCCCACGCGCGGACCACCGGTCACGACATTGAAAACTCCTTCCGGTATTCCCGCTTCCAGCGCCAACTCCGCGATACGCAACGCGGAGAGAGAGCTCTGCTCATCGGGCTTTAGCACCACGCTGTTCCCCGCTGCGAGCGCCGGCGGCACCTTCCAGCCCAGCAGCCCCACGGGCCAGTTCCAGGGCAACACCGCGGCAACAACCCCAACCGGTTCGCGGGTGATCATCGCCACGACAGACTTGTCCGTTGGCGCGACCTCGTCATAGATCTTGTCGATCGCCTCACCGTACCACTCGAAGCCATTGACCGCCCACTGCACGCAGTAGTTCGTAGCAATCGAAATCGGGACCCCCATGCACATGGAATCCATGAGTGCCAGCTCGTCGCGGTGCGCATCGATGAGCTCGGCAAGTCGGCGCAAGCGCTTTTTCCGCTCCGTCGGCGCCATATTCTATTCGTCCACACCCCTGAGTCGAAGCTGCGGCGCGCCTCCCTCACCGCCCGATCGACGTCTCCTCGATCGCACTCTGGCAATGTCGCGATGATCCTGCCGTTACGCGGGCTCACCACGTCATAGGTTTTGCCGCTCTGGGCAGCTCCGCGCCACCCTCCGATGAGAATGGTCCGCGGCACTTGCAAAGACTCTGCGCGTGCGCTCCAGTCAACTGCTGCATTCATATGCAAACTCCAAACTCGCCCTTGGCGCGCAGTGATCAATATTCGCTTCAGCGACCCCAGCAGTACATAATTGTTGCGCCGTACACGCGTGGCGGCCCGTAGACACTGACGACGTTGCCGAAGAGCCCCGCGACGTCCAGGTTATAGATCCGATAGTATTTGTTGGCGGCGTTTCTCACGAACCCGTAGACCTCCCAGCGATCATCCGCGGTGCGGAATCCAAGGCGTGCATTAGTGACCGCGTACGAGCCTTGCACATCGGATTGCGAGTTCTCGAGCTCCAGGTACTGCATGCTGTCCCACTTGCCATCCACCTGCGCCGACATCGTGCCGCCGAACATCGGCCACTCGTAGTGGGCCGCGGCATTGAGGCTCCAACGCGGTGCCTGCGGCAACTGAGCGCTCGCAGTTCCCCCGACGGCCAAGGGAATGCTCGGGACGAACGACTCCAGGTGCGAGACTCCCAATTGCAGGTTTAGCCTCTGCAGGGGCACGAGCGTCAACTCCAGCTCCCCGCCTTTGTCCTTCGCATTCACGTTCCGGACCACCGTGTTAGTCCCGTAGAGGAAGAATCCCTGATAGTCCTTGTAGTCGTAATAGAACAGCGAGCCGTTGAGGCGGGCACGTTGCTCCCAGAAGGTCGTCTTGAATCCCAATTCGTAGTCGGTGAGCTTTTCCGGCTCATACGGCAGGTTCTCCGGACTGACAAATCCGGAAGTGTCGGCGGACCAGCCCCCGCCTTTCGCGCCGCGGTTGACGCTGGCATACAGCAGCGTGTCCTTCACGGGCTTGTAGTCGACCTCGGCTTTGCCGGTTACGAGGTTGAACGCGCGGGCGGCGGCCGGGTAGGCCGGCGTGACATAGTGAAGAGTCTGTGGGCACAGCAGGCAGTCGTACAGATAGTCGAAACTCTTATCATCATACGTATAGCGTGCACCGGCGAGCGCTGTCCAACGATCCGTCAGATCGTATTCGAGCTGCGCAAAAGCGGCCGGGGACTTATCCCTGAGTGTGAACTGTGCATTGGCGTCGCCAAACAGGTAGGAAGGCGAACTCGCCGGTGATTCCTGGGTGCTGCGGTAGTTGATATAGTAGACCCCCGTCAGCCAGCGCAGCGCCCCGCTTCCGCCGTTCAAGCGCAGCTCCTGAGAGAATTGCTGGAAGTGGTAGAAGACATCGAAGTCGAAAACGAAATTGGGGGACCCGTCGGAGTCCTCGCCGTAGCGCTTCTGTACGCGCAGATAGTCGCTCACGGAAGTGAGCGTAAATGCATCCGTCCGCCACTCGCCGCGCACGGTTGCGCCCCACACCGTGCGGTTAAAAATTCCGCGTCGATCCTGCGCCTGACCGAATGGATTGCCGCTCGGGTTGGTGTAACCCGAGAAGTCAGGTTGGCCTGGAGTCAACACGGCGCGGCCGGTTGAATCCGGTCGGGCGGACAACCAGCTGTAGTCGCCTGCGGTCTCATGATCGTTGTTCACGCCGTGCAGCTTCACGAGGATTTCGCTGCTATCCGAGGTCTTGATGCGGAACTGCAGCCGCGCCGCGACCTGGTTCTGATCTTCCACTGGATGGCCGAGGGAATTCTGGATGTATCCTTCGTGGTAGTCGGTGGCGAACGACAAGCGCGCGGAAACAGACTCAGTCAGGGGTAGATTCACGGCACCTTCGCTGTCGAGCGCACCGTAATTGCCGCGCGTGAAACCGAAGTAGCCGCCCGGCTCGTCGCTCGGCTTGGCGCTGATGTAGTGGATCAAACCCCCGGTGGCGTTACGTCCGAACAACGTACCCTGTGGACCTCGTAGGACCTCCACCCGTTGCAGGTCGAACATCGAGCCGGCGAGAGCCCCAGTAGAGGCGACGTACGCCTCGTCGTCATACACAGCCACCGGCGCCTCCTGGTGGTCGCTGAAGTCATTTTGTGACACTCCGCGCAGGTTATAGACAGTGACCGTGGATCCGTACTGGTTGAACTGCAAGCCAGGCACCTGTTCGGTAATGTCGGTCACATTGCGTAAGCCGAGTCGTTTCAGGCTGGCGGTATCGAACGCCGTGACGGATGTGCCGACGTCCTGCAAATTCTGCTCGCGTTTCTGTGCAGTGACAATGATCTCTTCGAGCTTGTCGCCCGTAGAGGTTTCGAGCGTTGATGCTTCGCTGGCCCCGACTACATTGGCACCGCCCAACAGGATTGACAGCACCACCATGTGAGTGATGAGCCAACCGGGAAACTTCGCTCGCAGCATTTAATCTCCCTCCCAGCCTCACGGACCCGTCGCGTGGGATATTTCGCCCGCGCCGTCAAAGCTTCCGCTGCATGGATACTTTTTGAAATGAGTTCGAAACCTATCCACGGCATGCGCTAATGTCTAATGAAAGGTTGTTATTTCTCCCATGTAGCCGTTTTATCCAACTACCGCATTTGCCCACGACCTCGTGCAAGTTCAAATGGCGGGCGACAGGAAAAAGCGGGTATGCCATCGAAAGAATGACGTCTCGCCGACATTCGATTACCGTATGGTCCGTAGGCTCTCACGGAGACACAGATGGAATTGCGGCAGCTTGAAGCATTGCGAACGATCGTAGCTACGGGCAGCTTTGCTGCCGCCGCCGAGCGCCTTCGGCTCACCCAACCGGCGCTCAGTCATCAAATCAAAAACCTGGAAGACGAACTTGGCGCCACACTGCTGATTCGGGCACGGCCCAAGGTTTACGCGTCGCCGGCGGGCGAACTCGTGCTGTCCGCGGCGGATCGTATCTTTAGCGAAGTCGGGATGATACGCGAGCACTTTCCCAAGAGTGGGAGCGACAAAGTCGCCAGCACGATTCGCATCGCGGCGACCAACCTAGGAATTGTCTATATATTCGGCGACCTCTGCGAGGCATTCCTCGCCCGCAATCCACGCATCGAATTGATTTTTCGGGCGACCGAAACGTCTGAGGAGGCCCTGCGGCGGGTTCTTGATGGGTCAGCGGATGTGGCGTTCGGACCCTTGCCGCACGAGCATTCCCAACTGACGGCGGTGAAGCTCGGGGTCGCTGAGCACGCATTTGTGGTTGGGCCCGGTCATCCCCTGGCCGCCAGCAAGGTTGTCACGTTGACGCAACTCAAACAGTGGCCTTTGGTGCGCTTTCAGCCGGGTAGCGGTAGCCGGGAGGTCGCGGATCTCGTCTTCGCCGGCATCGGCTACCCACCGATCATGATGGAATCGAATGATGCCGAGTTCATCAAGAAGGTCGTGGGTCTGGGTAGCGGCATTGCACTCATGCCGGCTTTCGCCATGCAACGAGAGTTGCGGACCGGAAAACTAAAGCTGCTCAAGCTCGACCACGAGTCATTAAACGTGGAATTTGGTCTCTCGCATCGAAGTAACATACAACGTAAGTCGATCGAGCTGTTGAAAACCCTGTGTGTCGAGATGCGTGGCCCAACGCTTCGCCGGATCACCGTGGCAAGCAGGAACGCACACCCATTTCGCTGATCGGCCGTGCCATCGTGCCGCACTTATCGCAAAATTGACGGCGTGTACGCCGTCCCGGTCGTCCGCGGCAATTGATGCCGATCCTCATCCTGGTGACTGCCGATTCAGCGGCCAGAACTCGAAAAAATCAGCAAACACCACCATTAGCGGAAAGGTGATGCCGAGCATCGCGTTCGCGACCCAGATCTCGAGCTCGTATGCCGGAGAGCCTGCCGCAAGAGCATGGCGCGCGATGAATGGAGCGCTGTGCGCATAAACGGCGTACATCGCAATGGCCAGTGCCGCGGCGATGACCGTCAATGCCACACCTCGGTGCGGTTGACTCCAATGTGCCAGCAGTTGGTGACCCGTCATGAGGTTCACCAGAAAGATACCGTAGATCAGCGAGACCGCCACGCGCACCAGCACCTCGACGGGATCCAACCCGCCAATGTGCGTGAAGAACCCGTATAGGAGTGCGGTGCCTATCACAACACCGGCCGTAACGGCGATGCCGAACGCAGGTTGGCGGCGGGCGGGTAGCCACTTGGTGAGGGGCCAGAAATCAAACAGCACGGCAATAAGCGTCACCGCGACCGTCGTGACTAGGACCGAAAGCGCCACCCAGGCATTCACCCATCCTTTTGGGTCGAGATTGGCGACATAGATGGGGGTGTGCTCCAGGAAAGAAAAATCGAACGCGACCCTGAACACCAGCACCGCAGCTATGTAAGCCGCCGCCAGGGTCGCGATTCCCAAGACAGTTTGATTCGAAGTTAGCCTGGACAGGGGCCAGCAGTGCCAGATGAGGATCAGCCACATGATCGTGACAACAGACACCATCGCCAACATCAGCAGCATCGGCGTGGGAGGTGAGACGCCGGCGCCGGCTAAATAGAACAGCAACAGTCCGATCACGCCGCCCGCGAACGCGGTTGCGCCAGTCAGCACGAGACCTTTGGCCGGCTGCGCGAGACGTGCGACGAAGGGCGGGTGCCTGGATTGCCACAGCATCGAAAGGATGACTTCAGCCGGAGTGGCCGCTATGAAAAAGAACCCGACCCAGGTCGTTAGAATGTGCCGGTCGAAGACCGCGCAGATACCGGCGGCGAGAGCCAGCACCATCACGGTCGCCGCGACCGCGTTGCGCACGATCGTCAGAGTCGGCGTCGAGTTGGGTGTCATTTTGCGATCCCGACGATCCGCGCGGTAGGGCAATGATACGAGGTGTGGGGTCGCTGCATGGAGTGATATTAGAAATGAGTTCGCAACCTATCCACGGCACGCGCTCAAGTCTAATGAAAGGTTGTTATTTCTCCCATGTAGCCGTTTAATCCAACCGCCAAATTTGTCCGATCGCGCGCAAGCAGGGGCGACCGGTGCGCCGCTGCTCGCGCCTATCCGTCGGCCTTCGTATACAGTGATGCTCTTGGCCGCGCGAAAACACGGCGTAGCATCGGCTCGAATTCGTCTAGCGTCATGGATTTGTAGTGGGGGTCGAACGCCACACAGTCGTATTTCAGACAGAAATCCTCAAGGTCTCTCCACCAAGAATGACTGCGTAATTCGTCGCGCTTGTTGCGGTCGGTGCCGAGATAGTGAAACCAATAGTAGCCCGTGTAAACCCCGTGGTTTAGCACAATCCAGTAATTTTTTTCGGAGACAAAGGGCTTGAGGATCGTTGCCGCAAACTCGGCATGATTGAACGATGCGAGCGTATCGCCGATGTCATGGATCAACGCACACACGACGTATTCTTCATCGCGACCATCACGCAATGCGAGTGTGGCGGTTTGCAAGCAATGCTCCAGCCGGTCCACCGGATTGCCGCCATGTTCACCCTCCAGCAGTCGCAGATGCGCGAGGACGCGATTGGGCAAGGCTCCCGCCCATGGTTTGTAATTGCTGAGGATCAGGCGCCAATCCTCACGCGTTGCGTCCTCCAGTCGGGTGAAATAGGCGCGCTTGCCGATTAGTTCGTCGAAAAGCTCAAGTTCGTCGCTGCCTGAGTTATTCGTCTGGTCCATTGCTCGCTCCTCCGACAATTGAGCGGCCCAGAGCGCCGCTGGGATCTAATGGCCCGCCGGCGCCGTCGCCAGTGCCGGGTAATCAGTGTAGCCCTTTTCCCCGCGGCCGTAGAACGTGGTGTAGTCGAACGGATTCAACGGGGCATCGTCCGCGAAACGACGCGGCAAATCGGGATTGGCGAGAAAGAGCTTGCCGAATGAAACAAGGTCAGCAGTTCCGGCCGCTATGACCGCATTGCCGGTCGCCTGGGTGTACCCGACGTTAGTGATCACCGTTTGTTGGAATATCTCCCGAAGCAGCTTGGTGGTCTCGCGGATTTGGACCGTGCCCGTCGCAATATCGGACGCGTCAGGCTCCATTACATGCAGATAGCCTACTTTCAGGGCGTTAAGCGCGCGGACTAGATAGCTGAAGGTTGCCGGTGCGTCCGAATCGATCATCCCATAGACTCGCGTCGACGGCGCAACCTTGATCCCGACGCGGTCGGCACCCCAGACATCGACCAACGCCTCCATCACTTCCAGTGCCAAGCGGCAGCGATTGGCCACAGAGCCGCCGTAGCGATCGCCGCGTTGATTGGCCCCATCTTGCAGGAACTCATCCACCAGGTAGCCATAACACCCATGTAGTTCGACACCGTCAAAGCCCGCCGCCAGCGCGTTGCCTGCTGCTTTACGGAAATCATCAATAATCGCGGTAATTTCGTGAAGCTCGAGTGCGCGTGGCGCTTCGAAATCTAGTTCTCCGCCGGGCCATCTGAACTTACCCGTCGCCGGCAATGCTGAAGGGGCGACCGGAAGCTCACCGTTTCGGATACGGACGTGCGAGACGCGCCCGCAATGCCACAGTTGAAGAAAGATACGCCCACCCGCCTCGTGCACCGATGAGACGACTTCGCGCCAGCCGGCGATTTGCGGGGCATTGTATATCCCTGGGCTATTGACGATGCCGTGCGCCTGTTCGGATATCTTGGTGCATTCGGTAATGATCAGCCCCCCCGATGCACGCTGCGCATAGTAAGTGGCCGTCAACGCTGGGGGAGTACCGTCGGCATCGGCCCGCGTGCGGGTCATGGGAGCCATGACCAAGCGATTGGGGGCGCTGAAGCGGCCGCGCTTGAAGGGGGATAGTAAAGGGTCAGTCATCATGCGCGTGGTTCCCACATTGATTAGTCCGCGTCACGCGGCTCAGCGCATTAGAGCTTCGGCGGGAGGTAGAATCAAATGAAAGCTCCTCATCGTAGCTATTTGTTCCTTTTATCGACGACTCGTCTCGACATAACGGGTTCACCCGCCGAAACAACAATCTCCGCGGGTAATCCCGCCTATAAGATTTTTTCATTCGCCGCCGACTTTCGGTTAGAGCTAGTCTTTGTCGTATTTCCAACTAAGCAGCGGATGGCGGCCGACATGTTTGAATTCTTCCCAGGAAACTATCGGTGGTCATACAACACGCTGCTCGCATTCGCCGCCGGCGGACAACTTGGCGATGTAGGCCTGATTGTCCCGCGCCTGCAAACGGCCGGAGGCGACGATGAAGCCTGGCATCGGGAATGGTCGTGGATCGCCGCCGCACTGTCGCGTCGCGCGGAGAACGGATCCCGGGATACAGCAAGCGAGAACTTATTCCTCTCGAGCCTGTATTACACCATCGGTGAGCACTTCATCCCGCCCACCGATTCCAGGCGCCTCGCCGCATACGGGAATGTGCTCAAGACCTTCGAGCGTGCGCGCGAGCTGGCGCCTTATGCGCTGGAGCGCGTTCAGGTGCCTTATGACGACACGACACTGCCAGCCTATTTCATGCCGGCGAGCAGGGAGGCCATTCGCCATCCCAGCCTGATTTTCATTTGCGGGCTCGATACGACCAAGGAACTGTGGTTCTTGAGAGCGCGGCAGCAATTCGTGCAACGAGGATTGAACTGCCTCTTTATCGACACGCCGGGCATTGGCGAGGCGCTCCGTTATCAGAAACTCTACACGCGATTTGATTATGAGCGCCCAATATCCGCTGCCGTCGACTATCTCATCTCGCGGCGGGAGGTCGACCCTGATCGCATCGGCATCGTCGGCAGCAGCCTTGGCGGCTACTACATCTCGCGTGCTGCGGCGTTCGAGAAGCGACTCAAAGCGGCCGTGGCTTGGGGTGCGATCTACGACTACTTCGGAATCTGGGAACGACGCATGGCCGGCGACGGCATGGCCGCAGCGCCCACCTTTCAGCTGATGTTTATCACCGGAACCGAGACCATGCGTGACGCGATTCGCCGGATTGAGAATTTTCGCGTCGCGATGTTTGCCGACCGCATTTCGTGTCCGTTTCTCATCGTACATGGAGCTGAGGATCGGCAGATTCCCATGTCCGATGCACAAGCCATGTTCGACGCAATCGGCTCGCGGGACAAGGAATTAAAGGTATTTTCGGGTGAAGACGGCGGCTCTGCGCATACGCAGTTCGACAATCACCTGCCCGCCGTGCAATTCGTGGCGGACTGGATGCGCAAGAAGCTTGTTTAGCGCGCTGTCACGCTCGAAGCGCATTTCCCCCTCCCGCTAGGGCGACGTAGCTCCATCGATACCGATGGTGCCAGGACCCACCGCGGCAATCATCAACAATCCACCGATGATGGCGAGATTCTTGAGAGCGTGAATGAGCTCATCGCGATCGGAAATGCGGCCGTAGTAGATGAGCGTCGATGCCAGAGTGAAGGCTATGAGTTCCAGCGCTCCCCAGCGAGTTGCGTAGCCCAGGATCAGCGACAAGCCGCCGGTGAGTTCGATCAGGATCGCGCAGGCCAGGAGCAACGGCGTGCAGATCATGCCGTGTGCCGCCATTTCCTGCTCAACGCCGCGGCGATATTTCGTTTGTCGAGCCGCCGACAGGAGGAAGATCAGCGCCAGAAGGATTCGCGCAACGAGAATGGCAATGGAGTTCATTGATACGCTCTCAAGCGCAGATCCAAACGTGGCGCCGTTGGCAAGCGCCCCCTAGCATTGAGAACCTCAGGTGCTCCAAGAAAAAGAGACAACTCGAGTCATCGGCCGCCGTCAATTACATTAGCCGCTTGAATACTCGGATGCGGACGTTTCATTTGACCTCGCCTCTATGGAATGTGATTGTGTACGCCGTTCTTACCATAGCAGTCAGTGCAGCGAACGTTAGCAGATCCCAAGTGTGCGAGAGGACAGAATGGGCAAGATCGTGAAGGAGTTTGTGACTTACTGGGGACCCTCACTGAACGATTGGGGCGACGGGACTGAACAACGCTTCGTCATCGAGCGCGACGAGAGCCTTCTGAAGAAAGGGGTCTCGGAAGGGGGCCGCAAAATGGAGAAGGTCTCTCTGAACGAGATCTTCACCGAAGGCGTTGTCACCGGCATCGACATGGAAAACGGATATCTGCCGCTGGTGCTGTATGCCAACGAGGATATTATTATCGAGGTGGCGAATTGCGACCGCGAACAGGGCGGTTGGCATCGCAATATGGGTGCGGACGAGTGGGTGTTTCAGTACCAGGGGGCACGGACGCTGGAGAGCGAGACCGGGCCGATTACCTTGAACCAGGGTGAGATGTCCGTAATCCCGCGAGGCGTGGCGCACCAGAACGTCGGTCACGGTCCTAATATCGAAATAACGATTTATTGCCGCAAACCGCTGAAACGGATGGCGCCAAAGAATGCGGATGAGGCCCGTGCTCGCATGAAAATCAAGGACGGCAAGCCGGTTCTTGCTCCCGTGACACTCGATTCCAAGAATGACGATTGAACTTGTTCCCAATTCGAATTTGGAGGCTCCACCACAATGACGCGTTCTAAGAATACTCCGCCGAACGGAGCAGCGATCCGCAGCGCCTTGGGCCACCCCGTCATCGATAGCGATGCCCATGTCGTGGAATGCGAGTTCGCGCTGATTGACACTCTCAGAGAAGTTGCGGGTCCAAAAATCGCGGGCCGGTTCGATGAGGCGCTGCGTACTTATGCGATGCAGCGCTGGTATCACGCGGACGAGCCCACCCGACGCCGGGAGCGCATTGGCCGACCGTCGTTCTGGCACATTCCGGCCAATACGTTGGATCGTGCAACCGCGATGCTCCCGGGCCTAATGCGCAAGCGTCTGGATGAATTCGGCATCGATTTCGCCGTGGTATACACCACGCTCGGCCTTTCCTTTATCCACATGGCCGACGATGAAATGCGCCGCGCCCTGTGTCGTTCGATCAATAAGCTCAACGCGGACACGTTCCGCGAGCATCGGACGCGCCTGACGCCGGCGGCACTGATCCCGATGCGGACACCTCAGGAGGCGGTTGAGGAGATCGATTACGCGGTCAAGTCTCTCGGCATGAAAGCCATCACGGTCTCCGGCCATGAATGGCGCACATACCCCAAGGTACTCGCCGATGCCCCGGATCTGGCCCGAAATGCCCGCTACATCGACTACCTAGCGCTCGACAGTGAGTATGACTACGACCCAGTATGGCGCAAATGCATCGAGCACGGCGTAGTCCCCACGTCGCACGTGGGCACGTACGGGGGCCCGACGCACGGCTCGATCAGCAACTATACCTTCAATCACGCAGGCCACTTTGCCGCCGGCGCGGACATGTTTTGCCGCGCCCTTCTCCTTGGTGGAGTGCCCAAGCGCTTCCCGGCACTCAAGTTTGCCTTTCTTGAAGGCGGCGTGGGCTGGGCCTCGATGCTTTACAACTCTCTGGTTGAACGCTGGGAGAAGCGCAATGGCAAGGAGATTCTGCGCTCTCTCGATCCCGCACGGGTCGATCGGCAGCAAATGGCCACATTATTCCGCGAGTATGGCGGCAGTATTTTGGCTGCGAAGGCCGATGCCATCGCCAAGGAGGAGGGATCCATGCTGGAACCGCCTGAGGACCGCTCCAAGATCGATGATTTTGCGGCTAGTGGTATCACGACCCGAGAGCAACTTCGCGATCAGTTCGTCAACAATTTCTACTTCGGCTGCGAAGGCGAAGATCGCATGACCGCGATGGCCTTCGACCGCAGGTTCAATCACATGCACGTCCAGCTAAATGCCATGTTCAGCTCCGACCTTGGACATTGGGATGTCCCCAATATGGCGGAGGTAATGGAGGAGACCTACGAACTTGTCGAGCACGACATTGTCGGGAAGGCGGATTTTCGTAAATTTGTATTCACCAACGCGGCGCGGATGTACACCTCCATGAATCCCGATTTCTTCAAGGGCACGGTAGTCGAAGAGGCGGTGGCCAAGGAGACGGGCCGCGTCGGCGAGACAGCTTGATGGCGGCAGCAACTCGTTGCAAGGAGTTAATTGTGTTAGAAGCTCAAGATTCGAGGCACCAGGAAATGGCGGTACTCGCCGCCCTGATTGGCCGCGTCTCTCCTCTTCGCGTTGTTGAACCCGGTCCGACGAACACCGATCTTGATCAGATTCTCGCGGCGGGAGTCCGGGCGCCGGACCACGGTCGGCTGCGGCCTTGGCGCTTTCTCCTCATCCGCGGTGCTGCTCGTGACCGGTTCGGAGATGTCTTGGCAGAGTCGCTCAAGCGACGTAAGCAAGATTTGAGCGAGAGCACCCTGCAAGCGGAGCATGACAAGGCATTGCGAGCGCCGCTGATCATCGTCGTGGCAGCCGCTGTGCGCGGTAACACCAAAGTTCCAGCGCTTGAGCAAATTGTTTCGGCAGGCGCCGCAGCGCAGAACATGCTGGTTGCCGCGCATGCCCTCGGATATGGCGGATTCTGGCGGACTGGCGATGCCGCCTATGATGATCACGTCAAACAGTCTTTGAGATTACGAGCAGAGGACGAGATTGTCGGTTTTTTGTATCTCGGACACATTGAAACGCCCGGGCGGGCCAAGACGCCAGACCCCGTGGGCGTGGTAGAAGAGTGGACCGGCCTGCCGGCCGGCCCTGCTTAGGAGTTCCATGCCTGCTTACATGGTTGCGCAATATCGAAGCTCGCAGGAATACGCGGCTTACCGGACCGCAGTGGCCGAGCTGAACCGGAAATACGACGCCCGTATCCTCACGCAATCGGGGACCGCACGGAGCGTCGAAGGCGAATGGAACCATGATTCGATGGTCATCATTGAATTCGCATCCTTGGAGGTTGCGCAGCAATTCTACCAATCGCGCGAATACGCGGAGGTTAAGGCGCTTCGTCAGGGCGCGCCCCCCATATCGATTGTGGTCGTGGACGGTGTACCCGGCGAGTGACGTTCGACAATTCGAGGAAGCTCGATGTACTACGATCCGCGCTTGAATAATCACAATCTGCCGCACGATCCATTTCTGGCGACTGTCATTCCGAGGCCGATTGGCTGGATATCGACGATTGGCGTCAATGGCATCGTTAATCTGGCTCCTTACAGCTGCTTCAATGCGGTTTCGACCCAGCCGCCACCGTTCGTGATGTTTGCGAGCTACGGGCGGAAGGACTCTCTGCGCAATGCCGAGGAAACTGGAGAATTCGTGGCTAGCATGGCGACCTTCGAGCTTAGAAACGAGGTCAATGCGACATCCGCGGTCGTCGGTCCAGACGTGAGTGAAGCCGAGCTGGCGCGGCTGGAGATGACGCCGTCGATTGGCGTCAGGCCTCCGCGCGTCAAGCGCTCGCCAATTGCGCATGAGTGCAAATACATCAAGACGGTGACCTTGGAAGACACCGAAGGACAGCGGCAGCCGGGCGCCATCGTCATTGGTCAGGTGGTGGGCATCTATATTGATGACGCGATTTTGGTCGACGGCTTGGTTGAATTCGGCAAAGTGCGGCCGATCGCGCGGCTTGGCTATATGGATTACACCTTTGTTGAGAAGACCTTTCGGATGGTTCGTCCGCAAGGAGGGCCATCTTGAAACCGTTCAATATCGGGGGATGCGAACATGAAATCCGCGATCGTCAATTTGCGAACGATTGTCACCGGCGATTGGCGCGACCCCATTGCCAAAGGCGACAGCATTGTGATGGCCGACGGCAAGATCACCTCGGTCGGCACTGCATCGGCCGACGCAGTTGCGGCGTGCGACGTGGTCATCGACGCCGATCAAGCCACCGCGGTGCCCGGTTTCATCGATTCTCAGGTACATCTCACCTTTGGTGACTACACGCCGCGGCAAAAGACGGTGGGCTTCCTCGATAGTTACGTGCACGGTGGCACGACCACCTCGATCAGCGCTTCCGAAGTCCACGTTCCGGGCCGGCCCAAGGACCCGGAGGGCGTCAAGGCTCTCGCCGTCGCGGCCTTCAAGTGCTTCGAGCACTACCGTCCCGGCGGCATGCGCATTTACGGAGGGTCGGTGATTCTCGAACCGGGGCTCGTCGAGGCCGATTTCAAAGAAATCGCCGACAAGGGTGTGTGGCTTGCCAAGGCCGGATTCGGCGCAGTCAAGACGCCTTTCGACTATGTGCCAATGATCGCCTGGGCCAAGAAGCACGGCATGATTACCACGGTCCACACCGGCGGTTCCTCGATCCCAGGCTCTTCCGGGATCTGGGCCGAGCATCTCCTGGCGATGCAACCGCATGTCTCCTTTCATGTGAACGGCGGTCCCGTGGCGATGCCCGACGCCGACTTTCCGCGCATGGTTCACGAATCCCAGATCGCATTGCAGGTATGCACGGCGGGCAATTTGCGCACGACCTTGCTGTTGGGCGACATGATTCGTCAAGCGGACCAGTTCGATCGCTTTCTGATCGCCACCGATACTCCGACCGGCAGCGGTATCATGCCGCTCGGCATGATGTACACCATCACGCACTTGGCGAGCCTCACGAACATGCCGATCGAATGGGCAATCGCGGCGGCAACCGGAAACAATGCCAAGGTCTACCGCTTGAACTCGGGTTTTCTGCGCGCCGGCTGCGACGCCGATGTGTTGGTGCTCGATGCCTGTGTCGGCGGCTCAAAGGCGACGGCGCTCGATGCACTTCGAAACGGCGACATTGCGGCGGTGGGCGCCGTGGTTACCGATGGGGTGCCGCGATTCGTCGGACGCAGCCGCAACACGCCGGCACCGATGAAACGGGTCCGCGTGTCGCAAAACCGCGTGCCGCAAGATTTCGGGTTGGCCGCTCACTGAAGGAAGGTAGGATGAGGATGAAGAAAACCAATCTTCACGGCTATCACATACGCAAGATGGCTACCCTGGTGGAGGATACGCTGGCCAATGAGAGCGGTGAGCTTTCGGATGGCGAGGTGCTGCGCAAGATGGTGTTGGCCGCGGTCTTGCAAAATCCCTATGCCGGGCGTTTCAGCCGCAGCCTTGGCCGTCTAGTCAAGAATTCAGACAAGCTCGGCCAAGAATTCGGCCGCAGGCTGACTGAGCTTGCCGACGGAAGGAAGATCGTGAGCTACGGCAAGGCCTGCCTCGTGGGTATCGCCGGCGAATACGAGCACGGCAACGCGCTGCTCACCACGCGCTTCGCGGATCCTGTGCGCGATGCAGTGGGGGGCGGCAAGGCCTGGGTTCCTTCAACCGGGAAGCTCGGTGGACCGGGGACGACAATCGATGTTCCGTTGGCGCACAAAGACGCCCTGTATGTACGCTCCCACTACGACACGATCACCGTGTCGCTTGCCGACGCGCCGGCGCCGGACGAAATCATGGTGATCTTCGCCTTGGCCACTCGCGGCCGTCTCCATGCGCGGCTGGGTGGATTGAGCGCGAGTGAGATCAAGGGAAATGATGGACTACGCTAAGGCGCCAAAGCGCGCTCTATCTCCTACGAACCTAGGCGAGACTGACTCACCTGGATTTCTTCGGCATCGCGTAGATCTCCGGTCGAAGGAGGCACTTCCTCGCGCCTCGGTGCGTGAACGCGTATTCGCCGCGGACCTGGTGGGCCTCGTCATGTCTTCGGCGGGCAAGGGCAATCTCCAGTCAGAGCCGATCCCGCGCCGAGCTTGATGAGCTCGCAGGAGCGATCAGCGAGATGTTCTGCGCTTGAAGGCCGGGGGATCTACCCGCTCAGTGAGCTAGCGGCGCGGCTTCAGATCAAACCGGCGAAGTTAAACGAGTCCCGGCGAGGCGAGCGTGATGGCCTCAGCCCCAGAGGTTTGGCCCGAAAACCGAGACTCGTCCCCCGTCGTAGTCGAGCCCTGGGAGTCGATCCGACTTCTGCAAGAGGGGACCATCGATGTCGACGAAATCGCAAAGGCAGCCGATGACAAAGGCCGGGGCCATGGCGAGAGAACTGCCGCCCATGCAGCCGACCATGAGTCCCATGCGGCTGTCACGAGCTGCATGAGCGAGCTGCAATGCATGTGTCAGGCCACCCGTCTTGTCCAACTTGATATTGATCAGTTGATAGCGTCTGGCAGCTTGGGCGAGCTCACCCAGATGCAAGCACGACTCATCGGCACATAAGGGTACCGGAGCGCGATATCCCTCGAGCTCGGCGTCTTCACCTCGCGGCAATGGTTGCTCGATCATCTGAACACCCAGCGCGGCGAACTCCGGGGCGAGCTCGCGCAGTCTGGTGAAGGTCCAAGCTTGATTGGCATCAACGACTATGCGCGCGTCGGGGCGGGCCACGCGGATGGCTTGCAAGCGCTCGAGCGGCCTATCATCGTTGAGCTTTATTTTGAGTAGTTGATGGCCGGTCGCGGCCGCGGCTTTGGCGGCCATTTCCTCCGGCATGCGCTCCAATCCGATGGTGAAAACGGTCTCTAGAGGCTTTGGCGAGATCGTCGTCAGATCCCAAATCGTTCGTCCAGCCAGCTTCGCGCCGAGATCCCAGAGCGCGCAATCGATGGCATTCCTGGCGCCCCCCGGCGGCATCAGATCCTGCAGCGCAATTCGATCGATGCCGGCTCTGATTTCAACCTCCATCGCTTCGATCTGGCTCGCGAGACTATCGGCCGTCTCGTGCCGATAGTACACCCCCAAGGCCTCGCCCCTGCCCACGCAACCATTCGCGGATAACTCCACGACCACCGAATCGAAGCTGGTCCAAGTGGTATCCGTAATGCGAAATGGGCGAATCGCGGGCCATCGCTCGATGTGCACACCGAACTTCACGGGAATTCCCGGCGTAGCCGATCGACGATGGGAGCCACACCGTCGATCAACGGATCGACGCAGGGGAGCGCGAACTCATTGGCGTACTGCTTCAACACCGAAGTTCGCGCATCGCCCGGCATCTTGGAGGTGTTCACGGCGATGCCCACGCATCGGATCTTCGGATTGGTCAACCGGCCGATGGCAATCGTCCGCTCGATCACTTCGTCGATGGACGGGAGCTTAAGGTCCGGGAACCCAAACATCGCTTTGCGCAGCGGATCGTGGCAGACGACGAATGCATCGGGTTGCGAACCGACCAACAGGCCGATCGTGACTTGAAGATATCCGGCGTGAAAAATGCTGCCCTGCCCTTCGATCACATCCCAATGGTCCGCATCATTCTCCGGCGACAGTACTTCGGCTGCGCCGGTCACGAAGTCGGCCACTACGGCATCCAACGGTACTCCTCTTCCGGCGATCATGATTCCCGTTTGCCCGGAGGCGCGAAAATCGCATTTCATCGCGCGGGCGTGCATTTCCCGCTCCAGTGCGAGCGCCGTATATTTCTTGCCGCAGGCGCAATCCGTGCCGACAGTCAACAAGCGTAAGCCTGTCCGTTTGCGCCCGGTGCCGACCGGCAATCCGGCGGGTGGTACCCGCACGTCTATCAGCCTGGCACCGCCCGCGGCGGCGGCCTCCGCAAGGTGCGCCAGTTCGGCTAAGCGCATGTGCAACCCCGCCACGATGTCGATTCCCAGCAATGCTGCCTCGCAGAGAGTGGCGACCCAATGAGGCGGAATTGCGCCTCCCACGGCCGCCGACCCCACTATCAAGCTTCGCACGCCGGCGGCTTTCGCCTGCGTTAACGATAGATCAGCGACTCCGGCATCGACGTTGCATCCAGGCAAACGTATCTGTCCGGCGCAACTCTCGCGGCGCCACTGGATGAGGCCGAGACCCGTTTTGGTATACGCGGGATCGTCCGAATCCCCAAGAAACACGGCAAAGGGAACAGGAAACTCGATGATGTTACCGCTCAAAGCCAGTTTCTCCCTTGGCGAAAAGGACGCCTCCAGACGTGCTGGTATTTAATCTTATCGCCGCAGGAAATTGCAGGGAAAACATCTCAACTTGGGAAGCATCGTAGCAAATTCGCCTGAATCGAGCTTCCATCACGGCATATTTGCATGCGAGCCGGACACGGCGGTTTGACTATGCAATCGACGGGAAAGCGTTGGCTGAATCGATCAGCGGCAAATCCACTTGGCGAATATAGAGCGCTTATATCTACAAAGCGGCAAAAATCGGGTAAGGGACGCGCTTACGCCCGTCGCCCTTCCACCACCGGACGTGCGGTGCCGCATCCGGCGGTTCAACCTAAACTCTGGAGTCGCTGACGGGTATGCATCAGCGAGACCAGTAACGCTAACCTTAAGAACTTTCGCTGCGACGGCCGCGCCACGGTTGTACTGAAATCTTCTTGTCTGTTACCGATACGGTTTGCCGGCCGCCGCTCAAGCCGTAGCGGTCGGCGAGCAGCAACAACGCCGTCACGGCGGTGCATCCCGACACCACCACCGGAAGCCGCATCGCGCATAGGCATTTTGTACCAGCAGATGATCAATATAAGCATGTACTCCAAGTTCCACGAAGATAAATAATGCTTTGTCATGTGCCTCATTGGTGCAGCCTGCGTTCGAAGACTTCGACAAAACTACAAATTGGACTAGGGACACATGAACCGTCGGGAGCTGATTCGTAAAGTCGGAATTTTGCTGGCCGGCGCACGACTGCAGGGGGTGTGCGCAGAGGCGACGGCGAAGGACTATGGAGCAGTGGAAGGCATCGATTCCGCGCCGACTGCAGGTCAGGCGCGCCCTTGGGTGTACAGTTTTTGGCTCGACGGCAACGTCACGAAGGAAGGTATCACGGCGGACCTGGAAGCGATGAAGGACGCCGGTTTGGGCGGATTGCTGTTCATGGACGGCTCTCTTGGGTTGCCGTCGGGACCGTATCGCTTCATGTCCGATCCCTGGCAGGCGCAGTTTGGTCACATGCTCGCGGAGGCTCGTCGGCTGGGTTTGAGCATCAACCTCAACAACGGCCCAGGGTGGAGCGGAAGTCCGGGCCCATGGGTGCTACCCGAGTACGCCGCGCAGGTGGTGGTGTACAGCCGATTGACGCTCGAGGGAACGTCGAGGTGGGATGGACCGCTTCCCATTCCGTCGGGCATTCGGCAGGAGCACTATCGCGATATTGCGGTCCTCGCCTATCGACTCCCCGGCGAGGTACCGAGCTACCGGATAGAGCGTTTCGATTCCTCGAAGTCATTTGCGGGGGCGGACGACTTCGAGGAGGTCGTTCCTTGGCCGAGATTCATCCCCACGAATCCAGCGTGGCCAATTCTCCCCGCCGCGCAGATGCTGTCCGAAGCCGCCCTGCACGATCTCAGCGGCGGACTGCGGGACGGCAGATTGCGGTGGAACGTGCCACCGGGAAGATGGCTGATCATGCGATTTGGTCACACGGTCGCGAACGGATCGACCCGGGAAGCGCCAATGGAGGCGATGGGTTTGGAGTGCGACAAGCTGAGCGCGACAGCCCTCGAGCGGCACTTCGCCGCGTATGTCGCGAAGCTTGCGAACATGGAAGCCTCGCACGAAAATCGCGTCATCGTTTCGACGCACATCGATAGTTGGGAGGGGGGCTCCGGTAATTGGACCCCGGGGTTTGAGCGGGAATTTGAGCGCCGTCGCGGGTATGGCCTGCTGCCTTATCTACCGACGCTCGCCGGCTTCGTGGTCGGAAGCCTCGAGAGGTCGGAGCGATTTCTGTGGGACTTGCGTGAGACCGTGACGGAACTGCTGCTGCAGAACTACGCTGGACAGATGGCCACGCTGGCTCATGCCCATGGGATGCGGCTCTCCATCGAAGGATATAACGGAACCTGCGACGACCTGCGCTACCTGGGTCGTGCCGACGAGCCGATGGGAGAATTCTGGCGAAGCTCTTACAGCGGATCGACGCTACACGACACGTGCGAGAGTGCGGCGTCGGCAGCCCACGTGTACGGAAAGCGCATCGTCGGCGCAGAATCGTACACCTCGCTTCGCGCGGATTTTATGGATCATCCGGCGACGCTGAAGCCCCTCGCGGACTGGGCGCTATGTACCGGTATCAACCGAATTGACCTCTCGGAGTGGGTATTTGAACCGTGGACGAATGTCGCGCCTGGCATCACCTTCCGGAGATTTGGAACCCCCTTCGAACGTACCTTGACCTGGTGGCCGCAATCGAAACCGTGGCACAAATATCTGGCCTGTTGCCAGGAGATTCTCAGAGAAGGTCAATTTGTAGCAGACATTTGCTTCGTCACGCCGGAGGGCGCGCCCTACCGATTCACGCCGCCGATCCCTGCGAACGTGCGGGGATTTGTACCCTGTCGACCCGCTTATGATTTCGACGGATGTCCGGCGGAGCTGGTAGTGGATCAGATGGAGGTCGACGGCGGGGATGTGGTGCTTCCTTCGGGCATGCGTTACCGAGTTCTCGTGTTGCCGACCTATGATGCGATGGGGCAGGTGGTAATCCGTCTCACGGATGGTGACGACCAAGCCTACAAGCCGATGCGGATGCCCCCGGTCAGAACGATGACTCCCACCCTGCTGCGCAGGATCAAAGCACTAGTTGAGCAGGGGGCGACTGTCCTCGGGTGGCGACCGATCAAGTCGCCGAGTCTCACCGGTTTTCCGGGATGCGACCGGGAAGTGTCCGAACTGGCGGACCAGTTATGGGGCGTTGGGTCGGGAAGTGACGGAGTCGGCAAGCGGCGAGTCGGCAAGGGCCGCGTGTGCTGGGGTTGGACGCCCGAGGAAGTTCTCCGCAGAGCGGGCGTTCCCCCTGACTTCGAGTGCTCGCCGAACATTGAGGGAATGCTCAATCATGTACATCGGCGTGGATCGGATGGCGCGGATGTCTACTTCGTCGTCAATAAAAGTTCCGAGCTGATCGAGGGAACTGTTTCGTTACGAGTGCAGGAAAGGGAAGCGGAGGTACTTTGGCCCAAGACGGGTGAACGCGAGCGTCTTTCGTACTTCTCCTCAAGACAGGGCATTACCGAAGTTCCGGTCTCGCTCGAGGCCAACGAATCGCTGTTCTTGATCTTCAAAGACAGGATCGCATCGGATCCGGTGGTGACGATGATGCGCAACGGTGAATCGCTATGGCCGCGAAAGGACTTTGCCGCCTCTACGATCGATGCTGCCGACGATCGCTTTGTCATGGCGGTCTGGGTTCAATACCTTTCCCCGATGATCCCTTTGCCGTTGGAGAAGGATGGTAGGTTGGTCTATGAGAGTGCGCTCGATCTTCCGGGTCCTGCGCAAAGCACTTTCACCGCGCCCGGGCAAGCCCGCGCCGGATTTGTGATCGGGGCCAACGGCCTTGTCGTGTTTCGCTACGCCGCGGACGGACTGGTTGAGCCGCTGTTGGTGTATGACAAGCTAATCGGCGGGTCGACGCACGTCGGTGTGCTCTACGAAGATCAAACACCAAAGTTATTTCTGAACGGTGTCCTCGTGCAAACAGGACCGCGCGCGGCTTCGCCGCTGTATGGAAGCAGCGGCTGGGAAGACCGCCGCCCGTTCGCAATCGAGGTGGCGGCCCTGCGTCAGTTCGATGACATGCTTGCGGGTGCAGGGATTCGCAAAACACAGGCCGATGCGTACAGGGTACCTGCTGTGGATTTCTCGCATGGGCTGATCTGGGAATCGGGAAACTACCGGCTGAAAACCGCTGCGGGTCGAGAGCGGACTATCGAGGTTGCGCTCCCGGCACCCTCGCCCGTAAGCGGACCCTGGAGCGTCGAATTCGATGGCCAGTGGGGGGGGCCGGGAGAGGTTCTGTTCACGCGGCTCGAGGACTGGTCCAGGCGAGACGAGCCGGGAATCAAGTACTACTCGGGCATGGCACGCTATCGCAGCCAGTTCCCTTTCCAGCGGGAGACGGCGTCTGGTGTGCGCGTCTACCTCGATCTCGGACGGGTCGCGGATCTCGCCGAGGTGATTCTCAACGGGACCGAGCTCGGTGTGCTATGGGATGCACCATACCGACTGGAAGTGACCGGGCATCTGCGGACAAAAAATGAACTGGAGATACGAGTCGTCAACCGATGGGTCAACCGGTTGATCGGCGACGCGCATCTCGCCGAGGACGCTCGTTACAATGCAACGGGTACCATCGAGGAGTGGCCGGATTGGCTGCTGTCCGGCAAGCGGAGTCCGACAGGCCGCTACACGTTCATGAGCCAGCGGATTTGGCGACGGAACGATCCCTTGATTACGTCAGGCTTGTTAGGACCTGTGCGTCTGCGATTTGCCCTATCGCAGAGTGCGGCGGCAGTTGGCGCATAGCCATCGGCCTCTCAAGATCTGGCATTGGTGCCAAACGCCCTCGCCAAGGCTGCGTTGCAGGTCGCCCGATACGCTTTTGATACAGGCGCCTCCGGTGCGAAGAGATCGAAACCGTGGTATGCACCTGGCACGACACAGAGTGTCGTAGGTACGCCCGAATCAATTAGCCGCCTGGCGTAGCTCACATCTTCATCAACGAATAAATCTATCGATCCGACACCGATGAATGCCGGCGGAAGACCCGCCAGATTCTCGACTCTCGAGGGGACCGCGCCTGCAGGCACGATCCGTGAGCCCGCCCGAACGCCTAGCAAGGAACTCCAGCCGAAACGATTCGAGGCCGGCACCCAAACATGCGCACCGATATACGGTGGAACAGGACGCGAGCTTCCAGTTCGATCGTCAAGCATCGGATAGCTCAATAACTGGAAAGCGATCGGCACCTCGCCGCGATCGCGCGCTGCAATCGTGAGCATCGCGGCGTGACCTCCACCGGCGCTCAAGCCCATCACGCCAATTCGAGACGTATCCACGCCAATCGAACCCGCCGATCTATAGAGCCACTTAAGGGCGGCGTAATTATCCTCGAGCGATCCCGGAAAAGGCGTTTCGGGTGCCAGCCGGTAGTCAACGGTCACGATCACGCAGTCATGATCCAAGGCAACCTGCTGCAATGCCGAAATTCCTTCAGCAGCGATGCCGGCAACAAAGCCCCCACCGTGAATGTGGAGAATCGCCGGCCGTTTTCGGTCACTCGCAGCGGCATTGATGACAAACATACGAACGTCAGGTGCCCCTTTCGCCCCGGGGACTGCGCGCTCCTCGCAAGGGGTCGCGCGCGTAGGGAAAGTCGGCACCGATGATTTGCGCACTCGCGCGAGGTTCTTTGCACTCATAACGAAGTCGCCCTTCATCAAAGCCTTCAGGGTGCCAAGGAGCCCGGGGTCGACCAGGGATAGGGGGTCGATGTGAGGCACGGTTCGCGTTATGGGGGCCGCCGACCACGTCGTTGATGGCGCAACCGAGCTGGCAGCTGCCGCAAACCCACTCGCCACTAACAACTCTCGTCTGCGTAAGTTTGACATCTATGTTGTCCCTCCCAGTGGCCGTGCTGCGGTGACCTTCGGTCTCTCAGGTCAACTCTTCAATCTAACGGGATTCATGATCGATAAACCCATGAGCCCCACGACGACATCCTGCGAGAGCGCTTCGACCGTAACGTCATCTAATTGCGCCGTCCGCAGACGATGGTTTAGCAGCATCGCCCGGCAGTTCTTACCCAGTTCAACCGTCTGCGGGTACTGCTTCGGCACGACAAAGACAACGCCGGGATCCGTATAATCGCTTCGAGCCCGGGTCGAAGTTCCGCCGGAACCGACGCTATAGCTGAAGGGGGTTAGGTTCCAGTAATTTATCGGCGGGATCAGCTCCAATGTCTCGGAGATGTCGTCAGCATAATGGAATGTGATCACTGCGTTCGCGATATGGCATTGCATGGGGTTGGTCGACCCGGCAACCAACAGGAATGCGGCATCACCGCCCCGGTTGACCGCTACGGATACGCGATCCGGCCAGTTATCCCAGAGCGACGTGAAGGCTATATTCCGCACCATCGCGTCCTTTCCCCAATGGAATGGAATGCCCTGAGGCGTAACCAGTCGTTCCGACCAGTCGCGCATTTCGGAGACCTTATCGAGCTCGATTACGGGAGGGCCGGACTTCCAAAAAGGAAAGGTCCACGGCGAATAACCGTCCACACCAATCCGTACGGAAACCGTGTCCGGCCGGGGAGACAAATATTTTTGGCGGAAAATGGCGCGGACGTCGGCGTTGAGAGCGGCGGAGATGTCAACCGGTTCCCAGCGGACACGCTTAGGGATTCGTTGTACGGTTTTCGCTCGCCGCAATTGTTCAGCCGCACGGTCAGTCACATCGATGTGGAACAGCCGCAGTTGCGGAGCCCCTTCTGCATCGACCTGGGCGATCACCGTGTGATGACCGGCGGCATTGGCAGCCAGAGTGCCCGCGATGACTCCATCCGAAACTGAGGCGTCACTCAGCGTCGCCTGCGGGTCGGAGAAGGACACGATCCGGGCACGGTCAGCGCGAAGCACAATCGTCTCTCCAATATTCCTCTGCAGAACCTTCGCCTCGAATTGGGGAAGCGGCGCGGAAGTACCAATAGTAACGATGGCATTGGTCCGACTGGGAACGTGCAAGCGTATGATGCTCTGCCCAAATCCCGGCAGCAGCTCCCATCGTGCTTCCTCGCCATCGATCACCACCGAATCCACATGGCCGGCGCGCACCGGCAAGCGCACGGCCATCGCTGCCTCGCGCGCGAGCTCGACCCTCAGCGTTATCTTGCCATCCGCTCGCTCAAAACCAAGTGTGACGTCCGGTGTTTTGATTGACGCTTCGTTCCATTCTGCGGGGAACCGTGGAGAGATGTTGACGACGCCGTTGGGGTAATCCGGCGCATAGCCGAAGAGCCCTTCTACCAGAGTACGGCAGAACGGGTGGAGAAAGTCCCCGAAATCCGTGGCGCCGAGAGCGCCCAGATTTCCCGGTACGGCAGCGCCGAAGCCGCTCTGCATGAAGGTGCCGCGCAAGATATCCCATCCGTCCTCTGCCAGGCCGGTCTGAAAATAGGCGAGTGCGAGGTGATAGTTTTCACCGGGCGCATTTGCGCGAACCGATGAAATAGCCGGAACCCAATTGGAAAAGAAAACCGTTCTTCCCCCCAAAGGCATCTGATCGTTCTGGAGGCCGGTTTCGGTATACCTCAGCGATTGCGCCGCTTGTTCGAGCGTCAGCAGGTCGCCGGCGTCGATGGGGAGAAAGACGCTGTAGAGCCAGGCATCTTCATGCAAGCGTTTATGTCCCGACTGCTCCCGATATGTGCCGGCGTGCCCTTTCCGAGGAATCCACAGTCTTTCGAAAAAGCCCTTCCGTATTTTCTCAAGCATTCCTGCATGGAATGCCGCCGATTGTGAGTCATTTGCACGCCTGGCCATGTCTCGTGCCGCACCATGGCCGCGATAGGCGTACATGCTCGACTCGACCGCTCCACCGCCGTTGTACCAGACCGAATCCGTTGGCCAGGTATTGATATAGCTCTCGTATATTCCGTCCTCATCCGGGTCGAAGCACTCGCGCATCCATTGAAGATGCAATTCCAGAGCTGGTCTCAGGAGCGACTCGAGCTGCGGATCGGCAGTTGCCCTCCAGTCGTAGATGATCTGATCGAAGAATTGCTCCTGCATGTTGTAAATGTCTTGATCCCGATCAATTCTGCCGACACCGTAATATCGGGACTCCGGAGCCTGCAGGCAGAGCAGCATCGCGGGATCCGCTTGCGCATTGAGCCGGTTGGACTTGCGCACCTGAAAGCCGATGTAATACTCGGCTTCAGACTTCACGCGATCGTGCCATCCCAGCACGGTCCCACCGTAAATTGTCCTCCACCCAGGGAAGGGTATGTTCCAAGTCACTGCACTGTGCACGAAGGTCGGCGGATACCAGGTCCCATCCACGGCAACTGCCGCCGCCGAGGCTATGGCATTTAAGTGTGGATCCGGCGTGACCACGACGATGCGCTTCGCGATCGCCTCCTTGTGCCGCGAACCCGCTGCAAACGCCGATGTTGGATCCAAGGCGGCCTTTGCTGCCGACTCGGTCGATACCGGGTCGATGAACCCGAGAATCGCGAAGCAAGCCTCCTGTAAATGCTCGAAATCAATCTCGCCCCAGAGGATGGGCCGCTCCTGCGCCGAGCCCGCCATGAGCGCGATGGGATCGTGAACGGCGCCGGCGTCCCCAATTCCGAGACGGCAAGGAACGCTGCATTTTCCGAAACTCGTCGCGGCGCCCTTGTGAAGACTGAATCCGCCGTCCGTCACCCGAGCAATGTTTCCAACCGACTCCTCAGCCGAGAAGGCGCGCTCCAAGAGCTGCGGATTCCCCGAGGGGTCGAGCTCCCACGACAGGCCGTAGATCGCATTGGTGTTCGAGTACGCTCCTCCATAGCCAAAGATCAGCCGATCCCCGGCCTGCGCACCTTGCACCTGCACATGTATCGCCATACCGCCGATCCCGGACATGGGTACAGCGCAAAGTGATACTGTGGCTCCGGCGAAGGCCCGGTCACGCACGACCCACGTCATCCGACCCATCTCGTAGGCTGATGTCATATCTTCCGCGAAATGAAGCCACTTGGAGGGTGACCCTCCCCTCACAAAAGAGAGCATGAATGTTCCGAACATGTAATGTTCCTGAACGTACCGGATGAGGGGCCGATCGCCGGCCATGACAAACGAGTTGCTATTGTTTACGTAGAGCGGCCGATTGCCGAAATACATCGTGGGTCCGCGGGCCACGATGGCATCACCGTCGACGGAATATCGGGACTGGGAACTCGGACGAGTTGGCGGCACATCCTCGGGGTCTCTGCTCGCGCCAAATGCGCCGGAGACCAGCAACGCACCGGCGTTTGCCGCCGCCCCACCTATGAACTCTCGTCTGCTGAGACTCCAGTGTTGGCTGCCAGGACCGTTTTTGCTCCGCATGGATTGCTCGCTGGGATAGTTTTTCGTCGCCGGCGCGCTTTACGTGCCGACCCCTGCATTCCACGGTGCCGTGGGCTCACACTGGTGATGAATGCCCCCTACTACACCAATATGTATTACGACCCGGTTTCCATCAAATAGATTTTTCGGGACAATCGATAGCCCAAAGTGATCATTTGTAAGCAACGCCAAATCAGAGACCACCGGCTCCGCTTCGCCAGCAATTATGCCGTGATGGAACCATGATTCATGGAGAACTTGCTGTGAAATCCCTTAATTTGAGTGCTTTCCCTACGGTTTCCCGCAATGATGCGGTTAAATGCAAGGGCGTCTAAATGCGCCCGCGACCGGTGTCGGCTCCGCTTCGTCAGGAGAATTCACGGTGTCTTCGAATCTTTGTTCGTCACAAGGAATTTGCGGCTCACGAAGCGCGGGAAGCCGTCAGTTGTGTGCGGCCGTGGTGCTCCTGAGCTGCGCCTTGTGGGCGTCCGCGGCGTCTCCCGACCAAACCCGCTTACCGCTGGGGGCCAAGATCGGAAATTACGTCGGTACGGATGCGATGATCCCGATGAGAGATGGGGTCAAGTTGCATGTGGAAGTGTGGCGGCCCCAGGGGGCGACGCGAAAACTCCCGATTCTCATGCAACGTTCGCCTTACGGCTACGGCACCGAGGCGGTCAAGCTCGGATTCGAGAGCGAGTTCAAAGAGCTTGCGCAGGACGGCTTTATCTTCGTGCTGGAAGACATTCGAGGACGCTTCGGGTCGGAGGGTGAGTTCGTGATGCTGCGGCCGAAAGCCGCCCGCGGCGGCGTGGACGAGTCGACCGACACCTATGACAGCATCGATTGGCTCGTAAAATTCCTGCCCAATAACAATAGCAAGGTGGGCATATTCGGTGTGTCGTACATGGGCTGGACAACCGCGATGGCGACCATCAATCCGCACCCGGCCCTCAAGGCCGTTTCCGTACAGGCCTCCCCGGAGGACATGTTTCTCGGCGACGACTTTCATCACAACGGCGCGTTTCGTCTGCAATATGCATGGGAGTATGCCGCCGCACTCGAAACAGACGGGCGCACGCTCAAGGCATTCGACTATGCGAAACAGGATCCGTACGCATGGCTGTTGCGACAGACTGACCTCGCGAACCTGGATCAGCGTAGCCTCGGCCGCACCTTGCCGACCTGGCGGAATTTCGTCGAGCATCCGAACTACGATGCCTTCTGGCACGGCGGCGTGACCTCCGCGCAGATGCCGGCACAGGTGCGGGTCCCCGATCTGATCGTCGCCGGCTGGTGGGACCAGGAGGACTTTTATGGGCCGCTCACGATTTATCATAACCAGGAAAAGGGCGACCGCCAGCATCGTAATTTCCTCGTAATCGGCCCGTGGAATCACGGCGGGTGGGCATTCGGCAAGGGGCGCGGCTACGGTCCGTTCGATCTCGGCTCCGACACGGGCGTCTATTTTCGGGCCAATGTCGAAAGGCCGTGGTTTCGCTATTGGTTGAAGGGCGTCGATCAGCTCCATGAGCCCGAGGCACTCGTGTTTGAAACCGGTAGTAACCGGTGGGGCCATTATGACTCCTGGCCGCCACGGCATGGCGTCTCCAGCCGGCGGCTCTACTTCCACGCGAACGGCGTGTTGTCGTTCGAGCCGCCGCATTCGGCCGCGGACGCCAAGGGAGATAGCTTCAAGTCCGACCCCGCGGATCCGGTCCCCTATCGGCCGCGACCTATTAGCCCGATTGTCGCGGAGGACAGCACCTGGTCGGCATGGCTGGCGGATGACCAGGCGCCGTTCGCCAAGCGCGCCGACGTGCTGTCATGGCAAACAGCGCCACTGCAAGCTCCGATTACGCTCCGCGGCGCCGTGCAGGCGAAGCTGTTTGCAAGCACTACGGGGAGTGACGCGGACTGGGTTATCAAGCTGATCGATGTCTATCCCGATGACGCTGCTACTCCGGCGGCCCTGCGCGGCCGCCAGTTGATCATCGCGAACGAAGTGTTGCGTGGCCGATTCCGCGCGGGTTTCAAGCAGCCGCATGCGATCACGCCGGAGGCGGTGCTCGATTATTCAATCGATCTGCATTCCGCTTCGCATGTCTTCGAGCCCGGCCACCGCATCGCCGTACAGGCGCAGAGCACCTGGTTTCCGCTGATCGATCGTAATCCCCAGACCTTCGTATCCAACATCTTCGCGGCAGGCAGTGCCGACTACAAGAGTCAAACACACACCGTGCTCCATACCGCACGCTATCCGTCGGAGCTTATCGTAGACATTGCCGACACCGACGGCGGCCATGGCCCTACTCAGTAGAAAACGAAGCGGGGAAGCTCGAGGCAGTTTGAACTGAATGGACGGCCCCTGCTTCGGCCTTGAGATACGTTCCCCAGCCGATGATGACCGTGGACGCCACCAACAAAGCGATGCCCGCCGCGACTACGGTGTGGACGCTCCTGCTCGAGCCCTTCCACTCATGCAAGATCCAACCCCACAGAGTGGCGAATATGATGACGCTCGCCATATGGAGTGTCCAGCTCGCGAAGCCGTACCGGCCCATCTGCGTCTCGCCCATGGTGTAGAAAAAGTATTGCAAATACCACGTGCTCCCCGCTACGGCGGAGAACAGGTAGTTTCGAACCAAAGGCACCTTGGCGTACGTCGATGAAGTTTGCAGCGGCGCGCCTGAAATGCTCCGTGCTGCCGAGGATTGGGGCATGCGCTCGCGGGAAGACAGATATTGATGGCCGCTGCGGTTTCGATGAAACAGGAACAGACACCAAACGAAGTTGGTGGTGAATCCCCCCCACAAAAGCACCACCAGCTTGGACAGCCCGCTCCAGATCGGAGAGGTACCGGCATTGACCGCCGTCACTGCGATCGGACTGCCGGCGGCCAGGCCGAAAGCAAAGCACGCGCTTGCTATTCCGCTGAAAATGGCGACCGCCAGGCCCTTTGTGAGGTCGAACTCTGCGATCGTCGACCGGTTGAGGCCGGCAGGCATCTCCTTTTCTTTCTTGAATCCGGCCACCGCGGAAAACGCGATGCCCACGAAGCAGATTGCAACCCCGCCGAGTGTCACGAGGCCTGAACTGGTCGAGGCGATGTCTACGATCGACTCGACGACCGGCACGGATGGCACCAGAAGCTTCAGGATGGGCGGCATCAGAGTGCCGAACGCTGCGCAAAATCCCAATGCGACGCCCGTGCCGAGGGACAGCCCCAGATAGCGCATGGTCAGTCCGTAGGTGAGGCCCCCGAACCCCCACAGCATGCCGAAAAAATAGGTCCAGAAGAGGGTCGACGCGGGCTGAGCCGCGATGACTCCGAACAGGTTGCGCGTCAACAGCAGCGCGAACAGCAGCGGACAGATCAGCCAGGAAAAAAAACCGCCCAGTAGCCAGTAGGTTTCCCAGGACCATTTTTTTACCGCGCGATAAGGGACGTAAAAGGATCCCGATGCCAGGCCGCCAAGCCAATGCAGCGGTATCCCGAGGAGAGGGGTTGGGGCCATGCGCCGATAACTCGCGGATACTAGAACGTTTTGGAAATGCCCAGCCCGATCACGCGCGGTGTGATGTAGTAGTAGCTGTCGGGAATTAGAGTACCCGGACCTCCATTGATGATCCCGCGTTTGTTGGTCACATTGTTGGCATAAAGACGAGCCGTCCAGCCGCCGTATGTCACTCCACCGTTCAAATCGACCCGGGTGTAGGCCGGAAAAACCAAGCCACTCTGGCCTCGCTCCCCAAGATAGGTAGCCGCCGCACCGGCAAAGCCGGTGACGGACGCCCCTAACGGGAATTTCTGGTCAAGCGATAAATTGCCGGACCACTTGGGCGACAAATTCAAAGCTCCAGCGGCACCGCCTGCCACCCCTGTGGTGTTACTCAGCTTTGGCCTGATGAACGCCACCCAGCCTGACAGCCGCAGACCGGTCGCCGGCCTGAGCTCGCTTGATAGCTCCGCACCGTCGGCTATGGCACTGCCTGAGTTTCCAAAATAGTAAATTTTTGCCGTCTCGCTAAAAAGACCTGCCTGGATATCGTCGTGCTTGATGTGATACACAGACGCATCGAGGGACCACTTGTGATCGAACATCACAGTCTTTACGCCGATCTCGTAGTCGGTAACCGTGTCCGGCTTGCTCGTGGGCGGTACACCCGGCGCAGCAGGGTTTGCCTGGCCCGGTGCGTAGCCGGTTGCCGCTCTCGCATACAGCATGGCGTCCGGCGTGAACTTGAATTGCGGAGTTATGAGGTAGGTAAACTTTTGGCCTGCGCCGTTGGGCGCAGGAGCGACGGTCGGCTGCGCCGTCGGAATACCGAAGATGGGGTTCCCCGGACCGGCGAAGGTGGTTCCGTAGGCATAGGTACGGTCATATTCCTGGCGGCCGCCGACTTGAACTCCAAATTTCTCGGTGAAATGGAAGTTCAGATTCGCGAAGGCCGCGTAGGATCTCGCCGCGCTGCGAAACCCGACGAAGACGAAATCGCCCGCCACCGCACCCGTGGTGGGATTGCTCGATAGGAGATTCTCACCGAACTCCCCGTAGGCGAAGTTATAGAATCCTCCCAACAATACATCCGCGAAATTCCCAATCTGGGTCGTGAGCCGAACCTCCTGAGTTAGCGAATGGCTGTGCGCGTTCTCCGGTACGACAAGCCCGGCCTCGCCGAATCCGTTGAACCCGGTTCCGGGGATGCCAAATTGCGCGTAAGGCACCAACCCGCTCGTCGTGCCATCGAACGTATCCTGGAAGCCTGTCCAGACAAAGCCCGTGACTGAGGTGAGCTCGAAAGTCCCTACCTTGTACTTCACGGTTGCGTTGTAGAGTTGCCCCTCCCTCTGATAAGGCCCGACACCGGCGATATAGTTTTGATCGTATGGACCGAGCCCCGGCTCCACGTTGACGTCATTCGTACCGTCGCCTCTGGCCTGTTGCACGAATGCACCGAGCTTGACGGATAACGCGTCCGACGGACGCCATAGGAAGCCCAGATGGGCGCCATACGTGTGGGCCTCGTTGACCCCGTCGGTCCCAAGGATCGGACGGTCGATGTAGCCCGGATCTTGCCGCGCGAACGCGTCCACCAGCATGGCAACATCGCTACCGATCGGGAGGTTCGCCGAGGCGCGAAAGTTCCAGCCGGGCTCTGCGCCGTTATCGATGGTGCTGACGCCCGCGTCAAAGCGGCCTTTGACCCAATCAGTGGTCGGATCCGCCGTGACGTACCTCAAAAGGCCGCCCTCGCTATTGGCGCCGTAGAGTGTTCCCTGCGGCCCGCGCAGCACCTCGATTTGCGACAAGCCGCTGGGATCGAGATCCAACGAAAGGCCGCCTGCCTGTTCCAAGAAGGTACCGATCGATATGGGTACGTCATCAATCGTTATGGCCGCAGGCAGGCCACGCACTGTAAGGTTGACGGCGGACTGCTGAGCTACAGTGAGAATCAACCCTGGAAATCTGGTGTAGAAATCTTGAATTCGCACCTGGTTGGTTTCAACCAGCGTATCCGCACTGACCTCCGTCACCGGGATCGGCACATCCTGCAGACGCTCGTACTTCTTTTCAGCGGTGACGATGATCTCGTTAATGCTGCTCCCGGTATCCGAAGCTGCCGCAAGCGCGGGGAGAGCAACCGTAGCGAATACGGCACCGAGTAAAGAACCGTAGCATGACCTCCACCTTCGACGTTCCCCTGCGTTCGGCCTGGTGCCCGCTTCGAAGCACGTTCCCTGCGCGCTCGCGCAGGGAAGCGTAACAAGCGCTTCGTGATTGTTCGTGTCGCTGAATGCTGCGGTCGACTCGCTACGCATGGACCTTACCCCTGAAAGCATTTTGATTGTCTGATCGGTTCGATCATCCGATCTGCTCTTTTGTGCAATCGGGCTGCCACGGAATGTTGGGCCCCTGTGGGGGCCGCAAACTCCAGACGCATCTCGACGCTTTTGTATTTAACCGTATCGCTGCAGCTAACTGCAGCGAAAAACAACTCAAGTTAGGGAGATTGGCAGCGGATTCGCCTGAATCAGCGTCCCATCATGGATAATTTCTTTGCATAATTGGAGTCAACTCCGCTGCCGATTCGCACCTGCCTCCGACATCTCTAGCGGACGTTTTCGATGTAACGACTTACCTCGCGAAGATGGCCCCCACGTGTTCGCGGCGCAGCTGGAAGTTATCCACGCCACCGCGCGTGCCCAGGGCGATCAGCCATGGATTTCGGCGATCAATGCCCCAGCTCTGTCACAAAGCCCCGAACTTCATTCCACGCGCCCGCACAGATGTACCACTGAAACTGAAAGCCTGTGGATCCAGCCAGCGACCGCGCCAGCACGACTCCCAAGTATTGCAGCTGGAGCGCCTCCGGCGCTTCCCATAGCCCCACGTAGGGATCGGTGTTTCCTACGATGTAAAGCTGGTTCGTCATCCAGGCTTTCGTCGGAACGACCACCGCAACTCCCGCGGAATGCCCGGCATCCTCGTAGCGTCCCACCGCAATTGCGGGCGTCGTACTGCTTCGACAAGGCGTCCCGATCGTGCAGCTATCGGGTTCGCCTGTCTGGTAACCAACGCTCCAGGGGACCGCCGCCAGCAGCACCCAGTACATCTCCCCGGAATCGTCCGCCCGGGTGTTGACCACTGTCTGCTCCAGCCGCAAATAATAGCTCGGCGTCTTCCCCGGATTCGGCACCCAGCTCGCCTCCGTCTCGATTGTGTAGGGCGTGGAATAGCCTGGCGGAAAATGCCCGCTCAGCCGTCCCTTCCACACTCCCATCAGCGGATACCGCTTAAATGATGCGTCTCCTCCAAAATCCACCATCATTGCGAAGGCATCTATCCGCTCCATACCGTTGCAAGCCACACCCGCTACTGTCGCCGGCACGTCCATGCTGGACTGTCCCTGATTCGGAAGAAATGCCGACGTGAGCGGGCTGAGCCCCTTCAATGCCTCCTCGGTGCCATGCCGAACCTTATACATTGAGACATTCGCCCCCGCGCTGTAGGAGTGGTGTCCGGAAAGCAGTTCCTTTCCTTGATAGCGCAGAGACACCAGGCTGGCGCCGTGCGTCAAATCAAATCTCGCCTCCTGCTGCCCGCTCGGATCCCGCAGGACCGCCACCTGTACCTCGTTATCTTTCTGGTCGATCCCGGGGCTTCGCTCATAGTTCTCGACCTTGCATGTCACATTCGGGATCTCCTGCGCATGGACCGCTCCTTCTGCCAAAAGGAATACCAGGCAGCACTTGCAGCACGGCCGCGGTATAAATCCAATGCCGTTCGACAGCCGCCCCATTTTCATCGCACTGCACCCCCATTCCTGAAGTGCCGCGCAAAGCTCAGTGCACCGCGCCACGGCCCTACCATCACATACCAGGTGAAATCCTTTGACACTATCCCGTCCAACGCCTCACGCGATTCCAGGTGAAAACTCTGCATGCGCCACTGGTAGTCAGGAAGGAAGACCGCGTTCACTTTATTTTCTGGGAAGTTGCTGCCCGGAATTGCAACCGCCAGACCTACATTCATGGCCCCGTCCCTATACAAACCCCCTGCCATGTAAGTGGTGCTCGATGTCGCGCAAGGGCAGCCCTTTGGACTGATTGCGTGCACACTGAATTCCCAGGGCGCGTAGTCGGCAAAGTCGAAGTCAAACGGCCCGATCTTATCGTTCGTCAGGTGAGTAATTCGCTCGTCCAGCCGCAGATAATACTTTGGTCCTCCTGATCCATGACTTCGGACCCAGCTCGCCCGCGTTTCAAGCGTATACGGCGTGAAGTAGCTCGGCGGAGTGCCGCTGTTGACCCGTCCTCCCCAAACCGCAATCAGCGGATGCTGATAAAGAGAGGCGTTGGTATTGAAGTCCAACATCATGGTTACGATGTCGACCGACGAAGTGCCATGACAGGCGACTCCGGTCACTGGCGAGTTCGAGAACTCGTCTCCCGCCTGCGTCGGGTTGTAGTCTCCGGCCTGTTGTGACGCTGCCTTATAAGGAGGTGCCATGTTATGATGCAATGCCATCTGCAGCATGGCACCCGCGTTGTCGCCCCAGATGTGCTCGAGCCCATGGTATTTGAGCGAAACTATCGCCCCGCCTGCAGTGATATCGAAAAGAACGGTCTGCTGACGAGCCGGATCCTGTAACACCACCGCCTGATCAACCTGTCCTGGCTGCCTTACAAAGCTGGTTGTCTGGCACTGCACGCCCACCGCCTGCTTGGCGACCGGGGTCGGCCGCTCCTGCTCTTCCGCTTTGAGCGCTGATGCAAGTCCGAACAGCATCAGCCCGGCCATCGCAACCCTGCTCTTCTTAGGAGCCATCTTTGCCCAACCTCGCAGCGTAATGGTCATTCAGTGATCATGCGGCCGCTGCAGGGCGCAATCCGGGTTGAGGTGCACGCCGAATCCGGCACGGTCGGGCACCTTCATGCGTCCGTTGACCGGCACCGGTTCGTCGAGCAACAGGGGACTGAACATCGGCACGACGCGATCCGCCTCGGGCGCCATCATCAGGAATTCGGCGAAAGGACTGTTATGCTGGGTGATCACGAAGTGATAGCTATAGACGCTCGATCCATGCGGAACCACGAGTGCCTTGTGCTCATCCGCCATCGCGGCGATCTTGATCAATTCCGTGAGCCCTCCGCACCAACCGACGTCCGGCTGAAGAATGTCGCAGCAGCCCATCTCCAGGAGTAATCGGAAGCCCCACCGCGTCGCCTCGTGCTCGCCAGCGGTCACCAGCATCCCCTTAGGCACGCTTTGTCGCAATGACGCGTACCCCCAGTAGTCGTCGGGAGGCAGGGCCTCCTCGATCCACTTGAGACCATACTCGTGAGCCGCCTGCGCAAACCTCGTGGCGTACTCGAGATCGAGACTCATCCAACAATCGAACATGATCCAAAAATCGGCTCCCACCCGCCCTCGCATGACAGCGAGTTCCTCGAGGTTCTGCCGCATGCCGGCCTCGCCCTCCGCCGGCGCATGGTGTAAGGGCATCTTGCCACCGAAGAACCCCATCTTTTGTGCAAGATCCGGCCGCGTCCCCGTCGCGTAGAACTGTATCTCCTCTCGCACCGGACCACCTATCAAGTGAAAAACCGGCTCTTCACGCACCTTGCCGAGAAGATCCCACAGCGCGAGATCGACACCCGAAATGGCGTTCAATACGATGCCCTTGCGCCCATAAAAAAGAGAGCTCTTGTAGAGCTGATCCCAGATGAGCTCGACGTCCGTAACCCGCCGCCCCTCCACGAAACGCGCGAAGTGCTTCTCCACGATATAGGCGCCGATCTCGCCTCCCGTCGTCACTGCAAATCCCTGCGCGCCGTCGCTAGCCTCCACCTCCACCAGCAACGTTCCGAGCACATCGATACCGAAACTACGCCGGCTTGCGCGGAACTCCGGATATTGGCTCATCGGGGTCGCGATATGGTCATCGATCCAATGATCGCCATCCTGATCGTGATAATCAGCACCGCCGCCGCGGACGGTATACGCACGGATTTGGGTAATGATCGGTTCACGCATGATCGTCCTTGTTCAATAGCAGGCGCGACCGCCCCAGACGCCGAATACCGCGCCCGTCCCGAACGAGCAACCGTCGCTATCGAGCGCCCGCGTGGGGCCGTTTCCACCGGTCATGCCGGCGTTGTTGATCAACACGTAGATTCCGGCTCTTTAGAATTTAACTCCCCAAGAATCGAGAATTGTGTGCGAAGCTGCGATGATCGACCAATCGATTCTCGGCGCGAACCGATTACTAGCAGCTATCGCAGCCCGACCTACCAGGAGGAGAATTCCGATGACCTCGTCCGCGCATTTACTTGGCCGCCTGCGATTCAGACATCTCGCACTTCTAGTCGCACTGGACGAGCATCGCACCCTCCGTCGCGCAGCTGACGCCGTCCACCTCGCTCAACCGAGCGCTACAAAGCTCGTGCACGATCTCGAAGTCGTGTTCGGGTTTGCCCTCTTCGATCGCCTCCCCCGCGGCATGTTACCGACGGAACTCGGCACGGAAGTTATCGCTTTCGCCCGTCGTACCCTAGCCGACGTCGAGCGCTTCGCCCAAGACCTCGACAGTAAAAAAAGCGGCGGTTACGGCCAACTCGTGATTGGCGCCATCATGGGAGCCGCGCCCGATGTAGTCGCTCGGGCCATGGCCGATGTCAAGAAGCGGCGTCCGCTATTGTCGATGAGGCTTCTGGGAGAGACGAGTGATGAGATATTAAGTTTGCTGATCGGCCGCAAAATCGATATCGCTGTAGGGCGGTTCAGCAATGCCCTTCAGCACAACACGATCGACTACGAAGATCTCGGCAACGAGCCACTGTGCATCGTCGTCCGAAAGGGCCATCCGCTGTCCCGCATCCGTCGGTTGAACCTTCGCAAGCTTGAGCAGACCCCCTGGGTCCTACAACCTCTCACAAGTCCGGCGCGGCAAATCCTCGAACAGGAATTCGGCCATGCGGGCATGAAGACCCCCGTCAACCGCGTCGAATGCACCTCCATTTTCGCTACACTCCAGCTCCTGCAAAAGAGTGATGCCGTCACGATGCTCCCCGAATCGGTAGTGCGCGATTACCTACAGGCGGGCCTTCTCGTTCGCCTTCCTCTCTCGGTCGGCAAGCGCCTGCCCGGTTTCGGCATTCTCTGCCGCCGCGGTGAGCCCTTGAGCCCTGCCGCCACCGAACTGGTCGAATCACTCCGCCGTTACGGCGCTCTCATGGAACACAGGCGATGTGCCGAAGGGCAGTCGCCGCCGGCAATTGGTCGCGCTCCTCACTCAGCGCCGACACGGACGCCCCGCCAGGAATCAATCCGGCTGCCCGAAGCTCGGTCTCTCTCATCGTCCTGAACCCGATGGCGGAGTATTGCGTACGATGTTGAAAACAGCCGCGGGCTGTTTGGAGATGAGTGCTGGTCCCCGTTCAGGAGTGCTCACCAAAACTGAGAACTCGATTGAATAGATCGAGCCGGGATAAGAGGTGAGGTCGGGTGCTACCACATTTGTCTTCCCAAGCGGCGGGCGGTCGGAAACATCAATGTCAGCGCCCGCGAAGGTGCCGTAATCTTCGGCGAGACCTGATGGTGTCGTGTAAAAGATCCCAAGGTGGTCGGTGGAGTCGATGTTCGCGATCCATCCTTTCGAATTGCCCGCCTTTTGCGGCCAGGCGGGTGCCCCCGTCACCAGTTTCACCGGCCAATTGGGATCCTTTTCCTTGCGAAGGGCGGCCCCCGCTGGCTCATATGGCGAGACGAGTGGATACATGAAGGCATCGGTACGGCCGGAATAGAGCGTGGGCAATTCGGCGGTCATGCTGTAAGTCTTTGGCTCGTGATTGTGGAAGGTGTAATGAAAGTGCGCGACTCCCTGCGAGTCAATCACCGCATCTTCCACATAGACCCAGTTGCTTGGATTCCCGGTGTTGTAATCCAGGGGCTTGATGACCGCATGAAAATGATCCGCATCGGCCTTCCATCGCACTACCGGGCTGCCCTTTTCCGGGAACAGAACTCCGTTGGGATGTTGATAAAAGGGCTGCCCTCCTCCCTGTGCTCCGGCCTGAGTAGGATTTACGATCACATTCTTGACGCCGCCGATTGTCAATGCGAGGAACTGGCACGGTTGCAGTTCACGGCCCACATCGTTGCTGTCCACGATGTTCAGCCCGTGGGCCACATTTTTGTTGGTAATCGCGATCACCGACGCGCCCCAGGCGATGTTGAACGTGATTGAGAGCCCGCCGTTTGAAATGGTGACATTCTTATCAGGCGGTGGTGGCGGATAGTGGTCACTGTAGGCCTGTGCATTCATTCCAAAACCAAAGAACAGCGCGGCCACAAGGCAGCAACACAGTCTAAGCCGTCTCCGACGGCGATAACGAATGTATGGCAATGGGCGTAGCCGCGCTGATGCTAAATCAACGCTGATACCCCAGAGCTGAATGGCTTTCTTTCTCATCTCTTCACTGTCCATTTTCCTCTTCCGAATCCGCTGGCGGAGCTTTTTGTAGGATCTTGAAAACAGCGGCGGGCTGTCTGGAGATGAGTGCCGGTCCCTGTTGAGGAGTGCTCACCAGGATCGAGAACTCAACCGAATAAATCTCACCGGGATGAGCATCAAGGTATGCCGCCACATAAGTCTGGGCCATAGGCGCGCGGTCCGAAACCTCAACATCTGAGTAGGTGCCGAACTGCTGACCGAGGCCGACGGGTGTCGTGTAAAAGATCCCAAGGTTATCATCCGAGTCAATGTTCGCGATCCACCCTTGCGATTTAACCGGCTTTTGCGGCCAAGGGGGCGCACCCGTCACCATCTTCACCGGCCAATTGGGATTCTCCTGCTTGAGAAGCGCAGCGCCCGCCTGCGCATAGGGCGAGACCAAGGGGTACACGAAGGTGCCGGTGCGATCCGAATTGAGCGTAGGGATGATGTTGATCATCTTGTACGTTTTTGGCTCGTGGTTGTAAAAGGTGTAACGAAAGTGCGCGACTCCCTGCGAGTCAATCAGCGCATCTTCCACATAAACCCAGTTGCTGGGATTCCCGGTGTTGTAATCCAGGGGTTTGATGACCGCATGAAAATGATCCGGGTCGGCCTTCCATCGCACAACCGGGCTTCCCTTTTGCGCAAAAATGACGCCCTTGGGATGTTGATAGAAGGGCTGCCCTCCGCCCTGTGCTCCGGCTTGGGTCGGATTCACGACCACGCCCTTGAAACCACTCAGTTGTTTCAACATCAGGAACTGACACGGTTGCAATTCACGGCCCACATCGTTGCTGTCCACGATGTTCAGCCCATTGGCCACATTTTTGTTGGCAATGGCGATCACCGAGGCGCCCCAGGCAATGTTGAAAGTGACTGAGAGTCCGCCGTTTGAAATGGTGACGTTCTTATCAGCCGGTGGCGGCGGATAGCGTTCACTGTAGGCTTCCGCATTCATTCCAAATCCAACGAAAAGCACAACCACAAGACAGCAACGCAGGCTGAGCCGTCTCGGAAAGCGATAACGAATTGACATGTCTCTCCCAGCACGCGACACAGACATTTTCTGATGACACCATGCTTATGAATTTTTTGCGGTCGAGGGGTGCAAACCTACTTGGGTTCAAGAACTTCATGTTCCTTGAACGTGTGGCTGTCTACAAATAGATTTATAGCTGCCCATGATTGAGAAATGATATCGCTCGGATCTCATGGCACCGGCACGACGGTGCTCTTTTTTCGCGATGAACTGGAAGAGTTCGAGGGATCTGGCGTGGCGCGCGCCCGATGGTGAGAACTAAATCGTCCAGCCGCCATCGATCACGTGAAGCGCACCAGTCGTGAAAGAGGACTCATCGCTCGCCAAATAGACGGCAAGCGCGGCAACTTCCTCAGCGGTACCGAGGCGGCGCATGGGCTGGCGTGCCGTGAAGGCGGCGCGCGCCTTCGCCTCGTCGCCCGTATCGCGAAGCCGCTGGGCCAGCGAGGGTGTATCAATCGTTCCAGGACAGATGGCGTTACAGCGAATATTCTGCGTGACAAAATCTGCAGCCACCGACTTAGTAAGTCCGATCACGCCTGCCTTGGTCGCGGAATAGGCGAAGCGCGACGGCACACCGCGCACGCTGGAGGCCACTGAGGCGATATTGACGATTGAACCGCCGCCGGCCGCGATCATTTTCGGAAGGCAAACACGAATCACGCGAAACATACTGGTGAGGTTGACATCTACGGATCTTGACCAGGCATCATCGCTACACTCGAGGACGGTCCCGCTATGCACGAAGCCGGCCGCGTTCACGAGCGCGTCGATGCGGCTCAACCGACGCTGCAGCGTATCGACCGCTCCGGCGTCAGTCACGTCAAGGTGTTGGGTTTCAATCGCGGAGTGCGATTCACCGAGCGCCTTCAACCGATCTGCATCGATGTCGGTGGCGATTACGTGGGCGCCCTCGCGGGCAAAGGCCACAGCGATCGCGCGGCCGATGCCGGCCGCCGCCGCCGTGATCAGCGTTGTCTTACCCTTCAGACGCATACATTCGCATTCCTTCTTCGAGTCAGCTCGGGAGCCCCGGGCGCCCATGCGCCGACAAAGCACCAGCCTTCTCTGCGAGGAGCACTGTCAGAGACTCATTGGAGAACCGAATAATCACTAATGAAACCACAGCAATGCGGTTGTGACAAGGCACTCAAGCCAGCTCCCGGCTGATCCTTTGAGCCGCCTCGCGGGTCGTGATGGCGGCCTGACTAAGACTGATCTTGGCCGAGCGGCCTCCAATGAAGGGCATAACCAATGCGGCCAGGGGCAAGCCGGCAGGACCGCCCCTTATCGGCGCAGCGATATCGGTGACGGCGTCAACGTAGGGGCTAGGCGATAGAAAGAAACCCATTTCGTGGATTGCTTCCGCCTCGCGATCGAGAATTTCCCAGCGCTCCTGGTCCTCCTTGGAAGAAAGGAGGGCGCGCCAGGCGGCACGTTCGGCCTCGTCTTGGCTTGCATAGAGGACGCGGCCTGCGGCGGATTGGTTAAGGGGGCGCCGGTAGCCCACTCGGACTGAAAATCCCAGAATGTCGGGACTTTCGACGCGAGCGACTACCACGATGTCAGGCCCACTGACGACCATAAGATGACAGCTTTGCAAGGTCTCCCGGGACAGCCGCTCCATCACGGGGAGCGCTCTGACGTGCAGGTTTCGCTGCGGCGGTGTTCGCATCGCTAGATCGAACAGCTTGCGCGTCAGCGCATAACGGTCCGTGTCGGTGCGCGCCAGGTATCCCAGCTGCTCGAGAACGAGCACCATTCGATAGATCTCGTTGCGAGACTTCCCGAGGGCACGGGCCAGCTCGGAAAGGGCGTATGGTTCGGTTTTTCCCGACAAGAACTCTAGGACCTCCAGCCCCTTCTTCAGCGCCGGCGCTTGATAGTTATCTTCATTCATGGAAAGCACTGCAACCCATTTGGCCTTGCAATTCAATAAGCCTTGACGAAATGTGCCCACTAATAGAACAATAGTTCATATTTGGAGTGCGCCGTGACTCGAATCATATCCCTGAAGATCCATGATTTGCGTTTTCCGACCTCGAAGTTTCTCGATGGCTCCGACGCAATGAATCCAGATCCAGACTACTCGGCAGCTTACGTGATTCTTGAGACCGATCATCCGCGGTCCCTATCGGGCCACGGGTTTACCTTCACGATCGGACGGGGCAATGAGCTCTGCGTCCAGGCTATCGACGCCTTTCGACCCTTTGTACAGGGCCGGCTTCTCGAAGAGATTGTTGCCGATATGGGCGGCTTTTGGCGCTCACTTGCCGGCGACAGTCAGCTGCGTTGGGTGGGACCTGAAAAGGGTGTCATACACCTTGCGCTTGCGGCCGTGATCAACGCCGTGTGGGATCTATGGGCGAAATCAGTGGGTAAACCGGTCTGGCAACTCGTCGCCGACTTGGAGCCGCAGCAGATCGTGAGCCTCATCGACTTCCGCCATCTCCACGACGTGTTGACGCCGGATGAGGCGCTCGCGATGTTGCGGCAACAAGCCGCTGGCAAAGCCGCGCGCGCGGCGAGGCTACAGGCTGAGGGATATCCCGCCTATACCACCTCGGCCGGCTGGCTTGGCTACGACGATGAAAAAGTGCGTCGGCTGTGTCGACAAGCACTCGCGCAAGGCTGGGATCACTTCAAGATCAAGATCGGCCGTGATATCGATGAGGACCGCAGACGGTGCGCGATTGTGCGTGAGGAGATTGGACCGGTGCGCCGCCTCATGATAGACGCCAACCAAGTGTGGGAAGTGGACGAAGCGATTCGCTGGGTCAAGGCCTTGGCGCCGTTCGACCCTTGGTGGATCGAAGAGCCATTGAGCCCGGACGACATCTTGGGTCACGGCAAAGTTGCGCGCGCCGTTCGGCCGATCCGCGTTGCCACGGGCGAGCACGCCCACAATCGAGTGATGTTCAAACAGCTCATCGCAAGCGATGCGATCGATGTCGTCCAGCCCGACGTTTGCCGACTGGGCGGGCTGAACGAGGTCCTGGCTGTGCTTCTACTCGCCGCAAAATTCGGCAAGCCCATCTGCCCTCATGCGGGAGGGGTCGGGCTGTGTGAATGCGCGCAGCATGTTTCCATGATCGATTTTATCGTGGTGAGTGGACGATTCGACCAGGCCATGACTGAGCACGCAGCGCACTTGCATGAGCATTTCGTCGACCCGATCGAAATCGAGCGTGGGCGTTATAAGGCACCCTTGCGGCCAGGGTTTAGCACCGAGATGAAATCTCAGTCGATAGCGGATTATGCCTACACGTCATCTCCTGGCCTGACATGAGATCATCCGCGTCGAGCGGTCGGTGAACTCGGCTGCATGAACATGCGGCGCAGACAGTTTGAAGCCGGTATCCGGTAGATTGTCGAGCTTGCCGTGGGTGATCTTCAAATCCTGCCGTAGCGTCTCCCGTCACACGGTGGATGGCACGCGGTGGATCGGCACCACGCGTCCCCTGAACCCATCGCAGATGGCGCTGTTCGAGCTTTGGCGCCCAGTGAAATCTTCCGTGGAAAGCTCCGAGAACAGCGGATAGTGCGCGCCGTCGGCGCCAACTGGAGGGGTTTTTGGCTTCAATGCCGCCGAAGCATTCCACGATAATAGAGCTAGTCGAGAGTAAGAACGATAACGGGAGAGAGTGAATGAATCACAGCAATTCGCGGCCCACCCATTGTTCTATGCCTGCGGTTTCGAGCGCACGAGATGTCATTTCGACATTCATCCAGTCTAATTTCTTTAGTATGAGTAAAGGGAGATATGGCATGAAGCTCACGAAATTGTCATTTAGCGTGATGCTCCTTTGCGGTGTTGCGCCGAGTTTCGGCCAAACGGCGACTCCAGGTCAGAGCGACACGCTCCAGAGGGATTCTGCCCTCTCGGAGATCATCGTCACGGCGCAGAAGACCGCGGAGCCGCTGCTCACCGTCCCGGTACCGGTGACGGCGGTAAGCGCAGATACTCTGCTGCGGAGCAATCAGGTAACCTTTCAGAGCTACTTTCAGTCGATCCCCAACGTGAATATCGACATCGCGGCAAGCGGCGCCCCGTTCGTGTCGATCCGGGGAATGAGTACCGGTGCCGGCATCGTCAACCCAACGATGAGTTTTACGATTGACGGCATACAGTTCGGGTCCTCCTCCGGCTATGGCGCCGCTTTCGGAAACATTCCCGATATTGACCCGACCAATCTCGCGCGGATCGAGGTGCTCGAGGGGCCGCAGGGGACCCTGTACGGATCGGACAGCCTCTCCGGCCTCATCAACTATGTGACCCTGGACCCTTCAACTACCGAGAGCAGCGGACGTGTAGAGGCCGGTCTCTCCTCGGTGCAGAACGCCGACAGCCCTGGCTATGACGTGCGAGCCGCCGGTAATTTCCCTTTGAGCGACTCTGTGGCGCTGCGCGCCAGCGCGTTCGTGCGCGAGGCGCCGGGCTATATCGACAACGTGGCTACCGGAAAGGACGGAGCCAATCGCGTCGACGCCCAGGGCGGCTACCTCGCGTTGCTGATCCGTCCGTCGGATTTGTGGTCGCTCAAGCTGAGTGCCCTTTATCAGAACACTCAGGCATACGGCTTTGCCTTCGCCGATCCCACGCTCGGCCTCGGTAACCTGAAGCAGTCCAACATTCCCGGCACGGGACTCCTCCACAACAGCAACCAGGCCTACAGCGCAATATTCAAGGCGCAGCTCGGAAAAGCGCAGCTCACCTCCTTGACCGCGTTCAGTGTGAACTCCGGCTACCAGGCGCTCGACGATACCTGGGACTATGGCCCGATCGCCCAGGCAGTTTTTGGGGTGGGAGGCGCGAAGGACCTAGACCAGTCGAAAACCAACAAGTTCAGCCAGGAGGTGCGCCTATCACTCCCGGTGACGCGTTGGCTCGACTGGATGGTGGGGCTCTACTACGCCTACGAGGACACTCACACCGAGCAGGACATCTGGGGCGCGAACCCCGCCACCGGCCAGATTCAGCCGACGTGGAACGTCGTCCTCGCGAGCTGGCCTTCGACCCTCAACCAGGAGGCCGTGTTCACGAACTTCACCGTCCATTTCACGGATCGCTTCGACGTCCAGCTGGGCGGCAGGGAAAGCATCAACAGGCAGACATATTCGGAAGTCGATGGCGGTGGCTTTTCAAGCATCTTCGGGTTATCCAATTCACCCCTCGGCTTTGTAACGCCCCAAGTCGATACCAAGGACAGCGCTTTCACCTACCTCATAACGCCGCGCTTCCGTTTCACGCCTGATGTGATGGTGTACGCGCGGGTGGCCACCGGCTTTAGAAATGGCGGCCCCAACCCCACGTGCACGGCCTTCGATCTGCCGTGTCACTTTGACCCTGATCGCACGCATGACTACGAGGTCGGCCTGAAGGCAGCTTTTCTGGAGCACAGGCTGGTCGTCGACACGTCCATCTTTTACATGCCCTGGAAGGACATCCAGCTCCCCTACCTCCCCGCATGCGGTTGCGCCAGCACCGTCATCAATGCTGGAAACGCGAAGAGTCAGGGTATCGAGCTGAAGGTCGATGGGCGGCCGATGCCCGATCTCACGTTGAGCGGATGGGTCAATTACAACGACGCGGTCATGACGTCGGTGTCCTTTGCGGGGATCGGCTTCGTCTACAAGCCCGGCACTGCGCTGCCCTTCAGCAGCAAATATTCCGCACACCTGGATGCTCAACAGGACTTTCAGATTTCTTCCCAGGCCACGCTGTCCGTTGGCGCCCAGGCCAGCTACGTCGGCAGCAGGGCCAGCGGCATCAGTGACTCGCCCACCCTCCTGCATTTTCCCGGATACGTCCAGACGGACCTCCGGGCCGGATTGGATCTCAAGGCGTGGCACTTCATGCTGTATGCGAAGAACGTAGCGAACGTACGAGGAATTACGGGCAGTCTGCTGCCTTTTCAGCAATACAACGCTTACATACAACCGAGGACCGTCGGCGTATCAGTCGCAAGGAATTTCTGAGACGTTCTCGACCACAAATTGGTCGGGTCGCTGAACGAAAGTGGCACTATCGGATGTGCCAGGGTTGGTCGAGCGGCTTGGCGCCGTTGCGTTCGCGATAGCCGGCGCCGGTGTAGTTTACAAGGATAAAATTATTGCTGAGAGTGCGGCTAAAATCCGGCACGCTCACCCAATACCGTTACCGGGCCCAGCAACCCTGAAGGCAGCAGTTTCGGGGGAGGACCCATTTCCACCGGCTCCGCGCAACTCACCTCCGTGTCGCAGTAGTGGGGGACCGGCGCGGGCGTGTTATACGTCCTTACGTTCGTCACCGTCACCCGCTGGTTCTTTGGCAGCAGGCCATCTCCAGTGAGCCGATTGGGCCAGAGGTTCACGACATCGATCTCGAGCTCATTGCCCTTGCGCTTGGCGACTGCCGTAATGTCCACGCGCCATGGAGCGGTCCAAAGAATCCCTAAGTCCTTACCGTTGAGCCTGACCTGCGCGACATTCTTAACCTCACCCAAATCCAGGTAGATTCGACGATACCGGCCTTCAGTCAGATCGAAGGTTCTCCGATACGTCGCCTTGCCGCTGTAATAGCGAATACTTTCTTCGGGACGTTGAGACCAATCATCCAGGCGTTGGAATACCACTTTCTCAGGTCCCTTCCACTTCGCATCGAAGTGCACGACCCAAGAACCTGTTAATTTGGCCATCTCGATGTGCACCGGGAAGTTACGCGCTCCCGGAGCTTCAGCGCGCTTGGCAGCCCGCCGGAACACGACAAAGAAGCTCTGTTTCGCCGCAAACTTCAGCGGAATTACCGTGCGCATTTCTTCTTCGCGGAATTCCTCGAGATCACGAGTCTCGCCGTTTACCGGATCCCACAATTCCGGCATTTTGCCGTGTATCCGGAATACCGCTTCGATCGAAACCGCCTGCTCTGTTAGATTCGCGACAAAATAGATGTCTTGCGACCCTACACGGCGGTGCAGCCAGTCCAACTGCACGCCTGCGGGCATATTTCGAAGCTCTACGTCAGGCTTCAAGCCGTCTGCGTCCATTACTTCTTCTATTGTCCGCCCCCAGAGCACCCTTCCGGCACCCACGCGGCGCGCGCCGGAGTTGGCCGGTTCCGTTCCCCACAGTGCGTCTGCCTGCTGTTTGATATGCTGCTCAGAATGAGGGTAGCTCGTCAGCCCCAACGAGTGTCGAGGACGGGTTCCAACCAAGGTAACGCCGCCTTCAACCAGCTCGCGAATTTTATTGAGAACCGCCGGCGTCAGCCTGTCGCCGACGCCTTCTGCCACAACGACGTAGCGGTACGAAACGCCGTCCGCCAGCGTTAACTTTCCGTCCCGTGCACTCGCACGTGTCAGCAGAGCCTGGGCGTTGATCTGGTCAAAGTCATAACCTGGTACAGGTTTTCGATCCAAAAGGACGAAGTTAGGCACCGTCTCGCCGGCGAAATATACGATGTCTGCAGCAAACAGCCCTTGACGCAACAGATACTGGCAGCGCGCGAGATAGCGAAGCCATGCGTGGCTCAGAGGCCACCAGGTCACATTTCTCCCGAAATTTGTTCCCACATATTCCCACCCAAAGCCTGGCTTATCGGTGAGGGTTGGCTGGAGAATGAAGAAAGTCAGAACTTGTCGCGTGAGACCCAGGCAGAACGCGCGATCTCCAAGCGACTTTAGGAAGTAAGGATCCTCCGACCAGTCTTCGTTCATGCTGGTATACGATTCGGCCTGACAGATACTCTTGCCGTAAGCATGAGCGGCTCCAGCCATCTGCTTGATCGAGCCAAAATTCATAGCCGGAAAAGTCTGCTCTGAGGAGCGAAAGAGGGGCGTCGCTACGCGCTGCTCTGCATCCAGTGGAAACGCACGCCGCGAGCTCCAGAATTCCGCCATGGGTACGTCCTGGATTCCCTGGGCCTCCATCGGATCGATGAACTGCGTGTAGAACGGCCCTCCGGCCTCGCAATCTGTTCCGACTCCGTGCTCACGGCACAGGTGCGCCAACCGGCCGTAGTAGTTCTGGGCAGACAAATCTGCAATCGTGCGGCGAAAGTCCCACGTAAAGCGCTCGCCGGCTTCCTCCGTGTCGAGCTTCTTACCGGCCAAAATCGGGAGATATCGAATCGGATCATAGTTCCGTAGGGCGCGAAACCGCGCGGCAAAATCATCAGTCCACGTCGGGACCCCGATTTCCCAGCTGTCGATGTGAAGGTTCTTGAGCGTCTTGCCTGCAAGCGCACCGGCATCCTCGATGAGCTTCGAACCCGTATGCGCAAAGTGCCGATCCATCGCGCCGGCGCTCATGGGGTCGATTTCCCAAGCCGGTGTAGGAGAGGCTGCGTCCTTGATCAGGTGGTAGCCCACCTCTGGGTCCATACCGGCTGACTTGATTACCGCGTACCCGATCCGAAGAATTGTCCAGCTCCCTTCGGGTGCCTGCCATCGCAAGCGTCCATTGCTGGTGAGTGGCGTCAGATCCTTGATGTCCTTCAGCTGCCACACGCCTCGCTGGCGTTCGCGACACGCGAGCACTGCGATGTCCTGATACCAGTCCAGGGGTGCCTTCGGGGGAACACGGAGGCGTGAATCGGGGACAGCCATAAATTTCGACGGCAGGGGCAAATCTCGATCGATCTCGCCGGGCCCTTCGAACTCGATTTCATCCCAGACGAAATCCTTGACCGCATCCTCTTTGGGTACCCAAGGTCCGCCGCAGTTCCATCCATCGCAAATGTTCACCCCCATCTCTATGCCAAGGCGCGCGGCCTCTTGCACCGCATGGCGAAAGTACTTCCGCCATTCCTCACTCATGAAGGGCGGTCCTTTAGGCGCGTCGGCGCCTCCTCCGCCGGCGCTGAAAAGCAACGCGTAGGAGATCCCCTGTTGGCTCATCGATTCCAGGTCCGCAGTGATGCCTTCCATACTCGCCGCCCCGTCGAGCCACCACCAATAGACCCCGGCCTGCGCACTCCGGGGTGGATCGAGAAAATCGCGCTGTAGTGCATTGGAGCCCATCTCATCCTCCGGCGCCGTGCGGGTGCTTACCGTCGCGAAGACCCTTGGAATGCCAAGCATGACCCCGGCGGCTCCAGCCCCCGCCAGAAGCGAACGCCGAGTCACGACTCCGCGGCTAGGCGCCGCCGATTCGGCGATGTTCTTTCCCTCCGCATCGCCGCTGTTTCCCAGAATCTTGCCTGTTCCCATCGGAGTTCTCCGCTTAGCTCTTAAAACTCGTACGTTGCGCTCAAAAAAAACGTCCTGGGGCGATTGCCGACGTAGATGACCGGTTGCTGAACGTCGATTCGATCCACGAACATCTGCCGGATATCGGCATCCGACGGCAAGGCGGGCTGTGAAACCGACCGGAGCTGAGTTGCCGACTCGAGTCGGCCATCTTGATTCCTGTGATCAAATGCGAAAGAGACGTTCGGCGTTGCCCGAGAGCATTGCCAATTGCTCGGCGGCCGTGAAGTCACCGACGATCGTGCGGTATGCGGTCACGACGTCGGGATAGGAACTATACATACGATCGACCGGCCAGTTGGTGCCGAACACCACCCGTGACGTGCCGAAGACCTCGATGCAGGAGAGAATCCATGGCCGCAGGCTCTCGATCGTCCAGCGGTTGTCGCACATGCCGAGGCCGGAGATTTTCATGGTGATATTCGGAGCCTTGGCCATGTCGCCAATAGCCTTGCGCCACATTTCGAAGTAATCGGCGTCGCGCTTCACGGGCAGCGCGCAATGGTCGATGCAAATCGGCACGTCCGGATGAGCTTCCGCGAGATCGACGAGTTTTGCCGCGTGCTCCGGACGCGTGTCGATGCACGACACCAGATTGTACTTGCTGAAGAGTTTGAATCCGGCACGCCAAGCCGGGTCCAGCAGATAGTCGCGCGGGCCGAAGTCACGGATTCCGCGCACGTTGCCATACTCGACGTGGCGCTCGAGAACCGACTGGGCATCAGGCTGATTCAAGTGACACTCGGCGACGATGGCATGGGGATAGCCAAATTCGTCGGCGAAGGCTTGCAGCCACCTGGTTTCATCGACTGGGTCGGAAGTGCCCAGGGCCGCTTGGACATGAACCGCCTTGGGCACATTCGAAAAGCGAATTTCAGCGATGAAGTCCTGAATCCAATAGTGCTGCGATTTGAGCGTATCGATGTCGCCGAGCAGCGGGTGAATCCAGTCGCGTTCCAGCCAAAGATAGCGAAGCTCCGGCCGCTTCATATCGTGTAGATGGAAGTGGGTGTCGATGAATGGAACCGTAGCCATTGATTCTCCCCTCAGAACGTCTTGCGCAACGAGACCCCAATTGTTCTTGGTTGAAGCACAGCGGCCGAGTACTCGGGGAAGAATCCAGGCCCGCCGGTCACCTGAACGTATCTGTTCGTCACGTTGTTGGCGGAGACATCTACGCTCCAGGACTGATAGGACAATTGCGCGTGCACATCGATCTTCTTCCTTCTATCGTGATTCCCGAGTACGGTCATTATCGAGGCATGCATCGCCGGCATTGAAGCCAAAAACCCCTTCGGTTGGCGCCGACAGCGTGCGTTATCCCCTGTTCTCAGGGTCTTCCACGGAAGATTTAACTGGGTACCGCGAGACATCTTCATCACGGCTGCTTACTTCCCCGAGACACTGCGTCGTCGCAGCTTCTCGGCCTGAGTCCGGATGTATTGACGAAGATCCCGCAGTTCCTTGTCGCTCAACTCGGGGAAATCAGGCATGCCGTGCGCCAGGAGCGCGCCGTCGCGCACCACCCTCGCGAAGGCGATGTCCGATAGTGGGATCGCGGATCTGCGCAGGTCGGGCGCATGTATGCTGCCGATGACGGAATCACCGTGACAGTCGAGACAATGCCGGTCGTACACCAGACGTCCGGCGTTCCAACTCGTTGCATCAGCCCTAAAGCCGGAATCCTCAGGCGCGGGCGCGGGCGCGGGGCTTGGCGGCAGCGTGATATTGCCGTCGAGCGCAAAGGTAAGCACCCGGCGCACTTGGCTGCGCGGATCTGTTCCGTATTGCTCCAGCCGCTCGCCCAACAATCCGGCCTCGGCAGCCATACCCATCCCCAAGCCGGTCAGTAGGGTGACGTACTGCTTGCCTGCAACCATATAAGAAATTGGCGTCGCCAATAACGGCGTTCGCGTATCGAAGGCCCATAGGAGCTTGCCTGCTCGTGCCGAGTACGCGGCGAACGAGCCATCTATCGTGCCCTGAAATATCAAATCGCCGCCCGTCGCCAGCACACCGCCATTGACGTGCGTGGGACGGGGCAGCTTCCACATGGCCTTCTGCGCCACCGGATCCCAGGCGATCAGCGCTCCTGCGATGTCGGCCGGGGGCGCCGGACTGGTTGCGGCGTTCTCGTCGACAGCATCCAAATCGCCGTCTACCGCGCCCTTGACCGCGCGGTCCGTGGGCGGGCGCCAGTGTTTAAAATCGATATTCTTGTCGCTCCATGGACCTCCGCATTCGATTGCCGGTATATAGGCCAACAGCGCTCTTGGGCTGTACGCCATCGGCATCCAACTGTGAGCCCCGATTGCACACGGCCAGATATCAACCGTCGTGCCGCTCGGATAACGGGCTTCCGGGGTTTCCACAGGGCGCCCGGTCTTTAGATCGATGCGATGCGCCCACGTCACCTTGGCATAGGGCTCGGCCGAGATCAGCTGACCGGTGATTCGGTCGAGGACATAAAAAAATCCATTCTTCGGCGCTTGCATCAGCACCTTGCGTGTCTTGCCGTCGATCACGAGATCGGCAAGCTCCATGTCCATCGTTGCATCGTAGTCCCAGGTGTCCCCAGGAGTCACTTGGTAGTGCCATTTGTAGGCACCGGATTTGCCGGCCAATGCAACGATCGACGCGACAAAGAGATTGTCCCCATGGTCGGCGCTGCGCGCGCGGCGATTCCATGGATAGCCGCTGCCCGTCCCTATATAGATCGTGTCGATTTCCGGGTCGTAAGCGATCGCGTTCCACACGTCAGCGCCGCCGCCGAACTTCCACCATTGACCTGACCAAGTCTGCGCTGCCATGGCCATGGCTTGGTTCTCGAAGCCGTCCGCAGGATTGCCGGGTGTCGTATAGAACCGCCAGAGTTGCTTGCCGGTCTCCGCATCGTACGCCGTGACGAAACCACGCGTTTTCCCGGTGGTTCCGGCGTACCCAATAATCACCTTGCCGTCATACACGTGCGGTGCGCCATTGATGCGCGCGGGAAAATCCTTCTCGTAGGTCTGCATGGACCAGACGGGTTTGCCGTTCCGCGCGTCAACGGCAATGAGACGTCCATCGGCCGTGCCGACGTAGATTTTTCCGTTCCACCAAGCAATGCCTCGTACGCCCCAGCCGAGCCTCAGGTTGAGGCCCGCTCTCTCGGCGCTCTTGGGATCATAGCGCCACAGCGGCTTGCCGCTCGATGCGTCCACCGCCTGAATGACGCTCAATCCCGTCGCGAAATACAGCACTCCATCTACAGCGATCGGCTCGGTCACTGAGTTTTCCGGCCCGAGGTGCATGGACCAAACGAGGCCGAGCCGCGAGACATTCGCCGCACTGATCTGCGAGAGGGGGCTGTAATGCTGTTGACCGGAGGTTCGGCCGTAGCCGGGCCAGTCGTGCCCATTGCTGGCGTCGAGATATTGCGCGGCCGCGCTCTGGCCAACCGGCGCAGGAGATGCCGCCTCCGCGAAAAAAGACAACGTCAACGCAATCGACAACAAAACGCCCAGTGCGCGACGATCGACAATCATTACCCGGCACGCCCACATCCCGTACAGCCCGCCGGACTAGGCCGGTGCGTGCCTACGCAAAGCACGCCACGCATCGAGGATTTCGCGTTCCCGCGTCATCGAATCCTCAATGCTGCCGACCCCATTGAGTCCCATCAGAAGATTTGGCTGGCGATCAGGTGGTTCATTCCTGTACCACGATAAGGAGTCGGAAGCTGTTACGGAAAGTGGCCGAAATTTAAGTCCCCGGGCGACTGCCTTGTCATTTCTCACGCGCATCAGCCCCGGTATTCCCGCCTCTGTGAGCCACATGAGAGGGTTGCTCCATACCGGAGGCACGTTCTGCTCTTGGAGCCACTTTACGGGCACCCATACCAGAGATACCGGGGACGAGGTGACCCCACGGATCGACCCTAACATTTCCGCGAAGCCCATTGGCTCGGCGGGTCCGACTGCGTTGAACACGCCACGTTCGCTCTGCTCGATCATCGAGATGATCCATTCGGCCATGTCGCGTACATCGATTATCTGAACGGCCGCCAGAGGATCGCCGGCAGCCAGTACCTGGCCGCCTCGTTCCATTCGCACCGGCCAATAGGTGTGCTCACCGGTGCTGGGGCCCACGATAAAGGTCGGCCGGACGATCAGTGCCTTGCGCGGGAACTGCCTTTCAGCTTCACGCTCGCACAGCACCTTCAACTGGCGGTATTCGTCGACTTCGCGAATTTCCGTAATCGAGTACGGATCGTCAGTCCCTGTGTACTCGATGAGTTTGTCCCCTTCGCTCGAACCGCCCGGGTTCGCAGCGGGATTGTCATAGACGGAATCCGTGGAAATAAACGTGTAATGCCCGACGCGGCCTTGCAGCGCCGCGCCCAATATCCGTATCCATTTTGGACCGAATGTGGCGACGTCAAGGACCGCGTCCCAATCTCTGTTTTTGATCGGGTCGAGGTCACCGTTGAGGTCGCCGGTTAACATCTCTACTTCGACGGGGAAGTCTGAGGGCCTTTTTCCGCGGGTGAATACGGAAACCTTGTGACCCCGGCTCAACGCCGCGTGGACGTGGTATGGCCCAATGTTGCCGGTGCCGCCGAGAATCAGAATGCGCAAAGCCTTCGAAGGGTTCTTCATCGGTCCTCCCGGCCCGATCGCCGCAACAGTACTGCGTGCGCCGAGCGATACACCCATTCTCAGCTGAACAGTCTCGTAGCGCAGACAAGCGGCGTATATAGCCATCTTGATCATCTGCTGGTACAAAATGCCTAAGCGGTCCGAGTGGGAGCAGGTTGCAATGCGTTGGTGCGCCGCCCAACCAGCGGAATGAGCGACACCAGTGCAAAGATAATGCCGCCGAGGCCGAGGCATTGCACCGCGAAGAAACCATACCTCACCGCCAGTTCACCGGCGACGTAGGGCCCAATCGTAAAGCCGCTGAACGCGGCAGCCGACATCGCAACGGTGGCCGTGCCGGCGCTGTCCGCGCGCGCAATGATGGCAAATTGCACGGTTCCGAAGGCCAGCCACGCGAAGTTGAACGCGCAGAGCGAGGCGATGTACACGGCGGGAATCCCCGAGCGCATGACCGCAACCGCGGCGGTGGACATTAATGTGCTCACTATCAACGGAAGTACCACGCCCAGGCGATTGCTCGGAAACATCATGACCGCAGCGCCCAGAAGACCCGCCAGGGTGCAGACGGAGACTGCGGTATTCACGTCATGTGCGGAGATACCGGACGCCGCACCCATTCGTTCGATGAACGTCCATACGGCGCCCTCCCCGGTCACGAATGCGATCACGCCTGCCACGGCTAGCCAGACGGCGACCTGGCTTCCACCCTCGACGGACGCGCGATGCATCGGAGCTTCCTTCACGAACGCGCGGGCCGGCAACGGCAGCGCGAGGGGAATCGCAAGCGCCGAGAACAGCGCAAAGGCGAAGAAGGCGCCGCGCCAGCCGTAGCGGCCCGCGAGCAGCGGCAACGCCGTCACGGCGACGAAACCCGCCGCCATCTGGCCGATGGAGAAGATGGCGTAATTTCTCTGCGGATGAGCATCCGAGTAAATCGCATAGCAGGCCGCGAGCATCAGGCCGCTGGCGAGGCCGCCGGCCAACCGGAACGAAATAATGAGCGCCTTGGCATCGCTCGATGCGCAGGCCACATCCGCGAGTACCAATGCCAGGGCGGCGCCGATGACCACGGTGCGCAACCGCGCGCGGCGCACGATCAGCACACCGGCGAGGGAGCCCAAGGTGATGCCGGCGACATCCGCCGATGCCAGCAAACCGAGCGCCCGATCATCCCAACCAAGTCCCGAGGCGATGATGGTGACCAGAGCCGGCAGCGAATTCACGATGAGCAGCGCCGCCACTCCCGCGAAGATTGCTCCGGGCATGGCGGGCCAGTGCGTCACCCGCAGCCCGGCATCAGGCTCCGGGCATCGCTCACTTGTCTTTCTCTACCCACGACTCGGTCGGTACATCATCGGGCAAGGGCAGCGATTTCAGGTACGTGACGAGCATCCACACGCCTTCGGTTCCCAGCATGCCGCCGAAGGCGGGCATTCCCTTTGGCCGACCGTAGTAGATCGAGTTGAAGACTTCGGCGTCCGCGCCGCCGTAGCGCCAGCGCCCATCGCCGAGGTTGGGTCCGATAAAGCCGCTCGCATCGCCGCCGTGGCAGCCGTCGCAGTTCATGGACGCGAATACCAGCGCGCCCTGCTTGGCGACGGCCGCGTCGCCCCTGTGCGGGTTGCTGAGCGACCCGCCCGGCGGCGGTGCGCCGCCGGCCTGCACATGCGCTTCATAGTGCACCGCGGGCGGTGCCGTCGGCGCCGCTGCCGCCGGCTCGTTTTTTCGAGCGCAGGCGAGCAGCACGCATGCCGACGCAAGAAGCAGCAGCGCCTTCAGCGGCAGCCGCATGCGCTGCGAATCTTGATGAAAGCGCTTCATAGACCGAAGATCCAGACCATGCCGCCTTGGCTCGTATGGCGCGCGATGTTCCTGATGAATTCCGCAGGCGAGCGTACATCCGCCGGATCATCCGAGCGCGTATCTCCCGAAATCAGCGCCCAGTCCCCGCCGAGACCGGCGTAGACCGCGACGTATTGCCGGCCATCCGGCCCGCGGTAGGTGATCGGGTTGCCGACGACGCCGGAGCCCACCTTGAACTTCGAGAGCACCTTGCCATTACGGGCGTCAGCGGCGACGAACCAGCCGTCGAGCGTGCCGTAGAAGACCACATCGCCGCCCGTTACGAGCGCGCCGCTCCAACCGGGAAATTGCTGCTTGTTTTCCCAGACCTTGACGCCGCGCGCGGCATCCCAGGCTATGAAGCTGCCGAGGAAGTCCCCCGGACCAGCGAAGTAAGGGCTGTTCACGCCCATGTACGGAGTACCCTTCACATAGCTCGCATGCCAGGTGAGGTAGTCCATGCAGAAGTTATTGGTGGAGGTATAGAAAAGATGTGTCCGCGGCGAGTACGCGCCGGGAGATGCGGGGCTCACTCCCCCCTCGAGGCTCGGACAGATGCCCTTGACGTTGCCGCGCGAAGAGCCGGTCACCTTCGATGGGTCCAGCACCGGGCGGCCGGTGGTCAGGTCGATCGACTTCGCCCAATTCACCGGCGCGAAAGGCTGGGCGACGAGCACCCGTCCGGTGGCGCGATCGAGTGTGTAGGCGAAGCCGTTCTTGTCGAAGTGCACCAGCGCCTTTACCGCATGTCCGCTGATGGTGAGATCGGCGAGGATCATCGCGCCGGTGGCGTCGAAATCCCAACTGTCGTGCGGAGTGAACTGATACGCCCACACGAGATCTCCGTCGCTGGGCCGGCGCGCGAGCACGCTCGACGTCCACTTGTTGTCGCCGGGCCGATCGTCCGCGTTGTAGGGACCGGCGTTTCCGGTGCCGTAATAGATTAGATCGAGCTCGGGGTCGTAGGAAATGGAGCCCCAGACCGGACCGCCGCCGTGGCGCCAGGCATCAGCCGGCCAGCTCGCTTCCCCTAAATTGGCGCCTGAGTCGTAGACCGGCTTGAACGTGCCCGCCTGCACGCCCATATCGGCGTCGGGCCCGAGGTTGTGGACCGTCCACATCAACTTGCCGGTCGCGAGATCGAGTCCCTTCAACCATCCGTAGATGCCGAACTCTCCGCCCGAGGCGCCGACGATCACGCGGTCGCGCACGACGAGCGGCGCCATGGTGACGGTCTCGCCGCTCGCAACATCTGCGATCTGGGTATTCCACAGCTCGCGCCCGGACTTCGCATCGACCGCGACCGTGTGGCCGTCGAGCAGGTTGTAGATGATCTTGCCGTCGATGTAGAACGCGCCGCGATTGATCGTATCGCAGCACGTCTCGCCGATTGCATTCGAGCTGACCGCCGGACGGTACTTCCATCTCAGCGGGTAACCCTCGCGGGTGAGATCGAAGGCATAGAGTACGTTTGGCCATGGCGTGACGACATACATCGTGTCGCCGACCACGAGCGGTTGCCCCTCGTGCCCGCCGAGGACGCCCGTGGAAAAAGTCCACACCGGACGCAGCCCGCGTGCGTTCTGCGCGCTGATCGAGGCGAGAGAGCTGTAACGCGTGCTCGCATAGTCCTTTGACGGCATCAGCCATTCGGCATCCGCTCCCGAAGACGCAGCAGCCGCGAACGCCGCAGCACCGGCCGCGAGCGCGGCCGAGACGCTAAGAATAGCCGCGAGTACAGCGCGAATCGTGATTCTCCCATTTGACGGACCGAATGCACCCGGCGCGCAGAAATACGGCCGTTTGCCGCTAACGTCCAAGATGATAGCTGAGATCGATGCCGATCGTCAGCGGCTGGCTGACCGCGATTCTGTTGAATATCGGCACGGTGAGGTTGATCTGCTGCGACGTATCCGTCAGCAAAGCCTTTTGATTGAAAAGATTCGTTGCGAACAATACCGCCTTCCAATGGCTGCCTTCGAAGCCGGCACGTAAGTTTGTCAGATCGTAAGAGGGCAAGTGGTTTACTTGCGACGTGACATCGATATGTCCATCGACATAGTTGTTTTCGATGCGCGCAGTGAAGACGAGATCCGACCCGATATTTCGCCGGTACGCGAGCGATGCGCTCGAGGTCCAGAGCGGAGTGTTTTGTACGGGACTGCCGGGCAGTACGCCGGTGCCTTTCGCCGTGTCGACAATCGTCGCGTGCGTATACCCGGCGTTTGCTGAAAATAGCAGCCCCTGCGCCAGCAGGACATTTACTTCCGTCTCCGCGCCGTAAATATGCGCATCGCCCAAGTTGCCCGAGTACCCGAAGCCGCAGGACAGTCCCACGGCTTGTTGCACTTCGCTCCAATTCTCGAAATATGCGGCGCTATTGATGGTCACACGGCTGTCGAACAGAGTCGCCTTCTCGCCGAGCTCATAACTCCACACGCCATCCGGACCATACGTCGTTGGCGCCGACACGAATGACGTCGTGCCGGCGTTCGCTTGCAGCGCAGCCTCGCACGCGTCTCCCACCGGGCCGGATGTCGGAACCGGAAAATTTCCGCCTCCGGGCCGGAAACCCTTCACGGCAGTGGCGTACAACAGCAGGTCTTTGTCCATCTGGTAGGAAAGACCGAATTTCGGGTTCACACCGTGGTTTTGCGCGAAGGAGGAAGTCGTGCCCGCCGAAGCGATGGCGCCCGCCTGAGTCAATTCGATGGACGTGTCATAGGAATAGCGGCGCAGGCCAACCGTTGCCTTCCATGCAGCGGCAAATTCATAAGTCGCCTCGCCGAAGAACGAGCTTTGAGTGATTTTCGTCGGTTGGAAGTTCGAGTAAAGGTTCGACGTCCCGAAAAGGGGTGTCGCGCCGGGTGCTAGAAGGGAAAGGCTGATGGTGTCCAAGTAGTCGCTGTAGAAGTAGCCGAACAACCACTGGAAGGCAGAATTGCCCGACGAGACCAAGCGCAGCTCCTCGCTGGTCTGCTGTGAATTCTCAAATTCAACCGGCGTGGGAGTCAGAGCGCCCAGTCCGCCTTGTGACGCGTAAAAGGGGAAGATCGCCGAGGGCGTCGACAGCGCCCACTGGAATTCCTCGCTACCGTCCTGGTGAAGAGTCCAGTCACGCGTCCAACGGGACGTCGTCGAGACCAGATCGAACCGATCGAACTGATACTTGATATTCAGGCTATCCAAGTCGAAGCGGTCCGAGAAGGGCTCCGGGGAGTCAAACGGTTGATAGTGAGCATTGGTACCCGGGTCACTGTCGATGGAGCTCAGTCCATCTTGTCGTATTTTCTGAAAGTAATACGATGGGATGATGGTGAGCTGCTCAACCGGCTGCCACAAGAGTGAGACCCGCACGCCGGTCAGATTCTCATCGTTGACATCCTTGTAATTCGCAGCCACCGGAGCCGCCAGCACATTGCCCCGTGTTTGCAGATTGTTCGTCTCCAGCGGAAACGCCCCGTTCGCGATCACTGTCCGGTCGATCCAACCGCTCGTATGTGACTGCGAGCCTACGATTCTCAGGGCGGCCGTGCTTCCCAGCGGCAGGTTGAGCATGGCATTGACGTCATGATTGAAGCCCCCGCCGCGGGTACCTGAGAGTATGGTCTGCGCAGAAGCATCGAGCGCTTCAGGATTAGGAGCGTTGGGAATGAGCTTGATGGTGCCGCCCATCGAGCCGGCGCCGTATAGAGTTCCTTGCGGGCCGCGCAGCACCTCGATACGGTTCAGATCATACAAGTTCGGGTCAATTACGCTATACGAACTGTCGGAACCGGTCAGTGGAGTATCGTCCAAATAAAATCCGACGGTCGGGGAATTGCCGCCGATTGCGGCAACTCCTCGCATCTCGAATGAGGTCTGACCGGGCCCGCTGGTCTGCATGGATACGCCGGGAATGGATCGCGCCAGCGCGTCGAAATCAACGAAGCCGCGCGCCTCGATGTCTACGCCGGACACGGCCGTGATGCTGATTGGCGTGGTCTGAACCGTCGTCTCACGCTTGGTCGCCGTTACAATTATTTCCTGGAGCTGGCTCTCCGCCGCAGGCTCGCTCTGTTGTTGCGCGCGCGCGTCGATTAAATGCACGACACCGAGAAATGTCGAGGTTGCAAGCAACACGAATCCCTTGGAAGCCCTACGAGTCACGGCCTGTCTCTCATTTCAATGATGCGTCGATTTCCTCGAGCCTTATTTTTCTATCTTTGCCGCGCCGGCGTACATAGCCAATTTGATCAATGACTAGCACAGGTTGCTCATACACATGACGCCTCATTTTGAGAGGCCTCAATGCCTTCGCGCTGACCGGCGATTCCCGAGAGGCGCGATGAGCGTCTCGGATTTGGCAACCAAAACGGAATCCGGTGCCGATTGGGCGGGGAATCGCTCCAAGGAAGTAAACGCAAACAGGATTGCGGCCCTTCGGCGCTATGTATCGTTCTCGGCCCAAGGATCGCGATATTTCACTTCGCTCCCATTGCGCGGTGAACATGCGCGCAGCAGCGCCGTTCCGTCTATTGTGGTCTTGGTAGTAAAGGGCGTATATAGGCGCATTGTTCATCTGCTGGCACAAAATGCCTATGCGCAAAACCTCCGATTTCTTTACTTATTTGATAAGCAACCCGGCCGATGACTGGGGCCTCGAGATTACTACCGTGGGCTATTATCACGCCGCCCCGCGCACCCGATATCCTCCGCCCGGACATCCCAAGACTCATAACTTTGAGTGGAGAAATGGACGGCGGCTGGACGAATATCAAATCATTTACGTGCCGGCCGGCACCGGCAGTTTGGAGACGAACTGTCAGCGAAGCGACGTACGGGCCGGCGATCTGATACTGCTGCATAAGGATGACTGGCATCGCTACCGCCCCGACGTCAGTAAGGGGTGGGAAACGTACTGGGTTGGCTTCAAGGGGCCCTATATTGAAAAATACGTGCGCAACAGACTATTTACCAGTCCCACATCGATCACTCGCAGTATCGGCCACCACCAGGAATTGATTTCATCATTCGATCAGCTCATCGAATTATCCAAACGGGACGGGGCGCTCTTCAAAAGGATGGCCTTGGGCGCCCTCTTGCAGGTCGTCGCCCACGCATCTATTCCTTCTGCCGGCGAGAATTTAGCTCATCCTTCCACCGTCAGTGACAAGGCCATAGCCGTCATGAGACAGAACTTGTTTTCCGACATCGATTTCCATCGATTGGCGTCATCTTATGGTTTGAGCTACAGCCGATTCAGATCCTTGTTCAAGCACGACACGGGCATGGCTCCCCATCAGTTCTTGCTCAACGAACGGCTCGCCTGCGCGAAACGCTTGCTCAAGGATCCGGCGGTGGAGATCAAGACGATTGGGTATAAAGTTGGGTTTAGCTCTCCGTCTTATTTCTCGAGACTATTTCGTCGCAAGACGGGCATTACTCCGTCTGCCGCAAGGGCCGCACGGGACTGATCGCGTTGGTCGCGATTTTGCCCGACCCGTTGCTGCCGCGAATCAGCGGCTGTATTTCGACTGGACGGATTGGCGGCTGCCCGCAGGCAATACATCCATCTCGATCCGAGAGGCATGCTTGGCGCCGCGGTACACGCGTTGCGTCGCACTTTGGAAATCGGCCGCTTCGGCCGAATAAATGTCTTCGAACCGCTGCGGATTGAGGTCGACCAGCGGAAACCAGCTGCTCTGCACCTGCACGAGAATGCGGTGGCCCTTGCGGAAGGTGTGATAGACATCGGGCATCGTGAAATCGACGGCGGTGGCCTCGTTCGGACGCATGGCCGACGGCTCGCTGAAGCTTGCGCGGAACTTGCCACGCATCACATCGCCCCGCACCAGTTCCTGGAAACTGCCTCCTTGCGACGCCGCGACATTCGTCGCCTTCTTCGCTGATGCGTGAGCGCCCTCAGCCGGATGCACGTCGATCAGCTTTACCACCCAGTCAGAGTCAGTGCCACTGGTCGACACCGCAAGGCGCGGAGACACCCTTCCGGCAACCGTCACGTCTGTGCTCAACACCGGGCTCTCGTAGCTCAGCACATCACGACGGCTCGAGCCGAAGCGCTGGTCCCGAGTCATGTAATCGGCATCCATGTCCATGCCATGATCCGGCACGAATGGCACGGGGTTCTTGGGATCGCTGACGTACTCGTCGTAGCCATCGCCGCGGCTGAAGGCGGCGCATGGCTGCTCATCGGGTGCCCTCGCGTTGGCCGCGGCCGAAATCGAGAGCTGCAGCGAGCCATGCGCGCCAAAGCACAGGTCCGCCTTTAGCGTCTCTCTCGGCGGCCATGCATCGAAGCCGCTCCAGCGATTGAGACCGGTGTCGAACATGCTCGCCACAGGCAGCGAGGAATGGCCATCACCCTTCAAGTAGGATTCGAAGAACGGCAGCTCGATCTTGCGGATGAAATAGGTTGCGGTCGCCGACCCGAAGTGCAGCGGGCCGATCGACTCGCCGCCGTCGCGTCCCCACTGGGCGTGGGTCCAAGGGCCGACCGCCAGCCTTGCCGAAGTGCTTGGGCTATTTCGCTGCGTGCTCTCGAACACATGCAATGCGCCATACAGATTGTTGGCGTCATACCACCCGCTGACCGCGAGCACGGCCGGCTTGATGTTGCGCAGGTGCGGCAGGATGTTCCGTCGCTGCCAAAGCTCGTCATAGGTGCCATGGCGCATCATCAGCTGCCACTCCGGCGAGTCGCCATGGAGGTGCTGGCGGTCGATCGCGCTCAAAGGCTCCAGTCCCAGAAAGAAGTGATAGCCGTCGGTCGTCGGTGCAGAGAAAGTCGCGGGGCAGGTGCGTAAGTGGGTGCTCAGGCGATCGCAAGTGAACAGAAAGTTGAACGCCGCAGCCAGCATGAACGCGCCATTGTGGTGCGTGTCGTCGCCGAGAAACCAGTCCGCTTGCGGCGCCTGCGGTGAGACGGCCTTGAGCGCCGGGTGCGCATCGATCATACCGACGGCGGCATAGAAGCCATTGTATGAGATGCCGCGCAGCCCCACCCGTTGGTTGTTGTTTGGGACGTTCTTGACCAACCAATCGATGGTGTCGAACGTATCGCTGCTCTCGTCCACGTCGCTCGCGCTCTTGCGATCGTTGTGGGGATGCATGTGGACGAATGCCCCCTCGGACCCGTAGCGCCCGCGCGCGCTCTGCGTGACAAAAATGTAGCCGGCCCGGGCAAACTCGGGCTCCGGCCCCATCCAGCCGGCCGTCGGAGGGTACGGCGTTCTTACCAGCAGGAAGGGATACGCCCGATCCATCGACTTGGGCGCCAGAACGAACGTGTCGAGGCAGGCGCCATCGCGCATCTGAATGCGGTGCCGCGTCAGCGCATAGGATGATGGAACCAGGTATTCCGACGTGGGCGGGGCCGCGGACGGGAGGGAGTCCGACTCGCAGGCCGTGGCGCCGCGCGCAAGCATTGCCAGCCCCAACACCAGCAGCGGGACCAGCAACCCGCGTCGTGTGCCCCGCCTGAATGCAAGGTTTCCCGCCGAAACCAAAGTGCTACTTCCCTTTCACCGCAGGCAGCGGCGTGAAATACAAATCCTGGAAATCCGCGCTGAAGTCCGCCAGAGGCGAGACCGCGGCCATGGTGAAATGATCGATGGAGCCGTCCGGCTTCAGCGCGAACGTGACGAACGCGTCCGCGGTGGCATTATCGCGCCAATGCGCCTCGAAGGTGTCGTACTGCCAGTGCTGCAGATTGGCCGTGACTTTTTTGTCGGTCAACGGAAGACTCAGAACCAGCCCGCCATTTTCGCTCCGAATGAGCACCTTGCCGTACCATGGATCCGAGTAGTCCCCCGCGTACTTCTCGATCGGCAACGACGGCCTGGAATCCGCCGCGCGCTCCTGCTGTGCTTTTTGCATCGTAGCGTCGGCGTCCTTGCGTGCCTTGTCGTCCATGGCCCTGTAGAAAGCGATATAGTCCTGGGTCGGGCCTCCCAGGTAACCGTCCAGGATGTGGTACAGGATCGACTCAAAGGAGTTGACTTCCGCGTTGGTCAGAATCGCTATCCCGAGATGCTCCTCCGGCACCAGCATGACGCGGGAGACGAATCCCCCCACGCCTCCGAAGTGACCGACCAGCTTGCGGCCCCTGTAGTCGTGCAGGAACCATCCCAAGCCGTAGCCGTAGAAGCGCGGTTGCAGCGGTTGCAACGAGTCGAATCCTGCGCCATCGATCGGGTAGACGGACTGCTGCGCCCACATTTCCTTCGAGGATTTTTCGCTGAACAGTTGCTCGCCGGTACCCGGGATCTTCCCATGATCGAGCTGCACCAGCAGCCACCGTGCCATGTCGGCGGCCGAAGAATTGATCGCGCCCGCCGCTCCGGTGCTGTCCACGTTCACGAAGGGGATCACCCGCTGCTTGCCGTCGCCCACGGCGTGGGGAAATGCATAATTCGCGCCCGGTCGATCGGTATCCACGTGGGTGTTGGTGTCTTTCATTCCGAGCGGCAGAAAGATCTTTTCGCGCAGGTACTCGTCCCAGCTCTCGCCGCTCACCTTGGCAACCACCTGCCCCGCCGTCACGAACATCAGATTGCTGTAGGCAAAACTACTGCGGAAGCTGGTGACCGGCTTCAGGAAGCGCAGGCGGTAGACGATGTCATCGCGGGTATATGAATTTTCCGGCCAGAGCAAAAGGTCGCCTTCACCGAGCCCCAGGCCGCTGCGATGGCAGAGAAGATCGCGAATGCGCATCTCTCTCGAGACATACGGGTCGTACATCTCAAAGCCATTGAGGCGCTCGTAGACCCGGTCGTCCCAGGAGAGCTTGCCGGCATCAACCAACGTCGCCAGCGCTGCGGCCGTGAATGCCTTGGTGTTCGAGCCGATGCCGAACAAGGTATTCGCGTCCACGGGAGCGGGATCGCCGACCTTGCGCACGCCGTATCCCTTCTGCAGCACGACTTTGCCGTCTTTGACGATGGCGATGGCGATACCGGGTACCTGGTATGTCTGCATCGAGCGCGCGACGAAGGAATCCAGATCGGCAGGCGGCGCATTCCGCGCGAACGCCGGAAAGCTCGGTGATAAATATAGGAGCGCACAAGTGAGGCAGACGGCCCGTCGACTTACGATGGTCAAGGCACGAACTCCGGTGATCTCTGTATCAGAAGTTTACACCGCCGGCGCTTCGTCGATCGACGTGGACCGCAGGTGATTCCTAGCATTATTCGATGGACCGCCGCGAATTTTTCGCGCAGAGCTGCGGCTCTGCGACGGGTTTCTGCTTTGGCGCACCGTCGTCGCATGTTTAAATGATGCGCCATACCGCGCCTCAACCTAAGCTATCGCTACGTGCTGACGAATTCTCGATCGGATCCGGCGGCCGTTTGCGATAGCCGGCCTCGTATAAATCGAAAGGGGAGTCAATGACGACTATCGATTCCGGTTCAGAGTTCACGCGCCGAATTTTCCTGACGAGAATGGGAGCCACCGGTTTCGCCCTCAGCTTGTTGCCCGCCTTGCCGGCGAGCGTGCCAGCGGCTCGGGCGGGCGGCACGGATCCATTGGCAGGCTCCTTTCAGCGCCCCGCCGACAACTCCAAGGTATGGACATACTGGTGGTGGCTCGAGGGTGCCGTCACCAAAGCTGGTATTTCCGCTGATCTAGAGGCCATGAAGCAGCAGGGCATCGCCGGGGTCATTGTCTTCGATTCCGGTTTCGGCGGACCGGACGCACCCAAGGGACCTCTCTTCATGAGTCCCGAATGGCGGGAGAATTTTCGCCACGCCGTGACGGAGTCTCACCGCTTGGGAATAGAGCTGAGCGCCAACTTATGCAGCGGCTGGAACGCAGGCGGGCCTTGGGTTACCCGGGACGATGCAATCAAGCATTTGGTCTGGCAGGAGACGCTGATCGAGGGGCCCAAGGAGTTTCATGCGGAACTCGCGAGATACATAGAGAAACCGCCTGCCCAGACAACCGAGAGCATGAACTCCACCGAGAAGCCCGGAGGCACGGAGGTGATCGGCCCGACAGAGTGGTATAGAGACATCGCCGTGCTCGCGTGCGTCGAGGACAGCGGCGGCGTTTGGAAGCTCAATGACATCCATGACCTGACAGGTCAAACAAACGAGGGCCGTTTGCGCTGGCGCGTGCCGGCCGGCACCTGGTGCGTCCTCCGGCTGGGCTACATCGTGCCCCGGTACGATGTGGACAATGGCGACGATTCCATACGAACCAAGGCGCGATCCTCGTCGAATCCTCCGGCATGGGAAATAGACCCCATGAGCGAAGAGGCCATGGACCGGCATTTTGCGGAGACCGCGGCAAAGCTGGTGGAGGATGCGGGCCCGCTCGCCGGCAAAACGTTCAACTACGTTCACATCGATAGCTGGGAAATGGGATTGCCAAGCTGGACGCCAAAGTTCGCCCAGGCATTCGAGCAGCGGAGAAACTACGGCGCTCTGCACTATCTTCCGGTTTTGGCCGGCAAGGTGGTCGAGTCTCAGGAGATCACCACGCGGTTTCTTTGGGACTACCGGCGGACCATCGCCGATCTGATAGCGGCAAACTACTACGGACGGCTCGCTCATCTCGCGCACGAGAAAGGTCTGAAAGCCCATCCGGAGTCCGGTGGACCGTGGTATACGCAGAATATCGACGCTTTGGAGTGCCTGGGAACGAATGACATTCCTATGGCGGAATTCTGGACCTCTCGGGGCCGCTTCGTAGGCATCGAGCGCAAGCCATCCATCTATGGAATCCCGCAGGGCTTCTTCAAGCCCGCAGAGACCACGGCCCCTCAGGCAAATATCGCCTCCATCAAGCAGGCGGCATCCGCGGCTCACATCTACGGTAAAGGCATCTCCCAGGCGGAGGCCTTCACGACATTCAATCCGGACTGGACCGACCATCCTTATTATCTGAAGCCGTTTGGCGATCGCGCGTTCTGCCTCGGATTGACACGCACCGTTCTGAATTTCTATGTGTCGCAGTCAAGCTTAACCGACAAACCTGGCTACGAATGGGAGCACATCGGACCTCACTTCGATCGAAACATAACGTGGTGGTCCAAGAGCCACGCATGGCTCGGCTATCTCGCTCGCTGCCAGCTGCTGTTGCAGCAGGGATTGTTCTGTGCGGATCTGCTGTATTTTGCCGGCGAAGCAATCCCGAATTTCGCACTCCTCGATCGAAAGCCGGTCGCGGGTCATGACTTCGATGTTATCAACGCCCAGGCGCTGCTGGCGCGAGCGCGGGCGCAGGACAGGCAGGTCGTCCTGCCCGATGGAACGAGCTATCGATATCTGATCATTCCGGAAGGCATCGCCGACGCCGCGACGCCCGCGGTGGTCAGGAAGCTGAAGGAGTTGGTCGAGGGCGGCGTGACCCTTCTCGGCCGGCCCCCGAAGAATTCGCTGGGCTTGACCGATTACCCGCGGACGCAGGAAGAAGTGGGTAAGGTCGTCGACGATCTTTGGGGCGGCACGGGCGCCGCGGGCATGAGGAATGTCGGAGCCGGGCGCGTGATCTGGGGCAAATCCGTCGAAGAAGTGCTGCGAATGGACGGCGCCGTCCCCGATCTCGAGCTGCGAGATGCTCCACGGGACGTCGATATCGACTGGATTCACCGGCGAGATCGGCACCTCGACATCTATTTTCTCGCGAATCTGACTGAGCTCGAGGCCGATGTCGAAGTTGCTTTCAGGATCTCGGGAAAGTCGCCCGAGCTGTGGGACGCTGTCACGGGGTCCATCCGCGAGCTGCCGGAATTCCACGAGGAGAACGGACGCACCGTGCTGCCTCTGAAATTTGCCGCCAAGCAAAGCTGCTTTGTCGTCTTTCGCGGGCCGCCGAAGCGCGGCAGGCGCAGAGGTGACAGGAATTTCCCCTCTCTGAGACGGATCGGTGAGGTTTCGGGACCGTGGCGGGTGAGCTTCGACAAAAAGTGGGGCGGCCCGGAGAACGTGGTGTTCGAGCAGCTCGACGACTGGACCAAACGAAGCGAGTCCTCGATTCGATTCTATAGCGGAGCCGCCACGTATCGGAATGTCTTCAGGGTGACGCCGGGAAGCTCCAAGCCGCTCTATCTCGAGCTCGGAGAGGTAAAGAACGTCGCACAGGTTCGCATCAACGGCAGCGATGCCGGAATCGTGTGGACCGCTCCGTGGCGCGTCGATATCGGGAAGTTCGTGCGTACCGGTGACAACGTGCTGGAGATAGAAGTGGTCAATCTCTGGCCGAATCGCCTGATAGGCGACGGGGATCTTCCTGAGGATCAGCGCTATACGAAGACCAATGTGAAGACCTACGAGCGAAAACTTGCTCCGGGCTTTTCCTGTTGGTGGGAGTCCGAGTGCGAGGATCGAAAGAAAAGCGGCGCCCCTGCCAAGTTGCTGTCCTCCGGGCTTCTCGGACCGGTTGTGTTGCTGTCGGAGGAGCCGGGATGATGCGGCCGCGCGGTGGTATCAGCAGACGACAGCTGCTGGCGGCGGGTGGGGCGGCGGCAGCCGCAAGTTCCGTTGCGCCGTTAGCCTCATGGGCCGCCCCCGCTGCGCCCGCCTTTCCCAGCGTCGACCCCCTGTCTCTGGTCGATCCCGAGTTGCGCTCTCCGCTGGAGCTCTATCGCAAGGCGGCGGGCGACCATCCCATCAATGCGGGCAACCTTGCCAAGGTGCGCAAGCTGGAGGTAAATCCTCCATTGCCCGCGCCGCACTATGAGGAACGTTCCATCCCCGGAGCCAAAGGGTCGCCGAACGTTCGGGTGTTTGTGATCAATGCCGCCGCCGGCCCCCGGCCGCGGCCCGCCCTTCTCTATATTCACGGCGGCGGCTTTATCGCGGACGCCGCATCCGAATTCATTCCTAAGTTGCAGCGGATTGCCGGGGAGCATGACTGCGTGACCGTAGCTGTCGAGTATCGGCTGGCGCCCGAAACTCGCTTTCCCGGATCGCTCGAGGATAACTACGCAGCGCTGAAATGGCTGCATGATTCGGCGAGCTCGCTTGGCGTCGATTCGTCTCGAATTGCGGTGATGGGCGAGAGCGCCGGGGGAGGCCACGCTGCCATGCTCACCATTGCAGCGCGCGATCGAGGCGAGGTGCCGATCGCCTTCCAGTTATTGACCTATCCGATGCTCGATGATCGAACAGGCAGCTCGCGGCGTGTGCCCCCCTACATCGGCAAGTATGTTTGGGTGCGGGACTCGAATCGATTCGGTTGGAGTTCATTGCTGGGCGTTCCGGCGGGTTCACGGGTCGTGCCGGCAGGCGCAGTTCCCGCACGAGTCGAGAATCTCGCCGGGCTTCCGCCTACATTCATCGGCGTCGGGTCCATAGATCTATTCGTTGACGAGGACGTGGAATACGCCAGGCGGCTCATCGCATCCGGAGTACCCACGGAACTCTGCGTCGTCCCCGGTGGATATCACGGTTTCGATATCATCGCGCCGGAAGCATCTGTGTCCAAAGCGTTTCGGGCGGCCTGGAGCGCAGCCTTGGCGAAGGCATTCGGCGTCGCCGCCAGGACCTGACGGACACATGGCGATCGAGCGGAGCTTACTTTCCAGGCGGCGGCGAATCGGCAGCACATTGCTTGAATTGCCGGCGTTCGGGTTAGGGACAGCCCATTTGGGCGAACTTTATAGCAAGGTCGATGAGCAAGATGCGAGAGCCACTCTCGATACCGCCTGGTCGTCGGGAATCCGCTACTACGACACCGCTCCCTGGTACGGTCGTGGCCTGAGCGATCATCGGGTCGGCGGATTTCTGCGCACGAAACCGCGATCCGAATTCTATCTGACGACGAAGCTCGGGCGCACGCTGCGTCGGCCCAAGAATCCGCTCACATTCGATCGGTCGCCCTGGGTCGGGGGATTGAACTTCGATGTGAAGTTCGACTACAGCTACGATGGCTTCATGCGATCGTACGAGCAGGCGCTGCAGCGCATGGGTATCGATACCGTCGACGCTTTGCTGGTCCATGATCTCGACGAGGCGCAGCACGGAGAGCGCTATAAGGACCATCTGGCCGCGTTGGTCGAGTCCGGCATGCGGGCGCTCGAGGAACTGAAAGCGTCGGGAGACATCAAGGCGGTCGGTATGGGAATCAACACGGGCCACGCACTGGAGACGACTGCCGCCATGGTGGAGCTTGATTTTGTCCTCGTTGCGATGCCCTACACCTTGCTGGATCAGTCCAGCTTGCACACCGGTCTGGCCGCCTGTGCGGCGCGCGGCATCAGCGTCATCATCGGCGCGCCATTTGCGTCCGGCATCCTTGCGACAGGTCCGGGGGACAACGCCAGATACAGCTACTCCGCAGCCCCGGCTGAAGTGCAAGCCAAGGTTGCGGCGCTTCAAGCCGTCTGCCGTGAGCATGGCGTCAGCCTGAGCGCCGCCGCGTTGCAGTTTCCACTGGCACACCCTTCTGTCGTTTCGATCATTCCCGGTGCCGTACGCTCGTCCGAGATCACGCAAAACATCGCCGCGCTGTCCTCGGCGGTACCTGAAGCATTCTGGACTGCACTCAAGAGCAAAGGATTGATCGACCCGGCTGCGCCGACGCCCTCTCCGGCATAGGGGTGCATTCGACCTTGACGCTTTGATAGAATGCGCTCATGCACAAAGAGTCGAGGAGGAAAAAGGCGACTGACCGCCTTGATATGCGGATCCTGACCGCGCTATCCGAGCGTGGTCGACAGACATTGACGGAGCTGTCGAAGACTGTCGGCCTATCGGCCACTCCATGCGGTGCACGCGTAGAGCATCTGGAGGCGCAGAAGCTCATTCTCGGATATCACGCCGACGTGGACCTCGAGGCGATCGCTGATCTGAGTCCTTATTTTGTAACCATTGCAGCCAATCCCTATTCTGCCGGCCTGGCTCGCAAGCTCGAGGCTCTCATGATCGCAAGCCCGTTTATCGTCTCGGCGGATGCTCTGTTCGGATCCCTCGACTATATCCTTCGGGTCTATGCGCGAAGCACTCAGCACTACCATGCGATCTTGGCGCCGTTTGTCGAACTCGGTGTCGATTACGAAACTTGGCCGGTCTCGCGTAAGGTGATGCCGCCGCAGAAGATGCATCGGCTCATTGGACATCTCGCCAACGAAGGCGGTTGATAAATACCCTTGCACCACTCTTCGACGGCCGCGTCGGCCGTGCGCCGGTTCTTGCAAGGAGATATAGCGGGACACGCCTCGGAAAACGAGAGTTCCCACCATTGCTTGACCCATATTCACGCGTTTTTCCTTCCTAGGCGGTAATGGCGGATCTAGCATGGCGGTTTGCGGAATCCGCAGGAAGTAGCTGGTGAACCGGATTTTCCAAAAGTGGCCGATCGCGACAGCGGCACTGGTCTTTGCCGGTCAGTGCGGATCGCCTTGCGTCGCGATGGGCGCGACCGGAAGGATCGCCGCGACGGCCTGCCGGACGTTTACGCAGCATCAGATTTCAGAAATTGGCGCCGCCATGCAAGCAGTATTGCAGAGCGAACAAAAGTCATTCGCGATGCCTTCCGCCGGCATTGGGGTGTTTGGCTGTGCAGGGATGCTTTGGGTGGGCGCCAGCGGGTATTCGGACAAGGACCAACACGTGTCAGCCGGAGCGGACACGGTATTCAGAGCGGGGTCGGTGACCAAACCTCTCACTGAGCTTGTGATGATGCGTCTCGTCGATCGCGGAGTACTCGATTTGGACGCGCCGGTGCGGCGCTATTTACCCGACTTTGCGCCGAAAAATCCGTTTCAAACGCCGATCACACTGCGCATGCTCGCCACGCACAGCGCCGGGCTGATACGCGAACCGCCGCTCGGATCCTACTTCGCGACAACCACGCCGGATCTCGCTTCCGTCGTACGCAGTCTGAATGACACGCAGCTGCTCACCCGGCCGGGCACGGTAACGAAGTACTCCAACGCCGGCGTTACGGTGATTGGCCGCGTGCTGGAGGTCGTCACGGGCGAATCGTATACCGAGCTCATGCGGAAGGAGTTGTTTACCCCCGCCGGTATGCTCTCGAGCAGTGTCCGTCTGGCCGATTCCGTCCGGCCCATCTCATATTCCGAAATGACGAGCTACGATGCTCCGCGGGTGCCCGCGCCGGCCTTCGACATGGGTTTGCAGCCCGCCGGCGGCCTGAACACCACCCTCACGGATATGGCATCGCTCGGCAGCGCCTTGCTTGCCGGCGGCCGTACCGCACGCGGTGAAGAAATCCTCAGTGCGAACTCCCTCGGACAGATGGAGCGGACGGCCCAGGCGGGAACAGACAATGGCGGCCGAAGCTATGCTGTCGGTTTCTTCCTATCGGATCTTCAGGGGCACCGTCTGGTCAGCCACGAAGGCGCCGTCTACGGATTCGTATCGAAATTCAGCTTGTTGCCCGATGATGGCATCGGCGCCGTCGCTTATAGCACTTTGGACTCGAGTTCGTCGGCCGCGCGTATGGCCGACTACGCGCTGCAAGTTGCGCTCGCTATTCGGGACCAAAAGCCGGTGCCCGTAAGCCCGACCAGCCGGCCGCTGAGTGCCGAGGAAGCGCGCCCTCTCGTGGGCGAGTACCGCCACGATCGAGCGAGCGTGATGGTCCGTTGGCTGGACCCTAACGCGTTCATCGAGACTCCGCGCCTCGCCGGGCGGCTGCGGCGCGCAGAGTCGGGTTACGTCATGGACGATTACATCGTTCGCATGTCTCTCGACATCGATCCTGACGGCCGGTGGCTCGAGGCGGACGGCATCCGCTACACCCGCGTCGCCGCCCGCAAGCCTGCGCCGCCGGCCGCGGAAATCGTAGGACTCATCGGTGACTACGGCTGGGACCACGAGGTCATCCGTGCATTCGAACGTGACGGTTCGCTATTCGTGCGGATCGAATGGATCGAATATGACCGGTTGGCGCGCGTCACGACGAATACCTGGAAGTTCCCGCCGGTAAGCCCCTTCTATACGGGAGAACAGCTCACATTCAGCCGCGACGCGAGCGGCCGCGGAACAAGCGTTGCACTGAACGGCATTGTGTTCCCGCGTCGAAACATCATCATTGATCCTCCGGCCGGGAAGCTGAGCCAGGAAGACCGAACGCTATTGCACCGACGAGCCTTGGCTGCTTCGCCGCCCACCGAGACTGAGACGCACCGGGCCGCCGATCTCGTTTCAATATACCGGATTGATCCGTCGATCAAACTGGACGTGCGCTACGCGACAGACCAAAACCTTCTGGGATTTCCGGTGTATTCGAAGAGCGCTGCCTACCTGCAGCGTCCGGCCGCCGAAGCATTGGCACGGGCCGACAAGAAGCTTCATGCGCAGGGCTTCGGTATCGTGGTTTTTGACGGCTATCGGCCGTGGTTCGTCACCAAGATGTTTTGGGATGGTACCCCCGCGGCCGCTCACGTGTTCGTCGCCGATCCCAGTGCAGGCTCCCGGCACAATCGCGGAGAAGCCGTCGACATCAGCCTCGTCGATATCGCGACGGGACGCGAAGTCGTAATGACTGGAGCGTACGACGAGTTTTCGCCTCGATCGTACCCACTCTATGAGGGAGGAACTTCAGAGCAGCGTTGGCGGCGGGACTTGCTCCGGGCGGCGCTCGAAGGCGAAGGATTCAGTGTCTATCCATTCGAATGGTGGCACTTCGATTACGCAGACTGGAGGAGCTATGGTCTCCTGAACTCAGAATTTAGCGAACTGCCGCCGTGAAACGGTTGACGGACAGCCGCCGGCAGTATCGATGATGGGGAGTTCGCCCTCCATTTTCCAGCGACTTCTGCTTCCCGGGCTGGCGTTCAAGGCGGCGGTCATCGGCGGAGGCTATGCCACGGGCCGCGAACTGGCGGAGTTCTTCCTACCGAGCGGCCCACGCGGCGGCCTGCTCGCCATGCTATTGGCGACGATCATCTGGAGCGTGATCTGCAGCCTCACGTTTCAGCTGGCCTTCGTCAGCAGCAGCTTCAACTACCGTGGTTTCTTTCAGGCGCTCCTCGGCCGCTTCTGGTTCGCGTTCGAAATCGTCTATGTGGTTTATATCGTCGTCTTGCTGGCGGTGTTCGGAGCAGCCGCAGGTGCAATTGGGACGGCTACTCTCGGTTGGCCCGCCATCGGCGGTACCTTGTGTCTGATGGCGTGCATCACGATCTTTGCGGCCTTCGGCAATCAGTCCGTGGATCGACTGTTCAAATATGTATCATTTTTCCTATACGGCACCTATGCGCTGTTCCTGGTACTTTCGGTTAGCCGCTTCGGCGGCAGGATCGCACAGCATCTCGCGGTGCCGACGCCTATCGATGGCTGGGTGATCGGCGGAATCACCTATGCGAGCTACAACGTGGTGGGCGCCGTCATCATCCTACCGGCCATCCGGCATCTCACTTGCCGGCGCGACGCCGTCGTCGCGGGTCTCCTTGCCGGACCGCTGGCGATGGCACCGGCCATGATTTTCTTTCTCTGCATGGCGGCCTTCTATCCGGAGATACAGAATGCGGTGTTGCCCTCGAACTTCATGCTGGAACGCATCGGAATTCCGTTATTCCAGGTGATGTTCCAAGGGATGATTTTTGCCGCCTTGGTCGAGTGTGGGACCGGAGTGGTGCACGCCATCAACGAGCGTATCGCCGTCGGCCATCGACAGCGAACGGGCCTCGATCTTTCGAAACGGACGCGTTCGGCGGTGATCCTGGTGATACTCGTGCTGTCGATTTTTGCCGCCAACAGGTTCGGTCTGGTGGCATTGATCGCAAAGGGGTACCGAATGTTGGCTTACCTCATTCTTGCCGTCTACATCGTGCCGCTATTTGTAGTGGGTCCGCGGCTGCTGCGTCGACCTGAATCCCTTCCACCTTGAGCGGTCATACAAGTGAGGTCTAACGGAATGAAATTGGTTCGATACGGCGCCCCCGGCGCTGAAAAGAGCGGCTTGCTCGACAAGCTTGGAGAACTTCGAGATTTGAGCGGTCGCGTCGGGGATATCACCGCCAAACACCTTGTTCCTGGATTCCTTGCTGAATTGCGGAGTCTTCAGGTCGAAACCCTGCCGCGCATTGTGGGTTCACCGCGGCTGGGTGTTCCGTATCTCGGAATCGGCAAGTTCATCGCCGTAGGACTGAATTATGTAGACCACGCCAAGGAGTCGAACCTGCCCATTCCCAAAGAGCCGGTGCTCTTCACCAAAGCCGTCAGCTGCCTGGTCGGTTCCAACGATGATGTCATGTTGCCCAAAGACTCCGTGAAGACCGACTGGGAGGTCGAACTCGGGGTCGTCATCGGTACCACGGCACGCTATGTGTCCGAAGATCGTGCACTCGGATATGTGGCAGGCTACTGCGTCGTCAACGACGTCTCGGAGCGAGAGTATCAACTCGAGCGTGGCGGTACTTGGGATAAGGGTAAAGGGTGCGACACATTCGGCCCGGTCGGACCATACCTGGTCACGGCCGACGAGATAGACAACCCTCAGTCGCTCGAGATGTATCTCGACGTGAATGGGAAGCGCATGCAAACCGGCAATACCGCGAACATGATATTCCCGGTGGCCGCCCTGGTGAGCTACATCAGTCGCTTCATGACCTTGATGCCGGGAGATCTGATCACCACCGGAACACCGCCCGGCGTCGGGATGGGTCGAAAGCCCAGCCCGATTTATCTCAAGGCCGGCGACATCATCGAGCTCGGGATCGCAGGAATGGGAAAGCAGCGTCAACTGGTGGTGTCCTATTCCGACGCGACTTGATATGAGAAATCGTTTGACGCCTCCGTCACGTGCGATTAGGCTTTCATCCGCGCCAATTTGATACTCAGCTTGCGGGCGCTCTAAAAATTCAGCTAAAGCGAACGGCACACACAATGCCTGTGTGCCTCCTTCCGCAAGCCGTGATCGTCGATTGGCCCTTTATCGCCGGAGGTGCCCATTCGATGATCGAAGTGCTCAAGTTTGGAAGTTCCGTGCTGCGTTCGAGCGATGATTTGCGCGTGGCCGTCGATGAGATCTATCGCCGCTGGCGTACCGGCTATCGGGTGCTCGCGGTCGTCTCCGCATTCGAAGGCGTGACCGACCGGTTGCTCCGTGAGATCGAGCGTACGATCGGAACGGATAGCCGCGAAGCCACGGCCGCGTATGTCGCGACCGGTGAGCAACAGACCGCGGCCTTGCTGGTGGGCGCCCTGCAGCGGCACGGACTACCGGCGCGAGCAATCGAGCCTCGCGAGATCGCGCTGATGGCCGAGGGCAGCCTCCTGGAGAGCACTCCTGTTCGCGTCAACTTGCAAGTACTGGAGCGCCTCTGGTCCTCCAACCCCATCCTGGTGCTCCCCGGATTTTACGGCATCGACGCCGAGGGCCGCACGGTGCTTTTCGGCAGGGGCGGTTCGGATTTGTCCGCGCTGTTTCTGGCGGGAGTTCTGGGCGCGGAATGTCGCTTGCTCAAGGATGTGCCTGGTGTATTCGAAGCCGATCCGGCGACGCACCTCCAAGCGAAGCGGTTCTCGGCGCTGTCCTGGACGACTGCCGCGAAGCTGAGCGGAGCGCTAATTCAGGCGAAGGCCCTCGAGTACGCACGTGGGCGAACACTAAGTTTCGAGGTGGGCCGCCCCAGTGAGGCGATCGGGACTAAAATTGGAGCGTTGCCGGACGCACTGGAGATCAAACCGAATCGCCCAAAGCCGCTCAGCGTGGCTCTCCTGGGATGCGGCGTCGTGGGACGAGGCGTTTACGATGCACTGAAGCACTACCCGGAGATCTTCGAGCTACGCCATGTGGTCGTGCGGGACTTGGAACGCTACTCCGGCATTCCCGAAGCGACGACTCAAACATCAGTCGCACTAGGCGGCGGCGCCGACGTCGTCGTCATTTGCTTCGGAGGAACGACGCTCGCCCATTCGATCATGGCGGCCGCACTCGAACAGGGCAAATTTGTCGTGACGGCAAACAAGGCGGCGGTGGCGCTGCACGGAGAGTCCTTAAGCCGATACGTGCGCAGCGCCCAACGGCGTCTCTGGTACTCCGCTGCCGTGGGCGGAGCGCTTCCCGTCCTCGAAAATGTCGAAAGGTTGCGTGCGCCGGTGCGTGAGATTCGCGGCATCGTCAACAGCACCTGCGAAGTGATCCTGGAGGCCCAAGCGCAGGGCAAGTCGCGCGCCGAGGCGGTTGCCGTGGCGCAATCCCAAGGGTTGACCGAAGGAGATCCTGAGATGGACACGTCGGGTCGAGACTCCGCGGACAAACTCGCGATCTTGATCGATGCAGCATTTCATGAACGGATCCATCCTGCATCGATCTCGGTCCGGGGAATCGACGCCATTACGGGCAATGGGCAAGGCTACAAGCTCATCGCTCGCGCCCACCGCGAAGGTGGACGCATCGTGGCAACCGTGGCACCCGAGGTTCCCGAACCCCACAGCTTTCTGGGACAGGCTGAAGGGGCCGAGAACAGGCTGGAGATCGAGCTCACCAGCGGAGAAGTCATCCGCCTGCGCGCGCGCGGCGCAGGCCGCTGGCCGACGGCTGTGTCGGTAGTCGGAGATTTGCTCGAGATCGCTCGCCTCTGAGCGCCCGCCTCTCGCACATCAATGAGAGTAAGGGCGCCTGAGCAGAATCTCCCTATTGAGCTCGACTCCAAATCCAGGCTTATCGAGCGCAGACACCGACATATGCCCGTTCATGGGAATCGGCTCACCGATAAGTTGAGGATGGAACATCGGTACTACCCGGTCCCCTGCCGGATGCATCATGAGAAATTCGGCGATGGGGCTGTTATGCCGCGTGATCACAAAATGATAGCTGTAGACGCTCGAGCCATGCGGGATGACCATGACGCCGTGGGCATCCGCGAGGTTGGCTATCTTGACGAGTTCTGTAATTCCACCGCACCACCCTACATCCGGTTGAATGATGTCGCAGCAGCCCATCTCCAACAGCATCCGGAATCCCCATCTCGTCGCCTCATGCTCCCCGGTGGCGACGAGGAGGCCCGCCGGCACGGCTCGTTTTAGAGCTGCGTTACCCCAATAGTCATCGGGGCTCATCGCCTCTTCTATCCATTTGAGGCCGTACTTCCATGCTTCTTGAGCCAGTCGCGTCGCGTAATTAAGATCAAGACTCATCCAGCAATCGAGCATCAACCAGAAGTCCTCTCCGGTCTTCTGACGCATGTCCGCAATCATCGCCAGGTTCTTCTTGAAGCCTGCTTCGCCCTCGGCGGGCCCATGATGCAATGGCATCTTGCCGCCCATGAATCCGAGGGCCTTTGCCGCATCCGGGCGCGGACCGGTGGCGTAAAAGGCAAGCTCATCGCGTACCGCACCGCCGAGCAATTGGTACACGGGCTCCTCGCGCAGCCGTCCCAGCAGATCCCACAAGGCCAAATCGACGCCGGAAATGGCGTTCACCACCAGTCCTTTCCGTCCATAGAATTGGGTCGCGAAGTACATCTGATCCCAAATCCTTTCCACCTCCGATGGATCGCGCCCCTCGAGGAATCGCGCCAGATGCTTTTCGACGATATAAGCAGCCGGTTCACCGCCCGTCGTGACCGCGAAACCGACCACTCCGTTCTCGGCCTCGATTTCAACCACCAGGGTCCCCAGAACGTTTGTGCCGAAGGCTTGGCGGCTTTGCCGATACTCAGGGTAGCGCGCCATCGAGCTCGCAATGTGATCGTCGATCCAATGTTCTTTTGTCTGGTCGTGGTAGTCCGCACCCGAACCACGCGACACCGATGCGCGTACCTGCTTAATCTTGGGAAATCTCATTGAAGCACCCCGAAATTCCGGCCTTGCTCAGAATGTGGTACGGCCGCCCGACGTATCGAACGTCGCCCCGGTTGTGAAACTGCATTCCTCGCTCGCCATGAAACAAATCATGGCAGCGCTTTCTTCTAACTTGCCAAGCCGCCCCATGGGGATTTTCGACCGCATGTACTCGACTTGACTCGCCGGCAGCTGCTGAAGAATGGGGCTCTCAAAAGTTGCGGGGGAGATCGCGTTCGCGAGTATTCCGCGCAAAGCAAGTTCCTTGCCCAACGATTTGGTCAAGCCAATGACGGCGGCTTTGGAAGCAGAATAGGCGGATGCGTTCGGATTGCCTTCCTTACCTGCCACGGACGCAACGTTCACGATGCGGCCGTAGGAGTTCCGCAACATATAAGGGACTACCTCGCGGCAGGTGTAGAAGACTCCATCGACATTGATGGCAAAGGTTCTCCGCCAGCTGTCGACAGGGAAGTCCTGCACAGGTGCGGTAGCACCGGTGATGCCGGCCGAGGCCACGAGTATGTCGATTCGACCAAGCGCCTCGTTCGCCTCTCTTGCCGCCCGGACTACTTGGGCATGATCTGAGACATCTATCGCTGCAACATGGGCAGCGTGCATCTCATCTCGAGCCAGTTGCAACGCGGATGGATTCACGTCCCACAGAGAGACGGTGCCGCCTTCCTGTATGATGCGGTGCGCCACAGCCTTGCCTAATCCCGATGCTCCGCCCGTCACGATGGCGGCCCTGCCGGAAAATCTTGCGGAAAGGGTATTCATGCGCCGTTACCTAACGTAAGAAGATCTTCTGCCATTCATATGACTCCGGCCCGCCTTGCATGCGTGAGCAAGATGCGTTTGGAGACATCGCCCATCGGCCACGGTCGTCCACGCAACGAGGGGTGTTTGAGCAATCCTTGTGCATGAAGCAGCGTCTTCTCCGACGCAATGTAGCACTCGAGCGATTGAAACTCCCACACCAGTAAAGGCAGCGTCTGGTGGAACACCGAGCGCGCCGATTCCTTGTCGCCCCGAGTCCAGCTTTCGAATATGCGCTGAAATAACTTCGGCTGCGCACAACCTGGTATCAGACCGTGGCCACCCACCTCGAGCACTTCGAGAAAGTAGAGGCCGCCATGACCTCCGAACACGCGCATGCGCGGCAGCGATAGCAACTCGGATACGGCGTCGGCGGCCGGGACCGACTCGGGCTTGGCGTACGTGACGTTGGGATGGCGCTGAACCAATCGGGTGATGAATTCCGGACTAAGCGATACCCCGATAAATGCCGGTGCGTCCTGAACCATGAAGGGCGTCGGATATATTGCGTCGGCCACCCGGCTGTAATGCTCGAACAGTTGGTCGACCGACCAATCAACCCTTGACGGCGGCGCAACCATGATGACCGCAGCATCGTTCTGCGCGGCGTCCACGGCAAGCTCAGTGGACGTCGCAGTGTCCGGCGCGGTGCATCCCACAATAACCGGCGCACCCTTCGCGATTGAGAGGACGACACGGGCAATGCTCATCCGCTCGGCCGGCGTCAACGCGATAGCTTCAGCCGCCAAGCCCAAAACGCTCAAACCGGCGACGCCGGCATTCAACTGTTGGTGAGCAATGGATGCAAGTTCATCCATCGACACTTCGCCCGAGGGATCGAATGGGGTCACCAACATCGGAAAAACGCCTTGGTAGATTGCGCTCACGTCAGTCGCTCCATGGAAAGGTCAATGAACGGCAGGTGGCGGATCGATCGTCACAGGGGCCCGCAGAGCCGCCGACCGATAAGCCGCTTCAATGAACTCCACGGTCGCCACTGCCGTCGTGCCGTCCCCCGGATTGTCATTGATTCCACGAATCAGATCGATCAAGCCCGCGGATACGGCGGCCGCCGGATAGATGTCCGCATCGGAGAGGTCGGGCACTGACTCGACACTGCCATCGTTGCCGCAGCAGACTAGCTTACCGTGGATGAGCTCCTGAAGAATGTAGCCCTTCGTTCCATAATAGCGGATCTCCTGCTGCTGTAATTGACCCGGACGCAGAATGCCCGTGGACCCCATGGTTCCGAGCGCTCCGTTGTCAAACCGATATGAGATGGCGTCGGCCAAGTCGACCGGGAGGTCGCGGTTCGTCATGAAGGCGTGCACTTCGCTCGCGCGCCGGCCGGTGACCCAGAAGACCATATTTATCGCATGCGTGATCTGTGTCTGTGCCTGACCGCCGCCGGAGAGTTTTGGATCCGAGTAGGTCTGCGATTGGGGCCCGAACATCGGATAGCGAAATACCTGATCGTACTCATCCGTGTTGCCGCGGTAGAAGGCTTCCACCATCGAAGCAAACAGTCCGGATACAAAGACCAAGTCGCCAATGCGGCCGTCGCGCACCCACTCCCGCGCTATTCGGGCGTGCCGCGTGAACTGATACGTGTAGCCGACGACGAGGTGCAAGGAGCGCTCGCGAGCCATGCGTATCAGTTCAAATCCCTGGCAGGACTCGAGCACGAACGGTTTCTCACAGAGCACGTGCAGGTTGTGCTCCAGGGCCGCCTTGACTAGAGGATAGTGAGTGGCGTGAGGCGTTGCGATGACCACCGCATCCGCCAGTCCGCTGGACAAGAGGTCGCGCGCCTCAGCGAACGCATGCTCGATGCCGAAATGACGGCGGACCTTTTGCAGACGGTCCGGATTCGGATCCGCGAGGCAGGTCACCTCGACCCATGGATTACCCATGAGAGCGGGCAAATGAAACTGTGTCGCCCACCAGCCGGTACCGATTATGCCGACACGGATCCGCGCACTCATATCGGCTCCCGCCTGTCGAGAACACCAGCCTGATTTTGAGTCATCATTGTCCTACGAAGCGCATGCCAAGTCATTGCGAGCTCACGTTCCCGCGTTATCGATTCGGCCATGCTTTGAAATATTGTCGGCTTCGTGGAAAGTGGCGTATATAGCGATATTGATCATCCGCTGGTACAAAATGCCTATGCGCAAACGAATTTATCTGCGATTACGGTAACTTCCCCGTTCGATCGTAAGCGACGCAGGAACCACGTGCTTGTGATCGAGGGTACTTTGTGCGGGGCGGATGACGGGTCAGATCTTTTCGAGCTGTGTGTGGTGGCCAACTCAACGCGGACTGACTTGATGTGTTGTAGCCGCCGAGTGTGCGCGTTCTTCCTCGTAAGCGTCCCAAGTTTCATTGACGAGGTAAGCCTGCAGTGCATTGAGGTCCCGGTCGGTTATTACATCGTCGAACTTACCCATTCCAGCGGTGACCAACGCGCCCTTCAGAATAATGGCATCGAGCGTGTCGATCGAATAGATAGCGGAGCTGCGAGTCAGATCGGATGAGATCGCGGGCATATTCAACGTGTGGCACCGCGCGCAGTGAACGACGAATAGCTCTTGGCCCGATTTCACGAGTTCCGAGGTTCGAAAGCGGGCCAATGGTGGCTCTGTTCGGGCTGGCGGGGGCAGCCGACGAGGTGGCGATGGCGTTTCAGGCATGCCGTCAATGGCAAATGTCAGGATCCTGTCTTCATTGACGTACTCCCAAGCCGCTGTACCGAGGAAGTTGAGGAACATGCCGCCGTGACCACAGAGCACGGAGACATACTGTCTCCCACTGACCTCGAAGGTCATCGGTGCAGCCATGATCGCACTACCTGTCTGAATCATTTTAAGAATGCTCCCCGATTCGGCGTCATAGACGACCATGGCACCATCCTCGCGACCGGCGAAGACCAGTCCGCCGGCCGTCGTCATGGTGCCGCCGTCGAACACCGCATAGTCTTGCGAGGTTTGCTGTTGCCACACAACTTGACGAGTCAGCGGGTCCCAAGCTTTTACGAGCCCGCGTAGCAGCGATCGCTTGTTGGCGGGCGGCGCCTCGAAGCGCGGCAAGGCGCCTGCCAGCGATTCCCAGTAGTCGTAGGCAAGGGTTTTATCGGGTGCAATCTCTGTGATTCCGAACTGCTGGTCCAGCCAACCAATGCGGGCCCCGCTGTTCTTGCGCACATCTGCAAGGATATTGCCTGTTTCAAGGACCGGGATATACACGAGTCCCGTGCGGGGGTTGTATGACATCGGCGGCCATGAGTGGGCGCCGAGCACGCTGGGATAGACGATCTTCGGTGCCGCGTTGTAGTCGGCAGCGGTCCTGTTCACGATTGGACGGAAGCCGGCGTTCATACCGGTGGCCCAATTCATGTAGGCAAATGGTGAGGCACTGATCGGTCTGCCGGTCTCGCGATCGATCACGTAGAAAAAGCCGTTCTTGTTCGCCTGCATCACTACGCGGCGGTCGACACCGCCGATGCGCAAGGAAGCAAACACCAGATTGGCCGCTGCGTCAAAATCCCAGATGTCCCCTGGAGTCGTTTGGTAGTACCAAGCCATTCTCCCGGTACGGGCATGGAGTGCCACGATCGATGCAGCATAGAGTCGATCGCTCGCAGTCCGCCCCGACCACTCTCGCGGCGCGTTGTAGGGCGCCGCGTTTCCGGTTCCAAAATACAGAAGATCCAACTGGGGGTCATAAGATATCTGGCCCCAGGCGGTCCCCCCGCCCCCAAATTTTGAGTCACGCGCTGCGTCCCAAGTTCTCGACGCCGCAACCAGCGCCCGGGTAGCGTGTCGCTCCCCAATTTTTGGAACGGTGTAGAAGCGCCACGCCAGATGCCCGGACTTTAGATCAAAGGCAGAGATGAAACCCCGTACTCCGCCTGCCAGGTTGTCGCCTCCGGCATTTCCGACGATGACGAATCGATCGGAAACGGTTGGAGGGCCTTCGCAGACATACCCCGGTGCACGCTCCACCAGAGTTTCCGTCTGCCAGATGATCTGCCCGCTGGCCGCGTTCAACGCGAATAGACGACAGTCCGTGGAAACCGTAAAGACGCGCCCATCGAGAAGCGCTATACCCCGTGTGACGACATCGGAGGCCGCCCATTTCGCAAATTGCCTATCGTTCTCAGGCGTGAATCTCCAAATCTCCCTGCCCGTGGCTGCATCCAGCGCGTACACACTGCCCCAGATGCCAGGGAAATACAGCACGCCGCCAACGAACAGCGGCGTCGCATCCATACCTCTGTACGTGCCCGTCTTGAATTCCCAAACGAATCCAAGCTTGTCGGCATTCGAGGCGTTGATCTGGGTAAGTGGCGAATAGTAGGTACCGGCCAACGTCCGGCCCATTGAGGCCCACTGCTTCGGGTCGCGATCGGCGTTTTGCAATCGCAACATATCAATGTGCGCGTATGTGTCACGGCCTTCGCGGTCCTGCGCCGATGCTTCAGCCGCAAAACCTTTACATGAGAGGAACAGCAAGGTCATCAAACAAGCGAGCGTCGTGCCATGCTGCCGACGACTGCATGCGTATAAAAACCCCATCATTCGTTGGCGTCCCCGCCGTTTGCTATAACCCCAAGATGGAACGTGCCAAAAATAGCGCCGCAAGCGTGCGAGCTTCAGAAAGCTCACCGGTGCTTGCGACGTGTTCGAGACGCGAGATCGGCCAGTAGATGAGCTCCAGGGGCTCGGGTTCGTCGCCGCCAAGAGCGCAGGCCGTGAGTCCAGTCGCAAGAATTATCTCCGCTTGATATCCGAATATCCCCGGCGCCAGGGTCAAGGTGTGCAGAGGCCTCAGCTGCGCCGCTCTGAATCCCGTCTCCTCCATGAGTTCGCGATTGGCAGCTTCAAGTGCAGACTCCCCTGCCTCGATGCGTCCCATGGGCAAACTTAGTTCAAAGCGATCCAGACCCACGGCATATTCCCGCACCAGCAGTACAGTCCCAGGATCTGGCATCGCAACGACGAGCGCCGTTCCCGGTCGCGACCCTGCCGCTATCCGTTCGAATTCGCGCCGGCTGCCGTTGGCGAACTTTAGCTGGACGCTTTCGATGTGGAAGAGACGCGACCGTGCAGCCGTACGCACGCTCAATATCTGAGGCTTTTTGCGTGCCGAATCCATTGACATGGACGGCTCCCGGAGGGCCGCGATAGCCATCAGGACTCGCCCTGCCTGAGGCGGCAAAATTCACCGGCTCGGTACAGAAGAGGCGAAGCGTTGCCTACCCGTACATCAACGACGCTGGCGAGATAGACAATATGGGTACCGCAGATCAGGTCCGTGTTCACGGTGCAGTCCAGCGCGACGATCGCGTCTGCCATCGCCGGGCTGCCTGTCGCCATCACGACCCAAGAGATTCCGGCGAATCGCTCCTGACCCGCGAGCTTCGCCTGGGAGAATCGTCGGGCTCGATCCTCGTGCTCCTCGGACAAAAAGTTCACGACGAAGCGTCGCGATTTGGCGATTAGCGATTGCGCGGTGGCGCCGCGATTGACACATACGAGGACTTGCGGAGGATCGGCAGTGACGGAGCATACCGCCGTGGCGGTGAGCCCGTTCGCCTCATGCTCAAACTGGGTTGTCACTATGGTAACGGCCGCCGGCACTCGCCGCATCGCGTCCCGATAGCGGTCGGCCTGGACGCACTCTTGCGCTGCCGCTCTTGTCATGCGGGGCACCCTCCGATTCCGTGGGAAGTCAGGGTCATGACGCTTAGCAGGCAGACAGCCGCCAAAGCGCGTGACGGCTTGACGTGGAGACAGTTCGCTGAATACGCGGATTTTCCCTGGATTGGCACGGCAAGTAGCACGCATTTCGCGTGGGCCCCGCGGATTCCGTCGAGCAAGCCATCCGGCGATACTGCATCGGGGATTCGCCCGTCCAGCGCTTGAACGCCTGCCGGAAGTTGGCTGTGTCGCTGTACCCGAGGATCTCAGCAATCGCCTCTGTACTCAGGGAGGTCTGGGTTAGATAACCGACCGCCAAGTCCCGGCGTGTCTCCCCTACGATCTCCTGATAAGAGGTCTGCGCATCCTCTAGCCGCCGTCGTAACGTGCGAGTCGACAGGAACAGCCGGCTCGCGACTTGGGAAAGCGTAGGCACGCTGCCGTTGGCACTTAAGACCATCCCCCGCACCCTTCGGCGTATCTCGTGACACCTGCGAAAACTCGAGAGGAGCTCATTGCAGGAGCGCAAGCAGCTTTGGTGAGTCGTCGCATCAGCTTGCGGTAGCGGTGCATCGAGCAGTGCAGGATCGAACGAGACGTAACTTGTGCCGGTTCCGCACATTACCGGCGCACCCAACAGAACCCCCAATTGTGGGCCCAGCGCAGGCGGGCTGGCGACCTGCACCCGATTGACGCAGCTTCCTGACAAATCCCGCAGCAAGGTGCACAACTTTGCTACTTCCAACTGTGAGCACAGCTGAAGGAGGCCGGGAGTGAGATCGAAGCAATTGTTGATAACCAAGCGCGCCTCCCCCTCCAGAAGTTCGAGGTTTACCCGTACTTTCAAACACAAAAGAGCGCCATACTCGACCAGCACCCGTAACGCGTGACGCAGCGAGGCGCTGCTCAGCAGAGCTAACCCCGCAATTCCGTAGCATGTTGGGTGCAGTCCCAATCCCACGCGAACGGCTATCAGGGGATCGTCCCCTATATCGAATGCGGCCTGGAGCATGCGCACCTGCTGGTGCATGGATACCGGCGTGTCGCGATTCGACAGCGGCGAGCGATTTTCAAGCCCGCGCTTGGACAGGTATCTGTCGATGGCGAGCGCGTCCGCGGCCGCCAACAACTCGTCTTCCGGTGAGAACTTTGGAACCCCCGCCCAACGGATCATGGACCCCTCCGCTTCGATGCCTAGGCCGGCTACCTGCACTTCAAGGTCACATATACCATAGTTACTATGTCATGTGTATCATTTATACTGTCTCGCATGACCTAACATGGTCTTGGGGTATCCGCCGGCCAGGGCGATAGGCGACTAGAAGCGATGAGGTGTGCAAAACTTGGACGTCATGAAACGCCAACTCCCGAGCAGCTATAACCCCGCAATGGCAGCCAAGCTTCTCAATCAGAAGGAGACTGCCCGCGATCGACTGCGGGAGAAGCGAATTGAGGAAATCGTGGAGGTGGCGGTCGAGCTTTTCGCGCAGGAAGGAGCGAGTGGATTTTCGATGCGGCGCGTCGCCAGTCTGGCGGGGGTTACGCTCAGCACTCTACAGCACTACTTTGGGAAGGGCGAAAATCTACTCAAGATCACGATCAATTCGATCACGGCACGCTACATCGACAGACTCCGAGCCATCGAACACGACAAGAGCCTGCCGGCTCAGGAACGATTTCATGTGATTACGGACGAGATCATCGGCTGGTCCACTGATCCGGTCGTCAGCGCGTGTTACTTTGAGCTCTACGCCCTTGCGTCGAGAGACAAGGAGGTGGCGAGACTCATCGAGGAGGTCTACGTCGCCTATCACGACCTCTTGACCGAATTCGTTTCGGAACTGAATCCCGCCCTGTCCCGCCAGCGAGCCGCAATGGTAGCTCTCATGATCGGTGCTCATATTGACGGCGTCATGATCTTTCGTTATCGCGGCGCGCCCGCCATGCCCGGCACGGATGACAAGGTTATCGCCGCCATGAAAGAGGCCTGGTTGCGGGAAATCTTCTGGCCCCCCGCTACGGATGGACCTGAGGACCGCGCTAGCGCAGCAATCATCGCAGGCTTGCGCGACTCGGGGCAGGCCGACGCCGGCGCCCGACGCATTCTCGCTCATCAGTCCGTTCGGCCGCTTGTCGCACAAGCGGGTCGCAAACGTCGCGGTACCAGTTAGCGATGCACGCGCAGCAGTCACCCTAATTCGTGTTGCCTGCGCAGGTAACGTCGTTTCCCGTGCCGCGCTGGCACGCCAGGTCCTTGCGGGCTCGCCATCGAATATAATGGTAGACGGCGTCGACGTCTTGGTCCGAGAAATCCGGATATTTCGGCATTCCGCTCACCTGCAATATGCCGTTCAGCACGATTTCGCCCAGCGTCTTTCGATCCGCGGCGAGGCGTGATTCACGCAGATCGGGAGCTTGCCCGCCGCTTAGAGCGTCGGTGCCGTGGCAGTAATTGCAGTTGTTGTCGAATAGATGCTCGCCGCGCTTTACCTTTTCGTCATCAAGATGGAACTCCGGGATGTCGATTGGAACTACCTTAGCGACTGCGTGCATCGGTACTGCCGCCTTGCCATCGAGTGCGAAGACAAACAGTCCTCTCCCGCCGTCCCGATAGGTCATCCGCAACCCCCCTGGGTCGCTCATGAAGCCCTCTATTGCCGGATCCCCGCCCCACCCCACGAGCACAGCCACATATTGAACCCCGTCGGCCGCGTAGGAAATTGGTGAGGCGGAAATAGGACGCCCGCAATTGTAGTGCCACAACTTCTCACCGGTACCGGCGTCGAAGGCGGCAAGATCCCCATTGGCCTGGCCGATGAATACGAGACCTCCCGCGGTGGTCAAGGTACCTCCTGCCCAAAGGCCCGGTTGCTCTGCCTTCCATACTTCGGTGTTCGTGCGTGGATCCCACGCCTTCAGCCACGCTTCCTGCCTCGAGATATTGCCGCCTGCTTTGGACGCGGGTTGATCTCTGCCAATAAGGTCCGAGTAGCCAGACCACATTTCTACGCGATCCGGCTTGTAGGTGTTCGGATCTATCCCGCGGGCATCGAAAATTTGCTTTGCGTCCATTCCGGGTATGTAGACCAAACGGGTCTTCGGATTGAACGACATGGACGGCCAGCTATGCGCACCATTCTGCCAAGGCCAAACACTTATGACCGGTGATGAAGGCCCGACCGGCCGCATCCCAGGCGCCTCAACCGGCCGACCGGTCGATGGATCCACGCGATCGGCCCACGTGACGTGCGCGAACTTTTCCGCTGAAATAAGTTTACCGTTGGATCGATCAATGACGTAAAAGAATCCATTCTTATTCGCCTGCATCAATACTTTTTTGCTCGTTGCACCCCCTCCCATGTCGGCCAGAACGAGGTCTTCTGTCGCATCGAAATCCCAGTTATCACCCGGCACCGTTTGATAGTGCCAGACATACTTTCCCGTATCAGCATCAACGGCAATGATCGAAGCAACGAACAGATTGTCCCCCCCTGCTCGGCCTCGAATTCTTTGATTCCACGGTGAACCATTCCCTGTCCCTAAGTAGATCCGATTGAACTCCGGATCGAACGTCATCGCGTTCCAGACATTCCCTCCTCCGGTGCTCTTCCACCACTCGGCACCCCACGTGCCCGCTGCCAACTTCATAGCCTCGCTCTCGTATCCGCGGGCCGGGTCTCCCGGCACAGTGAATGTCCGCCAGAGCTCTTTGCCATCAACTGCCGAGTAGGCGGTCACGTAGCCGCGGCTCGGTCCAAAATCGCCGCCCGCATTTCCGATCAGAACCCGATCACCAAAGACGAGCGGTGCACCGGTGATATAGAGATACGGGGCCGAGGCGTCGATGGTTTGGGCTGACCATAAGGACTTGCCGCTTTTCGCGTCAAGAGAAATCAGCCGACCGTCAGCGGCCGCGACGATGATGCTGCCCTTCCAGTAAGCGACACCCCGGCTCGTTCCCCAGTTATAAGTCATGCGGCGTGGAGTCTTGGCAAGCTCTTCCCGAGCTTTCGGGTCGAAGGACCATGCGACTTTGCCGGTGCGTGCATCCACTGCATAAACGACGCTGAATTTGCCGGTGAAATACAGCAGGCCATTGACCATTAATGGCGTGGCCACCAGATTTGTCTCGGAGGGCAAATCCAAGGCCCACTTCAGGCCCAGTCGCGGAATCGACTTTTGGTTGATTTCGCTCAGCGAACTGAAACGTTCCTGCGCGGCGTCTCCTCCATAGGATGACCACTCGCTGCGGGCCGGGCCAAGCGCCTCGGCCGTATCCCCTGCGTGAATGATCTCAAGGAGCACGCCTTGAAAAATTAAAAGTGCCGCGAACAGCCGCACTTGGTGACCGTCTCTCACGATACGATCCTCGCGGAGGAACGGAATCGCTCATGCTGCGCATCATCAGAAATCGGCGGGGTGGGAAGCGCCGGGTCGAGATCCCGATCCGCGATCGCCACTTGCCGAAGTTCCGTCTCGAGATCCATGGAACGGCAGGCGACCAGATAGGTAATCGCGGCCACGGGTAAGCCCACCAGCATGGCCACATCCGCTCCCTGTAACTTTCTGGCGATGGGGCCCATGTAAAATCCCGTGTTAAAGAATGGGATCATGGCCACAAATCCCACCGCATAGGCTAGCAGGCCGCGCCAGTTCCACTCGCCATAGATCCCTTTGACGTTGAATATCTCACGAATCGAATACCGTCCGCGGCGAACCAGGAAGAAGTCAGCCAGATTGATCGCGGTCCAAGGAGTGAACAGATATAAAAGAATCGTCAGCAAGCCCTTGAAGCTGGTGACGTAATCTCCCTTCAGGCACAGCGCGGCGGCAGTCGCAGCAGCGCCGGTCACCAGCAGACTCTGTATGCGCACTCGACGCGAAGATTGAATGGGTTTCACGGTGTCGATTGCGCTCAGCAACGTCAACGATGCGCCATAAAAATTTATCGCTGTCGTGGTCAGCAATCCGCCGAAGGATGCAATCAGCAGTACCGTGCCGAACCCTCCAAACATGCTGTCGCCGCTGCGCTGTACCGCCAACGCCACGTCTGTGTGTGGATTCACCGCCGCGACAACGGCCCCGACCACCATCATCCAAGCGCCACCCGTCCAAGCCCCGAAGTAGGTCGACAGAAACGACTTCAGGGGACTCACGTCAGGCGGCAGGTAGCGGGAGTAGTCGGATACATAGATGGACCAGCTCAGCTGGTAGGCCGTCGATGCAAAGAGCTGAACCAGAAACGGCACCAGTTGAAGGCTCGTGGGCCGCAGGTCGCCGAGCGGAACCTTGACTACGCTCACGCCGAGACAAAATACAATCATGCAGGCAATGACTGCATAGGCGAGCCAGCGCTGCACCGAATGGATGGCATCGTAGCCAATGACGGCCAGCGCCAGAGAGCCGGCCGTGAACAGGACGATAGTCACGGTCGGCTCAAGCGCGACTATCTGCCGCACGGTTTGCGCAGCCAGCACCGGCCCGAACGCGTTGAAGCCAATGTAGGTCACGAGCGCTACCGCCCACACCAGGAGCGCCCCATGTCTCCCAAACTGGGGCCGGGATTGAATCATTTGCGGCAGCCCGAGTTGCGGACCTTGAGTTGAGTGGAGCGCCATGAAGAGCGTCCCAAACGCCGATCCCAGGAGAATTGCAACGGTGCTCCACGCGAGGTTCAGCCCCAGCTCAACGCTGACCATGCCGGTGGCGAGAGTTCCCAACTGCGCTCCGCCGCTGAACCATACGGGCCAAACGTCGCGGACCGTCCCGTGCCGCTCCGCCAAAGGAATATAGTCAATCGATCGTGTTTCGATTTCCAAGGGTACCGCCGTGCTTAGTGCGATGTCAGACCGCCGTCGACGTTGATTGCCTGGCCGGTCAGACTGCGGGCCAATGCTAGGTACACCACGAGATCGCCGATGTCCTCTACGGTTTGAGCGCGTCCCTGAGGGACGAAGGCCAGCACCTGTCGCTGCCAGGACTCCTCGGGTGTCTCATGGCCATTGCGCCATTCCTCGACAAGCAGGTCCCACATCGCCGTGCGCACCACGCCGGGACAAATCGCATTGACGGTAATCTCTTCTCGCGCCAACTCCTTCGCCAACGAATTGGTGAATCCGATGACGGCGTATTTGGACGCCGAATAGTGCGCCAAGCCGGGGTAGCCGTCCTTTCCAGAGACCGACGCGATGTTGACGATTGTCCCGCCGCGGACACGGCGCAGCAAAGGGATCACCGCACGGCAGCAGAGGAACGGACCCTTTGCATTGACGTCCATGATGCGGTCCCACTCCGGCTCGGTCATGTCCTCGACACGCTGCACGCCGATCACTCCGGCGGAGTTGACCGCGATATCGAGCTTGCCAAACCTCTCCTCGATGGTGCCGCGCAATCTCTGCGCATCGTCGCATCGCGTGACATCCATCTGCATTGAGTGGCTTTCAACGCCCAGGGCAGAGACCTCCGCAGCGACGCTGCGAGCCGCGGCGGCGTCGATATCCGCAATCAATACATGCGCACCTTCGTGGGCCAAGGCCAATGCGATGCCACGGCCGATGCCACGTCCCCCGCCGGTCACGTAGCCGACCTTTCCATGAAGCCTCATGGGATGGCCTCATCTGCGCGGTCCGCCTTTTCGAAGTGTTCTAGAAGCAACCGATTGACGTGACCAGGTTCTTCCATGTGCGGCATATGGCCGCTATGGGCCAAAGTCTGCAATCCGGCGCCGGCGGGAATTTGTCCCACCGAAACGACTTTGTCGTGCATGCCCCGTATCACGAGCACACGCTTCGTGAGAGTCTTTAAGGTCGACGATATCTCGATAGGTGCGGGCCCGCGCAACGCGCTCGCCGCGATTTTGGCCAAGGCATCGGTGACGCCGTCCAGTCGTTTGTATCGGACGATAGCCTCCACCATCTCGCGGCGGATTGCCTTTGGGTCGGCGAACAGGAGCGCGAGGCAGCGCTGCATGTCCCGGCTGCGTTGAGCTGAAATAAAATCGTTTAAATAGGACTGGTTTACGTGACTTCCGAAGGCAAAAGGCGCTAGGAGTGAAACTGAAGCAATCCTTTCACGCCGCCGTTCCCAAAGTGCAAGCACAATTGCGGCGCCCAATGAATGACCGACCAGATGCATGCGCTTCAATTCGAGCCGGTCGAGCGCCTGCTCAACACTGCCCGCCAATTCCTCGAGCGATCCGCGGTCTACCCGCTTGGTCGAACCGCCATGCCCTGGAAGATCAAAGGCGACGGTCACGTGATTTTCGGCGATGTGTCCTTGATTGAACAACCACGTAGCCGAGTCTCCGCCGAAGCCATGCAGGAACACCACGGCCGAGCCGACGCTGCCCGCGATCATGTATCGCAGCCGAATCCCCGAGGGAAGCTCGAGAACCAAGGCGGGTTCGGGTGACGCATCCTTTCCCTCGGACGCAGCCGGACGCGGCCGGGGGAATTGGGCGATGAAAGCATCAATTGCGGAGTCCGAGACCTCATCCGAAGCTATGATGCCGATCAACTCGCCACAGCCCACAGTCTGTCCGGGCTTGGCCAACTGTCGTCGCAGCACACCCGCTTCTCGTGCTTCGATACTATTGGCGATCTTGGAGGTCTCGATGTCCACCAGCTCTGCGCCGGCCGCCGTCGGGCTCCCTTCGGCAACCCGCCAACCGACGATGATGCCTTCCTCCATGGACAGGCCCCAAGTGGGCATGGTGATAGCCCAAATCATGCCGTCATGACCATCTCACCAGCTCCATCGCCGCTGCCTCGACGGCTGCGCTACTCGGGATATAGGCGTTCTCGAGTACCGGAGAAAACGGCACCGGGGTATGAGGAGCGGTGATGCGCCGAATCGGTGCCTTCAGATCGCGGAAGCCACGCTCCGCTATGACCGCAGCAATCTCACTCGCCACACTGCAACGGGGATTCGACTCGTCGACCACCAGCAATCGACCCGTCGCAGCGACGCTCTCGAGGATTGTTTCCTCATCCAGTGGCGAAGTGGTGCGAGGATCAATGACCGTCGCCTCGACGCCGTTCTCTGCCAGTCCCGCCGCGGCCTCAAGGGCAATATGAGTCATGCGCGCGAGCGCGACAATGGTCAGATCGCCGCCCTCGCGCAGTATCTGAGCTTCGCCGAAGGGCACGGTGTAACTTTCCGTGGGAACATCCCCCTCGACGTCGTACAGTTTCGTATGTTCGAGGAATATAACGGGGTCGTCGTCCCGAATCGCCTGGATGAGAAGGCCTTTCGCATCGTAGGGTGAGGAGGGAATGACGACCTTCAGGCCTGGAATGTGCGTAAAGAATGAATACAGGCACTGCGAATGCTGCGCACCGGCATTGAATCCCGCGCCGAACATGGCGCGTATGACCAATGGCGTGCGCGCCTTGCCACCGAACATGTAACGAAACTTTGCCGCTTGATTGAGGATTTGGTCGAGGCACACGCCTAGAAAGTCCACGAACATCAGCTCCGCCACGGGCCTCAATCCGGTCATTGCCGCGCCGGCCGCCATCCCAACTATCGCGCTCTCGGTGATCGGAGTGTCGATGACGCGCGCGCGCCCAAACTCCCCCACGAGCCCGCGCGTAACGCCCATGATTCCACCGTATGCATCGTCGACTCCGGTACCCCCGGCACCACCCGCAACATCCTCGCCGATGATCACCACATTCGAATCGCGTCTCATCTCCGACCGCAATGCGTCGTTGAGGGCTTGGCGGAATGAAGTTCTTGACATCGTCAATACGCGGCGTAGACGTCCGTGTATAACGCCTCCACCGGTGGCGCAGTGCCCGCATGAGCAGTTGTCACGGCGTCGTCCATCTCCTCGGCAGAGCACCTATCGATCGAATCGAGCTCGGTCGCCGTCAATTCACCCGAGGCGAGTACACGACGACGGAATCCCGAGATCGGATCGTGCACTTCTCGTGCTTTCGTCAACTCGTCTTTGGAGCGATAGGACTGCGGATCACCACAATAATGTCCGTGGATGCGCGCACAGCGCGCCTCGATGAAGCTCGGACCGCCGCCGGCTCGCGCACGATCGACGGCGCCGGCCGTTGCCTCGTAGACTGCGAAGAAATCTCGGCCGTCGACCTTCACGGCAGGCATTCCGAAACCGGCCGCACGCTGCGCGGTGTCCTTGGCCCCGACTGCGTACTTTGCGGCCGTGCCCTCCCCGTAGCCGTTGTTTTCAACGACGAAGATGGCCGGCAGCTGCAAGACGACCGCCATGTTCATGGCTTCGAAGATAGTACCCTGATTGCTGCCTCCATCGCCGGTGAAGGCCACAGCGACGCGATCCGACCTCTTTGTTTTCGCCGTCAGCGCCGCGCCGATGACGAGGGGCGGGCTGCCGCCGACTATGGCGTTCGCGCCCAGCATTCCGCGCTGCAAGTCTGCGATGTGCATGGATCCGCCCTTGCCGCCGCATAAGCCTTCCGCCTTGCCCAAGATCTCGAGCATCATGCGCTTCGGATCGCAACCCTTCGCGAGGCTATGCCCGTGGCCGCGATGTGTAGACCCGATGTAGTCGGCCGCCTCCAGATGCATGCAGACCCCGACCGCGATGGCTTCCTCCCCCGAGTAAAGGTGTACGAATCCTGGAATGTTGCCGGCGACGAACTCGACATTGACGCGTTCCTCGAAGTCGCGGATGCGACGCATCGTCTTGTAGGCGAGTAGCAGCGTTTGGCGATCGAGCGTCATGGGCGCCTCCGGTTTGGTGGTTCACTGGCGCCCGCTCAAAAGCGGTATCGGATATCGGCGCCAAAGGTCCTCGGCTCACCGACGAGTCCATAATCGAATCCCAAGCCGCCCTCGTTTGGTTCTCGTTGCGCGACGGCGTACTGAATGTACTGCCGATTACCGAGGTTCTTCACCCACACTCCGACGTCGAAGCCGCTCGCGAATCCGCCGGTCCCCGAAAATGACAGTCGGCCGTTCGCGATGGCGTACGCGCCCTGCGAGACCCGGTGAGTGTCCGGCGCGTCAAAGTACTGTCTGCTATACCAGTTGCCGTTCAGCATCAGATGCACATCGCCTGCGGGCAGCTGCAGGAATCGCCAATTGAGGGCTAGACTTCCACTGACATCCGGTGCCTGGATAAGTTGGTTACCCGATAAGTCAACACCCTTGAGCGCAAGCTCCTGGTACTTCGCGTTGAGAAATCCGAGACTGCCCGAGAGCTCGATATCCTCGGTAGTTTTGGCTCGGAACTCTATCTCGGCACCATCTACTCGCGACTTGGGCGCATTCACGGTACGCAAGCCGGTGCCAAAGCCGCCGGGTAGCGTAAAGGTGTCCAAGAACTGCTGGTTGCGGTAGTTATAATGAAAGAGCGCGATATCGAGGGTTGCTCGTCGCTGCCAGAGCTCCAGCTTGGAGCCGACCTCGTACGCATCGATGCGCTCCGGCTGGGCGAAGGTGAGCTCTGCCGGCGCATTGAATGCCTGCCCGTTGAATGCTGCTCCACGGTAACCTTGGCTGAAGCTTGCGTAGATCAGCGCCTGGTCGGTTGGCTTCCAGTCGATGCCGATCTTACCGCTGGTGTTGTTGTTATCGTGCTCCAGCGGCGCGTTGACTCCGCCGGGCGGCGCCAAGAGGTTCGAATACCGTACGTAGGAGACCCCTGTCACGTAGGGGATTGTCTGAGTCCAAAGCGTCGTCCCGTCACTGGGCGCGTACCCCGCTGAGGGCCCTGTGAGGCCGCCTTCAAGCGCGTAGAAGTTCTTGATTTCGATCTTGTCCTTCGTGTATCGCAGGCCGGCTCGAAGGCTGACTGTCGGAGTGACGGCAAAGGTTGCATTCAAGAATGCGGCACGGCTGTCTTTCACTTGATCGAAGTTGTTGAATTCATCGAAGCCATAGAGCCCTCCGCCACTGGGCGTCACGAATGACCCCGGGTAGCCATCGAAGAAGTGGTACTGCACGATCGCATGCAGGCTTTCGCGTCCGTAGTACAAGCCTGCCAGCCACTTGAAGCTATCAATGTGGCGCGAGGACAGTCGTAGCTCTTGAGAGAAGGCGTTGACGGTCGAGAAATAAGAGTTGGGATCATCGAGACGGGCCGTGATCGGGAGCCCGCCATCATCGCTCAGTGTATACCAACGCCCATAGTCAAAGCCCGAGATGGAGGTCAGTAGGAGGTGCTCGGAGAGCCCCGCTTCCACTTTTACAGTGGCGCTCTCGCTGCGAATCTGCTTGGGAACTGAATACTTGGCGCCCGTACCGAACCACGGGATATCCCCCGAAAACCCGGTGACGGCCGGCTCATTGTTGAGTGCATGCGCTCCATAGGGCGTGCCGTTCGAGCGCGTCGCGGAAACCTTCAAAGTCGCCTTGAGGTCCTCCATCGGCTGGGCAAGGATGGTAAGACGACCCGCCAATGCATCCACTCCGTTGAGCGGTTCGACTCCTGCCACGGTGCTCCGAGTCCACCCCTCTCGATCCTCGTAATAAAGGGCCAGCCGAGCGGCTAACACGTCATTGACCAGCGGCGTACCCACGGCCGCGCGGACGGAGCGGTCGTTGTAGTTGCCGAATCCGGCCTCGACGTAACCGTCGGTCGATGTGAGACTCGGATTCGCGGAATAGAAGCTGACCGCACCGCCTGTGGCGTTCTTGCCGTAAAGCGTGCCTTGGGGTCCCCGCAATACCTCAATCCGGTCCATGTCGAAAACCTGTAGAGCCTGTACCGCTCCCACGGCCTTGTAGACCTCATCGACGTACATCGCGATGGGGCTACTCTGATTCTGGCTGTAGTCCTGTGTCGTAACCCCACGCAGCGTGAACGTCGGCTGGGCTTCGGGCCCCCACGGCAGATTCAACAGCATATTGGGGACCATGGAAGTGATATCTGCTGCCTGGCGAATTCCCCGCTCCCGCAGCTCATCCTTCGAGACCACTGTAAGTGCTATCGGCACGTCCTGACTGCGTTCCGACTGGCGCTGCGCGGTCACGACCACCGCGGCGAGCTCGGTGTCCGCCTTCGCGACCAACGGCAGCGCGAGAATTGCAAGCACACCGAACACCCCACTTAGCGATGCCCAATTGTTGGGTGCTCGCGCAAGGCGACTGGCGGTCGTCCTCCGGGGTTCGGCAATACCATCAGCAATCGTCGTCGCAGGATTCATCATCGAAGGAACCATTTGTTCTTATCCCTCTTGTTTCAGTTTTTGAATCGACCACGGCGTCGACGCCTTCACCGACTGCTTCGTATTGCCTCCCTCGCCGCGCATTACCAGGTCTTGATCTCCGGCATTACTCGGTCCGCGAACGTCCGCAGCGAGCGGCGGACATCCTCGAAGGACATTCCGCCAAAGCTCGGAGAGACACCCAGAATGAAGTCCCCGAGCAGCTCGCGGCGCTCTCGCAGTTTGTCAATAATGCGTGCAGGATCTCCCCAGATGTTGCAGTCGACGTACGAGTCGATGAGAGTCTGTTGCTTGGTCGACCGGTAGTGATTCGTCATCTCCGCGTAGGATGCGTACGCGGCGCCTGCTTTCGCGAAGTTGTCACTCAGCAATTCGTAGTGATCCATGAGTTGAATCCAATATCGCATCATGTGCTCGCGTGCGAGCGCTTCCGCACGTCCCAGGTTCGGGTCGCAGACCATGCAGTCGGCAGCGATGGGTGGCGGCGCCTCGAAGCCACACGACTGCTTGAATAATGAGCGGTGACGGTCGATCTCCACCTTTGCATCTTCCCACGGTCCTTGGGCGAACTTCATGCAGCCAAGACCGAGCCGCCCGGCGGTCTCCACTGACTGTGGAGACATCCCGACCATGTAGGTGCGATCACGGAAACTCTTGAATGGTCGTGGCCGCACCTCGATCCGGGGCTGATGATAGTGCGGCGTATCTCCCTCGACGAAACCCGTTTCCAGGCCTCGCAGGATGATTTCGGCCGCCTGTTCGAAGCGCTCGCGCGACTCGCTGAACTTCACGCGAAAGGCATCAAACTCCCGTTTCGCGAGACCGCGCCCGAACCCGACGACTACCCGGCCGTCAGACAGATGATCCAAAAGAATCGCCTTCTCAGTGACGCGGAGTGGATCGTTCCATGGGAGAATGTAGGCGCACGGCATGAGCTTGATCGTCTTGGTCCGCGCCGCGACGTAGCTCAATAGAACAGTGTTGTCGGGAATCATTGCGTAATCGAAGAAGTGGTGCTCGACCGGCATCAGGAGGTCGAATCCCATTGCCTCCGCTTCGAGCGCCAATTCGAGCTCTTGTTTATAGATCTGGACATCCGAAATTCCGGGCTGGCCCTGGAACAATGGCATTAGGCCGACTTGCATCGCTTTCTCCCCTCAGTGATGCGTTATCTTCCGGCGCATGCGCGAGGGAATGGGAGGTGAGCAATGGCCAACTTACCTGGACGACTTGCGCATCTATGTTCCGGATCTCTGAGATCTATACTGTCGATTGGGAGTCGTTGGAGAGAGACGCCGATGCAATTCACACGGCAGACCACGGGATGCGCGGGCGTTAAGATTTTGCGGGCCCCATGCCGGTAGCATGCGCGGAGCAGTTTGGCACTACCCGCGTAGTCGCCTTGGCCGCCGTCAGCACCAGCGCTTGGCTGAGCGTCACGTTATTGCCTTATGAGGTGTCGACGTTCGCCGTCGGTTACCATCTCGGGCCGGTTCGAGCAGGCTGGATCACAGCCGCCGAGCTCCTCGCCCTCGCGTGTGCGGCAAGCTACGTGGGCTATTCGATTGCAATCCGCGACAAGCGTCGACTCACTCTTCTGGGCATCGCAATTGCCGCCGGAGCCGCTACAGGCTGCCTGTTGACCGATCATTTGGCCGTTATCATCGGCTTCAGACTACTGTTCGGTGTCGGGACAGGGATCGTCGCGGCTGCCACCAATGCTTTGCCGGCCCTACATCAGAGCCCCAAGAAGTTATTCGCTTACATGCAACTTGCGTTGGGTGTGGTTTTCGGATTGGCGATCTCCGTCTTTGGGGCCGTACAGTCCTTCGCCGGCCGAGAGGCTGTCTTTATCGTCGATCTCGTCTTCCTGCTGGTCCTTGCGCCTGCGGCCTTGCTGCTCCCGAGAGGAGTCCTTTCCGACCTTGCTTCGTTGAACGCGCGCACCAAGGCGCGACTCCCCGAGGGCGCAGCGAGCTCGCTCGCGGCACTCGGTCTAATGTGGATCGCACAAGGGGCACTTTGGGCCTTTGCCGGTACGGCCGGCACGCAAGCCGGGCTGGACGGTGACTCACTGGTCCGCTGGCTGTCTATCGCTGGCTTCACCACACCCTTTGGAGCTGCGGCCGCAGCTTTATTAGGCGAGCGCCGCGGTTATGGCGCCCCGCTGATTGTGGGCTTCACCACGCAGGTTCTCGTAGCACTCGCGATGTACTGCTCATTCGCTCGCCCTTTTTACATCGCGGGCGCGCTCATTTCCAACATGACCACAACGTTCACTACGCCGTATGTGCAGGGCGTTCTCGCATCACTTGACGGCACAGGACGGGCGACGGCGCTCAGCGGCGCTGCGGCGAATTTCGGAGCAGCAGTGGGACCAGCTCTTGGCGCCATGCTGGTCGCCCAGACGGTCGCGCCCATCGGTGTCACTTCGGCGATCGTGCTATTGCTGAGCTTGGGTCTCGCGTTGTCGTCTCTAAGCAGTCTTCCAGCAAGCTCAGGCAAGAAGTCGTCGGCTTAGGCGGCAATCGAAGGCCCGGTGGTAAAGCGAGGCGTGCAGGCGTGACCGCCAATCCTAAAGTCGAATGCATCTGGGAAGCCAAAACGGAGCTGGGAGAAAGCGCTATTTGGGTTGACGAGCAGCAAGCGCTCTATTTCGTCGATGGAATGAGGGGAAGACTCCTGCGTTATAGCGAATCTCAGGGCGCTGGCGAAGTGTATCGACACGATGGCGTGATGGGCTTCATCGCGCAGCGCGTTGGCGGAGGCTTCATCGCCGGCATGGACAATAAGCTCTACAGGTTGGACGCTGATCTTCGAACCGCCGTCGAAGTAGCCTGTCCCGAGCCAGACTTACCGAACAGTCAGTTCAACGATGGCAAGGTCGATCCACGCGGGTGCCTCTGGGCCGGTACGTTGGATCGCGACTCTTCGCAGCCCGTGGGATCGCTATACTACGTCAGGAAGGATCTCAATTGGCGAGTGGTAGATCGTGGTTATTTGTGCGCGAACGGCCCCGCGTTCTCCCCTGATGGTCGTATCCTCTACCACACCGACTCAATGAGGCGGACCATTTACCAATTCGATCTCGACCTCTGCGAGGGCGTACTAGCAAACAGGCGGGTCTTCGTACAGCTTGACGAGCAGGCGGGCCTGCCTGACGGTATGACGGTCGATTGTGACGGACGCCTCTGGGTTGCGCATTTCGGCGGCGGGCGAGTCACGGCGTTTAGACCGGACGGCGAGACCGATGTAGTTGTACATGTACCAGCCCCTAACGTCACGTCCTGCGCGTTCGGCGGTATGTCGGGCGCCACCCTTTTTATCACCACCTCGCGAACATGGATGACGGAGGCGCAACTCCGCGAGGCACCGCTCGCAGGCGGACTTTTCGCGTGCGAGGGATTAGCAACCGGTCTCCCGGCATTCGCCTTCGGCGGTTGAGTGCGGCAAGGAGCGGCGCGGCGTGGGCAGCAACGCGCGCCCGTTGCCGGACGCGCATGCAGCCTTCATAGCTCAGATACTCATGCAAATCGACTTGGTCTCAAGATAATTTTTCAGCACTTCACTGCCCATCTCGCGACCCCAGCCCGACTGCTTATAGCCGCCAAAGGGCATCGCAGCGTCGAAGATGTTGTAGCAATTGACCCAGATTGTCCCGGCCCGCAGTTGATTGGCGATGCGGTGGGCGCGCTTGATGTTACTGGTCCATAGACCGGCGGCCAATCCGTACACCGTGTCATTGGCGCGGCGAATCAGCTCGTCGTCGACCTCTTTGAAGGGCATTACGGTCACGACCGGCCCGAAGATCTCTTCCTGATACACGCGCATCTTGTCGCTCGTGCCGTCGAGGACGGTGGGCTCTACAAAAAACCCGGTCTCCCCGTGGCGTTTGCCGCCGCACACGGTGCGGGCGCCTTCTTCCTTGCCGGAACGCAGAAATCCGGTGACGCGGTCGAACTGGGTCTTCGAGACCAGAGGCCCCATCTCGCTTTGCGGGTCGAGCCCCGGGCCTAGGCGTATCGAGCGCGCGACCTTGCTCACGCCTTCCAAAACGCGGTCGTAACTCTTCTCCTGCACGAACAAACGCGAACCCGCGCAGCAACACTGACCGTGATTGAAGAAGATCGCGTTTGCCGCGCCTGGAATCGCGACATCGAGATCCGCATCATCGAGCACGATGTTGGGCGACTTGCCGCCCAGTTCGAGAGTAACTTTCTTCAGATCGTTCGCCGCTGCCTTCACGATCAATTTTCCAACCTCGGTCGACCCGGTGAAGGCGACTTTATCGACTTGACCGTGCGCCGCCAACGGGGCACCGCAAGTCTCGCCAAATCCTGTAACGACGTTCAGCACTCCCGGCGGCAAGCCCGCGTCCATACAAAGCTGTGCAAGCCGCAACGCCGACAGCGGGGTTTCCTCCGCCGGCTTCAAGACCACTGTACAACCGGCCGTGAGCACCGGGCCCAACTTCCACGCGGCCATCAACAGCGGAAAATTCCATGGAATGATCTGCGCCACGACGCCGATGGGCTCCTTGCGCGTATACGCGTGGTATTGCGCGTCGGGGGTATAGGGCACGGAAATCGGAATCGTGCTGCCTTCGATTTTGGTCGCCCAACCCGCCATGTAGTGAAACAGATCCGCGGCCAGCGGCACGTCGGCGCCGCGCGCCACGCCGATGGGCTTGCCGTTATTGAGCGATTCCAGTTGCGCCAGTTCCTCCAGATTTTCGAGGATCAGATCGCCTATTTTCCACAGAATCTTGCCGCGCGCCGAAGGCGACATGCGAGGCCACGGACCTTGATCGAACGCCTTGCGTGCCGCAGCCACCGCCAGATCGACATCGGCTCGTTTGCAATCTGCCACGCGAGCGATCACTGCCTCATTGGAAGGATTGAAGACTTCAAAGGTCTCACCCGACTGAGCATCCTGCCAGCGGCCATCGATCAGGGCTTGCCGGGCCTGACTCACGAAGCGTTTCACCGGGGTGCTCAGCGACACCATATCGACTGCTATGTTCATGGACATCTCCTGCGTTGATCTAATACCCCTATTGCGCATCCGGCGTCTCCTCTATGGGATTTGGCCCGATTCGAGTGTCGGCTGAACAGGTTTCCGGTGGCCATTCGCTATGTCGCTACTTTGGTTGGAGAGACGCCGCGCGGCCCCGCCGATGGGCGCGCCGATGGGCGCGCCGGTTCAGAACTTCCACCGCAGGGACACGCCCGTCGTGCGCGGCTGGTTGGTGTACATGCGCGTTCGCGACGGTGCGGAGTAATTGCCCGACAAAAAATTCGACAGCGCCGCCTGCTTATCGAGCGCGTTGGTCATGAAAATATCGGCCTCCCATGCCTCGTGCAGCAGGCCGACGCGAACGTCGAGCAGTGCGTAGGCGCGCTGAAAGGTGGCGGGATCGCTGCGGGCAAAGTCCGGATAGGACTCCCCGACGTACTGTGCATCCGCGCGTGCGAACCCATCGTAGCCCGCCGCCGGCGTGAAAATATATTTGGCATGCGCGTTGGCGTTCCACAGCGGGACGTTCTCGAGCTGCTCGCCCTTGGTGCCGCCGAGATTCGGTGCATCGGCGCCGAGGACCGCCTTGGCGTATCCCACGCCGCCGCCCAGCTGCATGTGGCCGCCCCACAGGCTTTCGATTTCGAGCTCGCCGCCATGCACGATCGCCGACCCTGCGTTCTGCGTGATCTGATAGGAGCACGGCAGAGTTTCGCCTTGTTGCACATCGCTCCACTTGATGTAGTACGCCGCGGCGTTCACCGTGAGGGCGCCGTTGAACCAGCCGGTCTTGGCGCCGATCTCGTAGTTCCACAGGCTGTCGGGCTGATAGGGACCGTAGTCCTGGCCGCAGCCTTTCGCCGCGAGGTTGCTCGTGTTGACGCCGCCCGGCCGCACGCCCTTCGACGCACTGACGTAGTAGAGCTGTGCTTGGGTCGCCTGATATGACAATTCCGCCTTCGGGTTGAAACCTGTGTTTTTGGCCGATCCCGCCGAGAGCGTGGGGCCGCCGTTGCTCCAGCCATCCTCGTAGCGCACGGCCGTGTACTCCAAGTCGTACCACCGCAGCCCCGCGGTCGCCTTCCACTGCTCGGTGATCGCGTAGTTGAGTTCGGTGAACACCGCCGACTGTTTGGGTGAGTAGTCGCCGTGCTGCGAGTAATTGAGGTCGCTCAGCGGCACACCGGCCAGAAGCACGCTGGTGGTGTACGAATTGGCAAACTGCGCGTAGCCCGGCGTCAGGTAGTTCACGTAATAATGGCGGTTGGCATTGTTGACGTAGCCGCCCACGACCCCGCTCAAGGCCCAACCCGCAGGATTGAAGGCCAGCCTCAGTTCCTCCGTGATCTCGCGCGTGGTGAGAATCGGTGAATACGTGCTGGGTACGAAATTGCCCTGCGGAAATACTTGTTCGAGCGCCTCCGTCTCATCGTCCGGGGTCGTTTCCCGGCGCTGCATGTAGGACGTCGTCGACAGCACGCTGCCCCAGCCCAACGCCCAGGTCAGGGTCAGGTTGCTGAGCACGAAGCGATCCGAGTAGGCCTCCGATAGATTGTAGGGCCGGGCTTGGACGAGCGGAGCGCTCGAATCGCCCGACGGAATGTCGTAATCCGGCGGCGCGCCCATCTGCAAATCCTGCACCCACACCGACGGGGTGATCGTGAAGGCGTCGTTGACCGAAATCTTGATCAACGTGCGCAGGCTATAGAGCCTTTCGGTGTTGACGTCGCGGATGATGGCGCGCGGCTGGTCCGGGGACACGGGGTATGCCGGGAATCCGGCCGGTACATTGGGGTTCGGAGCCCACACGCCGACCTCGCGATCGATGAAGCCGCTGAAGTCCTTATAGGTGCCGACCATGCGCAGCGCCACCCGGTCCGCGATGAGCGGGATGTTGTACATGGCGTCCAGGCGCACGTTGCCGCCGCCATGGTCCGTGTGGGAACCCTCGACCTTGACCGCACCCTCCTCCTTGGCGAGGTTCGGCTGGTTCGTGATGAATCGCACCGTGCCGCCCATGGAGCTCGCGCCATACAGCGTTCCCTGCGGTCCGCGCAGCACCTCGATTCGGGCCAGGTCGAAGAGATCCGGATCGATGGTGGCGGTGGCGCCGTCGCCGCCCGAGGGAAGAAGGGGCGTTTCATCGATGTAGAGACCGGTGGTGGGCGCATTGCCGCCCACGGAAGCGACGCCGCGGATCGAGTAGCTGCTCTGCCCCGGCCCCGCCGAATTCAAGGTCACTCCGGGAATGCGGGCCGCGAGCGAGGCGAAATTCTCGACGCCGGTCTCGGCCAGCGTCTGCGCCGTAAACGCGACGATGCTGAGTGGAACTTTTTGCAAGCTTTCACTGTGCTTCTCGGCGGTGACGATGATCTCGTGGAGCGCGCCGGCCGCGGCTTGCGAGTCGCCGTCGGGCGCTTGCTGCGCAAGTGCCGGCATCGTCGCCCCGATCAGCGCTGCTAAAACGGCGCCGCGGCCGGCCCTCCTGCGTGCTTCACTCGAGCTGCGCTTCGCCATCGGAACTCCTTGCAATGTGATTCGACATTTCGATGCGGGCATGCCGCGCGAGGATCAGGGCGCGCCGGTGAGCGGGCGCGCGATCTGCGACAGCAGGTCCGGGACACCCGGCTCGCGCACGAGATTGGGATAACGCTCGCCGCCGGAATACTTGAGTTCCAGGTTCTTGAACATGTCGTCCTTCTCGATCAGCAGCGTGATCGTCGCGGAGGGGTCGGCCGGTGCGCCGAGCGTGTCGTGCAAAAGCTCCTTGGACCATTTGTAGCCGTTGAGCGCGAGGATGTGGCTGCCCGGGGCGGCTCCTGCGGCATCCGCGGGTGATCGCGGGATGACATCGCCGATCGTCGCCCGCTCATCATCCACGAAAAAACCGAGCGAGTAGCGCAGATCCAAGTCCTTATCGTCCGCCTCGTGCGCCGCGTGCATGACCGACGGCGTAGCGTTGAGCGCCAGTCGCCATCCCGCCGCCTGCAGCCCCTCGAGCGGCGCGGCCGCGCGCAGGCGATTCAGTCGCTCGCTCCAGAAGCCTGACCAGTCGTGGGGTTGCACCGCCTCCAAAGCCTTGACCACATTCTCGAATTCGTACGGCACGAGCTCCGGAGGAGTGCTCGGCTGTCCGTAGAACACCTTGCAGAAGTCATCGAGACTCCGACGGCCTTTCGACTCGCGGCGGATGAGCGCGTCGGCCTCCAGCCACAACAGCGCGGATTCCTGGTAAAAATCCTCCTGGCGGCGCAGCCGCGCACCCCAGTTGCGCGATTGGTAATAGAGGAGCGGCGCCGCGTCGGTGGTCTCCTGCAGCGACCGCCACTCGCGCGCGCTGTGCGATTGCATGGCGGCGGCGTCGTGCGCGAGTTCGCTGCGAAATTCCTCCTCCGTCAGGAGGCCGCTGCGCGTGGCGAGAACATCGCCCAGGTATTCGGTGAGGCCCTCGTACACCCAGAGCATCTCATCGAGCATGGGTTCCTGATAGTTGGGCGTGGCGATGCCGCGCGGCCGCCGATACTTGCCGTTCCAGGAATGCACGTATTCGTGCGGCAGCAAATTGGCCTCGGCGCGGCGGATGGGATCATCGAGCAGGGCGCGCAGCGGCGAGCGGTCGTCGCTCGATTCATGATGCTCCAAACCGTCCGGCATGATCTGATCGGTCAACGCCCACAGAAATTCATAGTGTTTGTAATGCGTCGCACCGAACAGCGCCGTCGCTTCGCGCACCAGTCGCCGGTAATGCGCGGCCGTGTCGGCGCTCATGTTGAGCGCCACCGGTGTATCGGCCGCCAGATGCAATGTCACCGCCGGAGTGCCGCCGAGGGGCACATCGCGGAAATAGCGGCCGGCGAGCAGGGTCGAATCGACGAGCGTGGTCAGGGAGACGGGCGCGAACTGCACGCGGCCGGTCTCCTCCGAGACGACGTCGAGCGCCACCGCGAACTTCCAGCCGGGCGGCAGGCGCACTGATGCCTGGTAGTCAAGATCATCGCTGCGCGCGCCCGCGGGATACAGCACCAGCTGATTCCATTCGAGGATGGCCAAGGACTCGGTCGCCGTGCGCGGCGTCTCGAGTCCCTGCACCACACCTTCCGGCGCCGGCGAAGTAAGAATCTCGAGATCGACATCGAGCTGCGCGACGCCGGCCGGAATGTCCACGTGGAAGGCGTTGAGGTCGATCGAATCGCGGCGCCAAGACAGGGCGCGTCCGCCCGCCGCGAATCGCGGCCCGCCGAGCGAGGTCAAGGGGCCGGCCGGACTATGCCTTCCGGGCAGCCATTTGGGATACACCAGTGTCAGAGGGCCCTCGCCCACGGGAAGGACCAGACGAGCGGACATGATGCCGCGCGGCGCTTCGCGTGCATCGACGTCGATCCGCGCCGTCCCGGAAGCCGCCGCGCGTTCAGCCTCCGCGATGCCCGACACAAAAAAGAGACTTGCCGCCGCGAGCAAGCAACAGCCCCACCCACTCCGCCTGCAGTCGGTCATTGCGTGTCCTAAGAATCAGAATCGATAGCGGAACGAAGCTTCCAAGAATCGACCGATGGCGCCGGCCTGATCGAAGGAGGCATCATAATTCATGCCGCCGTACGTCACGTTGTCGAGCGGCGGCAGCCGGTTGGTCACGTTGTTCACGTTTACCATCACCTGGAGGTGTTCGTTCACCTTGTATTGACCATAGACATTGGCGTATCCGAAGCCCGCCACGTAGCAGTGCGGATTCGGGTCGGTCAGCTGCAGGCACTGGACCGGGAAGCCCAGCGATTCGTCGATGCCTGCCATCGCGCCGCGGTAGGTGTAGATGGCGCCCAAGGACAAGGCGCCCCGGCTCCAGTCCACGGTGAAGCTGCCGCGGTTTGACGGCGTACCGGTCGAACCGCTGAGTGCGGTCGGACCCACGGTCCCGACGTAGTGATAGGTGACGCCGTCGAAGGTCTGCTGCGATTGGATGAGATGCGAGGCGTCGAAGATGGTCGTGATCCGGCCGTACCTGCCGAGGTCGAACAGGGTCTTCCAGCCGACGTCGATGCCTGCGGTCACCGAGTAGGAGGCATTCACATACGGCGTCAAGTATTCGATGATCTGTCCGGGCAGCGCCGAGCCCGGCGGCGCGGGCGTGCGGATGGCATTGTCCACCGAGTAGGGCGCGGCGGCGATTTCGCGATCGCGCTTGATGTAGAAATAGTCGACGGTGACCGCGTTGTGCTTGAAGGGTTCGACGATCACGCCGAAGGTGTAGCTGTTCGACGTCTCGGGTTTGAGTTGCGGATTGCTGCGGGTGAGCACGGCCACCGCGCTGCCGGCGAGGCCGCAATCGGCGACGGAGCCGGCCACCGGACAGCGGATGGGATCGGCAGGCGCCGGCGCAACGCTCGAGGCGGAGCCGGCCGCTCCGCTCTCCGCGATCCCCGGCGCCCTAAAGCCCTTGGCAAAGGTGCCGCGCAGCGCGAGCTGCGGAATCACGGTCCACTTGAAGCCGACCTTCGGCGTGAATGCCGTGCCGGCGGAGGTATTGTAATGATCGACGCGGCCGGCTGCATCGATCTCGAGCGAATCGAGCACCGGCGCGACGATTTCCGCGAAGGCGGCCGACACGCTCTGCGAGCCGCGCGCGAAGAAGCTGCCGTCCATCGCGATATTTCCCGCGAGCGCATTAGGCTGCCCGGGATTGTTCTCGTGCACGATGCGCGCCTCGGCGCCGACGGCGAGCGAGGCCACGCCGCCCGGCAGCTCGACAATCTTGCGCGTGGCGTTCACGGAGAGGAAGGCGACGTCGGAGGTGGCCGTGTCATGGGTTTCCGGCACGAGCGAATTGTCCAAGGCCGCCGCGTTCAGACCCACGTTCTGTCCCACGCGGTAGCCGTTCGCGAGCGCAGCGTAAAACGCCGGCACGTACATGAACCCTTGATAGGTGATGCGCGTGACGTCGCGCACGTACCCCACGCTCGCGTTCAAATCCCAGGCGCCGATCGTATTCGTCAAATCGTCGACTACGCGGTAAACGTCGGTGCCGTACATGGTGTGCTCTACGGGAAGATTCGTCAGCGCCCCGAAGAAGAGCGCCGGATCCCCGACATAGCTTGCGAAATTGGCGCCCTGCGAATTGTAGAAGCTGCGCGCCGCGGCAAAATACGGACTCGCGGGATTGAAGGGATTGTCCAAGCTCGTCGCAGGCAGCACCACGCGCGAGGTCGTGGGATCGAACTGATTGACCGAGCCGCCCAGCGCACCGGCCCAGGCGAATGGCACGAGATTGGTGCCCACGTTGTAGGCATCCGGCTGCCGGTATTGTTCGGCCTGCGACAGGTAGTACGAGGCCGAGAGCGAATTCGTCCAGCCGCCGGCAAGCCGCTGAGTGAAGCGTGCCGAGACGTCGAGTCCGGCGGTGCGCGGCTGCAGCTTCTTGTACGCGTTCGTGTCCCAGGCGCAGCCGCCGCCGCCGTTGGCCGCGAGCGCCGTATCCTGTGCACTACAGCCCGGCAATTGATACGGCGTCTGGTTCTGCACAACGCCGCCGCTCACCGGCAGCACTTGGCCGGGCACCGTGTAGGTGGTGAGCGGATTCGGCAGGCTGCCGTTGATGACGCCGCCATAGAGATTGGGGCCGCCCCATGGAGTGAGATCGGAGGCTGCGATGTAGGAGCCGCGCGCCTCCTGCGGGATCGCTTCCTGGTGGCGCCCTTCGATGCTCAGGTAGAAGTTGTGCCCGTCGGCCGCAAGGTTCCCGCTGCCGTAGATCGCCGAGAAGCGCTGCGACAGTCCATCGCCGCGATCAGTGGATCCGGCGGTGGCCGACACGTCGACCCCGGTGAATTGCTTCTTCAGGATGACGTTGACGACGCCCGCGATTGCATCCGAACCATAAGTCGCGGATGCGCCGTCCTTCAGCACCTCCACCCGCTCAACGATGGCCATGGGCAGCGAGTCGATGTCGACGAACTGGCGCTGTCCGTCGTCGGTGAGCGGGTAGGACGCCATGCGATGTCCGTCGACCAGCACCAAGGTCGCGTCCACCGTGAGGCCGCGCAGCGCCACGCCGTCCGCGCCGCCCGCCATCGCACCGCTGAAGGCCTGCGACAGCGTGCCGGAGTTGTCGGCGGACACGGTTCTGATCACGTCGGCGATGCTGTTGAGGCCGCTCTTCTCGATTTGATCGGCGTCGATGGTGGTCACCGGCGAGGGCGACTCGCTGTTGGTGCGGCGGATGTACGACCCCGTCACGACGATGGTGTCGAGCGTCGCGGGTCCCGCGCCCGTGGGCGGACCCTGCGTGTCGGGGGCGGCGAGCGCCGTAGTAAACAAGAAACAGCTGGAAACGCAGCCCGCGATGAGTCTGCTCATTCGAGAATCTCCCATTATTTCAACGCCGCGAATGCCAGCCGCATTCTCTTGCAACGGTGCGTTGATCCCAAGCACCCGGCAACAACTCCCCCCGTTGTTTCCTTGTTAGAATGTAATCTCATTTACAATTCATTGCAATGACATACTCTATTCACTTCCCGGGGCTGGACCGACGCAAGGAGTGGGCGTTCGTGAAAGCCGTGTCGAGGTTTGCGCCGTGAATTCCCTGTACGAAAAAACCATCGCCTTCGTGCTGCAATACATCGACGAGCACAAGCTGCGCGAGGGCGATCAGCTGCCGACCGAGGCGCAGATATCCTCCCTCGCCGGCGTAAGCTTGGTCACGGTGCGCCGCGCCCTGTCCGAGCTGTCCTCGCAGGCGGTGGTGCGCCGCGAACAGGGGCGCGGCACCTTCGTCGCACGCCCGCGGGTCAAGGCGGAAACCACCAAAATCGGGGGCCTTCGCAACGGCCTGCATCTGGACGCTCGCTCGAAATTGCAGACCCGCGTTTTGGGCTGCAATGCGCGCGCCTGCACCTCCGAGGAAGCCAAGCGCCTGAGCCTCTCGGCCGGCGCCTCCGTGTGGGAGATCTCGCGGCTGCGCCTCCTCAACAAGCGCCCGGTGATCTGGGAACTGTCGGTCATTCCGAAGATTCTGGCGCCGACTCTGGCCGCGCACCTGGGCGGCGACAAGCGCTCGCTGTACGACCTGCTCGACGAGGTGTTCGGGCTAAAGGAAGCGCGCGAGGAGCAGACCCTGGTATCGCGGCCCGCGCTCGCGCGCGAGCACAAATTGCTCGACCTGATGAGCTTCGAATGGGTGGTCGAAGTGTCCGGCGTGAGCTTCTCGGCGCGTCACCAGCCCATCGATGCCTTCACCATGGTCTTCGTGGCCAAGGCATTCGAGTTCCGCCTCGAGACGGCGCCCAGCTTTTTCGTCGAAGCGGTCGAGGTTCCGGAGAAGCTGCGGGCTCGCAAGGCGCGATGACCGCATTTGCGGGACGCCGTCACCGTTCCGATCGCGCGGCCCGCGTCACATACTCCCGGTAGAGCGCCGCATATGCTTGGGCGGCGGATCGATCCGGAATGCATGGCGATGACGGCGACGGCCGCCCTTCCTCGGCGCCGTTGATGCGCAGGAGCCTCTGCGCCAGGAGCGCCGCGCCGATCGCGGCGGGTGATTTGTCCGGCACCGCGGCCACCGGTCGGTCGAGAATGTCCGCCAGCATTTGCAGGCTGCCGGGCGAGTGCATGAGGTGGCCGCTCACCCGCACCAAATCGACGGGCGCGGCCTCCGCCAGCACCCGAACACAGCGCTTGACCTCGTAGAACACGCCTTCGAGATAGGCGCGCGCGATGTCGTTGCGCGAATGCTGCAAGGCGAGCCCGGAGAGAGCGCCCTGCAGGCGCGAATTCCACAGCGCGCCTTGTTCGCCGCCCCCGAGATAGGGCGCGAAAAAAAGCCCCTGCGCGCCGGGAACCGAGCGGGCAGCGGCACGATCGATCTCCCCCTCGGGCCAGCCGAACAATTCGCTCAGCCAGCGATATCCCGTGCCGCTCGCCAGCAGATCCATCTCGCGGCCGTACCACCCGTCCATCACATGCGGCGTGACGAGGTAGCGTGCGTCCGGATCGAGGCGCGCTGCCGCGCTCGCGCCGATGATCACCGCGCTCGAGCCGAAACTGATCGAGACCACCCGTTCGTCGAGTCCGGCCATGCGATACGCCGCGCAAACGGAGTCCGCCGCGCCCGTGCTCACCGCAATGCCCGCAGTCAGGCCGAGGAGTGTCGCGCCCGCGGCGCTCAAGGGTCCGGCCAAGGAATTGGCGGCCTTGAGATGCGGCAGCAGCCGGCGCGGCAGATTCCAGAAATCGCCGAGCGACTCGCTGAATGAATGCGCTTGCAGATCGAAGATCCCGTAGCCGGCGGCGGTGGAAGGCTCGGTGAGCTTGAGTCCGGTGAGCGCGAACAGCAGATAGTCCTTGGCGGACAAGATGCTCTGGATCTCGTCCAGCCGGTCGGCGAAATGAAACTTGAGCATGGGCGCGAGATACCGCCCGTCGATCGGCATGCCGGTGCGGGCGTACATTTGTGCGCGGCGCGCAGCGTCGACGCGCGCCGCGGCCCATGCATCGGCGCGGCCGTCTTTCCACGTGATGGCGGGCGCCATCGGGGCGCCCTCGGACAGGCATACCAGGGTGGGCAGTTGGCCGGTCAGGCCGATCGCGGCGGCGTGCTCCAGCCCCGGCCCCCGCGCGCTTTTCAAATTCTCGCCCAGGGTGCGCATCGCGCTCGACGTCGCGTGCAGCCAGTCGGCCGCCGATTGCTCCGCCTGCTGCGGCAGTGCGCTCACCGTGGGAAAGCCCGCGGCCGCTTCGCCGATCACCTCACCCTGGAGTCCGAGGGCCACGACCTTCACCGCGGAGGTCCCGAGATCGATGCCCAGGGTCACCGGACTCGGGGCGGAAACCTTAAGCATGCGCGCACAGCCGTGCGGCCACGTCGTCGGCGGCTGCCAGGGTGCGATCGATGTCCTCCTCGGAATGGGCGAATGATACGAACAGGTTCTCGAAGGCCCCGGGATGAAACAGCACGTCGCGCTCCAGCATGCCCTCCCACCATACCCGGAAGCGATCGTGATCGGCGTAGCGCGCAGCATCGCGATAGTTGCGAATGGGCTTTTCCGCAAACCACACCTGCAGCACGGGACCCAGCCCGACCACATACGCCGGCAGACCGTGGCGGCTGAAAATGGCCGAGAGTCCGTCGTAAAAGCGCGCACAGCGGGCAAAGAGCGCCTGGTATTTTCCGGGCGCGCCGAGTTCATCGAGCGCCGCGTTGGCGGCCGCCACGGCGATGCCGTTGGCGCTGTACGTGCCGGCCATGGACACCGTGCCGTCGGCCACCAGCGCCATGATGTCGCGGCGCCCGCCGAGCGCCGCCACCGGGAATCCGCCCCCTAGGCCTTTGGCGAATATCGAGAGATCCGGCTTGATACCGTACAGACCTTGGGCACCGCCGAAGCCCAATCGAAAGCCGGTGATGACCTCGTCGTAGATCAAGACGATGCCGCGCGAATCGGCAATCTCGCGCATCGCCTGCAGGTAGCCGGGCTCGGGCAGGATGCAGCCTGTGTTGCACATCACGGGCTCGGTGAGAATGGCGGCGATCGCATCGCCTTCGCGCGCCACCGCATCGCGCAGCGCGTCGATGTCGTTCCACGGCAGGATGATCAGATGCTCGCCGGCGGCCTTCGACAGGCCCGGCCCCTGGGGCACCGCGATCGGCCGGTGATCGGGTCCCGCCTCCTCGATCTGCGGATGCTTGCTCCAGTACACGGCATCGGAAAAGCCGTGATACATCCCTTCGAAGCGAATGACCTTGTCGCGCCCGGTGTGAGCCCTCGCCAGGCGCAGACTGTAAATGACCGCTTCGGTACCCGTGTTGCACAGTCGGACCTGCTCGACGCTCGGCACCGCGCGGATGATCTTCTCCGCCAGCAGCGCCTCCTGTGCGGTGGGCAACGCGAACACCGTGCCGCGATTTTGGATTTGCTCCACGACGGCCGCGGTGACTTTGGGGGGCCGGTGCCCGAGAATCATGGGGCCCAAGCCCAGCAGGTAATCGATGTACACGTTGCCGTCGACATCGTGCAGATAGGCGCCCTCGCCGCGCTCCACGAACAACGGATACGGATCCCAACCCGACCAGCGGGCGCGGGCCGTGCTGTTGACCCCCGCCGGGATGGGTTGGCAGGCGCGTGCGTAAAGTTCGGCGCTTCGGGCGGAGCGCGCTTCATTTCGATATTTCATGGAGTGATCATTCATCCTCAGCGAGCCGCAGCCGGCCGCGCATTCTGCAGAGCAATGAAAAAACGTACGCCCTTGATGCGGTGCAGATACACCGCCATGGCGCCGCCGCAGGCGATCGAGCCTAGGCCGTACAAGAGGACCGTGGGAGTGACGGCACCGGTCAGCAAAGATTCGATGAGCACCCAGACGCTGAACGCCATGCCGATGAACGGCAGCACCCCGCCCAGCAGGAAATCGCGGGCGCTCGAGGTCAGCGTCGAGCGCTGTTGCCAGAGCGCGGCCGCGGCGGTGAGGCCGTAAAAAACGATGGAGATGAGTCCGAGACTGCTCGCGGCATTGGTGAGCGCCGCCGCAATGCTGGCGGTGCCGAGGGCGAGCGCCAACAGGACGAGATTGATGCCGCTCATGGACAGGGTCGCCGCCCAGGGGTTCGAGCCGCCCGCCCGGACTTTGCGGAAAAAACCCGGCATCACCCGGTCGCGGGCCATGGCGAATCCGACGCGGGCCGCCGACACGACGGCTGCCTGCAGCGAGGCCAGAGTTCCGGTGAGCACCACCAGCGACATCACCGAATCCCACGGCGCGCGCAGCAGCCGCACGCCGACCGCCGACAGCGCATTGCCGGCATGCGCCTGCAATTCATGGGGCGAGAGCACGCTCTGGAACGCGAAAATCGTGATCGAATACACCAGCGCCAGCATTACCACGCTCGCGATCGCCGCCTTGCCCGGACTATTGGCGCGATCGGTGGTTTCCTCGTTGACGTAGATCGCCGCATCCCAGCCTGAGTACATGAAATAAGCAATCAAGATGCCGCCCATCATTCCCTTCATGCCACCCATGCCGCGCCAGGAGAACCAATCCCATGAAAAAGACACGGCGGTGGCGCCGTGCAGCAGCGCGGCCACGGCGATCGCCGCCACGATCAAGAGCACCGCATATTCGAACACGACGATCGTCCATTCGAACCGCGCCACGATTCGGAGCCCCAGGATCGCGAGCGCGGTGATCAGCAGATTCCACAGGGCCCCCACTCCGAAAATCGCCCAATGATTGTCGACGAGCGCCGGCGCCAGCAATTGAAGCGTATAAATACCGGCGGGAATGGTGAGTGTGGTGGTGCCCAAGGTGTAATACAGCAGGATCATCCAGCCCGAGAGGAATCCCAAATATGGATTGATCACCTTGGCTACCCAGGCATAGGTGGCGCCCGCGCTCTGATCCCAGCGATTGAGCCGCTGATACGCGATCGCAATCCCGAGCATGGGCACGAAGCAGATCAAGATAGGCACGATGCCGCCATAGCCGCTGACCGCGACCAGCGCCGCCAGACTCACCGCCAGCGTTTGCGACGGGCCGGAGCTCGACAGGCCCAAGATGATTGCATCCCCCAGCCCGACGCGATCCGATTGGTTCGATTTGGTGGTCAAGGTGGGTACGGCAGGGTTACCTAGTCAGTAGGTCATTATAATGAATATGCCCCCAGCCGGCAACGACTGCTCCGTCGAGGACCGTCCCCGGCGAATCAGTGTCCGTCGCCGCGAAATGGCGCAATGTCGGCTTTGCAGCCGAGCGCCAGCGGGCCGCCGCCCTGCGGTGCCGCGGGTTCGCACCGCGAAAAATGCAGCGGCCGCACCATGCTCGTGCCCACCGCGAAACCATCCACCTTGCCCGCGTTGTTTCGTGTGAATTGGAGCGCATAGCCGCCTTCGGTGAGATCTCCGGTGAACGTATCCGGCAGAACCGCCTGCAGTTCCTGCGCCGGAAACATCCACTGGCTGCGCGTCAGCCGCGCGTTGCGAATCGCCAGCGTCCAGGATACGCCGAGCGCTTCGCTGTAATACACGCCCGCATACTCTGAAAGGTCGTTCTGCCGGACTGGATTCTCGGGCATGTGTTCCAAAATCACCGGGTCGGAGTCGTCGGTCCTGGCTCGCACGGTGAGGCGATCCGCGGCGCGCTGAAATGAATAGCGGATACTCGAGTTCCTGCCTGCGAACTCCCCGGGGCCGAGGTACACCAACCGTTGCGCGGATTCGCCCTCGAGGGAGAGCGCCCCCGCTTGTTCGACGAAGCGCAAGTAGGCGAACGTCTCGGCATTCCAATAGGCCCCTGTGTAGGAGGCAATTTCCGCGCTCGCGGGTGAAGCCGAGCGCGGTGGTGCTTGCCCCGACGGAGAACCCCCGAACCTCAAGTAAATGTCGGCGACGCGCTCCGACAGCGCCAGCGGGTCGAGATCACCGATGGCGTTGCAGAGCAGGATGACGCTGAGCTTCGCTTTGGGGAATTGCAGCAAACTCGAGCGATATCCCACCCATTCCCCAGTGTGCTGCACGCGGGCGACGCCGCGATATTCATCGAGGATGAGTCCCATGGCGTACGGCGTTTGGCTGCCGTCCGTTCGGACCCCGGGCTCCTGCAGCAGGGCGACCGCACGCTTGTCGCCGACCACAGGGGTCTCGAAGTTCCGGTCCCAGCGGGCGAGGTCCTCTACCGTCGTCATGATGGAGCCGTCGCCCAGTTGCTCGAAATTCGACATGTCGATGTCGAAGCCGCCGCCGGGCCGGGGCGCGTAGCCGGTGGCACGGCGCGGCACGATCATCCGATGATCGTCGTGAAAGTGGGTGCTCCGCATGCCGAGCGGCACGAAGATGCGCCGCCGCGCGAATTCGCGCAGGGTCTCCCCGCTTACCCGCCGCACCACGAGCGAGAGCAGAAAATAATTCGTGTCGCTGTACAGATATTGACGGCCGGGCGCGAAGTTCAGCATCCTCTGGCGCGCAATCAGCGCGAGTGCATCGTCATCCGTCGTCAGATCGCTTTCCGGGATGCCTGCGAGGTCGAACAAATCGGTGTAGCTCGGCAGGCCGCTCGAGTGATGCAGCATGCTGCGCAGAGTGACCGGCGCGCCATACGCCGGCAGTTCCGGGACGAACCGGTGAATCTCATCGTCCAGCGACAGCTTGCCGTCCTCGGCCAGGAGCACCACGCTCATCGCCGTGAATTGCTTCGACACCGAACCGATGTCGAACACCGTTCGCGGCGTGATCGGCACGCCGAGCTCGAGATTGGCCGCGCCAAAGCCCTTGGAGTACACGAGCTTGCCCTGCTGCACCACCCCGAGCGCGCACCCCGGCGAGAATGCCTTGTTCCAGGGCTCAAACACGCGCTCGATGCGGGGATTCGGCGCCGCTGCCGGGCACTGCGCGACGAGCGAGACGATGAGGCAGCATGCCGGCAGGATTCTATTCAGTTGACGGACCCTAGATAGGTGTCGAGCACGCGAAGGTTTCCTTGATGACTCGGTCGGAACGGCCCGATGCGGCGTTGGATCTTCGACAAATCAGTATTTTCGTGGCGATGACCCCGGTTCGTCTCGGCACGCGGAACATCCTACCGCGAACCGGAACCAGGGTCATCCACGAGTCCTCGCTGGCTTTTGTCAAATGTCGGCGCGTCTGCCGGGAAATCCAACTACGCCTTCGGCTAGGCTGGGATGACGAATCCACGCGATTCCTCAGAACCCGTGGCGGACTGCTGCACGGATAAGTTGCCTCGACTGATATGGCCATTTATAATTACAACATGGCCATTTCAGTTACCCAGTTCAGGAACTCCTGCCTCGACGTGATTCGCCGCGTCGAAGCTACAGGTCAATCCGTATCAATAACACGGCGTGGCAAGGTTGTCGCCCGCCTTGCGCCGTCGTTTCAGGCCACGCAGAGTGCTGACGCAAAGCCTTGGCAGAAGCTAAGGGCCCTTGGAGGAGAATTGCTTGCTGAGCCAAGTGAATCGGTTGTGCGCGAGGAGGACTTCGAGGCTCTGCGTTGATCGTACTTCTCGATACGCATTTCTGGCTCTGGTGGCTTACACCAAGATCTCCCCTCAAACCCGCAGAAAGAAATGCGCTCGATGTCGCGGCGGAAGCTGGAGGCGTGTGCCTGGCTGCGATCAGTTTATGGGAGGCGCAGCTTCTGCACTCCAAACAGCGCTTGCAACTACCACTACCGTTTTCTGATTGGTTGACGCGCGCGACGGAATCGCGGGTTCTGATCGTTCTTCCGCTCGATCGAGACGTCGTAATTGCCGTGGACGATTTGCCTACGCGATTTCACGGCGATCCTGCCGATCGACTCATAGTGGCGACGGCCCGTACGCACGGTATACCTCTGGCGACGCGTGATCGGGCGATTCGGCGTTCTCGCACCGCCAAGCTGTGGTCTCCGTGAGTCGATTGCTTCGCTTGCCATCAACGTTCGGGGCGTTGGAGTCGCAGCCTGCCCCAAAAACCGGCAATCTCTCACGTCCAAATCCTGATCAGGTATAGTTGGCGCTCAAGACGTGCCCCACCCGGCACGCCGGTGCCGCAAGGGGCGCTGCGACTGGGTACAGACCAGCCAGGCTTGCGATACCGTGGCTTAAAAGGCCAACGGCGCTCACAACACTTAAATAAGGAGTTGGAGCTTGCCATGAACGCCGTTACCAATAGTGCCTTTTTTACGGAAGATTTCCACGTTGCCGACCTGTCGCTTGCGGACTGGGGCCGCAAAGAGATAATTATTGCCGAAACCGAAATGCCAGGACTCATGGCAATCCGCGAGGAGTACGCACCGCTCCAACCGCTGCGCGGTGCGCGCGTGACCGGTTCGCTGCATATGACCATCCAGACCGCAGTGCTGATCGAAACGCTGCAGGCGTTGGGAGCCGCGGTGCGCTGGGCATCGTGCAACGTATTCTCGACGCAGGACCACGCTGCGGCGGCCATTGCCGCGCGCGGAACACCGGTGTTTGCCTACAAGGGCGAAACGCTGGATGAGTACTGGGATTACGCCCATCGCATCTTCGAATGGCCCAATGGTCGGCACGCCAACCTGATTGTCGATGACGGCGGCGACGCCACGATGCTGTTGCACTTGGGCGCGCGCGCGGAGCGCGATGCGACCGTAGTGGCGAACCCGAGCAATGAAGAGGAGATCGCCCTGTTCAACGCCATCAAAACTACGCTCGAGCGCCACCCACACTGGTATTCGGTGCGCCTCAAGGCCGTACGCGGCGTGTCGGAAGAAACCACCATCGGCGTCAAACGCCTCTATCAGATGGTCAAAGACGGTCAATTGGCCCTTCCGGCTATCAACGTCAATGACTCGGTGACCAAGAGCAAGTTCGACAACCTCTATGGCTGCCGCGAGTCTCTGGTCGATGCCATAAAGCGCGCCACTGATGTCATGGTGGCCGGCAAGATTGCGGTCGTCGCCGGCTACGGCGACGTGGGTAAGGGCTCAGCGCAGGCGCTACGCGGGCTCTCGGCGCAGGTGTGGGTCACCGAGATCGATCCGATCTGCGCGCTACAGGCGGCGATGGAAGGGTATCGCGTCGTAACCATGGACTACGCGGCCGAGCGCGCCGATATTTTTGTCACCGCCACCGGCAACTTTCATGTGATCACTCATGAGCACATGAAGCGCATGAAAAACAACGCCATCGTTTGCAACATCGGACATTTCGACAACGAAATCGACTGCGCCTCGCTCAAGCAATACACGTGGGAAAACATAAAACCGCAGGTCGATCATATTATTTTCCCGGGTGGCAAGCGCATCATTCTATTGGCCGAGGGCCGGTTGGTGAATTTAGCCTGTGGCACCGGTCACCCAAGCTATATCATGAGCTCATCGTTTGCGAATCAAACTTTGGCGCAGATTGAGCTCTATACGAATACCGTAAAATATCCGCTCGGCGTGCATGTGCTGCCGAAGCACCTGGACGAAAAAGTGGCGCGTTTGCAGCTGAAGAAGCTCAGCGCCGAACTTACGGTACTCACCGACCGCCAGGCGCGCTATATCGGCGTCGACCCGGCAGGGCCTTATAAAATCGACCAGTACCGCTACTGATGAGAAATCGGGATTGCATCGGGTTCGCGTTGGCGCTGCTCGGGACATTTTCATTTGCGTGGGCGGGCACGCCACCGAATACCGCGCCTCCGCCGCTGGAGGTGCGCCCGGGGGTGTGGATGATTCCCGGAGGCATACTTCCCGGCCACGAGCCCGATGGAAACTCGGTCATCTTTGACGCTCCGGCGGGGCTCATCGTTGTTGATACCGGCCGTCATCAATGGCATCGCGAAGCGATCCTGTCATTTGCGCGCATGCACAAGAAGAGGATCATTGCTATCGTGAATACTCACTGGCACCTAGACCATGTGAGCGGCAATCCGGCGCTGCGCGCAGCGTATCCCGGCCTGCGCGTTTACGCGAGCGACGCCATCGACAGCGCGCTCACCGGATTTCTCGCATCGAGCGCAAAGGAAGAAGCCGGATATCTCGACGATCCGCAGTTTCCCCGGGAGCTGCGTGAAGATATCCGTGGGGATTTGTTGACTATCCAGAATGGGGCGGCACTGAAGCCGGACAACGTGATCAGTGCTTCGGGCTCGATGACGCTGGGCGGTCGGGTATTGCGAATCAACTTGGCGCCAAATGCCGCAACAGCCGGTGATGTTTGGCTGTACGACCACAAGATTCGGGTGGCGGCGCTCGGTGATCTCGTCACCCTACCGGCGCCATTTCTCGACACCGCATGTCCTGATGGATGGAAGCTGGCCTTGGCGCAGGTCGCAGCTACGCCATTCGAGATAGCGATTCCGGGCCATGGCGCCCCTATGAGCCATGCGCAAGTCCTGCTCTACCGCCAGGAATTTGAGGCACTGATCGATTGCTCGAACTCACCCGCTCCCAAAGAAGAGTGCGCGAGACGCTGGGCGGACTCGATCCGGCCTTTGCTTGGTTCCAGCTCGGCGGAGCGGCAGCGTGCACAGGAGACCGCCGCGTATTACATCGATATGCTGAGGGCGAATGGCGGGCGCAGCAAATACTGCGAAGCGCCTGCGCCGCCGTAGCACAGTTGTCAGCGAAGCTCGGGCGGCGGCAAAGGTGCGCCTGCAGCCTCGAAAGCACGTGCCAAGGCCAACAATTGCCTTTCAGAGTATGGCGATCCCATGAACGAAAAGCCGACCGGCATATTTGCTGAAATTCGACCCGCCGGAACCGTCACTTCAGGGAAGCCTGCCGCAGAGGCCACGTATCCGGCTCTATAAGTGTCTTCATCATTGCAGACATAGGTAGGGTCCGCACGTCCAAAGCGTGGAGTTGCCGCGCAACTCATGGTTGAAAATACAAATGCCTGCAGGTTGTTTGCCGCCATCAGCCCTTGAAGCACCCCGCGGATGGACGGAATGGCCTGAGTCAAAATATGGATATAGGTTGGTGAATCGGTCAACTGAGTCGCTTCCGCTTCTCGCAAACCTTTGAGGCGCTCAGGATTGACCGGGGTGGCGGAATCCAGAACGCGGCGTGAAGAGCTTATTTCGATCAGCTGGGCCAGCGTCCTGGGCTGAGCCGCCGTCAATGTTTGCAAATAGCGTTCGAACTGCGGTTTGAATTCCGCTTCGCCCACGGGACCCAGCACCAACTTCCAAAGATTTTCGAATTCCTTCGGCAGGGTCACCGGGACAAGCACGGCGCCTTGAGCCGCGAGCTCTTTAAGAGCATTTTGCTCCACGCCGTCGACTTCGGCGTTGCCGCCGCGAAAGTTGGTGATGACGCCAAGGTGCGCGCCTTTAAGCGGTTGTCCACCAAGCGCATCGAGGTAGTTATTGAGGATATTCGGCTGCTGTAAGGTCGCCGCATCTTGAGGGTCCGCTCCCGCAATCGCGTCGAGGACGATCGCCAGGTCCTCTACGGTGCGTGTCAGCACGCCTGTCGTATCAAACGTCAGCGACAGTGGGATGACGCCGCTGCGGCTGGTTAGACCGAGGGTGGGCCGCAGGCCAACCAACCCTGCCACGTTTGCGGGACCGCGCACCGAACCGCCAGTATCTGTTCCAAGGGCAAAGGCTGCGAAATCGGCCGCGACAGCGGCCGCGGACCCACTGCTGGAGCCGGAGACATCGCGCGCCGCGTTATAAGGATTGACCGTCAGTCCGCCGGCGGAGCTGTAGCCGAGTCGGCCGTACGAGGCGGCGAGTTCGGACATGTTTGATTTGCCGATCAAAATGGCGCCCTGCTCCAGTAGTTTCTGCACCACGAACGCGTTTGTGGCGGGCACCGAACGTTTCAGGGCGGCCGAGCCGCCCGAGGTGGCTATGCCTGCCGTGTTGTAGTTGTCCTTCGCGATGAAAGGAATCCCATAGAGCTTACTTTTGTGCGGCCTATTTTTGGCTTCCACATCCAATTTCCGGGCTTCGTCGAGCGCCTTTGTATTGAGACTGATCAACGCGTTGATACGCGGGCCCTTTTTATCGAAGCGTTCAATGCGAGCCCGGTAATAGAGAACCAGCTGTTCGGAGTTCACCTTTCCGGCGTCCAGGGCCAGGCGCAGTTGCGCGATGGTGGCATTGCCGGGATTGAATGCATCATCGGCCAGTGCTTGCATGGAAGAGCTCAACAGGAGCGCAAAACAAAGCGCGATGAGATATGGCATTTTCGTTGACTGCTTCATGATCGTCGCTCGCTAGGCTGCCGCCTGATCGAACACTCCCAGCCGTACGTGGCGCGTCTCCGGTGCCCACCGTTGGCAAATGACGGCACCGATCACGAGCACGGCAACGCACGCACCCAATGCTGTCCGAACACCATACCCCGCGACCACAACGGGTAACAGAAAGGTGCTGACCGCAGAGCCAATACGGCTGGCGGCGATCGCAAGCCCGATACCGGAAGCGCGCAGATCCGTCGGAAAGAGTTCGGGTAAATAGACGTAGACAAGGTTGGAAGCCGCGGATAGAACACCGGCGAATACCGCGAACAGTATGCTCATTGCAAGCGCGGGAATGTTGTTCCATGTGGATAAAACGAGCATTGTTGCCCCCGCGAGGCTGAAGCTCCCGATCAAGAAGCTTCTCCGCGACAGGCGATCCACAACAATGAGCCCCGTAATCGCGCCCCCCAGCAGCGAGAGATTGTAAAACAGGCCGCCGACGTACCCGCTTCTCAGATTCATCGCCGACATCACCTGCGACACAAAGGTGCCCACCGCGAAATAGGGAATGACTTGGCAGGTGAAAAATGCACACGCGACCAACGTGCGCAGACGCCATGCGGGCGAGAGCAGTTGTTGCCAGCGGCCGTGAATCGTCGGAGTCCGCGGCGCAGCCGGTGGAGGCCGTACACCGACCCCCAGCTTATCGCGGACGATGGCGGCGGCGCGTTCGCCGTGCCCACGATTCGTCAGCCATAGCGGCGACTCGGGCATGGTGACTCGCAGCGGAAGTACCAGAAGGCAGGGTACTGCGCTCGTGAGCAGCATCCAACGCCACGCATCCGGGCCACTGTCGTTCAGCATAAAGCCGACAAAATATGCGCAGGCATAACCGCCGGCCCAGGCGACCGAGAGTGACCCCAGTATCCGCCCGCGGAATCGGCGCGGGGTGAATTCGGTCAACAAAGCCTTGCTAACGACATAGTCCGTGCCGAGCAACAATCCAATCGCGAGCCGAAGAGCCAGCAATACCTCACTTGAGTTAGCGAGGCCTTGCAGCACGGAGAGACCCGCAAGAATTGCCATGTTGTACGCAAAGATCGGTCGCCGGCCAAAGCGATCTGCAGCAAGCCCGGTCAGCAGCGCCCCCGCAAACAATCCGAAGAGCGACGCGCCGCCCAGCAATCCCATCCACACGGGACTGAGGCCTAACTGCGGTACAGAGCGGCTCAAGGAGATGCCAACGATGCCGAGTCCGTAGCCATCGCTGAAGACGCCGCCGGAACTCGCAACGGCAACCCTCAGGTGAAACAGACGAAGCGGCGCGTCGTCGTAGTCCACCGAGGCCCCGCTGCTCAATTGACCGCCCATCACTGTCCTTCTACGGCAAACCGAGGCGGTGCGCCAAGCATGCGAGTCATTTCTTCGTCAGGAAGCCGATCATGACGGGCAGTATCAGTTGGCGGTGTGGCCGCCGTCGACATTGAGGACATGTCCCGTGATGTAAGAAGCTTCGTCCGAGGCGATGAAGACGATCGCGTTGGCAAGCTCCTCCGCAAGGCCGAGGCGACCCATCGGAACGCCCGTCACCAGAGCCGCTTTGTTTTCAGGAGTACGCGTAAAACGCGTCAACATGCCGGTGTCCGTAGGACCCGGTGCCACGGCGTTCACACGGATTCCAGACTCGGCGATTTCGAGCGCAACCGACTTGGTGATGCCTTCGACAGCGTGCTTGCTGCCAACATAGACCGAGGCCCCCGCCGCACCCTCGTGGCCGTAGGTCGAGGAGATGTTGACAATGCTACCGCTGCCTTGTGCTTTCATGACGCGCACTTCGTGCTTCATGCTCAAGATCACGCCGAGAACATTCGTGTCGAACGTCGCGGCATAACTGTGGGCGGTCTGGTCCGTGATCGGACCAACCCGCCCTTCGGTGCCGGCATTGTTCACCGCGACATCGAGACGGCCAAACCGCGCGACGGTCTTGTCGACCAGAGCGCGGACGTCATTCTCTTCGCGGACATCGGCCTTCATGAACTCGGCTTCCGAACCGAAAGAGCGCAGTTCCTTGGCGAGCGTCTGACCGGCCTCATCATGCCGACCGGCAACGACCACCTTCCCGCCCTTCTTGGCAAAGGCGACGGCGGCGGCGCGCCCTATGCCCGTAAGGGCTCCCGTGATTAAAACGACTGGCTTGTTCATGCGCTACTCCTGATGGCGGATTGCCGCAAATAAGTTATTTAATTTCAGGTACTTGTCGAACTCCTGCCCCTTCTTGCACCGCGGTCACTATAGGATTCCGTAGCGCGCGCGAAAAAGACTTTGTAAGCTGGCGGCATACCTCGTAGGCATGGAGAGGCTATGGAGTTGAGGCACCTGCGTTACTTCGTGGCCGCAGTCGAGGAAGGAAGCCTCACGACTGCCGCCGAGCGCCGGCTGCATACCTCACAACCCTCGCTGAGCCGGCAAATCCGCGATCTGGAGCGCCAGGTCGGGGCGGAGCTGCTCTCACGCAGCGTTCACGGCGTCGAGCTGACCATTGCGGGCAAGGCCTTTCTCGACCACGCCCGCCTCGCAATGATCCATGTCGATGCCGCGATCGAAGCGGCACGCAGGGCCGCGCAACCGGCAAGGAAGACGTTCGCCATCGGCTTCCAAACAGGGCACGAGATGAATTGGCTGCCGCAGGCAATGCATGCGCTGCGCGACGAACTGAAGAATATCCAGGTCACGGTCTCCAGCGACTATTCGCCGGATCTCGCCGAAGCGCTCGTCCGCGGCCGGCTCGACGTCGCCTTCATGCGCGCCGAGCCGAGTTTCGACCTGGGTTACGAGGTTGTTGACCACGAGGCGCTGGTCGTCCTGATGCCGAGCGACCATCGCCTCGCCGGCCGCGAAGCGATTAACGTGCGGGAATTCGCCGGCGAGATCTTCATCGGCGGTTCGAACAAAGCAGCAGTGCTGCGCGCCGTGACCGAGGACTATCTGCGCCGTTCCGAACTCGACATCAAACTGGATCATGGGGTGGACAACATGGCGATGGCCATGTCCTTGGTTGCTTCCACCCGCGGGTTGGCGCTCATGCCCGCCTATGCGAAGAATCTGCTGCCGTGGTCCGTGGTCAGCCGTCCACTGGAGGGTGAAACGCCAACCATCGATCTCGTTGTGGGGTACAGGAAGCCAAACGCTTCGCCGATTCTCAAGCTATTCCTCGCAAGGATAGAGGAACTGCGGACGCACGGGCAGGGCGCAAAGGACTAAGCATGTCACTGCTCGAAGGTTGGGACAATTTTTACGTGATTCTCGGTTCGGCCGCCGCGGGGCTCATGGGCCTCACGTTTGTCGTCATAGCCCTGCTGGCGGATGTGCGCCGTGCGAACTCAGCGGGGATGAGCGGCTATATCACGCCGACGATCGTACACTTTGGGACCGTGCTCGCGTTATCCGCCTTCCTCAGCGTGCCGCGCCAAACGGTATTGAGCATGAGTTTAGGCTTGGGTATGGCGGGCATTGGAACGTTGATTTATACGGCCGCCATCGCCCGTAACATGCGTCGCTTCGCCAGCAATTACGTTCCGGTAATCGATGATTGGGTTTGGCATGCGATCTTGCCGGCGCTCGTTTATGGTGCTCTCTTGGCCATGGCGTTTCTCATATGGCGCCTGCCGCAAGAGAGCATGTATGGCATCGCCGCTTCGTTGACGCTGCTACTCTTTATCGGAGTACATAACTCCTGGGACGTTGCAGTATCGGTTACAGTGCAAAAGCAGAAGGAAGGCCCCAAGAATGACAACGAGTCCCTTCGGTAGTCAGGCCGCCTATCTTCGCAGCGCGCTCCGTAACGGTCGGTGACCGCCGCATCGCGAATTATCCTATTGTACGGAAACGACGCGGTCGTCTCGCTTCGCTCGAATCGCCGGCACCGCAATTCGCACTAAGCCGCGCAACAGCAATGGCAACAATACAAAATCGTCGACGACGCCCAATAACGGGAAGGCGAAGTTAAGGGGCTCCAGCGCAAAAAAGACCAGGAGCAGCGCCGCCGGCAGTAGCCAGCGAGGGCGGTCGCGTTGCCGCAACGCCGCGAGGAGGATCCGTAGATCTTGGCCGCCGAGTCGCCAAAGCCTAAATAGCCGTCTCATATTCAATCCTGCGAGTACTAACCCCACTGGTGGTGGCTCGTACCGCCATTTCAACCCTCTGGCAAAAACTATGTAGCGGCTTTAAATGTTCTATTGACTCTCGCTCGACAGCATGTCCTTGCTGAAGACCTCACAGTTGTTGCACCCGCCCTGCTTCGCTGTGTACATCGCAATATCGGCGTACTTCAGCAGTGCTTGGGCATCTGTGGCGGTATCGGGAAAGTACGCAATACCGATGCTCGCCGTAACGTGGAGCGTGTGGTTGTCGAGTTCGTACGGTGCATCAAGCGCTTGCTTCACCTTCTCCGCGACCAGGCGTGACTGCCCGGGATCCAGGTCGGCAATCAAGATGACGAACTCGTCGCCTCCGTGACGACTCACCACGTCGGAGGACCGTACACAAGACACCAGCCTTTGCGCCACCGCCCGGAGCAGTTGATCGCCAACGGCATGGCCGAACGTATCGTTCACGGGCTTGAAGCGATCCAAATCGACGAACAGCACCGCGCCGGAATCCCCACGGCGGTGCGACCGGGCTACGGCCTGATCGAGCCGATTCGCAAAGCATGCTCTATTCGGAAGGTCCGTGAGACTGTCATGCAACGCAAGATGCGCGAGCTTCGCTGAGAGATCCCGCGCGACCGTGACGTCGTGGGCGACCATGACCGCGCCGACGACGCCCCCGTTTTTATCGTGGATTGGAGAGGCCGCGTCCTCCACGGGAACTTCGCTGCCATCCCTTCGGATGAGTACGCACGCGGCTTCGATTTTCACTCTGCGGTTTTCAATGATTGCGACCATCGTGGGGCATGGAATATGTTCGCGAGTCGACGCGTCCACGATGAAAAATATCTCGTCAAGCGGGCGGCCGGTCGCTTCAGCCTGCGCCCAGCCGGTCATCTGCTCCGCAATGGTATTCAGATAACTCACACGACCGCGGAAATCGGTGCTAATCACGGCGTCACCGATCGAGTTTAGCGTTACCTCGGACCGCTCCTTTTCTTCAAACAGAGCTTGCGCATTCGCCAGCAGCGTGTCCTCGGTGGTTTGTAGTGCGAGTTCGGTCGCCCGTCGATGCGTAATGTCGCGGAAAACGATGACGGCACCGCATAGCGTTGCGTGAGCATCTCGATGCGCCGCGACAGTGTATTCAATGGCGACTGGGCTGCCTGTTTCGCCGACCAGAACCCCGCGATTCGCAATTCGCGCATTATCATCCGTCGCTTTGGCCGCATCGATTGCACTTCGTAGGGCCCCGGCGGTACCCGCATGCACGATCGAGAACACGTCGTCCAAAGGCAGCCCAAAGACTCTTCCGAATTCGGCTCCGGTCAATCTCTCCGCAGCTGCGTTCATGTACCGAATCTCGTCGGCGACGTCGATTACGATTACCGCATCTGAGACATGCTCAAGAGCTGTCTCAAGATAATCTTCCCTGCACTGCGTCCGAATCGACCTGCCATTTCGTTTCGGTATCGTTGACGGGAGTGCACTCATTTGAAGAAAGGGGTTGAGTTGGGGTTTCGACAAAAACATCCGCAAAAATCGCAGCCATCCGGCCGCGCTTGCAATATGTCACTTTAGAGAGGCACGAGTTGCGAAATGAGTCACACAATCAGGAGCATTCGCGCATCTCGGCTCGTGACGCCCCCTTTCGCGTCATTGTAAGAAGTACAAAAAGCCGCGTATTTGACGTACAGAGTTTGCGCCGGAGGCAAACCAGGCAGGAGTGTCGGTACGCCGGTAGTCGATTGAAACCGCAGGCCTGTCAGGGCTCGAGCCTGTCGGAAGCATTCATCTGGTGCCTCACCCGGCTGATGTGCTCATAGATGACCTTGCGTAGGCGATTCGTCACTCCGAGCGGACGATGTTCCGGAAGTGCGTGCCATGGCGTGAAGGAAAGATTTTCGCAAAATCGATTTTGTTCCGGCGTATCAAATTCCTGGCGCGGAATGGCAATCGTAGCGACTTTGAAGAAAGGTGCACGGTCCTCTTTCCACTCAGTCATGGAATCCTCCACGCTCATGCGATCGGAGGTCCGCGGTTGCACCAGCAATTCCATGCAGGCATCCTCCGTCTCGAGCGTGCCCCGTAAGGCGTCCCGGAGATAGTCATGCGCGGGATGCTTTGGGATAGCAAGGGGTTTAGCCAGGCATGGTTTGGCAGATATTTTGACTGCTTTTCGGCTTGGCCCGACGCCCAATTGGTAGGGCACCATTGACCAATACCGGGCGTAGAGAGGATTCGCGATTTTGCTGCGGGTCGTTTGAAACGAGATCCACGTGCCCTTTGGACCGAGAAAGATCGGAATGGTCAACTTGCTCAAGAAGCTGCGGCTGTTGATTCCATCGATCACGGAAAGATAGCGCTTTGGGTCATTTGCGAAAAATACGGGATGATTGATCATGATGAAGTCTTGGGTAGTCGCGTTTCGCTCGCTCTCCAAGAGTTTCTCGCCTGCAACGCCGAGCACCTTGATGGCCATCCCGCGGGCGTCTCCTCGGATATCAGCGTGACTCGGGTCTTGCGACCCGTTTGAGAATCGAATCCATGCCTGATACGTTTTTCCCGGAATGAATATTCCCTGGGCAAGCGTCACCGGGAGTTGCTCATCCACGCGTATCGCAGCTCTCACACACCCATGTGCTTTTGGATGCGCATCGCGCCGAGCATCGCCCGGCTGATACCGAGCCCTGATTGATTTTTCAAGCGAAGCGGCGATCTGACTTGCGAGAGTTTGCTCCGCTGGATGAAGGTATTCGCCAATCTGCTCATCCACGGCAGGATATGGCAATGAAGCGCCTTCCGGGAAGGCTGAGACAGATTGAGCTGAAGCGGCGTCTGACAGACCAATGGGAAAGACCAAGGTCGCCAACGCAAGTGCGGCGCTACGCAGGATGTTCTCTCTTAGCTTCGGGGAAGGACAAGTCAAACTATGCTCGAAAACCTGCGGATGTGTTGTCGCCTGAGGCTTCTCTTGATGTAGGCGGGCGCCTATTCGCAGTCTCGACAGCGATGTATCGCCTGCGTGGCTGCAGCTAAATCGCCAACTCACTCTTTACAGTGGAGGCCACCTAGGCTTGTTTTTTTCGCGACGCCTTTTTTGCGTTTTTTCTTGTTTGCTTTCCGCTCACGCTGTTGGGTTTATCGATAGTTTTAGGAATTTTAGGGGCTGCCACTCGCTTGATCGACAACCGTTCCCCCGGTTCAAGCGACTCCACGAGCTTGATGAATTTGGCCGTCAGTTCCCGAATGTGATCCGCCCTGGTCTTGACTGCCATGACTCCGCTCCACTTCCCGTTACTGTTAACTCATTATGCCGCAAACTGCTAACTTGTATCGAACGAACCCGATCACCCGGGCAAAGCCGGCTACGGAGATCTCATGGTAACCACCATTGCTTTGACCATTCTGGGAACTCTCGCCGTGATATTCGTGTTCGCGAATCTCAAGACCCCCGAAAAAGAGCCCCATCACCGGGTTGAACATCTTTTCGCGATAGGGGATCCGCAGTTAAAACGAGAGATGGGCGCCTTGCTTGGCCCGGCTATCGTCTCGGGAAATCGCGTTCAGGTGTTGCAAAACGGCGACGAAATCTTCCCTTCGATGCTGGCTGCGATTCGCGGTGCACGACGCACGATTACCTTCGAGACCTTCATTTACTGGTCAGGCATTGTTGGGGATGAGTTCGCGGATGCGCTGATCGAGCGAGTGCAGGCGGGAATTCGTGTTCATGTGATGCTCGATTGGGTCGGCACGTCAAAAATGCCCCACGGCTTGGCCGTCAAGATGTCCCATGCAGGCATCGAAATCGTGCGCTATCACCCGGTACGGTGGTACGGCCTTGGCAAGCTGAACAACCGTACACATCGCAAAGTGTTGGTCATCGATGGGATTCTCGGGTTTACCGGCGGAGTCGGAATTGCCGATGAATGGTTGGGACACGCCCAGGATCCACGGCATCGACGCGACATGCACTTCAAAGTCGAAGGGCCGGTGGTCGCGCAGATGCAGGCGGCTTTTCTGGATAATTGGATCAAGACGACGGGGAACGTGTTGCACGGCGACCCGTACTTTCCCGACACGCCCATCTGCGGCGATCTGGAAATGCAGATGTTCATCAGTTCGCCCAAAGGCGGCAGCGCGAGTATGCGGCTGATGTATCTCACGGCAATCACTGCGGCCGAAAAATCGATTGATATTGAGGCCGCTTACTTTGTGCCGGACGGCTTGATGAGCCGAGAACTGATCAGTGCCCAGCGCCGTGGAGTGCGAATTAGGATCCTGTTGCCCGACAAATACATCGATTCGGAGACCGTAAAGATCGCGTCGAAACGCGAATGGGGGCCCCTGCTTCAATGCGGGGTTGAGATTTACGGGTACGAACCCACGATGCTTCACTGCAAATTGCTGATATTCGATCACTACATGGTTTCAATCGGCTCCACAAACTTCGATATGCGGTCCTTCGAGCTGAACGACGAGGCGAGTTTGAATGTCTACGATGCCCAATTTGCCGCACAAATGACGGCTGTTTTCGAGCGCGACTTGGCGCACTCCAGGCCTTTTAGTTTCGTCGAATGGCGCAATCGCTCCGTGCTTGAAAAGTTTGCGGAAACCGTCCTGCTGCCGATCAGGTCACAGCTTTGATTTGCCCTGTCCTGAGGCATTCATACGCAGGTATATATTCGCCACTCCATCCGCAATCTGCTCCGGCTCGAATGTCTGCCTCGCCAACGAGCCTCGTACATCAACCGGCGCGCAGCGCCGTCGTCACCGGCACCCGCGCCGCACGCAGCGCGGGAAGCAGGCCGCCGAGCACCCCCATCCCCAACGCCCAGGCCACCCCGAGCACGGCGAGAGAGGGAGTGACCTTGAGCTGAAAATTGTAGCCGAAAGGACTCACCGATAATCCATTGAACAGCGCCCATGCCAGCACGACCCCCAGCAGCGCGCCCGGCAAAGCCAACAGTATCGACTCGCAGAGTATGGAGGCCACGATCGGCGCGGAACCGAAGCCGATCGCACGCAAGGTGGCGAGCTCGCGGAGGCGCGCATCGACAATCGCGTACAGCGAGTTCACGGAACCGAGCGTTGCCCCAACCGCCATGATCGTGCCGATGAAATAGCTGACGAAACTGAACAGCGAGTTCAGTACTTTGAATTGCTCCTCGGCTGCCTCGCGCTCGCGTCGGGCTTCGAGGTGCAGCGTCGGATTCACCTGCAGCGCCTCGCGAATCGCATCGTAGTCCGCGGGAGATTGCAGCATCATCAAAACCTGGCTGTAGGTATTGCGGCTGAACGTTGACATGATGGTATCGACGTCGGCGAAGACGGCGCACTGCTGCGAGCGCCCCTGGTCGAAGTGGCCGACGATGGTCCAGTCGATGCCGTGAATCGAGCGCCGATCGCCCATTTCGAAACCCGTGAACTGGCGGGCGCAGGGGTTGCTGGCGATGAGCTCATGCAGACCACGTTGGAACATGCGCCCGCGTGTAAATTGCATCTCCGGCAGGTACGCGGTGACGTTCGCCGTGATCCCGATGAGCGGCAGAAAGATTCGGTTGCCGGTCACGCGTCGATTGCCCTCACTGGGCACGAAGGATTCCAATACGACGATGGGCTCCCCATTGGCATCCTTTTTTATATGCGGCAGATTCAGGGTAACGGCGGCTTCCTCCCTCGGGATGCTGCTCTGGATGCCCTGCGCGCCGGCGCTGTTCAGCACGACTCGGTCGGGGCGCGCATCGCCTGCCTCCTGCTCACGGGCCCCGGTGCCCAAGGCCAGCATGGAGACCAGCACCCCCACGGAGCACGCGATGCCGATGATGATCGTCAGGACGGACCCCACCCGCTCTGTGACGCCCGATAGGCTCACACGCAAAATGCCCAGGAATTGTCGGATGAAATTCATGCCGCGGAGCTAGTGTTTTGCCAGTGCGGTCGCGACTTTCAGCCGGGCCGCCTGCATGGCGGGGACCGCCGCGCTGATCAGTGCCACCAGCACGGCGTACGCGAGGCCGACCGCGACTATGACCCAGGGCATGGACAGTCCGTGCACGATCCTTGCGGCGAACGGGAACACCAGCGTTGCCAGCGCGAGCCCGAGTGCCGCGGCGGCAACGCAGACTACGACTGCCTCGATGAGGACGAGAGCGAACACTCTGCGATTGGTAAAGCCGACGGTCTTGAGGACTGCAAGCTCCGGCGTGCGCTCGCGAATCGATTGCATCATCATCGTGGCCGTTGCGAACAGCAATGCCACGAGTACCGCGCCCACGATCGCCCGGATGAGGAAGTTCAGATCGCCGATCGCCTGAAGATTCGACTGCGCCATCTCCCGCAACGACTCGCTGCGTGTTTCATTGGGCGAATTGGCGAAACGGCGGTCTATTTCATCCGCCACCGTCATTGCCAGTTTCGGGTCCGAAACCGCGACGTTGAAGTGCTGAACCGTGCCCTTCCCAAGCAAGCGGGCTTCGTCGAGGTACGCGAAGTTGATTAAAATATTGTCGTTGCCGCCACCGATGTCCTTGTCGGTGAAGGTGCCGACGATCTCGAAGGTCCAGTCTTTGGATCCGCTCAGTTGCGCCACGTTGGTCTTCAACGGGACGTGATCCCCGACTTTCCAGCCGTACTTCCTCGCCAGCTCCGCCCTGGCCAGGGCTCCCGTTCGGTTCTTCCGGAAAGCATCGAGATATTCTGGAGCGATCACGAAAGTAAACGCCGATGTCCAATCCTCGTCAGGCCGTACCGCGACAATGCCGACTTGCTGCGTGGTCTTTTGATAGATGCCCCCGAAAAGCTCCACGGGGTTGACGACATTCACCCCCGGCAGCGACTTGATTTGCTCGAGCATGCCCAAGGGGAGCGAAGCGGCAAAGAAACCCACACGGCTGTGTACGATCAGCAGATCGGCGCGTGCCTCGGCGATGAGGTGCTCGACGCCGGTCTTCAGCCCCTGGAGCATGCCGAACAGCGCAAAGGCCACGCTCACCTGTAGAAAAATCAGGATGGTACGTCCGGGCTTGCGCCAGATGCCGGACCAGATGAGCGGCAGAAATCTCATGCGCTCCGCCCTTCCATCAGTTCGAGCGGCGCGGCGCGGTCCGGCTCGGAGCCGCGGGATGGCATGATTGTCTCTTCTTTCAATTGCATCTCCAACAAGCCGCTCAATGTTGCAAATACTCGGCCCCTGCGCTAGCGGTTATCCGCGGCAATCGTACAGTGTGCCACCAACGTCTCCGAAATCGATATCGCCGTCTGGTGTGGCGGCGGTACCGTTTGAGGTAGCCTAGGAAGAATGCGGCATTTGGCTGCAACGTGCTTTTACGGCTTTTGCGGCGCAGCAAGTTGCGCCCCTCGCCTGGTCAGACGACGGAGTCCGGCATGAAAGATCGTCTTGCTGGCGCTGCAGTTGCATTGCTCGCCCTTGGTCATTCGGTATCGCCGGCCCAAGCGGCGGATCGATCGTCGCCGGCTGAGACGAATGTACCGGGTGCGCAGGACCCGAGCATCCATCCGGACGGGAGCATCACCTTTACGCTTAAGGCGCCGGACGCCGGAGACGTCCGGGTGGCTGGCGGGGACGGACTCGGCAAGAGTCCCTTTGCGATGACAAAAAGCGCCGATGGGACCTGGAGTGTAACAACCCCGCCCAGTGTTCCGGGTTTCCACTACTACTGGTTTGTTCTCAACGGCGTTTCGGTCAACGATCCCGCGAGTAGAACGTACTTTGGTTATGGCAAGGAAACCAGCGGAATAGAAGTGCCTGAGGCCGGAGCAGATTTCTATGCCATCACTAATGTTCCGCATGGCGAGGTGCGCGCTAAGTGGTATCTGTCAAAAACGACAGGCGAGTGGCGCCGCGCGTTCGTATATACACCTCCCGGTTACGATAAAAGCCCGAACATCCGCTACCCGGTCCTTATTCTGCAACACGGATCGGGCGAAGATGAAACGGGCTGGATGCGGCAAGGCAAAGCCCAATGCATACTCGACAATCTGATAGGCGCCGGCAAGGCGCGGCCGATGATTGTCGTCATGGATCGGGGGTACGCGAACAGGCCGGGAACACCGGTGGCGGAAATGGGACCGAACAGGTGGCTGCAAAACCGGCAGCTCGCCTTCAGCACCTTCGAAGAGGTTGTGATCCATGATCTGATGCCGACCATTGACGCCGCTTATAGAACGATTCCCGATCGGGAGCACAGAGCAATGGCAGGCTTGTCGATGGGCGGCATGCAAGCTCTTTTCATCACCCTTCGCCATTTGGACATGTTTGCCTACATAGGCTCTTTCAGCGGCCCGATCATTCCGCGCCTCGACGACGACACCTCGAGAGGCGACAGCCAACAAGAGCGGTTCGACGCCAAGACGGCCTATCAAGGAGCGTTTTCGGATCCGATGGCATTCAATAAGCGTGTGAAACTGCTTTGGCTCGGTGTCGGGACCGCGGAGCCGGAGCCATTCCGCCCCGGCATCGGTGACGCTGTCATGGCGCTGCGGGCAGCCGGTGTGCGGTTGGTATACTTCGAGTCGAGCGGAACCGCGCACGAGTGGCAAACGTGGCGTCGCGATCTGAACGATTTCGCGCCGCGACTGTTCCGCTGACGATACGGCTCACCGCGACTTGGCGTAGGTATCGAAGGCCACGGCAGCCACGATGATGAGCCCGATCACCACCTGTTGCCAATAAGACGAGACGTGCATGATCACCAGCCCGTTGGTGAGCACGCCGATCAACAGCGCCCCAATAATCGTGCCCCCGACACCCCCGCGGCCTCCCGCAAGACTGGCTCCGCCGATAACCACTGACGCTATTACCCGCAGCTCGTAACCCACGCCGGCGACAGCCTCTGCGGCGCCGAGTCTTGCCGACGTTAAAAATCCGGCCAAACCCGCGAGCGCACCCACCATCAAGTACACACTGGTGATGATCGCCGTGACATTGAGCCCGTTGAGACGAGCCGCCTCGGGGTTCCCCCCGACCGCATAGATATGCCGCCCATAGCGCGTGTAGCGCTGCACGACGAAACCCACCGCGACAATCAGCGCAAAAAATAGCACGGGCACCGGTATGGCGAGGATGGAGCCGGATCCCCACCATCGATACCTCTCATCGAATCCTGCAATTGGAGAGCCCTCGTTCAAAATGAGTGTCGCACCGCGCCAGATCGTCATTCCTCCGAGAGTCACGATGAATGACGGGATGCCGAAAATGGTCACAGCCTTGCCCTGGAGGTAACCCACGAGGGCGCCGACCGCGATCGCCGTCGACATCGCAACGAGCCAACCCAAGGTCAAGTCCGCGCCGACCGCTCTCATGACGTAAGCACCCGCCATGCCGGCGAACGCGAGCAGCGATCCCACCGCGAGGTCGACCCCTGCCGTCAATATGACGAAGGTCATGCCCACTGCAATGATGCCGTAAATCGATACTTCCGCAAGTATGTTGGTGATATTGCGTAACGACACGAACCGGGAGTTTTCAACCCCGAAGAACGCAATCAAAGCCACCAAAAACAATGTCGTGCCGTAGCGACGCAACCACTTCACGGCATCGAAACCACGGAGTTCGCTGCTGCTCATGAGAAGATCCGAGATGGCTGCTTCGAGACGCGCGAGATCGCCATGAGGTCGATGAGTTTGCTTTCGCTCGCATCCTGCGCCGCGAGGATCCCGCTAATTCGCCCCTCGCGGAACACGACGATCCGATCACTCAGGGCGAGCACCTCCGGCATCTCGGAGGAGATGATGATCAACGCCATCCCGCTCTGCGCCATGTCCGACAATAGCTGGTGCACTTCCGCCTTGGCACCGATATCGATGCCGCGGGTCGGTTCATCGACGATCAGCACCTTTGGATGAAGAGCCATGCAGCGGGCCAGCAACACCTTCTGCTGATTACCGCCGGACAAATTGCCGATCGCCACCCCGGGATTCGGCATCTTGATCCGCAAAGCGAGCCGGTACTTTTCGACCATGGCGCGTTCTTTGCTTTCGTCGACGAAAATCCGCCAGCGGCTGATTCTCGGCAGACTGGGCAACGTCATGTTCTGTCTGACCGACTGCTCGAGGAAACATCCTTGTTGCTTGCGATCTTCCGGCACGAGCGCGAGTCCGGACTGAATGGCTTCCCTTGGCGATCGCAAGGGGCGCATTTCTATTCCATTGACGAAGAGAACGCCCTCGTCGCAATGATCGGCACCGAATATGATTCTCGCAAGTTCGGTGCGCCCCGATCCCACGAGACCGGCAAAGCCCACGATTTCGCCTGCCTTCACCTCGATCGACAAATCCTGAAGTGCCGTCGCGTGGCGACCCATGGAATCGCGCGCCCGCGAAATGCCGTTGACGGCAAGGACAGTATCGCCAAGCGGCGCGGCACGCGACAGCCGCGTGAACTCTATATCGCGGCCCACCATGAGATTGACCAGGTCGCGGACACCCACGTCCTTTACATCGCCGCATGCGATGAATCGGCCATCGCGCAAAACGGTGAACCTGTCGCAAATTATCTTCACTTCGTCCAAACGATGCGTCACGTAGACAAAACCGACCCCGCGCGACTTCAAATCACGAATGACACCCTGCAGAATATCGACTTCTCGTCCGCTCAAGGCGGCCGTGGGCTCGTCCATGACGATGAGCTTGGCTTGCTGGGCGATGGCGCGCGCGATCTCGACCATTTGCTGATGTGCGACGCTAAGATGGCGCACCTCTCGCCGCGGATCGACGTCGAGCCCGATGCTCAGCAGCAATTCCCGCGAATCGGCGAACATCTTCGCCCAATCGATGAATCCGAGCCTTTGGGGCTCTCGGCCGAGGTACAGGTTCTCTGCGATCGACATGAACGGCAGCAAATTGAATTCCTGGTAGATCGTAATCAGACCCAATTCCTGCCGGTGGCGCGGCGTTCCGGTCGGATCAAGCACCGCCCCGTCGAAAATTACCGTGCCCCGGTCGGCCGCCTGAGCGCCCGCCAAGATTTTCAACAAGGTCGATTTGCCGGCACCGTTCTCCCCCAACAATGCGTGCACTTCTCCCGCCCGTACTTGGAGCTGCACTGCGTCCAGCGCCTTCACGCCGGGAAATTGCTTTTGGACGCCCTGGACGTCGAGAAGTAGCTCGGTGGTCATAGCCCGCTAACGGACTTCGCCAATGCGCTCGGCTTGATTGATGTTCGATTGCGTGATCAAAACGGGGGCGATGCTCGCTCCCGCCATCGGAGTTTGATTGCGGATGCGCGCCACGAGCTGCTGTAAAGCCGTTCTCGCCTGGCTAGCGGGCGACTGTTCCACCGTCGCCGCCATCTCGCCGTCGCGAACCAGCTTCAACGCCTCCGGCGTGGCGTCGAATCCGATGACCTTGACCCCCTGAATGCCGCTCGAGCGCACTGCTTCGAGCGCGCCCAAGGCCATATCGTCGCTTTCCGCAACAATCGCCTGCACTGCCTGCGGTCCGAGCGACGTGAGCACATTTTGTGTCACCGTCAGCCCTTGTTCGCGCTTCCAAGTGGCGGTCTGCTCGGCGACTATCGTGTATTTCGATCCCGCCGCGCTCAAGGCTTCTTTGATCCCGCGCGTGCGATCAATCGACGAGCTCGATCCCGCTTGCCCTGTGATGAGAACGATACGCGCGCCGTTCGGGAATGAATCGATGACCCACTTTGCCATGATGCGGCCTCCGGCGACATTATCAGCCCCCACGTGAGCGACCTTCACGCTGGTGTTGTCGACACGGCGATCCAAAGTAATGAGGGGGGTGCCGGCCTTCAGAACGCTCTCGACCGCTGGCGTGAGTGCATTGACATCATTCGGCGCCAGAATAATGCCTTGAGTATCGCTCCCGATGGCTGCCTCCAAATCGGCCGTTTGCTTGGCCGAGTTGGACTGCCCGTCCTCCACCGAGACCCTGACTTTCAGTTGCTGCGCCTCCGCTTCGAGAGCCCGCTTGATCGCGATAAAAAACGGCTCCGTCATATCGTGCAGACTGGCGACGACTTGTATGGAATCGCTTGGGCCTTTGCGCGAGCAGGCGCTACCTGTGAATAAGAGCGCGCCTGCCGACAGCGCGGCAGCCAGGAACGCAACCGGGACGAGGCGGGTCATTGTGACGCTGCCGGTTTGGGCTGTTTTATGAGCCACTCATGTTCCGGATCGTTGCGAAATACCCAGTCGCGTTTCGGACCGGCCATGACGTTGAGATAATAAAGATCATAGCCGTGGGCTGCGCCGACAGGGTGATAGCCTCGCGGGACGAGTACGACATCCCCGTCATGCACGCAAAGGGTCTCGTCCAAATCACGTTCATCCGTATACACCCGCTGGAATGCAAAGCCTTGCGAGGGCATCAGACGGTGGTAGTACGTTTCTTCCAGAACCGTTTCTTTCCCCAACGACGCCGTGTCATGTTTGTGCGGCGGGTAGCTCGACCAGTGTCCTCCGGGGGTGATGACCTCCACCACCAACAGGCTGTCCGCTTGCTCGGTTTGCGGAAGAATATTCCTGACGTATCGCGTATTGGTGCCGGTTCCGCGCATCTCGCGGCTCATATCGGCGCCCGCAATCGCGCGCGGAGAGTGGCCGCGTTTTCCCGGCGCCGAGCAAACCGCGAGTTCGACGTCTTCCCGCGCCGTTACGAGATAGTCCGACCCTGCAGGCGCGTACACTGCCCCGGGCGCGGCGTCATCGAACAACGACGCTCGGCCGCCGACGCCATCGAAGCGCTGACCGTCGACCAAGACATCCGCGGTCCCCGTGAGAACTACCAAACAGGCTTCCCGCTCGGCGTCGCCGCCCCGCATGCTTTGACCTGCACTGAGGCGATTGATCTTGAATCCTACGTGGTGCCAGCCCGCGCTTGCAGGCGTGATGCTGAGAACACACCCGGTCTCGTCGGGGGCGTGCGGTCGGACCAGAAGTTTGCTCATGACTACCTTGCCTCGTGAAGATTTGCCGCGCAGGCCTCGCGGCGGAGCGCCTTTAGACCAACCTCCGCGTAACGCTTAGGATCGGCAATCGCCGGGTCTTGTTCCGCTTCAATGATAATCCAACCCGAATACCCGATCCGCGCAAGTTCTCTCATCACGCGTGAGAAATCGATATTCCCGTCGCCTGGAACGGTGAACATCCCATCGATAACGCCGTTTAAAAAACTCTTGCCTTCGGATTGGACTCGCTTGAACACGGCCGCACGAATGTCCTTGCAATGCACGTGCGCAATGCGGGTGGGATGCGCTCCGATGAGGGCCACCGTGTCGATGCCGCCGAGTGCCGCATGTCCGGTGTCCACGGTGAGCCCCACTGAAGGGCCCGTCGATTCCAAGAGCCGGTCGAGGTCCTGTTGTCTTTCAACCACGGTACCGAGGTGATGATGATAAGCAAGACGCAGTCCCGCCTCTTGCAGGTAGTTCGCGACCGTCGTCAGCTTGACGCCAAATGATTTCCAGTCGGAGTCCGGTAGTCGAGGCGTCGCGGACAAGGGACGGCCTTGATCGGTGTGAATCGCATTGCTGGTTTCGGCAATGATGAAGACTCCGCAGCCCATCGCCTTGAGCAGAGCGAAATGTGATTGCAGAGCTTCGATCTCTTCCTCGGCGGTGCGCGACAGCAGGCTCGCGCTGTACCAGCCGCCGGCTAGAAGCAGCCGATATCTGGCAAGTAAGGGGCCGAGTATCTCGGGATCTCTGGGAAAAACGCCACCGAGCTCGATTCCGCAGAATCCGATGTCTCTCGCATCGGCGAGCACTGACCCGAGGGGCGTATTGCTCCCAAGGGCGGGCAGGTCGTCGTTGATCCACGCAATGGGACTGACACCGAATTTGATGCTCACCATTAATCTCCCAAGCGCCGGTTCTTGGCCTGGCCCTGGGAGATCACGCGTGCGATTTCAACTTCGCGCCGGGTCGACACTTCGGCAATGGCGACATCCCACCACGCCCCGCCCGCCTCCGTCGTAACCAAGGGATCCGTGTCGATGACTATCACGTGACTGCGCTCTAACTTGCGCGCGGCACGCAATGCTTCCTCCAACGCTTCGATCGATTCGACGCGTTCGCCCGTCGCCCCTAGGCTCGCCGCATGAGCCGCAAAATCAATCTCCGGCGGGGCGGCCTCGGGCGAATCCTCCCATAGAGTGTTGAATGCAGCGCCGCCGGCGCTCCGTTGCAATCGATTGATGCAAGCAAAACCACGGTTGTTGAGCACGATGACGACCAATTTGTGTCCCAGCATCACCGAGGTTGCAAGCTCTGAATTGAGCATGAGATAGCTGCCGTCCCCCACCATCACAAACACATCGCGATGCGGCTGCGCCATTTTCACGCCGAGACCACCCGCAATCTCATATCCCATGCACGAGTAGCCATATTCCACATGATAGTCATCGTGCCCACGTGATCGCCACAGCTTATGAAGCTCTCCGGGGAGACCGCCCGCGGCGCAAACTACAACCGCGTTCTCGGAGGTATTGCGCCACAAGGCACCAATGACTTGGGCATCGGATGGAAGATCTGTCTGCGGCACCGCGGTTGCGGCACTCCAAGCGCTGTTCCACCTCGCCACATCGGCCTTTACAGCGGTCGTGTCGATGCCGCTGCGCCATCCATCAAGTGAAATTATCAACTTCGACAGGACAGCGCCGGCGTCGCCGACAACCGCCAATGCCTCATGCTTGCCGGCGTCATACGCCGCGATGTTGATTTGAACGAGCCTACGGCTCGGCGCGTTGAATAGTGCTCTCGAGCCTGTCGTGAAATCTTGCAGTCGAGTGCCGATGCCGATGACAAGGTCGGCCGCAGCAGCGGCTGAATTGGCGGAACTCGTCCCCGTGACTCCGATACTGCCGAGATTGAAGGGATGATCCCATGGCAATGCACCTTTTCCCCCTTGCGTTTCCGCCACCGGGATACCGGCGAGGCTTGCGAATGAGGCGAGAACCGCTTGCGCGCCGCTGTAATGAACGCCACCCCCGGCGACGATCAGCGGTGAGCGAGCCGCTCTCACCAGTTTCAGCAGTTGATCGATTTCCAGACGATCCGCACAAGGAGCCCGAATCGTCCACAGGCGGCGCCGAAAGAAAGCCGCAGGATAGTCGAACGCCTCGGTTTGCGTGTCCTGGCAGAAGGCGAGTGTCACGGGGCCGCACGCGACAGGGTCAAGCAGCGTGTTCATGGCGCGTGGCAGCGCATCGATCAATTGCTCCGGACGCGCGATGCGATCGAAATACCGAGATACCGGTCTAAAGCAGTCATTCGCCGAAACCGTGCCGTCAGCGAAGCTCTCGATTTGTTGTAGTACGGGGTCGGGACGACGGGTCCCAAAGGTATCTCCGGGAAGAAATAGCACCGGCAGCCGATTGACGTGCGCCAACGCGGCCGATGTCACCATGTTCGTTGCGCCCGGTCCGATCGAGCTCGTGCAAATCATGGCGCGCCGGCGTCGCATCTGTTTTGCAAAGGCGATGGCGGCGTTCGCCATGCCCTGCTCATTGTGAGCTCGATACGTGGGGATCTGATCCCTTGCCGCATGCAGCGCATCGCCGAGACCGGCAACGTTGCCATGGCCAAATATTGCCCACACTCCCGCGAAATAGGGTACGTCCGGTCCTGCTCCCGACACACTGGGCACGTATTGACTGGCCAAATATCGAATCGCCGCTTGGGCCGCGGTACACCGGACCGTTTTCACGGGACGATTCCCGCGCGCGACTCATCCCAGGCTCTTACCAGCCCTGCAAATTTTCGCGCCATTGCGTCGGTTGCAACCTCATCGTTGATCGCGCCCGCAAACCACTCGCGGGCGACGTCATGAAATATGGTTCTTCCGATGGCAAACCCTTTCACGATCGGAAACGGCGCGACTGCTGCGAAAGACGCCGCCAGTTCGGCCTCGGGCGCCGACAATCCAAGGAGCACCACGCCGCGGCACATCGGATCCTCTCGAACAATCGTATCTTGAATATGTTGCCAGTTTGCGGCGTCCGCGCTCGGCAAAAGCTTCCACCAGTCCGGACGCACACCCAGCGCATAAATTCGCGAGATTGCACGGGCCGCGGTACTGGAATCGGTGGACATGTCTCTCGGCAAAATTATTTCGATCAGCAATTCGTGCCGTGTTTTGCGGCACGCATCGAATAGCCGCAGTAGCTGGCGCTCCTGACGCTCGCGCAGGCTCCTCTCGTCATCCGGATGATAGATGACGAGACACTTGACCACGTGGTTGAGGGGCCAAGTGGATAATTCCGTCGCCACGTCTGCCGAGCCTTCGAACTCAAGCGGGCGTGATTTGGGAACCTCGATCGGTCGGCCGATCCAATAGGGAAGATCCGCCGCCTCGGTGAGCGCTTCGAACCCGTACCGCCCATCGAGAAGTATGCCGAAGCGGTCACTGCGGCGTGCGACGGCATCCAACGCCCGCAGACCCAGACTCTTGAACCTAGAAATGCGTTCGCGGTCGACTAGGCCCGCTCCGCCAAGATCCTCGAACTGGTTCCGGTGATCGATGGCCAGCACGGTAAGCTCGGGATAGCGGCGTGAACGCGTCGCCGCCCAGTGCACATGGTCCAATTGGCGTACCGCAACGTCCGGGTGAGGAGACCTTTGGGTGCTCAAGAATAGCTCCAGCTCTTCCCAGCTGGGCATCGCGGGCGCACAGCCGTGGCGAGACACGACGAGCGCTCCGCATGCATTGCCCAAACGGCAAGACTCTTCGAGAGTACAGCCCCGTAACCAGCCTCGCAATAAGCCTCCCATGAAGGCGTCCCCGGCGCCAAGCACGTTCAGAACCTCGACTTTGAATCCGGGTACTTTTAGGCCGAGCTCGATGTCATCAGGGATCTCACGCGCGAAGGCGCTGCATCCGTGGGGCCCGCGCTTGCAAATGAGCGTAGCGGTCGATTGGGCCCGGATGTTCCGGAGCGCTCCCAGCGTGTCGGTGGAACCACCCAGGATGCAAATCTCTTCCTCCGTGCCGACGATGAGATCGCATAGCGGCAAGACATGCTGCAGACGTTCGGTAACCGCCGCATTGCTGACGAAACGATTCTCGCCGAGATCTCGCGCCGTCAGTCCCCACAATACCGGACGATAGTCCACATCGAACACCACTCGCCCGCCGTGGGCTTTGACGCGGTGCGCAGCACCCACGCTCGCCGCAAATACGGTGGGGGTGGACAGATGCGTGCCGTTGATCAGAAGCGCTCGCGCCGATGCGAGGAAGCCATCATCGAGGTCTCGTTCACAAAGCGCCATATCGGCGCAGTTTTCACGATAGAATATCAGCGGAAACGTTTCGCGATTTCGAATTCCGAGAATGACCAGGGCTGTCAGGCGCGCAGGGTCTGAATGCACGCCTCTCACGTCAACGCCTTCGCGCATGAGTTGTTCACGGATGAACCGCCCCATATGGTCGGCGCCGACACGCGTTACGAGACCCACCGTCAGCCCGAGTCTGGCCGCTGCAACCGCCGTATTGGTCGGACTGCCGCCGATATATTTCGCAAAAGAGCCCATATCTTCCAGCCGGCCGCCGATCTGTTCGCCATAAAGATCGACGCTCGAGCGACCGACCGCGATCAAATCAATGGTTTTATGGGTGACTGGCAAGATTTCACGCGATTCGTCCCCTGCTGAACGAACTATAATCTGTATTCGTTGATTCGTGCGTTGCAATGGCATTATGCGCTGCAATGGCTTTATGCGGTGCAAGGCCATCCTGGGGAGTTCGAATGTTCAACGTCGCCATCATCGGAGCGGGTCGCATTGGTCAAATTCATGCGCGCAACGCGGCGGATGCTGCGGAACTGAACCTTAAATATGTGGTTGATCAAAACCACGCGGCGGCCGAAGCGGTAGCCGAGCGAACCGGCGCAAAGGTGGTTGATCTTGACGCGGTGCTGGGGGATTCTTCGGTGTCCGGCGTCATCATCGCCAGCGCGACGAGCGCACATCTGGATCAAACGTTATCGGCAGCATCGGCAGGCAAAACGATTTTCTGCGAAAAGCCGCTGGATCTTGATTTGACGCGGGTCCGCCATGCAGGCGCACAATTGGCAGGCGCGGCACTCTTGATCGGATTTAATCGGCGCTTCGACACGCATTTTGCGACTCTCAAGGCGCGCGTGGACTCGAACGCCATCGGCAAGTTGGAGAGTCTAAGCATCATCAGCCACGATCCCGCGCCGCCGCCCATTTCGTATATTCGGGGATCCGGAGGTATTTTCAAGGATATGGTCATTCATGATTTTGATATGGCTCGATGGCTGCTGGGTGAAGAACCGGCAGAGGTTTTCTCGAGTGCCAGTTGCTTGGTTGACTCCGCCATTCATGAAGCGGGCGACGTCGATACCGCCAAGACCGTGCTGCGCACGGCGAGCGGAAGACTGTGCGTCATCAGCAATACCCGCCGTTCCGGTTACGGCTATGACCAGCGCATCGAAGCTTATGGCTCCGCCGGCTCAGCCCGGGCGGATAACGTTTTGGCCAGCACTGTTTCCACCTACACGGAGCGAGGCTCCGGGAGCGATGCGTTTGAGAATTTCTTTTTGCACCGCTACGCCGACGCGTACAGAGCCGAAATGAGCCACTTCATTGCCATGTTGCGGACCGGAGAAGCGCCCGCGGTCGGCTACGCCGACGGCGTTGCCGCACTTGTGCTCGCGGAGGCGGCGGCTCGATCCGTAGAGACCCGCACCTCGATACCCGTGTCGTCCATATGAGGGAGCGTCCGAATGCCCGATAGCAAAGACCTGACTCGCCGCACCTTCGTCGCCAGCGCCGGCAAGGCCGCGCTCGCGGCAATGGTGGCTGCCGGCGCCCCCATGATCGTCCCGAGCCGGGTGCTCGGGCGCGGCCACAAAGCCCCGAGCGACACCGTGAATCTCGCCGTCGTCGGATTCGGGGGGATCGGGGTTTCAAATGCCCTGGCTCTCTCTCAAACCGACCATATCGGAGCCATCTGCGACGTGGATTTCGCATTCAGCGAACGCTGTCTGGCGAACAAATCGATCGATGAGAACAAGCAGCCCCGCAAGGATGCAGCGAGACTTCAGGAGCAATTCGGCAAAGCGAAGCGCTATGGCGATTTTCGCCGGATGCTGGAGAAAGAAAAGACCATCGATGGCGTCGTGATCGCCACTCCCGACCACTCGCACGCAGTGATTGCGAAGGCCGCCATGAATGCCGGGAAGCACGTCTACGTGCAAAAGCCGCTCGTGGCCACCGTGCACGAGGCGCGTGTCCTGCACGATCTTGCGCTTGCGAATCCAAAGCTCGTGACCCAGATGGGCAACCAGGGACACTCGAGCGAAGGCGCCCGGCTGATCAACGAATGGATCGGCGCAGGCATCATCGGTGCGGTGCACGAGGTCCATGCATGGACCAATCGACCGCTCGTTTATTGGCCTCAAGGCCTGCCGCGTCCGACCGGCGTGATGCCGGCAGAATCGGCCGGAGGTTGGGGTAATCTCTGGACGTACCGCCACGTGCAGGACGTGCTCGCGGCTGCGATGGGCGGCGGCGGTGCGCCCCCGCCCGGTCTCGACTGGAACATGTTTCTCGGGCCGATTGCGGAAGACGTGCCATACCATCCTATCTACCATCCCTTTAATTGGCGCGGCTGGCTGGCGTTCGGTTCGGGCGCGCTCGGGGACATGGGCGCGCATCTCCTCGATCACCCGTATTGGGCCTTAGGCCTGGATTTTCCGACCAGCATCGAGGCCACGTCCACCGAGTGGGGCACCATGCCCTTCGATTCGGATGCCGCAGCTCGAGTGAACGGCCGCGCGAAGCGCAAACCGGTGTCGTTTCCGGTGTCGACGTGCGTGCATTATGAATTCGCAGCGCGGGGCAGCCGGCCGCCGGTGAAGCTATTCTGGTTCGACGGCGGAATCTACCCGCCGCGCCCCGACGTGCTGCCGGATGATGTCGACCTCAAGAGCGAGGGCGGCGTCATATTCATCGGTGAGAAAGGCATTCTCTTGCACGACACCTACGGTGCCAATCCGCGGCTGTATCCCCAGGGATTGATGGACGCCGCGGCGGCGGTCCCGAAAAGCATTCCGCGCATCGCGTGGAGTCATGAAGCGAACTGGACCAAGGCGATTCGAGGCGAGGCCCAGGCGAGTTCTCCCATCGAGTATGCGGCTCGCTTGACGGAAACGATGTTGCTGGGATTGGTCGCCCTGCGCACCGGACCGGGAAGAAAGATCTTGTACAGCGGCGAGAGCGGGGAAGTTACCAACATTGCCGACGCCAAGCAGTACTTGTCGCGCGAATATCGCAACGGCTGGGCCGTGTGATGCGCCGGCGCGAGGCATTGGCTCTGCTCGGGGCGCTCGCCGCCTGGCGATCGGCATTTGGCGAGCTTCGCTCCGGGCACATCGAGCCCATCGGGCTGCAGCTCTACACGGTTCGCCAGGCCATGGAGGCGGAGTTCGACTCGACGCTCGCGCGCGTTGCGGCGGTCGGCTACCGGGAAGTGGAATTCGCGGGTTACTTCGGCCGAACGCCTCGACAAGTGAGCCACAGCCTGCGGCGTGCGGGACTTACTGCGCCGTCCGCGCACGTTCCGCTCGACGCAACGGGCGCCGGTTGGGAGACCGTGCTCGAAAGCGCGCACCGAATCGGGCACCGATACCTTGTTGTCGCCTCGATCGGCGGCGTGACCACGATCGATGGGTATCGGCGCATCGCCGAGCGCTTCAATCGCGCGGGCGAGACTGCCTCGAAGGCCGGCATTCGCTTCGGATATCACAATCACGCCTTCGAATTTGCGCCCGTCGAAGGCCAGCTCCCCTACGACGTGCTGCTCGATTCTACGGACCCGAAGCATGTGTGTTTCGAGATGGATCTCTATTGGATCGTGAAGGGGGGCGAAGACCCGCTCAAGTATTTTGCGCGCTGGCCCGGACGCATCGAGCTCGTGCACGTGAAGGATGCCGCGGCCCCGCCGGGCCGGGAAATCAGGGACGTCGGCGCGGGAACCATCGATTGGCGGCGCATTTTCGCGCACGGCCGGCAGGCCGGCATCAAGCACTGCTTCGTCGAGCACGACGATGCGCGCGATCCGTTCGCCAGCATTGCCGCCAGCTTCGCATACCTCAGCGCTCTGCGCTTCTAGGCGTTCACTCGAGCAGCGCGGCTGGCCTGCGCGTCGATCTCGCCCGTCCGCTCGCGTCGCGGGCGATGGTGATGTCGTAGCGCCGCCCGCGGAAGCTGATTTTTTTGAGCGTCATTGATCTCCATTCAGGCGGCAGCACGGGTGCATAAGCCTCGATGAGTCCTTTTTCCTCGATACGCAGGCCCCCCAAGCCGTACAGGAGATTCTGAATGAACCCGCCGGAGGCGGTCACGAAATATCCGGTGTTGTTATACGCAGTCTCGGTACGCACATTGAACGGTGGCTTGATCAAGTTGCTGGTGAAGTTGCTCTGCAGCCAGGCAACCGCCGAAATCGTGTCGCCCACCGAGGCGGCGGCAATCGAAGCCGGCGCCATGGCCATGCCGTGAGGCTCGTGATGTCCCTGCCTCACCGCGATCATGGTGTACTCGAAGTCGTTGCGGCGCACTTTATCGGTCATCTGCAGATCGAGGGAGGGGTACGCCAGCAGCCCTAAGGTGCTGCCTTCCAAGGGATCGCGTGGCACGCTCGCATCGAAATCCAGATGACGCTGCTCGGTGTCCGAGAACGGGATGTAGAGCTTCGCAGCTACTTCGGCCCACTTCGGGTCGGGCCGTTCGCCGACCAGCGAGGCTGCGGCCGCGGCGATGTTCAATACCTTCTGTGCGGAGACATTGGTGAACGTATCGTTGGGCACGTCGTTGTAGTTTTCCGCAACCGAGGTCACGTGCACGATCTCATAGCGCCCCTGCCCGGCATTCCATGAGGCGCGGCTCGCCCAGAAGTCCGCCACGTTGCGGATCACGGGCCAGCCGTCACGCTTGAGCCAGTCCCGGTCGTGGGTGGCCAGCCAGTATTGCCACTGAGCAATGGCGATATCGGCATTCACGTGGATCTCGCGTTCGCTGAGCACATAAGCGAAATGCGGAATCTGCTCGGTGCCGTTTTCGGGATCGGCCTCCCACGGATACATCGCTCCCCTGAGCCCGCGAGCTTGCGCGCGCGCCTGGGCGGCGGGCAGCGTATGGGAACGGAACATCACCAGGGATTTTGCCCGTTCGGGATGCAGCAGCAGCAGCGCCGGAAAAATCCACGTATCGCTGTCCCAGAACGCGTGTCCGGTATAGCCGGGCGAGAGACCGCACGCGCCCATCGGCCAGCGTGTGTCCGCGGTGGAGGTTGCGAGCAGATAATAGAGGTCCGAGTGCACCGCCGTCTGTGCCCTCAAATCCCCATCGATCGAGATATCCGAGCGCCACAGGTCGCGCCACGCGGCACGGTGCTTGCCGAGCAGATCATCGAAGCCATGATTGCGTGCGTCGATCGCCAGTGCGAGGTCGGCCGCCGCATCCCCGCCCCACTCCTCGCGCGAGGCTGCGACGAACTTGCTGAACGTGTAGGTTTTATCCTTTTGCACGTTGATCTTCACATTCAAAGCCAGTCGGTACTGACTCTTATACAGAGCGATGTCGCTCGCCGAAATGCCGTGGGGCAGCCGAATCGCCGCCGCCTCGGCCATCGCCAACCCCTTCTCCGCGCGTCCGTCGAGGGCCAAGGTCAATTCCTTCACATCTCCATTCGCCGCCAGCACGTGCGTGTCGCCGTGGTACCAGACGGCGGCGCGGTCGGGGGTCGATGGCGGGATCGCGACGAGCTGCATGTTGTGCGCGGCAACCGCTTCCTGCATCTCCTCGCCGCTCAGCTTGGCGAGCGGCAGGCGCGGCTCATACGGCGCCCAGAGATTCAGTGCGAAAGACAGCTCCACGGTGCCATCGAAGTCCGGCGTGAGGGAAATCTGCGTGGCGGCGAGGTGGGTCGCCGCCTGGCTCACGAACGTCGTGACTTTGACCTGGGTGGTGCGCTGATGATCGACGTAGCGATAATCCGTCGTCAAAGTCGCTTCCTGCATGTTCAAGGTCTGCCGGTAATCCCTGAACAGCGCCGGTATCACCGGCACTTGATTCATCCAGAAATGGCCCGCGCTCGAGTCGCCGGTCGAATAGTCGATCTCGCTCCACCCCGGAATCGCGGCGGGACGCGCCTCGTCGTCCTTGCCGTAGTCCATGAAGGCCACCATGTACGCGAGGCTGCCTTCGGTGCCGCGCGGCGCGGTCATGGTCGAAAAATAGCCGTTGGCAAGATAGCTCGGAAAGTAATGCTCGAGATCCGCAGGCCCCGCGCTGAGAAGGAAGCTCGGATCCGCGTTGTCGGGCTGCGAAGTCGCCGGCGCGGAGCGAGCGGTCCCGGCCGCCAACACGAGCACATAGATCACTGCGATCAATAACTGCATGCAAACCTCTTCGAGAATGGACGACTACTCCAATTGACGCCGCCAAGGCGCCTACTCTAACAGCGGCTTCGCAATCATGCCGCGCCGGGGGTTGCTTTACGGCCTCGGGCGCAGCACTCTGCCGATCACGGCTTGGAGAGGGAATTGATTTGTCGGATCACCTCAAATTCGGGCGGCGCGCTTTCATCGCAATGAGCGTGCTCGCGGCGGGCGGATTGCGCGCGACCCGAGCTCGAGGGCAAGGAGTTTCGGCGCCGGGCCCTGATGTCACGGACGCGCCCGCCACGCCGCTCTCGGAATTGGCGTACGGACAAGTGCAATTTCAGGACGGTCCCCTGGATCGACAAGCGCGTGAAAACCACCGCCTGGTCCTTAGCTTGGATGAAGACGCCTTGCTTCGCCCGTTTCGCGTGCGCGCCGGGCAGAAAGCGCCCGGCCACGACCTGGGCGGCTGGTACGACACGTATGCATTCGCGCCCGGTGCAACTTTCGGACAATGGATCAGCGCGCTGTCGCGCTATTACGCGATCACCGGCGATGGCGCGAGCCGCGCCAAGGTGCAGCGCCTGGTGCAGGGCTTCGCTGCCACCGTCGATGCCGAGGGCAAGTTTTATCGCCGCAACCGCTTTCCGGCCTATACGTACGACAAACTCGTCGGCGGGCTGATCGATGCCGAGCGCCTAGGCCGGGCAGATACCGCACGCGCCACCCTTGTGCGCGCGACGACGGCGGCGGTTCCCTACCTTCCTCCGGGCGCGATACCGCGCGATGAGCACGCCCATCCTCCGCAAGATTTCAGCGAGCATGCGTGGGATGAAAGCTACACGCTGCCCGAGAATCAATTCCTCGCCTGGAGCTTGACCGGCGAGCGGCGCCATCTCGATCTTGGACGCCGCTTTCTGTATGACGATTTTTTTGGGGCCCTGGCGCGCGGCGAGAACGCGCTTCCGGGCAAGCATGCGTACAGCCACGTCAACGCGCTCAGCTCGGCGGCGCAGGCCTATCTCGCACTCGGCAACCCGCTGTACCTTGAGGCCGCGAAGAACGGCTTTGACATGATCGCGGCCCAAAGCTTCGCGACGGGGGGTTGGGGACCGGACGAGCATTTTGTCGTGCCAGGCAGCGGCGCGCTCGGCGCAAGCCTCGAGGAGCAAACCAAGAGTTTCGAGACGCCCTGCGGCGCGTATGCGCACTTCAAGCTCACGCGCTATCTCATGCGCATCACCCGCGACTCGCGATACGGCGACAGCATGGAGCGCGTGCTGTACAACACCGTGCTCGGCGCAGTTCCCATCCAGCCGGACGGCCGCGCTTTCTACTATTCCGATTACACGAGGCGCGCGAAAAAAGGCTTCCACCCCGACCGTTGGCCCTGTTGCTCGGGCTCGCTGCCCATGGTCGCCGCCGACTATGCCATCAGCGCCTGCTTCACCGATGCAAACGGCATCTATGTGAATCTCTATGCACCGGCCCAAGTCGCGTGGAATCAAGATCACCGGCCCTGCAGCCTGTCGATCCAAACGGACTATCCGTACGAGGCCGGCGTGAGACTGACCGTGCGGCCCATCGGCGCACATACCTTCACGCTCAATCTGCGCATACCTGCCTGGGCGGAAGGCGCCGCGGTATCGATCAACGGCAGGCGCGAGACCCGCCGGCTCGACCCCGGCCGGTTTGCAGCGGTGCGGCGCGAATGGCGTCCGGGTGACACGATCGAGCTCGAGTTGCCGCTGACGCGCCGCTTGGAAAGCATCGATTCAGCGAACCCGGCAACAGTGGCCTTGCTTGCGGGTCCCCTGGTGCTCATGCGCATTCTCGACGATGACTCGGCGGCTTCGACAGTGACGCGTGCGAACCTCTTGGCGGCGCGACTCGACCGCGGCGGCAGGCATGAATGGCAGGCGGCGACCGAGTCGGGGACGCTCACATTGAAGCCGTTCTTGGACATTGCCGGCGAAAGCTACAGCGCCTACCAGAAGGTTGCATCGTCCTGACAGCGACAGAACGCCGGATACGGGGGTGGCCGGCAACGATCATTGTCGGTTGTTTCCTGGCCCGCCTGGGCGCCGTAGCTGCCGGCGCGCAGAGCGAGCACGAATCCGCGGAGGTGCACGCCGAGCTTGCGAGCGCAGAGACCGCTATCGCGGTAAGCGTAGGCGACCATGCACCGCGCTTGCGCACGTTGAAACTCATCACCCGCGCGATGGGCGCGCACGATCGGGAATGGACGTGGTCGAACCTGGCTCAAGAGCCGCTGCCCCATCATGTCCAGGTGGACGGCGCTCAACGGTTGCTCGAGTGGCGCTTGGATCGAACGGCCAGCCGCTTCGAGGCGAACCGGATCGAAGCGGTGTACGTGACCGATTCTCCGCAATTGCGGCTCGTCTGGCAGTGGCGCGCGCGCGCCGCGCGCGGGCCCCTCGAGCACAGCGTCGTGATACAAAACTTGAGCGGCAATGAAATCTGGCTGCCGCTACAGCCAAGCTTTCGCTTCGATTGGCAGATCGATCCCAATACGGCGCTGGAACGCTTCTGGGTGGAAAAAGGCGCCGACACTCCTTCCGCCCAAGGCACGCATCTGGATCCACTCAACGACGATGAGACCTGGCAAGGCACCTCGAGTTCCTATGCGCGTCCCATCGTCGGGCAACCGCGCGAGATGATCCCTTATCTGCTGGTGGCTGAAGCCGGCGGTGACCGACGCGGCTGGTTTATGGGCATCGAATTCAGCGGGCGCACGCGAATCACACTGCAGCGACAGGGATCTGAACTCAGCGGCGAAGCGGGCCTCGATCCCGCGCCCGGCCCCTACCGAACGCGCGTTGCGGCGCGTGGGAGCTTTGCAGCGCCGACGATATTCATCGGCGCCTTCAGCGGCGGTCCCGACGGTGCTGCCAACATCGTGCGCCGTTGGGTGCGCGCCGTACTCAGCAATCCGCGCACGCTGAGGGATCCCACTTACCCCGAAATGGTCAACAACAGCTGGGGCAGCGGCATGGCGGTCGATGAAACTCTTGCACGCCGCATGATCGCGGAATCCGCGCAGCTCGGTCTCGAAATGTTCCATCTGGATGCGGGCTGGTTTCGCGGCGTCGGCGACTGGCACGCGGATCCAGTCAAGTTTCCCCATGGGATCGCGAGTGTTGCCGACTTCGCCCACCGCCGCGGGCTAAAGTTTGGCCTGTGGGCCGACTGGGCGCAGGCCGGGACCTCCACCGTGCCCGGCGCGCTGAACGTGTTCGATCCCGACGTCCGCGACTGGTTGATCGCCGATCCACCCTCGGGCTGGACGCACGCCGAGCCCTTCAAGGGCATCACCATCGATCTGGGCGTGCCCGCTGCCAAGGCATGGGCGGCACGCGAATTGGAACGCATGGTCAGCAGCTATCATCTGGACATGCTCGAGCACGACGGCTATCTGGTGGCTCAAGGCAGTTCGCACGGCGATCATCCGGCCGCGCCGCCGGAACCCGGCACGTTGCGCATCTATGAGGACTCCGGATTTCTTTGGGCCGACGGGTCGAACTCGACGGACGTCAGCTACCATGCGACGCGCGCCTATTACGACCTATACGAACAGTTGCGTGCCCATCATCCGGACTTGCTGCTCGAAGTCTGCAACGACGGCGGGCGCATGATGGATTTCGGCAGCGCCGCGCACGGCGACTATTTTTCCGTCACTGATAGCTATGATCCGCTTTCCAACCGGCGGGCGTTCTACGATGCAAGCTACGTGTTCCCCCCGGCCATGCTGGAAAGCTATGTGGAAAAATGGCCGGCGCCGCGCATCGAGAACTTTCGCTACGTGCTGCGAAGCGGGATGCTGGGCTGGTTTTCACTGATGCTGGACACGAGCCAATGGACTGCGCCGCAGCGGACCGAGGCACGCAAGGAATTTGCACTATACAAGTCGGCGCTGCGTCCGTTGATCCGCGACGCGGATCTGTATCACGTCGCCGAACGCCCGGATGGCGTCCATTGGGACGGCATCGAATATTTCTCGGCGACGCGCCGGCGCGGAGTGTTATACGCATTCCGGGGCGCCGCGCCCGATGCACCCACCCATCGATTTCGCTTGAGCGGCTTGAACCCCGCCGGCCGCTACCGGCTCGAGTTTCAGGATCGAGGTGCGGCAGCCACGCTCGTTGCCTTCGGTCGATTGCTCATGCACGACGGCGTCCAAGTGACGCTTGATTTGCCATTATCTTCCGAACTTGTTTTCCTCCAGGAAATACCATGAATATGACTCCGCACTGTGTGTTGCGCGCGATGCTGATGATGTGGGGTCTGGCGATGGCAGCCATGACGCCGAACGTGGGGATCGCAGATTCCGCTCCGGCTTCCCGCCTCTCGTTCGACGTCGATGAGGGTCTCAATCTCAACAGTTTTCTGCGCGACGGTCCGGTCGCGGCGCACCTGGTGTTACGTTCGGGATCCGACGCCCGCTTGCTCGTTGCCTTCCCTGCGGGCAACAGCGGCATAGGCCTGTGGTTCGCGCACTCCGCCACACCCGTGACATGGAAGTTGGTCGGGCGTCCCCAGCCGCTCATAGGCCAGGACGCAAAGGGACGCCCGCTATACGGCATGACCGCCGAAGCCACGGTGAGCGGAGCGGCCGACCTTTTCATCAAGCAGGCTCTTCTCTCCAGCGTGCGGGTGTTGCGGGATTTTCCGGCCCTGGGGACTTTTCCGGCGCAAGTCGCCGCACAGCCGACTGTTCAGAATTCCTCCATCACCTGGACACGCGACCGCCTCGATGGCGCGCCGGGCTATCGGCTCGCCATCGAAGTCACTCGTGGAACGCTGCAGGGCGATCATTTCACGGCGGGCAGCGACGGCATTATCGGCCTGAAGATCAGCGCGCTGAGCGGTGAGACGCCCATGACTCCGCTTCCGGGCGAGCGGTTGCTGAACGGCCAAGCCCAACCCGACTCGACCGCCCGCAATGCCCTGACGTTTTTGAGCTATCAGGAAAAATTCACTGCAGGTTCTTGGCGCTTCAATACCTATTTCGGACGAGACACTCTGATGTCGGTGCGGCTATTGATGACCGTGCTCACTCCCGATGCTGTGCAGGCTGGACTGGGATCGGTGCTGACTCGCCTGTCGCCGCAAGGTGAGGTCGCCCATGAAGAAGATATCGGCGAATTTGCCATTCTCGATCATCTGCGGGGCAATGGTGTCGAATCAGATGCGCCGGTGTTTGACTATAAGATGATCGACGGCAGTTTCATGCTCGCTCCCGTTGCGGCAGAATGGTTGCTCAACGATGCACGCGCTCGACCACAGGCAGCTGCATTCCTCGCCCGCAACGATGCCCGGCAGGGCGAGCCGCCGCGATCATTCGGCGCCGATTTGGTGAGCAACCTCAAATTCGTGCTCCAGGCCGCGGCGAAGTTTGCGGATGATCCTCAGCCCTCAAATCTGATCGCGCTGAAACCCGGCATCGATGTGGGCCAATGGCGGGATAGCAACGACGGACTGGGGGGTGGGCGGATTCCGTACGATGTCAACGCCGTGTTCGTTCCCGCGGCAGTGGCAGCCGCCGGTCGATTTTTCCACAGCGGCCTGCTCGACACTTACCTCAGCACTGCCGACCGCGGCGTCTTTGCGCGCGCCGACATGACAGCGCGAATCTGGCGAGCCAAGGCAGGCCCGCTGTTCGAAGTCGTTATTCCCAGTACGAGTGCGCGCCGGTCCATCAGTGAATACGCTGCCGCGTTGCGCGTCTCGGACGAAGCGGCGCTAGGCGCGGTCGGCAACTCACCCGTGCGATTCCATGCCTTGTCGCTGGATGCCGATGGCCGCGCCATACCCATCCTGAATTCGGACGAAGGTTTCGAACTGCTCTTTGACGATCCAAGCCCGAAGGCGCTGCGCCGGGCACTGATGGCCGTGATGCGGCCGTTCCCGGCCGGACTGCTGACGGATGTGGGCGTCGTAGTCGCCAATCCTGTATATGCGGCGTCCACCCTCCAAGATCGGCTCACCCGCAACGCCTATCACGGCACCGTCATCTGGTCGTGGCAGCAAGCGGTATTGGCGGCAGGACTGCAGCGGCAATTACGGCGGCGAGATCTGCCGTTCTCCGCGAAGGAGCTTCTGCACCGCGCTCAGGATCGGCTTTGGGGCGTCATCCGTTCCGCGCACACACTGCGCAATTCGGAACTCTGGTCTTGGAGCTTCGCCGATGGGCATTTCCAAATTGCACCTTTCGGTGCGAATGCCGCAGATGCCGACGAGTCAAATGCTGCACAGTTATGGAGTACGGTCTACCTGGCGATACCCGATCCTGGCCTGCGATAGGCAGGGCTGTATTTTGCAAAGTTTGCAAAGTCCGATCCCCACGGGCATAACTGTTGCGATTTCGCATCAAACCTTGATATGGATTGGAATACCCATTACATTCAATGCAGACGGGTTTTTCGGCGAGCATGCGCCGGAAACCACGATCAGGGACAGCGCTTAGAAAGCCGGCGCCTTTATTTATCGGCTAGCCACCGTCAAGCATGCCATGGGCGGTGCATACAATTGAGCGGTCACCGGGGGCGCGGGATGCGGAGTTTTCTGGGGAACGAACGACATTCATTTGTCGCCATCGCCTTTACGATCCATAATTAAATTCCGTGTTCATGTATGCGAACACGCCTGTCAACCAATACCAAACCTGCACCGGCACGACCGGCGGCGGGGCGCCGATCATCGTCTTACATGATGTTTCAATAGCTTATTAGGGGGAGAATAATCAATGAGTCTAAAACACAACAAAGGACAGCGAACGAATGCGCGGGCGGCACGGCCGCGCGCAATGATTTCATCGGCCTACGCGCCCCGCTTCGCCTCCGCAAATGCGCTGGCCGTCGCGATGGCCGGTATCCTCTCCTGTGCCGGCGGCGCCTACGCAGCCGACGAGACTCCCGCCGCGAGCGATGAGGCCAACGCGCTCAACGAAATCGTCGTCACTGCCTCGGCGCAGGGTGTCAAGAAGTTGGACGCGAGCTACAACATCGTCTCGTTGTCCCTCGACGACATCAAAAACTCGAACCCCGCGAGCGTGGCGGAAATATTCAAACTGTCCCCCGGCATTTGGCCGGAAGCATCCGGCGGTCAGACTGGCGTCAACATCGATGTCGCAGGCTTCCCCAACGGCGGCGGCGACTCCCCGTACTTCACCACCATGATCAATGGCTCGCCCCTCTACGGTTCCGCAGCCTTGTCCTTCATGGATTCCAGCTCGCTGCTGCGCTTCGACGACACCGTCGAGCGTGTCGAGATCGTCCAGGGCGGACCGAGCGCAATTTTCGGCTCCGGTCAGGCGGGCGCGACGGCGAACTTCATCCTGAGAACCGGCTCGGACAAGACGACGGGCTCGGTCGGCTTTACCTACGGATCGGAAGGGTCGGAGCGCGTCGATGTTTTCTTGAGCGGTAAGATCATCGACGGATGGTATGGCAGCATCGGCGGCTTCTACCGCGTGTCCGACGGCGTGCGTAACCCGCAGTATCCGTCCGACATCGGCGGACAACTGACGGCCACCTTGAAGCACGATCTGGATGGCGGCTCGGTGATGTTCTGGTATCGCAACCTGAGCGACAAGAATCAGTGGTACGCCGACTTCCCCTACATCGAAGTGAACGGCAAGGCGGAGCCTTATCCCGGCTTCAACCAACTGAACCACACCTACAACAGCAAGCAGCTGCAGAACTTCCAGATTCCGAGCCCGGGCGGCGGCTTCTGGAACGACGATATCAGCAACGGCCGCGGCGCTCAGCTGAATTACTTTGGGTCGAACCTCGATCTCAAGTTCGGCGGCGGCTGGAGGATCTCCAACACCTTCCTGTTCGATGGCGGCTGGATCCCCACGAATGCGCTGGTGAACGACGGCAATCCCGTGGCCCTGAGCACCTTCCTCGGCAATTTGACACTGCCCGCTCCGTTGACGGCGGGAGCCATCCAGGCGCATTACCTCAATGGCGGGGCCGTCCCGCTCGATACAAGCGTGATCACCGAGCAGGTATGGCAGGTCCGCAAGAAACTCACCAATGTCACCGATGAATTCCGCTTGGCGAAGGAACTCTTGGACGGCAACACTTTGACCTTGGGTGTGTATCTAGCCCATTACACGGACAACGACGCATGGTCGTTGGACTCGCATGTGCTCATTAACAACGTGCCGAATGCGAGCCCGATCATATTGCAAGGCACCGCTGGCGGAAACATCTACAACGTGACCAGTCCCCAAGGCATTGTGAACGCCAATGGAGGTTACCAAATCCTCGAGCAGGGCAAGGCCACGAATATTGCCGCCTATCTGTCGGACTCATGGAAGATCAACAGTTTGTTATTGGACGCCTCGGTTCGGCTCGAACACATCGACCTGGACCAGCAGACAACCAATCTCAAGCCGAGACAGCTGGGGACACAGTTCGACTTGTGGGATAACGCGGTCGAATTGCCGGACGGTACGTACTCGCACGGCCGTGAACACAACACCATGCCGACGTTCTCGCTCGGCGCCAATTACGAGTTCAGTGACCATATGAGCGCCTATGTGCGCGTCAACGATGGCGTGTTCTTCGACAAGTTCGACGATGTCCGTTGCAACGTGTACAACGGCTCGAACGGCTGTCCCTCGAATCCGCCTCTCAACACCGTGCGCAATTACGAAGGCGGTTTCAAGATCCAGAATCGTTATATGTACATCGACGCAGCGATTTACGACAAGGAATTCAAGGGCATATTGTATCAGCCCATCGATTCGAACCATGTCCCGCTCGGTAAGTCGGGGACTTACGGCTCCACGTCGCGGGGCGGGCGGATCGTCGGCACCGTGAATCCGTTCGCGGGCTTCGACTTCCAGCCGCTTCGGGACTTCAAGATCGCAGTCAATGCCGAGTACGAGAAGGCCCACTACAAGGACTTCCAGGGTTGCTACTTCTACCAGGACATCAACCTGGTAACCAGGTGCGGCACCATCAATGGTCAACCGCTCGCTCGCTTGCCGGACTTCCAGATTCGCGTTACGCCGAGTGACACGCAGATCTTCTCCTGGGGCTCGCTGACCGAGTACGTGACCTACGAGCACGTCGGTCGGCACTTTCAGGACAACACGGGCCTGAACCCCTTGCCCGCCTACTACGACCTGGCCGCCGGTATCGTCGCCGAGTTCGGCGACAACTGGGAAATTCGCGCGATGGGCTCGAACCTGACCAATCAGGTCGGCCTCACCGAGGGCAACGCCCGTTTCGGCGGAAACACCGCGCAGAACGGTGTCAACTTCGGGCGATCGATCCTGGGCCGCGAGGGCAGCATTCAACTCAAATACAAGTTCTGAGTATGTGAGAGTCTCTCTCCCGGCAAGCCGCTGTCGCAAGCGGTTTGCCGGGATACTGGATCTTCAAATAATTCAGCACGTGCGCGTCGGACTATCTGGCACGACGTCGAATGCGACGGTGAGACGCGGCTGTTCGCTATGAAAGGGCAGCGTGCCGTGCCAGAAATACGACGGAAAAAGCACAAGCAAGCCAACTTCGGGACGAACCGACAACTCGGCTTCCAACGAAGGCGTCGTGACCATCCCAGGCGCGCCGAAGCTGAGAATTCCTTCGGATGTGCGTCGCGCTCTCATGCTGTCGGGCAGCTCAATATAGCAAGCCGAGGATATCCATCCCCGAGGATGCACGTGGCTTGTGTGATAGCCGGCGCGGTGCAGGCGTACCGACCAACCGCCGTTGAATCGTGAGGGGCCTCGATTGCGGCGCCGCAGGGCATCTTCCCCCTGGCCGATGATTTCACGGTAGCGCGCGATCGGTGCTGCAAAGGCGTGAAAGAGTGCCTGAATGACGGGATCCTGGCTGCGCGAGAGATCTTGAGTGGTCTCGGTGCCCTGGCGCAACGATTGGTAAAGGAGTCGGTGGCCGTGCGGACTGTGGAGCGCGTTCAAGCGCGAGCCGAGATCCGTCAGGAAACTGGTGAGATCAGGCCACCCGGGAGGCGTTTCGAGAGTCACCGACATCACCATCATGTCGTAGTCGCAGAGCGCCTCGTAGCGAGGATCGTTCAATATCCGCAGCGCCGTGGCCTGCATGGCAATGAGATATTGATCGTCGGGAGTCGCCGCCAGCAGTGTGGCGCACTCCGCCATCGCTTTGGCTCCGTCCCCCACGCCCAGGTATGCGGCGCAAAGGAGTTTGCGAGCGGTCGGGTTGTTGGGCTGCACTCGCATGACCTGTTCTGCGAGTATTAGAGCCGTGGCGGGTTCAAACTCCAGCGCCGCCAGTCCCGCGCGGATCAGCAACGCCGGGGGGGCCCGGGGTCGTGCGGCGCGTTTGACGAGGCACGCGTAAGCGCTGCGCGCGTCGCCGGCTCCCTGCAAGAGGGCGGCTTTGGTGGCCCACAGTGCGTCGTCATGTTCGTGTTTTTCGAGTGCCTGATCCAGAGCGCGCGTAGCCTCGCTGATATCGCCGGTGCGCATCCAAATGAGTTGCGCCAGACTGTTGTGCGCGTCGGCGAGGCGCTGCTCCAATCGAACGCATTCGCGCAACGCCAGCTCGGCTTGGTCGAATCGCTCCAACGTGATGAGGCTGCGGGCATGCGTGAGATGCAGCGCCGCCGTTGGTCGGGTGCGGCCCAGCGTCTGACGCACCACGCACTCGGCTTCCTCCGGCTGGTGGAAGGAATTCAACGCGACAGCCAGGGTGTGGGTCGCGACGGGGTTGTCAGGAGCGAGTGCCACGAGACGACGATAGTGCGCCACCGCTTCGCTTTGGCGACCGAGAGCGGCGTATGCCGCCACGTGCAGCGCCGCCAAATCGTCATCGATCTTGCCGCTATTGCACCAAGGTGTCGCAATGTCGAGTGCCAAGGCCGGCTGACCCGCATCCAAGTGGTGGCGAACCAAGAGAAGTGCGGCCCGTGGATAGCGAGGGGAACCTTGGATTGCACGCTGCAACAACGGTACGGCCTCGGCGCTGCGGCCCGCAATGAGCAATAACTCCGCAAGGGTGGTCAGTGTGGGAGTCCATAGGGGGTCGATATCGAGCGCACGCCGCAGCAGCGACTCGGCGTGGGCCAGATCGCCCAAAGCTTGTTTGGTGCCGGCCAACAGCCGCAGGCCTTCCACATAATCAGGATTTGCGGCCACCAGGGATTCCAGCTGCGAGTGCGCCGCGCTGTATTGACCGGACTGCAGCAGGCCGCTGATGCGGCGCATGGACTCAGTCAGCATGCCTGCCATGGAAACCGGCTTAAGGCAGCTCGCGAACGCGAATGTTGCGAATGGCGAGAGCGCCGGAGTGATCGCCCTGAATCCCTATCATGCCGGTCGCCGCCATGCCGTACTTGGGGTATGCCGAGAATTTGCTTGCGGCCACCTTGCTTTTCCAGTCCGGACTGTTGAGGTCATACTCGACGACCTTGCGGCCGTTGAGCCAATGCTCGACGTGCATGCCCTTGACCACGATTCGCGTTTTGTTCCAATGATCGAACGGCTGTACCACTCCTGCCGGCGCGGCATAGAGCCCGTATGCCGCTGCGGCCGACGTGAGCCTGTTCTTGCCGTCCGGCGCGTTCGCATCGTCGAGGAGCTGGTACTCCGGGCCGCTCCAATAGACATGATCGTAATCGCGCGTGCCGCGGTAGAAGATGCCGCTGTTGCCGCCCTTCCCCAGCTTCCATTCGAGCTGGAGCTCGAAATTTCCAAAATCCCGGTTCGTGATTAGATCCTCCGCCTGGCCATCCTTGGAGAGCACACCACCCTCCACGTGCCAGCCGTCGGGCAATCCAGTTGTTTTCCACCCCCGCAACTCGGGCGCAGAGTGGTCCTGCACCAACGGTAGCCAGGAGGAGGATTCGGCGGAGGTTGCGCCGGCGGATATCAAGGTACCCAAGCCGAGTCCGACCAGGGCGACATAACATTTGACTTTATTCATGGTTCACCTGTGAGAGCAGAGAGGCCGCGCGCATCTACGCCAAGCCGAGGGACTTGAGCAGCGCAAGCGGAGGTCCGTCGAAGGCCGCGAGCGGCGCGTTGCCGATATAATTCAGATCCTTGCGGCCGACGGGGGTCGAGTAAAACGCGCCGGCGGTCAAGTCGCGATATAGCGCGAAGAAGTGCGCGGGCTCGCGCAGCGCGGCGCCGGCCCGCGATTCATCGCAGATGTCATCGCAAATGCCGTGTTGTGCCGCCGAGTCGAGCTCGAAGAATGCCTTGCCGAAGCGTCGTCCCGCCTCGGCATCCAACCACGCGAAACCACCGACCACCACGCCCCGATCGCGTTGGAAGTCTGGATACGGCGCGCTCACCCACTCATCGATGAAATCGACTACGCCGGCAGCCGAGGCGCTGGGCGAGCGATCATCGGCGGGAATGATGATGTCGGACAGGATGCCCGCCAGGCGCCGCTGCGGCGCCGTGCACGTCAACGGCCACACCTCGCCAGGCTGGTAATTGACGGCGAGATTCGGATCCGTTCCGTAACCCCGGGGCGGCAGAGAGTCGGCCCGCCCGGCACGGATTCTGAGCAGCGGCCACGCCGCGGCGGCCGACAGCACCCACTGGATGCTCGTGCGCCGATCCAATCTAGAGCTCCTTGCGCCGCATGCGCTCGAGAATATGGTCCGACGCGCGCCACGCCAATGCCATGATGGTCAGCGTCGGATTCTTGTCCGCGTTCGAGGCGAAGACGCCCCCGTCGGCAACGAACAGATTATTGACGTCCCAAGTCTGGCCCCATTGATTGGTGACCGAATTCTTCGAATCGGATCCCATGAGGGTTCCGCCGACTTCGTGAATGATGGAACCGCCGGGCGCGATGGCCTTGGCGCCGTCGGTCTTGACCGCGCCATGCGTTCGGCCGCCCATGGCCTCGATGATGCCGGCAAAGGTTTTTTGCATATGCGCGGCCTGCCGACGCTCGTGCTCGGACCATTGCCAGTGGAAACGCAGCACCGGAATCCCCCACTTGTCCTTGACGCTTGGATCGATTTCGCAATACGAGTTATCGTTCGGGATCATCTCGCCGCGGCCGTCGAACCAGACGAAGGATCCGTAATAGCGCCGCACGTCCTCTTTGAATTTGGCGCCGTAGCTGCCGCCCGTCAGCCATTCGAGGCCCGCGGCGGTGCCATGGCCGGGCATGCGCTTGCCGCCGCCGAATTCGATGTGATAGCCGCGGGCGAACCCGAGTTTTCCAGCCAGCTGTTCCCGGTATAGCCACCAGGGAACATACAACTGATGGCCGTCCGCGGCGTCCTCGTTGAGCGGCGGCAGATTCTCGAGCAATGGAATCTGGCCGCCCACGGTCGACCCGACCGTATCCATCAAGTAGCGTCCGACTTTGCCGCTGGAATTCGCCAGGCCATTCGGAAACTGGGGGCTTTTGGAATTGAGCAGGATGCGCGCTGACTCGCACGCGCTCGCCGCGAGGATCACGACCCGTGCCGCCGCATGCCTTTGCTTGCCGCTCTGCCGTTCGATGAAATTGACGCCATTCGCGCGGCCGTCGCGTCCAAGCGTCACCTCGTACACCATCGCGTCGGTGGTGATATCGAGGTTCCCGGTCTTGAGCGCCGGCGGCAAATGGACGGTGGTCGACTGATAATTTGCGCGCACCGCGCAACCGTAGCCGCACGGTGTCGCCCAAAGACAGGGCGACCGGCTGCGCATGTCCTCGGCAAGTATCTTTTGCGCCTTGGCATTCCCGGGGTGCAGGCGCGCGGGTAGCCGCCTGAAGTCGGGCGCGCGGGTCAGCACCGCGCGGTGGCCGGGTATGACCGGTATTCCTAAACGCTTCGCGCGTTGCGCGACCAGATAGTCGCTCACCAATGGCTTGGGCGGCGGAAGCAGACATCCCGGTGGCGAGCTTGGCGTGTTTTCGAGGCCTTCGTTGCTGCCGTACACGCCCACGAGCATCTCGACCTTGTCGTAGTACGGCGCGACATCCTCATACCGGATCGGCCAATCGAAGCCCAATCCATCCCGGCTCTGCGGCTTGAAATCGTAGGGACCATTGCGCAGCGAGATGCGTCCCCAATGATTGGTGCGGCCACCCAGCATTCGTGCCCGCCACCACTCGAACCGCCCACCATCGGTTTCGCTGGCACGCTCGTACGGCTCTCCGGGCACGGTCCAGCCGCCGTCCACCGTCGCATCGTAGAAGCCGAAGGGCTTTTCCGGCGTGCCGACACCGCCGAGCGGCGCCAAGTCCGGAGTGCGAAACATGGACGATTCGGTGTACGAATAATTGCGCCCGGCCTCGAGCATGAGCACCTTGGCGCCGTCCATTGAAAGAGTATAGGCCGTCTGCCCACCGCCGGCTCCCGAACCAACCACGACGGCGTCGTAGTCGCTCTGTTGATTTTCCGCCGTCACGAAGGGCATGGCGCTTAGTTAATCGATTTCGGGCGTTGGGTGCAACTGCGCCGCACGCATGAGGGCGTAGATCATCAGGACCGATACGCCTCGCGGCCGACGCCCTGCACGGAAACGCCCTGCGAGGCCAGCACTTCGTGCTGAAGGGCGTACATCGCCGCCGCAGCTTCGTCGATTGCCCGAGTGAAGGCGATGGACCCTTCGAGGATCGGCTTGAGACGCTCCTTATCCTGGATGCGCGCGCTGGGGTATTCGTGCTCCACCACCAGGAAGGTGTTCGCCGGATCGATGGCGAGCAACTCCCGCGCGGCGAGCTGATGGTCCAGCCAGTCGACCGATCGATTCTGCAGATACGCGAGCGGATCATGCCGCGCCGTTCCGGGCAGCTCGTGCTCGGAGAATACCGTCTGCTTTTTCCAGGCGTTTTGCCGCTCGGCCGGATCGGAAGCGGGCTTGTCCCCCTGCCAGTCGCCGCGTTGCATGGTCTGTCCGCCATAGCCCCACGCAGCAATGCCGCGCGAGTTGATCACCTGTCCCTTGACGTGAAAGCCCGAGATCAGAAAGTTGTAGCCCGCGTCCTTCAGGTACTGAAACACCGAGCGTGAATCCTGTCCCATCAGGATGGCGTGCGAGGGGTCGTAGTGAATTCGGAACTGATCGCCGACGCCGTGCCGCTCGCAGATGCGGTGCAGGGCGATCCACGGGCTCGGCGCATAGGCGATGTTGTTATGCCATTTATCCGTGACGTTCCAACCGGGCATCGGGCACTGCTCGACCCGAAAGGTGAGTCGGCGCGCCTTGGCCTGCTTGAGCAACGGAATGAACACCTGTTCGAACATCATCAGATTGGCATCCATCTCGAGCAGCGGGTTGCGGCCGACGAAACCGGTGACGGCATCGGTGCCGAGCAGGACCGCGGCGTCGAAAACGCGCAGCATGAGTTCGTGTTTTTGCCGGCGTACGGCCTCGTCGGGCGCCAGCATGTTGTCGAAATAGGCAAGATCGGACAGGCCGACATGGGATGCCTGCATGGCGCGCCGGACGCGCGCAGCGCGCGCCGAGTCGAAAGGCCGACGCAGATCCAAGGTATTCGCGACGGGGTCGAGCAAGGCAGCGGCCGGGACATCGCTTTCGCTTGGATGCAGGGCGACGGACAGCTCGATGTGCGGGCAATGAAGCTCACGCGCAAAATCGAGCCACTCCTCGACGGCAACGTCCGGGTCGGCATCCCGGCGCTCGCGCGGCGTCAATTCCTGCAGCGCGGCCGTGAGAACGCTGAGCTTCATCGGCTGGGGCGTAAACTTGCGCACCGCCGACTTCGCCGGCCCTTGAGATTCCGATTCATTCACGATGGCTGGCTCCTACCGTGCCGCGCGTTTAGCCGCCGCGTCGTAGGAAACGGTTTCCCTGCGAAACGTCGCGGCGAACAGCACGAAGACCACGGCCGCGAATGCGGCCGGGTACAGCCAAATACTGCGCCAGTCGTGCGCGCCGTTGCTCAAGTGCAGGTCGTCGATACGGCCCGCCGCCCAGAATCCGATCAGCATTCCGACACCATAGGTGGCGAGCGTGATCATGCCTTGTGCGGCACTCCGGTGCTGCGCGCCGGCCTTGGAGTCGGTGTAAATCTGCCCCGAGACGAAGAAAAAGTCATAACACACGCCATGCAGCGCAATGCCGATAATGAGCATGTACGCAAGCTCGTGCGCATTCCCGAAAGCGAACAACACATACCGGCACGCCCAGGCCAGCATGCCGATCAAGAGCGTGATCTTCATGCCGAAGCGTTGCAGGAATGCCGGGATCAACAGCATGAACAATACTTCGGACATCTGGCCGATGGTCTGCTTGCCGGTGGCATTGGCAACGTGAATCTCGGTCAGGAACTGATTGGCATTCTGGTAGTAAAACGCGAGCGGAATACAAATCAAGATCGATGCGACGAAGAACACGGCGAAGTTCTTGTGCTTGAGGAGCACCAGCGCATCCAATCCCAAGAGACGTCCAAGGCTGGCTCGCTGCGTGCTTTTCGGCGCGGGCGGAGTTGCAGGCAAGGTAAAGCTGTAAAGCCCAAGCGCAAAGGAAGCGATGGAGCACATGAGAAACGTATTCCTAAGCATGCCCTGCGTCATTCCCGCCGCGGAATCCCAGGCGAAGAGGTAGCTGATGACCAGGCCCGCCACGATCCACCCGATGGTGCCCCAGACCCTGATGCCGGAGAAATGCCGGGAAGGATCATCCATCTGCCGAAACGCAATGGCGTTGACCAGCGCCAACGTCGGCATGTAGAGGATCATGTACGCCAAAAGGCAGGGATAGAAGCCGCGGAAGTCGCGGCTCGCGAACAAGACATATAAAAGAATTCCTCCGCCGATATGAATGGCGCCGAGAAGCCGCTCGGCGTTGAAATAACGGTCTGCGATCAGACCGACGATGAAGGGCGCGATGATCGCGCCCCAGGATTGAGTGGAATAAGCCGCTGCGGTCTGCGCGCCGCTCGCCTGCAGATTCGCCGCAAGATAGCTGCCCATGGTCACGAACCATCCACCCCAGATGAAGAACTCCAGGAACATCATCAGGCAAAGTCGGGATCTAATGATCGAGTTCACGTTGCGTTTTCTCTACACACGGAGCCATACCGCGCCCGCCCGAGAGCTGGCAACCGCCTGGGCAATGAATCGCAGGCCGCGCAATCCGTCGTGCACCCCCGGATAGCCTCGCAACGGCGCCTCATCCGCTCCGATCCGGCGCACATCCTCCATGAAAGCGCGGTAGATGTTCGCGAACGCGTCGAGGTAGCCCTCGGGATGTCCTGCCGGCAGCCGTGCCGCCGCCTTGGCCGCCGCGCTCATATAATTCCGGCCCGTCCGGAATCGCTCCCAGGGCTTGCCGGCGGGCTTGAAGATGAGCGTATTCGGATCGTCTTGCTGCCATTCCAACCCCGCCTTGGATCCATAGACGCGAATGGACAAACGGTTTTCCTCTCCGCAGGCAATCTGCGAGCACACCAACGTGCCGTTGGCTCCGCCGCGCAATCTCAGCAGGATATTGGCATCGTCATCCAGCCGCCGGCCTGCGACGACGCTGCTCAAGTCAGCGCACAGCGACTCGATCTGCAGGCACGTGATGAACTCGAGCAGATTCTCGGCATGCGAGCCGATGTCTCCCACGCAGCCGCTCACGCCCGAGCGCGCCGGGTCGGTCCTCCAGGCAGCTTGCTTGTTACTTTGCAGCTCGAGCGGCTCCATCAGCCAGTCCTGCGTGTACTCCACCATGACTTTTCTGATATCGCCCAATTGTCCTGAGCGCACCATCTCGCGGGCCTGACGCACGGCCGGATAGCCGGTGTAGTTGTGCGTCAACGCGAAAAGAGCCTTGCCGCCTTCGACCAGCCGAACCAGATCCTCCCCCTCGGCTACCGTGAAGGCCAACGGTTTGTCGCAAATGACGTGGGTGCCCGCCGCAAGGAATGCTTTCGCGATCGGGTAGTGCAGATCGTTCGGCGTCGCGATGATCACGAAATCGATGCCGTTCTCATGCGCAGCTTCGGCCCGAGCCATATCTTCGTACGAGGTATAGGAGCGATCGAGATACCAATCCGCCGCACTCGCGCGCGCGGTCGCGGAATCTTTGGACATGGCGCCTGCCACGATTTGCGCCTGACCGTCGAGTTCGGCGGCGATGCGGTGGACAGAGCCGATAAAGGCGCCGCGTCCGCCTCCAACGATGCCGGCACGCAAGCGGCGCCTGGGCTCGGCCGTCAAGTTGTCATTCGTCGGGGGCACACGGGAACTGTACCCGATCAGGCTACTGCTGCAACACTATTCGGGCGTTCATCGCCGACAAATACGCAATGGTCTTCCGAACTTCGGTGGTCAGCGTCTCCGCGAGCGCTGGAATCTTGCTGCTTTCACCCGAGCGGGAGGCCGTTTCGAGCTGCGCCGCCGCCGAGGCTGCCGCTGAAGCGCGCAAGTTGGCGCTTGCGCCTTGGAGCGTGTGCGCTGAAATGCCCAGCGCCGCGGTGTCGCCCGAGCTCACCGCCAAGGCGATGATGGCAAGTTCCCGATCGACGGTGGCAACGAACGCATCCGCGAGGTCGCGCGCGAATTCTTGATCGCCGTCGATCGATTCGAGCAACGCATCCCAGTCGACCGGATATTGCGCGCAAACAGGCGAAGCCGCGTCATCCCCTCCGGCCACCGGCACTTCCTTGATGGCTGGCATTGCACCGGTCGAGCCGCTGCTTCGCAGGAGATGCGCCAAGCAAGCATCCAGTTTGGCGCGATCGATCGGCTTGGAGAGGTAATCATCCATGCCCGCCGCGTGGCACTTTTCTTGGTCGCCCTTCATGGCGTGTGCGGTGAGCGCCACGATCGGGATGCGGCGCGTGCCCGCTTCCAGCCGACGGATCTCACGAGTGGCCTCGTAGCCGTCCACCAGCGGCATTTGACAGTCCATCAAGATGAGATCGAATTTTCCGGTTTGCCAAGCGGTGACGGCTGCCAGGCCGTCCGCGACGACCTCGACTCGGTAATCCAGTACTTCAAGCAGCTTCAAGGCGACCTTCTGATTGACGAGATTATCCTCGGCCAGCAAGATCCGGTTGCGGGTCTGGGCTCGCTGCACACGCAGCGCATGGCGGGTGATTATCGGGCGGCTCTGCATATGCCAGGAGAGCGCCGAGTTGGCCAACACCAGTATCAGACACTCTGTCAGGTCGCGCTGTGTGATCGGCTTCAACAGATACGCCGCAAAACCGATATCGGCGAACAGCCGGCCGTCGCCGCGTTGACCGGAGGAGGTCAAAAGAATCAGCCGCGTCGATTTCAGGGCCTCTTCGCGGTTGATTATCCTTCCGAGCTGCGCGCCGTCGCAATCGGGCATCAGATGATCGAGCAGGGCCGCATCGAAGGGGCGGCCCGCCGCGGCACCCTGGCGCATGAGTGCCAGCGCCTCATCCGCGGAACTTGCCGATACCGCTTCGACTCCGCATAACAGAAGCTGTCCCATGAGCACTTTTCGATTGGTGGCGTTGTCATCCACGACCAGCACACGCTGGCCTTTGATCGAGGCAGGCACCGGACAGTGAGGCAGGGCGCTGAGGACGACGGGCGCCGAATGCACGGTAAACCAGAAAAGAGAGCCCTCGCCTTCGACGCTTTCGACACCGACTTCACCGCCCATCAACTCGACCAGACTGCGCACGATCGACAAACCGAGCCCCGTGCCGCCGAACCTGCGCGTCGTCGATGTGTCCACTTGCGTGAATGGCGCGAACAGCGACTCCAGTCGATCGGCCGGGATGCCGATGCCGGTGTCGCGTATCTCGCAGCGCACGGTCGTGCCGTTCGTATCGGTTTCCAGGACCTTGATCTCGAGCGAGACCTCGCCCTTCGCCGTGAACTTGATGGCGTTACCGGCGAGATTCAAGAGAACCTGGCGGATGCGCCCCGCATCCGCTTTCACGAGATCGGGGAGCTTGGCGTCGATCTGAGCGGTGAGTTCCAGTCCTTTCGCATGAGCTTGAATCGACAGCAGCCGGGCAACGTCCTCGAACGTATCGCGCAAATCGACATCCAGCAGCTCGAGCTCGAGCTTGCCGGCTTCCACCTTCGAGAAGTCCAGGATGTCGTTGATAACCGTCAGTAGCGAGGTGCCGCTGTCGCGGATGGTTTCCGCGTAATCACGCTGTAAGGGATCGAGCCGGGTATCGAGCAGCAGGTCGGTCATGCCGAGCACGCCATTCATCGGCGTGCGGATCTCGTGGCTCATGTTGGCGAGAAATTCGCTCTTCGCGCGGTTGGCGGACTCCGCAACTTCCTTCGCCCGGAGCGTCTCGGCCGCGGCCGCCTTCAAATCGGTGACATGACCGACCAGTTGGCTGCGCGATTCGGCAATACGCCCCACCATGCGATCGAGCTCACGCGCCAAAACGCCGATTTCATCGCGGCCGTGGAAATCCAGCCGAGCGGTCAGATTCTTGCCCTCTCCTATCACCACGGCGTGACGTGTCAGCCGAGCCAAGGGCGTGAGCACCACGCGATTCAAAATGACGACGAGCAGGAAAAGCACGACGATGGCGGCGCCAATCAAGTATGCCGATGCATAGACCACCGCCGAACGGCCGCGCTCTGTGATTCGTCGCGGTACATCCACCCGCAGGGTCATGATCGGCCGACCATAGACATCGTCGAAGGACCGATAGACCTGTGTCATTGCCGCGCTTTCGACCGGTTGATCGGAAACTCGCGAGCCGCGCCCCGCCGTCATTACCACCGATTCCTGGGCCTGGGCGCCGATCTGCTGCACCTCAGCGGCCGAGAGGAGCCGTCCCAGTATCACCATCCCTCGCACCGGTCCTCGCTCATTGCCGTCGAGCACCGGCGATCCCGCAATCATCATGACGCCGCGATTCGTTTGAACCAGTCCCTTGGCCGAGCGGCCTTCGAGGAGATCTTCGCGCCACGGGAAATCGGCGGGAAGCGCTTTGCGGGCAAGCCAATCCAGATCCAGGGGTCGGTTGGCATCAAGATCAAAACCGTCCGATAGGACGAAGTTGCCCTCCAGATCGACAATCAGCATCACGCTCACATCCAGCTGCTTCAACGTAGTGGCAGTCATATTCGCCGCCACAAAGGCGCGGTTGTGATCTTGGACGAAGGCGTATGTTTCGGACCAATTGCCCCAGCCTGCGGCTGACACGGCGAGTCCTTTCAACCTCAAGTCCATCGCGTAGCTGATGCGCCGAATCGCGGTTCGCGCGTCATCGCGCTCGAGTTCCGCGAAGCTTGGGAGGAGGATGCGCTGCGCCACGAAGATCTCGACCACGCCGAGAACGACGAACAGCGTCGCAATCAACACGATGACCTTCGGACGTATCTTCACGATTCCGAATTATGTTGAACCCGCAAAACCCATCGCAGGCCGCGTATCTCAGGATTGACTAAACGCTCGGAGCGTCGATCAGGAATGTGATGCGACTCACGGAATCTAGGCCCTTGCCTGCTGCTGCGTGATATCACCCCGCCATTCGTCACCTTATCCTAGGTTAATCAATGGACTACGCAACGGGGCCGGTGTTGCGCTACCCTTGTTGCTATTTCATATCGTTGATACAAACCAATAAGACTTGAATTGAGGGAACATCATGGCTTCTAAGGGAACCCTACCGGCGACCTTGCAACATCGTCGTCAGGAAATATTGGCGCAATGGCTTAAATACCTCGAACAAGGCACTGCAACCTCCAGAGGCCGGATCTCCCCCGCGGAATTGAGCCGCCAGGCTGAGGGGTTTTTGGGCATTTTGGCCAACACGGTGCAAGGCGATGACCTAGCCGATTTCAACGGTCCGGGGTGGCTCCCGGTACGATCGTTTTTGGAGGACCTCTCCCGCCAGCGCGTCCTGGCGGGATTCTCCTCCGACGAGACGGCAACGTTCATTTTTTCGCTCAAGCGTCCGCTGATGGAGGCGCTCAAGGAAGACTGCGGCGGCAATGTCGCCGATCTCTCGACCGAATGGTTGGCGGCAATGGACCTGTTGGATAAGCTCGGCCTCCATACGATCAAGACGTTCCAGGCGTCGCGAGAAGAGGTCATCGGCCGCCAGCAGATGGAGCTCTTGGAACTATCGACGCCGGTGGTCAAACTGTGGGATGGGATATTGGCGCTTCCCATGATCGGCACGCTCGACTCCGCTCGAACGCAGATTGTCATGGAATCGCTGCTTCAGAAAATCGTGGAAACGGAGTCGCAGATCGCGATCATCGATATCACGGGTGTACCTACGGTGGACACCTTGGTTGCACAGCATTTGTTGAAAACAGTCACTGCACTGCGCTTGATGGGTGCGGATTGCATCATCAGCGGGGTGCGGCCTCAGATTGCACAGACCATCGTGCACCTCGGCGTCGACCTGCAAGGGATAACCACCAAGGCGAATCTTGCCGATGCGCTGGCCCTGGCCCTCAAGCGCACCGGCGTATCCTTCGTGAAGCAGTAGCAATGGATCGAATACCCATCCTCCGAATGGGCGAGTTCCTACTCGCCACCATTCAGGTCGATATGCACGATCAGCTGGCGCTGCGCCTGCAGGATGATTTAACCCAGGCCATCGAAAAGCAGGCCGCCAAGGGTGTCCTCATCGACATTTCTGCGCTCGAAATGGTTGATTCCTTTATCGGCCGCATGATCGCGGACATATCGGCAATGGCGCGGATTCTCGACGCCAAAACCGTTCTCGTGGGGATGCAGCCTGCGGTCGCGATTACGTTGGTCGAGTTAGGATTGTCTTTGCCGGGGGTGGCGACGGCGCTCAATGTCGAACGCGGAATGGAATTGCTGCGTCGAAGCCTAAGCGAATCGAGCAGCGATGACCATTTCCTCAAGCGGTGAACTGCCCCTAAATAACGAGCACGACATCGTCCTGGGGCGTCAGGCGGTGCGTAGGATGGCCGTGCAGCAGGGTTTCTCCTTGGTGGACCAAACGAAAATGGTTACCGCAGCCAGCGAAATTGCACGCAACGCCCTCATTTACGGCGGCGGCGGTACGCTCAAATGGGCGCTTCTGACCGAAGGAGCGAAACGCGGTCTACGTCTGGAATTCGAGGATCGAGGCCCAGGAATCGCAGATCTCGATCTCGCCATGACCGACGGCTGGTCATCCGGCAACGGCTTGGGCCTGGGGCTTACAGGCACACGGCGATTGGTCAATGAATTCGAAATCGAATCGACGGTCGGCATAGGCACCCGAGTGGTCATAACTCGTTGGAAATGAGCATACTCATGCTTGAGGGTGGGCCGCAAACGCGCACGCAAATCGACGATCCGAGCCAGGTGGGCGAGTGCCGCCGCTCGGCGCAGCGCCTTGCCGAGGCACACGGCTTCGACGCGACTCAGGTGGGTCGTGTGGGAATCGTGGCGACCGAGCTCGCGAATAACGTGGCGAATCACGCGCGCCGCGGCGAATTTCTGCTGCAGGCGCTCGGCGAGGGATCCGGCGTCAGCATCGAGATGGTGGCAATTGATCGGGGCCCCGGTATGCACGTCGACACCTGCATGCGGGACGGCCATTCAACGGCCGGTACCGCAGGTACCGGTCTCGGTGCCGTTTCGCGTCTATCGAGCATGTTTGATGTCTATTCACTGATCGATCAGGGGACGGTCGCGGTCTCGCGGATATCAAAACCTGCCGCGATTCGCTCAGGTCCTGCTTCGGCTTTCGGGGCGATATGCATTGCCGTGGCCGGTGAAATAGAGTGCGGCGACACGTGGAGAATTGCGCAACGGGACGACGCGCTGGCCATCCTGGTCTGTGATGGTTTGGGCCACGGCTCCCCGGCATCGCTCGCATCTCAAGCAGCTGCGCAAACTTTCAAGGAGAACCCTTTCGAACGGCCGTCGGAAGCCATGCAGCGCTTCCACACCAAGCTCGCGGGTGGGCGTGGCGCGGCCGCGGCAGTGGCGGTTCTGGACAGGGCAAAAGCCAACGTGGCCTACGCAGGCATCGGCAACGTTGCAGGGTCCATCGTGTCGTCCGAGCGATCCAAAGGGATGGTCTCGCATAACGGAATCCTCGGTGTGCAAGTGGTGCGCAGTCAGCAATTCGACTATGAATTTCCTCAAGGCAGCCGCATCATCATGCACTCGGACGGGATGTCTGCACGCTGGTCGCTGAGCAGCTATCCGGGCCTGTCGTTTCATCATGCGTCCGTGATCGCCGCCGTTCTGTATCGCGACCACGCTCGCCCTCGCGATGACGTGACGGTGATCGTGGCGGGAGGCAGCACATGAGCGGTCGATCTGCCTTGACGAAAGACATCGAAGCACTGCAGGCACAGGTGATCCGGCAACGCGACGAACTCGCCGTGCTCGAGGCCGAACTCGCAGAAACCAACAAAGGCGTCCTCGCGCTGTATTCCGAGCTCGATGAAAATGCGGTTCAATTGCGCGAGGCCGCCGATCTAAAGGGCCGGTTCTTGTCCTACATGAGCCATGAGTTTCGCACCCCGCTCGCCTCTATCACCAGCATTGCCGATATTCTCCTCGACCGCCTGGACGGGCCGCTCACGGCGGAGCAAGAACGACAACTGCAGTACGTACGCGGCAGCGTCCGAGAATTGACCGAGATGGTGGATGACTTGCTGGATCTGGCCAAGGTAGATGCCGGCCGAATCTCCATCTCGCCGGAATGGTTCGAGATGGTCGATTTATTTTCCGCATTGCGCGGAATGTTCAGGCCCATCGTGGTGAACAGCGCCGTTTCGTTGACGTTTGAAGAACCCGGCACTATCCCAAAGATTTACACCGACGATAAGAAACTGTCGCAGATTCTGCGTAACTTCATCTCCAATGCCCTGAAGTTCACCAGCGAAGGCGAGGTCCGGGTGTCGGCGAGCCTCCTGAGAGAAGGCATCGTCGAATTTGCAGTCACCGACACGGGAATCGGCATCGCCGAGGAGCACTTGCCCGCGCTATTCTCCGACTTCGTGCAGATTGACACCCGCATTCAAAAACGGCTGCGCGGAACAGGTCTCGGGCTGTCGCTCGCAAAGAAATTTGCGGCCTTGCTGGGCGGGAGCGTTGCGGTCACGAGCAAGGTCGGCCAGGGTTCGCGATTCTCGGTGCAAATCCCCATTCAGTACTCCGGTCACGCGGCATAATGCTCTCTTGAAGGAAGCCACCACAACCAAGGCCGCCCCCATCCGAATACTTGCGGTGGATGACAATGCGGCCGCGCTCTACGCGACGACGCGCGTCCTCAGATCCGCGGGTTACGAGGTCATGCAGGCCACCACGGGCGGCGCCGCCCTCGCCGCCGCGCCGCAGGTGGACCTGGTAGTGCTTGACATCAATCTGCCTGATATGGACGGCTTCGAGGTTTGCCGTCGACTGCGTGCTACGCCCGAGACCGCGCAACTTCCGGTGCTGCATTTGTCCGCCACTTTCACGCAGAGCCGCGATCTTGAACTCGGGCTCGAGGCAGGCGCGGACAGCTATCTCACGCGGCCCGTCGAGGCGCCGGTCCTGTTGGCGACGGTGAGAACACTTCTGTTCGCCCGCCAGGTGGATTTCATCCGGCGGGGCCTGGACGCCAAATTACGTACCATGTTCAAGCTGGCCCCCGTGGCGATTGCGATGTTGGATCAGTCGCTGAAGTACGAAAGCGTCAATCCCGCTTTTTGCGCGCTGACCGGATACTCGCCCGAGGAACTCGTAGGCATTTCAGCGGAGATTGTCTTCACCGGAGAAACTCAGTCCTTCCGTTCCGAGATCGTCGATCCCAATGATGCAGCGGGTGCGGCACGGGAAGGTCGGCTCACCTTTTCACGCAAGGACGGCAAGATCGTGCCGGTCGAGTGGCGGCTGGCGACCGAACCCGTCTCGGGTGCGCGCATTTTGGTTGTGTCGGATATATCCTATCGATTGCAGACCGAGAGCGAGCGTGAAGATCTTCTCGCCCGCGAAAGGGCGGCGCGAGCCGATGCGGAACGCAGCAATCGGTTGAAAGAAGAATTTCTCGCCACGCTGTCGCACGAATTACGCAATCCGCTCAATGCGATATTGGGGTGGGCTACGGTGCTCGGACGCGCCGAAGGTCTGCCGCCTGCCGTATTGCGCGGAGTGCAAGCCATCGAGCGCAATTCCAAGCTGCAGGCGCAAATGATTGCCGATTTGCTGGATTATGCCGGCATTACCTTCGGCAAAATACGCTGGTCGGCGGCGACGATCGATCCGAATGTGGTGGTCCGAGCCGCTCTGGACGTCGTAAGTGGAGCAGCCTCAGCCCAAAAGGTGGAAATCCGGCCGTCGTTCAATGCGGAAGGCGTGGCGGTCGAAGCCGACCCATCCCGTCTGCAGCAAGTCGTCTGGAACCTTCTCAGCAACGCGATCAAGTTCTCTTCGGAAGGCGGCATCGTCGAAGTCGATGTATCTCGCGTTGGGCGCAGTTTTCAATTGGTCGTCCGCGATCATGGGAAGGGGATATCGCCAACCTTCCTTCCGCGCATCTTTGAGCGATTCAGCCAACAAGACTCGAGCAGCACCAAGAGTTACGGCGGCCTTGGGTTGGGACTCGCCATCGTGAAACAGATCGTTGAGCTGCACGGAGGCGCAATTGAAGCCTACAGCGGTGGCGAAGGCCAAGGCGCGACGTTTACAGTGACGATCCCGCTCAGCGATAAGCAGTTGTCGCCGCCGGTCAGCGAGAGTCAGATGATGCGCTCGCTCAACCTGACCGGTGTTGTCGCTCTGGTGGTGGATGATGATACGGACGCGCGCGAGTTGACCAAGAGGATTCTGTCGGACGCCGGTGCGCAGGTCATCGAAGCTGCGACGGCCGAGGCCGCGCTCGACCGCATCGAAGGCGCCTCTGCAAATATTCTCATCAGCGACATCGGTATGGCAGGCAAGGATGGATACGAGCTCATCCGTTCACTCCGATCACGGGGGTTTGACGCGAAGGCCCTTCCCGCCATCGCCCTGACTGCGTTTGCACGCATGCAGGACCGCTCTGATGCCCTGGCTGCCGGATTTCAAGACCACGTCGTCAAGCCGATCGATCCCGCTACGTTGATTTTTCGTGTGAGCTCATTGCGTCGTGGTTCATAGACACCCCGTGTCGCGCATCACTTCTTTGCGGACTCGCCGTAGTCGGCATCGGTGAACTGCAGCGTCTGCTTTTCATCGGGCAGTTCCCGGACGGTCCAGCCTCCGCCCAACGCGCGAATCAGCGACACCGCCGCCTGGATCCGGCGAATTTTTATCTGGACCTCGGCGAGCTGCGTAGCGAGCGCCTGAACCTGCGCAACAGCGACGCTCAGATAATTGTCGAGCCCGTCCTTGTACAGCAAGGTCGAGATGTTCAGCGCCTGCACGGCCTGATCGCTGGCCTCGTGTTCTTGCGTGTCCTCGATCGCGAGACGTCCGGTCTGGCTCAGCCCGTCTTCCACTTCCTGAAAGGCCGCCAGCACCGTCGCGCGATAGCTGTCCCGCGTCTGTGCATACTGCGCCCATGAGTGCCGCAGCTGTGCCTTTCGCAGACCGCCGTCGAACAGCGGCAGCACGGCACCCGCCCCGACCGACCACAGGCTGTTCGGCAGGCTCAGCAGGTTGAATCCGCTATCCTCAAAGCCGCCCATCAGGTTGAATGTCACGTTGGGATAAAACGCAGCGCGCGACACGCCGATCGAGGCGTTCGCCGAAGCCATCTGACGCTCGGCGCTCGCAATGTCGGGTCGACGTTGCAGCATCTCCGAGGGCACGCCCGGAGGAAGCTGCGGCGGAGTCAACCGGAACTCGCTCGTGGGCGCGATGGAGAAGGTACTCGGCATCGCCCCGATCAGCACGGCCACGGCATGCTGCATCAGATCGCGCTGCAGCCGCGTCTCGGTCTCTTGAGCCTGCGCAGCGTCCAGTTGGCTCGACGCCCGCGCCACGTCGAGACCGGAAGCGATCTGCCCGCTCGCGCGAAGCCGCGCCACCTCGACCGCCGACTGATACGAGGCGATCGACTGCCGCAGCACGTCGAGCTCTGCGTCCATGCCGCGTACGGCGATATAGTCGTTCGCCAATTCCGCTTGCAGACTCAACCGTGCCGTTGCGAGGTCCGCGGCGCTGGCCTGCGCGAGGCGCTTCTGCGCGTGCGCGCCGTTGCTCAGAGCGTGCCAAAAATCCGGTTCCCATGATGCCGCAGCCCCGACTTGGTTCGAGGCCTCGCGAATCGGCGCGGTGCTGGTCGGGTTGCGGAACAGGCGATGGACGGATGTCCTGTTTTCCGACACTCCTGCGTTCGCGTTCACCTGCGGGGAAAGCTTGGACTGCGCTTCAGCGGCGAGACTGCGTGCCTGCGCATAAGAGTCCGCGGCAGCCTGCAGGGTGGGGTTCGCGCGCCCCAGTTGATCCTCGAACTGATTCAACTGCTGGTCGCCAAACAGAGTCCACCAATCACCGCGTGGTGAGAGTGCCTCTTCAGGATGAGCTACGATGAAGGGCGCGGTGCCCTGATAGGACGCGGGGAGTATGAATTGCGGCGGATCGTAGACTGGCGCAAGATCGCAGGCCGAGAGAAGCACCACAACTAGCGAGGCGAGCAGCGCTGTGGCATGCCGTCTCATGGCGTGTTCGCCTTCCCTGGTTGATTGGCTGCAGTCGCCGGCGGCGGCGGTTGCTGGGTACTCTGTGTCGCCGCATAGCCCGCAGCGGGCGTGACAGGTTGGACCGGTTGACCCTCGAGGAGGCCGGCGGGCGGATTGTTCACGAGCCTGTCGTTCGACGACACCCCGCTCGTGACCTGCACCATTTGTCCAAGATTCTGGCCGAGTGTCACGTTGCTCAGATGGACATGGTTCTGTGCGTCCACGGTCGCCACCTGCGCCCCGTCCGCACGAAAGATGAGAGCCGCCTCGGGCATCGTGAGGACGGTCGGATCGGTCGGCACTTGGAACTCCACGTCCACGTACGTGCCCGGCCACAGCGCGCGGTCGGCATTGTCCACCGTCAGTTCCGTGACCGCCGTCCGCGTGTTTGCGTTGAATGCCTTGGCCGTCGTCAGGAATTTCGCCTCGATGGATTTTCCCGGTTGCGAGGGCTGATGGAGCGCCGCCGTGATATTAGGGGCTAACAGTTTCGCATAGTCTTGCGGCACCGAAACGAACACCCGCATTTCATGCACGTCGGCGACGGTGAAGAGTTCGGTCGATTTACCGAGGGCCGAAACATCGCCGCCCGCCGCGTTCACATAACTGCCGACATCGGTGAGACGCGTCGTGACCACCCCGTCGAACGGCGCCACCACGCGCTTGAATCCCTCTTGTGCCGCGTAGCGCGCGACATTTTGCGCCGCAGCTTCCATCTCGGCCTTACGCGCCTCCGCGCCGGCCACCTGGACATCCACCTCCTGCATCGAGACGGCGGGCGTTCCCGCCAGGGCCTGCCAGCGCTTCGCGGTGGAGGCCGCCAGTCGATAATTCGCTTGTGCCACACTGAGACTCGCTTTTGCCGCGGCGTACTGGGCATCCAGGCTCGGCGTGTCGATCGTCGCCAGCAGTTGCCCTGCCTTCACGGTGGCTCCGTAGTCCTCATTCCAACTTTTCACGTAACCGGCGACCTGGGCGTAGATGGGCGCCTCGTACCAGGCGCGCACCGTTCCCGGAAGCACCAGCGCGCGCGTGGAGGGTCCTTTTTGAGGGCTGATGATCTGGACCGGAACGATCGCCTGGTCGTTCGCGACGCGCGTCAGAGCCGTCAGTGCCCGTTCGCGTTTCACCAGGCCGTACGTCAAGAGTGCCACGGCGAGCACCACCGGTAATCCGATCATCAGCCACTTGCGTCGCTTCATGCCGCTTCTCCTAGAGGTGAGTGCTCTTCGCCCGATGTGCGTTCTCCGCCGGTTGTGCGTTCTCCACGAGTCGCGCGCTTCCGGTGCATCAGGGCGAAGACGCAGGGCACGAACAGCAATGTTGCGAAGGTTGCCACGAGCAAACCGCCGATCACCGCACGCCCCAGCGGCGCATTCTGCGTGTTGGACATGGACATCGGCAGCATGCCGATCACCATCGCAAGGGCCGTCATCAGCACCGGCCGCAAGCGCGCGTACCCGGCTGTCACGGCCGCGCGGATCGGATCACCGTGGGCAGCCAGCTCGTCGCGGGCAAAGGACACCACCAGAATCGAGTTCGCCGTGGCGGTGCCCATGCACATGATCGCACCGGTGAGCGCAGGCACCGACAGCGTAGTGTCGGTCAGGAATAGCGACCAAACGATCCCGGTCAACGCACCGGGCAGCGCGGTGATGATGATGAAGGGATCGAGCCAGGACTGGAAATTCACGACAATCACCAGGTAAACGAGCAGGATCGAGAACGCGAGCCCGAGCAGCAACTGCACGTATGCCGTCTTCATCGTTGCTCCCTGACCCTGCACTTGCACGGTCGCGCCGTGCGGCATGTCCTTTTCCATACGCTGCAGCAATGCGTCGACCGCCTGGCTCACTGCCCCGAGATCGCGTCCCGCGTTGCTTGCGTAAATATCCACCACCGGCAAAATGTCGCGATGCGACACCTCTAGCGGCTTTCCGATCTGGGTGATCTGGCTCAAGCTGCCGAGGATCTGCGCGCCTTGTCCGTTTGGATCACCGTCGCCCTTGTCGATTGGAATCGTTTCCAGATCGTTCATCGAGGTCATTTGCGTCTGCGGCGTCTGCAGATTCACGAGATGCGAGACTCCCGTCTTATGATCGAGCCAGTAGGTTGGCGACGTCTGCCCGGAGCCCGACAGCGTCGCCAGGGCGTTGTCGGCGATGTTGGATTCGGTCAGCCCTGCTCCAAGCGCGAGCGCGCGATGCGAGGAGATCAGCAACGCCGGCTGCGCGAGCGTCTGTTCGATCTGCGCGTCCGCGATGCCGGGAATGCGGCGCATCTCGGCGACCACCCGCTGCGCGTAGGCCATGTTCGCTGCAACGTCGCGTCCGACGATTTGCACGTCGAGCGGAGCCGGCAGGCCAAAGTCCAGGATTTTGGCCGTGATATCGCCGGCCGGGAAACTGAAGTCCGTGCCGGGGAACAGCTTCGGCAGTTTCTCACGCAGAATCGCGCGATACGCATCGACCGGTGAGGCCTGGTTCTTCAGGCTGATGGTCACATCGCAATCCTGCGGGCCGATGGTAACGCTCGCGCTGTAGGCTTGGTTGATGCCGCTGGTGGGCAGGCCGCAGTTGTCGATGATGTTGGTGACCTGGCCGGGCAGCAAGGTGCCAACGGCAGTGTCCACGAGTGATGCGACCTTGCCGGCCTCTTCGAGCCGCAGTCCGACCTGCGCCCGAAAATGCATGTCGATCTCGCCGGACTTGATACCCGGGAAGAAATCACGCCCCAGCCACGGCACCAGCACTCCTATCGAGACGACTGCGGCGGCGAGGAACCCCACGATGAAGCGGCCACGCCGCGCAACCGCCTTCTCCAACAGGTCTTTATAGTCATCGCGAAAACCATCGAAGCGCCGTTCGAAGGCGGCTTGGTAGCGGCCGAAGCGGCCTTTCGGCTCTCCGCCGGCCTTGCGTGCCGCAACCTGCGCAGGCAGAAGATAGTTGGCCAATGTCGGCACCAGCGTGCGCGAGAGGATGAAGGAGGCGAGCATCGCAAAGATGATGGCTTCAGCCATCGGCAGAAAGAGGTACCCGGCGACACCCGATAATTGGAACAAAGGCAACCACACGATGCAGATGCACAGCGTGGAGACGAAAGTCGGAATCACGATCTGGTTCGCCGCCTCGATGATCGCTTCCTGCAGATCCCGGCCGGATTGCAAATGCGAATCGATGTTTTCTATCATCACCGTGGCATCGTCGACCAGAATGCCGACCGCAAGCGCCAGACCACCCAACGTCATGACGTTGATGGTCTGACCGCACCAGGCGAGCGCCAGAATCGAGCACAGAATCGACAGCGGGATGGAAGTCGCAACGATCACGGTCGAGCGTCCGGAACCAAGGAAAAGCAGAACGACCATGCCAGTCAACACCGCCGCTATCGCCATTTCCCGTACGACGTCTAGAACCGAAGCGCGCACGAAGGTCGATGCGTCGTTCAAAGCGGTGATTTTCACGCCCGCCGGCAAGGTCTTCAGGATTTGCGGTATCTTTGCCTTCACACCCGCGACCACCGCGAGTGTCGAGGCATTGCCGGCTTTCAATATTTCGAGCAATACGGCCTGATGCCCGCCGACCAGTACGGCGTTCGTCTGCGGCGGTCCGCCTAGGTACACATGGGCGACGTCGCCGACCGTCACCACCGTGTTGCCCGCCTGCTTGATCGGCAGCGCGTCGAAGCTCTCCACATTCACCGGCGAGGCGTTGGTCACCACCAGAAAATCGAGCGCGCCAATCTTCTGATCACCCGCCGGCAGGACGATATTCTGCTGTCCCAGAGCCTTTGACACGTCCTGCGCCGACAGGCCGTGCGCCAGCAGCTTCTGCTGGTCGAGATCCACCTGGACGTAGCTGTACGTTCCTCCATACGGTGCGGGCACCGCGACGCCCGGCACGGAGACCAGCATCGGCCGGATCAGGTTTGACGCCATATCGTAGAGCTGCGATCCCGTCAGTTGGTCCGATGAGATCTGCAGGGCCAGCACGGGCACGGAGGAGGCGTTGTAGGACAGCACCAACGGCGGTGTGATTCCCGTCGGCATCTGCTTCAGCACGGTTTGCGACACCGCAGTGACCTGCGCCTGCGCCGCCGCCACGTCCGTGCCCGGCTGGAAGTAGACCTTCACGATTCCGCGGCCGTAGAGTGACTGGCTCTCGATATGTTCGATATTGCTCACCGTCGTGGTCAGCGCCCGCTCGTAGTAATAAATGACCCGTCCTGACATGTCCTCGGGCGTCAGACCGTTGTAGGTCCAGACGACCGCGACCACGGGGACTCCGATGTTCGGGAAAATATCGGTAGGGGTCTTGAGCGCTGCGCGGCCGCCGAAAATGAGGATGAGGATCGCCAGAACGACGAATGTGTAAGGCCGCTTCAGCGCGATGAGGACAATCGCATTCATCGGGCACCGGCGTGCGGCGGCAATAAATCGCGGGGCGGGGCTAGCCGATGGAGACTGGGCGCGGTAGTAAGGCTCCTGCTCATCATTTGATCTCCAGCTCGCTCGATCGTGGATGCCACTCTCAATCCTCGAGGCGTCAACTCGATTTCAGGAGGCGTCGTTGGCCGTTACAGATGTAACCCGTGGGATCGGGCGCCCCCGTCGTTGGCGTAGGCGTTTTCCGACATCGCCTGGCACGCAGTCCGATAGTCGACTAACGGTTGACTCGGATAGAGTTGAATGTCCGTTGCCTATTGTGGGGTTAGAGCATGTCGAGAACTGACCCCGCGCCGATGCCGAGCTACATGGAAGAGGCCAAATCGATCAGGGCCTTGGCGGCGCAAGCACAGCGCCCGGAGATTCAGGAGCAGCTTCTTCGCTTGGCCTCCATGTACGAGAAGCTCGCGCATCTCGCGAAGGAAGCTCCCGCTGGCTCACCGCCCGAGAGCGCTTCCTCGGCCTCAATGAAGCGAGAATTTTTTCTCATCACCCCGAAAGTGAAGGGCGAGAGCGATTCCGGGGATCCTTAGCCTCTATTCGGCGGACCAAGCGATCCCCTCGATCGCACCGGTCCGCTTTGGGCGCGCAATGCGTTGGTGGGTAAAGTCGGAAGTGCTTTCTGCAGCACGGCGAGCCAGCACGGCGGACAGGAAACCACGCTGACCTCTTTTCACACCACTCTCCTGCACCACGGCATGATCGTGGTGGGGTTGCCGTATACTTTTCAGGGCCTCATGACTCTGCGCGAAGTGACCGGCGGAACGCCGTACGGCGCCAGTTGTGTCGCCGGAACCGGCGCCGAATCGCGGATGCCGTCGGATCTGGAGCTGGAAATGTGCCGCTTCCAAGGCGAGCACGTGACGCGCATTGCTGCTCGGCTGACGGCCGGTGCTGCCCAGGGCCAGCCATGAGACTCCTTCCCACCACCATTGTTGGTAGCTACCCACAGCCTGAGTGGCTCATCGATCGATCGCGACTCGCAAGCCGGTTTCCGCCGCGGGTGCGCGCCCGAGAATTGTGGCGCGTCGCCCCGGAATATCTTCAGGAGGCTCAAGACGACGCGACTATTTTGGCGATCAAAGCGCAGGAGGAAGCCGGCATAGACATCATCACGGACGGCGAGATGAGGCGCGAAAGCTATTCGAATCGATTCGCCACCGCCTTGGATGGGGTGGACATCGACAATCCAGGCAGCGCGCTCGATCGGAGCGGTCATCCGAACCCCGTCCCGCGAGTGACCGGCCCAATTCGGCGCCGACATGCCGTGGAAGTTGAGGATGTGAAGTTCTTGCGGCGCCATACGGCACGAAAAATAAAAATCTCCGTCCCGGGCCCCTTTACGATGGCTCAGCAGGCGCAAATTGACTACTACGACGGCAGCCGGGAACTCGCCGCCATGGATTATGCGGCCGCGGTAAACGCGGAGATTCGCGATTTATTCCTGGCGGGCGCGGACGTCGTGCAAATCGATGAGCCCTACATGCAAGCGCGTCCGGAAGAAGCGCGTGCTTGGGGACAAAAAGCCTTGAACCGGGCGCTCGAAGGGCGTCGGCGGGGTCACGGCGGTGCACATTTGTTTTGGGTATGCCGCGATCATCCATACGCGTCCAAGCGGATATTCGTTCTTATCGGAACTCAAGAATTGCACCTGCGATCAGATCTCGATCGAGACCGCCCAATCCAAGCTCGATTGCTCGGTGCTGCGAGAATTGGCAGGAAAGACGATCATGCTCGACGTCATCGATTTGTCTGATATGCAGGTGGAGTCGGGTCTCACCGTTGCGGCACGCATTCGCCGTGCGCTTCCCTTCGTAGAGGCCGAGCACGTTATTGTCTGCACCGATTGCGGCATGAAATATCTGCCGCGCGAGATTGCGGCCGGCAAAATGGCCGCGATGGTCGAAGGCGCGCGAATAGTTCGGGAAGAGCTTGAGCTCGCCTGAGCAGCGAGCGCCCCCACTCCGCCTTTAGCCTCGGAGCAACCGTCCCTGCCTTGATGGCGCTCAAGCAGCGGCCGTTACAATTGTAACAAGAGGGATTCGGCGCGCAATTGGCGAGAAAGCTACCTGCGGCACGATGGAGCTATGCTGAACATAGTTCTATACGAGGAAGACTTTCTCATGCGAAATCTGCTCCGGGAGTGGCTGGGTGAGGCGGGCTACCAGGTGCGACTTCCTGACCGGCAAAATGCGCAGTCTGGTGGCAACGCCGATCTCGTGATCGCAAGCGTGTACATGCCCAAACAGGCCGGCGCCCAATACGTGCGGGCCATACGCTCAAGGCATCCGGGCACGCCGATAATAGCGATTTCAGGCCAGTTTCGTTCCGGTCTGTCGCAGGGCGGTGCAACTGCACAGGCACTTGGGGTCCAGCAGGTCATCGCAAAACCCCTCGTCCGAAGCGATCTGCTGGACTCGGTGCGAGCTATGATCGGCACCTCGGTTTAACACGCACTCTCGGTGCCGAATGCCGTCAGCGGGCCCGCCCTTTTCCGATACCGACTCGATCCGCTTCAAGCGTTTGCGGCTCGGCGTGCTGGTGCTCGGAATTCTCGTCATTCTCGCGTTTACAATCTCGTCGGCCTACGACAGCTGGCGCTCCTATCATCGCATGGTCGCGGCAACCGATCGGGAAATCGGCAACCTGGCAAACGCCCTTGCGGAGCAAACCGCATGGACGTTTCGGGCCGTTGACCTTCTGCTGATCGACACGGCGCAGTGGTACGGCAGTGAGGGCCGCCTTATCCCACCCGAGCGGATCAACGATGCCCTTGCGAGTAGGACGGCGGGCGTGACGCAGGTCAGCCTGGTCACGATCGTCGACGCACACGGTATTCAGCGCCATCGCTCTCGGGGAGCTTCCCCCCCCAATCTGGACGTCTCTGACCGCTCCTACTTCATCGCCCAACGAGACGGCAGCGCAACAGGCCGCTTCATGAGCGAGCCGCTCGTTACTCGTTCGGAAAACCGTGCCGCCGTCGTGCTCTCACACCGGCTTAACGACGACAACGGAGAATTCGCCGGCGTGGTCACCGCGATTGTCGATCTCGACGACATCAAGCAATTCTATCGGGCCGTCAACCTCGAGTCGGGCAGCGCGATTCAGCTTCTGCGTGAGGACGGGACACTGCTTGCCCGCAACCCCCCCGCCCTCGAGGAGGTCGGTCGGACGTTTCCCGATTTCGCTGCGGCCGGCACATCGTCGACTGACCGGCTCCTGAACCCTATCGACGACAGGAGCGACTTCATAGCGGTTGCGCCGGTAAGGGATACGCCGCTAAAGCTCGCGGTAACTCGCGACGCGGCGGTCGCTTTGCACGCGTGGCGCGACGAGACGATCCGGGTCGTCGTGCGTACCATTATTTTCGTGTTGCTGGGAGCATTGACGCTGGCGGCATTATTGCGTCAGATCCGGCGCGTGGCGGCCGGCGAGCGTGCGCTGCGTGAAAGCGAGGAGCGCTATGCGCTTGCCATGGAGGGTGCGAACGAGGGGCATTGGGACTGGGATGTCGCAGCGGACCGGCTTTTCCTGTCGCCTAAAATGAAGATGCTGTACGGCCTGGACGCGCATAGCGTGGTCAACAGCCGATCCGCCTGGCTGGCTCAAATCGTCATTCACCCGGACGACATGCCGCATTTCGAGACGGCACTCGAAGATCATTTCTCGGGACGTACACCGTATTACGAATGCGACTATCGCGTGCGCCAGCTGAACGGCGATTGGCACTGGTTGCGCGGGAGAGGCCGTTGTTTACGCGATGCGACCGGCAATCCGGTCCGATTCGTGGGCTCATCCAGCGACGTGACTGCGCAAAGGCAGGCGCAAGCCGACAAGGAACAGTTGGAGGGGCAGTTGCGGCAATCGCAGAAGATGGAAGCGATCGGCACCATGGCCGGCGGCATCGCGCATGACTTCAACAATATCCTGGGCGCGATCCTCGGATATGGCGAGCTGGCACACCAGAATTCCCGCGAAGGAAGTCCTATGCGGCGCTATCTCGACAATGTCATGCATGCCGCCGAGCGCGCCAAGATACTGGTCGAAGGCATCCTCGGATTTAGCCGCAGCGGGCTCGGCGAGCGCGCGCCGGTGAACATCCGCTCGGTGGTGAGCGAAACGCTCGAGCTGCTGGAGGCCTCGCTGCCGGCGGGCATTCGCCTGGAACGCCGGATCGATGCCGGCGACGCCGCGGTGATCGGCGATCCTACGTATCTGCATCAAGTCGCTATGAACCTTTGTACCAATGCCATTCAGGCGATGGAGCACGGCGGGCTGCTCAGCGTCACGCTTGAATGCGTCGAAGTGAGCGAGTCCCGTGCCCTTTCACGGGGCTCGCTCGCGCCGGGCCTCTATGTGCGACTCATTGTCGGCGATACCGGCGCCGGAATCCCGGTGGCAGTACTGGAACGGATGTTTGATCCATTCTTCACGACCAAGAGCGTCGGGGAAGGCACCGGTCTCGGCCTCTCGCTGGTGCATGGCATCGTCGCCGACCTCGGAGGCGCTATTGGCGTCACCACGGAATCGGGCCGAGGTACGAGGTTCGAAATCTGGTTGCCGGTCGCGGGGGAAATAGCCGCGCCGCCCATTGAGGAGGAACGTATGCTGCCTCGCGGCAATGGCGAAACGGTTATGATTGTGGACGACGAGCGCGCGTTGGTCGGCCTCGCCGAAGAAATTACCGCCGGCCTTGGCTATGAGCCCGTGGGTTTCGCTTCGAGCAGTTCGGCGCTGCACGCATTTCAGGCTGCGCCGGACCGCTTCGATGTCATTCTCACGGATGAATCGATGCCGGATCTGCTGGGCACTGAACTCGCACGCGAGATTCGGCGCATTCGGCCGACCGTTCCGATTATAGTGATGAGCGGTTACGGCGGCTCACAGCTCGCAAACCGAGCGGCCGAAATCGGCGTGAACGCGGTGCTGCGCAAACCACTGCACAGCCGCGACCTGGCCGAGTCGCTCGCACGCGCATTGAGACCCGTTCACTAACGGCATTGGGGAGAGCGACATGTCGGACGTCATCCAGCCCCATATTCTCGTCATCGACGATGATCCGCAGATACGCGGGCTTTTGCAAGAGTATCTTGCCGAGAACGGGCTGCGCGTCAGCGTGGCATCGACGGGCAAGGAGATGTCGGAGATTCTCGCCGAGGAACCGATCGATCTCGTCATTCTTGATTTGCGCCTGGCCGGTGAAGACGGCATGACAATCGCGCGATCCTTGCGCGATCGATCGGCGATTCCCATCGTCATGCTGACCGGCGTACGCGACGAAGCAGACCGCGTGATGGGGCTCGAACTTGGCGCGGACGACTATCTGACCAAGCCATTCAGTCCCCGAGAATTGCTCGCGCGTATCAGAACGGTGCTGCGGCGGACAAAGAACGCGACGGCGGGTCCGGCGAGACACCACGAGATCCGTGCGTATCGATTTTCGGACTTCGAGCTCAACCTGCGCACGCGCCGACTCAAACGGCGAGATGGGCGGAACATCGTTCTGACCAATGGCGAATTCAATTTGCTCGCCGCCCTGCTCGCCGCTCCGGAGCGGATCCTCACGCGCGATCAACTGCTCGAGGCGAGCCGCGTGTACGATAACGAGGTGTACGACCGCGCGATCGATATTCAAGTGCTGCGGCTGCGCCGCAAGATCGAGACGGACCCATCGCAACCGAAATTCATCATCACCGAACGCGGTGTGGGTTATATCTTCAGATCGCCGGTCGAAATCATCTACTGAGGAATCGATGACCTCGGCGGGTTGCGGTGAGGGCTCATACCTCCGGGTGGATTTCATCCGTAACCGTTGCCGCAGCCGGTGTATTCGACCGGAAATGCTGCGCGCGCAGATTGGAGCCTCCAATCATCGAGGAGAGATTTATGGCGCAGCCAAACCAGGGCTCGAGGCAAGAATTCAACACCGAGTCCACCCTCATTCCCGGAACCGCAATACGAGTGTCGCGTGTGGCACTCGGCACCTGGGCTATGGGCGGCTGGATGTGGGGCGGGAGCGACACCGATGCATCAATCGCCACCATCCGCAAAGCGGTGGATCAAGGCATCAACCTCATCGATACGGCGCCCGCATACGGTTTCGGCACCGCCGAAGAGCTGGTCGGCAAAGCCCTCGAAATCGGGAATTTACGCTCGCGAGCGGTAATCGCGACCAAAGTCGGCCTCGAATGGCGTGACGGAAAAGTGTATCGGAACGCGACGCGCGGTCGAATCCTGCAGGAGATCGATCAATCGCTGCAGCGGCTGCGTACGGACTATATCGACATCTATCAGGTGCATTGGCCGGACCCGCTCGTGCCAATCGAAGAAACTGCGCAAGCGATGTTGGAACTGTATGAGGCGGGAACGATCCGCGCCATCGGCGTAAGCAATTTTTCGGTGGCGCAGATGGAACGATTCCGCCGAATCGCACCCCTTCACGTGCTGCAGTCGCCCTACAACTTGTTCGAGCGGACGATCGAGACCGGCATTCTCCCGTACTGCCGTGCGAACGAGATCGCAACCTTTGGCTACGGAGCGCTGTGCCGCGGCCTATTGAGCGGGCGGATGCGCATCGACACGACCTTCGAAGGAGATGACCTTCGACGGGTCGACCCGAAGTTCCAAGCCCCCCGATATGCACAGTACCTGGCCGCCGTGCGCCAGTTAGATCAGCTGGCCCATGATCGCTTCCTCCGCGGCGTCATCCACCTGGCGGTGCGTTGGATGCTGGACCGGGGAATCAGCGTCGCGCTTTGGGGTGGCCGGCGCCCCGAGCAACTACGGGCGTTCCTGGGGGTGGGGGGTTGGTCACTGGATTCGGTCAGCCTCGCCAAAATCGACCGCATACTCGAAGAGACGATCACGGACCCGATCGGCCCTGAATTCATGGCACCGCCGCAGCGGCCTTGACCGCCTATTTTCTCAACCCACTATTTGGAGATTTCGATATGAAAGCTGGATTTATCGGGCTGGGTCGAATGGGATCCGCCATGGCCGCAAACCTCGTCAAAGCCGGACACGACATCACCGTCTTCAATCGCAGCCCCAACAAGAGCCGCGCGCTTCTGAATCTGGGCGCGCACGAGGCAACCCATGTGGCCGACGCCTGCCGCGGCGAGGCACTCGTGACCATGCTGGCGGACGACCGGGCGGTTGCCGAGGTTACCTTGGGGGACGACGGCATCCTCCGACACTTGTCCCCGGATGCCGTGCATATCTCGATGAGCACCATCAGCGTTGAGCTCTCCAAGGAACTGGCTCGATTGCACAGCGAACAAGGACAACGCTTCATTGCCGCCCCCGTGTTCGGCCGCCCGGAGATGGCGGCGGCCGGGAAGCTCTTCATCATGACCGCGGGCGATCCCGCAGCCATCACTGCGTGCAAACCGCTCTTGGAAGCCATGGGACAAAAGGTGTTTTCGATCGGCTCCGAGCCGCCGGCCGCGAATATCGTCAAACTGAGCGGAAACTTCCTGCTTGCATCCGCGATCGAGGCATTGGGCGAAACCATCGCGCTGGTCGCGAAGTCCGGCATCGATAAGAATGCGTTCGTGGCGTTGCTTGCCGCAACGATCTTCCCGGCGCCCGCTTACGCGGCCTACGGCGAGCTCATTGCCAAAGGCCGATTCCAGCCGGCGGGGTTCGCCGCACCGCTCGGGTTCAAGGACATCCGTCTGGTGCTGGCGGCTGCCGAAGATCTGCACGTACCCATGCCGCTCGGCAACCTGCTGCATGACCGATTTCAGCGGCTTTTAAATGAGGGCGGCGCAGACCTCGATTGGTCAGCCATCGGAAAACTGGCGGCGCATGATGCCGGTGCGGGGCTCGCTACAGCATGAACAGGTCGCTGCGTTTTCGAACCGTCTTGGCTGTCGCATGGGTCGCTTCGATCGTCGGCAACCTCGCCCGCGCCGACCCGACGTCCTTTCATCACGCGCCGCTCGAGGCTGCGCAACTCGTCAACCCTTACGCGAGTCAGCCGCAGGCGATTCAGGCGGGCAGCGAGCTCTACCAGCAGCATTGCGCGTCTTGTCACGGCCGCAATTCCGAAGGGTCCGGCAACATACCCGCGCTAGCGCACGGGGCCGTCCAGAAGGCGGCCGGCGGCGAAGTCTTTTGGTTCATTACCAAGGGCAGCATCAGCGGTGCGATGCCGTCCTGGGCATCGCTCCCCGAGGAACAGCGCTGGCAGATCGTGAGCTATTTGCAAACGCTCCAGCAGGCACCCACCCCTGCCGCGGCATCCGGGGACGCTTCGGGCGCGCCGCTCGAGGCGCCGCCCCCGGCGGCGCCTTTCACCGATTTTCGCTACGAGGCGCCCGGCGTGATACGCAAGATTTCGGTGAGCGATTTACCGCCGCCCTTCGCAACTGCATCAGCGAGCAACGCGCCAAGTCTCGTAGCTCGGCCGCCGAATACGTGGCCGCAGGCGCCGGCAGGCTTCAAGGTAGACCTGTACGCGGACAATCTTGCCATGCCCCGCGTAATCCGAGTCGCTCCCAATGGCGATGTGTTCGTGGCCGAAAGCGGCGCCGGCCGAATACGTGTCTTTCGCGGAATGACGGCGGCCGGCAAGCCGCAGGAGACCCGCATCTTCGCGAGCAACTTGAGTCGACCCTACGGGATCGCCTTTTATCCGGTTGGCCCGGATCCGCGTTGGGTTTATGTCGGCGACACGGATGCCGTCGTGCGTTTCCCTTATCGCAGCGGCGATCTCGAAGCGCGCAGTAAGGCCACGCACCTCGTGGATTTGCCCCATGGCGGCGGGCATTGGACTCGCGATGTGCGCTTCTCGCGCGACGGCAAGACTTTATTCGTGGCGGTAGGATCTGCTTCGAACGTCGATGATCCGAACACCGCGCCCGCAGAGCTGCACCGTGCCGATATACTTGCCTTCGATCCCGACGGCAGCCACATGCGCGTGTTCGCCTCCGGAATCCGTAACCCCTCGGGTCTTGCGATCGATCCGGCCACCGGCGACCTCTGGTGCACGGTCAACGAGCGCGACGGTCTTGGCGACAATCTGGTCCCGGACTACATTACACACGTGGTCGACGGCGGGTTCTATGGCTGGCCCTGGTGGTACATCGGCCCGCACCAGGACCCGCGGCACGCGGGAGAGCACCCTGAACTTCAAAGCAAGACCATCGTGCCGGATGTCCTGCTGCAGCCCCACAATGCGTCGCTGCAGATGACCTTTTATGAGGGACGCGCATTTCCGGCCGAATATGCCGGCGATATTTTCGCGGCCGAACACGGCTCTTGGAACAAGAATGTGCGCACGGGCTACGAAGTGATCCGAATCCCGCGTAACCATACGGCTCAAGCGAGTGGTGCCTATCAGGATTTTCTAACGGGGTTCGTGTTGCCTAGCGGTGAAGCCTGGGGACGCCCGGTCGGAGTTGTCGGCGCGTCAGACGGAGCGTTGCTCGTGACGGACGATGGCTCCAACTCGATTTGGCGTGTCGCGTATGTTGGAAGCAACTCGCCCGCCGACGGACGGTAACCTCGCCCCAGGCTGGCATTCGCGTGGCATTACGTTCAGCGCTACTGACTCGCCGGTTTCGCGTCGATGAGCTTTGGCTCTCGCGGCACCGCCGGTCGGCGGATCTCCTGTCGCTTGGTGGGTCGCCGCTTGCGTTGGGCCATGGCAAGCGGCACCCGTCGTCCACTTCTGAGGGAACGGAGCATGCCCTCGATGACGCGAACATCCGCGAGCCCTTCTTCGCCGGACGGCTCGGGGCGCCTGTTATGGAGGATACAATCCGAAAAATAGATCAACTCCGCCGCGAACTGGTCGCGCTTGCTGAACTTCTTGTGGCGCTCGCTGTTTCCGATTTTCAACGCGTAAGAAAGCCCTTCGGCATATTCGTACGCGGGATCTAAGATAATGCTGCCCTTGGTACCGGTCAGCGCGTAAGTAGATCGATCGCCTCCGCCAAAACTGCAGGTGAAGCTCGCAAGCCGCTCGTCCTTGAAACGCATGACGCCTACTACTGTCTCGTCGACCTCGCGAAAGCGCGGATCGCGACTCTTGGTCGCGGTCGCCCAGACTTCAATGGGATCTTCGGCAAGGCAATAACGCGCCGCGTTGATGCAATAGACGCCGATGTCATACAGCGGTCCGCCACCATGTTCACGCTTCAGGCGTATGTTGTCCTCGTTCACCTGCATCGAGAAATCGGAACTGAAGAAGCGCAGATCGCCGAGCTTGCCGCCCCGGGCTAACTGAACCGCCTCGAGATTTGCGCGCTCGAAGTGCAGCCGATAGGCAATCATCAGTCGGACGTTTGCTTTCTCAGCGGCACGGATCATCTGCTCGCAGTCCCGCGCCGTGACGGCCATGGGCTTCTCGCACAACACATGGAGGCCCGCACGGGCCGCCCGAATCGTGAAATCCTTGTGCATGTCGTTCGGCAGTGCGATGTATGCGGCGTCGATTTCGCCGCTCGCGAAGAGTCCCTCGAGATCCTCATAACCGCACAATCGATCGATTCCATATCTGCGCCCAAGCGACTTGAGCTTCTTCTTTTCGCCCGATACGAGCGCGGCAAGCCTGCTGTTCCTCCGTGCATGAGCAAAGGCAGGCAAAACCGCGGCCTGGGCGATATGGCCGAGGCCAATGACGGCATACCGGACGGATTTTTTTCGGCTGGACGCATTTTTGACGGCACGGGAGCGAGGCATGGTTAACTCCTAAGGTCGCGGATCATTTGCGCTCCTCCCTCCTACAAGCGGATGCGCACTTCGGCACTGCCCCCGAGACGGCGCTTTTGTTATCCTCACTAGCCGTCATCGATGATTTCCCGGAGCGGCCGATGATTGCGCACACTACTCTAGCGGTTACCCAGTATACCAAGTCGAAAGCGTTTTACTCCGACGTGCTCGCCACGCTGGGTTACCGGAACAATATGGAATACGGCGAATCGGCCGGTTTCAACGATGGCAAGAATACGGATTTCTGGATCACGAGAGAGAAATCCGTGGTGCCCACGCATCTTGCGTTCCAGGCCGGCAGCCGCAAAGAGGTCGAAGCATTTCACAAAGCGGCCTTGAAGGCCGGCGCTAAGGACAATGGCGCACCCGGATATCGCGACTACTCTCCGGGATATTTTGCGGCCTTTTTCCTTGATCCGGATGGCAACAACATCGAAGCGGTTTGGTACGACCCCGGCAAAGCCAGGTAAAATCGCCCGCCCGACCCGGAGGTCTACATGCAGCTTCGCACCTTGGGTCGCTCCGGTTTGCAGGTCGCTCCGCTCTGTCTCGGAGGCAATGTGTTTGGTTGGACCGCAAACGAAGAAGCGTCGTTTGCCGTGCTGGATGCATTTGTGGGTGCCGGCCTCAACTTCATAGATACCGCCGATGTGTATTCGGTATGGGTTCCCGGCCATCGCGGCGGCGAATCCGAGACGGCCATCGGCAACTGGTTGAAGCGCGGCGGCGCGCGTAAGGACGTTGTGATCGCGACCAAGGTCGGCATGAAAATGGCTTCCGATCGCAAGGGACTGTCCGCTGCACATATCGCGCGATCGGCGGAAGACTCACTGCGAAGATTGCAGACGGATTATATCGATCTATATTTCTCGCATTGCGACGATACGAGCGTGCCGCTCGAGGAGACACTCGGTGCTTATCAAAAGTTGATCGCCGCGGGCAAAGTGCGCGCAATCGGCGCCTCGAACTACACGGCGCCGCGATTCGCCGAAGCACTCGAGGTCAGCCGCAGGAGCGCTCTACCGCGATACGAAGTCTTGCAGCCGCACTACAATCTCCATGAGCGTTCCGACTACGAATCCGCCCTCGAGCCTCTGTGCCTCGAGCATCAGATCGGTGTCGTCGGCTATTACGCACTCGCCTCGGGTTTCCTGAGCGGCAAATACCGCACGCCTGCCGACGCCTCAAAGAGCGCGCGCGGGAAGGCTATTGTCGAGAAGTTCCTCAATGAACGCGGCTTGAGAATCCTCGCAGCGCTCGATGAGGTGGCGCGTCGCTATCGCGCCTCGGATGCGAGCGTTGCGCTGGCTTGGCAAATCGCTCGACCAAGCATAACGGCCCCGATCGCAAGCGCGACGACGGTGGCTCAGGTGAGAGAGTTGGCCGCCGGGGCGCAATTGCAACTGGACCAAGCGGCAATCGAACAGCTGAACGCAGCCAGCAGGTGAGCAGCTCGGCGCCGAATGATCACACCGCCACGCCCAAGTAATGATCAAGACAGAGCTTTAGACGTTCGCGATCGAGCGGCTTCGTAAGGTGATCGTCCATGCCGGCCGCTGCGCACTTGAGATCGTCGCCTTTCATCGCATGCGCCGTAAGGGCGACGATCGGAATGCGCTGCCCACCCTGCTCGAGTCCGCGGATTTCTCCCGTGGCTTCGTAGCCGTCGAGCACCGGCATCTGGCAATCCATGAGAATCAAGTCGTAGTGCTCGGTTTGCCAAGCGGTCACGGCGTCTCGGCCGTTGCTCACGGTGTCGACGTGGTAGCCAAGCTTCCTTAGCGTATGGGACGCCACTTTTTCATTCACGGCGTTGTCCTCGGCCAGCAAGATACGGCGCTTCTCGCGGCCGTTCCGAGCGCTGATCTGCTGCAGCGTCACGATGGGTTGAGTCCGCCCATGCCATTCCTCCGCTTTGAGCGATAGCACCTTCATCAGGCAGTCGGCTAGATCACGCCGCGCTACGGGCTTCAACAGGTAGCCGGCGAATCCGAGTTCCGCAAACTGGTGGGCTTCGCTGTGCTGTCCGGACGAGGTCAACAGCACCAGCCGCGTGGCTTTCAAGAGTGGATCAGCATTGATCCGGCGACCGAGTTCGGCTCCGTCGCAGTCCGGCATCTGCTGATCGATCAACGCGATTTCAAACCATCGGCCGGCGTCCTGCGCTTCTCTCAGAGCAATCAGCGCTGCGGCAGCCGAGTTGACGCACAGCACTTGCATGTCGCAGCGACGCAGTTGGCCCTCGAGGACCTTGCAATTGGTGAAGTTGTCATCGACCACCAGCGCTCGGTGGCTTCGCAAAGCGGTATGTGGGGGCCTCGGCAGCACTGTGGCATCGGCAACCGATATCGCGAGGCGCGCCAGGAACCAAAACGTGGATCCAACTCCTTCTTGACTTTGTACACCGGCTTCGCCGCCCATCATTTCGGCGAGACGCTTGACGATCGATAGTCCGAGGCCGGTACCTCCGAATCGGCGCGTCGTTGATGCGTCCACCTGCGAAAACGGCTGGAACAACGTATGAATCCGGTCCGCCGGTATGCCGATTCCGGTGTCGCGAACTTCGAAGCGCAGCGTCGTGGAGTCGGCATCTCGTGCAACGACGCAGACATTCAATGCGATCTCGCCCTCCTGCGTGAATTTGACTGCGTTGCCGCACAGGTTGAGAAGGATCTGGCGCAAGCGCCCCGCATCCCCCCGTATGAACTCCGGCACGGCCGCATCGATATGAGCGGTGACTTCCAGATCTGCCGCATGCGCTTGAATTGCGATCAAGCGCGCAACGTCTTCGATCAGATCGCGGATCTCGACACGAGTCACGTCCAATTCGAGCTTGCCGGCCTCGATCTTGGAGAAATCGAGTATGTCGTTGATTACCGTCAATAGAGCCCGTGCGCTGTCGCGAATCGTCTCCGCATAATCGCGCTGCTGAGCGTTCAAGGGCGCATCGAGCAGCAATTCGGTCATTCCGATCACCCCGTTCATCGGGGTACGAATCTCATGGCTCATATTGGCGAGAAATTCGCTCTTTGCCTGGTTCGCGACCTGCGCGATCTGCGCCATGTCGGTGGCACGTTCATTGGCTGCCAGCAATTGTGTGTTGATCGTCGCAAGCCGCGAATTACTCGCTTGTAGCTCTCGCGTCCGTTCTCCCAAGTGTCGTTCGGCGGCGACGAGTCGATCGTGTTCCAGCAGCGACAGGTTCTGCCGCACTACCGCCAGCACGGTGACCAAGGCTGCACCCCCTACCGTCGCGAGTTTCACTGAAGGTAAGGCGTCCGGCAATATCCAAACCAGCGCGACGCTGATCACGGCCGCGCCGACGGCAAACAACGGGATCATTCGCAATATCGCCTCGCAGCGCCGTTGCCACACGACGTCGCTGCGGGTTTCGGTATGCCATACAAATGCCCCATAGCCCATCGCGAGCATGGCGACTGAAAATACCAGATTGAGCCAGGAGGCACCCTGCAAAGAGTTGGTTAGAGACTCGGCGTTCCATATCATCCATATGGCGCCGTTCACAACCGTGGCCGATAAAAAGAGCACCCAGCGATAATCGAATCGCAGTCTGAGAGTGGGAGCGAGTACGGCCCCGACGCAGCCTGGCGTCAGCAGGCTAATCGGGTATATGACCAGAATGATCAGCGGCACGAGACTCATCGTTTCTCGTCGCGGCAGATACAGGTCCAGCGTGAGAGTCAAAATTACCAGAGCCAATGCCGTGATATCGAGTACGAAGGCTCGGCTCTGGAAGGGCGATTGGGTCGGACGTGCCGCGCCCAGACCCAGGACGCAAAAGGGACCGAGTGATAAGAACAATGCATCCGACAGATTGGGAATCGGGGTCCAATGGGTGATCTCCTGCACGTCGAACAGAAGCTGACCCGCCAAAGAGATGCCGATGCCATAGGCAAACCAGCGCCTCGCAGCGCGATCGCCGGCGTCCGCCGACCTGAAGCCCAGCCAGGCCAAGCCCGCAGCGGCAGCATAGGAAACTGTCCAATGCAGATAGTCGAGGAGATGCACGACGGCGGCGTCACGGCTGAGGCGGGCAGCGGCGAACGCGCTTGCCACGACGATGCTCGCGCCCAGCAGCACCCTAATTGCGAGGGGTCGTGGGTCGGCGATCGCAACGGTTGGCGAGGTAGCTGGCATGACAGAGAGAAGTAAAAACCCGCAGCTGAGCCTTCGGTGTGTTCCCGCCACCTTAACATAAGAGGGTTGCTTCCGATGGGGTGCCCCCGTGCCTCAGTTCTCAGTTTCCAGCTCTCGATCAGGCGGATCGCTATTTGGCGCCGTGTCGATGCCGGCGGCGCGAAGTTGACTGTCGAGTTGCGCGAGTTGCGCTGCGTAATTTCGCCATTGAGATACTGAAGTATCGTACAGTCGCCGCCGTACCTGCACGGCGCTGGCGGTGGTCGTCGGAGATGAATTGCGATGAAAGTCGATGCAGGAGTCTTGCCACTCGAGGCCGCAAAAATTCAACAGCTTGCGCGTCTCTCCGACTTGATCGGCGACCAACGCTTCATAGCTCACCGTATGAATCCCCTCCGCCATGGCCGATTGCCAATGGTCCATCAGGCGCCGGTAAGCGATGTAGTAGCGGCCGATTTCTTCGAGATCGTAGGAGAATGGATACCCATCCTTGAACAGCGTTTTGTACATGGCGTAGCAGGCGGCCAGCGGCTGCCGCGTCAGATGCACGATTTTCGCGCGGGGCAGGGCCCGGCGGATCAATCCGCAGTAAAGGTAATTCAGCGGCATTTTGTCGGTGAAGCGATCGCCGGGATCCGCTGCATGACGTGCCCTCTCGAGGTAATCGCGTCCGAGCGCCGCGAAGTCAAGATCGGCGGATCGCGCGACCAGCTCCCGTCGGGGCAATCGAGCCGCGCCGCTCTTGCGGCGGACGGCATCCACGATGCACACCGCAAAGTGATTCAGTTCTCCCGCGGAAAACACCGTTGAATGGCTGCCCAGAATTCGATCCACGAGCGTAGTGCCGCTGCGTGGCAGACCGACAATGAATATGGGGGCCTCGCTCGGTGCTCGGCTGAGCCTCTCGTACCCGGTCTCCCTCGAGACAGCTGGAAATGCCTCCCTGATCCAATCCACGGTCGCCACATCTGCAGCCACATCGTAATGCATATGTTCGCGGCGCATCCTTGCGCCTTTCTGCAAATGCTCGAAGGACTTGGCATAGTTGCCGACGTCCTCGTGCTCCTTCGCAATGGCATACCGAATCTGAACGCAGCCTCGCCAATTCGGAATTCCTTGCCCGACAAGCGTCTCGAGCTGCTGGATGTGGTTCGCCTCGAAAGTTTGCGTGCGCAATTCGGAGCGATTTTTGTAAGCCTCATAGTCGGCCGGAGTGAGGTCGATCACACGGTCGTAATCCGCCTCCGCCTCCTCCAACCGCCCGAGGAACCGGTTGACCGCCGCCCTATTGAAAAGGAAATGCGGATTGCCGGGTGCAAGAGACACTGCCCGGTCGAAGGCGGCCAGCGCTCGACTCTGGTCGTTTCCCTGGCTGAAGAGAGTTCCGAGCGCATCGAAAAGAAGGGGGTCGGGCGGCGCGCTGATTTGTGCGGCCGCGGCGGCGGCGCAGGCGTCCGGCAGCCGGCCGAGGGCCAGCAGGCATTGCGCCCGGCAAATCAACAACTGTGTATCGCGCGGCTCGATATTCAATGCCTGATCGATGCATGCCATGGCGCCGCGCCAGTCGCCGGACTGCATGAGACGCGAGGCTTCTTGCGTGCTCATGGCGCTGCGCTCTGTGGGCGGCTTGCATAGGCGTTGAGCGCAAGCCCCAGCAGCACAAGACTTGCGGCGGCAACTTTCCACAGCGGCAGCGACTCCGAAAGCAGCCACGCAGAGGCTGTCATTCCAAACACCGGGATCAGCAGTGCAACCGGCGTTACGACGGACGCCGCATGCCGAGCAAGCAGCCAATTCCAAACGCCAAACCCGAATAAAGTGTTGCCGAACACTTGCCAGAGAATCACGCACCACGCCGTGGCGCTTGCACCCGCGAGCGCTTCCAGGTCGCGCGGCGCGCCCTCGAAGAGGAGGCTCAGCAATAGCAATGGCGGCACTGCAAAGACGCTGCTCCAGATCAAGAATGCAATGACATCCACCTGTCCGACGGACTGCACCAGCAGATTGGCCAAAGCCCAGCAGAACGCGGCCGCGAGAACGAGCAATACACCGAATAGAGTCACCGATGCTGCGGCGCCCGTCGCGCTCCGCCACGCGATCAAACCGATGCCGATTGCGGCCAGCGCGAGGGCCACGACCTGAAGGGACGATATTCGATTCTTCCTGATGACCAAGGCCAGAAGAATCGTGAAAATCACTTGAGTTTGCATCAGTAGCGATGCGAGACCCGGAGTGATATATCGGTGCATTGCAAAATAGAGCAGACCAAATTGACCGGCCCCCATCAGCACTCCGAAACCCGCGAAGCTCCGCCAACGAATGGGAGGTCGTTTGACGAAGAAAATCCACGGAAAGGCGGTCAACAGGAATCTAAGCGTGGAGAACAGAAAGGGGGGCAACTCCGCCAATCCCCACGTGATGACTACGAAATTCGTGCCCCATATGAGGACTGCCGCAAAGGCAAGAAACCAATGGGTGAGGGGCACCTCTAGCGTCGCTCCGGAGGTATGGCGGCGATCGCGCGAGCGGATATCTGGCGCGTTGATACGTTGGGCGGCAGATCGATGCCGCGGTTCTCGCAGACAGGGCGAAGTTCCAACATCTTTAATCATCCCTTTCAGCGCCGGATCGTGCCGCTGCACCGGCATTCGCCACCCAACTATTGTACCAAGGCCGTCAGGATGGCAATCAAGGATTCGCCTAGCGATAAATGCCAATCTTGCGTTACAGTCCGCAGGCCGGCGAACTTAACGCGAAAAGACGAACGATATGGGCGAGGGCGAAATTCGAATCGGCATAGGCGGCTGGACCTACGAGCCTTGGCGGGGCACGTTTTACCCCGACAAACTCCCGCAAAAACGCGAACTCGAATATGCAAGCCGCCACCTCACCTCGATCGAGATCAATGGCACCTACTACGGCTCGCAAAAGCCGGCGAGCTTCGCCAAATGGCATGATGAAACGCCGGACAGTTTCATATTTTCCGTGAAGGCTCCGCGTTTCGTGATGAATCGCACGCTGCTCGCCGATGCAGGCGGCGCGATCACCCGATTCTTCGCGAGCGGTATCACGGAGCTGAAGGAGAAGCTCGGTCCAATCAATTGGCAGTTCATGCCCACCAAGAAATTCGACGCCGCCGACTTCGAGGCATTCCTGAAGCTGCTGCCAGGGGAGGCGGGCGGCCGGGCTCTGCGTCATGTCGTGGAGGTGCGGCACGAAAGCTTCCGTTCTCCCGAATTCATCGCAATGGTGCGCGAGCATGGCGTCGGCGTCGTGGTCGCCGCCGATTCCGCCTATCCGCAAATCGCCGATGCCACCGCGCCGTTCGTCTATGCCCGTATCATGGGAACGCAGGCAACGGAAGCCTTCGGCTATTCCGATGCCGCGCTCGATCTATGGGCGGCGCGGGCGCGCGGTTGGGCTTCCGGAGGCGTTCCGGATGGGCTCGACCGCGCCGGGCCGGCGCGCGCGCACGATGATCCCCGCGACGTCTACGTCTACGTGATCAGCGGCCACAAGGCGCTCAACCCCGCCGCCGCCATGTCCCTGATCCATCGCCTCCAGGCATGACCAGCCTACCGTCGTGCCCACACCGCCCTCCTTGCCCGGCCTGCCCACGCTTCGGTGAAGGCGGCATCGCGCCGCCTGCGCGCGGCATACTCGAGGAGTTCGCCCGCGTTCACGGGCTGCCGGAGGTGCCGGTGATCTCCGGGCAAACGGCCGGATTTCGCCTCCGCGCCAGACTCGCCATCCGAGGTCGGCTGGGCTCACCCAAGGTCGGGCTGTTCGAGATGGGTAGCCACCGCGTGGTACACATCCCGAATTGCAGTGTCCAGCATCCCTTAATCAACCGCGTCGCCGCTGTCGTGCGTCGTGCTTTGGCCGAGACTCGCGTGACCAGCTACTCGGACACCGCGCATTTGGGTATTGCCCGCTATCTGCAGGTGGTCGTCGAGCGCAGCTCGCAAACCGCACAGGTAGTGATCGTCGCTAACAGCGCGACGCCTGCGCCCTTGGCGACATGCTTCGACCTGATCCGTGAACGCCTCGGGTCGGAGCTGCACAGCCTGTGGTTCAACGCCAATAGAGAGCGCACCAACACGATTCTCGGCATCGACTTTGAGAACTGGTGTGGACCGGCCAGCGTGATCGAGCGCTTTGGCGAAGCTGCCGTGCATTACCCGCCGGGCGCGTTCGGGCAAAACAATCTCGAGATAGCACAACGCATCATCGAGCATGTTCGCTCACTAATTCCCCAGGGTGCGCGAGTCACCGAGTTTTATGCAGGCGTCGGCGCCATCGGTTTGTCGGTCTTGAGCCGCATCGGCGACATCCGAATGAACGAAATCAGTCCGCAGTCGCTGCATGGGCTCGAACTCGGGCTCGCCGAACTCGACTCGGGGAACCGCGCCAAAATTTCGGTCGTCCCTGGCCCCGCGGGCGCAGCACGTCTCGCCGCGTCCGGTGCGCAGGTGGTCGTTGCCGACCCACCGCGCAAGGGGCTTGACCCCGAACTGACCGCATACCTTGCGCAGCAGCCACCCGAGCGTTTCATATACGTGAGCTGCGGATTGGAGTCGTTCCTGGACGACGCTGCGCTGCTGATCTCGCGCGGCACGCTACGCCTCAGCGGGCTCACCGCGTTCAATCTCCTGCCGTTCACCGATCACGTCGAATCCGTAGCTCTCTTCGAGCGCGCTTGACGAGACTGAGCACTGACGCAAGGACACTCAAGCGGAAACTGCGCATGATAGTGCAAGGCATTCGCATGACCCATAACACGTACACGTCCGCCGACCCAGCCGAGGGCGGGGTTCGATCTGCGACATGGTTCGCGGTCGAGGTGCGTCTTTTTGCCAACAGAATCACATTGAGCTGGCTGCTGGCGATTGCTGGAGCATCGGCCTGTCCCGCCGGCGAGTTGAACGTGAGCGTCGTCGACCGGGAGGCCCATGGCGTCAACGACGTTGTGGTGACGGTTGCGCCCCTCGAGGGGCACGTGGCGACCGCCCCTCGGACAACCGCAGTCATGGATCAACGCAACGTCGCATTCGTTCCCCGAGTGCTCGTCGTCTCCGTCGGCACGAATGTCGATTTTCCGAATAACGACAGGGTGAGCCATCAGGTGTACTCCTTCTCGCCGGCAAAGAAGTTCCAACTGCCTCTCTATAAAGGCGCGCCGCATACTCCCATCACCTTCGACCACGAAGGCCTCGTCGTCCTCGGGTGCAACATTCACGACGCGATGGCGGGCTACATCTACGTCACGGACTCTCCGTTGTTCGGCAAGACCGACGCTACCGGCATGTTGAGGCTGCAGAACGTCCCGCCGGGCGACTACCGGATTACGGTTTGGAGCCCGTACATTGTCGATCCAACGCCGAGCCTGATTCGCACCATTCATATGGATGGCCAGGGAATCACGGCGGCCCGAGTCCAATTGAGCCGTGAACTCCGCACCCGGCCGGAGCCTCGGCCGCGGCGCGCCGATTGGGACTACTGATGAAGCGGCGGCTGTGCCCGGCATTCTTGAGCGCGTGTCTCGCGGCGGGCTCAGCCATGGCGGGCGATCAGCTCGACGTGATTGGCATGCTGGATGTTCGCTGGATCAATGCCACCGGAGAAACGTCCTATCTCAACGGTGGATTGGGAGCGCTTCGCTTCGATCCGGATCACGAAGGTTTTCGACTGGGCCGCGCTTTTCTCGCTCCGCGATTGCGTCTGACGGACACCGTGACGCTGCATACCGTCATCGACGCTTACGGCGATCATGATCGCAACCCAGTCGATTTGAGCGAGTTTTGGGCGGAAGTGCGGCCATTTCCGACAAGCCCCCTTCGCTGGCGAGCGCGTATCGGTGCGTTCTATATGCCTGTCTCGCTCGAGAACCGCGGCCCGGGCTGGAGCGACGCGTACTCCATCACACCGTCCGCATTGAACACTTGGATGGGCGAAGAATTCCGCACGATTGGCGCGGAGGTGGAAGCGCGCTGGCTGGGATCGAGCACGGAGTATCTGGGCGATTTTGCGGTCGTCGCCGCCGCTTATGGATGGAATGATCCCGCCGGCGTCTTGATCTCCGACCGCGGCTTCGCGCTGAGCGACCGTGCGTCGACCCTGTTTGGAGGGCTGGGACGACCGCCTCAGACGTTCTATCACGAGATAGACCGCAAACCCGGATATTACGGCGGCCTTTCGTGGCGGCATCATGACCGGCTCGAGATTCGGGCTCTGCGTTATGACAACAAGGGTGACCCAAGCGCTTCGACGGTGGCCGGCGGCGGTGCGTGGCGGACGCGGTTTTCGAGTTTCGGGGCGCGTTTGGAGCCGACCGCTCACTGGACGTTCATTGCGCAGTATGTGAATGGCGATACCGTGATTGGCTCGGATGCCGACGCTGACGAGCAGTTCCGGATGACTTACCACGTCGCGTTTGGGCTCGCGAGTTATGAACGAGGTCCGGACCGGCTGACCGCGCGCTTCGATGATTTTGGAACACATCAGTTAAGCGGCTTCTATGGACTGCCGAGCAATGAATCGGGACACGCTTGGACCGCCGCATGGACTCGCGATCTCGGCGAGCATTGGCAGTTGGCAGCCGAATGGATTCGAGTCTGGAGCCGATTTCCTCCCCGCGCATCATTTGGCGTGCCTGCGACGCTGTTGGAGTCGCAAGTTCAAATTGCGATGCGTTTTCGATTTCACTTAAGCATCTGACGCGCGTGGCTCGCTTGGCCCAATGCCTCGAGCTGTCTCGACGCTGCCTCGAGGCTATTTCGGCACGTTTTTGGCGACGGCTGGGGAGCTTGAGGTATTCAGGACGAGGCGTCCCTTCATGATGTTGAAGTGTCCTGGGGCGGAGCAGAAGTAGCTATAGCTGGTAGCGGGGTCGAGCAGTGCGGTGGA